>NZ_JBVJAP010000007.1:123379-395492 GCF_055590505.1 Nocardia sp. NPDC041819 | reverse complement strand
CTACAACCGGCGCCTGCGTCACGTGTTCTACATGGCAGCACTGTCCAGCCTGCGCGTCCAGGGCCCGTCGCGGCAGTTCTACGACCGCAAGCGCGACGAACGGCTCATCCATACCCAAGCCCTCCTAGCCCTGGCCAGGCGCCTGGTCGACGTGCTCTGGGCCCTGCTGCGCGACGGCCGCGAATTCACCCTCACCGGACCAGCCCCCGCCACCGCCGCAGCTTGACAACTTCATTGAGAGTCCTTTCGATCAGGGATGTATCGGAGTGGTGGACCCGGTAGGCCGCGGTGCGGGCGGTTGGCCGTCGACGACTTCGGTAATCAGGTCAGCCCAGTCGACAGCCAGGGCACTGACGTGGATCCATGCCTCATGCACGGCGGGTTCGGACGCGTGCTCGGCAGCCGCCAACGTCAGTTCGGCATCGACGTACGCGGCGGCCAGGGCATCCACTGCCGGTCCTATGCAGTCGGTGCCGCGTCGTGGCTGAATGTGGGTGCTGACCCAGTTGTCCATCAACGTGACCACATCGTCTCGGCGTTGGTCGACTTCGGCCGCGCGTTCGGGGATGACGCGGCGGGTGCGGTGCAGATGCGCCAGCGCCTGCGCCCACCGCGTGATCAGATGGTCGCCCGGGTTGTGGCCCGTCACGCCGCGGAACGCCGCGCAGAGCTGGCGTCAGTCCGGAATCCGAGGAAGCCGAGAATCCGGCCCGGAGAGCGAGACACCCTGTCGCACAGCCGCTGTCATCTGCGATGAACGCGTGAGTATGGATGTGGGGCGTTCGGTGGGCATGCTCGGGCTACGCCTCGGTTCCGAACGAGTAGGCCATCGCCGCGAGGTAGGGAAGACATCCGCCCCCGTGGGCAGCGTGAGCGTGGAGAATGAAGCGGGCGCGGTCCAGATCCAAATCGATAGGTTCGACCGCGCAGTCGCAATACTGCACGGCCCACAGATCCCGTGTGTTCTGCGAAATTCTCACGACAGCTCCCTGACAGTCGGTGGGTGGGTGGGTGGGCACGCCGATGCCGGGGCCCAGTCGCACAGCGTCCGAATCCGGCTCCGCCCGTTGCTGTTTCCTTGCGAGGGCGGAACAGCCTCGACCGCATGCCCCGGCATCGGGTGCTGGTCCCAGATTCGCGGCTGCGGCTTGCCATCCCAACGCCCGACGGGACTAGCCCCACTGGGGCTTGCGCATCGCAAACAACTGGCTGGGATCAGGCGAAAGGATCATTTGTGCACGTAGAAGCCATCGACCGCATACTGTGAGACAGACTGCGGTCAACCGACTGAGGTGAGATGTGAACACTGGGGGACGTATCTGCCGCACATGCCGCACGGCGCTGCCAACACAACACGCCGGAAACCTCTGCCCCGACTGCGCCTCAGCTGCCGGGTTCAAGCACGCGCTCACCGCCGACTTCTTCGACGACCCCACGATCCGCGCGGCGCTTGCAGACCACGACTTCAGCGTCGTGTTCACCTCGATTCGCGACGCAACCGGCCTCTCACAACTTCAACTGGCCGCGTTGCTCGACCTCACGCAGTCCAGAGTGTCAGCCGTCGAACGCGGAGAACGCCGTCTGACCAGTGCCAAGCTGGTCGCAAGAATCGCCGATACCTTCGCGATCCCTGCTTCGCTACTCGGGTTCGGCTCCGGCTCTGCGAGTAATCTGGCCCGCGAGGAGGTGACGTGGGTGGAACGCAGAGACTTCATCACCCTGGCAACCGCAGCTGCACTCGGTTCCCATCTTCACCCGCAACTCGACCGGCTGGGCAGCATCCTCCCTGACCGGCTCGAGCCAGTCACCCGACCACACATCGGATACGCCGACATCGACGCGATCGAAGCCATCACCGAAGGATTCCGGCGATGGGACCTCGCACACGGCGGCGGACTCTGCCGGACCGCGGCACTCACCCAACTACACCAAGTCCGCGCCCTGGAAGGCGCCGCATGCACCGCGGACGTTCGAACGCGTCTATGGATCGCCACCGCCGACCTGGCGAGCATGGCCGGCTGGCTGGCCTACGACATCGAAGAACACGACTCGGCCCGCAAACTGTGGACATACGCCCTGCAAACCGCGCACCGCGGCCAAGACCATCCGCGCAGCACCGACCTGACGGTCAGCATTCTGCTCGACATGGCCCACCAGTCCCTGCACCTGAAACGACCCAATGAAGCACTGAAATTCGTTCAGCTCGCCTCATCGACCGCCGCCAACAGGCGCCATCCGATCAGCACCATCACCGCCGGGTACATCGCCACAGTAATGGGCTGGTGCTGGGCATCCCTGAACGACTCCGCAGCCACCCAGCGCGCCCTGGGACTGTCCGAAGACCGCTACGCAACAGCCGAACCCGACACCATTCCCTCCTGGGCATGGTTCGTCACGCCCGCGGAAATCGCCGCTCAACACGGCCATGCGATGTATTTGCTGTCGCTCTCCGATCCCAGATTTGCGCCGTCGGCGGTCGAGCGTCTGTCCACGGCGATCCCTGGACACGCCAGCGAACATGCGCGCAGCCGCGCAGTCGCCTTGCCCACCCTTGCCGGCTCTTGTTTGCAGGCGGGTGATTACGAGTCGGCCAACCGGTACGGGCGCGAGGCGATCACGGCGATCACCGAGCTGTCTTCACCCCGCTGCTACGTCCGCCTCCGCGACCTGGACACTATTGCCACCCGACACGACGGCGACCCGATCGTCGCTGAATTGCGCAGCGATCTAAAAGCGGTCCTCGCCACTGCGGCCTCATGACCACCGAGAGCCAGCTCCCTGGTCGCGCAGCCGTGCGCGCCGCATGTCAAACGTTCGGCGTCGAGGACCGCGACGCGCAACTGCTGCATCATCGGTCGAACGCAGTGTGGTTGCTGCCGCACGCTGATCTCGTCGTGCGCCTGGCACCCGACACCGCATACCGCCGCGAGCGCGCGCACACCGCCGTCGCCGTCACACGGTGGCTGGCAGCCGAAGTCCAACCCATCGCGCTCACTCCAACGGCCGGAACCCAGCCAGTTACCGCCGACGGCGCGATCGCTACGTTCTGGCCCTACCGCCCCTCGCCAGATCGGCCAGGTCCGGCCGACCTCGGCACACTGGTGCGGCGGCTGCACTCGGTGGCGCGACCGCCGTTTCCGGTGCCGCGATACCAGCCGCTGCGGCGGCTGTTCGAAGCCCTGGCTCTTGATGGCGAGCGGACGACACACGCACTCACCGACTCTGACCGCGCGTGGGTGCGCGCCCGCGCCGAAGCACTGGTCGGCCAGTTCACCCAGACCGAATTCCCGCTCGGGGAAGGCCTGGTGCATGTCGATGTCCACAGCGAGAACGCCGTCTGCGATCACGGGCAGTGGGTGCTGATCGACTGGGACCAATGCAGCATTGGGCCGCGCGAACTCGACCTGGTGAACGGATTGCCTGATCACTTTCATCAACCACAACAGGAGCGGGCACGCTTCGCCGCGGCCTACGGCTATGACCTTCTCGACTGGCCCGGATGGACCTTGCTGCGCGACATCACCGAGCTGCACTCCCTCGGCGCCTACATTCGGCTCGCGCCGACCAAGCCCGCGGCGGCCGAAGAACTGCGACAGCGCATCCGATCGTTGCGAATAGGGGACAAAGCCGCAGTCTGGCAGGCGGTGTCGTGATCTCGTGCGTCGTTCTCGGCGACCATCGCAGTGGTCAGTCCGAGCAATTACCAGCTCGGTGTGCTTGGCGCTGAAGGAGCAGCACTACAGTCCGTAGTCGTAGTCGTGGCTGTACTCGTAGTTAGTGTCTGTTTCCGGAGTGTCGAAGGGCTCATCGCGGCTCGCCCCGTTCTCGGTGGAAACTGTTGGTTGCGCAGAGGCCGGTCCGTGGTGGGTATTGAGGTCGAGATGGCGGCGAGCCCGGCCTTCGAGGTCGCGTTGCCGCGGTGTCAGCTGCGTGCGGCGCTGTTGTTCGGTGAACGCGTCGTCGAGTTGGCGTTCCTCGCGAAGCCAGCGTTGTTCTGCCTGCGCCAGTTTGCGTGCGAAGGCGTTGTCGCTGTGGTCTGCGGCGGCCAGCTCGGCGGCGCGCGCGGCGTGGTTGTCAGCGCGGTGAAGCGTCGCGTCCCAGGTGTCATGCGCGAGGGGCACTGCGGCACGGGTGCGGCGGGCGGTCTCGCGGGCGGCAAGCAGGTCTTGTTCGGCATTGTTGAGGGCTGGGCGTAGGTACTCGAGGCGGGCAGCGTGCTCCGCGCGTGCGGTGCGTGCGGAGTCGGTGCTGGTGCGCCACCAGGGGGTCTTTGGCGGGTTGTTCTGTGCGGTCGCTTGTTGCCGGTGAGCGAGGGTGAAGGCGTGTTCGGCGGTCACGACTGCAGCCTGTGCGTGGCGGGCGGAGCGGATCGCTGCCGCGTGTCTATCGAGTTCGGCGTGAGCGCGGCGTATAGCGTCGGCGTCGCTGCCCCGCTCATATCGCTGGCTGCGTTCGATGATGAGACCCATGTCCAGGATCGGGTCGAGATCGAAAGAGCGCCGAGCACACTGGATCTCGTCTCCCAGTTCCATATCGCTCATGCGGCGCCACTGGTCGACCCGGAGTTCAGAGACCGCGCGGGCGACTTGGTCGGCGTCGCGGCGCTGCGCGTCGTCGAGCATTTCAACCAGTCGCCAGTGCAGCGCGGCGGCGGGCTGTTCGTCCGGTAGCGGGCGCTGCGCGGCGGCGGTGCGGACGGCAGTCGGTACGTCCAGGGCGGTGTCGGCGGCGTGGGACAACTCCTCGGCCAGTTGTGGCCAGTACGGGTCGGTCGTTATCCGTCTGTCGACTTCTTGGGCGAGCGCTGCCCAGCGGCGGGTGTTTGTGTCGACATCTCTCAGACGCGACCGCACTGCGTCATCCAGCTGGAACTGGGTGCGGCGTTCGTCGACTGGGTATTGCACCGGTCCGGTCAGGCGGCGGTCGTGGTCGGGGACCGCGTGTGCTGCCCGCCAGATGGCGAGTGAGGCGGTGAGGTTCAGGTCGCGTTCGACGAGCTGCCGCGCCCACCCTGGTGCAGTTTCGGGTGTCCAGGTGTGGGTCGTAGCGCCGATTTGGGCGGCAAGGTCCTTGATCTGGGCCGCGTACCCGCAGGTGTTCGCCGAAGTCGGAGTTGTCGCGCAGCACCGGCGGGATCACCGGGATCCATCCCAGCGGGCCGTCGTCGATGCTTCGAATGCCGATGCGCCAAACCAGCACGGCGGCTTTGTCGTCGGCAGTGTCGAGTTCCCGCCCGGTGATGGCGTCGCTGAGCGTCGTGATCGGGTCGCGCCCGGCCAGGGCGACCATGGCCAGGCGCTGGCGCAGCACTGGCCACGCCTCCTCATCGGTGAGACCGGCATTCAAGCGTTCGGCGGCCGCGGTGACGGCGGCGTGGTGCTCGTCGCCGAGCACTGCGTCGGCGGCCGCGCCGAGTGCCTCGAGGTAGGCGTCGACGACTCCGGCGAACTGGCGTTGGGGGTCGGCGGCTTGGCGGGCCTGGGTGGTCGCGGAGACTTGGCCGCCGTCACGGCCGAGGATCTGGGTGAGCATGTCGATCGCGGTCGGCGGGTGCAGCGCGCTCCACGTCTCGGCGGGTGCGTCTTGGCCGTCGCCTGCGGTGGCGAGGTAGAGGTGTCCGCCGGCGCGGGCGCGGGTGGCCAGCACATACAGCTGGAAGCAGTTCTCGCTGCCGGTCAGCACGCCGTGGCAGGTGTCGGTGGTGAGCCCTTGCGCGGAGTTGATCGTGCGGGCGTAGCCCATTTCGACGCATTCCCGCACGCAGTCCGTCGGCAGGGTGACTTTGCGGCCGGATCCGATGTGGGTAGCGGTGATCCGCCCGTCCGGGTGGACGGCCCGAACCTTCCACCGGTAGCCGTTGCGGACGTGATCGGTCTGCGAGATCCGCAGCCGATAGTTGTTCTCCCTGGTCGTGATGATGTCCCCGATTGATGCCGAAAGCCCGTCCGACAGCAGCGTTTCCGGTCCGTGCAGCCCTTCGCGGCGGAGGCGTTCGTCTCGGACGAGGGCGTTGAGCTGGCGCACCAGCTCGTTGGTCGGCGCCAGCAGCGCGACGTCGCGGCCTTGGGCGTAGTCGACCCGCCAGGCCCGGTACGCGGCGTGCACTACGGCGCCGAGGCTGGTGAGGGTGGCGGCTCCGGCGTGGTGGACGATGTCGCGGATCACACCCCCGGCCTGCACGGAAGACAGTTGCCGGTCATTACCGACCGACCGCACACTGGCCCCGCGTTCGATCAGCCAGGACACGGCCGAATCCAGTTTCAGGGTGGGAGTCTTCGCCGCCTCGTCCAGTACCACGAGGGTGCGGGGTCCGATCGCCCGCACCCAGTCCGGTGCGTCGTCGAGGGCCCGCTCGCCCGACCGGATGTCGTTGATCACGGTGACGAGCATGTCCACGGTCTTGGAGTCCGCGCCGATCTCGCTGCCCAGGACACCGGCGGCCGGTCCTTCCGGTGCCAGCCCGAGCACGGTGCCACCTTCGGCGGTCCAGGCGCGTACCAGCGCGGCCATGGCGGTGGTCTTCCCGGTCCCGGCGGGGGCGATCGCGACGTGTAACCGTCGTCCGGAGGTGGCGAATTCACGCAGCAACTGGACTTGGCCGTCGTTGAGCAGCTGGCCGTTGTTGTTGGCGGCGTGCTCGATGATCGCGGCATCCACCGCGGGCGCCGCGATGGTGCGCCCGCCTTCGAGCAGGCTCGCCGCGATCAGTCGTTCCTCGGCAGCGAGGATCTGTGGGCTGGTGTAGAGCTGGGAGCCGGAGGTGGTGAATACGCTGCTTCCGTCGCGGCGGGTCGAAGCCTCGACGGTGGGTGCGATGTCCTCGGCCTCCGGTGTGCCGCGGGGGATCGACCGCGGTTCGCTCAAGGCGGTGTCGGTGACCTGGGTGATGAGAGTGTGCCAGTCGGCTGGGTTGATGCTGCCGCGCAGCTGGCGAGTGGCTTCGGCGCGAATGTGGCGGAACTGCCAGGTCGACCGGGAATCGGAGACCACCTCGACGACCCGTGCGGCGGTCGCGGCGACCCACGCGGCGTCGGTGGCCTCCCGCTCCAGGACCGGCTGTCCCAGGGCCGTCGCGACCATCGCATCGACTGCGCTCTCACCACCCAGCAGCTGCGCGGCATCACGTCGCCAATCAGCGCGTTGCTCAGCACGCGAACGCGCCGCCACTTTGTGCCCGCGGGTTTTCAAGGTGGCTTCTTGGGCGAGGTCGTGCAGTTCAGCCGGTGTCGGTTCGCGGCCACGCTCGGCCTGAAACCGCGTGGTGCGGGCGGTCAGCTCGGCATCCACCGCGGCCGATCGCTTCGACCACTCCTGCGCCAGGCGCTCCTTGACACCGATGATCTCCCGTACTGGTCGCTTCCCGCGCCCGTGTCGGTTGCTGCTGTGGCGTTCGGCGAACTGCACGTTGAGCGACTGTTCGAGGTAGTGCTCCAGCCGGGTGTTGAACAGCTCGGAGGCGGCGACGTTGTGCTGGTAGATCATCCTGCCGTCGAGTGCACCCACTGCCCGTCGTGGCGTTTGACCGCGTTCGAGATCACTACGTGGACGTGCAGATTCGGGTCACCAGCGCGACTATCGCGGTGCTGGAAGGCGGTGGCGATCAGGCCGCCGACGACGTCGACTTGGCGGCGGCTGTGCCGCCCGACCCGCGTGAACACCGCGTGCTCCTCAAGATTGGTCACAGCGTCGCGCAGGGCGGCATCCACGGCGGCCTCGATCTTTTCCGACACCTCGCGCCGGGCCAGCGCCCACAACGTCGACACCGACTTGACCGGCGAGAACGTGAGGTCGAACCCGGCGACCCGCTTCGACGGCGCTCGGCTGGCGCGGGCCACCCAGCCCGACAACTCCCTGTCGTCGCGGGGTGGGCGACCGTACTCCTCGGCGAACATGCGCCCCGCCACGTCGGTGGCGATGCGGCTGCGCTCCTCCGCGGGGATCGGGGCGTAGTCGACGCGGCCGTGCTCGGCGTTGTAGGCGGCATAGGCGCGGGCCCGCTCGTAGCGGTAGGAGTACTCCGCGGCCACGTGTTTTGTGAAGGGGGCACCCAGCCGGACCAGGCGTACCGCGTGCGCCCGCGCCGTGCGTCGCGAGATGCCCTCCACGGCGAGTGCCTCTACCTCGGCGGCGATCATTGCCTCGGCGTTCGGGTGCAGGCCGTGACCGAACAATGCCCGCATCTGCGCTTCGGTCACCACCTCACCGGCCTCGATGCCGACGTTCGGCAGGCCGGAACCCAGCCAGCGACCAGGGGATTCGCCGCGCTCGCTGTAGTAGGTCGAAAGATTCTGCGGACCGCGATCATTCACGTCGTGCGTGGCGATCGAGCGGAGGTAATAGGTGTAGCCGTCGCCACTGCCGAGCTTCGCCAGTGACATCACACAATCCACCGTACGCGCTCCGACTGCGAAGTGGCCGTGATGTTTCCGCGACCAGGGAGCATGAGGTGTGACGAAATCTATCTATTTGTGCTGGTAGTGGCTGATTCTTATTCAGTTGTCCTGTTCGGGTGCACCTTTCGGTTTTCGGGGATAGTTTGCGGGGGTTGTTGCGGAGTTCAGGTGTAACTTGCGGGTTCTGAGGATGGTGGGCCGCTGGGGAGGCAAACTGCGCGCCCGTGCGGAGTCCGAGTCCAGGGCGGGGGGCGCGCCGATGCCGCCGGAGGGCAGAGTTACGCCTGGCCGTGGTGGGCAGCGAACGACTCAATCTTGTGATGGCCACAGCCACGCGTATCGTCTACCTGGCGGCCAATCCACCAATACGGGGCTAGTGTGGGGCGTTCCTCGTGCTTGATACAGAACAGATGGTTGAGGTACAGGCGTATGGATGGGTTCCCGCCGCCCTATTCGCTACCCTGGGACCTGCATCCGTTACTGCCGGGTGGTGATGGAACAGGCAGAACGCTGCCCGTTGACCTGCAGCCGGGGCGGTTGGTGGTGTCGGACAAGGGCGCTGGCGAGCCGGCGTTCTGGCTCAGCGACGGTCCGGCCGACTATTTTCTCTGGAAGCGGTTGCTGGCCGAGTATGAGCAGACCGGGTTCTGGCCGCTGCTGCTCGGCGTCGATGACGAAGGCGGCCCGTGGGCCACGGGCGAGGTGTCGTTCGTGGGTGTGACTTCGCCTGCGGACCACGATCCGGAGGCCGTGCTGCGGGAGTGGTGGGACCGCTACGTTGTACCCGGCCCTGTGGACACGGCTCCGTTCGGCCCGCACTGGCCGACTGGTCGAGCACCGACTCCGCAGCAACGGTCAGATCCTGGTCACGATGCTGAAACCCTGGGCGGCACACTGCTCTACGACTACCCGTTTCAGTTGCGACTCGGTCTGGTCGCAGCGAGTTCCTCCGATTCCGTTGCTGCGATCGGTTGGCGGGGGGTTGCCGACCACACCACTGACATCGCCCAGATATCGGCGGTGTTGCGGGATTGGGAGCGGCGTTATGGGGCCCGCGTCGTAGCGATCATGGATGGCGGCCTGCACCTGAGTGTGTCCGCACCACCTGGAAACCGCGACGAGGCCCTGCGTCTCGCGGCAGAGCACTATGCGTTCTGCCCGGAAGACACCTGGAATACGGACTTCGCGCTCATCAACAACGAGATAGTGCCCTGCTCGGGCACGGTGCTCGCGGAATATGCCGAAACGCTGATCAACAAAGCGATCTGGATCTTCTATTGGCGCTGATCCGGATCGGTGCCTCGTCGAGCAACGTGGCCAGTGAGGCACGAAAGCCATCGTCAGCCTGCCGGATCCGCAAGGTAGATCCGAACACCTGCACCGACAAACTGTTCTGTCGAGATTTCGGGTCGCAGGTCGGCCATGTCCTGAGCACCGCGGCGGTTCGGGCAACGAGTTGTATTGCGCAGCAATTACTTCCATTGAGCGTGGTCAGAGAACGGAGCTGTTCGGCTGGCTATCGCGAGTGCATATCTGTCGGCACTCTGGCGGACCCTCGGCTACAAGTGGTGGCGGAATCGCCGTGTTTCAGCTTTCATGGAAGCGGAGAATCGGCAGGCCTGGAGGAACCATGCCCTTCGATCTCCACAGTCAGCTCTCTACTGGTCATCTTGGCGCCAGAGCTCTTCCTGGGCTTTTGTCTCCCGCGCCGACGCGCTCATCGTTCACGACTACCCACGGCAGTGCGTCGGTCCTTGGTTCTTGGCGTAGGGATGGCCAGGCCCGGCTCATGATTGGTACCGAACGAGGTACCGGTCGTCAACGGACAGCT
Source organism: Nocardia sp. NPDC041819 (assembly GCF_055590505.1). Lineage (NCBI taxonomy): Bacteria > Bacillati > Actinomycetota > Actinomycetes > Mycobacteriales > Nocardiaceae > Nocardia > Nocardia sp. NPDC041819. The sequence goes on along the minus strand of NZ_JBVJAP010000007.1, from coordinate 385,268 downwards.
ACCGGTCGGCGACCGTAGCCGAGGACGTGCGTCGTGGGCTTTGATCGCGGCAACGCGCATGATGGCGCCCGAAGCAGCACGAAGGACGTCACCGTCTTCGTTCCGGGCGACCCGCCTGAGCTGAATACCGTAGCCGCTAAAGTGTTGCTGGAGATTATTCTCCGACATGTCCGCGAGACTCGTGGCGAGACTGTCGATAGTCCCCGACCGATTCCAGTGTCAGATCCACGGCCGACTCCCTCCATCGCAACTCCCGAGGATGGGGCAGTTCGGCCAGGTCACCACCGAACGCCGATGTCTTTCTCAACCAGCAGGAGGAATCGCAGCAATGATCAGGTTCGCCTTCGCCGGGCGGGTCTCCACCGAAGACCAGCAAGATCCGGACGCGTCTCGCAACTGGCAGCTCGGACGCGCGAACGCCCTGGTCGGTCAGCACGGGCGGATCGTCGCGGAGTTCTTCGACATCGGGCAGTCGCGGTCGATCCCGTGGAAGCGCCGCCCCGCGGCCGGGCGGCTGCTCGAGCTGCTCAAAGAACCCGAGCGAGGGTTCGACGCGGTCGTGATCGGCGAACCGCAGCGCGCGTTCTACGGCAACCAGTTCGGGCTAACGTTTCCGGTCTTCGTCCATTACGGCGTGCAGCTGTGGGTGCCGGAGGTCGGCGGTCCGATCGACCCGGACTCCGAAGCACACGACCTGATCATGTCGGTGTTCGGTGGCATGTCCAAAGGCGAACGCAACCGCATCAAGATCCGCGTCCGCGCCGCCATGGCCGCGCAAGCGCAAGTCGAGGGCCGCTACCTCGGCGGCCGACCACCTTACGGTATCGTCTCGCCAACGCCGGGCCTCATCCCAACCCGGGCAAAGCCGCCGATGGTAAACGGCTGCATACCCTTGAACCCGACCCTGTCACCGCACCGGTGGTGCAACGAATCTTCAGCGAATACCTCTCCGGCATAGGGATTTTCGCCGTCGCGCAACGACTCACCGCCGACAACATCTTGTGCCCCTCGGCCTACGACCGTAGACGCAACAGCCATCGCTCCGGCGCCGCGTGGTCCAAGAGCGCGGTGCGCGCCATCCTGGGCAATCCGCGCTACACCGGCTACGAGGTATGGAACAAGCAGCGCAAACAGGAGTCCCTCATCGACGTCGATGACGTCGCCCTGGGCCATCACACCCGCCTGGCGTGGAACCCGAAGACCGAGTGGGTCTACTCCGACCAACCTGCCCATAGCGCGCTCATCAGCAAGGACGCCTTCGAGCAGACGCAACTACGGCTCGCTGCCCAAGGCCCGCAATCGACGGGCAGGACCACGACCCGTCGTCAGCACCCGTACGCCTTCAAGGGGCTGCTGTTCCACGAGGCCTGCGGACGGAGGATGCAAGGCAACTGGAACCACGGGCTGCCGCACTACCGCTGCCGCTACCCCTCCGAGTACGCCCTCGCCAATAAGCTCGATCACCCGACGACCGTCTACCTGCGCGAAGACCAGCTCAGCGGCCCGATCGATTCATGGTTGGCCGACATCTTTCACGCCGACCAGATCGAGCATTCGCTGACCATGCTCGAGGACGCGCAAACCGACAACACTCATGCCATCGAGAGTGCGCGACGATCGCTTGCCGAACACGACCGCAAACTGTCGCGGTACCGAGCAGCACTGGAAGCGGGCACCGACCCGGCCCTTGTGGCGAGCTGGACCCAACAAGTTCAGCGCGAACGCCAGGCCACCGCGGCACACCTCACCGCGCTGGAAGCCGAGCAACGCTCGGATCACCACTTGAACAAGGAGGAGATCCACCAGCTTGTGACCTCACTGGGCGGCCTAGTTCACATACTGAAGGCGGCTGACCCCACCGACAAACTCGAGGTCTACCGGCAACTCGGCCTGAAGCTCACCTACGACCACGAAAAACGGGTGATTGTGGCAGAAACTGCTCCACAACCACCCGTGTGCGTAGTGTCTGTGTCCGGAGGGGGAAAAGGACACCGAAACTGCGGCAAATATGCACACTTTTCGTGTACATGGCTTCACCATACACGTTTTCCGCGTCCAGGGCGGTCGCCGGACACCCTCCCTGCAGCACGAATGCGCAGCTACAAGGATCGACGAAGTGGCCTGTGCTGCAATGCTGTTGGACTGAGTGGGCAATCGCTTCTGCGTTGGTTCGAACGCGGCCGGAGCCGAGGGTGCGGCCCGAAGCGCAAATGCACGACCGAATGCCGCTGCTGTAGCGGCTCCTACAGCAGCAGGGGTTGGATCATGCTGACTTGACACGCTTTCAGCATTGCTACACGCCGGTACTCGTGTCAATGGTTCAAGGTCATCCAGTTCGAATGACTTTGACCAGTTCGCAAATCTTCAGCGAGTCGATGAGACGAGTCCGAGGCAGTCTCGAACTGAACTGACGAAGGGTCTTTCCGGCACACCGTATGGCCGTGCACCGATATGCGCCTTCTCCTCCCTGCGGTAGAGGGCGTTGAGGGACTCGAAGGCGTTGGCGGAGTAGATGACCTGCCTTATCGAACACCCACCCGCTGACGGGCGCGGGGTCTGCGTAGACGAGTTCGGCCGCTGAACCTGCAGCCCCGGCTCGGCCGCGGCTGGTTCACCACCCACCGGCCACGTCGGGGTCGGCGTCGGCAGCGTCAACTTCGATGCCGGTTGCCAGTGTGTCGAGGGTGGCCGCGAGGGCGTGAGCGGCGTGGACACAAGTGGCTGGCAGGCATTCAGGAGTTCGGTGAGTGCGGCGGGGATTCGGGCGGCGTTCTGAAAGATGAGCACGATGACGGCGATGCCAGCGAGGATTTCGGTAACCATGCTGGCTAGCGCGGCTCGATCACCGGATTCGGTGCATCCGGTGCGGGCAGGTCGCGCCCGATCCCAGGTTAGTGGCCCGGGCGGGCATAGTCTGCCGAACGACACCGAACACGCTCCTAGGGAGAAGGAATGGTGGTAACTGATCCGCACGACGTCCATACCCGCGAGGACATGGCACAGGCACTGCACATGCTCCATACCGGCGCCGGTATCAGCTACTTACAGCTGGCTGAAGCAGCGGGGGTTACGGCCGCGCACAATACGATCCACGACTGGGCGCACGGCAATAGCTTCCCGCAGTGGGCGAACCTGGCTCTGGTCCTGCGGGCTTGGGGCATCACCGAACCTGGGGCGGTGCAAACGTGGAAGGACGCACACACTCGAGTCGGCAACGAATCCCGGAACCGGCCGGGGGTGTGGCTGACCCAGGTGCAGGATCCGTTCGGGCTGGAAGTGCATGAACCGATCACCGCCATCGGAGTCGGTGGCGAGGCGGAGGTGTTGCCGCCGTGCATCGGCCGTGCTCACGATGATCAACTAGCTGAAGTGGTGGAGCGGGCCCTGGACGGGAAAGCGGGGCCGCGTTCCTGCTCGGTGACTCCTCGACCGGTAAGACCCGTGCGTTGTGGGAGGCACTGGACCGGTTGCGCGGACGGGGTGGGTGGCGGTTGTGGCATCCGTCGTCGTTTCGCCGGGAGGAACTGAGCGGACAACTGGAGCGGATCGGGCCGCGCACGGTGGTGTGGCTCAACGAGGCTCAGCGCTATTTTCTGCCCGCGCACGAGCAGGAACGCGGCCGTCTGGCCGAGCAGCTGCATGTGGTCCTCGCCGATCCTCGACGAGCGCCGGTGCTGATCCTGGGCAGTTTGTGGCACGAGCACTACAGCGCCTTTGCAACGATCCCGGCTCGGCAACCCGCAAATTGCTCGGTCCGGCCGTGATCAAGGTGCCTCCGAGATTCACCGGCGCCGATCTGGCCGCGGTGCGTGCCGCTGTCGACAGGGATCCGCGGCTGAAGCTGGCATGTAAGCGAGCCGAGGACGGGCAGATCACCCAAGCATCTGGCCGGGGGGCCGGAACTCATCCACTTCCATGACAAGGAGGCGAGTGCAACGGGGCGGGCGGTGATCCAGGCGGCGATGGACGCCGCGCGGATGGGGCATCCGAACGTGTTGCCGTTCACGTTGCTGCGCGATGCCGCCGCTGGCTATCTCAGCGACGCCACCTAGGTGTCCTGACCACAGAGGTTGGTGACGGCGTGTCGGGCTGACATGGCGAAGACCTCCGGGTGAAGTGCGAGCTGTCTAGGAACGCCTTCACCAATCGGAGGTCTTCGTGTCCCACCGTAATGCCCCGTTGTCAGAACTGGGCCGACTGCGGCTTGCTCGTTGTGTCGTTGAGGACGGTTGGCCTTTGAGGCGAGCCGCCGAACGATTCCAGGTCTCAGCGACCACGGCGAAACGGTGGGCCGACCGCTATCGGACCGACGGCGCTGCCGGTATGGCCGATCGATCCAGCCGCCCGCACCGCAGTCCGCGACGAACCCCGGTGCGCACCGAGCGGCGCATCATCAAACTCCGCCCTCTGCGCCGGTGGGGACCGGCCCGGATCGCCTACCTGCTCGGCCTGCACCCGGCCACCGTGCATCGGGTCCTGGCCCGCTATCGGCTGGCACGGCTGCGGTGGCTCGATCGCGCCACCGGCCGGGTGATCCGCCGCTACGAACACCCTGAACCCGGCGACCTGGTGCATGTCGACATCAAGAAACTGGGCAACATTCCCGACGGCGGCGGACACCGCGCCGTGGGCCGCCGCACCGGCGGACGCAACCGCGCGCGCACACCCGGAAAAGTATTGCGCCGCAATGGAAGCAGCCATGTCGGCAACAGCTATTTGCACAATGCTGTCGATGACCACTCCCGCCTGGCCTACTCAGAGATCCTGAGCGACGAGCGCAAGGAAACCGCTGTCGCGTTCTGGCGACGCGCACGCAACTACTTCCACACCCACGGAATCACTGTCCGGCGGGTGCTCACCGACAACGGCTCCTGCTACAAATCCCAACTCTGGCGCGACACCCTCATCGAGACCGGCATCACCCACAAACGCACCCGCCCCTACCGGCCACAAACCAACGGCAAGGTCGAACGCTTCAACCGCACCCTGCTCGAGGAATGGGCCTACGCCCGCCCCTACCGCACCGAAACCGAACGCCGCAACACCTTCCCCGACTGGCTACACACCTACAATCACCACCGCGGCCACACCGCACTCGGCGGACACCCACCAGCCAGCCGCGTTCCTAACCTCTCAGGTCAATACAACTAGCGGGTGCGCCCATCAGCCATCGCGATATTGGTGGAACGGCCCAGCGGTACCTTCCTTCTCACGCTGCCGGAGAGCATCAAGCTGACCAAGTCACTTTGCACTTGACGCGACGCCTGCTTGATCTCCCGGCGCCGATGTGACGCAGTTTGGCCGGGAATCGCGGCCGAGAATCACTGGCCACAAGGCTATCGTCGCAGCTACAAGCATGCCAATCTGTCTGCCCAGACCACGCGGCCCTCAACTGCGCGGCGCCAACAAGAATCAACCCGCGGCTGCGCCAATACCTGCCCAAGAAGCCGACGTACGCCGGTTCAGTCAAGCCGACCTCGACAACATCGCCGACGAGCTCAGCAACCGGCCCGCAAGATCCACCAATCGAAGCCCAGCAGAAGCTTACGCCGCTTCCTCACCTAGGGTGACGCACCGACCATTGAGTCCGAGATGGATTGTCCAGACCTTTCGTACCATTCAGTTCGCGTCTTCGTCTCGGCGGTCGACAGCGTTAAACTTCGTCGATTGCCGGTTCGAGGGAGGAAGACGCGTGGCTGATAACAAGAAAATAGTTTTCGTTGCGTTCGCGATCGAGGACGAGCGTCAGAGGGACTTTCTGAAAGGGCAGTCACTGAGTCCTCGTTCTCCATACGAGTTCATCGACATGTCCGTGAAGGAGGCGTACGAGACCGACTGGAAGGACAAGGTGCGGACGCGCATCAAGCGGTCCCACGGCGTGATCGTGCTCGTGAGCAAGAACTCTCTCACGTCGACCGGTCAGGATTGGGAGATCCAGTGCGCCAAGGAAGAGGGCAAGAAGATCCGCGGAATCTGGGCCTACAAGAACGACCGGACGAACCTGCCCGGCGTACCCACAGTCGAGTGGAGCGATAAGAACATCAGCGACTTCATCGACTCGCTCTAGGAGACTGCGGTGCGTAAGGCACTCATAGTCGGTATCGACTACTACGAGTACGAGGACTGTCTGTACGGCTGCGTCAACGACGCTCTCGCGGTGAAAATGCTCCTTGAAAGGCACGCCGATGGGAGGGCCAATTTCCTTTCACCGAAGGTGCTTACCGCGTCAGCGCCCGACCAAGCAGTGACCAAAAAGGAGCTCAAGCAGTCCGTAGAAGAGTTGTTCGTTGACGACTCGGACATCGCGTTGCTGTACTTCGCCGGCCACGGCTACATCGAATCCACGGGTGGCTATCTGGTCGCCAGCGACACAGGTCCCGATGACGACGGTCTGTCGCTGAACGACGTTATGACCTACGCCAACAGCTCCAAGGCCAAGAACAAGATCATCATTCTCGACAGCTGCCACAGCGGCGCGGCTGGCAGCAAGCCACTGACTCCCAGCACCAGCGTATTATCCGAAGGAGTGACCATTCTTACGGCCTCGTCGGATCACCAATACTCCGCGGAGGAGGCCGGATCGGGTGTTTTCACGACCCTTCTGGTCGACGCGCTGAGTGGATCAGCGGCGAACCTGGTCGGGGACATCACCCCTGGTAGCGTGTACGCCCACATCGATCAATCGCTCGGCCCGTGGCAGCAGCGGCCTGTATTCAAGACCAACGTCAAGACGTTCGTCTCGCTCAGGAAGGCAGAACCTCCGATCGATCTGATGCACCTGCACTCCTTGACCACGCTCTTCCCCACCCCGGACTACCAATTCCCCCTGGACCCCACCTACGAGCCGGAACGGAACTCCGACCAACGGGCAGAAGGCGTCCCCGAACCGGATGAAGAGAACACCCGCACCTTCGCAGTTCTGCAGAAGCTCGTACGTGTGAATTTGGTCCGCCCTGTCAGTGGCGTCCCGCACATGTGGCATGCCGCCATGGAGAGCAAGGCCTGTGAGCTCACAGTACTGGGGCAGCACTACTGGAACCTCGTCAAACGTGCTCTGATCTAACAATGTCCGACGACCAACAGCGTTACCTGGATGTGCTTCGCTCGCCTGAGCTAGTGGAGCGTCTTGCGGCGATCGAACACGATCGGTGGTCCCACTGGCAGAGATACATGCACTCCAGGTGCATAGTCGCCGCGGACGGCTCGTTGACGATCCCTGCCGAGTTGGTCGAACGCTGGGCTAGCCAAATGACGACTTCGTACGAAGATCTGCCTGAAGATCAGAGGGAGAGCGACCGGGAGCAGGTGCGTCGATACCTGCCCGTCATCGAGAACGCACTTACCTCCAAACATGCCCCGTAATGCCCACGTATCAGCTCGTCTTGGCGGTCCGCCGTCGGCGAGCCCCACAATGACGGCCTGACAGTGTCTGCGCCCGAATGCGAACGGCGCATCTTGGTCGCTGATGGCACCATTCGGCTCATGCGCGGCCAGCACTGCTCTGGGGGATAGTTATCTTCCGAATCGGGCCGGGAACCGTCATGGCCTGCACACCGAGTTCGGAGCCGGGCGCCGTCAGTCTCGGTGATGAGGCGAGAGCCCGCAGGGTTTCCCAGACCGAATGTGGTGGTTTGGCGGTGTCGGCAATGTACACCGCGTATGCTCCGGCGCGTTCAATCCGGCGAGAGGGAGGATGACCGATGAGCATCCCGCAAACCATGTTTCAGCTGCTTGCACTGCTGGCACTCGTGGTTCCTGGCATCACCTATTCGGTTACCCGCCGCCGACTCGTTGGGCCGGGGACAGACGAGAAAGACTTCAGCATCCGCCTCGCCCGAGCTATCGCGGTCAGCGTCGTCCTCGACTGCCTCTACATCGCACTCGGGTGGCCCCTCATAAATAAGTTCTGGAGCAAGGACGCACAAGGTACACCCGGGTACCTGCAGCACCCGCAGGAGGCTGCGTTGATGGTCCTCATGCTGGCATTCGTGATACCAGGTCTTCTGGCACTAGCCGGACAAATCCGACTGTTAGAGGAGCGTTGCCCCCAGGGACAGAGGCAGTGGTGGGAACGAATCTCCCTCGGCTGGACGCCAATATGGCATCCGGCTCCGAGCGCGTGGGACGCTCACGCGCCTGATCTCGGCGGTCACTACGTGGCCATCCGCACCAATGACGGAGCGTGGGTCGGAGGCTATCTGCCGGATAATGGCGGATACGTGTCCACCTACCCCGAACCGCGCGATATCTTCATTCCCCAACCATTCGAGATCGACGACGATATCGCCTTCGTCGCGCCCGTACCGAACGGGCGGGGATTGTTCGTGCCGCTCACCGGCAGCGAACGGGTGTACTGGTTCGCCCCCGACCACCAGCCGACGCCGGAAGGGAGCAATCCGCCCAGCCCTACCGGCGATGAAAGGGAGCAGTAAGCGTCGAGTCACCGCGGCCGACCGCCACCCTCAGAAGGTTTCGGCGGAGGCGGCGGCGGAGCCGGCAGCGGCGGAACGTTCGGAGCGGGCCGGCGGCCACCTTGATGCGACGGGTTGCGGGTCTGCTTCCCCCTCTTCTCGCTGATTCCGGCTATCGAGGTCGGCCCCGTCCGTTCGAAGGCTGCGGCGGCGGGGCCCTTTCGGCCTCCATGCAAGCGGGACCGCTCGTCGTTCTGCGACATGCAGTGATCGTACGCCCCGCAACCGACACTACCGCCGGTCGAATCAAGCACACGGGTGCGGCGGAGAATCCTCCCGATTACCGCGACTGCGAAACCGCATCAGCGCACCACTTCGGTCGAGGTTGAAGTCGCCGAGGACCAGTAGGTTGTCGTTCCAATCGGATTTGCGGTCTGCCCATGAGCGCATCCATTGCGCGAACGCGGTGACCTCCGGCAGCCGTTGCGCTGGATTGTCGCCCCACAGGACATGCACGGTCGTGAGAATGAATTCGGTCGTGCCGCGAACGAAGCTGGCCGCGTAGGGTGTGCGGGCGAACTGGCGGACCGGTGTGTCCGCGACGGGTGGCAGCACGATTTCGCCGACGAGTCCGGAGGGGTGGACGCGGCGGGAGTTGTAGACGAAGGCGAGGCGTTCGTCGTTTCCTGCGTCGCCTTCAGTGGCGTCGGATGCGATGACGTGCCAGTGCTGGCCGAGCTGCTCCAGGAGAAAGGTGAGAGCGGTGGTGTTGCGGTGGACTTCTTGCAGGGCAACGACGTCGAAGCGGGAGATCACTTCGGCGATGAGGGTGACCGCACGCCAGTCACGTTTGGGGGGAGTCGGTGGAGGTGGCCTGCCAGGTGCGGCTGAGGTTGCCGAACATGCGCAGGTTCCAGCTGCCGATAAGGAGATTGTCGGCGGTTGCCGCGGGGATCGTGGCGGCTACAGCGGCACCCAGCTGAGACGCTTGTTGCTGAACATCGGCCGGCGGCGTGCTCATAGCTATATTGCAGCACAACCCGCTGGGCCGGAATCGATACTCTGCTCGAGACACACCGTCGCAGACCGGCTTGCCATCGGCTGAGTCGTTCGGCCCGAGTTTGTATGCCTCGCAGGGTTTCGCATACAGTTGCTTTGTCAGTTACCGAGCGAACGCTCAGGTACGAATACCCCAGATCGCGGCTCCTGGACCGGTTTGCCTGGTTCAAGGGCCACGATTGGTTATCGCCCACCAGCTGTTGATCATGGGTAGCGGCGTAGTCGCCGACGAGCGAACAGGGACGATCAGCGCTATCGCCGGTGGTCCCGCAACGATCTCGGCGTTCGCGGGCTGATTTTGCACGTGATGGATGCGACGCGATATCGCAGATTGCCGTCATCAATGACGCTCCGTCGCAGCGTTCGGAGGCATACCCGCCAAGGAGAATGAGTGCGTCCCCGTCCGGTTAAGTCCCGGACGGCTTCGAGGCCATTCCACGAAGTATTCCGTTCGTGAGGTCGCCGCCTAGGGTGATGTCAGCCTGGGCGACAAGAGACCGCCACCACGACGACCTCCGAGGATCCGGGGCGCCCTCGCCCCACCTCGGTAGGGCAGTCGGGCCCGTGAGCTCGGAGGTTTAGTCCCCGAGTTGGAGGGTGGCCTGGAGCTCACCGCAGAGACGCGTTGTCGGCCCACGGGTGACGGGTGCGGGTTGCGGGCTGTCTCGGTGCTTGTGTGGGTCCGCGGTCGAGTGGGTGGGGTTCGTTGGTGAGTGTCGCGAGCGCGTGGGCGACTTCTTCGTGGGTGGCGCGGATGTAGGTCGTCGTTGATCCGGTGTCGCCGGTGGCATCGGTGTGGCCGGCGTAGGCGTGGGCGACGGCGTAGCCGAAGTTGCGTTCGACCCAGGTGAGGGTGGTGTGACGCAGCCAGTGGGCGCTGACGTCGTAGGCGGCGACCCAGGGCAGATGTTCACGCAGCCGGTTCCAAAGGTGGTCGTAGCGACGGGAAGTGAGATGCCGCCCGTTGCTGTAACGCAGGACCGAAGCATTGTCGGATCGGTCCTGGCCAGAGGCGCTGGAGCAGGGACGTTGGCGGATGTGGTCCTGCAGGTGGTGCATCAGGGTGGGGGAGATCGGTTGCCATCGTGTCGTATCGTTCTTTTCGCGGAGGTAGACCTGGCTGTAGCGGGGGTCGAGGTCTCGGATTCGAAGATTCAGTACTCCACCTCGGCGGCAAGCGGTTTCAACGTGCAGGCGCAGGATGAGCGCGTCGAGTTCGCGGTCGTTGCCTGTGGTGGCCGCGGCATGGAAGATTTCCGACAGCTGCTGGTCGTTGAGGGCGTGGCGGCCGCTGGGCGGCCGCCGGCTCTTGGGCACTAGCAGGGCGGGGTTGTCGGTGAGGTAGCCGTCGTCATCGGCGTGCCGGTACACCCGCCGGATCGCCGCGAGCATGTGCTCGTAGGCACTGTGTCCGCCGCGAGAGTTGCGCCGCACCACAGCATGTTTCTTCGCGTGTTCGGCCAAGGCCCGAATCTCGAGGGCGGTCGGCTCGGTGATCAACCGGCTGCCCCACACCTCGACAAGCCGCTTCCAATACGGCCCGTAGTTGCGTAACGAGCCCGGGGAAGCCGCCGCCTCGACCAACGCCACGTAGGCAGAGAAGGTCGGAATCGTCGTCGACCCCGGTGCCTCGGCAAGCCTCACCTCGGCTGGGGGCGGTTGGTCGGCGTGTGCGGATTCGGTTGCGTGCGTGATGTCGAGCAGTTGTTCGGGTCGGATGCCGAGTTGGTCGAGAAGCATGCGGGCGGCGGCGACCGCAGACTTGTCTTTCACTGCGACTCCTTTGCGGTGTATCGGTGGTGGGCGGTGAGGATGGCTGCGAGCACGTGCGGGGGATAGAGCCTCACCGATGACCGGCTCACGGACCCGACCATCAGGACCTGATCGCCGGGGCGCAGCAGACAGCCGCGGCGTATGTCGGCTGAGAGAAAGATCCAGCCGTCGCGCAGGGCCGCCAATCGTGGCGTCGATCCCGGCGTGAGCACGACTGCGCCGGCATCGAGGCCCACCGCGAGAGTTCGCAGATCCGACCAGCCCAGCCCGTCGGTGATTCGCTTCAAGCACAAGCGGCCGTGGTGAGTCATGGCCGACACGGCGTAGTATTCGCGCTCGCCGCGAATAGGCGACAGCGCAGCCAGATCCGGCAACGGCAGCGCCGCGATCGTTGCGGGAACCGCCGCAGCGGTTGTACCCGCGGGCCGGGTAATCGGCGTCATACGACCCCCACCGGGCCAGCGCCAATCAGCTGCATCTCGAGCTCCGATCTCTTCGTTGAAAACGGACGTGCATTCACTGCAAGGTTGCCGAGAAGTGGTTCTGACACGGTGTCGTGCTGAGGAGGGCGAGCTGATGCGCTTCGCGTGAGGGGTCGCATCGCCGCGGACCAGGATTATAGGACGTTTATGCATGGGATGGAAGAGCATAGGACGATTACGCTCTGGATCAATACGCGTGGGACGTATGTGCTTGGGCCGACATGTCCAGCCCAGGCAAGCCCGCGCTCAATCCGACCGCTGCGGCGTTCGGAGCACGCGTGCGTGCCCGCCGCACCGAACTCGGCTGGAGCCAAGAAGCCGCCGCGCATGCGTGCGGAGTCCACTGGACCTACCTCGGGCAAGTCGAACGCGGGCAACGCAGCCCCCGGGTGGAGAACATCATGAAGTTTGCTGCTGGTCTGCAGACCACGCCGGGGCAGCTGATGGATGAGCTTCCGGTCCCCGAGGACTTGACGTAGGCAGTCTCGACCGGGCGAATCTGTGGCGTAAGGGACTGTGCAGTCACCCAATTGACCGATCGGGGAGTAGGCGGTGCGAGCGGTTGGGTTCGAGCCGTCCGGTTAGTAGTCTGTTTGGTTGCTGACAGCGCAGGGCCTTGCAGCACCGCTGCAAAGTCGTCCCCTGGCGTCTTGTACTCGTAGCTGGTGGCAGACCTACGCAGCTCGCGCCGTTCACACCTGACGGGCCAACCCGACTGATAATCTCGTGCACTCACCTAGAACGGACCTCGACGCGATCACTGGGAGCACAGCCATCAACGGGAACTCAACAGGTCCGCCGCATTCGAATGTTCGGCTGATCGTGGCGGCTGGTGGTACCGGTGGGCACATCTATCCCGCGGTCACCACAGTGCGCGCGCTGCGTGAGGAACTGGCCAGCAGCGGGCGTCGCCTCGACGTGTTGTGGATCGGGCAGGCCGGCGGATTGGAATCGAGAATCGCGGCCAGCGAGGGTATCCGGTTCGCTGCGGTGGCGACAGGCAAGATCCGTCGCGCGGCCGACCCGTTGAAGATGGTGACGCGCGCCAACGCTACGGACATGTTGCGTGTCCCACGCGGTATCGCCGAGGCTTGGCGGACGGTGGGCCGGTTCCGGCCGGATGTGGTGCTCGCGACCGGTGGGTATGTCACCGTGCCGGTCGGGTTGGCGGCGTGGCTGCGGCGTCGGCCGTTGGTGGTGCACGAGCAGACTGTCCGTGTGGGCCTGGCCAATCGGGTGCTTGCCCGTCTTGCCACCCGCGTGGCACTGTCGTCGGAATCCAGTCTGACGTTGCTACCGGGACGCGCCGCGGCGAAGTCCGCCGTCACCGGTAACCCTGTGCGGCCGGAGTTGTTCGACGGCGACGCTGACAAAGCTGTCGTCGCTCTGGGAGCAGACGGTTTCGACCGCAGCTTGCCGACCATTTATGTCACCGGTGGTGCCCAAGGCGCCGTACAGATCAATCGGGTCGTGCGTGAACTGTTGCCGTGGCTGCTACAGCGCGCCAACGTGATCCACCAATGCGGCAAGACATCGATCACTGAACTCCGCGAGCAAGCCGCCACCCTCGACGCAGTGATGGGCGCACGGTATGTGCTCACCGAGTTCGTTGGCCCGGAGTTGGCGGATGTGTTCGCGTTGGCTGATGTAATCGTTTCCCGCAGCGGCGCGGGCACCATCGCAGAGCTCACCGCGCTCGGCAAAGCATCGGTATTGATCCCTTTGGCGTCTTCGGCCGGCAACGAGCAAGCCCACAACGCCGCCACTCTGGCTGAACAAAGAGCGGCAGTCGCGCCGCTCGGGGACGTCTCGGCACAGGTCTTGCGGGAAGCGATCGAACCGCTGCTGGGCGATCCTGGCCGCCGAGCAGCGATCGCCGCCCGTGCCCGCGAGCACGGGCGACCTGACGCAGCCAGGGCGCTGACGAGCCTGCTGATGTCCGTCGCCGGCTAGGACCGCTGACTGTTGGTGATCGCATCCCGGAGTGCGGCTGCGACCCGGGCAACGTCCGGTTCGGTCATGGCCGGATGGAACGGCAGGCTCATGATCTCGCGGGCCGTCGCCTCGGTGACCGGCAGCGGCCGCGACCATCGGGCGAACGCAGGCTGGGTGTGGTTGGGCGGGTAATGCACCCCGACACCGATCCCGCGGTCACGCATGAACTCGAAAACGCTGTCGCGCTTGGCAACTCGGATCACGCAGTTGAACGGCACACTGTGCTGCACGTCGACGTCGACCAACCTCACGCCGTCCACACCCGCCAGCGCGCGGGCATAGGCCCGCCACAACGTTTTGCGGGTGGTCTCGATCGAGTCGAAACGGGCCAGTTGCACGCTCCCGATCACCGCGTGCAGGGCTGAGAGGTGGTAGCGCCACCCGACGGTGTCCACGTTGTAGGTGGTCGAGCGGATGCGGGCGGCTTGAGACTGGCCTGACCCCGAGCAGGCGCAGGCTCCGTGCTCGGTCAGCCTGCTCGGGTGTGCGGGGGATCAACGCCCCACCTTCGCCGCAGGTCAAGTTCTTGATCGGTCCGAAGGAGAACGCTGTCAGCGCGCCGGTCGCGCCGACTCGGACCGTGCCGAGGCGCGAACCGAAGGCGTGTGCAGCGTCCTCGACCACCGTGATGCTCCGCTCGTCCAGCTCCGGCCGCAGGTCGCCGAGATCGACTGCGCGGCCGCCGTAGAGGACCGGCACCACCGCGCGGGTGCGGGGCGTGATCGCTTCGCGCACTGTGGTGCTGGTGACGCACAGTGTGGTGGCGTCGATGTCAGCGAAACGGGGGTGCGCGCCGGTCATCAGAATCGCATGCACGGTGGCGCAGAACGTCTGGGACGGCACCACGACCTCATCACCGGGTCCTACACCGGCCAGCAGCAGTCCGAGATGCAGTGCCGCGGTACACGAGGAAACCGAATACCGTCAGACCGGCCGCAACTGGAGCTACCAGTAACGCGACAATCCCACATCACAACGCCGCAACGGCTCAGGACTGGTCCCGTTTCGCGAAATCGAACCAGCCATTACACCTCTGAGGAACTCAGGCGGCGCCGCCGCGGGGCCGGTCAAGGCGAGATCTCGGGGAAGTGGCCGCGGGCGACATCTAGGTACGGGTCGGATTGCACCGCCTGAAGCAGAAGCCGAGTGACGTACTATCGGTGCGCACTGAACCGATGAGGGTGGGGTGACCGTGAGTCAAGCACATTCGAGCCCGGGACACCCCGGTAGCGGAGATGCCGTGCAACCATCGTACGGAGCTGGCCCGCCGCCGGTAGATATCGGCTCACTGCCGCATGACGTGCTGCAGTGGTCAGCGGCTGCGTTCGGCGCGGTTGCGCCCGCGGCGACTGTGTTCGGTAAGGCGTTCCTGGAAACGCTGGGTGAGCGTACGGCCGACGGTGCGGCAGCGCTTCCGGCCAAGCTACGCCAACGCTGGTTTCGGCGGGCACGGCGATCCCACAGTGGCGCCGAGGTGGTGACGGTGCTCGACATCGAGAACGTGGATGCGGCGGCGATTCTAGTCACCGCGGACCTCCCGGACGAGGCCCGCCTGGCTCTGCTCGACCTCGACCCCACCGAGCCTGCCCTGCACAAAAAGGTGTTGGGCTGGAACGCCGAAAACCAGCAATGGGTACCGGTGGAACTACCAGTCACACAGGTGAGCCCACCGCCGGGTGCCGGGGGATAGGATCTGGCCGACCGCGGCACTGTCGGCACGCTGATCCTGGACGGCGTACCCGTCCGGATCGGCTCTCGCCCTGAGCTACACGTCGCCGCGCCCTTGCCCGACCGGGGCGGGCGGGTGGTCGGACCAGCACACTCGATCGCGTGTACGCGGTCGTGATGATCGACTGTATCTGGTTAAGATCCGCGCTGGTCAGCTGTCGTCCCGGCCGGTCTACGTGGCTGTCGGTATTGGCCTCGACCGTGCCTGTGACGTGCTCGGGCTCTGGGTGGCCGACGTCTGTGGGTGCGTCCCACCGCAATATGCCAGCACAGCCGACGCGGGCCGCCCTCCCGCTAACACAACTCTGCCGTCCGACGACCCGCCGAGGGGCGCCTTCGGATCTTGGTTCAGGATGCCTTGCGGTGCTCGTCGTTCTCGTGCTGAGCGATCACGGCCAGCAGTTCGCGCACCCACGCCGGTCGCTGCTCGCCGGTTCCGGCCTCGGCCACGTCGCGTTCGATCAGCGAGCGGATATAGGCCGACTGCGACATGCCGAGGTTCGCGGCGCGGCGCTTGCACGCCTGATCGAGGTCACGTGTCAGCTTCACCGATCGGGGGATGAGGACCGGTTCGGTGCCCGGGCCGGTCTCGATCGGCGGGGTGACCGGTTCATCGGTGAACTCGAGGCGCTCGGTCATCGCCGCTAATTCGACGGGGCTCATGTTCAAGAACGGATCAGTCATTGCGGGTCGCCTCCCACTTCTCGAAGTCCGCAGCCTGGTCGGCGGTCAGGTATGCGGCGCTGTACACCTCGATGTCGCGACCGAGACGGCGGGCGAAGACCGACAACGGTGTGCCGTCGTCGGCGCGGCCCCAGACCACCAGGGACCTCAGCCCGGTTGCCGGGTCGACGGCCGCCCGCAGCCAGACCGGCCGATTTCCTTTCATCCACGCATCCACGAAGTCGAATACGTCGTCCGGATCGACTCCTGTTCGCGCCAGCACCTGGGCAAGCGCCCAGTACCACTCGATCGCCACATTCTGAGACTACCCCACGGACTACCCGCCCGGAAGGTCGGAGAACCGGCACGTCATCCCAAATCACAACACATGCCGGCGTACGGATTCTGATTTTCCGATCGGATTCGCCAGCGCTCCGCAGCGACGGCCCGACATCGAGGACCGGGCTCGCGGCAGCTACCAGCGAGCCTCGCTGCAAGTGGTGCGGTCATCGGTCATGTGACAGCATCGGGCGGACACCGGCGGCGTGGGCGCTCGGTTGCCGCTGAGTGGACTGCCGCGGGACGCACCGCGGGGTGATCGCCGCGGCCATCGCGCTGCTCATCTGTGTGCGGCGGGTGTGCGGGGGTGGTGTCCTCGCGGGCCGTGGTGGCGGCGCGTCGTGGGCGGCCGATGAACAGGCAGATCACGGCCACGACCAGCGAGCATCCGATGAACCACCCGATGGCCAGGGTGAACGACGACAGCGTGGGGGAGGTCGTTCCCGGGATGGTAGACAGCGACAGCATCACCGATACGATCGCCACCCCGACCGCCGAGAACGCCTGCCGGGCGGTGGAAAGCACGCCGGTGCTGACGCTGGTGACGTCCTCGGGCACGGATTCGATGACGATCTTCGGGTACCCGGTGTAGGCGAAGGCAGTGGCGACCGCGCCGACCACGAACACCGCGATCATTACCGGGAATGACCGGTGGCCCAGCAGGATCATGACATTGGCGAGCGCGAACAGCGCCGCACCGGCGAGGAACGCGGTCCGCCCGCCCCATCGCCCGGCCACCAGTCCGGCTACGGGGGAGGCCGCGAATCCGACGATCGCGCCGAGTCCGGCCACCAGACCGGTAACCGTAGCCGACATGCCGAGCCCGACGGGCAGTGTCGCCGGGGACTGCAGGATCATCGGGGTGACGATCTGCACGGCGCCCGCCGGGCCTAGTGCGAGCACTGACAGTGCGATCAGGTTGAGCGCCATTTGCCGGTCGGCCAGGACGCGCAGGTCGACCAGCGGGTCTCCCTGTCGCAGCTCCCAGAGGGCCCACCCTGCCAAAATCGTGAGGCCGGTGCCGAGGAAGGCGAGGACGGCAAGACTGGACCAGCCCCATCGCGGACCCTGGGTCATGCCGTAGAGGAGCGCGGTCAGACCCGGAGTGAGCAGCGCGGCGCCCAGGTAGTCGAAGCGGTGCAGCTGTCCGGAGGCCGGGGAGGGCGGTAGTCCGGCCGTCGCGACGACCGCCGCCACCACGGCCAGTCCGGCGGCGAAGACGAAGATCATGTGCCAGTCGGTGATATCGAGCAGTACGCCCGCGATCAGGGAACCGCCGGACCCGGCGAGCAGCGCGGCGCCGCTGATGAATCCGACTGCGAGCGACACTTTTCCGGGTGGCAGGGCCTCGCGGGCGAGGCCGTAGCACAGCGGCAGGATCGCTCCCGCCGCGCCTTGGATGCCGCGGCCGGCGATGATCGCGGCCATCGAGTCCCCGGCGACGCTGACCAGCGACCCGGCGGCGGACAGCAGCATGACGGCGATGAGGACTTTCTTGCGGCCGTGGAGGTCGCCGAGGCGTCCGCCGACCAGGGCAGCGGTAGCCGCGACGAGCATGTAGGCGGTCACCGCCCAGCCGGTGGTGGAGGCAGGCGCGCCGAAGATCTCGCCGAACCGCGGCAGCGCGATGAAGATCATCCCGGCCTCGAACGCACTGACGCATTCGGCCAGGATCAGCGCCGTCACGATCAGCACGGTGGATCGGGCACTCGTCGGTGTGGGACCCGATCGCGCGGGTTCGGATGCTGGATCGAACATCCCGTTTCCTCTCCTCTTGGCGCGAGCGTCGCGGCACCGGCGGAACGGCCGGGGCGATCCGCACCGTAGGGCGCATCTGACTTGCCGATCGGTGCGCTTTCCGTTCAGCGGGAAGCTGCGCCTGCGGGTCGGCACTGTTTCCTGCTCAGCGGGACGCTCGGGACCGCACGCCCCCGGACCCGGAGGAGGCCGAGCTCGTTCTCCCGAAAGGGGAGGGGGTCCATCACGGGTGCGGGCACCGGGAAGCCGCGCGTCGATCCGTGCGGAAGCGCCGCGCCCGGCCCATCAAACGTTCCCGCAGTTCAAGGCGGCGATCCGATGCCGACGACCAGCTCGGTCGGCTGACCCGCGAGCGGCTGGCCGGGGCGCGGACGCTGACCGGCCCATCCGACCACGGCTCCACCAAGGCGCTCTACGCGCGCGACCCCGATGGCATCGAGTTCGAGGTGTATTGGCTGGTTGCCAGACGAACACGTCGAAGAGGCGCTGCGGCCGGGCACGACCATGACGGCACCGTTGGATTTCTTTCGGCGGAGATCGAACGCTACGGCGCGCGCGCCGGGCGGCCCTCACCCGGATCTTGCGGTCTGAGCCCGCGTCGCGCGCGGCACGGCGCGCGGGGTTGAGCCCTTCATCTTGCGCTGCGCCGGTGCCGTTGTGCTGGCCTGGGGCGACTCGGGACCCGGCACCGCCTGCGGTGACGAAGACGCCGGAAGTGGAAAGACCTGTTCAGCTCCGGTCAGCGGGTGTGCCCGGCGCCGGTTCGCCGCGGACCCCGGTTGCCAGCAGCAGGTGCGCGAGGGCGGCGCCGTCGAGTAAGCGGCTGGTCCGGCGGTGTACCCGCCAGCCCTCCGCGGTGCGGGTGAGCGACCAGTGGTGGGCGGTGGCGCGCCGCACGGTGAACCGCCCGTGGTCGTGCAGCACCAGCAGCGAATGGCAGGCCGCAGTGGCGGAGTCGCCGTCGACGGTGATGTGGGCCGGTCCGAGGAAGTGCGCGCACCCGCCCGCGATGAACCCCTGATGGGTGTTTGAGCGGACCATCGCGGCCAGATCCGCGCGGCCGGACAGCAGTCCGCTGTCGACGTCGTACACGCCGTCCTCGGTCCACAGCGCGGCGACGTCGTCCGCAGCTCCGTCGTCTACCAGCGGGCCGTAGGACGCGATCAGCCGCCGGATCTCGTGTTCGTCCTCGAGCACGCGCACTCGAGCCTCCAGCGCCACCAGGCGGTCTTCCATGGGTCCCTCCTCGGCCTCGTCGCGGCATCGGCAGGTGCGCAGCCGTCCGTTGCCGCGCATTCTGCGCTTCCGCGGCCCTGCGGCGGCGGCGCTGTTCCGGTCTGCGGGACACCGATTGGCGGCAGACCCCCGGATTCTGAGTGACCATTCAGCGGGAAGGTGCGGCGGAGAATCCTTGATCGCTTGGCATGGTGACCACTGTCATCGTCCCCTCCACCGATCGGAAGGCCGGATGTTCTCGGAACGAGCGTTCTTCTCCTTCGTCGAACTAGGCGACCCCGCCGGGCACCGCGCCTACAACGAGTGGCATGCGCTGGATCACCGGCCGGAGAATCTGTTGCTGCCGGGCGTCGCGTGGGGCGACCGGTGGGCGCGCCCCGCCGAGTACGCCGAGGTGGGCGAGCCGCCGACGGCGGAACTGGGAGACTTCGACTACGCGGCCATGTACTGGTTCCGCCCGCCGTACGAGGAGAGCGTCGCGGCGTGGACAAAGCTGGGGGAGGACTCCTTCCAGTGGGGCCGCGGACCCCTGCTACCCGGTGTGCGCCGCCGCTTCCTCGGATTCTTCACGCCCGTGAAGGGGTACGCGGCTCCCCGGATCCGGGTCTCGCCGGATGCGCTGCCGTTCCGGCCGAACAGGGGCCTGCACCTGTCGGTCACCCACTTCGAGGACGCGCACAATACCGAGGTCCACGACCTGTTCCAGTGGGAAGACCGCGTCGGCATCCCGGCACTGCTGGAATGCCCCGGCGTGGCGGGTGCCTGGACGTTCTCCCTGCTGTCGCTGCAGAAGCACCCGACCCTGCCCGGCCTGCACGACGAGCGCCCGGAATTCGGCCCTGGCTCGCTGCGGATCCGGCTGCTCTACCTCGACGCGGATCCGGCCGACACCGCCCGCGCCGTCGCCGGCGTGGAACGGGAGCCGGCGGACGGCAGCGGACGCCCGGCGGTAGGCCGGACGCTGTTCCACGGTCCGCTGCGCTCGATCATCCCCTTTCAGGACTGGTGACCCGCGCGTGCACGTCATGCGCCGACCCGGACACCAGAGAACCCTCGTATCAGGAGGAAACACACATGAACATCGAGAAGTACGGGCCCTGGGCCGTGATCGCAGGAGGCTCCGAGGGTGTCGGCGCCGCATTTGCCGAACAACTCGCCGAGCAGGGCCTGAATCTGGTGCTGCTCGCCCGCAAGGAGGGCCCGCTGCGGGAGACCGCCGAGAAATGTCGTGCCCACGGTGTCGAGGTGCGGGCCCTGTCGGTGGATCTGCTCGCCGCGGAGGCGCTCGACCGGATCCGGCAGCTCACCGATGACCTGATCGTGGGCCTGTTCATCTACAACGCGGGCGCCAACACCTACGGGCATGAATTCGTCACCGGCGACCTCGACCGCTTCCAGGCCGTCATCGACCTCAACATCACGGTGCAGCTGAAACTGCTGCAGCACTTCGGCGCCCCGATGCGCGAGCGCCGCCGTGGCGGGATCATCCTGGTCGGGTCGCTCAGCGGCTTCCTGGGTTCGGCGCAGATCAGCATCTACTCCGCGGTCAAGTCGTTCTGCCGCACCTTCGCCGAGGGGCTGTGGCTCGAGATGCGCGACTACAACGTCGACGTCCTGGAACTGGTGCTCGGGCTCACGCGCACCCCCGCCATGTCGCGGGCCGGGCTGAAGATGGACACCCCCGGCCTGCTCATCTCCGAACCAGCCGATGTCGCCGCACAGGGCCTGGCGAACATCACCAACGGTCCCGTAGTGGTGGTGAAGGAGTTCGAGCAGGCGGTGGTGAAGAACAGCGGGCACAACCGGGCCGAACTGCTGCTCGAGGCTCGGGCGGCCGCCAAGAAGCTGCTCCCGCCCCCGTCGGAGTAGGCCAGCAGCACCCGGAGAAGGAAACCTATGAACGACAGTGATCGCCTCGCCGCGCTCGAACGCCGCCTCGTCCATGTCGAGGACCAGCTGGCGATCGGCCGCCTGCTCGCCTCCTACGGGCCCCTTGTCGACAGCGGAGACGCGGACGCGACCGCCGCGTTGTGGGCCCCGGACGGCGAGTACGACGTTCCCGGACTCCACATGCGATCCCGGGACGCGATTCGGTCGATGGTGCTCTCGCCGGCCCACCGCCGGTTGATCGAGGGCGGTAGCGCACACTTCATCGGTCCGGCGCAGATCGAGGTCGAGGGGGACGAAGCGATCGCGGTGTGCGAATCGATCCTCGTGCTGCGCGACGCCGATTCCTACCGCATTCTGCTCTCCGGCAGCCACCGCATCGCGCTCTCCCGCATCGACGGCGAGTGGAAGATCAGGCACCGGGTGACCCGGGAGCTGAACGGCGACCCGCAGGCGCGGGAACTGCTCCGCATCGGCGAAGCCGTCGATCGGGCATCGGCATGAACGGGATCGCGGCGGCAGGGTGCCCCCGCCGATGAGGATCGGCATCGATTCTCCGGTGGTCACCCGGGTGCCCGGTGCGCACGGCGCCTGGGAGGAGACGGCGGGTATCGCCGAACTCGCCCGGATCGCGGTGGTGGCCGACCGGCTCGGGTTCCACCACCTCTCCTGCAGCGAGCACGTTGTGGTCCCGGCCCCGGTCGCGGCGGTGCGGGGCGGGACGTACTGGGACCCGCTGGCGACGCTGGGCTATCTGGCGGCGGTGACCGAGCGCATCCGGCTGGCCACGAAGGTTCTCGTGCTCGGCTATCACCACCCGCTCGAGATCGCCAAGCGCTACGGCACGCTGGACGTGGTCAGCGGGGGCCGGCTGATTCTGGGCCTGGGCGTCGGCTCGCTGCGCGAGGAGTTCGACCTGCTTCAGGTGCCCTTCGAGGACCGGGGTGCGCGCGCCGACGATTCCCTCGCCGCGCTGCGGGCGGCGCTGTCGCAGCGGCTGCCGTCGTACGAGGGCCGCTACCACGGCTTCTCGGACATGGTGGTGGATCCGCACGCGGTGCAGGCCCGGGTTCCGCTGTGGATCGGCGGGCGATCGGCCCGGTCGCTGCGCCGGGCGGTGGAGCTGGCCGACGGCTGGGTGCCGTTCGGCCTGTCCTTCGGCGACATGGAGGCCATGCTGGCCCGCAGGCAGCCCCCGCCCGGCTTCGAAGTGGTGCTGTCCACCGGACCGCTGGATCCGCTCGGGGACGCGCCCGCCGCCCGCGCGCAGCTGACGGCGGTGGCGCGGGCCGGGGCGACCGTCGCCACAGTGGCGGTGAGCGCCACCTCGGCCGGGCACTACTGCGACCAGCTCGCCGCCTTGGCCGATCTCGGTCGCGAACTCCTCTCCTCCGGGTGACCACTCGCTGCTTGTGACCGGCAGGTCGGCATCGCGCTCGACGGGACGAGAGCGATGTGCCGGTCCGCCAGGCCGTCGAAGCCGTATTCCTCGCGCAGCAGATGCGACAAGTGGAACGGCGAACCGGTGACCGACACGCCGTCGATCCCGTTGGGGGCGGGCATGACGGTGCACCGCCCTCCCGGATCGACACCTGGACGGGGATTCCGAAGAACTTCCGCAATTCGTCGCGCAGCTGCTGGACGGGTGGGACGAGCCGGAACGCGCGGTGTTCGCCGCGATGCTGCGGACGATCGCGGAACGCTCCCACGAGTGGTTCGACGGTCGCGCGCGGACGAACGCCCGGCGGCCCTAGGAGCGACAACCGCCGGCGGGCGTCCGAGGATCAGGCGTCGCCGTAGGCGGTCATCACCTCGCCGATCTCGCTGGCGGCGCGGCACACCTCGGCCCCGAGCGCCGCCACTGCGGGTGCGGTCAGGGGACGCACCACCACCGCCGTGAGTGTCAGGGCGACGTCGCCGGTGCGGGCGAAGATCGGCGCCGACACTGTCGCGATGGTGTGGTCGCCGTCGCCGAGTTCACCGTCGAGGAAGTCCACGACGGTCAGGTCGGCGACCGCACCGGCCAGCCGGGCGGTGATCGCGTCGATCTCGCCGCTGAGTGCGTGCATCGCGGTGTAGACGCGGGAGAAGGCGTGGCTGCGCCGCTCGATGGCGTAGCCACGGCCGCGGACCTGCGCGAGCACCTCGCCCATCCGGGCGGCGAAGGCCGGTTCGATCGGGCCGAGGCGGTCCAGCCACGCCTGCTGCGTTTCGGGGGCGGCGAAGGCGATGAACTCGCGGCCGAACGGCGCCACCAGCGGCACCGTGAAACCGGTTGTCACCGATGGCGAGTCGGGAGTGGAACCGGCGGCGTCGATGGCCACCAGGGCCTCGCCGCGCGGCTCGAACAGCAGAACCTGGCCGCTGATCGCGTCGGCGAGTTCCCCGAGCCGCACCCGGATCCGGCGAGCCGTCGCGCCGGCCGGGCGCGCGAGGGCAGCGATAGCCGGGCCCCAGCTGTAGTGGCCACTCGCGGGGTCGCGCACGATCCAGTCGTGGCCCACGAGCGCGGTCAGGATCGCGTGCGCGGTGGCCCGGCTTATACCGAGGGTGCGTTCGATCTCACCCAGTGAATAGGACCGATGCGGGGTGCGCCCGAGCAGCTGCATGATGGCGACGACCCGGTCGGTCGGTGGCGACGGCGACCGGCGGTCGGTGTGCGCGGGGGCGTCGGTAGTCATGGCGCGCACTATACGTCGCATACTCGACGCCCCGTTTCGGCCGCCGAGCGTCCTCATCAGCGGTTGATCTCGATGAGAATCTTGCCGCACTCCTTGTCCCGGCGCAGGGTGTCCATGGCCTCCTCGATGCGGTCCAGGGGAAAGCGGTGGGTGATGAGCGTCGAGAGATCGCGTCGCTCGAGCACGTCGATGGCATCGCGGAACCGGGGCGGGTACTCGATCGAGCCGCGGATGGTGAGCTCCCCGGTGAGGACGCGCAGGAAATTGACCGCCACCGGGGCGTAGTGCACCGCGACCACGGCGATCCGGGCGCCGCGCCCGGCGTTGTCGACGATGTCGCTCAGCACGGCCGCGGCTCCCGTCGCCTCGATGAAACCCGCGGTGGCGGCTGCGTCGCCGGTCATTCCGGGACGTGAGCCGTGCAGGTGCCGCAGTCGCTCCCAGACGTTCTCGGTCCCGGGGTCGATGGTGGCCGTGGCGCCGAGCGCTTCGGCGAGCCGGCGGCGGGTGGCCGACAGCTCGACGCCCACCACACTGCTGTGCCCGCGGTCGACCAGGGTGGCGATGGCCGCAAGCCCGATCGGTCCGCAGCCGAAGACCGCCACCGGGTCCGCGGGGGACAGCTCGGCCTGGTCGACGGCGTGCATGCCGACCGCGAGCGGCTCGGCCAGCGCGGCGATCTCGAACGGCATGTCGTCGGCCACGGGGAACAGCCGATCACCCGCCGCGGCGTCCCGGACGAGCACGGCCTCGGCCAATCCACCTTCCGGCGAACCGTTTCCGATCCGGCCGATGTCGTCGCGGCCCGGGTGGACGATGACCCGCTGACCCGGCCGCAGGCCGGTCACCTCCGCGCCGACGACCGAAACTACGCCGGCCATCTCGTGGCCTAGCGGCATGGGCTCTGCGGCGGGACCGCCGAGGCCGCCGAGCCGGATGTAGCCCAGGTCGCTGCCGCATATGCCGCAGGCACGCAGTTCGACGACGGCATCGCGCGGCCCGCACTCCGGAAGCTCGACCAGGTCCAGGCCGATGGCGCCGGGGCCGTGCACGCGGACCTGCTTGATGGTGGAACTCACTGCAACCTCCTGGTCGGAAGTGGTGGAACCCTTGACGATCCGGGCGGCCACCTGCCATATTGGCGTCGTACTTTCGAATGTTAAGTCGAATATTCGACCGAAGGCAAGACAGGAAGGGCACTTGGATGGCCGACGCCGCCCAACTGATAGTCCTCGATGACCTGACCGCTCCCCGCCTCACCGAGTTTCAGCGCCGAGCCCTCGACTACGCCGAGGCCAATCCGGTGGATCTGCGCATCGACCGGCTGGTCGAGGAGGCCGCCGCCCAGGCCCGCGCCGACGATCTCGGCACCGCCGATGGTTTCGACTCGCGACTGGCCGCGTACGTGGGCGCCGTCGAGCAAGACGAGGGACTGACCCAGCTCGCCAGGCGCACCTTGCGCACGCGGATCGTCCGCCTGCTGCGCAACCGGCTGTCGCTGGTCGATCTGCTGAAGCGCTACCCGGAGATCGAGTCGATCCCGATCGAGAAGCCGATCATCGTCGTCGGGATGCCGCGCTCGGGCACCACCCACCTGGTCAACCTGATCGCCGCCGATCCGCGTCGGCGGTCGATGCCGTTCTGGGAGAGCCAGGACCCGATGCCGCTGCCCGGCCAGGGCCCGGGCTCGGACGGGCTGGATGTGCGCTACCGGCAGGCCAAGGAGCAGCACGACGCACTCCAGGTGAGCTCACCGCTGCTCGCGGCGATGCACGACCGCTACCCCGAAGCGATCGAGGAGGAGGTCGAACTCCTTGATCTGGACTGCGCCAGCTACATCCTGGAGTGGTCCATCCGGTCCCCGGGCTGGCGCGACCACTACCTCGGACTGGACCAGCGGCACCACTACGCCTACATGCGCACGGTGCTGCAGGCGCTGACCTTCCTGCGTGGTCCGCGGACCTGGGTGTTGAAATCGCCGCAGCACAGCGAGCAGCTCGGCCCCCTGATGGCCACGTTCCCGGATGCCACCGTCGCCTTCACCCACCGCGACCCGGTCGCGGTGATCCAGTCGACGATCACCATGATGGCCTATCCGGATCGGTTGCGCCGCCGCGCCATCGACCCGGACTGGCTGCTCGGCTACTGGACCGACCGGATCCACCGGCTGCTCTCCGCCAGCGTGCGCGACCGCGACCTGGTTCCCGCCGAGCGGCGGATCGACATCGGCTTCCACCACCTGAACGGCAACGAGATGCCGCTGCTCGAGCAGCTGTACGAGCGGTCGGGGACCGAGCTGACCACCGAGGCCAAGACGAGGTTCCAGGCCTATCTCGACGGCAACCCCCGCGGCAAGCACGGGCGCATCCGCTACGACCTGCCGGGCCACTTCGGCGTCACCGCCGCCGAGCTGCGCCCGCGCTTCGACTTCTACTTCGACGCCCACGACGTGCGCGTCGAGGACGCCTGACCGCGGCCACGCCGCACACCGGAAGGAATGATATGAGCTCCGATCTCACATCGGTCCCACCCATCCACCTCGAGCGGCCCGGCGCCGACGCGATGATGGCCGCATCCGCCGAACAGGCCACCGAGGTGGCGCCGGGTGTGTGGTGCTCACCGGGACTGAGCAACGCCTATTTACTGACCACCGGCGACGGCCGGGTCGTGGTCAACACCGGCATGGGCTTCGAAGCCCCGGTGCACCGGGCGAACTTCGACGCCGTGGACGACTCGCCGATCCGCTACGTCCTGCTCACCCAGGGCCACTACGACCATGTGGGCGGCCTGGATCTGCTGCGCGACCCTGGCAGCGTGGTCGTCGCGCACGCCGAGTGGCGGACCTGGCGCGACGACAACCACCGGCTGGCCGCCTACCGGGCCAGCCGCAGCTCCTTCGCCTTCCGCGACAAGGTCGGTGCAGGCCGGGCCGCGATCCAGGAGCGCTTCGGCTACGTCCCCGGCCAGAGCACCCCGGTGGCCGACGTCGAAGTCGACGACAGCATGACCATCACGGTGGGCGGCCGGACGATCCGGCTGCTGTCCACCCCCGGCGGCGAGACCACCGACTCGCTGGTGGTGTGGCTGCCGCAGGAGCGGGTCTGCCTTTCCGGCAACACCTTCGGCGCCCTGTTCGGCCACATCCCCAATCTGGTGACGATGCGCGGCGACCGCTACCGCGACGCGCTCACGGTGATCGACTCCATCGACAGGGTGCGCGATCTCGAGCCCGAGATCCTGCTGACCGGTCACTTCGGGCCGATCGTCGGCGCCGCGCGGATCCGCACCGAGCTGACCAGGGTGCGCGATGCTGTGCAGTGCGTGCACGACGCCGTCGTCGCGGGCATGAACGGCGGCAAGGACGTGCACACCCTCATGCGTGAGATCGCCCTGCCGCCTGAGCTGGCGGTGGGCGAGGGGTACGGCAAGGTCTCCTGGAACGTGCGGGCCATCTGGGAGCACTACTCCGGGTGGTTCCACCATCGCTCGACGACCGAGCTCTACGACGTGCCGACCGACGCGGCGACCGCCGATCTGGTGGAGCTCGCCGGCGCGGACGCCGTCCTCGCCCGCGCGAGCGAGCATCTGGACGCCGGACGCCCCGTCCACGCCATCCACCTCGCCGAGGCGGTCGAGCGGCTGCACCCGGGACACCGAGAGAGCAGGGAACTGCTGGTGCGGGCACACCGGCAGCTACTCGACGCCAGCACCAACTTCTGGGAGTCGGCCTGGCTCACCAAGCAGATCGGAGACCTGTCGTGACCGCCCACGTGCAGTTCGACTTCACCGGCACCACCGTGCTCGTCACCGGCGCCACCAGCGGCATCGGGCACGCCACGGCGGTGCTGTTCCGAGACGCAGGCGCCGAGGTGATCGTGACCGGCACCCGGCCGGAGGCGAAGCAGTACGACGCCGACCTCGCCGGAATGCGCTACCGGCAGCTCGTTCTCACCGACGAGCGGTCGATCGCCGAGCTGGTCGCCGAGATCACCGCGCTCGACGTCGTGATCAACAACGCGGGCGCCAACTTCCCGGGCGGGCTCGACGAGCGCTCGCCGGAAGGCTTCGAACGCTCGGTTCTGCTGAATCTCACCGGCACGTTCCGGATCACCCACGGGCTGCGGGAGACACTCGCCGCCTCCACCGTCCCGGGCGGCGCCAGCGTGGTCAACCTGGCCTCGATGGCGGCGCTGCGCGCGGTGCCGGTCGTGCCCGGTTACGGCGCCGCCAAGGCGGGCATCATCAGCCTGACCCGCAACCTCGCGGTCGCCTGGGCTCCCGACGGCATCCGCGTCAACGCTGTCGCTCCCGGAACCGTGCGGACCCGCATGACCGCGCCGATGCGACCCGAGACGGCCGCGGCCGAACTGGCGCACATCCCGCTCGCCCGGTTCGGCGACGTCGATGAGATCGCCCCAACCATCGCGTTCCTGTGCACCGAGCACAGCGCGTACACCAGCGGTGCGGTGTTCGTCGTCGACGGTGCCTCGGACTGCGTCTGACCACCGGTCTCCCCGCGCGACGCCCCAACCTCGAACCCACCGGAGTCACCATGACGACCCTGATCGACGACGAGCACGGCACCGGGCTCACTCACCTGCAACGCCTGGAGGCCGACAGCATCCAGATCATCCGTGAAGCGGTCGCCGAGAGCGAGCGCCCGGTGATGCTGTACTCGATCGGCAAGGACAGCTCGGTCCTGCTGCATCTGGCCCGCAAGGCGTTCCGGCCCTCGCGGCTGCCGTTCCCGCTGCTGCACGTCGACACCACCTGGAAGTTCCAGGCCATGTACGCCTTCCGCGAGGCGGTGGCCGCCGAACCCGATTTGGACCTGATCGTGCACCGCAACCCCGACTGCGTGGCGCAGGGCATCAATCCCTTCGACCACGGCTCGGCGCTGCACACCCAGATGTGGAAGACCGAAGGCCTCAAGCAGGCCCTTGACGAACACGGCTTCGATCTCGCCTTCGGCGGCGCCCGCCGCGACGAGGAGAAGTCCCGCGCCAAGGAACGCGTGTTCTCGATCCGATCCGACCGGCACCGCTGGGACCCCAAGCGGCAGCGACCGGAGCTGTGGCGGCTCTACAACGCGAGCAAGCGGCCCGGGGAGAGCGTGCGGGTGTTCCCGCTGTCGAACTGGACCGAGCTCGACATCTGGCAATACATCCACCGCGAGCAGATCCCGCTCGTCCCGCTGTACTTCGCCGCGCCGAGACCGGTGGTGGAACGCGACGGCACGCTGATCATGGTCGACGACGACCGGATGCCGCTCGCGCCGGGTGAGCACCCGCAGCAGCGGATGGTGCGCTTCCGCACCCTGGGCTGCTACCCGCTCAGCGGCGCCATCCCGAGCACGGCCACCACCCTGCCCGCCGTCGTCCAGGAGATGCTGCTGACCACCAGCTCCGAGCGACAAGGCCGCATGATCGACCACGACGGCTCGGCGTCGATGGAGAAGAAGAAGCAGGAGGGCTACTTCTGATGGCGCACACCACCGACGACCTCATCTCGACCGACATCGAGGAATACCTGCGCAGACACGAGCGCAAGTCGCTGCTGCGCTTCCTGACCTGCGGCAGTGTCGACGACGGTAAGTCCACGCTGATCGGTCGGCTGCTCTACGACAGCAAGCTCGTCTTCTCCGACCACCTCGCTCAGCTCGAACAGGACTCCCGCACCGTCGGGACGCAGAACGGGGAACTGGATTTCGCGCTGCTGGTCGACGGGCTGGCCGCCGAGCGCGAGCAGGGCATCACCATCGACGTCGCCTACCGGTTCTTCTCCACCGAGAAGCGGAAGTTCATCGTCGCCGACACACCCGGTCACGAGCAGTACACCCGCAACATGGTCACCGGCGCCTCCACCGCCGACGCGGCGGTGATCCTGGTCGATGCCCGCAAGGGGCTGCTGACCCAGACCCGCCGCCACAGCTTCCTGGTGTCGCTGCTCGGCATCCGGCATATCGTGCTGGCGGTGAACAAGCTCGACCTGGTCGGCTACTCCCGGGAGCGGTTCGACAAGATCGAGTCCGAGTACCGGGAGTTCGCGGCCGGCATCGGCCTGACCGAGATCACCTGTATCCCGATCTCGGCGCTGCGGGGCGACAACATCACCCAGAACAGCGCCGAAACGCCCTGGTACACCGGACCCACGCTGGTCGGGCATCTCGAGTCGCTCCCGATCGGCGACGACGGCGACAGCGACGCCTTCCGCCTGCCGGTCCAGTGGGTGAACCGCCCCGATCTCGACTTCCGCGGCTACAGCGGGCAGATCGTCGGCGGTTCGGTCCGCCCCGGTGACCGGGTCCGGGTCCTGCCCTCGGGCCGGGACAGCACCGTCGCGCGGGTGGTCACCGCGGACGGCGACCTATCCCGCGCAGTCGCCGGTCAGTCCGTCACAATCGTCCTCGGCGACGAGATCGACGTCAGCCGCGGTGACGTCCTCGCCGCCGCGGATCAGCCCCCCGAGGTCGCCGACCAGTTCGAAGCGCACCTGGTATGGATGAGCGAGCAGCCGATGCTGCCCGGCCGCACCTACGAACTCAAGCTGGCCACCAGCGGTGCCGTCGCGCAGGTGGCCCGGCCGAAGTACACGATCAACGTCAACACCCTCGAGCACACCGCGGCCCGTTCCCTCGGGCTCAACGAGATCGGCGTCTGCGACCTGCATCTGGATCGGCGGATCCCGTTCGACCAGTACGCGGCGAACCGGGATATGGGCGGCTTCATCCTCATCGACCGGCTCACCCGGGACACGGTCGCGGCGGGGATGCTGAAGTTCGCGCTGCGCCGCGCGGGCAATATCCACTGGCAGCACGTCGACATCGACAAGCAGGTGCGCGCGCAGGCCAAGGGGCAGCAGCCCGCGGTCGTCTGGTTCACCGGCCTGTCCGGCGCGGGCAAGTCGACGATCGCCAACCTTGTGGAGAAGCGCCTGCACGAGGAGGGTTTCCACACCTACCTGCTGGACGGGGACAACGTGCGGCACGGGCTCAACGCCGATCTCGGATTCACCGACGCCGACCGGGTCGAGAACATCCGCCGGGTGGTGGAGGTCGCCCGGCTGTTCGCCGACGCCGGGCTCATCGTGCTCACCTCGTTCATCGCACCGTTCCGCGCCGAGCGGGAACTGGCTCGCGAACGTATCGGCGCGGGCGACTTCTTCGAGGTGCACGTCGACGCCCCACTCGAGGTCGCCGAGTCCCGCGACAGCAAGGGCCTCTACGCCAAGGCCCGCCGCGGCGAGCTGACCAACTTCACCGGCATCGACTCGCCCTACGAGGTGCCGGAAGCGCCCGAGCTGCGGCTCGACTCCAGCGGAGCCCTCGCCCCCGAAGCGCTCGCCGAGCAGGTCGTGGCGCGGCTGCGGGCGGCGGGCAAGCTCGACCCCGTCGTTCGGCGGGAGGCGTGATGGACGACCACGCGGTGGCCGCAGCGGCAGCGGAGCGCGCCGGCCGGGCCCTGCTCGCGATGCGCGAACAGGGCGGCGCTGCCGGCGACCGGCACGGCAACCAGGTCCTGCTCGAGCAGTTGCGCCGGCTGCGCCCCGAAGACGCGATCCTGTCGGAGGAGAGCCCGGATGACCGCGCCCGCCTGGACCGACGCCGCGTCTGGATCATCGATCCCCTCGATGGCACCAGGGAGTACGGGGAACCACCGCGCGCGGACTGGGCGGTACACGTCGCGCTCGCCGTCGATCACGTCCCGGTGGCCGGTGCGGTGGCGTTGCCCGGGGACGGGCTGGTCTTGCACACCGGCGCGCCGCCGCCGCTGCCTGTGCGATCGTCGGGGCCGCTGCGCTTGGCGCTGTCCCGCAGCCGCCCCTCCGACCTGGTGCGAGGCGTCGCGGCCGCACTGTCGGCGACCACCGTGCCGATGGGCTCGGCGGGCGCCAAAGCGATGGCCGTGGTGCGCGGCGACGTCGACGCCTACCTGCACTCGGGCGGACAGTACGAGTGGGACTCCTGCGCGCCGGTGGCGGTCGCCGCCGCCGCGGGCCTGCACGTCTCCCGGCTGGACGGGTCCGCGTTGCGCTACAACCAGCCCGATCCCTACCTGCCCGATCTGCTGATCTGTCTGCCCGCGTTCGCCCCCGTCATCCTCGCCGCGGCCCGGGCCGGCCTGGCGGGGATTCCCTCTCGCTGAGTGGGACGTCGGCGCGTCCTGCGCGTGCGCGCCGACGATGCTGAGGCCCGATCGAGCCGCCGGTTCCGGCTGTCGAACCGGCTCGCCGGTCCGTTCATGCCCAGCGCCGCGGCCTCGATCGCCGGTCGGCGCCATCGAACAGGAGAGTTATTGATGTCGAATGTCGGGAGTGTCCATCCCGAGCGGATGTCCGCGATCGCCGAGTGGGATCACGAGTCCGACGTGGTCGTCGTCGGCTACGGCGTCGCGGGCGCCAGCGCGGCGATCGAAGCGGCCCGGGCAGGCGCGGACGTCCTGGTGGTCGAACGCACCGGTGGGTGGGGCGGCGCCGCGGCGCTGTCGGGCGGTTTCATCTACCTCGGGGGTGGCACCGCCTTGCAGAAAGCCCTCGGCTTCGAGGACAGCCCCGGGAACATGGAGAAGTTCCTGACCGCGGCCCTCGGGCCCGGTGTCGACGCGGCCAAGATCCGCGACTACTGCCAGGGCAGCGTGGAGCACTTCGACTGGCTCGTCGCCCAGGGGGTGCCGTTCAAGGAGGAGTTCTGGGGCGAACCGGGCTGGGAGCCGCCCGCCGACCAGGGCCTGATGTTTTCCGGCGGCGAGAACGCCGCCCCCTACAACACGATCGCCACCCCCGCGCCGCGCGGTCACCTGCCGCGGATGGCCGACAAGCACACCGGCGAGAAGGGCGGTGGCTACATGTTGATGAAGCCGCTCACCGACACAGCGGAGTCGCTCGGCGTGCGGGCCGAGTACGACCTGCGGTTGCAGCGCCTGATCGTCGACGAGGCAGGCCGCGTCACCGGTGTCGTCGCGAAGCGCTACGGCAAGCAGGTCACCATCCGCGCCCGGCGGGGCGTGGTGCTGGCCACCGGCAGCTTCGCTTACAACCAGCAGATGGTCGAGGCCTTCACGCCGCTGCTGATCAACCGGCCCGCGGCCGCCGTCGAGGAGCACGACGGCATCGGCATCCTGGTCGCGCAGGCCCTCGGCGCCCAGCTCGCGCACATGGACGCGATCGAGGTCGCGATCTTCGCCGATCCGCAGGTCATCGCGCGCGGCATTCTCGTCAACGGTCGTGGGCAGCGCTACATCCCCGAGGACTCCTACCCCAGCCACATCGGCCAGTCGACGCTGATCCGCCAGCACAACGAGGCGTACCTGATCATCGACGAAGCCGCGCTGGAAGAAGCGAACGGCACGGTCTCCTCCAGCGCGGCCATGCGCGCCCAGCCGCCCACCTGGGTCGCGGAATCGGTCGAGGAGCTGGAATCGGAGATCGGTTTCCCGGCGGGAGTGCTGCAGGCGACGATCGAGGTGTACAACCGGCACGCCGCGGCGGGCACCGATCCGCTCCTGGGCAAGAAGCCGCAGTGGGTCAAGCCGGTCGGCGCCCCGCTGGCTGCCTACGACCTGCGCAACCGCACCGGCGGCTTCACTCTCGGTGGGCTGCGGACAGATCTGGATTCCCGGGTCCTGCACGTGTCCGGCGAACCGATACCAGGACTGTTCGCCGCCGGCCGCTGCACCTCGGGGATCTGCGCGGGCGGCTACGTCAGCGGCGCCTCGCTCGGTGACGGCAGTTTCTACGGCCGCCGGGCCGGCCGCGCCGCCGCAGAGTCCTGACCGGCCAGGCCCGCCCCAGGCCAGCACGGAGACGACATGCTGAACGAGGCGCAACTCGCCGCAGGATTCGGAATCGCGATCGGCCTGCCCCTGGCCGTGCTGGTCGGTGCCGTGGTCTGGCCCCGGCCCGGGCAGGAGCGGGCCCGGGACCGAAACTGGACCGCGATCACGGCGACCACACCGAAAGCATCGCCGCGCGCCCGGAATTCACCGCGGCGACGGCGGCTGTCCCGGCCCACAGCCGCTACGACGGCGAGACCGTCGATGCGTGGCGCGAGCCGCGCGGATGGTACGAGCCGGGATTAGACGCCACCGGCTGGCAGCCGGTCCGCGAATCCGCTGCGACCGCGATGTTCTCGTCGAGCGGAGCGCGCCGCCTATCCGCTGGATCGAGGACCTTCGGTGGCGCAGCGGCCCGGCGGCCGCCACGTGGTGGATTTCGGGCGCATCCTCAGCGGCTGAGTCCGGATCGCCGGCGACGGACCGGCAGGCGCCATGGTGCCCCTCCGCCACGCGGGGTTGCTGCGCACGCAGAGAGCGACCACGCCACGCTGCGCGCCGCGCTCACCGACCGCTACAGGCTGCGCGGTGGCGGCCCCGAGAGCTGGGGCAGCGTTTACCTTCCACGGCTTCCGCTACGTCGAGATCGACGGCTGGCCGGGGGCTCGCGCCAGGGCACTCGGTCGTTAGTCGTGCACAGCGGCATGCGCCGCGCACGGGGTGGCTGGACATCAGCCACGAGTGGTGGCACCAGCTGCACTCGAACGGGCCTCTGGTCGATGCGCGGCAACTTCGTCGGCGTGCCTCCAGACTGTTCGCAGCGCGACGATGCCTTGGCTGACCGGCGATCTGCGCACCTTCGCGCCTGATAGCTGCGTTCCTCTACGACGCACGCGGCGTGCTGGATCGTGGCTGGCCGGCCTGCCAGATGGCGGTTGAGGTCGCCCGGGGCGGAGGCGACCGTCGCGCTGCCCGCCGACCCGGATGCCCGGATACTGACCAGTCGGCACGGGGAGCACCACTGGGAGTACCCGATGTCGGTTCTCGCCGCGGCGGCCGGAGACGCTATGAAGACGCCGCTGCAGACGCTCGCCGACGACCGGGGCCGGTCCGGCGGGCGGTCAGCGAGGTGTTCGCGGAGCACTTGCCCGGGATTCGATCGTTGGCGAGGCACCCGAGGCCGCGGCGATCTCGCTGAACACGCTACTCGGGGTGCGTGCCCCCAGGCCTCCGAGCGGTTGTGTGCCGATCTCGGGGCCGCGCTCGTCCCGCCAGCGGCGCGCCGCTGAACCCCGCACCGCGGGCCGCCCGGCCGCCGAACGACGCGCTGGGCGGCCTCTTCAGCTCGTCACCACGTCCGCGGGATTCCAGATGGCGCACATGCTGGTGATCTGTCCCTGCTCGTCAAAGGTCATGACGTCGATCGGCTCCACGGTGATCAGCCGATCCGGCAGGGTCGTGGTCACCCGGAAGTGGAAGCCGGCGGTGTCTCCGGCCACCCGCAGTGTCAGTACCTCCATGGCGGAGTTGACGCCATCGAGGCCGCTGTAGAAGGCGGCGATGGCCGCGCGGCCCACGCGGACCTCGCCGCCGACCGGATCCTGGACGGTGGCGTCCTCGGCGTAGAGCGCGGCGATCTCGGCGGAGGTGCCGGTACTGATCCGCTTCGCGTACTCGGTGACCGCGGCGGTGATCTGCTCGACGGAGGGCATCGGGTTTCCTTTCCCGACGGCGCGCGTGGCCGTCTGTCCGACCCAGGGGAGCAGACGCCGCGCGCGTGCGGTGCGCCAAGTTCCGTTCCGTGGGATGCGGACGTCGCGGCCCGGCCCCGGCGCCCGGAGAGGGACGAGGCTCGGCTCCCGCTGAATGGGAGCTGGCCCTCCGCTGCATGAGCCGGGCCCTATCGTCCTGACATGCCACGTCCTTGTGACCCAGTTCACGCGTGATTCCCACGCTCGGACACCCCGGTTCCCGCCGCAGGCGGAGCCGACAGAGGTCACCGTTTCCCGGAAGGCCAGACCATGACCAATCCCGCCGACACCGTCGCTGCCGCCGTCACCGCCGCCGGCGCCACGACATTCGAGGCCCGCAAGGTCTCGACCGGATACTCCTGGCCGGAGTGCCCGCGGTGGCACCAGGGCACCTTCTGGTTCTCCGACATGTACACCGGAACCCTCAAGACGCTCGACGCCGACGGCAACGCCGCCGTTGTCGTCGACGCGACCGGCCGCGCCGCGGACACCGACGTCCCGATCGTGCTGGGTGGGTTCGGCTGGCTGCCCGATGGCCGCCTGATCGTGGTGTCCATGCACGAGAAGCTGGTCCTGGTGCACGGTGGCGGCGGGCCCGGCGACCTGTCGGTGTACACCGACATCTCGCAGTACTGTTCGGCCGCCGCCAACGACATGGTCGTCGACACCGACGGCCGCGCCTACATCACGCAGCTCGGCTTCGACATCTTCAAGGGCGAGGAGCCGAAGCCGTCGCCGCTGATCGTGGTGGAGCCGGACGGGTCCGTCGGCACTCCGGAGAAGGTCGGCCCGCTCCTGTGCGCCAACGGAATCGCCGTCAGCGCCGACGGCACCAAGGTCTACACCGCCGAGGTCATGGCCTCGAAGATCACCGTGATCGACCGCGCCCCGGACGGCACCCTGTCCAACCCGCGGGATTTCGCCATCTGCCCGTTCATGCCCGACGGCATCGGGCTGGACGCCGACGGCGGCGTGTGGGCGGCGCTGCCGGGCGGCGGCTACGTCGCGCGCTTCACCGAGCAGGGCCTCACCGACGCGGTCCCGATGCCGCTGGAGAACGGCATCGCCTCGGCCTGCCTGCTGGGCGGCCCGGACCGGAACACGCTCTACATGACCGTCGGCCACGAGGTATTCGACTTCGAGAAGTCGGCGCGGGAGGCCCTGGGCAGCATCTGGGTCGCCGATGTGGCGCACCGCGGTGGCGACACCCGGCCCTGATCCGACCGACACAGCCGAGAACACGAGGAAAGACAATGGCAACTCTGGATTTCAGCGATCGCGTCGTGATCGTGACCGGCGCGGGCCGTGGCATCGGGCGGGCGAACGCGCTGCTGCTCGCCTCGCGCGGCGCGGCCGTAGTGGTGGGCGACCTGGGCGCGCGTACCGACGGCTCCGGCGTCGAGGATGACAACCCGGCCACGGCTGTGGTCGCCGAGATCACCGCCGCCGGCGGCAAGGCCGTCGCCTGCGCCGCCGACGTCGCCACCGAGGAGGGCGCCCGCGCCCTGGTCGACGCCGCGATCTCGACGTTCGGCGCGATCGACGCCGTCGTCAACAACGCCGGCATCGTCCGCGCCGCGCCGTTCCGCGAGGTGCCGGACGAGGAGTACCAGCGCCACCTGGACGTGCACTACTTCGGCGCGATGCGGCTGTGCCGCGCGGCCTGGCCGCACCTGCTCGAGGCCGAGGCCCCGCGGGTGGTCAACACCATCTCCCAAGCCATGCTCGGTAACCCGGGGATGTCGCACTACGGCGGCTCCAAGGGCGCGCTGTTCGGCTTGACCCGCAACCTGGCCCTCGAGGGCTTGGAGGCGGGCATCAAGGTCAACGCCATCGCCCCCGGCGCGAGCACACGGATGCTCGAGGCCGCAGCCGACACGCTCACGCCCGAGATCATCGAGTACATGCGCACGGCGATGCTGCCCGAGCACATCGCCCCGGTCGTGGCCTACCTGGTGCATCCGGACTGCCAGGTCACCGGCGAGGTGTTCAACGTGGCCGGCGGCATCGTGAACCGGCTGGCCCTGGTCAACACCATCGGCATCCACGATCCCGCGCTCACCGTCGAGACCGTGGCCGAGCAGTTCGAGCAGATCATGGCGATCACGCCGCAGGCCGTGCCGCAGGTCGTCGCCCCGGCCCAGCTGCCGGTCTCCTGAGTCCCGACGTTCCCCTGGAGAGCCATCACATGAGTACAACCGAGTCAGCGGCCGGCATCGAATACCCCTTCGGCGAGGTCACTCCCGAAGAAGCGTCCGCTCGGTACCACGCTATCGCCGCGGATCGTCCGATGACGAAGATGACGATGCCGTTCGGCGGCGACGCCTGGATCATCCACCGCAACGCCGCGGCGCGGCAGATGCTGAGCGATCCTCGCTTCGTGCGTGAGCCCTTCCGCACCGGGCAGCGCGTCACCCCGTACTTCGTGGAGTTTCCGGACTTTCTGCGGACCACGCTGCAGTTCGAGGATCCGCCGCATCACACCAAGTTACGCAAGCTGGTGCAGCGCTCGATCTCGCCGAAGCGGGTGAAGACCATGCGGGATTCGGCGGTGGAGTTCGCCAACCATCTGATCGACGACATGATCGCGAAGGGGGCGCCCACCAACCTGGTGCACGATTACGCGGTGGCGCTGCCGATCCAGATGCTGGCCAACCTGCTCGGTGTGCCGCCGGAGGACCGGCCCAAGTTCCAGAAGTGGAGCTCCTCGACCCTCGCCGTGGCGAACATGCCCGAGGAAGAGATCGTCGCGAACATGACCGAGCTGGTCGTGTACATGATGGGGCTGATCGAGGAACGCCGGAAGAACCCGCGCGAGGACCTGCTCAGCGACTTGGCCAACGCCCGCGACAAGGACGACAGCCTCACCGACGCAGAGATCCTGCCGATCGCGCTGGTGCTCATCATCGGCGGCTTCGACAACACCGCGAACTTCATCTGCGCCGGTGTGCTGTCGCTGCTGCGCAACCGCGATCAGCTCGAACTGTTCCTGGAGGACCCGGACGGCGTGGCGCCGACCGCGGTCGAGGAGATCCTCCGGCACGGGCGAATGGCGCTGGGCGACACCGTCACCGGTTCCGGCGCGCTCGTCCCGTTCGTCGCCACCGAGGACATCGAACTGGACGGTCAGCTGATCGCTCGGGGCGAAGCCGTGCTCGTCGATCCCGCCGGCGCCAATCACGACGGGGTGGCCCTCGAACGTGATGAAGTCTTCGACATCCGGCGTAGCAACAATCCGCACCTGACGCTGAGTTACGGCCTGCACCACTGCCTGGGCGCGCCGCTGGCTCGGATGGAGATGCAGGTCGGCCTGGCCGAGCTGTTCAAGCGCCTGCCAGGGCTGAAGTTGGAGGGCGACGCCGTCGTTGACATGGACAATTTGACCCAGCCGATCGTCGATCTGCCGGTCAGCTGGTAGGAGCAGCGATGCCGAAAGTGTTCTACACCCAGCCCGACGGCGTGCTGAAGATCGTCGACGGCGCCGCTGGTGATTCGGTCATGTCGACCGCTGTGAAGAACGGCGTGAACGGCATCGTCGGCCAATGCGGTGGCACACTGTCGTGCGCCACCTGCCATGTCTACCTGGACCGCAGCGAGCTGGCGCACTTCCCCGATCCCAGCGAGGACGAGGAGGACATGCTGGACTGCACCGCCTCGGACCGGGAGGACAACTCACGCCTGTCCTGCCAACTGGCCCTGTCGGATGGGATCGATCTGCACGTGACGATCCCCGACGAGCAGGTCTGATCGATGACCGGAGCACAGGACACCTCCGGTGCGGAATCGCCGGTGCCGCACAGCGTGGTGGTCGTCGGCGCCTCGCACGCCGGGGTGCAGCTCGCCGACCGCCTCCGCACCGAGGGCTACACCGGGGATATCACGCTGATCTCGCACGAGCCTCACCTGCCCTACCAGCGGCCCCCGCTGTCCAAGGCGTGGCTGAAGGGTGAGGCGAGCAGCGATTCGGTGCTGTTGCGCGACCCCGCGCACTACGCGGACCAGAAGATCGAGTTGATCACCGGCGCGCGGGTCGAGCACCTCGAGCGCATGCCGGAAGGGGTCGAGGTGCGGTTCTCCCGGGACGGCGAGCGGCAGGCCCGGCGGTTCGACCGCCTGGTGCTGGCGACGGGAGCCCGGGCGCGGCGGCTGACATTGCCGGGCGCGGACCATCCCGGCGTGCTGGTGCTGCGCGACTTGGACCACGCCCGGTCGCTCGCCGACCGGGTGCAGGCGGGTCCGATCGTCGTCGTCGGCGGCGGATTCGTGGGGCTCGAGGTCGCCGCTACCGCGCGCGCTCTCGGGGCCGAGGTGACCGTGATCGAGGCGGGCGAGCGGCTGCTCGCCCGCGCTGTCGGGCCGGATACGGCGAGCACCCTGCTCGCCGCGCACCGGGCGATGTCGACTGAGGTCGTGCTCGGTGCGGCTCCGGCCGAGATTCTGCACGGTGACAACGGGATTCGCGCGGTGCGGCTCGACGACGGCCGGGAGATCCCGGCGGCGACGGTACTGGTGGGCATCGGTGCGCAGGCGCGCACCGAGCTGGCCGAACAGCTGGGGCTGGAGTGCGACGGCGGCGTCGTCGTCGACGAGTGGTGCCAGGCTTCCGACGGGTGGACCCTGGCTGTCGGCGATTGCACCACCCATGTCTCCGGCACGGGCAGCCGCTATCGGCTCGAGTCGGTGGACAATGCGGTCGAGCAGGCGAACACCGCCGCCGCGGTGTTGCTGGGCCGTCCCGTCCCGGCCCGGCCGGCTCCCTGGTTCTGGTCCGATCAGGGTGATCAAAAGTTGCAGATCACTGGTCTCATCGGAGGGCATACCTCCATGCTGGTGCGGGTGGACCCGGAGCGCCCGCGCCGCCGGGTCGCGCTGTACTTCGCCGGTGACGCCCTGGTCGCCGCCGAGTGCTTGAACTCCCCGGCGGATTTCGTGGCGCTGCGCTCGGCGCTGGGCCGGGGCCACCGGCCCGGACCGGATGTGTTGTCGGACACCAGCGTCCCGCTCAAGAAACTGCTGGCGCCGGTGCGTGGCTGACCTGTGGCTCGCGAAGGAGGAGAGCGGGCCTCGGAGCATCGCTCCGGGGCCAGCTCCGTCTCGTCTGCGGGCCTACATCTGGGCGAACCGGGCCGCGGCCAGCGCGCCGACCTCGGCCATCGCCGCGCGGGCCCGGGCGCTGTTCGCGGTCTGCATAGCGAAGCCGTGCCCCACTCCCGGGTAGCGCAGCTGCGCTGTGGGCACGCCCGCCTCGCGGAGCCGGTCGCCATAGGCCTCGACGGCGTCGCGCAGCGGATCGCCGTAGCCGACGGCGATGATCGCCGGGGGCAGGTCCGCGAACGAAGTCGCCAGCGCCGGAACGCCGTACGCGTCGTCGGTGGAGGAGTCCTCGCCGAGGTAGAGGCTCTTCATCCAGTCGATGTCCGAGGCAGTCAGGAAGGGGGAGTCGCCGAATTCCCGCATCGACGGGCGGTTGGTGCGCCGTTCGATACCGGGGTAGAACAGCACCTGCTGGGCGATGCGTGGCCCGACCGAATCGCGGCCGCGCAGGGCGGTAGCCGCCGCCAGGCCGCCGCCGGCGCTGTCGCCACCGACCCCGATCCGGGTCGTCCCGACGCCCCACTGCGCGGCGTTCTCGGACACCCAGCACAGCGCCGCGTACGCCTCGTCGTTGGCGACGGGGTAGCGGTACTCGGGGGCGAGCCGGTACTCGACGTTGAACACGACCGCGCCGGTGGCCTGGGCGACGTCGCGAGCGAGCCGGTCGAACGACTGCAGCGAGCCCATGATCATGCCGCCGCCGTGGAACCACACCAGTGCGGAGGCGTCGGTCTCCGGGGCGGCGTACGGTCGATAGACGCGCAGCGGGATGCGGCCGTGCGGGCCGTCGAGCGATGCGTCGCGCACACTCGACATCGCCGGGCCGGTCGGGCGAACGATCGACTCCAACGTCCGGCGTGCGGCCTCCACCCCGCCGGCTCGCAGCGAGCCGGTCCCGCTGCTCTCGATCCGCGCGACGAGCGCGGCGACGTCGGGATCCCAGGCGAAACGGTAGGGCGGGTGCCCGGTCGGAACGGTCACGGTCTACTCCTCGGGATCGGCGGGATCGGCCGGGTGAGCCGCGGCCGTTCGCGTGGCGCGCAGCATGATCCCGGTGCTCGTCTCCCCGCCGCGACGGTGCTCGTTCATCAATGCGACAAGTCGTTCGTGGTCGTGGCAGGCGAGCGCTTCGATCATCTGGTCGTGTTCGGCCACCACGCGTGCGCGGGCGGCCGGGTCGTAGAGGTAGGCGGCGTGGTAGGGCATGGCGAGCGTCCACAACCTGCGCACTTCGGCGACCACCAGATTCAGCGGTGACCGCTCGAAGATCAGGAAGTGGAAGGTGTGGTTGTGCAACCGCATGGCGAGTACGTCACCCTGCTCGGCGGCCTCGACCACCAGGTCGCCGACGCGGGCGACCTCGGCGACGGCGTCATCGGGGAACGGCGGCAGCGAGCGCAGCACTTCCGGCTCCAGTGCCGCCCGCATGAGGTAGATCTGATCGAAATCGCTCTGCTGCAGCCTGGCCACCGTGTAACCGACATTGTGCTCGTGCTCGACCAAGCCCTCGGCGGTGAGGTGACGCAAGGCCTCCCGGATCGGCAGCCTGCTGACGCCGAGGCGTTCGGCCATCAGCACCTGCCGGATCGGCTGACCGGGCAGCAACTCACCGCTCACGATCAGCCGTTCGATCTCTTCGACCACCCGTCCGGTGGCCCGGCCGACGTCGCGCCCGCCCTCCGTCGCTGCTGTACTGCCGGTTCGCCTGCTCACGAATCCCCGAAGATACCAGCCGCCCGCAGTGCCTCGATTCGCTCGGCGCTGTAGCCCATGGCGCTCAAAA
This sequence comes from Nocardia sp. NPDC041819, assembly GCF_055590505.1. Taxonomy (NCBI): domain Bacteria; kingdom Bacillati; phylum Actinomycetota; class Actinomycetes; order Mycobacteriales; family Nocardiaceae; genus Nocardia; species Nocardia sp. NPDC041819. The sequence continues at coordinate 342,858 of NZ_JBVJAP010000007.1, read as the reverse complement.
CACCCGCGGTGTCGGCGCCGCGCTGCACCGCAGGGCGGGGGGTGCGGTGCGGAGATCGGCTCAACTTGACCGGCACCCCGACACCCCGGTAGTCCTGCGTCTCCAGGAACAGGCCGCGATGACGCGTCTGCTCGGCCTGCAATGCCTCGTCCACCGTGTTCACCGGTGCGGCGGCCACGCCGACCTGCTCGAGCCGCAGCGCCAGCTCGGCACGCGGCCATGGAGCGATCCGCTCGGCCAGGATCGCGACGAGTTCCTCGCGGTGCGCGTGGCGCTGTCCGTTGTCGGTGAAGCGCGGGTCGTCGGCGAGCTCGGGCACCCCGAGAGTGGCGGCGAGCGAATGGAATTGGCGGTTGTTGGCCGCGCTGACGAAGAAGTCCCCGTCGGCGGCGCGGAACACCTGGTACGGCACCACTGTCGGATGGAAGTCCCCGGTCCGCTGCGGCACTCTGCCGCTGGCGACCCAGTTGGCCGCGTGCGGATACAGGATGGAGATGACCGAGTCCAGCAGCGCCATGTCGACCAGTTGGCCGCGGCCGCTGCGCTCGCGTTCGAGCAGTGCCAGCAGGATGCCGTTGGCCGCCAGGTTGGCAGTGACGATGTCGACGATCGGCACCCCGACCCGCAGCGGGTTGCCGTCCGGGTAGCCGTTGATGCTCATCAGGCCGCCGAAGGACTGCAACACCGCGTCGTAGCCGGGCAGCCCGCCCATGGGTCCGTCCACGCCGAAACCGGTGATGCGGCAGTAGATCAGACGCGGATGACGCTGCGCGAGAACCGACTCGAAATCAAACCCCCAGCGCGCCATGGTGCCCGCCTTGAAGTTTTCGATCACGACGTCGGCACCGGCGAGCAGGTGCGCGAGGATCTCGCGGCCCTCGTCGGTGCGCAGGTCGAGGCCGATGTTGTCCTTGCTGTGGTTCAGGCTGGCGTAATAGGCGCTGCTGGCGCCCTCGTCCACGAAAGGCGGGCCCCAGCCGCGGGTCTCGTCACCGCCGGGCCCCTCTACCTTGATGACTTCGGCGCCCTGGTCGGCCAGCATTTGCGCGGTGTACGGGCCGGCCAGCACCCGGCTCAGATCCAGTACGCGCACCCCGCTCAGCACGCCGTTGTCGGTCGCGGTGTCGGCGGCGCGCCAGGCGGCACGGCCGTTCACGCCCGTCTCCTCGGTGGTGGTGATACTCATCGTGAAATCCCTTCTGCGGCATCATGTTCGTTGAGACACGCGCCGGTGATCAGATCCCATGGGTCGGCGCCTTCGTCGAGGATCTGCCCGGCCAGGACTTCGGACCAGTACCGCTCCGAGCCGTAGCGGTCCCGCCAGCTCCACAGTGCGGTGGTGAAGCGGCCGAGGCTGTGCTCGGAGGTGAAGCCGATGGCGCCGTGGATCTGGTGGCCTGCCGCGGCCACCTCCCGCGCGGATGCGGAGGTGACCACCTTGGCGGCCGCGATCGCGGTGCGCCTGGTCGCGTCGTCGGCGGCGGTAGCTGCCTCGGTCGCCGTCTCCATCAGCGCGGTCAGCGCGGCGAGCCCGGCGAGGCGCTGCTGGATGGCCTGGAACTTGGCGAGCGGGCGGCCGAACTGGACCCGCTCGGTGGCGTAGCGCAGCGTCCGGTCCCGGACGGCGCCGGCGGCGGCGGTCAACGCCACCGCGTAGGCGAGCGCCCCGCGCTCCTCCAGTTCCATTGCATCAAGGGGGGATTCGTGCAGTCGGGCCGGGGTGGCCTCGAAGTGGAAGTCGTCGAGCGCGGCGCCGAGCAGGTCGCTGCCGCGCTCCACCGAGATACCGGGGGCATCGGCGGCGACGACGGCGACCGTGGGCCGCTCGCCCGCGGCCGACGCGGGTAGCAGCACTACGAGCACGTCGGCGTCGGAACCGTGAACGACGCCGGTGACGGTGCCGTCGAGCACGGTCCCTTCGGCGGTGTCGCGCGTGGTGCAGCCGTCGCCGGCGATGGCCAGGGTGGCGGGCCCATGGGCGGGACTGCCGGTGCACTCGGCGACGAGGCGGCTCGCCAGCGCGGTGTGCTCGATCAGCATCGTGAGAGCGCCTTGCGCGGTGACGGCGTGCACCACCGACAGCGCGTCGGAAGCGGTGCCGCCGCTGCCGCTCTGCTCCTCCGGGATCCCGATCTCGGTGAAGCCCGCCTCGGTGAGCGCGGCCCAGAGCGGACCATCGGCTCCGGCAGCCGGGGTGGTGGCATCGATCCCGACGCGTGCGGCCATCGCGGCCACCGCCTCGAGCAGTTCGGTGTTCCATCTCGTCATCGCAAACCCATTCCGCGCGCGACGATTCCGCGCAAGATCTCGTTCGTGCCGCCGCGCAGGGTGAAGGCCGGGATGTGCAGGATTCCGGTCGCGAGCAGTCGGGCGAACGGATCGCCGCCGTCACGGCGCGGCTCGATGTCCGCGCACGCGCGGATCGCCTCGACCACGTCTCCTTCGAAGGTGGAGCCGAGATCCTTCACCATCGCCGCGAGCACATCGGGCTTGCGGCCTGCGGCGAGTTCGGTGGTGACCGCGAGCGACATCCTGCGCAGCGACCAGGCGCGCGCGGTCAGCTCACCGAGAGTGACCCGCTGCTGCTCGCCGGCGCCGGTGCGGCGCAGTTCGGCCGCCCAGGCACGCAGCAGCGGCATGGTCGACAGGTAGCGCTCCGGGCCGGAGCGCTCGAAGGCGAGTTCGCTCATCACCTGGGCCCAGCCCTCGTCGCGCCGGCCCAGCAGGGCATCCGCGCCGACATGGGCGTCGTGGAAGACGACCTCGTTGAAGTGCGCGCCGCCATCGATGCTGCGCAGCGGGCGCACCTCGATACCGGGGTGATCCAGGTCGACCAGGAACTGGGAGAGCCCCCTGTGCCGGTCGGCCGGGGTGCCCTCGGTGCGGGCCAGCAGGACCATCGCGTGCGCCACGTGCGCGCCGGTGGTCCAGACCTTGGTGCCGCTGATCGTCCACGAGCCGCCGGGCTGCTCGACTGCCCTGGTGCGCACCGCCGCGAGGTCGGAGCCGGCGTCGGGCTCGCTCATCCCGATGGCGAAGAACAGCTCGCCCGCGGCAATACCGGGCAGGTAGCGCTGCTTCTGTTCCTCGGTTCCGTTGGCAAGTATGCCCGGCGCCATCTGGCGGTCGGCCACCCAGTGCGCGGCCACCGGCGCGCCGTGGGCGAGCAATTCCTCGGTGACCACGAAGCGTTCGGCCAGCGGCCGCTCGTGCCCGCCGTACTGCCGCGGTAGCGTCATGCCCAACCAGCCGCAGGCTCCCAGCCGGGCGCTGAAGGCCGGGTCGAAGCCGCTCATCCAGTTGTCCGGCGCGGGGGAGAAGGCACCCCCATCGAGTTCGGCGCGCAGGAAGGCGCGTACCTCGTCGCGGACCCGCCGCAGGGCGGGGTCGTCCGCAAGGGGCGCGGTGGCGAGGGCGGTCATCGGCCCGGCCCCCGCGACGACCAGGAGCCTTCGCCCTTGCGCGACATCGACCACATCTGCACGCCGCGCTCGATCTCCAGCGCCGAGGACCAGCTCACGGCGGGCGGGCCGAGCTCGAGCCGGGCGCTGTTCATGATCCGGCGGGTGAGCTCGGGATCGGCGGCAGCCGGTGCGGTCAACTCGGCGATGCGCGCATCCAGTTCGGGCTCGTCGACGGAGAGGTGGGCCAGCCCGCGGGCGACCGCCTCGGTACCGGTCAGCGACAGGCCGCAGGCGGCCAGCGCGATGGTGCTGGACCAGCCGACGGCGCGGCCGAGCAGGGCCAAGTGCCCGCCGCCGGGATGAATCCGGCGAGCCAGGAACCCGCTCTCCAGCCGCGACTCCGGGGTGACCACCATGAGGTCGGTGGCCAGGGCGAGGTTGAGCCCGGCCCCGACCGCTCCGCCGACCACCCGTGAGATGGTCGGAACAGGCAGCATGCCCACCCGGACGAAAGAGCCGTAGACCGCGGAGGTGCGGCTCACCGCCTCCGGCGAGGCCGGATCGGCCGAGGAGGTGGCCAGATCCCTGGTGTCGGCGCCGCTGCAGAAGTACGCGCCGGCGGCGCGGACCACGACCGCGCCGATGCCGGGGTCACTCTCCACCCGGGCACAGAAATCATCGATGAGCGCGGCCATCTCGAGGCTGATCGCGTTCTTGCGGCGGGGGTTGTTCAGGGTCAGCTGCGCGACACCGTCCGCGAAGTCGCTCAGGACCGGCGGCTCGGACGGGGCATCGACCGATTCATCGGGCATCATGAGGGCACCGTAACAGATTGGATCCAAAATAAAATCCAATAATGATTGACAATTCGGTCACCGGCCTCGGAGAGTGGCTGAGGCAGGACGCCACCCCTGCGATTCGGTGGCACATCGATGGAAAGGTGAACTCGTGTTCGAGTTGGACGGACGAATTGCCCTGGTCACGGGCGCGGGTCAGAGCGTGGGGGAGGGAATCGCGACGGTGCTCGCGCGCCAGGGTGCCACGGTCGTGGTGAACGATCTGTTCGCCGATCGCGCGGAGCGAGTGGCCGAGTCCATCGTCGCCGAGGGCAACAAGGCCATCGCCCGGGCCTTCGACGTCACGGACTACCAGGCGACGGTGGACGCCGTCCGTTCCGCCGAGGCGGAACTCGGCCATCACGTGGACATCCTGGTGAACAACGCGGGTGTCGCCGAGGACCGGGTCACCAAGCCGTTCCGGGAACTGACTCCCGAGCAGTGGCCGCCGTCGATCGACCTCAACATCTACGGCGCGCTGAACTGCATCAAGGCGGTAATCGACGGGATGTGCGACAACGGATGGGGTCGGGTCGTGCAGATCTCGTCGGGTTCTGCGCGCACCGGGCAGAACATCAACGTGTCGATGTACGCCACCGGCAAGAGCGGCGTAGAGGGCTTCATCCGCCACCTCGCCGCCGAGACCGGGCAGTACGGCGTGACCGCCAACATCGTCGCCCTCGGTCTGCAGGCCAACCTGGCGCACAAGATGCCGCCGGAGCAGATCGAGCGGCTCGTCGCGGGCATTCCGATCGGACGGCTGGGTGATCCGATCGAGGTCGGCGCGTTCTGCGCGTACCTGGCGTCGAACGAGGCAGGCGGCATGACCGGGCAGACGCTCGACTTCAACGGCGGGTCGCAGACCCGATGAGTGGTACGCCGACGGCGCCGGTCATCCTCTCCCTCACCGCGATCCGGGTCACCGACCTGGCCCGATCCACCGAGTTCTACACTGCGGGCTGCGGTTTCGCCGAGGAGAACGCGTTCTCCACCGACACATTCGACGCGGTGATCCTGCGGGCCGGGAGGGCGGGTGTCGAGCTCATCGCACCGCACGGCGAAGCCGCCCTGGTCGATCACGGCACGATGTTCGTGAAGCTGGTGCTCAACACCGCGGATGTGGCCGGGCTGCTGGCCGCGGCCTGCGCGCACGGGGGCACCGAGGAGATGCCCGCCACCATGTTCACCCGCTTCGGCGGACACACCATCGGCAAGGTCCGCGATCCAGACGGCCACCTGATCGAGGTCACCAGCTCGGTGCCGCAATCGCCCGACCGCTGAGCGGGACGGCCCCGGGGGACGGCGCTGCGCGCGGGCTAGCGTGACGCCGTTCACACCGGACGCAGAGATGGAGCGCAGTCGACGATGACCTGGGGCAGTAGCTATGACGTTGTAGTGGTGGGCTCGGGTGGCGCCGCGTTGGCCGGTGCCCTGGCCGCGACCCATCGCGGTCTGTCCGTCTGTGTGTTCGAGAAGACCGATCGTTTCGGCGGCACGTCCGCGTATTCCGGTGGCAGCGTATGGCTTCCGGGCAACCACGTTTTGGCCCGGCACGGCGTCGAGGATTCCGCCGAGAAGGGCCTCACCTACTTCTCGGCCCTGGTCGGTGACCGCACCCGGCCCGAGGTGCAGCGCGCCTACCTGCAGACCGGCCCGGTCGTCGCCGACTTCCTGGAGAATACGATCGGCATCCCGCTCGAGCACCGCCCCTTCCCGGATTACTTCGACGCGCCGGGGCGCAGTGCCAACGGGCGCAGCATCTTCGCTCACCCGATCTCGGCCGAGGAGGTCGGTGACCGGCTCGTCGACATCCGGCCGATGGTGCCGGTCGACCAGTTCGGCATCGAGATGGACCGGTCGGTGCTCGACGGCGGCCAGGCCTGGATCGCCCGGATGCTGCTCGCCCTCGACGCATCCGGCCACGCCGAGCTGAGGCTGCGCACCCGCGTCACCGGTCTGGTGCAGGATGAGTCCGGCCGGGTCACCGGCGTCGTAGTCACAGGTCCGGACGGCGCAGAGTCCCGCGTCCGGGCACGTGCGGGCGTGCTACTGGCCGCCGGCGGCTTCGAACGGTCACCGGAACTACGCGCGAAGTGGCAGGGCATGCCGAGTGCCGACTGGACCTCCTCGCACCCCGACACCGGCTCCGGCGACGCCCTCACCTTGGCCGAATCCGTCGGAGCCGCAACAGATCTGCTGGACCAGTCGTGGTGGTGCCCGGCCACCCTCTTCCCGAACGGGCACGCCGCGTTCACCCTCGGCCTGCGGGCCGGGATCGTCGTCGACGGCACCGGCCGGCGCTTCGCCAACGAGATGCTGCCCTACGACCGGATGGGCCGCGCGATGCGCGAACGGATGCAGCACGGCCACGGCGACGCGTTCTGGTACATCTTCGATGATCGGACCGGCGACGACCTGCCCGCCATCTGCACGCCCGCACCCAAGCGGGAGGAGCTGTCGGCCGCAGGCCTGTGGCACACCGCCGGTGACATCCCCGAACTGGCGGCCGCCATCGGCGTAAACGCAGAACAGCTGAGCGCGAGTGTCCGTCGGTTCAACGAGTTCGCCGAGCGTGGATGCGACGAGGACTTCGGCCGCGGCGAGGACCCGTTCGGCCGCTTCTTCGTCGGCGCGGCGTCGCCGGAGCAGTGCCTGCGGCCGCTGAACGGTTCGCGCTTCCACGCGGTGCGTCTGGTCCTCGGTGATCTGGGCACCAAGGGCGGTGCGGTGATCGACCCCGAGGGCGCCGTCGAGCGTCCCGACGGGACCGTGATCCCCGGTCTCTACGCCGCGGGCAATTCCGCAGCCTCGGTGGCCGGGCCGGTGTATCCGGGCCCGGGCGTGCCGCTGGGCTCCGGCATAGTCATGGCCTACCGCGCCGTGGCCGACATGGCCGGACGGCTCAGCGGTGCCGACGCCACCGCTTCCTGACCGGAGACCGACCGCGATGCGCGGGCGTCCGCAACCAGTGAGCAGTGCAGCGCTGTACGTGAACTGAGAGACCGGGTGGCCGTCGTCACCGGTGGTGCGAACGGAATCGGCAAGGGGCTGGCGACCCGGTTTCTGGAAGAAGGCATGCGGGTCATCGTGGCGGACAACGATCGCCGCGATCTCGACCGTCCGCTCACGTTCCCGGAGCCGAGGCGGACCCCTCGCCGGCCGACCACCGCGAGCAGGTGAACCGCTCCGTTGAGCAGGGTATGCCGACCTCGGCCATCGCCGATATGGTCGTGCGCGGTATGGCGGAGCGCGGAACCCGTTTTTTTCGCATCCCGAATGGCTTCGGTTGTGGGCCGAGCGGGTGGACCGCGTCACGGCCCAGGCGGAGCTGCTTCCATAAACGAGATCTCGAGGAGTGCTCATGCCCGTTCCCCCGCTGGATCCCGACGTCGCGGCGCGCATCGCGGCACTCGGGCCGACGCCGTCGATGCGCTCCCGCGGTATCGAGGCGGTCCGTGCGGGCGTCGAGGCCATGCGGGCACCGGAGTCCATGCCCGCGATGGCGCAGATCGAAGACCTCACCATCCCCGGGCCGTACGGCCCGCTGGAGCTGCGGGTCTACCGGCCGACGACCGACCCGGCCGCGCCCGTCGTGGTGCATCTGCACGGGGGAGGGCTGGCGATGGGCTCGAACGCATCGTTCGAACCGCTGGCGCGAAACCTCGCGATGGCCAGCGGTGCGACGGTCGTCGCGGTGGACTACCGTCTGGCACCTGAGTGGCCGGCCCCGGTGCAGGTGGAGGAGTCCTACGCGGCTGCCGTGTGGGTGTCCGAGCACGGCCGTGACCTGCGGGTCGACCCCGATCGCCTGGCGGTGCTCGGGGACAGCGCCGGAGGCGGTCTCGCCGCTGGAGTGGCCCTGCTGGCCCGTGACCGCGGCGGGCCCGCGCTGTTCGCCCAAGTGCTGCTGTATCCGGGGTTGGATCGTGACATGGGGGCGGCGTCGGTGGTGGCGATGCCCGACGCGCCGATGCTGCTCCGCGAGGACATCACGTATCTGCACGAACTCGCAGACACCGGTGCCACCACGCCACCGGATTGCTACCGGATTCCCGCCTACGCCGCCGACCTCTCCGGTCTGCCGCAGGCGATCGTTGTGACCGCCGAGGGCGACCCGATCCGGGACTGGGGCGAGCGCTACGCCGCGCGGCTGCGCGACGCCCGCGTGCAGACCACGCTCACCCGGTATCCTGGTGTGCTGCACGGCTTCCTGATGCGGCCGGAGAACTCGGCCCGCGCGATGCTCGCCATCGCCGAGATCGGCGCCCTGCTGCGTGCGAAGTTCGGCTGTGTGCTGCCGTGGTCGGAAACCGCCCGAGGAGAGTGAATCCCGTACATTTCGTCCAGAGAAGCCGCCGATGAGCGCGGTGCTGCAAGCGGCGGCCTCGGTGGTGCCGATCGTGGCGGTATTCGTGGGCGGTGTGATCTTCGCGAGACGAAAGATCATCTCCGCCACGGACTCGTCCGTGCTGTCGGAATTCGTGTTCCGCCTCGCGGTGCCCGCATACCTGTTCGCCGAGCTTTACTCGGCGGACCTGGCGGTGCTGTTCGAGCCGCACTCGCTGTCGGTGTACGCCGCAACCGCCTTGTTCGCCGCGGCGCTCGTCGCGGCGTGGGCACGGTTCGTCCATCGGGCCGATGTCCGAGGGATCGCCCTGCGGATCATGGCGGCGGTGCAGGTCAACTCGGCCTACTTCGCGATCCCGGTGCTGATGCTGTTCTTCGGCGATGCCACCCCGATCTTCCCGGTGCTGTTGTTCCAGGTTCTCGTGTTCACCATGCTGGTCGTCGCGGTCATGGAAGCCACGGCAGCGGGCAATGCGCCGGCGCCTACCTGGCGGCGCGTGATCCTCGGAGCGGGCCGGTCGCTGCTCACCCCGGTGGTGCTGGCCTGCCTGGCTGCGGTGACGCTCAATGCCGCCACCGTCCCGGTGCCCGCGGTGATCCTGCGGAGCTGTGAATTCGCCGGAGCGGCCGCCGCGCCCGTCGCGTTGTTCGCGCTCGGTCTCTACCTCGGCGGGGTCGGGTTGCGGTGGCGTGGTGCGACCGCCGATGAAAACGCTCTGGTGGTTGTCAAATGCGTGCTGTTCCCGCTGCTGATGTGGGCCGCTATGAACTTGGCCGAAGTCCCCGACCCGTGGCGTGGCTCGCTGGTGCTGATCGCCGCCATGCCGGCGCCGCAGAACCTGTTCACCGTCGCCCAGGCCTACGACACCGATGTCGGCCTAGCGGCTGCGGCCGTGGTCAAGTCGACGATCGTGGCGCTGTGCCTGCTTCCCGTGTGGCAGTTGCTCGTCTGACCCGTGTGCGACCCGGCAACCGGGCGCTACGGATGAGCGGCCAGCTCGGCGGCTGTGCAGCGGTCCCAGATCTCGCGGGCGGCTACGCGCACGGGTCCGACCAGTTTGCGGTAGTCGAGCGCGGTGACCGGGGCGCACACGGAGAGACCGGCTAGGTTGCCGTAGAGGTGGTCCGGCGGGCCGATGGAAACGCCGACGCAGCCGAGGCCGGAGAAAGCCTCCCCGCGATCGAAGGCCGCTCCCCGGTCGCGGATGACGGCGAACTCCTCCTCGAGCTGGGCGTCGGTGCCGACGCTCTGCGTCGTTCGCCGGACCAGCTCCCCGGCGCCGGTCCGCACGAGCCCCTGCACGACGTGCGGATTCCGGGTCGTCTCGGTGATCGCCAGCTGAACCTTGCCGACGGCGGTCAGGTGCGCGGGCACTCGCTGCCCGACGGCAGTGGGAGTCGGGCCGGAGGCGCGACCGTTGAACTTGGCGAGATAGACCGTGTCTCCGTGGTCGACCACGGCGAGCTGGATAGTGAGACCGGTCCGGTGCGCGAATGCCTGCATGACCGGCCGCGCTCCCTGGAGTAGCCGGTTCTGGTTGAGCGCGGCCTGGCCCATCTCGTATGCCTTGACGCCGAGTTCGTAGGTCTGCTCGGGCGAACGAGCGAGCCACCCGGCGGTGGCGAGCTGCTCGAGCAGGCGATGCGCGGACGAGCGGGGCAGGCCTGTTCGGGACGTCACCTGGGCCAGGGTCAACGGGCCCACACCGTTGAACGTCTCCAATACCAGCGCGATCCGCTCGACGACCGAGACCGGCACGCCCGCGGGGCTTGATGTTCTCACTCGACCTCCCAGTACCTCGTCACATCACTGTGACTGGAGTCACGGTACTACCACGTACATGTGCGTTCCAAAGTGCCCGCACGGCGTATGAGCACGAGGATCGCATGAGGCCGCCGTCACATCTGAACAACTTTCCCGATCAGCGAGACGTTCCGCACTGGGGCGCGATCCCGCGCTTAGCCTTCCGGGTGCTCCGGTCCGGCCGGACCGGAGCATGCACGATCGACTACGACCAGGAGGGCGGATGTCCACGGAGACGAGTGCCGGTCCGGAAGCCCTCGCGGACTCGGTGACGAGCACGGCGGTGTCGCGCGGCAGCCGGGTCCGGGTGCTCGAGGTCGTCGAGGAGACGGCCGACGCACGTTCCTTCGTCGTGGAGCCGCTCGACGAGGCGGACGCCGGCTACCGGGCCGGGCAGTTCCTCACCGTACGGGTGCCCGACGTCGGCACCGGCTCGGCGCGTTGCTACTCGCTGTCGAGCTCACCGCACAGCGACGCGGCGATGAAGTTCACCGTCAAGCGGGTCGAGGGCGGCCACGGCTCCAACTGGCTGTGCGACACCATCTCGGCCGGTGACGAACTGGAGGTGCTGCTGCCTGCGGGCACCTTCACCCCTGCGTCGCTGGACGAGCCGGTGGTGCTGGTAGCCGGTGGCAGCGGCATCACCCCGGTGATCGCCATCGCCAAGTCCATCCTGTTCGCCGGCGCCGGCGACGTGGTGCTGATCTACGCCAACCGCGACCAGGACTCGGTCATCTTCGGTCGCGAACTGCGGGAGCTGGAGCAGCGGTTCGCCGACCGGCTGTCGGTCATACACGTGCTGGAGTCGGTTCAGGGGTACCCGACCCGGCGCACCATGTCACTGCTGCTGCGCCCCTTCGTCGACCGATCGGTCTACATCTGCGGGCCTGCACCGCTGATGGATCTCACTGCGGAAGTGTGCGCGGCTGAGGGCTTCCCGGCTACCCGAGTGCACTCCGAGCGGTTCCTGTCGCTACAGAGCAACCCATTCGGTCAACGCGCCACCGAGGCTGACCTGGAGGCGGGAGAGGTCGTCTGCCAGGTCCGTGTGAGTATCGACGGCGCCGCGCGCGAGGTGCCGTGGACTGCGGGACGCAAGCTGCTCGACGCGCTGCTCGATGCCGGAGTCGAGGCGCCGTACTCGTGCCGGGAGGGCGCCTGCAGCGCCTGCGTCTGCTCGCTCACCAAGGGCCGGGTGACGTTGGCCCGCAACGAGATCCTGACCGCGGACGACCTCGCCGAAGGCTACATCCTGGCCTGCCAGGCAGAACCGGTGAGCGACGAGATCGCGATCGAGTACTGAGGGACCGAATCGCCGTCCCACTGAGCAGGAGACACACGTCACACCGGCGGTGGCGCTTGCCAAGCTGGTGACAGTGCACCGAGTTCTGCGGTCGCAGCCCATCTGACCAGGAGGAATCGTGACTTCCACCCCCGCAGCCGGAGATCGGGTCCGTGTCATCGACACCGGCCTGCCACCCGAGCGGTACGCCCGCGGCTGGCACTGCCTGGGTCTGGTTCGTGACTTCGCCGACGGCAAGCCGCACCAGATCGCTGCGTTCGGAACCGAGCTCGTCGTGTTCGCCGGGGAGGACGGAAAGATCAATGTGCTCAACGCCTTCTGCCCCCACATGGGCGGCAACCTGGCGCACGGCACGGTCAAGGGCGACACGATCGCCTGCCCGTTCCACGACTGGCGCTGGCGCGGGGACGGCAAATGCGCCGCGATCCCGTACGCCCGGCGGGTTCCGCCGCTGGCCCGCACCAAGGCGTGGCCGACGATGGAGATCAGCGGGCAGCTGTTCATCTGGAACGACCCGCAGGGCCGCAAGCCCCCGGTCGAGCTGACCATCCCGGAGATCCCCACCTTCGGCGATCCGGGCTGGACGGATTGGGTCTGGAGCTCGATTCTGGTGGAGGACTCGCACTGCCGGGAGATCGTCGACAACGTCGTGGACATGGCGCACTTCTTCTACGTGCACTACGGCATGCCGACCTACTTCCGCAACATCTTCGAGGGCCATACCGCCACCCAGCTCATGCGCTCGCGGCCGCGCGCCGACGCGGTGGGAGTCAGCACGAACACCACCGACCTGAGCATCGAAAGCCGTTCCGACGCCACCTATTACGGCCCGTCCTACATGGTGGACAAGCTGTGGAGCGCGCAGTACGCCGACCGCGCCGAGCCGAACATCTACTTGATCAACTGCCATTACCCGGTCACCCCCACCTCGTTCCGGCTGCAGTACGGCGTGATAGTCGAGAAGCCCGCGGGAATGGACGACGAGTCGGCGAATGCGATGGCCGCTGCGGTCGGCCGGGGCATCGCCCTCGGCTTCGAGCAGGACGTCGAGATCTGGAAGAACAAGGCGCGCATCGACAACCCGCTGCTGTGCGAGGAGGACGGCCCGGTTTACCAGCTGCGCCGCTGGTACGAGCAGTTCTACGTCGACGTCGAGGACATCAAGCCGGAGATGACCAACCGGTTCGAGTTCGAGATCGACACCGAGCGCGCCCTGCAGAATTGGCAGGCCGAGGTGGATGCCAATCTGGCAGCCGGCCGCAGTGCTATCGCCCCCAACCTCGCCGCGAACCGGCAGACCGCCCCCACCGGTTCCTGAGCACTCTCTTCCCTTCCCGCTTCTTCGGACCAGGAGTCCTGATGTCCTACACCGTTCTCGACAACATCGTCGCCCTCGCCGACGACATCCGCGCCGGCGCCGAAGAGTCCGATTCGCTCGGCCGGCTGACCGACGGTATGGCCAAGCAGCTGAAGGGGGCCGGTCTCATCCGGCTGCTGCAGCGCAAGAAGTACAACGGCTTCGAGGCGCACCCGCGTGAGTTCGCCGAGACCGTCATGAAGACCGCGAGCATCTACGGCTCCGCCGGCTGGGTCGGCGGCATCGTCGGCGTGCATCCCTGGCAGCTCGCCTTCGCCGACCCGAAGGTGCAGGAGGAAGTCCTCGGCACTGACGGCGACACCTGGCAGGCCTCGCCCTACATGCCCGGCGGCGTCGCGGTGCCTGCCGACGGTGGCTACATCCTGAACGGGCGGTGGCAGTTCTCCTCGGGCACCGACCACTGCGACTGGATCTTCCTCGGCGCCATGATCGGCGGCCCGGACGGCAAGCCGCTGATGCCACCGCAGGGACTGCACGTGATCCTGCCCCGCTCCGACTACGAGATCATCGCCGACTCCTGGGACGTGGTCGGCCTGCGGGGCACCGGCAGCAAGGACATCGTCGTCAAGGACGCGTTCATCCCGAGCTACCGCGTGATGGATTCGGCGAAGGTCATGGACGGCACCGCTGCGAAGGAGTACGGCGTCACCGAGACGCTGTACAAGATGCCGTGGTCCACCATGTTCCCACTCGGCATCACCTCGGCGACGATCGGCATTTGCGAGGGCGTGCTCGCGGCCGGCGTCGCCTACCAGCGCAATCGCGTCGGCGCCACCGGCACCGTCGTCAAGGACGACCCGTACGTGCTGCACGCGCTGGGCGAGTCCGCCTCCGAGATCGACGCCGCCCGTCAGCAGTTGCTCGCCAACGTCGACCGCATCTACGACAGTGTCGACCGGGGCGAGGAGATCGACTTCGAGACCCGCGCCCGGGTGCGCCGGGACCAGGCACGGGCCGCGTGGCGCGCGGTCCGCGCCGCCGACGAGATCTTCGACCGGGCCGGTGGCAACGCGCTGCGTATGGACAACCCGCTGCAACGGTTCTGGCGCGACGCGCACGCGGGCCTGCACCACGCCATCCACGTCACGAGCACCACCTACCACGCCGCCGCGATGGCGTCGCTGGGCGTGGAGGTCCCGCCGGGACCGCTGCGCGTGATGATCTGACCGGTTCGAAAGGAACGCGAGCAACGATGACCGAAATCAAGGGGCTCGGCTACGTCCGGGTTCTCGCCACCGACATGGATCGCTGGCGCGAACTCGGCTTCGAGGTACTGGGATTCGCTCCGGGCTTCGGCCCGGAGGAGGATGCCCTGCACTTCCGGATGGATGAGCGACCGGCCCGCATCACCGTCGAGCGCGGTGAGGTCGACCGGGTCACCGCCGTCGGCTGGGAGGTGCGGGACGGACTCGCGTTGCGCCGACTGGCCGAGCACCTGCGGGGCGCCGGGTTCGAGATCACCCCGATGCCGCAGGACCTGGCCGACCGCCGCAAGGTCGAGGCCGGATTCAGTATGAAGGATCCCGGCGGTACGCCGCTCGAGTTCTTCCACGGCCCGGTCCTGGAGCACAGCCCGGTGCTGACCAAGTACGGCCAGCGTTTCGTCACAGGACAGCAGGGCATGGGCCATGTGGTTATGCCGACGACCAACTTCGACGAGTCGTTCGCCTTCTACAACGAGACGCTGGGCTTCCTGTCCCGTGGCGCATTCCGGATGCCCACTCCGCCGGAGGCGCCGCCGATGCGGATCCGGTTCATGGGTGTCAACCAGCGCCACCACAGCTTGGCGATCATGCCCAGCCTGGCGGGCCGCGATCCGGGCCTGATCCACGTGATGGTCGAGGTCGACGAACTCGACGCGGTCGGCCGCGCCTACGACCAGGTGCTGGCCCGGGACTTCCCGGTGTCCTCCACGTTGGGCAGGCACACCAACGACAAGATGATCTCCTTCTACGTCCGGGTGCCCGGCGGCTGGGACATCGAGTACGGCTACGGCGGCAAGCTCGTCGACGAGAGCTACTACACCGCCGAAGAGATCACCGCGGACAGCTACTGGGGCCACGAGTGGATGTGGATGCGGGAGATGAAGGAAGCCCAGAAACAGGCGGCGCAGCAGACCGCGGATGCCACGGGAGAGACGGTCGGCGCCTGAGGCACGACCGGAACCGGATGATCAGCGCCGGGGTGGGCGTGTGCCGCCCCGGCGCCCCGCGGGCTCGCGGAACCCGAGGACCGCTGGATGGGAGCGCACCGTCCCGGAAGCGATTGCGCGACTTACGGTGTGGCTTCAGCCGACGACAACCTCATCGAGGGAAGTGAATCAAGTGACAACTCAGGACAGCGATTTCGACGCCGTCGTCGTCGGGGCGGGGATCTCCGGCTTGTACGCGGTGCACAAGCTGCGCGGACGCGGAATGCGCGTGCACGGCTTCGAATCCGCCGAGGGTGTGGGCGGCACCTGGTACCACAACCGGTACCCCGGCGCCCGCTGCGACGTCGAGAGCATCGACTACTCCTACTCCTTCGACGAGGAACTGCAACAGGAGTGGACCTGGTCGGAGCGGTTCGCGACCCAGGAGGAGATCCTGCGCTACCTCGATCACGTCGCCGACCGGCACGATCTGCGCTCGGCGTACGAATTCCTGACCCGGGTGACCTCCGCCCTCTACGACGAGCAGGCCCGCCGGTGGACCATCTCCACCGACACCGGCCGCACCGCGACCGCGCGCTTCTGCATCCTGGCCACCGGCGTGCTGTCCGCGACGAACAAGCCCGACATTCCGGGCCGCGACACCTTCACCGGCGAGATCTACCACACCGGCGAATGGCCGCACGAGCCCGTCGATCTGAGCGGCAAGCGGATCGGCGTCATCGGCACCGGCTCCTCCGCCATCCAGGCCATCCCGGTGATCGCCGAGCAGGCCGAGCACCTCTACGTCTTCCAGCGCACGCCGAACTACTCGATTCCGGCCGGCAACCGCCCGCTGGATCCGCAATTCATCGCCGAGGTCAAGGCGAACTACGCCGAGCGCCGCCGCCTTTCCCGGCTCAGCGGCGGCGGCACACCGAACAGCCCGTACCCGAAGAGCGCGCTGGAGATCGATGCCGCCGAGCGGACCCGGATCTACGACGAATGGTGGCAACGCGGCGGCTACCTGTTCGCCAAGGCGTTCCCGGACCAGACGACGAATCTGGCCGCCAACGACACCGCGCGCGAGTACGTCGAGGCCAAGATCCGCGAGATGGTGCGCGACCAGCAGCTCGCCGATCAGCTGATTCCGAACGATCACCCGATCGGCACCAAGCGCATCGTCACCGACAGCGGCTACTTCCAGACCTACAACCGCGACAACGTCACCCTCGTGAACCTGCGGCGCACCCCGATCGAGGAGATCACCGAGACCGGGGTGCGGACCACGGCGGAGTCCTACGACCTCGACGTGCTGATCTTCGCGACGGGCTTCGACGCCATGACCGGGTCGCTGTCGCGGATCGACATCCGCGGCCGCGACGGCCGGGAACTGCGCGAGCAGTGGGCGGCGGGCCCCCGGACCTATCTCGGCCTCGCGGTGGCCGGGTTCCCCAACATGTTCATCCTCGCCGGCCCCGGCAGCCCCAGCGTGCTGGCCAACATGGTGCTGATGGCCGAGCAGCACGTGGATTGGATCGCGGGCTGCCTGAACCATCTCGATGAGCACGGCTTCGACACCGTCGAGGCGAGCGAGCAGGCCGTCGACGAGTGGGTGGCCGAGTGCAACGCCAAGGCCGCGGGCACCTTGTTCCCCACCGCGAATTCCTGGTACATGGGCGCGAACATCCCCGGAAAGCCGCGCGTGTTCATGCCCTACATCGGCGGGTTCGGCAATTACAACGCGTTCTGCGCCGAGGTGGCCGCCGCCGGATACAAGGGCTTCGAACTGGATGGCGCCCCGGCGCCCGCAGCCGGCTGATTCCCTACCAACGACGAGAAGGACGTGATCGACATGGGCGGACAGCGACGGTCCGACCTGCACCCGGACGTCGAGGCGATGCTCGCGGCGCTGGAGTCGTTCCCCGACGTGACAAAGCACGAAGCGGCCGAACTGCGCGAGATCATCGTGTCCCGGCGCGCCCCGCTGACCCGGCTGCCGCGGATGCAGCGGGCCGAGGACCGGCTGATCGAGGGCCCCGGTGGTGACCTGGCGGTACGGGTCTACGTGCCCGAGGTGCAGCAGGGTGCCCCGCTGCCGGTGGTGGTCTTCGCGCACGGCGGCGGATTCGTCTTCTGCGATCTGGACAGCCACGACGAGTTCTGCCGGTCGATGGCCGCCGCGGTCGGCGCCGTGGTCGTCTCGGTGGACTACCGGCGCGCACCGGAGAGCCCCGGACCCGCGGCGATGGAGGATGTGTACGCGGCCGTGGTCTGGGCCACTGACAACGTGGCCGAGTTCGGCGGCGACCCGGAACGGATCGCGGTGGCCGGCGACAGCGCGGGCGGCAATCTCGCGGCCACGGTGAGCCTGGCCGCACGCGACCGCGGCGGACCGCGGATCGCCGCGCAGATCATGCTCTACCCGGTCATCGACGACGACTTCACCACCGAGTCCTACCAGCGCTACGGCGAGGGCTATTACAACACCACCTCGGCGATGCGCTGGTACTGGCAGCAGTACGCGCCGAACGGCACCGACAGTCCCTACCTGGTGCCCAGTAAGGCCGAATCGCTGGCCGGGCTGCCGCCCGCAGTGGTCGCCACTGCCGAGCTGGACCCACCCTGCTCGGCAGGGGAGGACTACGCCCGCCTGCTCGCTGCCGCCGGTGTCCCGGTCACCGCGCACCGCTTCGACGGTCTGTTCCATGGATTCCTGACTTTCCCGAGCCTGTCACTGACCGGCCCCGCGCGAGAACTGGTCTGGAAGCTGATGCGCGACGTGCTGGAGGTGTCATGACACCGCGACTCGAGGGCCGTAAGGCCTTGGTCACCGGCAGCAGCCGGGGGATAGGCCGGGCCATCGCGCAGCGGCTGGCCGCCGAAGGCGCGACCGTCGCGGTCACCGCGCGCTCGCTGAACCCGAGCCCGTCGGTCCGGGACGGCGAGACCCATGTGCTCTCCGGCACCCTGGCCGAGACCGTGCAGCTGATCGAGGCGGCCGGGGGCCGGGCGATCGCCGTCCCCGCCGACTTGGAGGACGCCGAGCAACGCGCCGCGCTGGTCGATCGAGTGGCCGGACAACTCGGCGGGCTGGACATCCTGGTCAACAACGCGGGTTTCGCCGATTACAGCGTGATCGAGAAGATGAGCGACGCGACCTTCCATCGCACCGTCGCGCACTACCTCGAGGTGCCGTTCGTGCTCACCCGCGCCGCGATCCCGCACCTGCGGGAGCAGGGCGGCGGCTGGATCGTCAACATCGGCTCGTCCACCGGGCTCAGCCCCATTCGGCCGTTCCGCGAGTACAACAAGACCTCCGGCGACGTCGTGTACGCCTCGGTCAAGGCCGCGCTGCACCGCTTCACCCAGGGGCTGGCGGCCGAGCTGCTCGATGACGGCATCGCGGTCAACGCGGTGGGGCCCTCGACGGCGATCATGACTCCCGGCGCGGCGACGCTGCTGCCGGAGGGCTACGACACCGAGCCGGTGGAGTACCTGGCGCAGACGGTGCTGGAGATGTGCACCGCCCCGGCCGCCGAGCGCACCGGGCTGGTCGCCTTCAGCCTGCACTACCCGTACGCGACGAACATCCCTGTGTGCTCACTCGACGGCCGCAGCGAGCTGCCGCGGCGGGAACCGCCCGCCTGGGCGAACCCGAACATCCTGCCGGAGGGCGCGTGATGGGCGCCGTCGCACGAGAACGCTTCGCGCACGGCACCGCCGTCGTCACCGGCGCGGCGGCGGGCATCGGCCGGGGTCTGGCCGAGCACCTCGGAGCACTCGGTATGACCGTGGTCGTCGCCGACATCGACGACGCCCGCGCCGCCGCGGTGGCCGCCGAGATCGTCGCGCACGGAGGCGCCGCGGAAGGATTCGGGGTCGACGTCTCCGACGAGGACGAGGTCGAGGCGATGGCCGCGACGATCTTCACCCGGCACGGCAGCGTCGAACTGCTGATCAACAATGCCGGGATCGAGTCGGCGGGCCTGCTGTGGGAGATCGATTCCACCCGGTGGCGCAGACTGATGCAGATCAACGTGGACGGCGTCTTCTACTGCCTGAAGTCGTTCGTGCCGCGCATGATCGCGTCCGGCACCCCAGCCTGCGTGGCCAACCTGTCCTCGGTCGGCGGCCTCAACACCGTCGCCGTGCAGTCGCCGTACATCGTCAGCAAATTCGCCGTGCAGGCGATGACCGAGTGCCTGCACCAGGATCTGTCGGTCGTCGGCGCTCCCATCCAGGTCAGCGCTGTGGTGCCGCACTCGATCCGCAGCGAGATCTTCCTCGCCGCCCAGCGCGATGCGCCCACCACCAATCCCACCGCAAACGCCGTGTTCGCCGCCATGCAGCGGGACAACGTGGAGAAGGGACTCGACCCGCTCGAGGCCGCCGAGCACATGATCGAGCAGATCGCTCGCGGCGATTTCTGGGTCTTCTCCGACGACACGATGTGCACCGCCTCGGCGACCCGGCGCAGCGAACAGCTGCGCACCCTCAGCCCGCCCGCGAATCCCCGCGACATGCTCGCCCGGATGGGCGTTCCACTTCCGGAAGGTAGCTCATGACCGACACCGCCGTCGCCGGCGTCTCCGCCACGTCCGAAGCCGCTCTGCACCAGGCCATCGCGGAGTGCGAACCGGCCCCGCTGCTGATGTCGCTGGTGCATGTGACCGGCGACACCGGGCTGCTCGACGAGTTCGGCGCGCGCCTGACGATCGAGGAGCCGGGCAACCACTACCGCACCGGGACCCGCCCGACAGTGCCGCCGGGCACCTACCCCGAGGACATCGCCGCGGAGATCCGCGCCCGGGCCCGCGAGGTGCTGACGCCGGACGCTGTTGCCGCGCTGAAGGTTCCGGATGACGACCTGTTCCGCCGGATGGCCACGATCTGCACCGCACAGCGAGTGGACGCCGAATTCGTCCCTATCCTGCTGGAGCAGGCCGGGTTCACCGAGGACCGCCGTCACGTCCCGGTGACGGTGACGCCACCCGCCGACTTCGAGGTCATCGTGATCGGCGCCGGGATCGTCGGCATCAACGCCGCGATCAAGCTGGGAAAAGCGGGTTTCCCGTACACCGTTTTCGAGGAACGCGACGACATCGGCGGCACCTGGCACCGCAACACCTACCCGGGCGCCGCGGTGGACACCCCGAGCCACTACTACTCCTACTCGTTCGAGCTGAACCCGGACTGGACGCGCTACTACCCGACCGGCCCGGAGTACCAGAACTACCTGCTCGGCGTGGTCGAGAAGTACCGCCTGCGCGAGCACATCCGGTTCGGCACCCGCGTGCGGTCGGCGACCTGGCTGGAGAACGAGAACCGCTGGGAGGTGGTGACCGAGGACCGCGACGGCGCCATCTCCCGGCACCGGGCCCGCGCCGTCGTCACCGCGCTGGGCATGCTCAACGCGCCCAACATCCCGGACGTACCGGGCATGGACACCTTCGCGGGCACCGTGGTGCACACCGCGAACTGGGACACCGGGCTCGACCTGCGCGGCAAACGAGTCGTGGTGCTGGGCACCGGCTGCACCTCGGTGCAGGTGGTGGCCAGCATCGTCGACGAGGTGGAATCCCTCGACGTAGTTGTGCGCAGCCCGCACTGGCTGGTGCCGGAGAAGGCCGTCGGCGGCGACGTGCCGGAGGGCGAGAAGTGGGCGATGACCCACCTGCCCTTTTATGATCGCTGGTTCCGGCTGCGCACCTACTGGTTCGCTTCTGACAACCTGTATCCGCTGCCGCGGATCGACAAGGAGTGGGCCGCCACGCACCTGTCCGCCTCACCGGCTAACGACATGGTGTTGCGCACCGCGCAGGAGTACCTGCAGAAGAGCTTCCCGGACCGGCCCGACCTGATCGAGAAGCTGACCCCGGACTTCCGCCCGTACGCCAAGCGGATCGTCAAGGATCCCGGCTTCTTCGCGGCGCTGAACCGCGAGCACGTGACCCTGCATCGCGCCTCGTTCCGCGAGATCACCCCGGACGGGGTGCACACCACCGACGGCGAGTTCGTCTCGGCCGACGTGATCATCCTGGCTACCGGGTTCAAGCTGCAGTTCACCACCACCATCGACATCATCGGCCGGGACGGCCGGAAGCTGGCCAACGTATGGAAAGGCGGCGAGGACCCGCGCGCCTATCTGGGCGTGCAGGTGGCGGGGTTCCCTAACCTTTTCGTCACCGCGGGCCCCAATTCGGCGCCCAATCATGGTGCGGGCCACAACATCACCGGCGAGGAACAGGTCCACTACCTGATCGAGTGCCTGCAGTACCTGCTGGAGAACGACCATGCCGCCATGGAGGTCACCCAGGAGGCGCTGGACGACTACAACCGCCGTGTCGACGAGGCACTCGACGAGACGGTCTGGGTGCATCCGGGCGCGGAGGTCAACGGGTACTACCGCAACAGCGCGGGCCGGGCTGTCGTGCCGTGCCCGTGGCGCCTCGTCGACTACTGGACGATGCTGCGCGAGCCGCATCCCGAAGATCTGACCTTCATCTCCCACTGAAAGGCCCGGTCGTGACCACAGCCCAGGTCCCCGATGTGCTGGCTCCGGCCGATCTCGGCCCGGTGCGGCTGCGCAACCGGATCATCAAGTCCGCCACCTTCGAGCACATGGCGCCCGGCGCGCTGGTCAGCGACCAGCTCGTCGAATTCCACCGGGAGGTCGCCGCGGGCGGCGTCGGCATGACGGCCGTCGCCTACTGCGCGGTGGCCCCGGAGGGTCGCACCGAGGCCGACCAGATCTGGATGCGCGATGAGGCGGTGCCGGGCCTGCGCCGGCTCACCGACGCGGTACACGCGGAGGGTGCGGCAGCCTCGGCGCAGATCGGTCATGCCGGGCCGGCCGCCGGCGCGAAGTCCAACGGCCTGTCGGCGCTGTCTGTCTCTCGGCGGATCAGCCCGATGGGCTCGCAGGTCACCCACGCCGCCCCCCTGGCCGACATCGCCCGCATCCGCACTGCGCACGGCACCGCTACCCGGCTCGCCATCGAGTCCGGTTTCGACGCCGTGGAGATCCACTTCGGGCACAACTACTTCGCCAGCTCCTTCCTGAGCCCGGTGCTGAACAAGCGCAAGGACACCTACGGCGGGTCGCTGCGCAACCGGGCTCGGCTGGTGCGCGAGGTGGCCGCCGAGGTCCGCGAGGCATCCGGCGGCCGGATCGCGGTGCTGGCCAAGCTGAACATGGACGACGGGGTGCCGGGTGGCTTCTGGCTCGACGAGGCGGTGCGGGTCGCGCGGTGGCTCGAGGAAGACGGCAGCCTCGACGCCATCGAGCTGACCATCGGCAGCTCGCTGCTGAACCCGATGTACCTGTTCAAAGGCGACGCACCACTGGCCGAGTTCGCCGCGGTGATGTCGCCGTTGATGAAGTTCGGCGTCAAGATGGCCGGCAAGTTTTTCCTGCACAGCTACCCCTACCACGACCTTTTCATGCTGGACGCGGCCCGGCAGATCCGGGCCGCCGTCTCGATGCCGCTGGTTCTGCTGGGCGGCATCACCGACAAGGCCGCGATGGACACCGCGATGGCAGAGGGGTTCGAGGTTCGTGGCGATGGCACGGGCGCTGTTGCGCGAGCCCGACCTGATCAACAAGATCCAGGCCGATCACGACGCGAAGTCATTGTGCATCCACTGCAACAAGTGCATGCCCACGATCTTCTACGACACCCACTGCGTGCTGGCGAAGCCGCGGGCGGTTCCCCTCGCCGACCCGGTGCTGCGGGCCGTGGGCGCTGCGGCGGGTGTTCCGGCCAACGGGAGAGGCCCGGCTCCGGCGTGAGTTGGGCCGATACCGTCACCGCGTGTGTTCGTCGACCCATGAGGAGCAGGGGATGACCTCCATCGGCAGCGGAATCGCAACGGCGGCTGCGGACCTTCCGGAACTCGATCCGGCGCTGATGCGCACCGTGCTCGGGCACTTCGCCACCGGCGTCGTCGCGATCACCGGCATCGATCCGGAGACCGCGGCCCCGACCGGCCTGGCCGCGAACTCGTTCACGTCGGTGTCGCTGGACCCGCCGCTGGTCGCCTTCTGTGTGGCCGCGACCAGCACCTCCTGGCCGCGGGTCCGGGCGGCCGGTCACTACACGGTGAACATCCTCTCCGAGGTCCAGGAGCCGGTGTGCCGGCAGCTGGCGGCGCGCGGGGCCGAGAAGTTCCGGGGCATCGAGTGGCAGCCGTCGCCTGCCGGGGCGCCGATTCTGACCGACTGCCTGGCCTGGATCGAGGCCGAGATGGAGGCCGAGCATCCGGCGGGTGACCACACCATCGTGGTCTCGCGGGTGCGCCACCTGTATGCCTCCGACCTGGCGCCGCTGATCTTCTTCCGCGGCCGCTACGGCGGTGTCGGCGCGGCGGGATCGCGATGACCATGCGCCCGATCGACTGCGAGCGCTGCGGCCAGCGCGTGCTGATCGAGAAGTTCAGCCCCGCCCACACCTCGGTGCAGTGGACCGGGGACGCAGGCCGGTGCCCGGTGATCGCGGCCCAGAACCGCGGAGTCGGGCACCAGGAACGCGGCTGCGAGGTGCTGCACCGCACCATCGACCGCGCGGTGCGCGAGCAGGCGCTGCCCGAGTCCCGCATCGAACTCCCCACCGGCGACGCCATCCCGCGGCTGCACTGAGCCGCGCGGCGGCGAGCTGGAAAGGTGTGCCGCTCATCGGGATTCCGGGTCCGGAGCCGACCGCCGCGGTGGCAGGGTCGAGCCATGAGTACACCGGTCGAAACTCGAGTCATTCCCGAGCTGCGGGAACTTTCCACCGAGCATGGCGTGCTGCGTTACCGCGAAAGCGGCGACGGCCCGCCCCTGCTCCTGCTGCACGGCTCCGGCCCGGGGGTCACTGGATGGCGCAACTTCGGCAACAATGTCCCTGCCTTCGCGCAGCACTACCGGACGCTGGTGCTGGAGTTCCCCGGCTTCGGGGTCAGCGACGACTTCGGCGCCCCACACCCGATGATGTCCGCTCAGCGGGCGGTCGGCGCCTTCCTCGACGGGCTGGGCCTGGACCGGGTGCGGATCGTCGGCAATTCCATGGGCGGCTTCGTCGCCACCGATTTCGCGCTGGGCGCCCCCGAACGGGTCGACCGGCTGGTCACCATCGGCGGGATCGGGACGCCCTTGTTCAGTGCCTACCCGGGCGAGGGGATCGTCCGGCTGAGCGAGTTCGTCGAGAATCCGACTCGGGAAGCCCTGATCGCCTGGCTGCACTCGATGGTCTACGACCCGGCGCTGGTGACCGAGGAGCTGATCGAGCAGCGTTGGGAGCAGGCCACCGATCCGGCGACGCTGGAGAACTCGCGCCGCATGTACGGCCGCGCGGCGCTGGCGCGGATGGCGGAGGCGGCCCGGGCCGCGGAGACGCCGGGCTGGGCGAAGCTGGGCCGGATCACGGCGCCGGTGCTGGTCACCTGGGGCCGCGACGACCGGGTTTCCCCGGTCGACATGGCACTGCTGCCTATGCGCACGCTGCGCAACGGGGAGATCCACATCTTCCCGAACTGTGGGCACTGGGTGATGATCGAGCAGAAGAAGGCATGGGAAGCCGTGGTGCTGGCTTTCCTATCCCGCTGACCCTTTCCCCACGGCCCCAGCCCTACCAGGCGACCGGCGGGATCCTGGCGCCGTGTCGATGACCGGCGCCGGGATCGCGCAGAAACTATGGCAGACCCGGTCCTTGACGATCTGCTCCGGGCATTCCGGATCGAACCACCGGTCCACGTGTCCCCAGTGGATCGGGTGGTGCATGTACGGCCCGAGCAGCGCGTCCACGTCGGCGAACTCCTGCTCCCACACGTGCGTCCACTGTGAGGCGCCGGTGGCCTGCCGCACCGGGCTCAGCTGCCAGGCCAGGATGGCCGGGATGTGCACCGGCATCTGCAGCGTGGCGTGCTCGAAGCGGCGCACCTCGGCCGGGTCGGCCGCGGCGTCCACGCGCAGCAGCAGAGTCCGGTAGAGCCGCGGCGCGCCTGCGTCCCACCGGCGTCCGGCGCGGTCGTCGGCCGCGCTCTCGTACTCGACGGCGTCGACGTGGCGGATCGCGGGCCCGGAGGTGGCCTCGTCGATCGCGCCGCGGTGCCGTGCCCACTCCGCCTCGGAATCGAATTGCAGGTGCGCAAGCACGTCTCCGCCGTTGCGCACGCCGGGCAGGGTGCGGGCGGCCAGCGTGTGCCGCGCGCCGGCGGACTCCGCGGCCGCCGTGATGTGCTTGACGGTGACCGCGGCGGTCATCTCGTCGCCGGGATCGGTCAGATGCAGCAGGCGGGTCACCTTATACATCGCACAGTCCTTCCACGTCCTCGAAGCGGCTCGCCGTCGAGCGGGAGCGCTCGAGGATCATCGGGGCCATCGATTCCCACCACCGCATCGGCGCGGGGTCGTGCCTGCCGCCGACCGCGGCGGCCCACCACGCCGCCGTGCCCGATACGGTCCAGGTGGCGGTAACGGTGTTCGTCTCACCCTCGATCCAGACCGGCGGGCTGACCAGGATCCGCTCCAGGGTCAAGCCCCGGGCCCGCGCGCCGGGGACGTATCCGGCGAGGTAGGCGTCGATGAACGCCCGTGCGGTCCCGGGTCTGAGCACGACTCGGTCGATGATGTAGAGGGTGGGATCGTCCATGCACTCGAACGTAGGCACTGGGCCGATGACCGACGGCGCGCCGTCCCAGTGGCCGGGAGACGGTGGCCCCGAGTGGTGTTGCCGCCCTTGTAGGCTGCCGATCGTGACCGCCCACAAGGATTCCTACCCCAATCTGCCGGCGACGAGCTGGGCGGTGCTGGGCATGCTGTCCTTCGGTGAGGAACTGACGGGCAACGACCTGAAGAAGTGGGCGGACTGGAGTATCGGCTTCTTCTACTGGAGCCCTTCGGTCAGCCAGGTCTACGCGGAGCTGAAAAAGCTCGAGGAGCTCGCGCTGGTGCGGTCCCGCCTGGTCGCCGACGAAGGGGTGCGCGGCCGGCGGCTGTATGGCATCACCGATGTCGGGCTGCGCGCACTGCGCAACTGGTCCCGGGACGCCGGGGTGGACATGCCGGTGCTGAAGCACGGTGTGATGCTGCGACTCTGGATGGGTCATCTGCACGATCCGGATCACCTGAAGCGGATCGTCCACACCCACATCGAGAACCTGCGCGAGCAGGCGCAGCGGGCCGCGCGGCACGCCGACCGCTCCGAGCCGGAGCCGGGGTGGGCGTTCACCCAGATGAGTTTGCGGTGGTCGCAGCGCTACTTCGAGGCCGAGATCACGCTGGCCGAGCAGTTGCTGGAGGACATCGACGCGGCGGCGGCACGTTACCGGGAGTCGGCGGTGCGCGACGAGAACGATCTGCCGGTGCCACGCCATCCGGGGATCTGGCGCACAGTGGGGGAGGACTGAGCCCGGCGGGGCGCGGTCCGCGGCGGGTCAGCCTTCGGCGAGCACGCTGGGGGCTGTGGGTAGCGAGCGCAGGATGTTGCGGCGCTGCAGGGTCGGGGTGACGCGCATCCCGGAGGTCATGCTGCGCCAGATGGCATGCGCGGTCAGCTGCACCGGCGTGGTCATCCGGCTGTCGAAGGTCATCCGGGTCAGCGGCCCGCAGATGGACACCGCGGTGGTCGTCTCGCCGGACGGGCCGATCGGGGCGGCGATACAGCCGAAACCGGGCAGTGCGCCGTTGCGTTCGATCGCATAGCCGAGCTCGCGGATCAGCGCGTCGCCCGGCTCGTCCTTCCCGACCGCGGCCAGCAGGGCCTTGCCCAGCGCCGACTTCGAGGCGGGCAGCCGCCCACCGACCCGGGTCGGAACATGCGCGGCGAGGCGACCGCCGATCTTGTCGAGGTACACCACGTCGGCGCCGTCGAGCACCGCTAGGTGCACCACCATGCCGGTGGCGCGGTAAAGGTGCTGTAGGTGCTCGACGGAGGCGGCGTGGACCCGGTCCTGGTGCACAGCGAGCGAGCCGAGTTCGACCAGCCGGATGCCGAGGCTGTAGTTGCGGCCCTCTCGGCGCAACCACCGGAGCTGGACCAGCCGATCCAGCATCCGATGCGCCGAGGAGCGCGGCAGGCCCGTCCGTGCGACGACCTCCGCCAGCCCCAGGCTCTCACGCCCGTCGAAGGCGTCGAGGACGAGCGACAACCGGTCGAGCAGGGCGCTGGGGGTGTTCGCCTCATCGGGCCGCATGTCCTGCACGATCGTCATGCGCTGACTCCTTCGTCATCCGTGCCACTACTCTGACATGGCAATTTCTAATAGGAAATGCTGCCATACCCGCAGCGGTCTGTGAAGCAGGTCACGAAGGAATGGTGGCTATCGGCGGTCCTTCGGCGTTTTCCGCGGGCCCGCGCTCGCCACCGGACAGCGCGTGCGAAGCGGCCGAACATCTTCATGGGTTCGGCACCCGCCGACCGCAACCGCACGTTGCGGCCCGGCGCCGTCGGTGGCCGAAGTGGCCGGAGAGGACGGAAGTGGCCGGAGAGGAAAAGAGAGCCCTGTGAACGACCACCAGATGGACGAATTCGACGTTGCCAGAAGGACGTACGAACCTCTGACGCAATCGGTGCGCCGGCTCGTCGACACCACCATCCGCACCGAGGTCGACGAGAACACAGTGACCAAGGCACGCGTTCTGATCGAGGAGGCATGTCGGCTGCTGTCCGAAAAGCTGGTCCCCGGCTCGTTCGGCGTTCGGCAGTCCGGCGATGGCCGTGTTATGCCGTGGGGCAATGTCGCGATCGGTCTGCGCAACCCGGTCGCGCCGCCGCTGGTGATCCACCGGGCGCCGGACGGCTCGGTGTGGTGCGAGGCCGACCTCGGCGCCGCCTACGAGGGCCCGCCCCGCTGCGTGCACGGCGGTATCACCGCGCTCGTCCTCGATCAGTTGCTCGGCGCCACGGCGCACCGGCTCGGAGAGCCCGCCTTCACCGGCACCCTCACCGTGCGGTATCTGCGCCCGACACCCCTCGGCCGGGTTCAGGGGATGGCGCGAGTGGAGCGGCACGAGGGAGTCAAGACGTTCGCGACCGGACAGATCACCGTCGCCGGAGACGTGACGGTGATGGCCGAAGGCGTCTTCATTCGGCCCCGGATGCATCCGTAGCCGCGTTTGTCCCAGTCACCGGGAGATGCCCTTCGAAGGCAACGCCGCGGTGAACACATAATCCGTCCGCCGCATCCATCGGTGATGTGGCTCACGCGAGGACCTTCGTTGTGTCGGGGACCACCCGGTGCGGCCTCGCCTTCGGAAGGAGAACCAGATCATGAGAATTGGTGGTCTGAGTCGTCAGCGGCGCGCTGCCGCCGCGATCGGCGCCGTCGTGTTGTGCACCGCCCTCGCGGCGACGGGATGCGCAGGCGACGACGAGTCGAAGAACAGTGCGGTGGCCGGGGCGTCGACCACATCGCTGCCGGATGATGCGGCGACCGGTGCACCGGTCCGGATCGGCTTCGTGTCCACCGAGGGCGGCCCCGCGGTGTCGATCCCGGAGATGCGCCAAGGCGCCGAGGCCGCCGCCGAGTACATCAACAAGAACGGCGGCGGCATCGCGGGCCGGCCGATCGAGCTGGTGGTGTGCAAGCAGCAGGAGGAGCCGACCTCGGCGACGAAGTGCGCCAACGACTTCGTGGAGCAGAAGGTGGCCGCCGTGCTCTCCCCGGGCACCGGACAGGGCGGCACCATCCTGCCGATCGTCGCCGGCGCCGGCATTCCCTACATCACTCTCAACGGGGTCTCCGCGCAGGAACTCACCTCACCGGACTCCGCGGCGCTCTCCGCGGGCCTTCCCGGCACCATCACCGCGATGGCGGCAGCCGCCAAGGGCAAGGGCATGAGGAGCTTCGCCCTTTTCGCCAGTGACGGCGGCGGCTTCGGCGCGATCGTCGACGCGATCGGCAAGCCGGTGTTCCAGGCGGCCCAGGTCGAACTGAAGGTGGTTCCGCTCCCGGTCGGTATTCCCGATCCCACGGCGACGGTCACCTCCGGACTGTCCGGCAACCCGGACGGGGTCGGCGTCATCGCCGACGCCGCGACCTGCGCCTCGGTGTACAAGGCCGTGCAGACCACGGATCCGAGCGCGCAGAAGGTCTACATCCCGGTCTGTCTCGACCCGAACGTCACCAAGATCATCGGCATGGACGCCGTGCGGGGCAGCATCGGCATCACCGCGACCGACTATCTGTCGGACCGGCCGGACTCGGTCCTGTACCGCTCGGTGCTGCGGAACTACGCCCCCGAGCTGAACATCACCGGGGCCGCCTCGTCCGGTTACCAGGTCGTGATGGCCTTCGCCTTGGCCGCCGACGGCATCCAGGGCGAAGTGAACCCGGCGAGCATCAAGGCGGCGTTGCGCACCGCGCGGAACGTCGAAATGCCCGCCGGTGGCGGCATCACCTTCACCTGCGACGGCACCGCCATGCCGCAGATGGCGTCGATCTGTTCCCGTCAGATGCTGTACGGCCAGATCAACGACCAGGGTGTACCGGTGAACCTCACGGTGACCGGATAGCCGACGCCGCAACAGTATTCGGCCGGAGAGATCAGCCATGACAGACCATCTTTCGTTCCTGGTGCTCGGCCTCGGCAACGGGGCAGTTTACGCCGCGCTCGGGCTCGCGCTCGTGATGACTTTCAAGAGCTCCGGGGTGGTGAACTTCGCGACCGGCACCGTCGCGCTCTACGCCGCCTACACCTACGCGCTGCTGCGCAAGGGTGAGCTGCTGGTGCCGATACCCGGACTGCCCGACACGATCGACCTCGGGTCGCCGCTCGGCGCCGGACCTGCCATCGCGATCTCTCTGGCCGTCTCGGCCCTGCTCGGGGTGCTGTGCTATGCCCTGGTCTTCCGCCCGCTGCGCACCGCGCCCGTGGTGGCGAAGGCGGTCGCCTCGATCGGCCTGATCATCGTGATCCAGGCCCTGATCGCCCAGAAAGCGGGCACCGACCTCGTCGCCGTCCAGCCGATCTTCGCGCTGGACACCTTCCGGGTCGGTGAGCGCACGGTGCCCGCCGACCGCATCTACCTGGCGGTGTCGATCGTCGCGCTGGCCGTGGTAGCGGCGCTGGTCTTCCGCTTCACCCGGTTCGGCACGGCGACCGAGGCGGCGGCCGAATCCGAGAAGGGCGCCTACCTGACCGGGCTGTCGCCCGATCGGATCGCGTTCGCCAACTGGGCGTTGTCATCGCTGGTCGCCGGTCTCGCCGGTGTCCTCATCGCCCCGCTTGTGGCGCTGAACCCGATCGCCTACTCGCTGTTCATCGTCCCGGCTCTCGCGGCCACCCTGGTCGGTAACTTCAGTTCCATCTGGCTGACCCTGACCGCGGGCCTGGCCATCGGCGCGCTCCAAGCCGAGGCCACCAACTTGCAGGGACTCTACGACTGGTGGCCGAGATCGGGGACCGCCGAGGCGATCTCGCTGCTGCTGATCCTCGGCTTCCTGCTCGTGAAGGGCCGCCCGCTGCCCGATCGAGGCTCGGTCATACACAAGACGCTGGGCCGGGCCCCGCGTCCGGACCGCATCCTCGTGCCGGTCGTGATCGCGCTCGCCGTCACGTTCATCGCGCTGCTGGCAACCTCGGGCAGCTACCGGGCCGCGATCGTCAGCAGCATCATCTTCGCGGTGCTCGCGCTCTCCCAGGTGGTCGTCACCGGTTACGCCGGCCAGGTGTCGCTGGCCCAGCTCACCCTCGCGGGGGTATCGGCCTACATGCTGAGCGTGCTGAACCAACACCTCGGCATTTCCTTCCCGTTCGCCCCGATCCTGGCCGCGCTGTTCGCCACCCTGATCGGCGTGGTCGTCGGACTGCCCGCACTGCGCGTGCGAGGTCTGCCGCTGACCGTGGTGACCCTCGCGCTCGCGGTATTCGTCGAGGCGTTCTGGTTCCGCAACGCCGATCTCAACGGCGGCGTGGCGGGCGCCCCCATCGACACGCCCCGACCGTTCGGCATCGACCTGGGGATCGGAGCCGGCGAGTCGTACCCGCGCCTGGCCTTCGCCCTGCTGTGCCTGGCCGTGCTCACCGCCGTCGGGCTCGCCGTCGCCCGGCTGCGGCTCAGCAGCCTCGGCACCGACATGCTCGCGGTACGGGCCAACGAGCGCTCTGCCGCGGCCGCCGGCATCGACGTGGCCCGGACCAAGCTGATCACCTTCGGGATCGGCGCCTTCATCGCCGGGCTGTGCGGCGCTCTGATGGGCTACCAGCAGACCCAGGCCGCCTACGAGCCGTTCACGGTCTTCCTCGGGATCTCGCTGTTCGCCACCTTCTACGTCGCGGGCATCACCTCCATCACCGGCGCGATCCTCGCCGGGGTACTTGCACCGGGCGGAATTATGTTCCTGCTGGTCGAGCGCCTTCTGGGCGGCGGCGACTACTACACGGTCTTCAGCGGCATCCTGCTCATCGTGACCGTCATGGCAAACCCGGACGGCATCGCGAGCAAGCTGCCGCGGATTCCGTGGCCCGCACTCCGGCGCCTGGGCTCGGCGGGCGACCTCCCGGACCTGCCCGCCGCGGCGCGGGTGGTCCCCGACCGGGCCGAGCCGATCCTGTCGGTGCGCGACATCGGTGTCACCTACGGCGCGGTCAAGGCCGCCACGGACGTCACCTTCGACGTGTGTCCCGGCGAGATCGTCGGGCTCATCGGTCCCAACGGCGCGGGCAAGACCACGGTCATCGACGCGGTCACCGGCTTCGCCGCCGCGACCGGTTCGGTGACACTGGCCGGCACGGTACTGGCCGAGAAGCCGCCGCACGCGCGCAGCCGGGCCGGACTCGGGCGCAGCTTCCAGGACGTGGAGTTGTACGACGATCTCACCGTCGCCGAGAACGTCAGGGTCGGTGCGGCGCGATCGCGATCGGAACAGTCTGTGGCACAGCGTGTTTCGCGCACGCTCGCGGTACTCGGGCTCGGCGACCTCGCCGATCGGGACGCCGGGCTGCTGTCCCAGGGACAGCGCCAGTTGGTGTCGATGGCACG
Organism: Nocardia sp. NPDC041819; assembly: GCF_055590505.1. Lineage (NCBI taxonomy): Bacteria > Bacillati > Actinomycetota > Actinomycetes > Mycobacteriales > Nocardiaceae > Nocardia > Nocardia sp. NPDC041819. Next base: position 310,691 of record NZ_JBVJAP010000007.1, on the reverse strand, counting down.
GGTCCTCGCGGCCGAACCGGTGGTCGCCCTGCTGGATGAGCCGGCGGCCGGTCTGGACAGCGCCGAGAGCCGGTGGCTGGGCGAGAAACTGCGCGCAGTCGCCGACGACGGCACCGGAATCCTGCTGGTCGATCACGACATGGAGCTGGTGCTGACGGTGTGCGACCGGGTCATCGTGCTGGACCTGGGCACCGTCATCGCCACCGGGACACCCGAGGAGATCCGTGCCCATCCCGAGGTGCTCCGGGCCTACCTCGGAGTGCCCGCCGACACCGTCGACCTCGATCACGAAGCGGTCCCGGAACTGCACGTCCGCCCGCACAGCACGCAGGAGGCTCCGCTGTGACCACGTTGGAATGCCGCGGTGTCACCGGCGGCTATCTGAAGGAACGCCCCTGCGTGCGCGAGATCGATCTGACCCTCGAGCCGGGCGAGATCACCTGCCTGCTCGGCCCGAACGGCGCGGGCAAGACCACCCTGCTCGAGACTCTGGCCGGGCTGCTTCCGCGCACAGGCGGCGAGGTCCGGGTCGGCGATCGGGAGGTGCGCAGCGGCCGTCCGCGGGATGCGGTGCGCGCCGGGATGGTGCTGGTTCCCGACGACCGGGCGCTGTTCCGGCAGCTGACCACGCGGCAGAACCTTCAGCTCGCGATCGCCGAGCGGTCGCGGCGGCGCTCCGGGCTGGAGCAGGTGCTCGCGTACTTCCCCGCGCTGGAGAAGCGGCTGTCGGTCGAGGCCGGTCGCCTCTCCGGCGGTGAGCAGCAGATGCTGGCCATCGGCCGGGCCGTCCTGCAGCGGCCCGCGGTGCTACTCATCGACGAGCTGAGCATGGGCCTGGCCCCGGTCATCGTCACCGAGATCCTGGACGTGCTGAAGCGACTCGCCGCCGCCGAGGGCACCAGCGTGCTGCTGGTAGAGCAGCACGTGCACTTGGCGCTCGGCATCGCCGACAACGCCGCCGTGCTGGTGCACGGGCGGATCGCCGATCAGGGCACCGCGGTGGAGCTGCGCGATGATCCCGGTCGGATCGAGCGCGCCTACCTCGGCACCGATGCGGCCCCGGTCGCTTCCTGAAGCAGGCATAACGGCCGCGAGTCACCGCGCCATGCGGTGGCTCGCGGCCATTGTCCGTGGTCGGCTCACGGGCTCGCGGGAGTGTCGGCGGCAACAGAAGCCGGCCCAAGGGAAAGCCGGGCCGGCACGAGACGCCGGCCCGCGAGACGCCGCCCCACACGAGCAGCTGGCCGCATGGGAAGCCGACGCGCGGAACGCGAACCCACACGCGCGCGTGGCGGGCCACCGCTTCTCGCGGTGCCCCGCCTCGGCGCCAAAGGACAAGGTCAGGAGGCTCCGGCCGCGGCGGCCTGCTGCGTGCACCACGCGAGTTCGTCCTCGCTGAGCGTGCCCAGCTCCATGGCGCGCTGAATCCACTCTGGGACCAGCTTGACGAACTCGGCGGGGTCGTAGATGTCCTCCTCCTTGGAGAACTTCCCGTCCCCGGCGTAGGTGAGGATGCTGATGTTGTCCGCGCCTCGCTGCGAGCCGTCGCCCGGATCGCGCATCAGGTTGTTCAGCTTCACCACGATCACGCCGTTGACGTCGTCGATCAGGTGCCAGTAGGCGGGGAACGAGGTCATCGCGGCACCGGGGAACTTCGCCAGCGTCGGCTCGACCCAGGCCCAGATGGCGTCACGGCCCTTCAGCACGCCGACCATCTGCTCGTGGTACTCGGCATCGGGAGTGAACAGGTCCACGAATTCGCGCCAGCTGCCCTCACCCGAGGCGGCGCGCGCGACCGTCGAGTGCCACTTCTCGTAGGCGGTTTCCAGTTCTTCTCTGCTCCAGGTGCTGCTCATGCCCGGACGCTAATCAATCGCGCAGCTGCTGGGCAGCGCGAAATTCCATTGAGCGGGACCTCCCGCTGAATGGAAAGGCGAGCCGGTCGGGACCCGCGCCGAACCTACCGTGAGGCTTTCCATCCCGATCTCTGAGAGTGGAGTTCCCGATCATGGCGAAGAAGCCGATGCCCCCGCTCACCACCGCCCGCGATACGACAGTCGATTTCCTGGTCGTGGGGTCGGGCACCGGTATGGCCGCCGCGCTGGCCGCGCACGAATTGGGACTGTCCAGTCTCGTCGTGGAGAAGACCACCTACGTCGGTGGCTCCACCGCGCGCTCCGGCGGGGCGTTCTGGATTCCGGGCAGCTCCATCCTGCCCGACAATGGGGCCGCCGCGGTGGCCGAGGCGCAGACGTACATCGAGGCGGTGGTGGGTGGTTCGGCGCCGACGGAGCGAGGGCAAGCGTTCCTCGATTCCGGCGCCGCCACCGTCGCCATGATGGAGCGCACCACCCCGATGCGGTTCTTCTGGGCGAAGGGCTACTCCGATTACCACCCGGAGGAGCCGGGTGGCCGGGCCGAAGGCCGTACCTGTGAGTGCCGCCCGTTCAACGCGTCAGTGCTCGGTGCGGAGCGTCCGCGGCTGCGGGCGGGCGTGATGAAGGCGTCGTTCCCCATGCCGGTGACCGGTGCGGACTACAAGTGGATGAACCTGGTCGCGCGCAAGCCCGCCAAGGCGTTCTCGCGCATCCTGCGCCGGGCGGCGCTCGGCATCGGCGGTATGGTGATCGGCCGCGAGTACCTGGCCGGTGGACAGGCGCTCGCGGCCGGCCTGTTCGCCGGAGTGCTGCGGGCCGGTATTCCGGTGTGGACGGAGACGAGCCTGGTGCGCTTGATCCAGGACGGCGATCGGGTGACCGGCGCGGTGCTGCGCCAGGGCGGCAGGGAGGTCACCGTGACCGCGCGACGCGGCGTGGTTCTGGCCGCCGGTGGGTTCGATCACGACATGGCGGCCCGGCACAAGTTCCAGTCGCCGAAGCTCGAGGACGGCGCGAGCCTCGGCTCCGAGGGCAACACCGGCGATGCCATCGTCGCCGCACAGGAACTCGGCGCGGGCATCGCGCTGATGGACCAGGCATGGTGGTTCCCCGCCTTCGCGCCGCTGCCCGGAGCCGCCCCCCAGGTCATGCTTGCCGAACGGTCCTTGCCGGGCTCGTTCGTCGTCGATCAGACGGGCCGCCGCTTCATCAACGAGGCCACCGACTACATGTCGTTCGGGCAGGCACTGCTGGAGCGGGAGCGAGCGGGCGATCCGGTCGAGCAGATGTGGCTGGTGTTCGACCAGCGGTACCGCAACAGCTACATCATGGCCGGCCGGGTCTTTCCGAAGCAGCCGTTGCCGGAGTCCTGGTTCGAGGCCGGAATCGCCTACCAGGCCGATGATCCCGCGGCACTCGCACGAAAGATCGGATTGCCCGAGGACGCCTTCACCGAAACGTTCCGCAGCGTCAACCGGTACGCAAACAGCGGCACCGACCCGGACTTCGCCCGCGGCGAGAGTGCCTACGACCGCTACTACGGCGACCCGACGATCTCCCCGAACCCGAACCTCGCGCCGCTGGAGACCGCACCGTTCTACGCGGTGAAGATGGTCCTCAGCGACCTCGGCACCTGCGGTGGCGTGGTGGCCGACCGGAACGCACGGGTGCTGCGCGAGGACGGCAGTGTCATCGACGGCCTGTACGCCATCGGCAACACCGCCGCGAACGCTTTCGGCGCCACCTATCCCGGCGCCGGCGCCACCATCGGCCAGGGTCTGGTCTACGGCTACATCGCCGCCCGACACGCGGCGGGCATCCACGGATAGCAGACGCACAGAGACGGCCCCCCGTGCCGGAGACACCTCGGGTGCTCCGGCACGGGGGCCGCTCCGGTCTCAGGACGCGGCGGTCAGCACCGCGTCGGCGAGGACTGGTGCGTCGTCGCGCTCGACGACGGTGACCCCGAGCGTGAGCACGTCGCCGTCCCGCCAGCCGCGCACGCACAGTGTCTCACCCGGGAACAGAACGCCCGCGAAGCGTGCCCGGAAGCCGGCGACGCGCGAGGCATCCCCGTCGAAGCCGACATCCGTCGCGATCTTGCAGACGATGCCGTAGGTGCACAGCCCGTGCAGGATCGGGTTGGGGAACCCGGCGGCCTGGGCGAATGCCGGGTGGGCGTGCAGCGGGTTGCGGTCGCCGCTCATCCGGTAGAGCAGGGCCTGCTGCGGCAGGGTCGGGGCGAGCGCCTCGAAATCGGGCGCCCGGCCTGGAATCTCGGTGTTGGGGCTGGGGCCGCGCTCGCCGCCGAACCCGCCCTCACCCTTGGCGAAGAGGGACGACCGCTCGGTCCAGAGCGGCTGGCCGTCCGACCCGGTGACCGTGCGTTCCTGCACGATCACCGCCGCCGATCCCTTGTCCCAGATTTCGGCTATCCGACCGATGCTGCTCGCCTTGCCCTCGGCCGGAATCGGCCGGTGTACCAGCACTTCCTGGTGTGCGTGCACCACCTTGACCAGGTCGATGTCGACTCCGGGCAAGCTCACTTTCGGCGCTCCGGTATTGCGGGCACCAGCGGCCACCGTGGCGAAGGTGGGCAATACCTGGGGGTTGCGGTCGTCGAGATAAGACAGTTCGACGGCGTCGGTCCAGCGGTGCCCGACGCCCAGGCCGAGGTGGTAGATCTGCACATCCGAAGGGGTCCAAGAGAATTCGCGACTAGGCAGCTCGGCGCCGAGCGCGACGTCAGGGTCGATGGGCACGGGAAACTCCTCGCCTATCCGAGAGGATCACATGTGTGTGCCGCCGTCGATGCGTACTTCGGTTCCGGTGATGAAGTAGGCATCGGGGGAGCCGAGCATCGCCACCACGGAGGCGACGGAGTCGGGTCCGGCGAAGATGGCTCCGCCGGGAAGCGGCAGTGTCGGCGTGATCTTGGTGAACAGGGTGAAGTCGGCGTCGGCGGGGAGGCCGGGCCCGATGCTCTGCTTGGCCTCGCCGGTGCCGTCGGTCATCCCGGAGGAGATCGAGCCCGGCTGCACGCTGTTGAACCGAATACCCTCGCCGCTGAACTCCGATGCCAACGCGTGCGTCATCGCCTGCACACCCGCCTTCGACGCGGCATAGGCGGACATGTACGGGTGCGCGAAGACCGCCGAGGTGGAGCTGAAGTTGACCACCGCCGGGCTGGTGCCCGCGCGCAGCGCCGATATCGACTCCCGGGTCACCAGGAAGGTCCCGACGAGGTTGATCCGCAGCACCTGCTCGAACTCGGCCATCGTGGTCTGTTCGAAGTGCGCCGAGCGCAGCACCCCCGCCGCGTTGACAAGTGTGTCCAGCCCGCCGAGCCAGCTCACCGCGTCGTCGATGGCGGTACGCACCGACTGCTCGTCCCCGACGTTCATGACTACCGTGTGCAGGCGCTCGTCGGCGTCGCCGACTTTGGCGACGGTGTCCTGCAGCCCGGCCTCGCTGATGTCCGCGGCCACTACGCGACCGCCCTCGGCGAGGATGCGCAGCACACTGGCCTGGCCGATACCGGAACCACCACCGGTGACGAGGACACGGCGGCCCTCGTAGCGCTGAAGCTGAGACATGCGATCTCTCCTGTTTCCCGTGAGCGAGGTGCGGCCGGACGAAACGGCCCGACTGATGAGAATGGTGCGCCGCGCATGCGCGGCGTCGTGGGCGTCCCGCTGAATGGACTGTCCGCGCCCCGTGGCCGCACCCGGCGTCTCGGTGAGCGGAACGGAACGGATCCAGCAGATCGCCCGCTGCCTAGCATCGGCGCACCCGGTGACGCCGGTGTCGCCCGGGACAACGGGAGGTGTGACCGATGAACTGGGTCGATTCCGCGGTGCAGTGGGACGAACGATGCGACGTGCTGGTGATCGGCTCGGGCGGGGGCGGGCTGATCGGCGCCTACACCGCGGCCCGCGAAGGGCTGACGGTCACCGTGATCGAGGCGACCGACCGCTTCGGCGGCACCACCGCCTACTCCGGCGGCGGCATGTGGTTCCCGTGCAACCCCGTCCTGCGCCGGGCCGGTGACGACGACACCCTCGATGACGCGCTGGCCTACTTCCGCGCGGTGGTCGGCGACCGTACCCCGGCCGAGCTGCAGGAGACCTTCGTGACCGGTGGCGCTCCGCTGGTGGAGTACCTGGAGCGCGACCCGGCCTTCGAGTTCCAGGTGCTGCCGTGGCCGGACTACTTCGGTGCCCAGCCGCAGGCGCGGACCGGTGGCCGTCACATCGTCCCGGTGCCATTGCCCGCCGCGGCGCTGGGGGAGCAGGCCGCGACGCTGCGTCCGCCGCTGGGGACCGATCGCGGCGGCGAGCCCGCGCCGGACGAGCTGATCGGCGGGCAGGCGCTGATCGGGCGAATGCTCTTGGCGCTGCGCAACTTCCCCCGGGTCGAGCTGCGCCGCGAGACCTCGTGCCGCGAGCTGGTCCACCTCGGCGGCGCGGTGGCCGGGGCCGTGGTAGCCACCCGGCAGGGTCGCCGCCGCATCCGTGCCATTCACGGAGTGCTCATCGCGGCCGGCGGATTCGAGCGCAGCGACCGCATGCGCCGTAGCTTCGGGGTGCCGGGCAGCAGCCGCGACTCGATGTCCCCGGCGGGCAATCACGGGGCCGCGATCGAGGCCGCGATGGCGATCGGCGCCGACGTCGATCTGATGGACCAGGCGTGGTGGGCACCTGGGCTCACCCACCCTAACGGCTCCTCGACCTTCTCGCTCTGGTTCACCGGCGGCATCCTCGTGGACCGCGCGGGCAAACGGTTCACCAACGAATCCGCGCCCTACGACCGGCTGGCGCGCTACGTGCTGGCCGGCCTGGAGCAGGACCGGATCACGTTGCCCTACTGGATGATCTACGGCGGTGACGCCACGCAGCCGCCGGTACTGTTCACCGGCGTCCCGCTCGCCGATCCGGCCGACTACGAGCACGCGGGCCTCTGGCACACCGCCGACACCCTGCCCGAACTCGCGGAGAAGATCGGTGTGCCCGCCGACGCCCTGGTGCAGACGGTGGCCCGGTACGACGGCTTCGCCGGCGACGGTGCGGACGCCGACTTCGGGCGCGGCCGCGAACCCTACGACCGGTCGGTGCCGGGCAGCCCGAACCCGCTGGTGCCCATCGGGAACGGCCCCTACCGGGCGGCCGCCTTCGGCCTGTCGGATCTGGGCACCAAGGGCGGACTGCGCACCGACACCGACGCCCGCGTCCTCGACACCGCCGGTGCGCCGATCCCCGGGCTGTACGCGGCGGGCAACTCGATGGCCGCGGTCAGCGGCACCACCTACCCGGGTGGTGGCAACCCCATCGGGGCGTCGATGGTCTTCGCGCACCGCGCGGCCCGGCACATGGCCGAAGGGGCCGAGACCCAGCCGTGAACGCGCGGTGCTGCCGGGGCGGCCGCCCCGTTCCGGTGGCTGAGATTTCGCGGTTCCGCCCGAGGCGGCGGCCTCTACCGTCGTCGCATTCCGCTGCGCGGAGACAGATCAGGAGAACGACATGAGCAACGAAGTATTGGACCGGGTGCGCCCGCTGCTGCCGGGGATCCGGGACCGCGCCGTCGAGGCGGACCGGCAGCGACGGGTACCGGCCGAGACCATCGCGGAGCTGAAGGAGGCCGGGTTCTTCCGGCTGCTGCAGCCCAAGCGGTACGGCGGCTACGAGCACAGCCCCGCCGCGCTGTACGAGGCGGTGCGCGCCATCGCGGCCGCCTGCCCGTCCACCGGTTGGGTGGCGTCGGTGGTGGGCGTGCACCCCTGGCAGATCTCGCTGTTCGACGAGCGCGCACAGGACGAGGTGTGGAAAGACACCCCGGACGCTCTGGTGTCCTCGTCCTACGCCCCCACCGGCAAGCTCACCGAGGTCGAGGGCGGCTACCGACTGTCGGGACGGTGGAGCTTCTCCTCCGGCAGCGATCACTGCCAGTGGGTGCTGCTGGGCACCCTCTGCTTCCGCGACGGCCAGGCGCCGGAGTACCTGACGGCGCTGGTGCCGCGCAGCGACTATATCGTCGAGGACGTCTGGAACGTGGTCGGCCTATCCGGCACCGGCAGCAACGACATCGTCATCGAGGACGCCTTCGTCCCCGCGCACCGTGCCTACAGCTCGCTCGAACAGGACCAGTTGCGCGGGCCCGGCCAGGCGGTGAACACCGCGCCGATGTACAAGCTGCCGTTCGGCATGGTCTTCTCCTACACCATCACCAACGCGATCGTCGGCGCCGCCCAGGGCGCCTATACCGCGCACGTGGAGCGGATGAAGGAGCGGGTGCGGCTGTCCTACGGCGGACAAAAGGTCGCCGAAGACGCTTTCGCGCACGTACGCGTCGCGCGAGCGGCAGGCGAGATCGACGCGGCGATCCTCACCCTCGATCAGAACGTCTCCGAGCAGATGCGCTACGTGGACGCCGGCGAGGAGATTCCCGAGCAGCTGCGGCTGCGGGCCCGCCGCGATCAGGTGCTGGGCACCGAGCGGTCGGTGCACGCTGTCGAGATGCTGTTCGAGAACTCCGGCGGGCACTCCATCGCCCGCGGCAACCCGATCGAGCGGCACTGGCGCGACGTGCACGCCGGCACCGTGCACGTCATCAATGACGTGGAGCGGGCGCTGGCGATGTTCGGGCGCGGCGAATTCGGGATGCCGATCAACGAGGGCATGTACTGAGGGGTGTCCATGCTGTACGTCTTGGCGGAGCTGCATCACGTCGGGATCGTGGTGGACGACATCGAGGCCGGGGCGGCGGCGCTGAACCGCCTCTACGGGCTCGATGTCACCGTCTTCGAGGAGTCGGAGTTCACTTGCCGGATCGACGGTGTCGCGCAGCGTACGGTGCAGCGGATGGGCCTGTCGGCCGGGCCGCCGCACGTGGAGTTGCTGCGCACTGTCCCCGGCTCGCCGATCTGGCAACCCACCGGCACCGGCATCCACCACCTCGGGTTCGTGGCCGACGATGTGGCGGCTGTCTCCGCGGAGCTGGAGCGGCGCGGGGCGCCACTGTGGATGGCCGGCGGTGACGGCAGCGTCCCACACGGGGCCTGCTACCACCGCGACCCGCTCGGGCAGATCATCGAGGTGTTGAATCGCGCCACCGCGGAGCGGCTCGCCGCCCGCCGCGGCGAGTATCGGCGCCGCTGCCCCGGCCACCCCTGACAGCTCCCGACGACAGCGAGGGCCGCAGCGGATTTCCGCTGCGGCCCTCGTTGTTTGCCGTGTCAGCTGTTCGCCGTCTCCGTCTCCGTCTCCGCGGGCATCGGGATCTGCCCGGCGACCGCCGCCCCGCGGATGGCCTCGCTCATCCGGCTGCAGCCGGGTAGCCAGGGGCCGCGCAGCGCGGCGTCGCCGAGTTCGGGACACCGGATGACCGCGCCGGCGTTCCACTGGACGCTGGTCTGCTGCCAGCTGCTCTTGCGGGCCAGCACCTGCGCGCCACACTGCGCGCAGTCGACTGGCACCATCGGGGTGTCGGTCAGCCGGTCGTCGACACGCGGCGCCATCAGGCGGGAGCCTCGGCCGAGCCGGCCTGCGCGGCCACGTTGGCCCGGATCTCGGTCTGCCACGCCTCCAGCGGACGGCTGGTGTCGAGCTCGAACTCGAAGCGGTCCACCATCTCCGGCGTCACGTCGGCGACGTCGACGTAGAACTGCTCATACCAGCGGCGCAGCTGGTAGACCGGGCCGTCCTCCTCGCACAGCAACGGGTTGTCGATGCGCGCCTTGTTCTTCCAGATCTCGACGTCCTGCTCAAAGCCGATCTTGACCCAGTCGCCCAGCGCCACAGCCGTCTGCATCGCCGCCTCGTCCGGCAGGCTGGGCGGCTTCTCGACGATGATGCCGTACTGCAGCACGAAGGAGTTCGCGTCGATCGGGTAGTGGCAGTTCAGCAGGACGGTCCGCTGATCGCCGTACTCGAAGTGGTAAGTGAGGTCGTCGATCATGAACGACGGGCCATAGTAGGAGGCCACCGAGGATGTGCCGAGCATCGTCGGCTGGCCCTCAGGGGCCGGGAAGTCGTCGCGGGCGCCGCTCTTGAAGTACTGGGTAGCGATGTGTCCTTCGAAGACGTTCTTGAAGTAGGTCGGCAGCGACCCGTGGATGTAGTAGAAGTGCGCCATGTCGACGACGTTGTCGATAATCTCCCGGCAGTTGGTGTTCACCACAGTGGTGTACCAGTGCCAGTCGGTCCACCGATCGTCCCCGGCACCTTCGATGCGGGGAATCGCCACGTCTTCGGTGGGTCCCTTGCCCTCGGGGTCGTTCCAGACGAACAGCATGCCGTCCTGCTCGAGGGCGTGCCAGGCCCGGGTACGCGCCAGCGGCGGAACCCGGCGGGCGTAGGGGATCTCCGTGCAGCGGCCGTTGCCGCTCCAGCGCCAGTCGTGGAATGGGCAGGCGACGGCGTCGCCCTTGATCGTGCCCTGGCTGAGGTCGCCGCCCATGTGCCTGCAGTAGGCGTCGAGCACGTTGAGCGCGCCGTTCTCGCCGCGGAAGATCACCAGCTTGGTGCCGAACGCCTCGATGGCGTGCGGCTTGCCGTCGGCGAAGTCGCGGATCAGGCCGAGGCAGTGCCAGCCGCGCGCGAAACGCGTCGGGGCCGCGGCCGCCTCGATGCGGCGAATCTCCTGCGAGTCCTGCTCTACCGGGTTCATGTCCACCCTCCTCGGATGCCAAGCGCAGGAGGCTGTACCGGCCGCGGAGTGCGGCCGCCTGCGCTGCGAACCTGTTCTAACAGTGATCGCCGCCCCCGCCGCGGAGTGATTTCACTCACCGGAATGCTCTGCTCGGTAGGCGTCCACTGAACGGACGAGCCGCGCCGTGACCGCCGCGCCGGAGCCCAGACTTCCTCGTGAACCGTCCGAGGAGGAAGGCAGGAATGGACTCGACGACGCGAATTTCGTTGGAGCTGAACGCCAAGGTCGTGCTCGTCACCGGGGCCGGGCGCGGCCAGGGTGCCGAGCACGCGCGCCGGCTCTCGGCGCTCGGCGCCCGGGTGGTGCTCGCGGACCTGGACCGTGCGGAGGTCGGTGCCGTGGCGGCCGGGCTGCCGCACCCGGCCGCGGCCGTCGCGCTGGACGTGCGCCGCGCCGCGGACTGGCGGGCGGCGGTGGAGCTGACCCGCGAGCGCTTCGGCCGGCTCGACGTGCTGGTGAACAACGCCGGAGTCGCGCCGCGGGCTCCGCTGAGCGAACTGACCGAGCAGGAATTGCGATTCGTGCTCGATGTCGACCTGATCGGCGCCGTCCTGGGCATGCAGGCAGTGCTGCCGCTCATGCGCGAGCACGGCGGCTCCATCGTCAACATCGCCTCGACCGCCGGGATGACCGGCTATGCGGGTGGCCTCGCCTACGCCGCCGCCAAGTGGGGGCTGCGCGGCGCCACCCGCTCGGCAGCCAAGGAACTCGGCGCCCTGGGCATCCGGGTCAATGCCATCTGCCCCGGCGCCATCGACACCGCGATGGTGTCCGAGGCGACTCGGGCGGGTGGGGGAGCGGTGGGCGACCTGCCGATCGCCAGGGTCGGGCGTCCGGACGAGGTCTCGGCGCTGGTCGCCTTCCTGGCCTCGGACGCGAGCAGCTACTGCACCGGCCAGGATTTCGTGATCGACGGCGGCGCCCTGGCGTGAACGGGTACACCGGAACCGGCCGCCCGTCGGGAGCCTCGGATCTCAGCGGGCGAGGGTGACCGCCTCGAGCCCGGTCAGCAGCATCCGCATGCCGCGCAGCAGCAGCCGCTCGACTTCGGCGAACTCGGTGGAGTGTCCGCTGTCGACCCAGTGGATGTAGGCCTGGCGCATGGTCTGCATCGCCAGCTGCGCGGGCAGCGCACGCAGGAACGGATCGTCACCGAGGTCGTAGTGCCGCGCCAGGAATTCGGTGATCTCCCCGCACAGCCCCTCGCCCCACTCCAGCCAGCGCAGCCGGTACGCCGGAGTGTTGATCATCAGGTCCATGAACTTGCGGTCGAACTCCGGTACCTCGCGCCGGTGGACCTCGGTGGTGAAAGCGTGCGCGAGCACCTCGACCGGGTCGGCTTCGGTGGGCGCGGTCCGCAGGATCTCCACGATCAGCTGTTCGCTCTGCCGAAACAGCGGTGAGAGCACGTCCTCCTTCACCGGGAAGTGCCGGTGGAAGGTGCGCGGCGAGATGCCGACGAGGTCGCAGATGTGTTCCACGGTGGCCGAGGTGTTGCCATCGGCGATGAACACATCGCGGGCGGTGAGGGCGATGGTGCGGCGCAGTTCCTCTGCCCGGCGCTCGGTGAGGGTGGGGCGAGCTTCTCGGTCCACCGGGCCTCCCTCTCGTCGCGCCGCGCCGGAGGCCGGCGCAGCTGTCCTCCGGACGGTATCGGCGTGTTCACCCATGATTCGTCAGAATATGACGTGCCGGCAGCCCGTGCCGGATCCGGGTCCGGCGGCGCGGGCGTCGTGCCGGTCGCCCTCTGTTGTATCAGCCTCGAATACGTTGTGTGAGAGGCAATTTCATTGCACGGAACGATCGGCCTGCGGGACCGGCCACGGCGCGGCGGTGTCGACGGCCGAACCGGTGACGGCGTGGCGCAGATCCTCGCCGCGGGTCTCGCGCACCCGAGAGATGCACAGCACCGTCACCAGACCGCAGCCGACGGCCAGCAGGATCAGTGGCGTGCTGTCCGGCCCGTCGACAAGCAGCGCGCTGGCCACCAGCGGGGTGAAGCCGCCGCCGAGCAGCGCCGCGAACTGGTAGCCCATCGAGGCACCGGTATAGCGGACCGAGGTGCCGAACATCTCCGACAGCAGGGCCCCCAGCGGCGCGAACATGGCCGACTGCGCGATCTGGCCCAACACCAGGGCGGCGAACAGCAACGGCACCGACCGGGAGTCGACCAGTGCATAGATCGGCCAGGCCAGGATCACGATGCCGACAGCGCCGCCCAGCACCACCGGCCGGCGTCCGAGCCGGTCCGACAGCGCCGAGAACAGCGGGATCGCGATGAGCGCGGTGGTGGAGACGAATAGCAGGCCGCTCACCGCGCTCGAGCGGTCGTAGCCGATGGTGGTGGCGTAGCTGATCATGTAGGTGCTCAGCAGCGCGGTCAGCGCGAACGGTCCGATCCCGATCCCGCAGGCCAGCAGCAGGGTAGCCGGGCGCTTCAGAATCACCAGGAACGGCATCCGGGCCGTGGGTTCCGCTTTGGCCTCCGCGTCACGGAACACCGGGCTCTCGGTGACGCCGATCCGCAGATACAGGCCCGCCGCCAGCAGCACGATGCTGGCCAGGAACGGCACCCGCCAGCCCCACGACAGCAGATCCTCCTCCGGCAGCAGCGCCACCACAGCCACCGCGCCGGTGGACAGGAGCGAGCCGATGGGCGAGCCCATCTGCATGATGCCGTTCCAGAAACCGCGGCGCCCCGGCTCGGCGTGCTCGGTGACCATGAGCGTCGCCCCGCCCCACTCGCCGCCGATCGCGACGCCCTGCACCACGCGCAGCAGCACCAGCAGCAGCGGCGCCAGGACGCCGACACCCTGATACGTGGGCAATACGCCGATGAGGAAGCTCGACGCACCCATCAGCAGCATGGTCAGCACCAGCATGGACTTGCGCCCCATCCGGTCGCCGAAGTGACCGAACAGCACACCGCCGATGGGCCGCGTCACATAACCGGCGGCCAGTGTGCCGAAGGCCGCGATGGTGCCCAGCGTCGGGTCGGAGTCCGGGAAGAAGACTTTGTTGAACACCAGCGCGGTCATGGTGCTGTAGAGCAGGAAGTCGTAGTACTCGATGGCTGTGCCGAGCAGGCTCGACACAGCGACACGGCGCCGCAGCGCCGGATCGGAATGCGGCGTCACTACCGAACTCATGAAGGTCTCCGTTCCTCGCCGGGAAGACGACCGGATCATGGTGACCGTCCGGCGCGGAAATGTTGCCGCCGGTTTCTGGTCAGTGGGATTCCTGCGCCACCAGCGGTTCAGACCGCGGCCGCCGGGTGCAGCGCCTCCACGAGCGGGGCGATCGCATCGAAGTCGGCGGCGCCGAAATCGACGTAATTGAGGCCCACTTCGTCACGGCGGGTATGCAGTTGCTCCAGACACTGCTCGACGGTGCCGACCAGCAGGCCGGTGGACCGGCGCCCGATCGCCGGGTCGACGCCGTAGCGCTCACAGACCTCGCGCAGAGCCGCGTCGGTGTCGGCGGGGCGCTCCACCACCCGGCAGGTCCAGGTGATCGAGAGGTAGTCCAGCGTGTCCGGGTCGCGGCCGGCGCGTTCGGCCCCGGCGCGCGCCCAGGCGATCTTGCGCGTCATCGCCGCGGGCAGCATGTCCTCGATGACCGCGGCGTCGTAGGCGGTGCCGCGCTTGAGATTCGAGTGCACGCCGACGATATCGGCGCACCGCCCGGCCAGCGTCAGCATGCGCTGCCCGCCGCCGCCGATCACCAGCGGCGGATGCGGCCGCTGGACCGGCGCCGGAGTGCCGGTCAGCCCGTTAACGGTGTAGTGGACGCCCCGGTGCTGCACCGGCTCGCCGCTGAACAGGGCGGTGATGATCGCGACGGCCTCCTCGAGCCGTTCGACCCGCTGTGGCGCGGGGTCGAATGACATTCCGGCGGCGTGGTATTCGTCGGCCAGGTAGCCCGCGCCGATGCCCAGGTCGAAGCGGCCCTGCGCGATCAGATCGAGGGTGGCGGCGGCCTTGTGGGTGATCACCGGATGCCGGTAGTCGTTGGCCAGCACCAGCGCCATGACCCGCACGCGCTCGGTCGCCGCGGCGATGGCCGCCAGGGCCGGGATGGGGTCTTGGCGGCCGGTGAGGAAATGGTCGGAGACGGTGATGGCGGTCAGCCCGCTGCTGTCCATCCGATGCAGCCGCCGGTGCCAGTCCGCGAGATCGGGCTGCACCGGCGGTGCGTAGAGGGCGGTCTTGAACTGCCGCACCACGGGCAGGCTCATTCGGCGAGCTCGTAGCGGATCGGCACCACCTCGGGGCCGGCGATGACACCGCCCGCGGCCAGTTCGACCGGGCCGTCGAGGGCCACCGAGCGCCACCGCCGGGTGAGCACTTTCAGCCCCTCCTCCATCTCCGCCTTCGCGACGGCGTGGCCCAGGCAGTAGTGCCCGCCGTAGCCGAAGCCGATGTCGAACAGCGGCGCGGGCCGCTGCGGATCGAACCGGTCGGGGTCCGGGAAGGACAGCGGGTCCCGGCCGGCGCCGCTGATGTTGAGAGTGACCGTCTGCCCGGGTTCGAAGTCGATGTCCTCCAGGGTCAGCGGCCGCTCGACCACCTTGACCTGCCGCGGGGTGGCCGGATGCAATCGCAGCGACTCGTTGATCGCTGCCGGGATCAGCTTGGGGTTCGCTCCGAGCGCCTCCCACTGCCCGGCCTCGGTGATCGCCCGCACCGCCGAGGCGAGCTGGTAGCGCGTCGTATCGTGCCCGGCGAGCAGGACGCCGGCGATGTGCCAAACGATTTCCACGTCGGAGATGTCGGCCTCCTCCGCGTCCTTGGCCTCGATGAGGTCGCTGATGAAGTCCTCGCGCGGCTCCCGCCGCCGCTGCTCGACCAGCACGGCGCTGTAGTCGTGCACGGCCTGCAGCGCGTCCCCCAGCGCAGGCACCCCGGGCCAGATCGGTTCCTGGCCGAGTAGCCGCAGCTTGACGGTGGCGTCGGCGAACGCGTCGACCTCGTCGAACGGGATCCCGATGAACCCGGCGACCACGCCGATCGCCAGGTGGTGGCTGAACTCGGTGACGAAGTTGATCCGGTCGCGTCCGGCGAGCCGGTCCACCAGCTTCTCGGCCAGTTCGCTCATCATCTGCCTGGCCTGCGCGATCCGGGTGGGCCGGAAGCCCTTCAGCAGGATCGGGCGGATCCGGTCGTGATTGGCCGTCCAGGTCAGGTTCAGGTTGCCGTCGACCAGGTAGTCGATGATCGGCCCGCCGGTCAGCCCCTTGTCCAGGAAGAACTGCGGGTTGCGCGGGCCCACCCGGTCGTCGCGGTAGAGCGCGCGCACCGTGTCGTAGGCGAAGAACTCCGCGCCGGTGCGGCCCTCGACCACCCGCAGCCGGTCGGCGTCACCGCCGAGGAAACGGTTGGGGTCATCGAGGAACTCGGGGGTGTGGGTGTCCAGATAGGGGAGTTCGAGTGGTGCGTGGGCTGTGGTCACGGCGTCGTCTCCTTCCGTCGGATCACTGGGCGGGGGCGGGCACGTATTGGCGCGCGAAGTCGTGAACGCGGGCCACGACGTGGTTCAGTTCCTCGTCGCTCATGCCGTGGCTCATGCCCAGCGACATGCCGCGCTCGAACACCTCGTCGGCGTTGGGCAGCCCGCCGGCCGGGATCCGGTACTCGACCCCGCGCATCATCGGGTGCCGGGTAACGTTGCCGCTCCACACGGTGCGGGTATCGATGCCCGCGGACTCCAGGTAGCCCTGCAGGTCCGCGCGGACGAAGCCGGCGTCCTCCCGGATGGTCACCGGGTAGCACAGCCACGCGGTGTGGAACTCCGGGTTCTGCCGCGGCAGCCGGAACAGCGAGGGGTAACTGCCGAACGCGCCGTTGAACGCCTCGAAGATCTCGCCGCGACGGCGGTAGTTCTGGTCCAGCTTGGACAGCTGCACCAGGCCGAAGGCGGCGCCCAGCTCGGAGGGCTCGAAGTTCCACGGCAGCACATCGAAGACGAAGTCGTTGTCATAGGCCACGCCGTCCAGATCCTCGCGGAAGACGCGGCCCGTGCGGGCGGCCTGGGAACCGAACAGGTGCGGCTCGGAGCGGCGGCCCCAACGGCGCAACATCAGCCCTTTGTCGCGCAGCTTCTCGTCGTCCACGCAGACCATGCCGCCCTGACCGGCGCAGGTGATGATGTGGGCCATGGCGAAGCTGGTGACGGTGATGTCGGAGCGGCTGCCGGTCCTCGTCCCGCGCAGCGTGGTGCCGATGCAGTCGCAGGAGTCCTCGATGACCTTCAGGCCGTGCCGGTCGGCGATGTCGCGGATCGCGTCCCAGTCCGGGGCGTTGCCGGCCAGGTTCGGCAGCAGGATCGCCTTGGTCTTGTCGGTGATCAGTTCTTCGATCGCGGGGACGTCGACGTTGTAGGTGTCCGGTTCGACGTCGACGAACACCGGAATCCAGCCGCCGCGCACGATCGGGGAGACATCGGTGGAGAACGTCAGCGGCGAGGTGATGACCTCCGAACCCTTGGGCAGGTCCAGCAGCTCGAGGGCCAGGTACAGCGCGGAGGAGCCCGAGTTGCACATCAGGCCCAGCTTCTTGCCGTACAGCTCGGCGGTGCGCCGCTCCATCTCGGCGACGTTCTTGCCGATCTTGAGCGCGTAGGGACCACCGCGCAGCACTTCCAGGCAGGCGTTGATTTCGGCGTCGTCGTGGACGCTGCGCGCATAGATGACCCTGGTCACGGTGGCTCTCCTCGGGGTGGGGAAGGAAGTCGGACGGGAATCGATCCGTCGTATCGCGGCCGGTGGGCGCAATTCGGCATGCTCCCGGCCTGTTCCGCCCGGTCCGGCTTCGGATCGACGCAGCCAGTCTGACCCGGGCGCAACCGCGTCTCCGTTGTTTCTTCCACTGAATGGACGCCCCGGGTTCCGCTCCCGATGGCACCCCGGCACGCTCGAATCGGGATGTGACCTGCTTTACACCCTGAGCCCGGTGTGCCTACACTCACATCTGTCACAATCTGACAGATAGGCAGAAGCTGACTTCGGTCGGCGGGAGGTGTTCATGGCAACGGCGCACATCGATGAGGCACCCACGGCGATGATCGACCGGGTGGCCTCGCTGCTCGAATCCTTCGTCGGGCAACGGCCGCTGACCCTCGCCGAGATAGCGCGCCGCTCGCATCTGCCCCGGTCCTCGGCGCACCGCATCCTGCAGCGGCTGGTGGAGCTGGGCTGGGTGGAGCGCAACGACTTCAAGTACGCCCTCGGCTTGCGCATGTTCGAACTCGGCGCCCAGTTCACCCGGCAGCGCAGCGTGCACCGCGCCGCCCTGCCGGTGCTGACCGAACTACACCGCCGCACCGGCATGACCGCGCATCTGAGTATGCTGACCGGCGCGGAAATCCTGCACCTCGAGCGTGTCGGGCTGTGGCCCGCCACGGGCACCGAATGGAGCGTCGGCGCCCGCCAGCCCGTGGTGCGTACCGCCGCAGGCCGGGCGCTGCTGGCGGCCATGCCGCGCGAGGAGTGGCCCGCATTGGACTTCGGCGACGCCGTCACCCTTTACAGCGTTGCAACCCTCCGGCAGCTCGAGCACGACCTCCAGCGCATCCACGACCGCGGCGGTGTGGCGGTGGACGCGCAGGGGAGCGCGCTGGGCGTCACCGTGGTGGCCGCTTCGATCGGAACCGACGACGGGGAAGGGCGATTCGCGCTCTCACTGTGCGGTCCCACCCGCAGCCTGCGCCTCGAGATCGCGATCACCGAGGTCCGCAATGGCGCCGCGAATGTTTGGCGGACTGCAGTCGGCGCACCGCCACCGCGTCCGCGGCTGGTCGGTGACCCTCCAGCGCATGACCGTGGCCGGAGGCATCGGCTAGGAACACTCCGAACTGGCAGTTCTCCGTCAGGTCTGCCTTCTTGATCCGTCTTGGGCGGCTCCTACGGTGGCATGTTGCGCGAGTCACCAGTGATCGCGTGGTCTCGGTGTCGAAGCGGCTGCCGCTCCGATGCGGCAGCCTCCCGCTCAGCGAAACCGCGACCGGTCCTGCTGGACGAATCGTGTTGTGTGGGGGCATGGGATTCCCGATGGTCTTCTTCTCTTTCGTGACACTGCAGAACGCGGGTGCGCCGGAGCACCGTTCCTACAACATCTGGCACCAGCTCGATCACCGGCCGGAGAACTTGGCGCTGCCAGGGGTGGCCTGGGGTGATCGATGGTCACGACCAGAGGAGTTTCGTACCGGTCCCGTCATCGATGAGCATGCAGGGACGGACTATGTGGCGATGTACTGGTTCAGGGACCCGTTCGAAGAGTCGGTCCGTCAATGGAATGATCTCGGCGCCGATTCGTTCGAGTGGGGTCGCGGCCCGCTTATCCCCGGGGTGCACCGCTCGCTGCTCGGATTCTTCCGGCCGGTCAAGGGTTACGTTGCCGCACCCGCACTGGTTTCAGCGGACGTTCTGCCGTACCGGCCGAATCAGGGCCTGCACCTGACGCTGACCCGATATGCCGAAGCGCGTTCCGACGACACTCACGAACACCACCGGTGGGAGGATCGGTCCCTGATTCCGCAACTGCTGTCGTTGGACGGGGTCGCAGGTGTGTGGACATTCTCGTTCGATCATCACCAGCACGTGACGATGCGTCCCCGGGACGCTCGCGACGATTCCGTGGGATCGATGCGAATACGCCTGGTCTACCTGGACGGCGAACCGCTGGAGACGGTCGCGCGAATCCACGACGCGCAGACGTCGGCGGCCCGTGATCTGCCTTCCTCGGCGGCGGCCGGAGCTCGATGCTTGATGAGCACCGCGCTTCGGACCATCGTTCCCTTCCGGGACTGGTGACATCCGGCGTTGGCGCGTCGTTCGCGTCTCCGACGCGGGTATCAAACGCTACCGCGCACCATTGGTGGCTCGAGCGAACCGCCGACGGATGCAGAGTCCGTCGGCGGATGAACCGCGCACTCGACGGACCTGACGAGGCACACCGGCGGCCGGTGGGCGTGGTCGACCCTTCCTGTGGCGACGATGGTCCGCTTCGTTCGCCGATTGCTGCGGAAGATGTTTGACACGAAAGACGAGCCGCATTCCGGCCAGCGGAGTCACAACGGGGGAATGGCGGGGTGCACCAGTCCTTGCCAGCCGCAGGGGAGACCGCATGTCGCATACGTTTCCGTGCTCCTATTATAATCGAAATAAATTTTGATCAGAGTGCGAGCTTCGGCGTGGTAGCCGCAGCTCGGGCATTTACCGAAATAATTCAGGATCTCGTGAGTGAAGACGTGCAGCAGTCGGTCGGGGGACTCGCGCGAGGTGTCGGGATTGCTCGTCGGCTGGTCTGTGCGAAACATTCGTGTTCTCACCGTTTGCGTCGTGGGGTCCGCCACTTCCGTGCACGCTGTGGCGCAGCTCGCGGGATGGCTGCTGTGGTCGGCTTCGTTGCCGGATTCGCAACCGGGTGGCGGCAAATTCATTGCCTTCGGTTCTAACATCGCAGACCGCCCGTT
Organism: Nocardia sp. NPDC041819; assembly: GCF_055590505.1. Lineage (NCBI taxonomy): Bacteria > Bacillati > Actinomycetota > Actinomycetes > Mycobacteriales > Nocardiaceae > Nocardia > Nocardia sp. NPDC041819. The sequence continues at coordinate 290,637 of NZ_JBVJAP010000007.1, read as the reverse complement.
TATGCGGGTTATCTCACTGAACGGATATGCGCGACCGTGTGAGCGTAGCTGCCGGTGCACTTCTTCTCGGTGAGCATGATGGTCGCTGGATCGATATTCGCGGGTTCGTAATACAGCGCGACCGCAACTGCTGTTCCGTATCGATAACGCCACGGTCATACGTTCAGCCCGCCGCGCCGTCGGCCAGCGGGCATCATCGCTCCGAGCGAGAGGACGGATATGACTCGACCTGATGTGCGGGACCCGCACGGTACTGGTCGACCATGTTCCGAAGCCTGGTTCCCGCCCGGAAGTGAGGTGCACGTAGTGACGCATGCACTGCGCCGGCGGACCGTGCGGCCCCAAAGCGCGAGCCCTCCCGCGAGCACATCGCGCGGAGTTAGAACAGCACATCGTCCTGCGCTGACATCTACGAAGCGACCGTGGGCGACTCGCGATATCCAGACGTCAGTGGCGTATCCGGATCGCACCGCAGGTCGGCGCTGCCCAGCCCAGATTCTCGGAGTCGGTGATGTGGTGATCCAATGCTACGGCGATATCGTCCGGGAGCGCCATAGCTCGGCGATGGTCGAGATCGACGTGGACGAGCAATATTTCGAGCGTGTTCGACAGACGTCCGGCTGACTGATCGACGAGAAATGTCATCATGTGCACGGTCTTGTCGCTGCGGTCGAGTACCCGCGCGTGTACCGAGAATTTGTCGCCCATGCGCAGCTCGCGGTAGTACGCGAGATGATGCTCCGCGGTGAACAGGCCCATCCGACGCTGGGACCGATAGCCGTTGTCGATCCCGGCAACGCGTACCAGCGCGTCCGCTCCTCGAGAACCCCAGTCCAGGTAGTGCACCACGTTCATGTGCCCGTTCATGTCGATGAAGTCACCGGTGACTACTCCTTCGACCGGATCGGGCAACATCATTACCTGGTCGAGCGTTGGAAGCGCAGATGCCATGTCCGCAATAGTGCGGGATCGACCAGCCCGAGCGCGACCGCGTCCCACTGGCTGAAATTCTGCGAGCCCCGCCGCCGGTCCCGCTGCACCGTCGTCGACACCAGCGACGAAAGAGACGAATGAGCAACAAGGTGTCCGGCCAGGTACGCGATCTTGTCGGAGCATCTCATCGAGTGGAATCCTCGATGTCGGCGCTGTGGGGGTGGCATAGCTTTGCCAGGTGCACCGGTGACGGTGAGCTTCGGTGATGAATGGAGGCATAAGTTGTTCTCGGAGCGGGTTTTCTTTTCGTTCATCGAACTGACCGATCCAGGTGGGCATCGGGAATACAACGAGTGGCATCAACTGGATCATCGCCCGGAGAATCTGCTGTTGCCCGGCGTGGCCTGGGGCGATCGATGGGCCCGGCCGACTGAGTACGCGGCTCTGGGGTCCGAGCCGACCGAAGCGTTCGCCGGCGTCGACTATGTGGCCATGTACTGGTTTCGTGCGCCCTATGAGGAGAGCATTGCCGCTTGGACGAAGCTGGGTGAGGATTCGTTCCAGTGGGGCAGAGGGCCGATTCTGCCCGGGGTGAACAGGCCGTTGCTGGCCTTCCACCGGTGAAAGGTTACGTTGCGCCGCGGGTCCGGGTTTCGGCCGATGCGCTACCGTTTCGCCCGAACCGCGGTTTGCACATAACCCTCAGCCGCTTCCGGGAGCCGCATTCGACCGAAACCCACGATCAATTCCACTGGCAGGACACAGTAGGCATCCCCGGGCTGTTGGACTGTCCCGGCGTGGCGGGTGCGTGGACGTTTTCCTTGCATACTCTGCAGAACCATCCGACGCTCCCGCTCGGCGGCACTGCCGAAGAATACGCGTCCGGATCCCTGCGTATCCGCCTGCTGTACCTCGATGCCGATCCCGTCGTCGCGACGCACGCAATCGCCGAACGCGAAACGGAATGGGAGGCGACAGGATTCAGTGCACCGCATCCGACCGCGGAGGAGGTTCTGATGACCGGACCGCTGCGGACGATCGTCCCCTGGCAGGACTGGTGAACATGCGAATGCAATACATCCACCGCTGATCATCGGCGGGGCGGCAGAAGGATTGTCGTCCCGCCCGCGAGCAGGACGAGTGGCGCGGCGTCGTCACCGAAGGACTCGATACCCACAGTGATCTCACTGACGTTGACAGTGGTCATCGGATCACCGTAAGACCTCGTAGGTCAGGTGCGTTGCTTGTGCCACGCCAACCGAGTCGGTGAACAGCTTGCAGTTGATCTCGGGAGTTCGGCACAGATTTCGAGTTCGCTCCGGCGTGAACGAGGGCTCGGTATTGCATACTGGGTAATAGTGTGGCTGCCCACGGAATTCGGCGCCTGTGCTAGATGTTCTGCCCGCCGATTGCTATGCCTCCGCGCGGATTGCTGATCCGAGGATGGCCGGATCGCCGGTCGCGAGGTACACGTTGAAGACGCGGTCGGTGATTCGCCAGCCCTGTGGCGTGCGCCGCAACTCGTCGTGATAGATGCCGAAGCATTCGTATGGGATGAGCGAGGAGCGATCACCCGCGCCGTAATGGGCTACTCTCGCCTTGCATTTCGAGCGCGCCATATCGTGATCCAACTCGATCAGGTGGTTGCCGAGGAGATGCTGTGTGGGTCCGCAGTCGTCAAGGAACGAGCGGATCGCTTCGATGATAGCCGGGCGACCTTCGAGCAGGGGGCCGTCGGGACCGGCATACCGTGCGACGGCCTCGTCGGCGAAGACGTCGTCCAGCTGCGGCCAAGCCCGTTCGTCGAGAGCGTAGGCGTAGGTGTTGACCACATCGAGTATGTGGTCGCGGTCTGCGTGAATTGTCATGGGGCGGGGTTTTCTCGGTTCGGGTCAGTAGCCGGGGCCGGTCAGCAGGCCGCCGTCGACGAGCAGTTCGGTGCCGCTGCAGTAGCTGGCGGCGTCGGACGCGAGGTAGACGACGGCGCTGGTCACCTCGGCGGGGCGGCCCCAGCGGGCGATCGGCAGCGTCGGGACGAACGGCGTGTCGGGGTCGAGATCGGGCACGTTTTCGGTGTTCATGGGTGTCACGATGCCGCCCGGATGTACCGAATTCACCCGGATATTGCGCGAACCCAATTCCTGGGCCGCAACTTTCGTCAGTCCCCGGATGCCGAACTTGCTCGCTGAGTATGCGGACAGTCCGGCCGCGCCCGTGAAGCCCTCGATCGAGGAGATGTTCACGATCGCGCCGCCGTCCGACATCGCCGGCGCGGCCGTCCTGATCCCCAGCCAAGTTCCGAAGAGGTTGACCTTCACGATCTTCCGGAACTCGTCCGGTGATTGCTCTTCAATTTGCCGAACCGGATGATGCCGGCATTGTTGACCAGGATGTCGAGCTTGCCGTAGCGCGATACCGCCCCGGCGACGGCGGCGGCCCACTGGTCCTCGCTGGTCACATCGTGGTGGACGTAGTGGACATCGGCACCGATCTTTGCGGCCAGCGCGTTGCCCTCTTCGTCGAGAACATCACCGAACACGACCCGTGCACCCTGGACGGCGAACTGTCGTACATGTTCCGCACCCATTCCGCGCGCTCCGCCGGTGATCAGAGCTACTTTCCCGTCGAGCTGTGTGGTTGTCCTTTCACTGAGGATGCCGACGTTAAATCGCGGCTTGGCGGCGAATCGGCCCGTGTTTCGGTCACCGGAACGGTGTTTGTCGGCCGGTGTCGATCATTCTGGTGAGCTGGCTGCGAGGCGGCGGTCAGCCTATAAGTAACGAACTACGTTGGTCGGGCAGCTGACCAGATTGCTCTGCGCTTCATTCCACGGGCTCGAGAAGGAACACGGGAATCTGTCGCCGGGTATTGTTCTGATAGTCCTCGTACAGCGGATACGCGCTCACCGCGCGCCGCCACCATTCATCCTTCTCGGCACCGGCGAGCTCGCGGGCAACCATGGCCTTCACTACATCCTTGTCGCGAAGCTCGACACCGGGGTTCACGAGCAGATTGAAGTACCAGGCAGGGTGCGTCGGGAGCCCTCCCTTCGAGGCCACCACCGCATATCTGCCATCGTGCTCCACCCGCATCAGCGGCGTCTTGCGCAGCTTGCCCGTCTTGCTGCCGACGGTCGTCAAAATGACCACCGGCATCCCTTGCAGGTCGTTCGCCTCAGCGCCGTTACTGGTCTCGTACTTCGCCACCTGGCCACTGACCCACTCACTGGGGCTCGGCTCGTACTGACCGGTCATACGCACAGGTGAACTCCTCTCATCGAAGATCATTCCGACGGCCACTCCATATCGTTCCGACACTGCAAACCAGGTCCGGCAAGATGACGAGCCGACTGAATCGGTGTGCACACCGTAGGGGTGCCGCATCCGATCCAGACCGGAATTCCCACTCACCGGGACGGATTCGCCGAATCACCGGACGCGGGCAGAGCAGGCGTCGGCATCCCGTCCATCGGGAAGCACCAGTCCATCATCGAGTGCATGACGCTACTTTCGGCTCCCCGGACGTCCGACCAACCGAAGGAAGCCCCGTGATCACCTGGAGGAGCGCGACCTCCGAACTCGGCACCATCGCCCGGTTCGGCCACCGCTGATGGAAAGCCCTGGTAGCACGAGCGGCCACCGTGCAGGATGCGGCGCGTACCGCCGCGCAACGCTGGCGCTGTTCGCCGCGGGAATGGCGAACTTCATGACGCTGTACTACGTCCAGGGTTTGCTTCCTGTCTTCTCCAAGCAGTTCTCCGTTTCTCCGACGCTCTCGGCGATGACACTGTCCGTCACGATTGCTCTGCTCGCGCTGACGATCGTGCCGGCCAGCGCACTGTCCGAGCGATTCGGGCGAGTCCCCGTGATGGTGTTCTCCGCACTGTCCAGCACCGGGGTGGGACTCCTCCTGCCGTGGAGCCCCAATTTCGAAACACTCCTCGCCGGAAGAGCTTTGCAAGGACTGCTGTGCGCGGGAGTACCTGCAGTGGCGATGGCCTATCTGGTCGAGGAGATCGACGGCCGCGATATAGGTGCCGCCATGGGAACGTACGTCGCCGGCACCTCGTTCGGTGGTTTGACCGGTCGACTCATACCGACGATAGGTCTCGACGTCATGACGTGGAACTGGGCGTTTCAACTGGTCGCCGGCCTGGCCGCGCTCTTCGCAATCGTCTTCACCTGCAAGGTTCCGGCGTCGGAGAACTTCACCCCGCGACCGATCGCGATGCGACATCTCGCCTCGGCGCAGATCCAGCACCTTCGAGATGGCACCCTGCGATGCCTCTTCGGGCTCGGCTTCCTGCTCTTGGGCGCCTTCATGGCGGTATACAATTTTCTGGCTTACCGACTGCTCGGCCCGCCGTTCTCATTGCCGGTCTCGCTCGTCGGATCGGTGTTCCTCCTCTACCTGGCCGGCACGGCATCTTCTGTGATCGCCGGGCGTTACGGCGATCGCTTCGGACGCGGGCGCGTGCTGCTTGCCGCGATCTGCGTCATGGGTGTGGGAATCGCACTCACTCTGCCGAATTCGCTGGTAATCGTTCTGATCGGTGTCGCACTCACCACTGCCGGCTTCTTCGCCGCCCACTCGATCGCGAGTGGATGGGTGCCCGCTCGCGCAACCACGAACAATCGCTCCGGCGCGTCGTCGCTCTACCTTCTGGCCTATTACCTCGGAGGCGCACTGATCGGCGGCCTGGCCGGACTCGCCTTCGCCGCGCACGGCTGGCCGGGACTGGTCGTGTTCGTGGCGGCGATCCTGTGTGTCAGCACTTGCCTCGCGCTGATAGTGCTACGAGCCGAAAGGGACGCTCTGCCCGGCCGTTCACTCACCACTGCCACCCTGTAACCGCATCCGGGTACCGTCACGCGAAGGCCTTGATACTTCTGGCAATCGCCTGCCACCGCCACCTATCGCGCAGAAGCAACCTCGGTTTGCCTCGAACGGGAACCGCGAGCCTCAGTTCAATGAGTCACCACGACCCGTCGTGACTGTGGTCTTGTTTTCCGCGATCACCGGCAAGCGCTTCCGACCGAGCAGCGGCGCGATACGCACCCAGAGCGCAGCAGCCTTGAGCCCGGCGGCCGGAATGCGTTTCGTTCCGCGGGATCGGCGCGAATCTCCCGGTGAGCGGGAAGTGAAGCTATTCCTCCGAGTTCGACCGCATTAGGTTGGCGATCCGCTTCGACTTCGGAGAGTGGAGTTCGGTAGTCGGCGACGGCCCTCTCGACGCGCGGGTGTCCGGCACCTTCCCACTCATCGAATCCAATGGTGCCATCGAGTCCAGAGTCGAGAAATGAGGAAAACAAGTATGATTGCAGTTCTGCCCTACGACAGTACACACGCTCGGCCACGAGTATCTCATCGCCGCAGATTCCTACGAACAAGTGTGTCCGCAGTCGCCGCCGCACTGACACTTCTCGCTGGTGCGTATCTTCCGGCGCCGGCTGATGCATCAGTTCTGTGTTTGCGCCTCCGAGAACCGGCCGGCGAGGCGAAGATTCTGATCGGCTCTGGAGCGACCAATCCCGACTATCTCGATGATCCGCAGTTCGCGCAGGTGCTGTCGGAGCAGTTCAACAGTCTGTCACCCGAGAACGAACTGAAGTGGTCGAATGTGGAACCGCAGCAAGGCGCGTTCGATTTCACGAAGCTGGATCGGATCGTCGACTTCGCGGGACAGCGCCACATGGCAGTGAAGGGCCACGGTCTCATCTCAGGAGCTTTCAATCCGCCCTGGCTTGAGCAGATCAAGGATCCAAACGAGTTGCGGGCCATCATCAAAACGCACTTCCAAACAATCATGACTCGGTACGCCGGCAAGGTGGATCGGTGGGATGTCGCTACCGAGGTATTCTCCACTTTCGGCGGCACCGGCCTCCAGCAAAACTACTTCTACCAGGTCCTGGGACCGGACTACCTCGCGGAGGCGTTTCGCATCGCACATGAGGCGGCCCCCACCGCAAAACTGTTTCTCAATGAGTCTCTAGTCGAATCATATCCGGCTAAGCGACAGGAACTGCATGATCTCATTTCAGATTTGGTCGCCAAAAAGGTTCCGATCACCGGAGTGGGCCTCGAAATGCATCTTACACAGGTCGGACCCCCTTCCGGAGTGATCACCGACATGGTCAACTCTTACCGGGCACTCGGCCTCGAAGTCGCCATCACCGAAATGGACGTTCATCTGACTCCCGACGCAAACAGCAACGTCGAACAGGGAAAGATCTACGGAAGCGTCATCACCGAGGCGCTGGCGGCGGGCATACGGGACATCAGTTTCTGGGGCTTCACCGACAAGCACGCCTATACATGGGTTCCTGGCGCCAAACCATTGATGTTCGACGAGGACTACAATCCGAAGCCGGCCTTCTTCGCTACCTGGGCAGCTCTGGCAAATCATGCGTGGGCTTCACCGCAGCAAGCATTGGGGGCGGTCCAGAAGGATGTACAAAAACTCGTGAACGCCGGCGCTCTCGATGCAACCCAAGCTGCCGAATTGACGAACAAGCTCGATTCGATTGTGAAGCAGCTCGATATGGATAAGAAAAATAGTAAGATTGCCGCCTCGAAGTTGCAGTCGGCGATCAAGTTCGCGGAGGACCTGGTCGATAGCGGAAAGTTGTCGCGTGAAGATGGGCAAGGTCTGCTCTTCGAGCTCAACTGGGCACTGTCGAAGTTGAACTGAGCGCTATGGACGGATAGCGCCGCAGAGACCCTGTGGCACGGTGTCGAGACCAGCATTGCGGCCTGGAGCAGGTGAAGGCATCACACGAAGCGGCAACCAGTGACCGCCGCCGACATCCAGGACCGCAATGCTGCGCACCGACTCCTGGCGCTGCCACGGTTGGCGGGCGGTCACCGCGTGATTTTTCTTGAACCGCCAAGCTCAGCGAAGGAGAAGTTCACGCGATGACCTCTGCCGAGCCTATCGACCCGAGTAAGTTGGTCGGCGAGCCACCGCAGCTTCATAATCGTCAGCGAGACAACGGGAACGGTGGCCACGGCATCCGCCCAGCGGCGTGGGCCGACTGTCCTGTCACCATCCCCGAGTTCACGAGACGAATGAGATCGTCGGCCGACTCGGCGGAGCGGGTATCGTTCCACAACAGGGCGGGCCGGATCACGCGGCCGTCGGCGTCCAGGCAGATCATGCCGTGCTGTTGCCGCCGATCGACAGGGCGGAGACGTCGTCAAGGCCCGCCACTTGCCGAATTGCTGCTCGCAGTTTTGTGCCGGATTTAAGGCCCTGATCGACTGGTGACGAGTCGGTGTTCGAATGGCGCAGCATTCGCCCCCTCGTCGAGTCGGGTCATTGGTTTCCTGCCTCGGTGCGGGCAGCGAGATAGTCGGTCCAGTCTCGTCTGGACCGAGTGGCCTACTGGGTTGCGGTGCTGATGTCGATGCCCTCGAAATGCTGCTCTTTCCAATGCATTTCAGGGTGGTACTCACCCGAGAACCCCTCGACCCTGCCCAGATCCGCCCCCTCGTCGACACACTCCTCGGCGGTCTCAGCGCCAGCGCCGATCCTCTTCACGATCTACAGCCTTGACCATGCCGCCGCCCACCCGGCTCACCAGGCCGCGCGGTCCGGATCTTCCATCACCCCGTCCAGTGGTGATGCGCGAGGTGTGCAGCCCTCGGTCGAGTGCGAGCCCAGCGCCGGAAACAGCGCGTAGATCGCTCGCCAGGATCCATAGCAGGTGGGGATGTCACGCCTGGGTGCGCCGACCCGGATGCGCCAGCGGATGCCGTCGATGAGCTAGCGTCTGCTGTACCGGGAGGGTCGTCCGGGCTAGGCCGGGCACGGCAGCAGCGGCTTCGAGCCGGGCCCATTGAACCTTGGTCAGGTCGGCTCGTCGAGTCACCGCCAGGGGGGTCACGATGTTCCCGGTGTTCAGTTGGATCTGGTCGACCAACCGTTGCCGGCGACCTCGCCACATTGACTTGGTGAAAGAACCGGACGATCGTGGCGCTTGGATCTGCCCAATCCGCGACCGTTGCCGTCCTCGCCGCAAGCCCGTGCTCGAGCAGCGCCGCGGTCACCACTCAAGACACGGCCAGCCAGTCACTGTCGTTGGGCGCATCCATCGTCGAAGCTTGCTCAGACGCGAATCCACCGAGTGGGCGAGGTGGACGGTCGTCCAGTCCACGACGGCGATCTCGGCGTCTTCGCGCACCCGTTACGTGTCGGCGCGCACGGCGCGCACCGTCTCGGGAACTATTCGCGCTGTTCACATTGCACCACTCGCTGCCGCTGCCCGTCGGCTCCTACCACCTCGTTTTGGGACGTTGCGGCGACCGTGGCGCACCATTGTGCAGACCGCTGCCCAGAACATACGCGGTGGAACAGGCGGGCCGCTGAGTCGCCAGCGGCGGAGAGCAATTCGGTGCCGAGCAGGGGCCGGTGCCGAGCATAATCGGCGGCATTTCGGTGGCGCGGCGGCGGGGGAATCGGCTCTCGATGAGCTTGTCGATCTGTTTGAGCTGTTCATCCAGGGTGGACCACCCCTGATACCCCACTCTCCTGCGAGCAACTTCGTTCACCGACCCGGTGACCCCTGGGACCGTTTGGTCCTGGCAAGTGGGTGGGGTTCGCCGGTGATCGTCATGAGTGCTTCGATGACATCACCACGCAGGTGGGTCAGGACAGCGGTGTCGTCGTGGTGCTGGCCGATATAGACCCGCTCGACCGTCTCCCCGAACAACTGGCGGACGTGCACACGCACGGTCTCAGTGATCGAGGAGGTGGTGACCTCCAACTCCTCTGCCCACGGCAGGCTCTCGCGGACGCGGTTCCACAACCCGTCGTAGCGCCTGTAGCTGATCGGGCGCCCGTTGCGTTTACGCAGTACGCGATGTGTAGCGTTCACACCTCCGCGACGTTCGACATGCCTTCCCAGAGCGGCCATCAGACGGGGCGAAACCGGATGCCAGTGAAACCCGCCGCCGCGCGTCCGTAGCCGCACCAGGCAGTTGTCGCGGTCGAGATCGTGAAGCGCCAGATCGATGACAGCTTGCCGGTCACTCGCGGTTTGGATGTGCAGCATGACGATCAGTTCGTCCAGCTCGGGGTCATCACCGGTCGAAGAAGCAACACGATGAACTTCCCGCAGCTGCTCGCTGGTCAGAACATCGCCTTTGCCGGCGCGTCGGCCTGGAAGCCTTGCTGCCGCCGCTGGATTGCTGGAGGGATCGATGAGTCTGTCGCGTTCGGCGTGCTTGTAGATGTGCCGTAACGCCGACAGCAGATTCTCCGCGGCTGCCCCTCCGCCACGGGAGTTGGCGCGAGCGCGAGAACGAATCTGATGCGCATCCATCAGCTCTTCTATCTCCCTCGTCGTCGGCTCGCTCAACACTCGGTCGCCCCATACCTGACTGACCGCACGCCATGCCGAGTCGTAGGTCCTCAGCGTCTTCGGCGGGACCTTCGTACGCACCCAGGCGATGTACTCACCGAGCCGGGGAGAACCAGCCGGTGAGCGGCCGGCATCGCCGGCGCTGCGGTCGAGTACCGGCGGCTGATGGGGGAGCGGGGGTGGTGTGGTGGGGACTTCGTCGAAACTCACGGTGCTCCTCAATACGAGGCGAAGTGACGGTGCCTGCAACGGCAGGGCTGATTGGCTGGAAGACGCTCGGGAAAATGACGGCACCAGCGCCGACTGCGCTGGACCGGGGTGGTCGACCGACCGGCTCGAACCGGGAATACTTCACGGCTCGCGGTGACCATCACCACTGTCAGGTGTCCATCATCCGATGTTCGCCACAGCACGGTCAAGATCTTCAAGGCAGATCCACCGTGACGACTTTTACCCAGGTCATCGGGCTGAATGTGATCCGGTCGGACATGCTCTGTCACGGGGAACGGATACCGGCCCGCGCGCAGCCACGGCGGCGGATCCTTCGTGTCAGCCACAGCGACACCGGGGCCGTGTCCGAGCCGTTCAATGACACCACCGCGCGGCAATTTTGCCGCCGAAAACGGGTCCGGACCCTGGTTAAAGGCCAAAAAATACACGGTTCTGTGGCAAATCTGCCACAGAACCGTGTCATTGAATGTCCGGAGGGGGACTCGGACACCCGAATTGTCCCATTTCTGCACACTTTTCGTGTACATGGCTTCACCATACACGTACTCCGTGTACGAAGCGGGTCGCCGGATATCGGGCACGGGACACGAATGTGCAACTGCGAGTATTGACGAAACACGCTGCCCCGCAATGCGATTGATTTGACGAGGCGATCGCCACTTCATCGGTATCAGCGTGGCCGGGGCGGAGGGCATGACCCCGAGAGCAGGCGGACAGCCGAATGCCGATGCTGTAGTTACTCCTACAGCTGTTCGGAGTCGGATCATGCTGCCCTGACACAGTTTCAGCATTGCTACACGCCGGTACTCCTGTCAATAGTTCAAGGTCATCGAGTTGGAAGAAATTTGACTAGTTCGCGAATGTTCAGCAATTCGATGAGACGAGTTTCTAGCAGCTCTTTCTAAACTAACGAACGGGTTCTTTCCGACGAGCCGCGTGCTTGCGCAATGATGTGCAACTTCTCCTTGATCCGGTGTGCCGTCAGCGCGGTGTGGGCCGACTTGCTCTGCGCAAGAGGGGAGTACTTGGCCGGATGTCAGGACCTGACAGGCACGTTCGTGTCGCCCTCGTAGGTCCCGGCATCACGGCGGGACGCAAGCCAGTCGGAGCCTGCACACGCGGCATGGATGTAGACGCTGGCTGGCGAGAAGGCGTCGAACCCTATCAGGAGCCAGCCCTGGGGCAGGAAGTCGGGGACGGCAGATCACGCGGCGAAGGATCCATTCGCGCAGCTGAAGAGACGCTGGTCGTGGTCCGGATGTCGATGCAGTCCACGTCTCTGGCGCTCAACCGGAGTCTGTCGCCAGTCGAGTTGAGATGGATGCGACGGCAGCGAACATTGTTTGAGCGAACCTCTGTAAGCGGGACAGTAGCGAGGCCGCAGGGGAGTGCTCAGTCCGCCGCGCGCTCACGTGACTTCTGCATCCATCGCCTTGTCCAGGCCCGGCGGTGATTGCGCCCGACCACGCCCGAGCGGCCACGATCTCCTCGGAGGGGTAGCGTGCCAAAGCCGCCGCGGCGGCAGCAGCCTCCCGGGCGCGCGCATCTTCATCGAAGTATCCCGATGGTAGCCCGCAGCGCAGTATGGCACTGGGGAGGCGCACGAGGTGGCCGCGCTCGTCGCGCAACTCCGTGATCTTCACACGGTCCCGTTGGCCTGCCATATCTCGAACGGTACACCGGGCGGCCGCAGCGGACCTGACGTACGTCGAGGTCCAGAACAGCACTTGTTTAGCTCTGTAGGAAATCGAGAACCGGCTCACCCTCGAACGCACTACCTTCGCCGCCGCACCCGGCGAACGAGACCCCGGGTAACGGGATCGTGGTCATCAGCTCCGCCCAACCGCACCAGATGGCCGACGCCGGACAGTTCCCGCAGCTTTTCACCGACGACCAGCAGGTTGTCGTTCCAGTCCGTTTTGCGGTCGGCCCATGAGCGCATCCATTGCGCGAAGGCGGTGACCTCCGGCAGTCGTTGCGCCGGATTGTCGCCCCACAGGACATGCACAGTGGTGAGGATGAATTCGGACGTGCCGCGGACGAAGCTGGCTGCGTAGGGTGTGCGGGCGAATTGGCGGGCCGGCGTGTCTGCGATGGGTGGTAGCACGATTTCGCCGACGAGGCCGGAGGGTTGGACGCGGGGGGAGTTGTAGACGAAGGCGAGGCGTTCGTCGTTTCCTGCGTCGCCTTCGGTGGCGTCGGAGGCGATGACGTGCCAGTGCTGGCCGAGTTGCTCCAGAAGAAAGGGGAGGGCGGTGGTGTTGCGGTGGACTTCTTGCAGGGCGACCACGTCGAGGCGGGAGATCACCTCGGCGATGAGGGTGACCGCACGCCAGTCACGTTTGGGGAGTCGGTGGAGGTGGCCTGCCAGGTGCGGCTGAGGTTGCCGAACATGCGCAGGTTCCAGCTGCCGATGAGGAAGATTGTCAGCGGTCGCCGCAGGGATCGTGGCGGCTACAGCAGCACCCAGCTGAGACGCTTGCTGCTGAACATCGACCGGCGGCGTGCCCATAGCTATATTGCAGCACAACCCACTGAGCCGGAATCGATACCCTGCTCAGGACACGCCGTCGCAGACCGGCTTGCCGTCGGCTGAGTCGTTCGGCCCGAGTTTGTATGCCTCGCAGGGTTTCGCATACAGTTGGTATGTCAATTACCGAGCGAACGCTCAGGTACGAATACCCCTGATTGCGGCCCTGGACCGGTTTGCCTGGTTCAAGGGCCACGATTGGTTATCGCCCGCCAGCTGTTGATCATGGGTAGCGGCGTAGCCGTCGATAAGTGAACAGGACAATCTGCGCTATCGCCGGTGGTTCCGCAACGATCTCGGCGTTCGCGGGCTGCTTCTGCCCGTGACGTAGGGTGCGACGCGATACGTACGCGGACGAACATCGCGGGTCCGTGTCGGCATCCCTTGCGCCGTCGAACTCCTCGCCGGATCCGGGCATCCGAATGCTTATGCCCGACGGTTCTGATTGTCGCTGACTCGGTCACGAGGTCGTCATCGCGAGCGATTCGATCCTAGGAGGTAGTCGTGTAGCGCTTGCGGCAGATTCATCCATCGTTGTCGCGGCCGCAACGGTAGCGCGAGCGCCGGTTCGGTGGCTTGTTGGTTGGCGGTTGAGGGGATGGGTTCTGGGTCCGGAGGTGGCGTCGTGCCAGCATTGGCGATGACTACGACTGCGGCGTCCTCGGCGCGGTTGCGGTGACGTATGCCCGATGCGGTGAAACAAGCGAAGAGGATGGCCAGCGCGATCCCGACTCCGAACTCCGTCCAGAGCAGGGTCCATTGGATCACGGTCCAGTCGTGAGCGACGGATTGCCCGAATACTGCGTACAGTCCGACGGTGTCGAGGATGCCGGTGAATCCGAGGACTACTATTGCGGCGAGTAGGTATTAGCATGTCAGTAGCGCGGCGTGCCAACGGTTTGCGTGCGAGGCGTTGAAGAACAGTTCTGTAGCGTGCAGGCCGATGGCGACTCGACGTAAGTCGACTTCGTGGTTCCGGTGGAACCGTGTGGGCCGCAGTCTCCTATGGTGACCGGGGAGTGGCTGGCTGGTGACATATCCGTTCAAGCTTGGGTAGATCAGTTGTTCGAGGGTGCGCGCCGAGGTCGCCCGAAGTCCTTGGTTGAAGCTGTGAACGGTGTAGAAGACCAGCAGCAATAGCGCTGGAATCGGCGCGGCAAGGATGACCAACGGCGTCGGTGGTGGCGCCTTTCCCACGAGGGTGGTTACAACGCCGACGTATGCGAGCATGCCTGTGACTTGGGTGAAACCTGCCGTCATCAACGACGCTCCGTCAGAGCGTTCGGAGGCATACCAGCCCAGGAGAACTTTGAGTGCATCCTCGTCCGGTGGGTATGTCCCGGGCGGCTTCGAGGTCATTCCACGGAGTATGCCCCTCGTGAGGTGTCGTCTAGGGGCGATCCGAGCCTCGGAGACCAGAACCCGCCACCACAACGCCGACTGGCGAAGATCTGGCGTCCTCAGCTCACCTCGGCGGGGGATCGGACACGTCAGTTCAGAGGATGGGGCTCCAAGTTGGAGGGGGCCTGGCAAGTCACCGTAGAGACCTGTCGTAGGTCCACGGGTGACGGGTGCAGGTTACGGGCTGTGTCGGTGTTTGTGTGGGTCCGCGGTCGAGTGGGTGGGGTTCGTTGGTGAGTGTTGCGAGTGCGTGGGCGACTTCTTCGTGGGTGGCGCCGACCTGCCGCCGTATTGGGATGCGCTGCCCGAGGCGCTACGGGTGTTCCTCACTACGATGCGCGCGGGTTTCACCGATCTCGATGAGATCTCCTATGGCCCCACCCAGCCCCGGGCCATGCAGACCTATTCCGTGCTGAACTTGCCCGAGCCGTGCACAATTGGGACGCGGGCGAGAATGTCCCGGGCGATAGGGGGATGCTCATCGCCAAGGGCTCGGGCGATACGCGCTACTTCGTCTCGCCCGACCTGCCCGGCGGCAGTATCGGCTGGGAGGCAGACGGCCATATGGAGCGGCCCCTGGAGTTCGCGCGCACCTTCGACGAACTGATGAGCAACGGCTTCCAGCTCGAGCGTGACCACTCACCCGAGACTGCCGCGCCCGCGACACCGGATGCACTGCGGCAAGCGAGCATGTCCCTGCCCTGGGCGGCGCGGGCGGTCGTTTGGAACCGCGAACTCACCGAGGACGCTGCGCGCGCGAGCGTATCCGCGACCTCGTCGCCGAGCTGCTCGCCGCGCTGGGCGGGCAGATGCGCATCCGCCCGCAGGAGGGCCTCGACGGAGAGGCGATCTTGCCGTTCGATGACGACGCGGGCAACATCTACCAGGTCGACCGGCTCAAGGCCCGCTACTTCCTCGACCCACCTGCCCTCGACCGCGCCGACATCTACCCGCCCGTCATTGTCCGCATCTGGGAGCAGCACGGCTGGCGGGTGACGCTGTCGGCCGACGCCGACGGAATCCTCGCCAACGTCCGCACCTCTGACTGGTACGAACTCACCCTGACCCACCGTGACGACACGTTGCGTCTGTCTGTCGCATCGCCCGGTTTCCACCGACCACACTGATCACCAAGCGGTATGCGACGACCTGCAACGTGAGCCAGCCGAGCAGCTCGGACGCCGCCGAACTTCACCTCTTCCGTCCGTACCCGTACCGACGGCCGCATTGCAAACTCCCGAGACACCTTGCAGCGTCAAGGCGAGGCAACTGGACACGCTGAAGAAGGCAGACCCAGCCATGCGTGCGGAGTTGGTGCCACAAACTTGTCCCACTGACGAGACCCCGTCGATCGGTCCAAATCGGCCGGACCGAACCACAGGGCTGAGGTCAGCGCGAAGCGCGGACCTTGACAAGCGGTCGAGTCGGGTCTTTCAGTCGGGCATCGCGTCGGCCTTCTTGCATAAGCCTTCAGACAGGACCGGAGGTGTGCCAGCCATGGACTACGTCCAAAGTGTATTCGGAGTCAACGGCACCATGGCGGTGCACCGGCTTTGCTTGTAGGCAGCTCGCATCAATGAAACATGTTGCAGCAGCGCATATCCGCGAGACCGACGTGCTCTAGGCGTGCTTGCAAGTGCGAATGGACTCGCGGTACGGTGCTCCGAGGCAGCCAACAGGAAGCACGGTGCCGGATCCAATCCACCTGCCGCCACCAGTGCGCCGCGGCCGTGAGGGGAGCCACATGACACGCGGCGATACATCGTGCATTGCCAGTCTGGCGATCCTTGCTGCCGCGTCGCTCGTCGGATGCGGGTCCTCCGACAGCAGCGGTGACACACCACCAGATAGTCCCGCTCGTACGACAGTGCCATCACTCGCAGCGGGGGTACCGCAAGGGTTCGACCCGTGCAAAGACATCCCGGCTGGCGTTCTGACATCGGAGAACCTCACGCCCAGGGGGCAAGCGGATGCAGAGGCAGAGGGTGGCGTCAAGTGGCGCGGCTGTCGGTACGGCCGATCGAACGGCTACGTGGTGAGCATCCGAACGACGAACTTGACTGTCGATGCCGTGCGCGCCAGGAACCTTCCGGAGGCGCAGGAGTTCACCATTGCCGACCGTCAGGCGATATCCACCCGGCAGTTCGATGGCCCTTTCGTCA
The DNA here is from genome assembly GCF_055590505.1 of Nocardia sp. NPDC041819. Taxonomy (NCBI): domain Bacteria; kingdom Bacillati; phylum Actinomycetota; class Actinomycetes; order Mycobacteriales; family Nocardiaceae; genus Nocardia; species Nocardia sp. NPDC041819. Next base: position 274,018 of record NZ_JBVJAP010000007.1, on the reverse strand, counting down.
AGGAAGCCTGCACTGTGGACGTGTCGATGCGGGGCGGCAGCCTGGAGTTCAACCTCAATAACCCGACCTCCAACCGTGACACCGGAAGCGTTGATGCATGTGATCTCGCCCGGACACTCGCGGCGAAAGTGGTGCCGACCATGCCCGCGACGGCGTGACTGCGTCGGCAGGCAGGACTCACTGATAGAGAGGCTGGATCATTGAGCGGAGATGACAACCTACCTCGGCCGTTGGCGAACTTCGTCAACGAAGCACGCGACGGCCGGCTGCTGGTGCGGATGGATCCGGAGCAGTTCGTCTACGTCGATCGCGACTGCGAGTTTTTCAAGGCCAAGATTCGCGATATCCAGCAGATGATGACCGACATCGCGCAGCAGCAGACCTGGGGCCTCGGTGAGCACTACCGAAGCAAGAGTGGCAACGAGCTGGTGTCGGGAAAGACCATGGTCCAGCGGTATCGCGAGAAGGCCCGGGGCTCCCAGAACAGCGTGTACGCGGTGATGGAGTCCCACTACCGGGTCGTCGAGGACATCCAGGATCTATTCCGCACGATTCGGGAGCGCTACAGCCAGCAGGATGCCGAGTGGGGTGCGCGCTACCGCGAGCTGGAGGCAACCTTGCCGCCGCAATCCCCCGCGCCGCAGCGCATCTTCTCAGTGCCCTTCGCGAAGGAGTGACGGTCGTCGATGCAGGAGAACGAACCGAAGCAGATCCCAGGCAACGGCGAGTACACCGGTGCCTGGTCGCACCGCGAGATCAAGGACGCCTTCGAGTCACTCAACACCCATAACGCCTACAACGCCGCAGTGCAGTATTCCAATGCCGCGACAATGTGGGATCAGGGGGTGGAAACCTTCGCGCGCTCGGTCATCAGCTCGATCTCGCAGGCGTGGGAAGGCTCGGCGGCTGAGGCTGCCAAGGACGCGATCAAGCGGTACACCGACGCCGTGCGGACACTCGAGCCGATGCTGACGCAGCTGTCGAACAAGATCAATGAATCGGCGGCTGCCATCGTTGATACCCGTAATGCGATCCCCGGCTATGCCGATCACTCATGGACTGCGAATGTCTGGCCGCCCCGTGCTGCTGAAGAAGAGCGCTCCCGCAACGAGGCCGAGCAGAGCGCCCGTGACGCCATGCACAGCATCTACGTCAGCCGTTTCGCCGACTACGACGCGCAGGTGCCAGTGCTGCCGTCGGGGATTAATCCGACCCAACAGTCCGACACTCCGACGTTCACTCCGGGTCCCAGTCCGACGGTTGACAGCAGCTTCAGCCCATCGTATCCAGGCGCGCCAGACAATCCGGGTTCGCCCAGTGTGCCAACTGATCAGGCGCAGGACCTGCCTGCTACAGACGAACCGTCGCAGCAGCCGGATTCGGATGCGCCTGCCACCACGCCGACCGGCTACGACCCGACGGCGACCGACCCAGGCACCCCCACTCCGGCCTCTCCGACTACAACCCCAGCGAGTACGGTGCCGACCAGCACGCTCTCTCCGAGCACGCCGCATACGCCGACTTCTGTGGTTCCGGGTAGTCCCGAAAGTCGCGCTCCGATCCCAGGAAGCAACGCACCGGGCACTCCCAGACCAAGTGCTAACACGTCCGCGGTCAGCCCATCGGCAGCCAGTCGCGGAAGTATTGGCACGCCGGGGATGGTCCCGGGAATGGGTGGGGCTGGTCGTGGCAAGTCCGATGAGGAGTCCACGCATAAGACCCCGGATTACCTGATCAACCAGGAAAACACCGCTGAGCTGATCGGGGAGCTGCCGCGGACCATACCGGCGGGAGTTATCGGCCGGGACCCGCAGTACGTCGGCCTCCCCGCAGACGAGGACGAAAGTGCAGAGGTGAGTGCAACGCCCGACTCTACTGAGATCTGATCGCTGTCGCCCTTCTTTGAGCCCCCAGCTTCGCAACGCCGACGCCGCGCTAGAACATCGCCGCAGTGCATGCACTTTGGGAGGGCATTGCGATGTGAATGAATGGATATGGGATGGATGAATGGACCTGGGAACCAGATGACTTCGCTGCGCTTTGGTACAGCGACGCCAACGATCGCTTCCCCAATCCATTGCACTACCGAAGCCGGTTCGCACTTCGAGACGAGTTCGCAGCGCACCGGGTTGCCGTGCGGGAGCGCTACTCCTGGGACGAGCTGGAGCGAATCCAGCTCGCTGTCGACACGCTGACGACCTCAGATCTGCGCATCGAAGTACTCGGCGGCACCACCAAACACAAGGGCCGCGACGGCAGCGTGCGGATGTACCGGATCGTGGGTGCGCGGACCAAGTACCAGGCTGTATCGCTCTACCAGACTGCCAGTGTCGAACATGACGGACCTATCAGACTGCGCCTGTTCAACCCTGAGAATCTCCCCGCGCACGTGGCGAAGTCGATCCCCGTTCGCGAAGCGGGCCAGCATAAGCTGGCGACCTTCGATATCCGAGACCTGCAGCCTCACACTGGCAGCCATCTCGAAGACGTCTCACGCGCCAGCCCCCGAGAGAGGTACGAGCGCCTGCTCCATCGTCCAGCCGACGGCGGGGGCAGCGCCAGCCTGCTCACCGGCCCTATCAACGTGGTGTCTCGGCCGATATATGAGCTGCAGTGGCACGACCTCACCAACGATGGCCGCTACATCGAACGGCGCAGCGGAGATCAAGTCACTGTTGGCCCCGCTTCGGTGGAGGAGCTATCCACCCAGTTCACGATCTGGATCGAGCGCGCCCTGCAACGCCTGCAAGAAGACACGCGCGCCAGGTGGTAGCCGTCCGGCTGGGCCTGCGGTAACCCGCAAGCACGGCTGCGCGTGCGACAGCGTCTGCGCGGGCACGCCGCCAAACCAACTGCGATCCAATGGAACCGATCGGCGGCCTGCTGCGTCGGAATAGATTGACGGACTTGATTTCGGACACGAGGAGCACGAATGGGTGGCATCGAGCAGGATCCTCTCGGCGCACACAGCAGCGGGCTAGGGGAGCAGGTCGACTCGATGCTTGAGCAGCTGCAGCGCCAGCGCGAGGGGTTCGTCGCTGCGCAGTCCCGCCTGGCGTCGACCACGGCCGAGGCATGGTCGTCCGATCGGCTGGTTCGGGTGGTGAGCAACATCGCTGGAATCCCCATCGAGGTGCAGGTGATCCCGGAGGCATTCAAGCGCTCGACGCCGGAGAAGCTCGGCCGGTCCTTCACCGAAGCCGCCCAACTGGCTGCTCGACTGGCCGCCGAGAAGTCTCAGCGGGCTCTCGGTCCTATCGAGGATCTGGTGGACGGCATGCCTGATCTCCCCGACCTCATTCCCGGTGCCCCGAGCGTCAAGGACTTGTTCAAGTCAGTCGTTCCTCGGCAGCCGAGCCCTGCGCCGTCAAAGCCGAAGCGGCCGAAAGTTGATGACGCAGACGAAGACGAGTACTTCCGCAATGCCTCCTATCTGGAGGAGCGTCCATGAGCGACTTTGGCGTCAATCCAGAGGCGTTGCGCACGACCAACCCTCGCTTCGTGAACGTTGCCGATCGAGTGAAAGCGGCGGCTGCGGATCTGCGGCGGGTCATTGACGCTGAAGGAACGTGCTGGGGGGACGACAAGATCGGGCAATCCTTCGCAAAGGATTACGTACCCGGCGCCGACGATGGGTTGAAGGGGACAGACGGCCTGGCGAAGGTACTGACCAACCTCGGTGACAGCGTCGTCATTATCGCCGACAAGGTGCAGGCTCAAGATCAATCAACCGCCGACAAAGTGAACCAGATCAGGCCGTGACATGGGCATAGAGCTACCGGGCGAACTGCAATGGGTTGCGAAATGGGTTGTCGGTGCGGGGGACTGGCCTGAGGGTGACGAGACCGCGATGCGGCGGGTCGCCGAGGCGTGGGACACCTTAGCCACCGTGCTCGATAGCGACATTGAGGGCGACGCCGACGGTGCGCTGCGCGATGTCCTGACTGCGCTCGATAGCGGCAAGACCCATGACGCGCTCGCCGATTACTGGCGGCAAATCGACGGCCCAGACGGGTCACTGCCTGCGCTGATCAAGCGCTGCCAGTCTCTCGCCGACAGCCTAAACGATGGCGCCAATGACATCGAGCACACCAAGATGGTCATCATCGCGGCGCTGGTCATCTTCGCTGCCCAAGCGCTCTGGGCATTGGGCGTCGCCGCGACCGGGATCGGTGCCCCGGCCGCGGCAGCTGCAGAGGTCGCCGCGCGGGTCGCTACCCAAATCACAATCCGGATGGCGATCCGGCAGCTCATTCAACGCATGCTGACGCGGGCCGCGGCCAAAGCTGCGGCCCGTGCCGCGTTGAAGGGAGTTGGGTGGGGCATTCTGCAGAGCGGTGGTGTGGACCTCGGCGCCCGCCTTGTGCAGATCGCCGACGGTCACCGTGACGGATTAAACGCCAAGGACTGGAACCAAGTCGGTCTCGGCACCTTGACCGGAACAGTTGCCGGTGCAATCGGTGGCGGGCTCGGCGCCAGTGGCCTCGGGAGTAACGCTGTCGACGCGGCAAGCTCCAAACTCGGCAAAGCCGCCACCCAAACCGCGGTCGACGGTGCCGTCGGCACGGCCGCCTATGCGGCAGGCACTGCAGCAACGGTGCCCCTCGGCGGAAACTTCGAGTTCGGCGCGCCCATGGTGACCTCCTCCGTCGCCAACGGCGCCATCTTTGCTGCCGGTGCGGGTGCCCACCACAACCACGACTCGACTGCGCCCAGCATCGACCATGGCAATACGCCGCACCTCGATCTCAGTAGCCCCCAGGACACCGGCACGAAGCCATCGCCGACCATCGAGGCTGAGCCAACGCTCGCTACGACCGACACCAAACCAAGTCCCCAAACACCGGCCGTCGAACACGCATCACCTGCGGCACCGCCATCACCCGGTCAGCACGAGGTCACTACCGCGCCGGCCTCTACTGGCACCGAAACAGTTCGTCCGGATCACCACCAGGACAGTCCATCGCCGACAACCACAGACACCACCAGTCGGCTGACCGCACCCAGCGACGCCCCGCCCGCCTCGACGCAATCGCTGGCGCATTCCGACGCGATGCCCACAGGCCATCACGAGAGCCCGACGCTGCCATCGGAGCAGTCCTCGCCGTCACTCTCTGACAGCCAAGTCAGCGGTCCGAGGATGGAGCGTCTCCCGGACGGCTCCACGCTGCTGTCTGGTCACGGCTCACTGGACATCGAAACCGTTCTCCACCCGCCCGGCAGTGAGACACCCCTTGCTACGCCGACCGGTGAACCCAACTCTCAGCCGTCGCATGTAGACGCGCCCGCCTCGACGCCCCACGACGTCATCGCACCAAGGGCGGTCAGTGATGTTCCGGATGGTGCGGCGGTCGAGACTGCCGTGCCAAGTCATCGGGATACGACTGCGGTTCCCCATTCGACGTCGACCGCCGTGGCTGATGCTCTCTCTGTACCAGCGCACCCCTCGCTCGGCACGGCCGTCGCTCCCGGGCTGAGCGCCTCTGCGCATGAGGTGGTCAGCAGGCCGAGCACACCCAGCCACCCGGGACTCTCCGATCCAGCTCAGCCTGGTCTGCCTACTTCGGCTGCGGTTCCACCGACCGCTGCGCGTCCAGACAACCTTTCCGCGGTGCGTCCAGATTCTCGGGTGCCGCAGGGGGCCGCGCCGCCGCTTTCAGATCCGACGCCGAGAAGCGTGGCCCACGATGCCGAATCCACTACTGGTCGGCCTCGTTACGAGTCCGAGCGAAGTACCCACGCTTCAGAGCCGCGGTCGGAGTCTGATCGGCCAACCACGACGACTCCAGAGCACAGGCCCGCGCGAGATGACTCCTCTGTCGCTCGGCCACATGATTCTCATCGGCCGCCGCGCGATCCCGGCGCCCCGCCTCAACACCATGCCCCGCGCGAGGCGCCGCACGTCAACGAGGCTCGCCCCGAGCGTGAGCACTACCGACACCAGGCCGATGACGGCAGCCGCCTGACGTCGGTTGCGCCGCGCGGACGCTCGAACGAAGACGCCGCCTACGACGTGCATCGGTTTACCGATAACCCGGACGACCCGGTCGCGCTGATCACCATCCAGGTGCATCTGTCGTCCGGCGACCACTTATCCCCGCAGGACATCCAGCGTGTGCTGGAAAGCGCCCAGCTGGGCACCGATCGAGCCTTCAACAGCGGTGAGCGACTTCTCAGCGGCGACCGCTTGCTGGTCGATATCGTGCACACCGATGACTCGGCCGCGGCGCACCTGCTCATCAATGTCGACCACGCGACGACCGGTCCGAATACCTGGCATCCGAACGACCACCCCGACGTCCTCGCTGACCACCTCCGGCGCCAGCTCGGCCTGCCCACCGATGCCGGCCACGCCCCGGGCCTCGACGCGGTTGACCTGCGCCACATCAGCAACGCCATAGCCCGTGCCAACACACCGTCCCGGTTCCAGGACCTGCCCCAAACGCGCGAGGTCGGCAGCGGTCGACTGAATCACCTGGAGGATGAGGCATTCCAAGCCGCGGTCGAGGATGCGCTGCGCGACGGCAACCGCTTCCTGGTTGGAGCCGATCCCCGTACCAACCTATATGGGCAACTCATCAACGACGGCGGGCCCGAAAATCCCGGGCGCAGCAACAACTGCCTCGAGCAAGCACTGGCCGCGATCTCGTCCTTCCACGGCGACCCCCAGGTGGGCGTCCCCAGGTGGCTTGACGTGTTGCCAGACGGAACGCTTGATCGCGTAGGAGGTGAGGAGGGGGGACCGGAACGGGCTACCGAATGGCTTGGGGGTGAGTGGCAGGACTTCAACCACCAGGGCAAGTCTATTCAGGAGCAGTTCGACGCACTCCACCAATGGGTCGCCCACCTGGGCCCAGGATCGTCGGCACTGATCGTCAATGAATGGCACGCACGCGACGTCAACACAGGCGAACTGCGCTACCACCCCGACGGATCACCGGTTGTCGATGGCTCTCACGCCACCGCCATCGTCTACCCCTACGATGCCAGCGGGCCCGTGTGGTGGGATCCGCAGCAGCGACTGCTTTCAGACACCCCGCCGGCCTACCTGTCCGCGAACTCATCGTCGCTCTGGTTCATGACAAACGGCCCCGATGGAGGAATCAACAGTGCCAGAACAGCTTCAGACACGGGAGCAAGTGGAACAGTATCTGGCACGCATCTTCCCGACCGAGCAACAGTTCCAGATACTCAAGACCGAGTACGGGTGGGTCTGTCGGAAAGTGCTGACGCCAGAGGAGACCGCCAAGGGGATGGGACTCGGGCTGGGGAACTACGTGATCAACGCCCAGACCGGGGTAGTGACAGCGCATTCGAGCCTTCCCCCACACGTGATCGGGCAGATGTACGACGAAGCGATTCGGAACGGACAACCGATTCAGGGCAGTCAGGTCTACCCGCCACAGTGGCGCGTGAGCATCCAGCGGACGCAGGAAGATCAACAGAAGATCGAGTACCGGCTCGAAGCGCAGTCGATGGCGCAACCCCCAGAACCGACGATCATGCACCAACTGCTGATCGACAAGCACACCCTGTCCTACCAACCGACCGACACCCCATCGGCGAACGCAGTGGCCTGGGCAGAGACGCGCAGCCGGATAAACGGGACCTGGCCGGAGCAAGGGACGTTCGAGTACTAAGCCCGCTGGGCGCCGCGCCTAGCGAGCTACTCACGCCGAGATCGGCGCAGGTGCCAGACATCGCGCCGCCAGGCCACACTGACCCCGGCGGACCAGAGGGAGATCCGCACGAGCAGCCAAATGAACGGGACCCGCACTCTTCCTCAGAGGGATCGAACTCCTCGCGTGACAATCAGTCGACTCCGCCGGGCATGTATCGCGGCGAGGACGGCATGCTTCACCGACCGGGTGATCCGGCCAACTCCTATCGAGACCCCGATGGAAGATGGCACCAATTCGGAGACCGAGAAGGCAGCTACCGCGATAGAGGCTTTCAGCTGAGGTATGGCAATAGGTGGGTCAATGATCCCGCATCCAGGGAAGACGTCGCGTTCCTGGCAGATAAGGGCCCGGCCCGAACTCACGAAGTAACCAACCCAGACATACGGTCGAGGCTTGACGAATTGGCCGCCGATGCCGTCCGCCAAGACCAAGACCGCGCTGCTGCCGCCGAAGCCGTCAAATCCCATATGAGGGAGTTCGGTGTCGACAAGATCGACCAGCTGAGCGAGATAAAGCTTGCCGGCTTCGTCAAAGACCAAGAAGGTCGCATCGTCAATGATTCCTCCCTCAGTAACCAGGAGAAGCTGGCCAAGCTTGAGCGGTTGCACGAGATGCGGGACAACGCCCGGGACTACAACCGACTCGGCACTGAGAAGGTCCTCACCTCAAAAGCGATGGGGGAGTTGGGCGGGATCTCACACGCCACCGACCGCCCTGACGCTGTCCTGCTGACCCCGTTCGAGAGCGCGGTAGATGGACGCGACACCTTCGACGTCATCTCCTTCACCGGTCATCCGCCCACGCTGATCGTTGATGAATGTAAGGGCGGCTCCTCACAACTGGGTGCTGCCAATACCGAAAATGGACGCGCCCAGCAGGGCTCTCGCGAGTACGCCGAGCGCACCGCGGCTATCGAGAAGAACCTCCAGCGACTGCTCTCGGAAACCCCTGAGCAGATGCGGGCGCGTGGCCTGGACCCGAACAGCCCTGAAGGGCAGAAGTTCTTGAAGGCTCGCGAGCAGCTGCTCCGAGCTCACGCCGACGGAACCCTCCTAATCGAGTACAACCTCGTCCACGTATCCCGCGACGGCACCGTCAACGTCGCGCATTTCAATATCGAACGTGATGGACAGCCCTTCTCACCTGAACTGCTCGGTGGCATTGACAAGTCCCGTGCCTATGAACTCGTCAGTGCGCAGGAACGGGAGCAGCACATGGCACAGGCGATAGAGGCCCAAAGGGCGAGACTGCTGGAGTCTTTGGACCCGCGCGACCGTGAGGTTGTGCAAAACGCCGTCGAGCGCGTGCTTGAGGCGGTCGATCCTGCCAAGCCATCACAGCTTCGAGTCAAGGCGATCGAAGCAATCGAAAAATTCCGAGAAACGCTCGGGCAAGATGTGGGGCAAGCGAGCAGGGATATCCTGAAGGCAAGCCAGCTCCTGGAACAGGCTCAGGCGTTCGAAATATATCGCGGCACTGAGGCGCTGAATAGTCTGAATATCGAACCACACCTGAAACAAGTTGCGGCAGAGCTACTGCGTGTTGACGTTAACGGCAAGGATCGCGGGATAGCGGCAGGACTTGACAGCGCGCATCGCGAAGTCATAGCTGAGCTGAAGCAGCAGGTACTAAATGCCAGGGAACCACAATCCGCGTCCGCCGAGCGCGCTGCGGAGCAGGCGCTTGAGCAGGTCAAACAGCTGGCGCAAAGTCGCGAGCAAGTCCCTGGTTTGGACATGGCGAACCTGCTCGATGCCCATCAGCTGATCGAGCAGGTGGAGCTGGTACAGCACGTTGAGCGTGAAAACAATGCCAGCGTGCTCAACCGTATAAAGCCGGCACCCGAACATGTCCAGGAAGTGCTTCAAGCGCTGGAAACCGACCCATCCCGGATAGTCGAACAGGCTAGAGACGTCGTTACGAGGCAAGTTGTCCAACAGCACAACCTGCTGGTACAGCAGAACCCCGCGTTGAGGGTCGCTGAGGGACGGGAATCGTCATTCGACTCCCGCGTATATTTGCTCTGCCTCGAACACGCTCCGAGTCGCTTTGATAGCAGCACGAATACATTTGTCTATGAGCTGCCGGGTCGGGAACCTATTCATATCCCCTATAATTCGCAGGCCGCGCATCTAGCGCGCGCTTCTCAAGCTATCCAACGTGGACTCGCCGTTGAACACGCTGCCCTGGTTCATTTGTCCCGAATAAGCCAGGCTGCTCCGGCGCAGGAAGCGGTTCGCACACTGCCGACGGCGGAGGAGTTGCAGATGCGTGGGCGCGATCAAGCCGCAGCTCGCGAACGTGAGCGAGGTCAATACAGAGACCGTTAAGCAAAGGAGCCTGCAAGAATGTCGCTAGTACCGGATTCCTACTGTAGTATAGCGGTTCAAGGAATACTGTGAAGTCGAGAAGTGAACGCAGAATTGGAGGCGGTTCGCGTTGTATCGGGTAGATATTTCAGCTGACCTACCAAAAGATGACGGAGCGCTTTCCGATCCGCTGCGTAGGATGCTCCGGTGACTGAGTGGCGCGCGCTCGATAATTCTGAGATCGTCGAGTTGGCGACCCGCCTGCTGTCGTTGGATTGGTCCTGGCAGATGTCCGACATCCCGCAGCTGGCCGCCGAATTCGGCTGGCAGGTGCAGAGTCTCAAGGAGCGATCAGCCATCCTCGACGTCGGCTTCGGCATGGCGAGCGGAGGAGTGCAAGGCCGCGCCGACCAGGCCGAAGTGATCGAGGTCGCAGTAACTGCCAGGACAACCGGTGGCGCAGCGGGCCACGCATCCTTGCGCGACGCCTTCGCGCGAATGGTGTCGGCACTTACTGCTGAACTGGGCGCACCGTCGAAGCAACTCCCAGGCGAAGAACCCGAGGTCCGTTGGGCCGGGGAGAAGACAACGCTTCAACTGGTATGCCTCGAAACGACGGTATGCCTGTACTTGGTGACCAACTCATGGCTCGCCATGCACGACAAGACCGTCGAGCTGCAAGATCAAGGATTGATATGACCAGTTGGGCGGAGTTCACCGACGGCCTGACACAGCACCTAGCCACGTTGTCTGCTGGAACGGTCGTCATCATCGGTGAGGCAGACCAACCGAAGGAGCGCCGCCGCTTCGTCCAATTCCGGCAGCTCGACACCATGATTTGGGCAGAGCTGACTGGCGACAGCTGGCTTGACCCCGACGTGCAAGTCGGAGATTCCGGTGGCCGGATCATCGAGGGTGCCGGCTGGCAGCGCCCGGACGCCGATCACTGTGACAACTGGTGGTACGAGTTGCGCTGGCCGGCCTCGTCGGACGGCTATCGCCAGCTGGCGGTAAGGATGGTCACTGGTCTACGTGACGCTTTCGGAATCACGAATCCGGCCACGCTGGTGTACGAGGCATGGAACGAGCACGGCGGCGAGGTCGAACTGCCGCTTCTCGGCCTGTCAACGAAGACAGCACACGCTACAGCGAGCGTTGTTCCGAGCTCCGAGGATTTCGCCGCCGGTTGGCGGGTGATGGGGAACTCGGACATCATCGCACTTGCCAGGCAGCTGCAGTCGTTGGTCTGGTCGTGGCGGATGGAAAACCTGATGCACCTGCTGGCGGAATTCAACTGGCGGGATCCCATCATCCAGTCGAACGATTGGGTCCGCTTCGACAGCGGTCTCGGCCCGGGTAGCTGCGACGTGATAGGCAGAGACGGCGCCGCGGAGCGCATCGAGATCGCGCTCACCGCTCTCGCCGCGGATGACACCGCCGGTCGAGCTGCAGTCGATGACGCATACACGGCAGCGAAGGCTGCCCTGACCGGCGCACTCGGTGCGCCGACCACGGAAATTGCGGGCTCGATTCCCGAGACCCGCTGGGCGGAAGAGGAAACGACGTTGCTCCTGACCAACTTGCAGCTGATGGTGCGCTTACGTCTTGTCAGCAACGTGTGGCTGCGCGCGTACGACAGAACCAACGAACCGCAGGATCAGTGATTAGCTGACCGGACTGTCAACGTCGACCAGGCTGCGAATCCGTGCGTGTCAGTTAGCGCCATCACCATCGGCCCTGTCCCCAATAGCGGTCTGTCGACGCCACCCGAGCCCGGCGACACCGGGTGGCTGACACCCGCTTCGTGCTCGTCGAACTCTCGGGAGATGTACGACGAGACCGACGAACGCGACAAACGCCGCTACACCGTCGCTCAGATCGCCGAAACCTTCGGGGCGTCACGCAAGACGATCTACCGGCATCTCGGCCGCTCCGCGTGACATCCCGGGCGACGACGATCGTCGATCACGGATTGGCAGCGCCCCGCTAGTAGTCTGATTGCCCGACGAGGTAGTCTCGATTAATCACGCCGTGGGCTCCCACGCCACTCACGTCCGGTTTCTCATCGCTGCGAAAGTCACCGAGTTCGAATAATGGGAGGACCCCACCATGATCGACCGTCGCGATATCAACGACGTGACCCCGGACGAGATGGGGCAGATCGTGGCCGACGCCCAGCGCGGCAAGGATTCTCAGGCTGAGCTGGTTGCCGACCCCAAAGCTGGGGCCCGTAAGAAGCCGCGATCGGTGAAGATGTCCAACGAACTGGATATGCGGGTTTCCATCCGAGCTTCAGAGCTGGGCATGACCAAGAGCGCTTATCTGTGCTGGCTCGCCGAAGAGGATCTGAAAAGGGCATATGGCAGCGAGCCTGAGCCGGAGGCGGTGCCGCTTGTAGCGGCTCAGCAGGCCGCGAGCCGTGCTGTCATTGAAGCGCTGGCGCGGCTGTCTCCCCGACGCGGACCTGCGCGGCGTGGTTTGACCTGAAGGAGTGCCGCAGGAGGGGCGCCGAGGAGGCTGGATGCGCTAGGAGGTTGACGATCGATGGGGCTCGGAATCTTGCCACTTTCCGAACATAGAGCTGTACATGACAGAGCTTCGCCGCCGAAGCCCAAGGCTGGCGGGGATGACCGATAGTGGTCTATCGAGTGTGACACCGGTGCCCCGCAGGGCGGGATCCTGTCGCCACTGCTGGCCAAGATCGAGTTGTCGATGCTCGATGAGCACGTGATAGCGTCATTGAAACCGGACGGGGTGATCGGAACGACCTATCAACGCCACCACCGTTGCGCCAAAAGCCTGCCGCCCATTTCTGCGCACTGTTCGGATATATGCCGTTTTACAACACCTATTTGTCGAAGCTATTCTCTTCCTCGCCTTGAGAAGCCAACGGGTGCCGAACGGTTCGAGCAAGTGGATGCAGTTGCCCAGTGACCGCGACCAGAGCCTCCGCGCATTCGATGATCGACGCCTTTGTGTAGGTCGGCGTAGCGGTTGACCCAGGGTCGTGGTGGGCCGCATACCGCCGCGCGACGGCCTCACCGAACTTACGCTCGACGAAGGTGAGGGTCGTGTGACGCAGCCAGTGCACAGTCACACGTTTCGCCTCCGCCCAGGGAAGATGCCGATGAAACCGGCCGTGAAGGTTGTCGTAACGGCGATCGGTGATCCGGTTCCCACTGCGGGTCCGTAGTACTCGATGCCCAGCTGAGGCGTCGATTCCTCCTCGACGCTCGAAGTGTTCGCGCAGTCTCCGCATAAGGGTCGGGCTGATCGGATGCCAGGCGTCGACGCCTCCCTTGTGATGCAGGAGAGCAGTGCAGTCGTCAATACTCAATTCATCGATACGCAGTCGCAGTACTGCGTCGCGGCGGCACGCCGTCTCGATATGCAGACGCACGATCAACGCATCGAGCTCAACGTCGTTGCCAGTTTGCGTAGCAATACGGCCAAGATCAGCCACCTGTTCTGGGGTGAGTCCGTGTCGGTTGCCCGCCATCTTCCGGGGCATCGGCGCCTTCGCGGCAGGGTTGGCCGAGGGTTTGATCAAGTCCTCCATCTCGGCGAACCGGTACACGCACCGTATAGCATGAAGAAGATTCCGCGCCGCGCCGGCGCCCCCTCGCCAGTTCGAGCGCACAACCGCATTCGCCTTATGGCGGTTCATCAACCCCACGATCTCAGCGGGTGCCAGTTCGTCCAGTCGACGCTCTTCCCACTCGCGTAGCATGATGTTCCAGTAGGAACCGTACGACTCACGCTGCAACGCCGTCACGGCATTGATCACGCGTGGGATGTACTCGCCAAACGTCGGCGCCTCGACAGCAGTATTAGCTGCATCCTTGCCGACCAGCTGCGAGATCTTCTCTAGCAACTCAGCGGCATCTTCCTCCTTCATGACGCCTTCCCCCAGAGGCGTGGATGGCACGCCCACAAGGCGGCCGTCAGCGCTTTCGGCGGGTACACGACAAGAAGATCGTGCTGGAGAGAAGCCGCCATCAATAGCCGATCTCCGGCACTGACGTTGCTCCGATTGCGGACGTCGGCGGGAAGCACGAGAAACCCGTCGCGCCCTAGCGGTAAACCAGGGCCTGACCGGCGGATCTTGATCAATGTCTGATCGACTTCGAATGAGAAGCGTTGCCCCGGAATCCATCCGAGCAGACTGAGTAACGACTTCGCTCCCAGACGCCCCCGCCTGTCAACGGCTGTGACCGAACAGTGCAAGACGGCGATCGGCGCTTCGTTGGGGCCGTCTGGAAAAGCAAAGTGGGGTGCCAACGCCTCCGGTGCTCCCGAGCACACGGGTCCAGCGTTGTACAGTCCAATGAAAAGTTCACTTACGAACTCGTTTCCTTCTAACGCTGACGGCGCTTCTATATGTTCGATGGGAGGGTCATCGCTGTCAAAAGCGGTGACCAACCGAGGCGGCGTGGCGATATTCAGCTCCTGCTTAACCGCCCTGTCAGGGCGAGGCGCAAGGTGTTCAGTCATCGGTTGCTTCTTCGTTGTCTGCAATATCTGCAGTACAGATCCTTGTAGAGGACCATGTACGCGATTAGGGAACGGATCAGAAGGTGGACGGACATATTGCCGATCGGTGCCCCGATCCGGCTGCATAAGCGTTCCCGGGTGGCGTGCGTAGCCGGCTCCCTCGTTCCTCCGTATTGATTTTTCCTGAACACGTCTGCTCTGGTCTTCTCTCTTAATTTTCCCACCGTCCGTACTTCGTGACAGATCTACGATTACCGCAGAGTCTCATGGATCCGTGGCGCATCTACCTCGAAACACACTCGCAGGGGCATGAAGTGGCGAGTGTTTCCCGATGCGAACCCCGCAAGGTATGTGGGATTGCGCGTCGGCTCACTTCTATGAGACAACGATCGACGCCTGCGCCACCAGGGGGACGCACGATGCGCTCTGCATTAATGCTCAGTTGCCTCTGGTTAATTCGAAGCGACCAGAGGCGGCCGCCGCCTATCGCAGACCCGCCTCTGTTTCTTCTCGGCCCCAGCAGCGGCCAACGCCGCCCCCAAACTGGCAGCGCAGTCCAATCTCGCAACCGAACCCGCGCAGGAGGCCAGCGCACCAAAACGTCGCCGCCGCGGTAGGGCCATGACACCGCATCTCTGCTGGAGCAGCGCAATCAGCAGTTACGCCACCGGACCACAGGGTCTGCCACCGCCGCAACGCCGAATCGACCGTGCTGCGGAGTTCACGTCCGCGCGCAGATGGTGTGCCCACCGATCCGGCGCACCATCACCGTCCACGAACGCGGCGACAACGACATCGACATCGGGCTTGACGAGGGCGGGCCGCGTCACGACCTGCCCGAATTCGACCCCCGCGAGTTCGTCACCAGCAACGACACCCTGTACGCGTTGAGCATCGAAGGCCCCGACTCGGCGGCACCGTTGACCGCCGCTCTGGTCGGGCAACTGCTCGAATCGGCGTTCACCGCCGCCCGGGCCCGCGCCGACGGAAGGTTGGCGGTGCCGCTGCTGGCGGTGCTCGATGAGGCCGCCAACTGCTGCCCCATCTCCCTGCTACCCAGCTACTACACGTATGCGGGCGGTCACGGCGTCATCCTCATGACCTTTCTGCAGGTCCTCGAACAAGGCAAAGACCTCTGGGGAGAAAACGGATTGAAAACCATGCGAGCCCAAGCGATCGAGGTCTACGGCGGCGGTATCAGCGACACCGAATTCCTCCAGCAACTGTCCACTGTCACCGACGAGCACGATGTCGCCGACCGCTCCCACAGCGTCGGCCCCGGTGGCTCCAACCGCACCCTGACCTGGCGGGCCGAACCGATACTCAACGTGGCCGCGTTGGCGGCACTGCCCAAGCAGCGGGCCCTGGTGCGGCTGCCCGGCCACCGACCGATCCTGGTCCGCAAACCCTGGTGGCAACAAGGTGAACACGCCGCGCTGATCACCGCCTCCCTGGCCATGTTCGACGAAACACCGAAACACACAGTCACCCTCGACCCCGGTATAGACGACGAGGACGAGGACGAGGACGAACTGTGACCGGCAAGAAGCGCACCGCTGCGGCCGCCCCGCCACCGCCGCAGCGGTTTCGGGACTTCGTTACCTTCGCCGACCACTGCAAAAGCGTGCGGCTGGCCTAAGCCAACCGCGAAGGCACCTACACCTGGTGCACCAAATGGTGGGCACACCGCGCTGGCGCGGTCCGTATCGCCCACCTGCACACGGCGTTCGAAACCTTCCACGCACGCAAAGACGCCGCCGCGGTCAGCACCTATCTGCTGGGGCATGTCGACCAGCACTTCCACATCATCTTCGACGCCGCCAACGGGCCCCTGCATCGCTGCAGCCGCGCCAAACACGTCGCCGTGCCGTCCCTGCCGTTCGACCCCGTCCCCCAGGATGGTTCGGTCCCTACCGTCGCCGCCCCGCCGACCGGCGACGGCGGAGAAGACGAGCCGCCGCCGCTGCGGTTTCCCACGTTCGTGGAGTTAACCGAGCAATGGTTGTTGCCGGTGACCTCGGTGCGGCTGATCGGGCAGGGCCGCGAAGGCATGTACACGTGGTGCCGACAGTGGTGGCGACACCGAACCGTCGCAGTACGGTTCGCGTCGCTGCACGCGATCTTCGAAGCCGCGCGCCGCAGCGAGGACCGCAGCCAGATGAGCAGCCTTTTCGTCGGCCACATCGACCCCCACATGCGGCTGATCCTCGACGCCGCCAACGGGCCACTGCATCGCTGCACACCCGAGCATCACACCGACAGCCCGGACTACCGTTCACCGACGTACCGCACGACTGGTTCGACCTGCCCGGAGTTCTCGTCGCGGTCGAGGACGCGGGATTCGGACCGGACTTCCGTTTCCTCAACAACTTCCGAATCTCGTGACCCCGGGTGCGCACGCGTTCAGGCCGATGCGGCGGAGGATGGCCTGCGGTGCTCATGTTTCGAACGTTGGTCGGCGTGCAGCCGGGCTGTGCTCCGACGCATCCGTCACCGTTCTACTCGGTCACGTCGGTCGGTCTCGTGTTTACGAGGCGGATCAGTGCGGCGCTCACCCTGTCGCGCACGTGGAAGATCTCTTCATAGCCGAGTTCGAGCATGCCGACTTCGCAGCCGTCGAACCGGATAATGGAGGCGGGTACCCAGCCGGTGCCGGAGGCGCCGTAGACGTGGCAGGAGCCGCCGACGAGCTGAATCCAGCCGTTGGAGTAGGTGTCCGACCAGCTGGGGTTGAGAATGGCACGAATGGGCACCTTCGGCTGCTGCTCCCGATATGCGGGGTGGTCGATGATCTGATCCAGCGCGGCCAGCGGCCCGGGGGCTTCGGCAGCGCGAACGGCGAATCCGGAATGGCCCACGCCACCGTCGCAGCGTGCGAGTAGCTGGCCGCCGATGATGTGCGCGGATCGGCTGCCGACCTCCACGCACCAGGGGGTCATGTCGGCGGTGGGGGTGAGGATCGTTCCCACGACGGTCACTCCTGTCTGCGGTAGCGGCGTTGCAGCTGCCGCAGCCCGTCTCCGGTTGTTGAGTGTTTTGTTTCTGTTGGCGAACAGTTCTCGGTGCGTGGCGCGGGTGCCGTGTCGAGGTCGCTGATCGCGTTTCTCCAGTCTGGACCGTAGCTGGACAACCGAGGTTGTGCGGTGCGCAGCTGTCGGTAGTGCTGGCCACGGCTCGGTGTGGCTGTGGCGCGACGCACTCGATGCACACGACGGCGATACCGGGTCACAACCCCAAGTCGTCGGTTGGCGCGGAGGTCGGTGGTTCGTTGATGCTGTGAGGGAGGTCGAGGTCGGCCGGCTCCGGCGCACGGTGGGCGGATGCTCGGCGTGGCTGTTCGTGCTCACGCTGAGCTTGGGAGAGGGTCGTGCGTCGGCGTTGTTCGGCGCGCAGCTGCTCGAGTTGGCGGTGTAGGCGCTCGTGGTCAGCCGAGGTCGCGGTCGCGGTCGCAGTGGTAGATGGGGGAGGGATTCTTCCGGGGTTAGTGAGGGTCTCGTCCCAGCGTTCGGGTGGTCCTGCAAGGAGTTCGGCGTCGCGGTGGGCGTCCTGTGCTGTGCGTTTGGCGGCGGCCACTGTCTGGATCAGCTGCTGTTTGGTTTGGTGGAGGGCCGCGAGAGCGGTCTGCAGGGGTTGGGCGTCGCCTTTGGCGGAAACGAGTTGGGTGCGGGTGGCTGCGATCTTGCGGCCGATGCTGTGCAGTTGCTTGCCCAGTTCGTCTACCGCAGCGGCGGCAGAGCGTGCATGGGTGATCGCGTCCGCGGCCGCAACACCCTGCGACCGGGCAGTACTGGGGTCGATGATGGTCGGCGCGGTTGGCAGGGTTTCGGCAGCGTTCATGCTGGCGGTCAACGCGATTCGCCGGTGGGTCTGCTCGATGTGGTCGCTCAGTTCCGTGTCAGACATCTCGCGCATCGAGTCGGATGGCTCGCTACGGGCTTGTTCGGCTTGGGTTTTGAGTCCGTGGTCGAGTACCCAGGTGCGGATGCGGTGGCGGTGGGCGAGAGCGACTCGGTGCCAGTCGCGGTGCAGGAACGCCAACGCTTCCGGCGCCGGTCGGGTCGCGGCGACGTGTGCGCAGCGTGCCTCGATGTATCGGTTGGGGTCGTGGTTGGGTATGCCTGCCACGCCGTGGTCGCGGCAATCGCGGCAGAGCCCGTCGTCGGGTTCGGTGTCTCCGGTCGCGGGATCGAATGCGGGTTGGTCGAGAAGGGGACGTTCGAATCCGCAACCCACGCACGGTAGGTCGCGCGGCGGTTCCAGCAGTGCCTGCAGGTGCTCGTCTCGGCTCGGATCTCCCGCACGGTGCCGGGTACGGGCGGGTTCGATGTCGTCGAAGCGGTCAGGGTCCTCGCTTCGGTGCAGTGTGGGTCTGCGGAGGGGGCGTTGGTCGTCGCTGTCCCCGATCCGGACCGATCTCACGACCCCGCCCGATTTGCGGGGAAGGTGTTCGTCGTCGCGGGTGCGGTCATCGGCGTCGGGTTGGATGATGTAGTCGAGATAGCGGGTGGTGTAGTCGTAGACCTCGTCTGGTTCCCGTCGCTGTCGGTCGAGGAGGATTTTGCGGGTGGGATCGGTCCACTGGCGTCTGTTGCGGCGGTACCAGGGTTGGCGTGTATCTGTGTCGCGGCGGAAGATCCCGGGGTCGGTGTCGGGGATGCAGGCGCGGATCAGCTCGGCTCGGTCGGGGAACAGTGTGGCGGCGTGTTCCAGGCGGGCGCGGGCAACAGGGAAGGCGTAGCGGCGCAAAGTTTCCTCGACCCGTCGCAGGGTGTCGCGTTCCAGCGGGCTGGCGGCACCGCTGAGCCGGGCGATGGCGTCGGCCGCGGAGGTGATCCGTCCGGTTTTGAGCAGGTTCGCGGCCTCGCGGATCTGCGCGGCCAGCGGCACCCGGTCGGGGGATGCCGTGGCTGGTGGTGGACTGTCGGGTGGATGTGCGGCGGTGGGGTCGGTCGCTGTCCGGGGTGGTGGGTTGTCGTCCATGGTGGCCTCCGGGGGCACGGACAGGGTTTCGGCGATGTGGTCGGGGACCGGGGGGATGTCGGGTTCTGTGGCGGGGTACTCGTCGAGGTCGGGCGGCTCGCCGGGTGGCTGATCGGGGTAGGTGGGGACCCGGCGGCTGAGGGCGTCGATGCGCCAGGCCAGGGCGGTGGCGAACTGGTCGGGCCGCAGCCGGTCGTGCTGGTCGCTGCGGCCGCCGACAAGCAGTTCGCTGGCGACTTCGAGCAGTTCGCTCGGTGTCCAGCCGGATTCGGCGGCGCGGTCGATGGCGGCGACGACTTTCGGCCATGCCGGGTCGGCCAGCACCCGGTCGGCGGCCTCGGCACCGAGTACCGCCCGCAGTTGCGGTGTCCACGCCGGCGTCAGGGGCGCCTCTGCACGAGGCGTGTCCAGGGTGCTAGGGCCCAGCGCCAGGCGTGACCACAGCACCGCGGCGGGCATCTCGGCGGGCAGCGGGCGTATCGCGGCGACTTCGGCGAGCAGGGCGGACACGTCGATGCCGGCGCGGTCGGCGGTGTCGAGCCGTTCGGCGAGGACCGGCCAGAACGGGTCGTCGGTGACCCCGACGGCGATGCGTTTGGCGGCCGGCGACCATTTGTTGACCGCGAGGTTGATATCGCCGATCGCTTCGTTGGTGCGGGCGGTGAGTAGTTCGTGGTGGTGGCGTTCGGCGGCGACGAACCGGGATGGTCCGGCGGGGCGGCGGTCGAGGTCATCGACATGCGCGGCCGCGCGCCACACCGCGAGGTCACCGAGTAACCCCGGATCGGCGCGGAGGAGGGGGCGTGCCCACAGCGGTGCGCTCGCGGGCGTGAACGCGGCAGCCGTAGCGCGGATCTCCTGCGCCAGTTCGGTGATGATGCGGGCGCGGGCGATGAGGAACCCACCGACGTCCGGGTCGGTGCGCAGCGACTCCAGGATGCCGGGAAGCCACGGCAGCGGCCCGGGAGGGGCTGAGTGCGCGCCGGAGGTGTCCAGCCGCCAGTCCAGCACCGCGGCGACATCGTCCGCGCTGCCGAGTTCTCGGGCTTTGATCGCGGCGGCGAGTTCGCCGATGGGGTCGCGGCCGGCCAGCAGTAGCCGCCCCAGATGCTGACGCAACATGATATAGCCGCGGCTGCGGGTCAGGCCCGGCCACAACCTGTTGGCTTCGCGGTCGATGCGCGCCAACATGGGCGCACCGAGGACGTGGTCGATGGCGACCGACAGGGCGTCGAGGTAGATGTCGGTGGCGCGCCCGAGTCGCCGCCACGGGTCCAGCGCGTCTCGCAGTTCGGTGTGGGCGGATTTGTCGGTGTCGGCGCGCCCGAGGATACGGATCAGGCACTCCAGGCCGGTGCGCGGTAACACTGCTTCTTCGGTCCAGAACGAGGGTTCGTCGCCGTCGACGGTGGTGGTGAGATACAGGTGGTTGCCCGCGCGGCCGCGAGTGACCGCGACATACAACTGGGGGCGGGCCTCGTGGCCGGTCAGCGCGGTGTGGCAGGTGTCGGCGGTGATGCCCTGGGCGGAGCCGATGGTGGCGGCGTAACCCAGCCGCACATGGGCGGCGACATAGTCGCCCGGCAACCGCACCCGCGCGCCGAGCTGGCGGTGTTCGAGCAACTGGACCACGCTCAGCGACCCGTCGGCATGGACGTCGATGACGATCCACCGGTAGCCGTTGCGGACGTAGTCGTCGGCGCCGACGCTCAACCGGGGATTGTTGAGGCCGGTGCGGATCGTGTCACCCACCGACGCGTGCAGGGTGTCGGCCAACGGCACCTGCGCGCCCGCCGGTTGCCCGGTGAGGCGGTGTTCGCGGGCGAGCCGGTTCAGCTCGGTCACCCTCGTGTGGTTGGCGGCGAGCATGACGCTGTCGCGTCCGGCGCTGTGGTCGGCCAGCCATCCGGCGAACGCGGCGTCGGCGACGGCGGCGGGGCTGCCGACGTGGATGCGGCCGTGGTCGAGGTAGTAGGCCAAACCCGCTGGGTCGCCGTCGCGTAGCAGCAGGCTGGCGTCGCCTTCGGCGTCGTCGACGAAACGCACGATGTGGGTGAGGGTTTGGGTGCGGGATCCGGCGGCGTGGATCATGTCCTGTACCGCGCCCCCGGCGTCGATCGCGGGCAGCTGTTCGGTGTCACCCACCAGCCGGACCGTCGCCCCGCGTGAGCGCAGGAACATCAGCAGCCGCAGCCGGGCGGTGTCGGGGATCTGTACGTGCTCATCGACGATGACCAGCGTTCGGTCGTCGATGTCCAGCACCCACTGCGGCAGCGGTGGTGGCAGCCGGTCGGGTTCGAACAGAAACCGCTCCCGGGTGGGTGTGTGGCGTGCCAGGACGTGCAGCAGTTTGTCGACTGTCTCCACCCGCGCCCGGATGTCCGCACCGAGTACGGCGGCCGCGCGCGCGGTCGGCGCCAAACCCAGCACGGTGCCCCCGCCGACCAGCCACGCGTCGGACAGGACCGCCATCGCGGTCGTCTTGCCCGAACCCGCGGGCGCGTTGGCCATCTGCACTCCCGCGCCCGAGGTCGCGAACGCGCGGATCGTCGCGAGCTGGCCCTCGTTCAAGCGCCGCTGCTGGTTGTCGGGATCCGCGCTGAACGCCGCGATCGCCGCATCCACCACCGACGTGGGGATCGCGTGACCGTCGCGCGTTCGCGCCATGTCGATCAGATCCGCCTCCGCGGCGAGGACCTTCGGGGAGGTGTAGAGCTGGCCGTCGGCGCTGGTGTAGATCGAACGGCCGTCCGCGCGGCGGAACAACGCCGGCACCACCGCCAGTTCGGGATGGGCGGCCACGTCCGGGTTCCCGCGCGCGACCGACCGCGTCGGGGCGAGCGCTTGCTGCTCGACCGCGGCAACCACGCGTGCCCACTGCGCGACCGGCACCAGCCCGCGGATCACCCGCTCGATTTCGGCGCGCACATGCGAACGCCGCCACACCGACCGCTGCGCCGACACCGTCGCGACCACCCGGTCCGCGCACCGGGCGATCCAGTCGGCGTCGATCACCGGCCGCACCGGCGCGCCCGGATGCAACGCGGCGGTGATCATCGCCGCCAACGCCGCCGGGCTGGCGAGCACCGCGAGGGCTTGGCTTCGCCACGCGGCGCGTTGTTCGGCCAGCGACCGCGCTGCCGGTTTGGGTCCGCGGGTGTCGAGGATGGCGCGCTGCACCAGCTGATACATCTCCACCGGCAGCGGTTCGCGCCCGTAGGTCGCCTGGTGTGCGACGGTCAGCTCGCCCAAGCGCGCGGTGATCGCCGCGTCACGCTGTGACCAGTGGGCGTTCAACGCCGGGTCGACACCGACGATCTCCCGGATCGGGCGCTTACCGGGATCCAGGCCCGCGCGTTCGGCGAACCGCAACCCGAGCAGCCGCTCCAGATGCATTTCCAGGCGCGTGTTGTAGATCTCCGAGGCGGTGACCGCGGCACGGTAGAACACCGCGCCATCCAGCGTCCGCCACTGCCCATCCGCAGCCCGCGAGCGGTTAGCGCACACAACATGCGTGTGCAGATCCGGGTCACCGGCACGCGATTCGCGGTGATCGAATTGCGCGGCGATCAGTCCGTCGACCTCGACCTGGCGGACCCCGTTGCGGCCGACGCGGGTGTAGGTGGCGTGCTGTTCGAGGTAGCGCATCGCATCAGCGACCGCGCAATGATGTGCCTGCTCGATCAGTTTCGACACATCGCGCGGCGCGACCGCCCACAAGGTCGACACCGACTTCACCGGCGAGAACGTCCAATCGAAACCCGCCACCGCCGTGGTGTGCTGACGAGAGTTACGCGCCACCCACCCCGACAACTCCCGGGCATCCAGCGGGGGACGGCCGAAGTTCTCGCTGAACATCTCCCGCGCGACCGCGGTGCGGATCACGGCCCGCTGCTCGTCGGGGATCGGCGCATACCGGGGAAGACCGAGGTCGGTGTTGTAGGTGTTGAACGCGACCGCGCACCGTTTGCGGTACTCGCTGGCGCCGTTGTAGATCCGGAACGGCGCACCCAACCTCGACGCCTGCGACGCAGCCCGCTTCGCGTCCTTGCGTTTCGCACCCCGCCTGATTTCCTCGGCGATCACGGCCGCTTCGATCGCATCGGCCTGCGGGTGACGGCCCAAACCGAGCAGTGCCTTCATTTGTGGCTCGGTCACCACATCCCCGGCCCGCACCGCCGAGCCTTCCACCGGCATCCCCCGGTAGTGGACTGCCAACGCGGCGAGCCCGCCACCAGACCATCGCCCCGGCGACTCACCGTGCGCGGAGTAGTAATCCGCCAGGCTCGAGCGGCCCCGCTCGGCCGCATCATGCGCGGCGATATGCCGCAGATAGTACTGATAGCCGTCGCCAGCGCTGATCTTGGCGAGGGTAACGGTCACACCTCCATGACAGGACCTACTCTCCTTTGTCGGCCAGTCGATTTGGTGCTGCAGTCGGCATTAATGCATTCCCGCAATAGATTGCCGTTATGGAAAAGTTATCCGGGATGCAAGAGGTATGACGGGCGAAAAGGACGAAAAAGAGGGGGTGGGAGGAAGACGGCGAGGGGGAAGGGTGCGCTATGCAGTCGGATCGCGGCACAAGAGTAGAGAAAGCGAAGCGGGCCGGCAGCGGAGGGGCGGCGTGGGAGAGCGGTAAGACGCTTCCCTGCCGCGTACGTCGGTCATCTTTAGTACCACCCGCCTTGCGGCGCGCCGGGCGCCGCAAGGCGGCGGCCGACCGGCCCGGCAGGGCCGAGACGCGGTACGCTTAGCCCTGCCCGACCAGGGGCAGGGGCGCGGTGCGCGTAAGCGGTCGCGGTTCAGGCCGCGGCGGTGGTCAGCGCCACGCGCTTGTGCAGTTCAGTGATGAGGTAGTGGGCCACATCTCGCTTCAACCGGTCATCCTCGACCCCGCTAACGCCGTCCACGATGAGAGTCCCCATTGGAGTTCAGTCGTTTGATCTCACGTTTCCCGGGCTGTCAGTGTTTTCCCACCGAGTGTCAGTGAACGTGTCGGGTCGGCGAGAATACTGCAAGGGGCTTCCTGGGAGTCGGCTTGTTCGGCGCGGGCTGCGGCACCGCTTGTCCCCACGACGGGGCGGGCCGGTCACTGATTGGCGGGTGGGTGGAGCTTCCACAACGCGAGCAGGGTTTCGCTCAGGGCCGGTGGCAGGGTGGAGTCGGTCTCGTTGGCGAGTGCGCCGTCGAAGCTGCGTAACTGGCTCGCGGACAGGTGAGCGCGGATTGTGGCTACTTTGCGGCTGCGGTGGCTGCGTTGTTCCCTGATGAGCTGGTAGGCGCCGGTGCCGCGGGTCGGTATGGGCGATAGTGCCGGTGAGCAGGTGACCGCTGGCCGCAGGATGGCCTGACCGGTGGGGTCGCATCGCAGCAGGACCGTGTCGATCGGGTATCCGTTGTCGCCGTCGTCGAGTTGGAGAGCCTCGACTGGAAATTCTGGTGTGTGCTCGACTGTGTCCGCGATCGCGGCTCGTTCGCTGGTTGTGAGGTCGTCGTATGCGGTGGGAACGAGTCTCACGGCGGCGATGCGACGGGGAAGCAACCCGGTTTCGGTGGAGACGGCGTTGACCCCGGGGACCGGGGTGGCATGTGGCGCTTGGTCCCACACGTGCTGCAGGTGCTGTAGGTATTCCTCGGTGATCGGTGTGGCGTCTGCGGCGATGGCGTCGATGTAGTTGCGGGTATCGCGCACGAGCGATTTCACGTCGGTGATCACGACCGCTTCGTCGCTGGCTTGCGAATGTGCTGAGGCGTTGGCTGATCCGATGACCGCGTGATCGGCGGTAGCGGCGACTTTGGCGTGCAGGCGCGCCGAAGTTTTCACGGTGACGCCGCGAGCGATTAGCGCGGCGATGGCTGCCGGTGAGGTGGCGTGTGAGGCGACTGCTTCCTTGGTTGCGTTGACGACCAATAGATCTCCACGTCGCAATCCCCGCAGCAGCCGAGGGCTGTCGATGCCGAGATAGGCGATCGCTGCGGCGCGGGGGCCGGTGGTGGCGATGGCGGCGCTGATGCGTTTCCACGGTGTCGTTCCCACGAACTCGGTACCCATGCCCCGATCATGGCATCGCCAGTCCCGGTACGCCCGCCGCCCGGAGAGTCCGGGCGGCCGCCCATATCCCGTGCGGGGACGATGGGGGATGGCATGTTCGAGTTGTGACCTCCGAGGTGTTGCTCGACGTGCATGCCGGATTGAAACGGTGGTTTCCCGGTACCGGCCCCGATACGGTGATCGTCGACGACCGCATCGATATGGCCCCCGATTGGTGGGCGCACAATTTGGCCGCGCATGGGTTCGACAATCCGGTGGTGGACACGGGCGTGAGCCGGGGGCAATTGTCCGCGTTGGCCGATGCCGCGGGCGCGACGGCCGATGGGGCGCTGGCGTTACTGTGGAACACTCTGGTGTGGGGTGTGGGTCGCAGAGCCCGCAACAACCGGCGGCGTATCGCGGCGATGGCGGCCAATCGCGACACCTACAGTGCGCTGTTGGTCGAGGCGGCACCGTGGGCCGCAGGGGCCCGGTCCCGGCCTACACCCTGCTGCGGCACTCGCCATACCGAAATGCGGTGCGGTGGCTAAGGCCTGCGTTCTTCACCAAGTTCCTCTATTTCACCGGTGGTGGCCGTACCGGTCACCCCTGTTGCATCATCGATGACCGCGTAGCCGCCGCGTTGCGAGCAGCGGGCTGGGCAGGGCTGGGCAGCAGCGGATGGAGTCCGAGGTCTACGGCCGGTATCTGCGTTTGTTACACAGGTGGCGAGACGAATGTGGTTGCGCGGGCATCGATAGATAAGCGGTGGTTGTTCGACACCGCCGGCTCGGCGATCTGAACAGCCGGTCTGCCTTCGGTGCGGGCGCGAGTACGCCGCACTCGGATGTCCTAGGTCGGTAGGGCACCGGGGAGACGTCGAGCATCATCCAACCGCAGGCCGGCGCTGCGCTGATGACCAGTGCGGTCACGGTGTGGCCGATCGCGTCGCGCCGTGTGCGGCCGGACAGGGCGAGCATGGCCGTGGGGCCGACAGTGCTGTTGTCGTGATGGCCCAAGTGATCCAGTAGGACGGCTGCAGCCGCGCTCGCTTCCAGTGCATCGGCTGGGGTGTCGGGCTCGGAGGTTCGACGTGCAGAAGCATGTTGGGGTTTCAGGGTGGTCGGCAGGTAGATCCGAAGTTTTCCTGGACACGCCGGAGACGGTGGCGTAACGCAGGGACGGACCGATTTCGTCGACTTCCAGTGCAACGACCATGCGCTTCTCACCCCCACGGGGGCTCACGGAAGGCGCTGCTTAAGTCACCCCGCTGACGATCACCATCTCACGCCCGGCGTGCTGGCCAGGCTCGATGCCGTCGATGTGCTGAGGTAGGCGCGGTTGACGATGTCGAGGATGGAGCTCGGCTTGCGGACCTCGATGTCGGCCTTTTGGTGCCCGGTGAACTGACTGATCACGCTCAAACCGGAACGGTACGACTGCTGTCGTTAGACTGGTCGTGGCAGATGTCCGGCCTCCGCGAACAGCCGCCGGAATGCGTGATTCGTGTCTCCGCGCTCGCGGCGATGATCAGGTTAAGCGAGTCGAATAACCTCCTGCCGCTGGTTAACGCTCACCACGGTTCGTTGTGGTGAAGCGCCGCTCAGTGGTCGCCAGCGGGCTCGCGACCCGCGTTGCGCCTCTTCGATGTCCGGGCGGGTTGTGAGGTGTTGGGTCTCTTGTCGTTGGCCACATGCTGTTCAGCGTCGGCTAGTAGTGCCGACGGGGTTGTGGCTAGTGCTTCTGCCAGATCCCACAGTCGATCGATCTGGACGCTGCTGTTGCCGAGTTCGATGCGGGCGATGACAGGTCTCGAGACGCCTGACGCGGTGGCCAGTTCGTCCTGACTCAGTTGCGCCGCCTCACGTGCGCGCCGTATGGCCGCACCGACTGCGTCTCTTCTCATCTTGCGCACCTTCCTCTGCTGCGGAGACAGCGAGGCTTCTGGTACGGGCATGGCCGCATCATCGCACGGCATGCCCTACTCAGCCTCGAACCAGCCGCTTGGAACCAGACAGGCATCCCGGAACCAAAGTATCTCATGCGATACAAACAGCATGTTAACGATGGGGACACGCCGCCAGGGTTGCGACTCGCAGGCACGCGAGGGTGTCATGCTGTGGCGCATCGAGGTTTGGGGCGGCGGGAGGCCGCCGTCTTCCACGGGGATCGAGTGTTTACAGGATCGGAAGGATGCAGTTGTCGGCTTCGCTCGTGAAGGGTGCCGCGGAAGGCATCTGTGAAGGGGTTGAGAGGATAGTTGGCGGCCACCGACTCGGCAGGCGACTCGCTGGCCGCCCCCAATCGTCCGAAGCTATCGCGTCGGCCCGGTACAGGGCGGGTGGTCCGGTGCCCATTGATTCTGGCTTCCTCGCAATGCCGACGCGGATCGCGCTCGATTTACAACGTGCGCAGCCGGTTTCAAACGACTACGCGGTCGACGCTTCAGCGTGTGCTGATCATCATGGTCCGGAGTCGGTTCGGCGGACGGCTTAGGAGGAGCAGGGCGCACGTGTTGAACAGGATCTCCAATTACAGCTCGCAGTGGCAGGCGCAACAGCGTCCGGTGTGCACGACAGCAGTAGTGAGAGAGAACGGAGGAGTGGCGCATGAGGCTTTGTAACGGGGTTGGTGAAGTTCGGTGGCCGTCGCGGTCGCAGGACCGAGGATCGCGCAACGCTGCCATGCGTGATCCGGCGGATCCGGTTGATGCTGCGGATCTGAACCGGACTGTCATTCGTAATCTCAATGCGTGGTTGGCAGCACTGGGCGACAAGCCGGCGGGTGTGCCCGTGTGGCGGTTTCCTTTGCGTGCTTTTGAAATCGCCGCAGATATGGCGGAGGTGACGTCCGAGCCGGAATCGGCACCCATGTCGGTCGAGTTGTGCCTGGAGTTGCTGACCTACACTCCCATCCGGCTACGCAGTTGCGACGGGGCTGAGGTCGCGACGTGTGTAGCGCAATGGGCAGCTGACAACGAGCAGACGCCGCTGGAAGTGATCGCAGACTTCGAGAATGCCTACGACAGCGGGGAGTTATGTTGGGAACAAGGTGACAGCGACGGAATTCATGTCTTCGCCACCATCCACAGCAGTAGACCGGCAGGGCAGTAGACCGGCTGGCGGCTCTACCGCCGTCGCCCGAACGCTGCAGCGGTCGAGCGGATCGCTGCCGAGTGCAGGCGCGATCGCAAGCCACCGGCCGGTGCCGACAATCGTGCGGCGCAGTACGCCGCCAGCGGTCCACCGTCGAGATCAAAGTGGGAGACCGGGCGATGGCGGTATGAGCCTGTGGATGGGTGGTGTAGGCGCGGGGAGCGTTCCACGCTTTGCTGACACACTTACGGGTATTTCGCGGAGTCCACCGGGCCGGCCTGCCCGCGGGGAACCTGAACGCCTGTTCGTTTCTGTCCCGCGCCGACGGTGACTGCCGGCAGACACGACGGTAGTCAAAAAGATGAGTGATACGCCCAGCAATAATGTTCGGATGGATATTCCGCGAGCAAACATGACTCGGCATGAAATAATCGTTCGCATGGCTGATCTGTGGGAGCAGGCACTAGGCGCGAGCGCCAACAGCCCGCAGGATTTCCTCGACTGTCTGGTCTTCTCCGAAGAACTGGAGGCGCCAGAGTCTATTCTGCCGCGGATAACCAGGGGCAACGCCGAACAGCTGCTGCGCGAAGCTGAACAGCAGCAGATGATGACGAAAGGTAAGACCGCGGGCAGTGACCGACACGCTGGCAGTGACTAGTTATTGCGCTTATCAGGACGTTGTTGACGCTTGAGCTGGTCGAGGCACATCGGTTTGTGGCGATGATGAGTGCACTGGCGGCGAGTAGGGGTATGCCCACAGCGCCTCACTTCAGCGGGGCCATCCACGGAACTGCGTTGTGGGCAAAGCTCTGCTTGACCGGCGCCAGGTCGGCATGATCATCCAATGCCGTGATCGTGACGCCCACCAGGCCGGCTTCATCGCCCGGACGCGACCGAGGAACCGCACTTCGGGCAGAACCCGCGGCAGACCTGCGGGAACATCTCGAACCAGGTCGGTTCCCCGCCCGGACCAGTCCAGGTGAATCCTTCCTCCGGGAGGGACACCCACGACATCACCGGGGCATCTGAAAGTCTTCGGCAGTGCTTCAGCGGGTCGGACACTTCCCGGGCTGGCTGGCGGCCAACCGCGGCCACGACGACGCTCTGCACTCCGGCTCCGGGCGTGACCGCGCTGTGGACGCCTACCTGAGCGCGGCGGTCGAGGAACGCGGGATCGTGGGGCGCACCGTCAATCTGAGCTCCACCGCGCTCACCGTCTTCTACACCTGGCTTAATTTCGGCGCTTCGACCACGCCTCGGGTGGTGGAGCCGATCAACCCACGCATCCTCGGCCCCTCCGAGCAGCGCGCCCTGCTGCGGGCCGCGGCGGCGCACGGGCCGCGCTGGTCGCCTGGCTGGCGAAGGCCGTCGCCTGCTCCGCGGCCGCCCCGAACAGGTCGCGCTGTTCCTCACCGAGCAGGCACCGCACCGGCGGCTGGCCGTGCGCACCGTCGACGATGCCATCCGCGCTGTCGGCGCAGACACCCGCCTCGACATCTCGCCAGCACGCTGCGCGCCACCGCCGAACAACGCATGCTGCGCGAAGGTTTATTACCCGCAGTCGTCGCCGCCCGCCTCGGGCAGCAGGCACTCGACCCCGACCGAGTACGCGCCCTGCTCGGCCGCACCGTGCCGCGCCCGCGCAACCGCTCGCGCTCACCGACAGCGAGCGGCTCGAACTGTTCGGCGACATCGCGATGTAGTTGAAGTCGCAGCCGCACTGTCAACCAGCGAATTGATCGATTTACGACACCGCGGACGTCCCGAAGTCCGGGGTCCAACCCAATTCGCGTTCTGCTGCAGAGAGAATTGGACCTGTGAGCACAGTGGTCCAACAGCTTCTGACACTCGCCGGCGTGCTACTTGGCGCGGGCGCGACGTACACAGCGACAGCCTCGACTGAACGAACGAAGTGGCGACGAAGTCTTGATACTCGCTGGGACGACAGGCGGCTGACCGCCTACAGCGACTATGCCAATGTATTGAAGAAGTCTCTGGAGGTGTCATACCGTCTCGCGGCCACACGAGGCTATCCCGCTTCCGCGTTGCCGATCGACCTCGAAGGCGGACTGCAAGCGCTGGCTACGGCAGAAGCTGATCGGACGGCCAAGTGGGAGACCGTGCTCCTGCTGGGGTCGCCAGAGACGATTGCAGCCGCCCGTAGCTGGCACAAAGCTGCTTGGTCGCTCCGATACGTCGCTCGAGGAGATACAACCATCGAGCACGATGAGTACGTGCGGCTCTACGAGTCCATCGGACGCTTGAGAGATGAGTTTTACGCATCCGCACGAGCTGACCTGGGTATCGAGAGCGGCGCACTTCCAGTTAGCGAAGGCGCATGGCTGCCTCCCGGATATAGATCTGTCCAGGAGTGAAGGTATCCGGACAGCCCACCTGGCGTGTCCCGGTGAATGAGACCACCTGGTTTAGAGTCCTGTTGGCCCTGGTGGGGGTCGGAAGGGACACTGCGGGACATGGCAGGACCCTAAGTTGATAGGGGTCCGGAGCCGGTCTTCGGATGCCTGGGCCGGTGGGGTGTGGCTGATGTGCTGGATGTTGTCGTTGTGGCTTCTTGCGACTTGCCGCCCTGCCGCCCTGGACTCTCCGGCCGCTGATTGAGAGCTGTTGCGGATCATCGCTGTTTAGGGACCTGTCGGCGGGGTGTCCATGGGCGTGGATTGCGACGACGGGAGTGGATGAGTGGCCGAGCGCCCGGAGATCTGGGTCGGGATCGATGTCGGCAAGCGATCGCATCATGCGTGTGCGGTCGACGCCGCTGGTGAGGTGGTGTTCAGTCAGAGATTCGGCAACGACCAACGCGCGATCGAACAGTTGGTTGCCCGTTCGGGTAGCGCCGCACGAAGCGTGCGGTGGGCGGTCGACTTGACCGGCCCGTTGTCATTGATGCTGGTCACCGTGTTGCTGAACGCTGGTCAGGCAGTTGTTTATGTGCCGGGTAGCGTCGTGAACGCCATGAGTCGCGGGTTCCGCGGCGAGGGAAAGACCGATGCCAGGGATGCACGGGGGATCGCCGAGACCGCCCGCATGCGTAGGGATTTGGCCGAGGTCGCGATGCCCGAAGAGCTTGTGGCCGGGCTGACCCAGCTGACGCGATATCGGTCAGATCTGATGTCGGATTGGGTCGCAGGGGTCAACCGTCTGCGTGCGGTGTTGGGATCGATCTTTCCGGTGCTTGAGGCTGCGTTCGACTATTCCAACCGCGGCCCGCTGATTCTGGTGTCGGCGTTGTGCACCCCGTCCGAAGATCATGGCCGCCGGAATTGACGGTGTCACACCCCATTTGAGTCAGAATGGCGTGCGGCCCTCGAGGGTTTCCAAGCTGGCTTCGACTGCCGTGGCCGTCGCGAACGTGCAGGATATCGCAGTGCCGGGCGAGGCAGACGCGGCCGTGCTGGTCAAGCGCATCGCCGGTAAGCTGCTCGATCTGGATCGGGAGATCAAGGACACCGACAAGCTGATCGCGAAGCGGTTTCGCGCTCACCCGTGGGCGCGGATCATCGAGTCCCTGCCCGGAATGGGTGCCGGCCTCGGTGCCGATTTCCTCGTCGAAACCGGCGGCAGCCTGGCAACATTCGGCTCCGCCGGGCGTTTGGCCAGCTACGCCGGTCTGGTCCCGGTACCGCGTGACTCCGGTCGCGTCAGCGGGAATCTGCGGCGCCCGACGCGTTACAACCGCCGCATGCGCCGCGTGTTCTACCTCGCAGCGTTATCAAGCCTGCGCGTGGAAAACGGCCCGTCACGGCAGTTCTACGACCGAAAGCGCGCCGAACGACGGATCCACCCCCAAGCACTGATGGCGCTGGCCCGCCGCCTGGTCGACGTGCTGTGGGCATTGCTACGCGACGGACGAGAATTCGTGCTCGATTCACCGAATCCCGTCGCTGCTGCGGCTTGACAAGATCATTGAGAGTCGCAAGCGGCATTCCGCGGAGGAGATCGTGCGGAAGCTGCGCCGTGCCGACGAGCTGGCCGCGGAGGGCCGCTTGGGTGAGGAGATCACCGCCGAGCTGGAGTTCTCTTCGGCCACGCTGTACAACTGGCGCCGCCAGTACGGCGGGATGGACACCGACGCCGCGAAAGAGCTCAAGGAGCTGCGGAGCAGAACGCGCGGTTGAAGCGGCTGTTGGTCGATGCCGAGCTGGAGAAGGACGCGCTGCGGAAGATCGCCAAGAGGAAATAGTGAGCCCGGCCGCCCGCCGCCGCGTTGTGGACATGCTGAAGGACTGTTTCGGCATGTCGGTGTCTACCCGCGACCGCTGCCCGGCGACGGGGCCACACGCGCCTGCCCGCACTGCGGCGAGTCCATCACCATCGTCGCACTGCTGACAACGCCGGAAGCCGCTCGACCGAGCGTCCCGACCGACACCACGATCGTCCCACTACACCGCCGAACCTGTTAAGGTTCCACCTCAAGCCATCTGGCCCATTTCGATTGGCAACTCTGGCCA
Organism: Nocardia sp. NPDC041819; assembly: GCF_055590505.1. Classification (NCBI taxonomy): domain Bacteria; kingdom Bacillati; phylum Actinomycetota; class Actinomycetes; order Mycobacteriales; family Nocardiaceae; genus Nocardia; species Nocardia sp. NPDC041819. The sequence goes on along the minus strand of NZ_JBVJAP010000007.1, from coordinate 240,955 downwards.
ACACTCGCTTAGCGCCAACACCCCGACCGGTGGAAGCAGCGCGCATATAAGGTGATCGGTCGAGGCGGTACTGCGGCGAAGTTTGCGCCGCAGCCGCACGAACCCCGCCAGCCGCTGAGCTCGGCACATGCTGCCAGGGCAAAGCAGCGACAGACGTCTTCCACCTGCCTGACGGCCGTCGGGGCAAGCGCACAGCAAGCGAGCGCGGAGCCCCGGCGGTTTGGTCGCAGTGAAAGCCGGAGCACTGATCGACCCTCGCAAGTAAACGATTACCTCAGGTCCTCGAATATCGATACAGGGTTTCGACGAAACGCTCGGATATCGGCCATCCGAACTTGTTGGAAGTCCTCCTGCGCGGCCTGCACGGCACGCGTTTGCTCAGTAGTGAAGTAGTTGTCGTCGGTGCGCCACATCGGGTGGATGAGAAGCACGCATTTGTCGTTCCTTGTCACGGCGGGGATCTCTTCGATGACAGCGGCGGATGAGCCTTCGAGCGCAGCTGCCGCTGCTTCGATCCACTTTCCCTCGCTGGGAAGCGATCGTGACAAGGTCAACGGCTGTGCGGTGATGAGTTCGAGCAGGTCGAGCGCAAGCCGCCAGTCGAGCAGCGGGTGCCGACGGGCATTGTCGTAGGAGCGAAGGCAATCCGGGCATGAGGTATCGCAAGTCCGGCTGTGGGCCGGGTCTTCCCAGGCCTCTCGGAATTCTTCTAGCGCGTTCTTCAGCAGCGCAGGCAAGACAGAGTCTTGGCCGAGCTCTACGGCATACCCTGCTCCGTTCTCAGCGGTGTCGGCGAGGAAGACGCCTGCGCCGACCTGCTCGTCGGAGTGTCGGAATTGCCCGAGGATAGGGAGCTTCTTGGGCACGAGGCCCGAAGTCAGTTCGGTGGGATCGAGGTCGAGAAGTACTTGAGCAGCTCTTCGGAGTACTTCTGCGAAGGAGTTGTAGATCGATTTGCCGGACTGAAGTTCGTAGAGGGCGATGGAGCCTGTGCCGATGTCGAGGCCAACGGGGGTGATGAGCAACGCGTCGGTGACTCGCACCTCGCCTATGGCAGTCTTTTCTGTTCCGGCGGCGCTGGGAGTTTCGGCGATTACGCTCTTGTCGACTTGGCCTCGGAAAGAGTATCCGCGGCCGAAGTTATCGTTGATCGTGACAAGTTGACTGTGGGCGAAGAGGTCCACTTTGAATCGTTCGTGCTCCTCGCTGCTTGTCGGCGTTTTTCCTGGTATCAGGGCTGGGGGCGAGGCGACGCTCAAAGCCTCCTGGTCGTCATCATAAGGTCTTTCGTGATAGTCGGTGCGAAATCCTCTCGGCTCGAACAGACTGATCTGCTCGGCAGCCTCGTCGCACGCCGTACATTTTGGTGCGGTGGTCAGCGCTGTTTGTCCACATGTCCTGCACAGTGCGACGGTCCTAGGCGGACCAAGGGGATCGTCGACGGCTACGGCTGTGTTGCCCTTAAGTGCATACGCAGCGAAGCCGTTGGCCGTATGAACCAGCCCATCTTTGACGATTTCAGCGGTGGGCGCGAAGCTGCGAACCGCTTGTTCCAGCGCTCGATCGCTGACTGCGAAGCGCTCCAACTCCTCGCGGCTCGTTATGCGGCGTCTCCAAAGGTTTCTCACTCGGGTCGGGAATCCGAACATCGGCACGTGGCCGTATCGGGCTAGCGCTGCGCTGAGCTCGGTGTCGGTCGAATTCTGTTCTTCGACTGTCACCATGTCTATTTCGGAGATCAATTCAGATCTGATGTACTTTTTGATCGCTTCGATGTCATCGCTGTTTATCAGGGTGTGCGCGGTGAGGCGGTCGATGATCGCATCGACATGGACGGAATTCGCCAGCCATGCGGCGACGCCGTCGCGGTGGGCGGGCCACTCGTGTATCTGGCCGAATGTCCCGTGATTGCTGCTCTGCGTCCATGCGGGAGGGTGCTTCTGTGCGGCGAACGCCTCGTAGAGGCACACGCTCGCGGCAACCCGCTGGACTATGCGGCGTCTTCCCAGGTCGAGGAAAGGCTGCGGTGGGACGTCTCCTGTGATGCGCTCTGGACGGTTGAAGTAGTATTCGTCGTGCGTGCGGTCGCGGCAGATCGTCACTGCGAAGCTCAGAGCCTGCCGCGCTCGGCCAGCGCGGCCCACGCGTTGCTGATAGTTGAACCGCTGAGGCGGCATGTTCGCCATGAGCGTGGACCGCAGAGATCCGATGTCGACGCCCACTTCCATCGTCGTGGTGACCGACAGTACGTCGAGTTCGCGGGTCAGGGCGTTCTCGCGACGGGTGAATGCGCCTTTAAACCAACGCTGTCGGTCTCTTTGCACCGACAACGGTTTTGTCTGGCCTGTGAGCTCGGCGATGTTCATACGGCGCGGATCTTCATGCGCCAGCCAGGCGTAGTAGTCGTCGTCTGTCGATAGCGGGGCCTCTCGTAGATCGCTGCCGAAGCATTGACGGTTCGCGCAGACTCCTGCGTTGGGATGCAGGTGGGCGAAATTGCATCGAGAGCAGCGCCACACGCGGTCGCCGGCGGGCTGGAAGACGAGGGTCGAGTCTGCTGCGGTCGTCCTCAGGAGCCAGCCGCTGAGCGCCCGCGCGACGGCGTCGTCGTTCGTCAGCTCGAGGAGCTGATTGTTGAGTTGCTGAAGATCGACTGCGCGCGCTCTCGCGACGGCGGCAAGATACTTGCGGACTGGCGCCGGGGTGTCGGCGGAGGAGGTCACTCCTGCGCGCCTGCTTCCCTCTGTGCGGCCCCACAATCCGAGGATGCGGAGGACTGCGCCGAGCAGTTGGTCCTGCTCCTCGGCTTTCAGCGGGCCGGGCTTCGGCTTCCAGCCGTCGATGTGCACGCGGGCGATGCCTACTGACTCGAGATCGCGACGCGCGCGATCGAAGGCGGCCTCGACGACCGAGGAGCGCAGCACCGACTTCAGCTTGTCCTGGCCTTGGGTGAGCGGCGGTTCTTCCCACAGTCCCTTCTCCGGCGGCCTGAATGCTCGATACCACGGCGTCGTGCCGTCCGATGAATCTTCGAGGTGCTGATTGGCGGGGTCCGTGCCCCCGGGGTTCACTCCGATGGATACGAAGTAGTCGGTGATGCGGTCGCACATCTCCAGGAAACCCACGGTGGTGCGCGCTTCGAGTTTGCGCAGCGCGTTGGCCAGCGCGGTTTCCTCAGCTTCGGTGAGGGGCATGCCGGTCCGTTGTTTCAAGCGTGCAAAGGATCCAGCCGCGATCTCGGGTTCGGACTGAAGTCTTTCGGGATCCGCGAGGAAGGCATCCAATGCAGCTACAGGGTGCGTTCCTGCTGCCAGTTCGCGTCTGAGCACTTGGCGTACCAGGTCGCGGTGGTGATTGCGCGCCACTCCGGCAGCCGTGCGCGCTGCGTCGTCGCGACTGTCGGTGAACACAATCGTTTTTGCTTCCGATGCAGCGTTGTCTTCTTGGCCGTAGGCCAGTGAGCGCACCAGGTGCGACAGGTACAACTGGGTTGCGGCCGCTGTGCCAGACGTGTGAGCTCGGATCACAGACGACACCTGGCCTGCTCGAAAAGCGCCCTGCTTCTTCGAGAAATTGGGTGCATAACCGCATGCGGGACACCGGTCGGGCAGGGCCGGGATCCGGTCGTCCGGGCCCGCTCCCGCTGACGTCAGACTCAACCCCGTTGGCTCTGCGCCGCTTCGAGAGACGAGTCCCAGTCTCGGTTCCCATGCCACCCGAGCGAAGTCGAGCTTGACTCCTTCTTTCGTCCATGAAGTCGGAACATCTGCTGGAATGCCCGGCCGATACCACAGGAACTCGTGGGTCGAGCGCAGGAAGACAGGCTTGGCGCTCTGGCTCTCTGTCACGGGGGTGGGTGAGAGCAAGACCTCCATCGAGCGGTCGTCTTGGGAATCATCGACGAGGTAGCCGCCAAGGCTCAGATCGCCGCACTCGTAGCAGTAGAGCAATTCCAGTACGCGCGCCCCGCAATCGCTGCATGCGCTGGTCGGGGTCGTGTACAAGCGGCCGATGCGTCGCGCGGGAGACGGGTCGGCTACGCCTGTGCAGTCGGGGTCGCTACACGCCCACATGCCGTGAGGGACGCGGACGAAGACGTGAGCTCGGACAGGGATGGGCGTCAACTCGGACGTCGCGAAGTCCGTCTCGACCAGCTGATCGAAGACGGTGTCCATCAGCGAGTCCGAATCGTCGCGCTCGGGAAACAAACGATCCGCGATGTCATCCAATGCCGTTGCGCGAAGACGTTGTTCGTTGGAGACGCATGCCGCGGCGATCGCATGCGTCAATGCTGCTGGGTCTATCTCGCCAGTCTGAACCCGTGCTGGATCGAGTTTTCCCGGCGGCGACAACGGAATCTGCTTGCCTGGTTGAATCGTGAAGGTGTCTGTAGCGAGTCCGAAGAATTGCTCCAGATAGTGACGCCCGTCTTCGGTGTCGGTGAGCGAGGCCGATGTGGCGATGACACGGAGTTGAGGGCTGTCGGGCGCAAGATTGAGACGTCGAAGCAGCGCCCGCAGAATCATCGCGACTTCGCTGCCTGGCGTGCCGCGGTGGAGGTGCAGCTCGTCGACGACGAGGGTGAACACGTTGTCTGCGCTGCTCTCGAGCCAGTGTGCGGTTTGCTCGAAGATCGTTTCTTCGGTGTGCCGCATCATCATTGTGTTGAGCATCGAGTAGTTTGTGACCAGAATGTCGGGCGCGTGGCTGATCATGTCCCAGCGAGTGAGCATTTCGCCTGATCGGGGATCCGCGAACTGGCTCAGGTCGACGTCGGATCGGCCGTTGTTCTTGGCTTCGACGAGGTCGTCGTATTCGCGTGCGTAGGCCTGGAGTTGGTCGGCTACTTCCTTGTCACGCTTCGTTGACGATTTGCCACCGATGGTGTTGCCTGTGTATCGGCCAAACCAGATGGGATGGAGCTGGTCAGCCTCGCGAAGTAGCCGGACGGCGCGGCGAAGCCTGGTCATCTGATCTTCGACGAGAGCGTTCGTGGGGTAGAGGATCAGGCTGCGGACGGCCGGGAGGCGCGTCTCGCGTTCTCGGATGGGACTCCAGCGAGGAGGCGCGGATTGCCACCAGGGCGTAGTCGAATCTTGCACGGGCCATGTCGATGCTTCTTGAGCCAGGCGGAGCAGCAGCGGCAGGAGAAAGGATTCGGTCTTGCCCGAACCCGTGCCCGAGGTGACTATGACGTTTCGTCCGGGGGAGGCTCCTGGCAGGAAGTGATGCAGGATGGATTGAGCCTGATGTTCGCGCAGCGACAAGGCATGGGGGTCGCTTCCTGGGAAGAGCGCAGCGGCGATCCGGGCGGCGATAGAGGCAGGGATGTCGGACTGCGCTGCGACGTCGGACAACAGCGCCGTGTTGGGGTAGGGGACGACCGGCTCGATCATGACCTTGCCGATGAGGGCGCCTGGACGTTCCAGCAGCATGCGCCGTTCCGCCATGATGGTTTCGTCGTTCAACCAGAAGGCCGTGTCGAAGTAGCGCAGGTATGCGTCCCTGAGCCCTTGGGCGAGTGTCGGCGGAGTGATCTGCCTCAAGAATGCTCCTATGTGGTGAACAACGTGACAAGAAGGTCGGCGCTGGCCTGGTCGATCGATCTGTATGACAAGCACTTTCGCTTGTGGTTGTGGATCGTCACCTCTCGTGGCATCGGAAGTTGGCCTGAGAACGCTACGGCCGCACGACTATAAAGTCCCGGCAGGTCGCATCCTTGGGGCGTCAGCACGGTATGCGTTTCTGCCAGATAGAAGAGGAAGGTCTTGCCGACCTCGTTGGCAGCGAGGTGTTTTGCCAGGTAGACGCTGGTGATGGCTGCTCGACCTGCCGTGACGTCGTCGCTGGATCTGTAGAGGTAGAGGACTTCGAACCCTCGTCGCAACCGGTATGCGCCTGCGGTCGATGGGTCGACGCATGGCGTCCAGCCTGCTGATTTGAGGTTGAACCGCTCAAGGGAGTCGAATCCCGGCATCGAGGTGCGGGGCAGCGCTTTGGCCACCTCGGATAGCCGCGGCAGCGCTTCGAGCATGGCCGCGCCGGCCCGTGGCGCAAAAGCCGCATCTTCGGCCTCTGCGATGCGCTCGGCTTCGCTTCGGGTTGTCGCGACTAGGAAGGTAGCTGGTACGCCGTCCTCCGTGCTCACTGACTGCAGCCGGGAGTCCTGAGATTTGGTCAGGTTGTGTATCGCGCTTCTGGGCCAGAACCCTACAAGCCGATGGCTTCCCGACTGGGACTCGGCCAGGCAGGTGGGCGAGATCTCCCAACGCAGAGGCTGGCCACGGTCGTTCCGCTCGATCGCAATATGCCCCAGCGCCTCGAGATGACGGGTGAACGCGTCTGTGAATAGCGCTGACCCGTCGAGTTGGGCAGCTACAGACTGCAGGGAGAAGTAGGCGCCGCCTCCCAGGTGCATCAGCGCATCAATCGCAGCAGTCCAGTTGAGAGGCTCCTTTTTCACTGCGGGCAGGTCGGAGACCGTTACCTCGGGAGGAACGTCCGGTCCTCGCAGGGGCTTGTTAGTTGCGCCTCGATTGCGCGGCAACCAACAAGGATAGCGTTTAACAAGACCGCACTGCGAGCACGTCCCATCGATCAGCTTAGGCGCGTGGGCCGAACTTAGTGCGGGCGGCAGCATCATGCGATGTGCTCCGGTCACAACGCATGACGTCGGGTCTGGCGTGCCTATCTGAATTGTCGCAGGAGGCGCGGTCTGCCGTGGGCTACTCCAGAACAGCCTGCTCGACGCCGTGGCGCTCGACGCCACGCCGGATTCGCCTACTGTGACCAGTCCGTCGACGAACAGGTCGCCGTGCTCGTCTTCGGAGGCGGTGAGCGCGCCGAGTGGCGTCTGCAGCGAGTAGACCAGCCTCGCGGTGTGGCGCCACAGCCGATCGACGTCGTTGCTGGAACGAAGCCGGAGGCTGACGTGTTGGGTAGGGGCCCTGTGATCGCCGGTAAACAGCTCAACATGATAGTCGCCGTCCGTCAGCTCGAGCTCGCTCAAACCGACGACGAGCGTTCCGCTGTCAGAGGATTCCTCGAGAATCTGCTCCTTGTCCGGGTCCTTGTAGAGGACGATGCGGAGTCGTGTATCTCCTTGCGCGGTGGCCCGTATTTCCGGGGGACTGAGGCTTGACCACTTGCGAATACGTGATGGAATCCGTAGCCCGCCGGCGATGGTGAGCTGATTCTGTGCGAGCGGCACCAGCTCATTCGATCGCATCTTGCCGATCGGAGCCTTGAACAACTGAACATCGGTGAACAGAACCCATCCTTCGGGGAGACCTGCTATGTCGGTAATCCTCGAGTATCCTGGGCGCGCACATTCCTCCAGAACATGCTCGACCTCGGTCAGCGTGCCCGTTGCAGAGGCACCCCCTGAGCTGCGAACGAGCAAGAGCGAGTCGACTCCGAGCTGTAGCCGCTCGGATTGTATATAAGCGGTTTGCAATTCGTCGTAGACGAGGGGAACGACATTGGTCGGAAACCGCTTGTATTCGACCCCGTCGTTCCCTCCGTTGTGCCTGATCCTGACCAGCCCTCTCAGCATCGATCCGAAGTCGATCGTATCGGCGTAGGTAGTGCGCCATAGCCCTCCGATGTTCGGGCTGAACGCGAGGCCGGTCCATTGGCCGGCCGTCTGCAGGACCTCCACGCGTCCGTCCGTGTCGCTGATCAGCGGCCGAAGTCCGAGGGCAAGGTCCAACGCTTGTCCCCGCCAGCTATTCCTCAAGCTGGCCAGCAGCAGTACTCGTCCGACGGTGGCGTTGGAAGACCCTTGGATAGCGCCATCCCAGTTGGCCAACTCGACGGCGGCGATAGCCGCGATCCGGTCATGAGATTCCTTGCGTCGCCAGAGCCTGCGAAGCGCAGCCGATGTCGCTGACTTCTCCGAATTGATCCACGTGTCGAGGTAGGTGACGAGGTCCTCAGGAGCCAGCCGCATACCGGGGTTAAGCCCAAACTGAACGAACATCTGGGGCAGCCTTTTCCGGTCTCCTCCTCTGACAAGGGCCTGAGACATCGGAAGTCCGATGTATCTGTGTGTCAGCGCATAGGCGGTGGGAAGCCCGCGTTCGCCTTCGAGGTTCTCAAGCCACGTGTTGAGGCAGCCCCAAAGGAACTCCGCCGAATTCGTGTACTGCGGACGAACACGACTGTGGTCGGCAAGTGAGAGCAGCCGCGCTAGGCGTGGATAGTACGCATGCGCAGCGAGGACCCCGTCGGCATTGCCCATGTCTTCTGCAGCAAGTACCGACGCCGCCAGGAAGGCCAGGCAGGGAGGCTGACTGGTGGATTTCCGGCCGCAACGGCGTGACTCGTCAACCAGCCACTGCAGCGAGAAGGTTCCATCCGCGTTGACGGTCACCGATCGCACAGCCGCCGAGAGCGCCGCGCGCGGCTCGAGGCCGTCGACTTGGGCCGCATGAGCTACTTGCCTCAACCTATCGGCTTCGAGATCCATATAGGCCGGGACAGGTTCGTCGGTGGGAGGGTAGATGACCTCGGCGATGGCGGCATTCCAGCGGAGGTAGTCGTCGGGCAGTTGGCGGCGCCGCGCGGAGACCTGTGCGCGGCCTCGCTGCTTCCCCTGATGACGTGTAACCATGGCACCCTTCGCAACTGGGCTGAATTGGCGCAGACCCTAGCCTAGAGCTACGACAATCAGCTGCGAGCTGGATTTGAGCTCATCCATCCAGCCACTCCAGTTGGAACTATCGCCTGAAGGCGTTCGCTGGTTACGCAGCGCTTACTGGAGCACAGCGGTCAGGCACTTCCGGGACAGAGCGAGGGGTCGGCTTCGACCTCGTGCAGGGCGGCCCAGCTTGTTTGGATGGAGATGCTCATGACGTATCGGGACGCGCGTTGCCCTTGGATCGACTGGAAGCGTGCCGGTCGATCACTCGTCAAAACAGGCGCAGGGCTGGTCGGTGGGCGGAACTCCATTGCGGAGGTTGTCGAGCGCCAGGGTGTAGGCAGCTTCGAAGGTATCAACGTCGTGCCCCTCAGCGAGCGCCTCGCCGCCTTCGTCGGCGTCGTACAAGCCGACGAGCCAGTGAACGATCTCGCTGCGCTCCTCCGCGAGACCTGGATCGGTAGTGGTCGCCAGCAGTTCAAGCGAATATGAGGTTCCTGCAAGCTCGTCTATGCGCGCTTGAATCGCCATGCATCCCCCGCCGGTATTGACAACCCGGCCTGGCTCCTGCAGGCGATCGGCGAGGTAGTTCAGTTCCGGGGCATAGATCTGCGCGAGGTTGCGTTCATATTCGGCGATGCGTTCTTCCCGTGTGCTCACAATGCTCCCTGCGTGATCGCCGTCTGGAACTACTCGGAGCCAGACCTAGTGGATTTCGGGCCGTGGGGTCAGTCGAATTCTAATTCGAAGCTCGACTCTTCCAGATCGTCGTTCGCCTCCTTGGACGCCTTGGAATCCTGGAGCACCGAACCAACCAAGGCTTTCACATCAATAGCCTTCGGCTCAGGTTCGGTCCTTCCTTCGACGCGGGCCAGTCGTTGCGCCGAGAGGTATGTCAGCCGCACTGCCTGGACAACCAGGGCCCGCCGTAGTCCAGGCGAAACCTCGCCGCGTTCGCGAGCCACGGCAGCAAGTCTGGAGATCGCCTCCGCCCGGCGCGCAATGCGGATGTCGGGATGCTCGCGCTCAGCGCGTACCTCCGCGGAGATCAGAGGCAGCCGGAGCGAGGCCGGGAGGTCGCAGCGCGGCGACACCGGCGGGATCTTTTCGTTGAGGATGGCGTGGTAACGCGAATTATCGATAGCGTCGAGGTAGACTGTGTATTCGCACCGGTTTAGATGGCGCAGGGCTTTTGCGAAAGCGTCTTTGTCATTATTTTTAGTTACGTCCTCGTATTCCCATAGCGGCCAAATTGCGACTTCGGCGACTTCGAAAATGTCGAGAATCCTCATCGCGACGGCATCGGTGCGTTGGTTGGTCAGATGTCGTTGAATTCGGACACGCAATTGCTCATTAGTTTGTCCGACGTAAATCGGCTCACCGTCGTAATCATAGAAGGCATACACGCCCCATTTGGCGGAGGCCCAAGTGCGGCCCTGATCATCCTTCGCGCTGAGGAAATCCTTCAGCAAACTGCGGAAGTCTCGAACATCAGGTGCAGGCAACTCGTTCCGCTTGGGCGCTTTCTGAACGCCGTTGAGCGAAGTTTTCCCATGACTGGACATCGGACTCCCCCGGTAGCACGATCCGGCTGCTCCGTACGACCGATAGGAGCAGCGATGATCTTCGTCGACTGATCGGTGGGGATGCTACCCGGCGGGAAACGTTCCGGCGACGCGGTAGGAGTTACGGAGGGTTGTGATTGCCATGTCGGCTGGTCGTGACGGCTTCGGCGAGGCGGGCGAGGGCTCGGTCGTCGCGGGTCTGGCACTCCCAAACGATGAGCACGTCCCAGCCGAGGGTGCGGAGTTCGTCGAGTCGACGACGGTCGCGAGCGACGTTTCCATCGAGCTTGCGGGTCCAGTATTCGGTGTTGGACGAGGGTCGGGTCGCGTGTTTGCAGCCGGGGTGCTGGTGCCAGAAACAGCCATGGACGAACACGGCTATTCGCCGTGAGGGAAATACAAGGTCGGGCTTGCCCGGCAGGTTGTTGTCGTGCAACCGATACCGCAGCCCCGCAGCGTGGAGATATCGGCGAACTGCCATCTCGGGTGTAGTGTCGCGCGACCGCACCGCTCGCATGGTGCGGCTGCGCTGCTCGGATGATTCAGTCATTCGTCAACAGGGCTCGGCTTCCGCCGATCCTTGACGTCGATTTTCATCGCTTGATCTGTCTCAAACTCTTCGATGATCGCGTTGTACCTGGTTACCAGTTCATGGATGACGTCACTTCGGCGACGCTCGGCGAAGCCGGCGAGTTCGTACAGGTTCAGCGCGATGAACTGCTCGGCATCGAAGACATCGACTCTGTCCGTCAGCTCTGCGGCAAGCAGCAACCCTTCGGCCAGGGAGGTGCCCTTCTTCGAGGAGGTAGTGACGATGATCGGCCGGAACCCTTCGCTGAGATTTTCTCGACACCGCTGGATGAGGTTTTCGTTGGGTGCGACGGTGACGTGGATGGCGGCGTCCTCGACTACGAAGTCTGCTGCCCTATGGGTGTGCTGGTCGGCTGTGGCGTGACCGTGGTGGGCGACCTCCACCTTCCCCTTAAGGGCGCAGTCGAGCTTTGCACCGACTAGATGCTGCAGGACCGCGCCCGCATACCGGCTACCCGGCGCTTCGGTATCGCGTTTCTCTGCCTGGGCAATGATGTCGCGGATAACTGAGCGCATACCATTCGAGGGGTCGAGCTGCAGGGTGAGCGGTTTCGCCGCCAGCTTCTCACGGACCCGGTCTATCCAGAAGGCTTCCGCCGTGTCGAGGTTGACGGGACCAATGCCGTTGCGTTCGTTGAGGAAGGCGACGTATAGGCGCATTTGGGCCGGACTTGCGCGATTGCTCCGACCACCCATGCGCGACAGCGGCCGATCGATGCCATTGCGCTTCAAGATCCTGTTGACCGCAGTCGCGTTGAGTCCTGAAACCTGCCCGCCCCCATCGGTCAGAAGCACCTCTGGGTCCAGCGGCAGACCCTGCCGAGCGCGATCGGTGAGATAAAGGCCCACCGACAGGGCACCCCTGTTGTCGAACTTGTGCTCGGCAACGAAGTCGCGCAGGGCGGCGGTCAGATCCTCGACGGTCACGCAGACAGTTTGACAGACGCCGCCCTGGACAGGGATTCGAAGGATCGCCCGTCGTTCAACGGGGGTTCGACAAGGTCACCTGTGCCAGTGGCCGATGACCTGACTCGCGAATCCGCCTGAGATCGACCCCGCCGCCAAGCGTCTGGTCAGCGGCAGGAGGTTGTGGTCATGCCGGAATCCTCATCTGCTCGGCAAGAGCCGCTGACTGCTCCGTTAGCAACGGTTCAAGCAGGCTACGGGCAAGGAACCGGACCACATTGACGACAACGCCGTCACCTGCCAGATGATAAGCATCGTTGTACCTTTCAGGCAGCACGTAGTCATCGTCGAGCCCCATCAGCCGAGCGGCTTCACGAGGTGAGAGCAGGCGCGAACGGACCTGGTCCGGTTCGATGACGAGGATGGTTTGCCGACTCGACCCGCCGCCGGGCGTGCGTAAGCATCCGGCGATATCGTCGAAGCGAACCTCTGCCCGTTGTACCTTAGCGCGGGCGCCCGTGGTCTCGTCGATCACCGGGCCTTCGGGACGCATCCGTTTGTAGACGGTGCCGACCATGCGCTCGCCGGTGGCCTTGGCTCGCAGCTCGGCGGTATGCACTTTGGCCCGGTTTCCCGGGTTCATCATTGCCAGCAGACGCTCGGTCTCGCCCGCCGTGTGCCAGGGCACGCCGGTCGGGTCTCCGGGCTCGATCAACTCGGCCAAGGTCTGGAAGCGGTCACGCGTGGAGGGAGGAGCCGGGAGGTTCCACCACACCCACGAGTCTTCGCCTTCCGGATCGGCAGCCATAAAGCGGTGCGCTGCCGCCACCAGGGCCGTTGTGTGCCATGTCGGGTCCGGCCCGGAAATCTCCAGCCGCGGGTCCACTACGACGTCGCGGTCGACGGCGACGATGAACAACCGCGGACGTGATTGTGGAACCCAGTGCGCAGCGTTGATCACCACGGCGCCGAACCGATAATTTCCCGCGCGTAGATGCCGACCGAGGTTGACGAAGTCCTGGCCCCTACCGGCCGTAAGCGCGCCGACGACGTTCTCGAGTACCACGATAGCGGGGCCGCGTCCTTGCTCACGTAGGCGAAGCATGAGCTTCCAGAAGGGATGGAATGCGCCCGATCGAGCGCCACTCAATCCCGCCCCTGGCCCCGCAAGCGAGAGATCTTGACACGGAAAAGAGGCCCAGGCCAAGTCGGCGTCGCCGACCAGATGCTCGGGGGTCAGGTCGGCGACATCGCCTTCGAAGAGATGGTCATCCCCCCAGTTCGAGCGGTAGCTAGCGGCCTTTTTGGCGTCAATATCGTTGGCGAGCAAGCAACGCCACTGCTGGCCGAGCCCGGACCTGGCCATGCCGCCGCCGGCGAAGAACTCGTAGAACGTGTGCATCTCTGCCCTCTCTCATCTCGCCGCTCGTCCCGATCAAGCCGCCGACCTGCGTCGAAACCGATCGGGCTTCGCCGACCCGCTTACCTGGGAAGCGGTCGGCGGCCCGCGGATCGGCAGACGATCCCAAAACTACAGCGTTGTCATTATGGTGTCGCAGGCCGGGCGCTTGCGCCGTGTCGGATCGGTGTCGGCCCTGCGACTGTCGATACTCGGTCATGCTGTCGAGCGCCTCGGCGCGTGCCTTGGAGGTTTTCGCAGCTAGATGGCGCTTGGCGGAGCGCCGCTTCGGCTGGGCGGAACTTGTCAGTGGTCTCCTCTATCCTCCGGGCTGGTTCGTTCGTAACAGCGGGGAGCAGGCATGGGGGTCGTCGAGCATACGCAGACGACAGTTCGTCGAAGCGTCCCGCCTTGGCTCGGAGTGACCGGCTTGCGACCTGCAGTCAGCGGCCGTGTGATCGCCGATCATCTCTTCGAGCTGGCTGACAGGAGTTTGATGTCTGTTGATATGTTTGCCCGCCGGTTCCTGCAGGAGTTGGGGAAGCAGCCGGAGTTCGTCAACCCGGGGCCGCGGGACTCCCGCGTGTGGCCGCGAAAGGGCTCTCAGAATGGCGAGTTCCCGGCGTGGCGTGCGCTGTTCTCGGCGATGTGTCTCTATGGACACAGCACTGGCTACAAACTTTTCTCCTTCGAATCGTTCTTCGACCAGTGCAAGAAGGCGTACACGAGGGATCATCCAGAGAAGGAGCGATTCGCGCGGTACTTTTCGGAGCCCCTTCTGCCAGGGATGCGTCACCGCATCGGGGTCTGGTACGAGTCGGGGATGGCTGAAACTTATCTTTATGCCTGCCTAGTCGAAGCGATCGAGGACAAGGCGAAGCTCGGAATGGTGCTCTACGATCCACGGGCGGACTGGAAGCTCAAGGCCGACATGACGGTGTTGATCGGCGGAATCGCGATGCGAGTCAGTGCGTTCGCAGGAGAGATTGAATCCCGGCCACGGACCGAAGCTGCTCGGGACATCATCGAGAGAGACCGGAAGCAGAACACGTCAGAATCAGCGCACTGGGAAAACCAGGCATATGAGAATCTTCCGACATTCGAGATCAGCTGTGTCGACGAGGACTGCCGCCGCGTGAATGGAGTCCGTCTTTTTTCGACCTCAGCAGTCAACCAGTTGCTAGAGCAGCTGTACGACCGCGCACGCGTTGAGGGGGACCGTTACCACTTCGAATCCGGAAAGTGTGTTGCCCGGAAGCGTGGAAACGTGCCATGACGTGACTCTGCGGTTGAAACCCGGATGACAACGACTGGCCCGCGGGACGGGCCATTCGCAGAGGTTCCATTTCAGGAGGAGCGCCCGGTCCGAGCCAGCGGGGCACGTCAGGCAGGGGTCAACCGCTGGCAGCGCCCAAGGTGTCCCATACTTCTCGTTCTCGCTAAGAACTCCTAAGAAAGCGAGAGGCTGACCAGTCGGCGCTGGCGGCTGATGCCGTCGGCCAGGCTGAGGAAGCTTCGCGGCTGTCGTCGCGAACCTCCCAACGCACAAGTAACCGCCGGAACCAGTGCAGGAAGGACTACTCGATCACCGACCGTTGCACGCCCAAGCCGGAACCGTGCTCGACGCCGCGACGGCGATGAACGGCCCTAACCGCTTGTCGTGCAGTAACATCCGGTACTCGTCGTGGTCGTAGCCGGGTCGGCATAAAGGCCTGCGGGCGTCGGCGGGGACGTCCCGCGTCGTCCCCGGATCCGCGGAATCGCCTCGATCACGCCTACGACGACCCTGAGCGCGCCGCCCACCAGGCCGGCAATACCCGCGAGGTGTCCAAGGCGCACTACATCGACGCGCCGGAGACCGTTCCGGACAATCGAGACGTGCTCAAGCGGTAGGCCTGGGTCTCCACAGGCCCGAAACGTGAGATGCCTGTGAGAACCGCTCGAATCCCAACCCCCCGTCGAAGCGACACCCCTTCCGCCCCAGGTCGGAAAAGGTTTGGCTGTCGGGCTGATTGCGTGTCTTAACCACCATCGCGAGCTCGACCGGCGCGTTGCTGAGAACCGCGACGACATACCTGATCCTGTGCCGCTTGCGCCACACCGACCTACAGCACCCGGTAGTCATGTCCGTCTACCTCATGACCGCCGCAGCAGGCTTCATCGGCGTGAACCGCGCTGAATCTCATCAACTATGTCGCCGATTGTGCGCTATAGCGTCTGGGCGGATGGCCCTGAGCAGTAGCCCTGTCGTACGGCTGCCGATGTGAATGGGACCGAGCCGAGGGTGGTAAGTCGGTCCGGCGTAGGTAAGCTCAGCGATCGGCCGTGTAGCGGAAAGGGGGTGCTGACAGTGCATTTGAGTCGCCTGCGAGTCCAAGGTTTGCGAGCGAGTGTCGAAGCGCCGATCGAGGTGCGTCTACCCGGACGGTTCGCGGTGCTCGTGGGTGCGAACAGCGCCGGGAAGACTACATTCAGCGATGCCGCCTACCTCGGACACGGTGAAGTCTTCCCCAGCCTGGGGCGCTTCAGCTCGGCAGCCCTCGGGAAGGGGGTCCGCGAGGTCGAGATCGACTACGAGCTCGAAAGCACGGGCCGCGAGGGGCCACTCGGGCAGCAGATTCTCTCGCACTACACGGGCCTGGCCCCGGGAGACAAGGCAGTGACATGGTCGAGGACCCTGTCCGGAGGCCTGGGGGCGATTCGCTCGCAGTGGTCGATCACACCCCCGGACTTCAGCAGCGCCATCAAGTTGCTCTACCTTCCGGCCCATCGCAATCCATTGGATGAACTCGCGCGGCGTGAAGCACGGATCCTGGTGGAATTGCTTCGCGCGCAGCAACAACGCTTGAGCCAGACAAGGAATCTGACCGGACTTCGGATGCGCGCGTGGAGGCTTCTGGAAGATCTCAGTAAGGATCCAGTCATCGAAGCAGTCGAGGAGCGCATCACCAATCACCTGATCTCGCTCACTGCAGGAGTGTCGAAGCACTGGCCTTACGTTCGTGGTCAGCGTGTCGATGACGGGTATCTCGCCCGCGTCCTGGAACTGATGTTGGCGGTGATGGAAGGCCGACCCTACGCGCGGCCACTGGAGGTTTCCGGGCTCGGGTACGTCAATCTGCTACATATGGCGGTCGTCCTGGCTGCGATTCCGGACGCGACTGCTGTCGCGTCATCACAGTCGTCCGCGCCGATTGGTCCGAGCGGGTTTCCCGAATTCGGATTCGCCGTCTCGCCAGAGTTCGATCGATCAGGCCGTGATGAAGATATCGAGACTTTCAGCGAGGCCGCGGGAGAACTGACACAGGCCGCCGAGGAGGCGCGGCTGGTCGAGGACTCGTTCTTCCAGGAGAGCCCTTTCCATGCGACGGTAATCATCGAAGAGCCCGAGGCTCATCTGCACCCACAGTTGCAGTATCGACTGGTTCGTCATCTGCGCAGGTCGGTGCAGGAACGACCTGAACTGCAGATCATCCTGTCGAGCCACGCGCCGGAGGTAATCACCGCCGCCAGGCCGGAGGATCTGGTCGTCCTGCGCAAGAGATCCAACGGTGCACGCATCAGCCATGCCATCGCCACGATCCCCATGAACCAGAAACACGAAGTGATGCGAAAGACGCGGCTGCACTTGGATGCTACACGCACCGCCGCGATCTTCGCCGAACGAGTCCTGCTCGTCGAAGGTGTCACCGAGGTGGCGCTTATCCGTGAACTCGCCCGCGTGTGGGCAGGCGCCAGCCTCGACAAACAAGCGTTCGTCGACGCCTTGACCATCACCGCGATGGGAACCAAGGTCGGATCCTGGCCTGTGCGACTGCTGGCGACACGAGACCACGAACTGTGCAACCGGCTCGCTATCCTCACCGATAGCGACAAACAAGTCCACGAACAGCCAACGCCCCCGACCTGGCTGAGCGAACACGACGGCGACATCGTTCGCGTATTCCTGAGCCATCCCACGCTGGAGCCGACACTCGTACCCGGAAACGAAAACCTCATTGCTGCAGCACTCGCCGAACTCGGCCTCCTCCAGACGCAACCGGTGACATTCGACTCGGTCCTTGCCCTGTTCCAGAGCGCTAAAGTGGCGAACAACGCTCAGGTCCGAGCAGCTGGAAAGGGTGCGAAGAAAAAAGGCGAGTTCGCGCTGGCCGTCGCCGAACAGGTTACGCTGGCAGTCGAGAACGCCGCCCCTGTGACCGTACCCGAAGGTATTTCGGACGCTCTACAGTTTCTTTTCGGCGACGATATCGGTGCGAATCCGGGCACGGCAGGCGACGAGGAATCGCCTTTCTGTGACTCGGCTTCGGAGGCCGATTGACCAGCAGCAAGGTCGAGTTGCGATCTCCTCCGTTGACCGTCGAGCAGGTAATCGCTGCCGGGACCAGATTGCCGACTGTATTGGTCGAGGCCGCGCCGGGCTCCGGAAAGACGACGGTCGCAGCACAGAGGTTCGGATGCTTGCGATATCGAGTGCAGCTAACCGAGAGCGGTTCACGTGACAATCGGGCAGTCGTCGCGGTCAGCTTCACCAAGTCCGCCACGCGCGAGTTGCGAACCAGGACCGCGGCGTTGTGGGGTCCTTCGGCACTTCGCTGGCCACATCAAGTCGTCACGATCGATACATTCATCCAGGTCCTGCTTGAGGATCTGCTCGACACCGGACTGATTGCATGGTCAGGCGGCCACACGAAGCTCACCGTCCATGACTCGTGGAAGGCGCTGATCCGCCATGACAAGGAGGGATACAAAACATCGGTGGCGACCTACGTGAATGGCTCCATCAACCTTGCTGATAAGACCGTCGAGCGTCAGCCCGTTCCGGACCGCCGAGAAGTGGAATCCCAGCTAGCCAACGGGCACTGCACCCACGAGGACATCCGATCCGTCCTGCACACCGCGCTGGATCATGAGCCTATCCGCGATCGCGTCCGGCAGAGATTGAATAAAACCATTCGTTGTCTGATCGTCGATGAAGTATACGACGCCAACGAGTTGGATCTGCTGTTAGTTACGATAGCTGCCGAGGCCGGTTGCGAGATCACCATTATTGGCGATCCCTGGCAGGCCCTCTACGGATTCCGAGGTGCGAGCCCGGACCGGGTTCCTGAACTCTCACAAACGCTGCGCATGACAACGCTGCACCTGTCGCGATCCTTCCGTTTCCGCTCCCAAGAGCAGCGTGATCTGGCCACCGCGTTGCGATCCGGCACCGGGATCGAGTTGCCAGTCGTCGTTTCCGGATTCGACTGTGACGTCGTGATCGCCGCGACGTGGAAACAGCTCTGGACTTGCGCTCGGCCCGAAGTCATACCGCTCGCATGGGGGCCCGCGAGCAACGAATCCCCATACGCGCTGGCAACCATCCTTCTCGACCTTTCCGCCCGCCAACTCACAGGAACGGGAGCGGTCTTCAAAGCCGAAGCCATGTCGGCTCTTAAACTGACCGATGCCGATTTCGAAGCAATACGCCCGAGCCTCATGCAAGCCCTTCAAGGACTCGCCGACGCAGCGGATTCAGCCGACCTCATCGAAGCCTACAACTATCTCGTTGAAATCTTCCACCGGCCGAACATAGACGCCGTTCTGCCTACAGAGCCGAACGCCGCTATGTTGCAGCAACTATGGGCCATCGGTGAGCGTCTCCGTATCGGTACAGCATGTGTACCGGGAATGACTGCGCATCAGGCCAAAGGTCGGGAATGGGACAGAGTCGGCGTCTGCCTCACGACCACTGATCGTTGGTGGCTCAAGCGCGGACTTCGTCGAGATCGAGAGCCGCACCGTGTGCTCTATGTTGCCTGCACGCGGGCTCGGGTGGAAACCGTAGAGATTAGCGCGGCGTTCGGTCGATAGCTCGTCCGCAGTGAATCTCTGGCTTGAACGCCATATTGAGCCGGCCCCTTTTCCGTATTTCCGATTAGCAGGGTGAACGAGCCGGGTGAACGGGACCGTCGAAGAATGTTCGGCACTGCGTGCGATAGGAGACCATGCAAGCGATCGTCACCGCCCAGCGTCTGGTTCCGGATGCCGCCCGGATCAATCTCATTCCAGCAATGCGGATACAGATCGCTTTCTGGTACGGCGGACACTTGGACACACTCACTTCCACGAACTCGCGGTCTACTCGGTCGCCAGGGCAACAGGAGCCCGGGCGTATTCCCACGCCACCAGCCTACGTGCCAGCCGAAACCGCAACAACTTCTCACCGTCGCTCCCCTCGAAAACTTGCCCGGCGGCACCCCTTCACGTGTTGCATTGTCACTGGATTTGCAGGGGCGCGACACCAGTTTCCACGACCAAGTTCTCAAGTTCGCGGCATTACCGGGCATCCTTCGGGCTCACTGTCGGCCGGTGCCCTCTATAAATCGATCGAACGGTATTGGTCGCACGTGGGATCACCCGCTTTGCCCGTTGAACGACCTTTCTGCTCACTTCTGCCTGCCATAACCACGGAGTTCGGACGTGCCCGCCGTGGTGCCCGGAGTCCTCCAACCATCCGCCTCGATACCCGCGATCCGGAAGACTAGACTCACAGCTGGCTACCCGCAACATATTTCGGCATCACCGGCGCGATATAACGAGAGGGACTCCTGTATGTGGAACGAAGCTCGCGAGGCCAAGGAGGCCCTGGTGACGCTACCCGCGCTCACAGGAGCGGCCGTCGCACGGCTCGACACCTACACACCGGCGCGGGTCACCCACGAGCACGCCGCGGAGATGACGCAGGTAATCCGATGAGGGCCAAACCGAGCCGACTTGATGGTGTCGGTCGCAACGGTTTCGGCAGCCTCCGTCACGCTGAGGGGTCGACCACCAAGCTCGTCGGAGGCGGCCTCACGGTTCACGCAGAGTACTCGGGTAGCGAGTTGTTTCTCACCATCACCGATGAGGCACCCGCCGGTCGGCGTGATGTGATCCTGAGGCTCAGCCGGTTTACGGGTCGCGTCGAGCCGAAGACCCAGCACGCCGCCGGGCTCGACAGCCTGCACCATTCGGCCGTATCGGACACGAAGATCGGCGGCGGCGGTCTCACCGTCCGCGTCGAGTACTCCGGCGGCGAGGTGCTTCTCCTCGTCACCGACGAAGAAGCACCCGCCGACCGACGCAAAACCATCCTGAATCTTAATCGGAACACCAGGGCCATCGACTGGAACTCCGGCCGCACACTGATAGCCGCAGACAAATGGCGGGACTGACGGCAAGCCTCAGGCCGACAACCTCGGTATTTCTCGGGTGATGTGCGGGACCCAGGGCGCCATCCGCCACTGGACCGGCAGCGTATCGACCGGCCCGCGGCATCGTTCTCGACCGGATCAAAAGCCAACCGGGCATACATCGTGAACACCGACACCGTCAGGGCCGCATCGCCCGACGTGTCGACGATTCCCCGTGCCTCGCAACGGATTTTGGCATGCTGATAAATCATGATCAGTGTTCTGGTTGCAGTCGTCGGTGTTTTGGGAACTGCCCTCGGGGCTTCGCTCACGGCCATCATTTCGGCCCGCACCGAAAACCGCCGACAGGCTGCCTTGGAGCGGCAGCAGGCGCGGCAAGAGCTGACTCAAAAGGGCGACCGAGCTCTCGAAGTACGGATCGAGCATCTCCGGTGGTGCCGCGAGCGCCGCCAGTCTGCCTACATCGACTTCCTCGATGCCCTCAACGCCGCAGATCGGGCTAACCAGCAGTACTTCCGTGACCGCCGCGCAGCGCCCGAATCGGTGCCAGTTCAAGAAGCCCGGGTTGTGGAAATCAGGCGACTGTTCAAAGAGACGGAGCACGCTGGGAACAAGGTTTTGCTCGAAGGACCAGCGGACGTTGCTGAAGCGGCCTACAAGTTAGTCGGAGTGCAGTCTGTTCTGGTCCGGGAAGTACAAGAATATGGTGAAGCACATGCAGCTTCGGTGGAAGCCTCCCATGAACGGGCCAGGGCAGCCGAGACGACCGGACTCGACTATCTGGTTGCCCACCGCGAGTTCATCGGTGTCGCACGCGCAGCACTCGACGAGGTGATCGACGCGAGCTGATTCTGGCGACTCCGACATGCGGGACAACCCGAACACAAGATCTTCGGAGATGCTCGTCCGGAGAAAGTAGTTCCAGATTCCGCGCGGAGTGGGGGATGTCGGTCCGGATGAAAGGGCTGTGGTCTTCAGGCATAGAGGTGGGTTCCTGAACAGATGGTGCGATAAGGGCGTCCCGCTGGCGGCTGTGCCTCGCAGCAGGGGAGTCAGCGACGTAGAAGGTGTGTCATGTTGCCGTTTCGGATGGGCTTGCGCCCACGCCGCCAAGCATCAGACGTTTCTCGGTCATCCGCAGGCGTTTCGCGGGACCGATCGGCCACCAGTTGTCGAGTTCGACCAGGCCGGGCTCGATCAGTTCCAGATCACCGAACTACGAGGGGATCTGCTCGCAGGTGCGGTGCCAGCCGCAGCCCAAGCCCATTTCGGTGAAACGCCGTTGGAGTTCGATGGCCATCTCGTGCGCCTCGCCGCCGTCGTCGGGCTCGGAGAAATGCGTGATCGCGACGTAGGAGCCTGCGGGCAGCGCATCGATGTACTGACGCATGATCCCGGCAGGATCGAGGTCGTCGTCGCCATCGTGGTGAAGAGTTCCTCCAGGTCGTCGCAGGCAGCATCGAGATCGTCGAAAGCCATCAAACGCTTCTTGATCCGTCCGGCGAACGGCCCGAACCGCTCAGCTTCGACCTGTTTGACATGCTCGAAGTTCCACACCGGTCGGCCAGCCTTGGTCCGCTCGGTTCGAGGTCCGAATACTGCCTCCAGGTCCTGTTTGCGGTAGCCCAGCAGGCGTAGATCCACCTCGGAGATTTGGCCGTGTTCGGCCAAGTCGCCGTCTTCGTTCTCCCACTCGGGTGTTGCGCGGTACTCGTCGATGACGCGCTCGTCGTCCAGATCGGATTCGTACACGCTCCCCATCAGAATTCCCCCCCGTTGGTGCCTCGGCGGGCTTGTGACCCGCCCCCTTGAGGAATTTACCGCGACGGTGGATCGAGTGCCGCAGAAGCGAGTCGTTCAGCGGACTCGGCAAGTAGAAGCCGAGCGAGCAATGGTGGTCCTCGTCTGCCG
Source organism: Nocardia sp. NPDC041819 (assembly GCF_055590505.1). Taxonomy (NCBI): domain Bacteria; kingdom Bacillati; phylum Actinomycetota; class Actinomycetes; order Mycobacteriales; family Nocardiaceae; genus Nocardia; species Nocardia sp. NPDC041819. The sequence continues at coordinate 218,764 of NZ_JBVJAP010000007.1, read as the reverse complement.
GCGCACGACCGTAGGTGCCGAGTCACGGTGCGGTCGAGGCGAAGATCGTTGCTGCGTGTTCGAACCGCGCATCTGTTGATGGTGTTCGGCGATGACCTACGCGGCGGAATTGAGGTTGTCGAATCGGGTTCTGAACTGGTCAGCGTCATTGCTGCGGGATTGCTGCGCGGCGAGGTAGACGGGGCGAAGTTCGTTGACCAGGCGGGGCGATTGCACGGGGCCTTCGAGCATGGTGAGAGCGGTGAGTCCTTCGGTGAGTGCGGTGGTGGTGTCGCCGAGGAGGGCGAGGGAGGTTGCATAGTAGGCCCGGTAGGACGCTTCGTCGCGGGGCGGATGAGTGCCGCTGATGACGCTGCTGTGGTAGATGGTGACGGCTTTGTCGTGCTGGCCGAGGTAGCGGCGGGCGTGGGCTTCGATGGTGCGGATCTCGGATTCGGTGATGTAGTGCAGCCGGATCGGGTCGTTGGCGTCGTCGAGACCGCGATCGACCTGGCGCCAGGCGGCGGCGAGGGCGCGTTCGCATTGGCTGCGGTCACCGATAGCGGCGAAGGCGACGCCCTCGCGGGCGGCGAGCAGCGCTTGCAGGCGGGCGGAGGGGTCGTGGCGGCTGCGGTCGCTGGCGCGCAGGCTCAGTTGGAGGGCTTCACGCATCCGGCCGCCGGTCCATGCCTGCTGCCGTAGGGCGTCGATGATATCGGCGGCCAGTGAGTCGTCCCCTCCGCGTTCGGCGAGGATCAGCGCGTCCTTGTAGCAGATGGCGGCGGTGGCTTGGTCGCCGCTGTCGTAGGCCAGCCAACCACTGACCAGGCCGAGATTGGCTGCGACAGCGGCGAGTTCGGTGCCGGTGCCCCGATCGTAGTCGGCGTGGTCGAGCAGTCGCTTCGCGATGGAGAACTGGTCGAGCGCGTCCTGGAGGAGTCCGCCGCTGCCGAAGTCGTTGTCGTGTGCCCACAGCTGGTCGGCGACATCGGCCAGGTAGCGCACGTGTTCGGATCCCACGAGTCGGGCAGCCGCGGCGTGGGAGGTCGCTGCGGCCGGGTTGGTGGTGAGGGCGGCGGCGAGGATGAATGCGCTGGCCTGCCCGAACTGCCTACGGTCCACGTCGGCTCCTTCGCTGTCGGTGATTTCGATGTTCCCAACGTCGGACGTTTCGAGCAAGGCCGGCAGCAACGCCAGCCGCGGGATGCCCAGGGCATCAGCGGTGCGACCCATCTGGTAAATGTCGCAGATCGTTGCGACCTCGTCGCGTTCGACACGTCCGGCGTGGGTGCGGTCCCAGTTCATGAGATCACCGAATCCGGCTTGGGTCATGCCCGCTGCTTTGCGGACCAACATGAATGCGTGGCCTGGACGTCTGGCAGCCAGGAAAGCACGGAACTCGGGTGTGTTCCACGCGAAGTTCGAACTGTCGGCCATGGCCACCCCTTGACGTGCGCCGATAGGCGTTGATACGGGACACACTGTAGGCCGCCTGCGGTGGTGTCGACCGCAGATTCCGCACATCCGCTTGTCCGATCGACGCTGTCGCCCAGGCACATTCGCTGCGTGAGGCTGGATCCAGTACCAGGCGCCGGGCCTGCGCCCCGAACCACCGCGTTTCCCCGCGGGGTGACGCCAGTGAATCACATGCGTATCCGGTGAGCGCCCCGGCGCCTGGTGCCCTCCAACTAGGGCTGGAAGGGTGGTCGAAGATGACACGCACGGTCGGCTGCGTCGTCGTGGGCGGCGGTATCGCGGGGCTGATGACCGCCGCTCGTCTCGCCGCTGCCGGGTGGACAGTAGTGCTGCTCGAGCGCGGACTGCTGGGATCCGGAGCGACGACCAGTAATCACGGCATGATCCACTCTGGCGCGCTGTATGCGCGCTGGCATCCGGAGATCGTCGCTGCGTGCCGGCAGGCGCAAATCGCCTACCAGTCCTCGTTTCCCGAATGCGTGGTCACCACACAACCGTGCTGGTACTTGGCGCGCCCTGAGACTGTGCACACCTACGAAACCCTGTGGCGGCGCCACGGCATCGGCCACCACACCGTCGAAACGCCGGAGATTCGCGAACTGCTCCGCGACCAGGGACGCGACATTGCAGCGTGCGCTGTCGGTGAGCTGGTCATCGATACCCGCGCGCTGCTGGGTGAACTCGCCGCACGGTGCGAAGCTTTGGGCGTGGAGATCGCCGTGGCCACGGGTGCTCACCGCATCGTCGTCCGCAAAGGCGGTGTCCGGGCCATCGATACCGCACAAGGACGCATCGACACAGCGAATGTCGTGGTCTGCGCGGGAATCGGCACCAAGCCATTGTTGGAGACCGCCGGTTCGGTGATCGGCGCACAACTGCGTTCGCGGCTGGAAATGATGATGGCCTACCCAGGACAGTTGCCGCGCCCGATCATCGGCTTGGAGTTCGGCTGGCCGGCACTGGCCCCCGCCGCGGCGGCCGGGACCGTGCTGGCCTCACGCTATGGCGGCGTACAGCGGTGGGTGGACCGGCCGGGCCGCTGGCCGGTCCCGGCCACGGAGGTCGCCGCCCTCGACGCTGAGCTGAGGGAATGGTTCGCGCCGGGCGTGATCGACCACGACGGCGGTGTGGCCTGGGTGTGCTCGAAAACCGAGCACCCAGGGGCACAGCGGGATCAGTGGGGCACCGCACCGAACTACGCGGTCATCGACCACTGCACGAAGGAAGGTATCCGCGGGCTGTGGACCGTGCTGCCGGGCAAGATGACCCTGTCGCTGCACGCATCCCGCGACGTCGTGTCCCACATAACCGGCAGCAGAGCGCCGTTGGATTTGCCGGTCCAGCACCCGGTCTCCGACGAGCAGGCCGCCGAGTTGGTCGCGGTGTCCCCGTGGGCCGCGCACCGAGAGGTGCAGGCGCGATGATCCCACCCTTCACTGCGGCGCTTCCGGCCGACGAGATCGCTACCGTGCTGGCGTCGGTCGAGCAGATCCTGCGCTCGGGGCGGCTGGTGCTCGGCCCGCACACCGAAGCGTTCGAGACGGCCGTCGCCGACATGGCCGACGCGCGCTATGCGGTCGCGGTCAACTCCGGCTCCACCGCGATGGAGATCATATTCCGGGCTCTGGATGTCCGAGACCGCGTCGTGCTGGTCCCGGCGAACACGAACTACGCGACCGCGGCCGCAGCGTTGCACGCGGGCGCGCGGGTGCGGCTGTATGACTCGGGTCTGTATCCGGACATCGCCGATCTCGAACGGCTGCTCACTCCCACGGTGGCTGCGGTGGTGGTCGTGCACATCGGCGGCTACGTGTCCCTGGATCTGCCGCGCCTGGCCGGGCTGTGTGAGCGGGCCGGGGTGCCGTTGATCGAGGACGCCGCGCACGCCCACGGCTCAGATCTGGCAGGACAACCGGCCGGCGGTTTCGGGTACGCCGCGGCCTGGTCGTTCTTCGCGACGAAAGTGGTCAGCACCGGCGGCGAGGGCGGCGCGATCACGACCAACGACCCGGACCTGAACAAGATGGCCCGGATGTACCGCGATCAGGGCAAGGACCGCGGCGGCCGCCACATCGTCGCGGGCAACAGCTGGCGGATGACCGAGATCGGCGCCGCGACCGGTCTCGCGCACCTCGACCACCTCCACCGCGACATCGACGCCCGTCGGATGGTGATCGACCACTACACCGCCCACCTGGACGGACACGGCCTCACCTTCCCCGCCATCAGCGGCGGTTCGCGGGTCAGCGGCCACAAATGCGTGGCGCTGCTTGGCCCCGGCATCGACCGACAGCGGCTGGCCCGCACGGCGGTGGAGCGCGGTGTGCAGCTGGCGCGCGGCGTGTATGAGGCACCACTGCATGTGCAGCCGGTGTTCGCCGAGTTGAACACCGGCGACAGATTCCCAGCGGCCGATGACTTCGCTGCCCGTCACATCTGCCTGCCGCTGTGGCGGGGGATGGACACCGCCACCGTCGACCGGGTGATCGACGCCGTCACGACCAGCATCAATATCGTGTGCAAGGGGTGAAATCCATTGGCCAACATCGTGATTTCCGGAGCGTCCGGATTCATCGGCGTGAACCTGCTGCGCCGCATCCACCGTGATCCCGCGTTCGAGCGCTTCGACCGGCTGGTGCTGGTGGATCCGCTCCAGTACCGGGTGCAGAAGATCCCACCGCGGATCCTCGCCGATGAGCGCGTGAGCTTCGAGCAGACCTCCATCTACGCGCCCGGGGTGGCGGCGCGGCTCATCGGCGCCGGGGATCTGGTGATCCACCTGGCTGCGGAGGTCAACACCGCCGCACACCCGCAAGACGGTGTCGGTGACGACCCGATCGGCTACCTGCGGGCGCTGTCGGACGCGGGGATCGGGCGGCTGCTGTTCATGTCCAGCGCCGACGTCTACGGCCTCAACGACTCCGAGGATCTGCTCGAGACCGACCCGGTCCGGCCCACCACCATCTACTCCGCCGCCAAGGCCGCGTTCGAGGCGTACCTATCGGCATTCCACGCCAGCGAGGCACTGCCGGTGGTGGTGTTGCGGCCGGTCACGATCTACGGCCCCGACCAATACCCGGGCTGGCTGGTGCCGGTCGCGATCACCCGCGCACTGGCGCGGGAGCGCATCAGTATCGCCGGGGACGGGTCGGCGCGGCGAGACTGGATCCACGTCGCCGACGTGTGCGAACTGCTTGCCGCTGCCGCGCTCACCGAACACGACGTGCACGGCGAAACGTTCAACATCGGCACCGGCAGTGAATGGACCGTGCTCAGCCTGGTCCGCCATGTGCTCGCCCAGGCCGGTCGCCCCACAACCGACATCGACTTCGTCCCGGGTCGCCGCGGCGATCCGCAACGCCAGATCACCACAGCGGCCAAGACCCGCACCGTATTCGGTTGGGCACCGCGCATCGGGTTGCGTGGGGGCTTGGACCGCACCATCGCCTACTACCGGCAGCTCGCCGCGAGTGAGGGGTAAGTCCTGTGTTTGTACTGGGCATTCACGGAACGTTCGGCCGCGCCGATCACGACGCCGCCGCCGTGCTGGTCCACGACGACCGGATCGTCGCCGCCGCGGAGGAGGAGCGGTTCGTGCGCTACAAGCATGCCGTCGGGCTCATGCCCGACCATGCGATCCGCTTCGTCCTGCGCGTAGCGGGGATCAGCATGCACGAGGTGGATGTGATCGCATTCCCGCGCGCCACCTGGCGAGACTTCGGTCCGCGGTTCGAGGCGTATCTGTGGTACCAGTTCGGGCACGTGCCCCCGGTCGAGTACGTCGATCATCACCTCGCGCATGCGGCATCAGCGTATCTGGTATCGGGTTTCGACCAGTCCCTGGTGGTCACCGCCGACCAGGCCGGAGACGGGATCTGCGCGGCGGTATTCCGCGGCGACGCAGGCACACTCACCCCGGTCGAGACCGTGCCGTTTCCCGACTCGATCGGCCTGTTCGCTGCGGCGATGACGCAATACCTCGGGTACCGCAGCCAGCACGACGAATACAAGGTCATGGGCTTGGCCGCCCACGGCGTCCCCTACCGCCAGCAGCCGCTGCTGTCGATCGATGCCGGGCGCCCGCACCTGAACACCTCGCTGTTGCACCGGGAGGTGTTCCACCGGCACCCGCTGTTTCACACCGATCAGCTGCCGATGATCGCCGAGGACACCCTGCCCGGCTTCCCGCCCCGGCGCCTGCCCGGCGGCGCGCTGCACCGCGAGCACGCCAACGTCGCCGCCACCGCCCAAGCCGCGATCGAAAACGCGGTGCGGGAACTGGTCGAACGACACCGCCAGCCCCACGACACACATCTGTGCGTCGCCGGCGGGGTCATGGAAAACTCCGTCGCCGCCGGCAAACTCCTCACCCACGGCGGGTTCGTCGATGTGTACGCCGCTCCCGCCTGCGGAGACGCCGGAACCGCCCTCGGTGCGGCGCTGATGGTCGCCGCCGCCCACGGCCACCGCCCATCCCGGCTGGAGGACACGCGCCTCGGTCCGGCCTACAGCGATGACACGATCGAATCGGTGCTGCGCGAATGCGGGATCCCCTATCGGGTGACCGAGGACCCCGCTGCGAGCGCGGCGCAGCTGCTGGCCGGGGGACAGATCGTCGCCTGGTTTTCTGGTCGCATGGAATTCGGACCCCGCGCGCTGGGTGCCCGGTCGCTGCTGGCCGACCCGTCTTCGGCGGCGATGCGGAAACGAGTCAACCGCATCAAGCGACGCGAGGAATTCCGGCCCTTCGGGCCGTCGGTGCTCGCCGAGCACCTTCCGGAACTCTTCGGCCGCAACGATATTCGGGCTCCGTTCATGTCGTTCACGCTGCCCACCGCCTGCGGTGCCCCGATCGTGGCGGCCACGCATGTCGACGGCACCAGCCGACCCCAGAGCGTGCCGCCCGGTCCCGGCGTGTACCGGCGGCTGATCGAACAATTCCATCAGCTCACCGGGGTGCCCGCGGTGCTGAACACCAGCCTCAACTCCGGATGGGAGCCCGTCGTCGCCGACCCAGCCCACGCCCTGGCGTTCTTCGGATCGTGCCCGGCCGACGCCCTGGTGCTCGGCTCCTACATCATCACCAAGGACAGGCACTGAACGTGGACGAGTCGCTCGCGCTGCTGGCCGACCAGATCACCATCCACAAGCGCTACTCCCAACACCCCTACGACCTGGATATCGATGTAGCCGACGCGCTCACGCTCACCGGAGTCGAGCGGATACTCGACGTCGGCTGCGGCACAGGCGAATTCCTGCGTCAACTACGCCACAGCGGTCATCGAGGACAGCTGGTGGGCATCGACATCCGACCCGAAGCGGTCGAAGCCACCAAACGCACCCGCGGGCTACACGCATACCGAGCCAGCGCACACGAGCTACCGTTCGACGCGGCGGCGTTCGACCGGACCACCGCCAAGCATGTCCTGTACTACCTACCCGACCCAACCCATGCGCTGCGCGAACTACGGAGGGTAACCCGCCCCGGCGGACGAGTGGGCGTGAGCATCAACCACACCCAAACCGCACCCCGCATCCACGCCCTCGTCACCGCCCACGCGGCACCGCACGGATTCACCCCACAACCGGCCTCAGCGGTATGGGCCGCCAAGCCCGCCCAGCCGGACTCGGTCACCGCAGCCACTGTGGCGCCACTGATGCGGGCCACATTCGACAACGTCACCCTCCACCGCCGCGACAACGCCCTGCTGTTCCCCAGCGTGCAATCGCTGATGCGATACGCCCAGGTCATCCTGCGGTTCACCTGCGAAGTACCGTCTCAGCACCCACATCACGATGTGATTCTTGCCCGAGTCGAGGACGAGGTGCGGTCGTGGTTCACGGCCAACAACAGCGGGCCGTGGCGCGACGCGAAGGGCTACACCGTGTTCACCAGCACCCGATAGCCGGACAGGCGGGGCGCACCGAGGTCGCGGGCTGATCAGTGTCCCCACGCATCAGCCGATCAACGTTGTCAGGCGTGCGCCCGGCACGTCATCCGCCGTTATCGAGCCGAACCCACCTGACTCCAGTTGAAGCCGAGTTCGCCCTTGTCGGCGAGGATGCGTTCCCACCACTCGCGGTTGTCGCGGTACCAGCGGACCGTCGCGGCGATCTCCGGTTCGAACTGCCGTACCGGCCGCCACCCCAGCTCGGTCTCGAGCTTCTGCGGATTGATCACGTAGCGGCGGTCGTGATTCGGGCGATCCTCGATGTGCTCGATCCACTCCTCAGGGTCCAGCCCCAGCTCGGTCACCACCATGCGGGCAATCTGCAGGTTCGTTACTTCCTGACGTGCCGAGATGTCGAAGATCGGCAACAGTCCCGGATCGGTCGCTGCCGCTTTCGGGATCGGCCCGAGCTCCGCATGCAGCACCCGGTGCACCGCTTCACAGTGATCCAGCACATGCAGCCAGTCACGACTTTGCAGCCCGTCGCCGTAGACGGGGATCTTGCGGCCGCGAAGCACGTTCGTCACGGCCAGGGGGATCAGTTTCTCCGGCAGCTGATACGGCCCGAAATTGTTCGCGCAATGGGTCAGGCGGATGTTCATCTCGGGGTAGGTCGCCATGTAGGCGCGCACCATCTGATCACCCGCCGCCTTGGCCGCCGAGTACGGCGTCTTCGCGTTCAGCGGGCTGCGCTCGGTGAACCACTCATCGCCCGGCGCCAGCTCCCCGTACACCTCGATCGTCGACACATGCACATGCGACCGCACCGGCACCAGACGGCTGGCCTCGGCCATCACCTGCGCACCCAGCGCGTTGGACCGCATGAACGCCGACGGCCCCAGGATCGCGCGATCGTTGTGCGACTCGGCGGCGAAGTTGACCACAAAATCCGGCCGATACCGCCGGTAGATCGCCTCCATCACCTCGAGATCAGCGATATCAGCCTTCTCGAAGGTGATCCGCTCTATCACCGGGTCCAGGTTGGCCAGGTTCCCGGCGAACCCGATATAGTCCACCGCCACCACCCGCGCCTCCGGCTCCCGCTCCAGCAGGAAATGCACGTAGTTCGCGCCGATGAAGCCCGCGGCGCCGGTGACGAGGTAGACGGCCATGGCTGGCTAGCCTAGCCGACCCCGCGCCTCTACGGAGCCCTCAGACACCGCCACTGACCCTCGTCTGGTTCGTGGTTCGGGGTAGCGGCGCAGCCGCCGTCGACCAACTCGGCGTACAGCTCACGACCTGGCCGCGGACATCGACCCAGCGCCGAACTGATGGCTGCGCGCGTCGCGCGGACACCGCGTACACGAACGCGATGATAGGAACTACTCAGCTTGGACTCAGGTCACAAGCTCGGTGATCGAGCGTTCAGTACCCCGCCGCGGGTTCGGCTGGCACGAGGCTGTCGGTGCGGACGCTGAACGGGTAGCTGCCGGGCGAGTCGAGCACCGCCTGGACGAGCGCATGATCCTCGTCTTCGAATTCCAAGACCTCGAATACCGAGACCCTGCCCGCCACCAAGAGCACCTTGTCGCCGACCTGCACCATGCCGGTGAGCCTATCTCGCCATACCGACCAGTACGGTGCTTGCGGCCGGTCTTAGTGAGCGTCCGGGAACTTTCGTCAACCGTGGCCGGTGCGCGCGAACTCGACTGTCCTGCGTCAAGATCTTGGCAGGAACTGGCTGGTGTCGTTTGCCACCGTTGTGGGTTCTGGCGCAAACAGTGTGATCATCATCTGCCGAGATGCTGAGCGGTTGCGTGAGTGAGCAGGATGCGTTTTCTCAAAAGGTCGAGATTCGCCCTACCGAAACATTGCCTTTTCAGATGCTTGAGTTTATTAACTGTGCCCTCGGTCGGACCATTGCTCCACGGCAGCGTCAATCCGGCTGTGACAGCGGCGAAGTCGTGTTCGAGGCCAGTAGCGAAGGAGTGCAGCGCGGGCAGGTCGTCGGCACGGACCTGTGCGATCCATTCCGGCAGACGGTCCCCGCGCAGGTCACGCATGATGGCCGCGAAGGCGCCGACATGCCGGCGGGTGGCGGCGAGTTCTGGGCAGCACGTGAGAATCTTGGTGAGCTGCTGGTTTTCGGCGCCGGGGAGAGTGTCGGGATTGCGCATGATCCAGCCGGTCACCGCGCGGATTCTTGGTTTCGGTGGCGGGGCGACAGCAGGGCGGGTCGATGCCTTGCTGGCTTGGTAGGGGCGCAGGAAGCGGTAGACGTTGTTGGGGCTGCCCCGGTAGCCCAGCTCGCGCAGTTCGGCGGTCAGGGCCGCGATGTTGGTGTGCCCGGCGTTCCAGCGGGCAAGCAGGTGCGGCACGAACTCGTCCAGCATCCCGGCGCGGGCCGTTGTGGCGGCGATGACGTCCTCAGCACTGGCAGCAATGGCGAACCGGCGAGCGGTTTTCCGGTCGATATCGAGTTCGGTGGCGATGGTGCGTAATCCCTTGCCCTGAGCGCGAAGCCGCTGCACCGCCTCGTAGCGTTCGATGGGGCGGGCACGCAGCCGCGAATACCCTTCGCTGCGAGGAGAGGCGGGCGGCGCTGTCGCGGGATCGGCAGTTCCGCCCGCGTCGACCACGGCCGGAGTGCATTGAACCGAATCGGTGGGATCGCTACTGGCAGTTGATAATTCAGTGAGGCAGCTCCGGTGCGCGATCGCGGTTTTCTCCACCGCCTGGCCCAGATTGTTCCAGAGGTGCCACCTGTCTGCGCATTGTGTGGCCTGCGGCGCGCCGCGGCGGGCGGCCTCGGCGTACGCCCCCGCCCTATCTCGAGTAATCACCTCGATTTCTGGATGCGCCGACAGCCATACGGCCAGCGGATCGGCCTCGCGGCCGTCGAGGACATCGATCGGCCGGTGGGTGACCATATCCAGCAAGATTGTGGCGTACCTGCGGGAGCGTTTGACGGCGAAATCGTCGACGCCCAATATTTTGACGGCACCGACCGGCGGATCCGGCACTCTGCGGACCAACCGCAGCAGGGTGTCTCGGCTGGCCGACAGACCCAAACGGCTTACCAGCCGTGCACCCGCTCGACCCGCCAGGGCCACCCCGATCGCGGTGAGCATCGAGGTCAACTGGTCCGTCCGCCGTGACCAACGCACCGTGAGTCCGTCGACCTGCTCGGCGAAAGTCTTTGCCACACAATCGTTGTTCAGGCAGAAGAAGCGGCGCACGACCAGCCGCAACACCAGCCTCCGGCCCGCGACCGCGGCATCGGCCAACCGCCGCCGATAGCGGGAATGCACACGCGCGGAAACTGTTCCACACCGAGGACACTGGGCCAGTCCGGTGGCAACAGTCGCCTCCACGACCACCATATCGCCGTCGATATCGACATCATCGATCAGCAGATCACCCAAGTGCGGCAACAACTTTCGGACCAGATCAACGCACGCCTGCCACCATCACCCATTCGGCGCCGGATCCAACGGCAACACGCCGAACGGCGCAATCACACTGTTTGCGCCAGAACCTGCATGTGGGACCGCTTCGCTGCGTGTGCATTCCCGCTACCGGCGACAGGTGGCCGATTCCCCGCAAATTGCTTTGGTCACCGGCGCGGCAGCCATCTGCTACCCGGTCTACCACGACCCTGCCGAAGCGCCCGGCAGTTCAGTACGGTGGATCCGGGCCGTCATCGTGCGCCGTACCTACAAACCCCTGCCGCCAACACCGTTGGCCGACGGTAAAGTCGTTGCGGTGCCTTATGTTTGGGTGTCATAGGTGGCGATGACGTTGAGGTCGCGCACCGTTCGCGTGTTGAGGCGGTGGCGCAGATCGGCTCCGGCGCCGATATCTTCGATGAAGCGGGCATCGAGCAGACCGATGTCGGTGCTGGTGGCTTTGACCTGTAGTCGCGCCGGGGTATTGGCGGCCATATTGACTCTTGCCATCGGCAGCCCGCCGAGCCGAGTGGGCACCGACTGCAGGGCCACGGTCTGGGTGACCGTAGCGCCCGCCAGGGCACCGTTGGCCATCGGGGTCAGCATGAGTTGAACCTGCAACGGCGCGCCACTCTGGTAAGCGGTGATGTCGTCGACCTGCAGTATCACCGTAAGCTCTGTGATCCTCGGCCGACGCGCGCGCATGAGGTAGGGGAAGCGCTCGACGTCGAAGTCGACTTCGAAAATCGACTCGGCGGCAAGGACATTGGCGGGTCGCAGACCGCGGTGCCACGCGTTGGCGAACTCATGGCGCAGGCTGAACAGCTGCGACTGGTTCTTCCGGGGAGGCACGATGTTGGCCGTGCGCGCGGCGTCGCGCAGCAGCGCACCGCCATCCAGCGAGCTGTAGTCCACGCGGATGAGGGCGTTGGCGATCGTCTGCGGGTCGATGGCGTTGGTGTCCAGCGGAACCTCCAACCGCCAGCGGCTGATCAGGCCGAACCGCTCGAACGGGTCGAGTCGATTGCGGTTACGGTCCGGCGCGAGGCCGGTGTCCTCCTGGGCGTGGCTCATCGCCACGGAGCGCACCACACCCTGGTAATAGGTGAATCGTGGGTCGTTGGGCTGCTCTGCATAGGCCGGCGAGAGCGCGCTGGTCCGGCGGATGCGACTGTTGAGCAGTGTCAGTGTGGCGTTGACGGTTGTGTAGGGGCCTGCCACGCAGGGGATCGTGACCGCCACCGAGCGGATGCGGCGCATGAAGTGGCCGGGGAAGTCGGCGTCGAACAGCGATTCGGGGAGATCGAATTCGCAGGATCCGGTGGCGCGCAACGAAACCAGGGCCATCGGGTCGAGCTGCGCCAGGGATATCGGCTTGGACAGCGCGTACTCGTAGCGCTGTTGGTCGCGGTGTGCGCGCGCCATCTTGCGCATCGCCAGGGCCAGCCGCTCGCCGGAGAGCAGTCCGTGATGGGACTTGTCGAAGTAGCCGAACTCCACGAAGGTGGCGTTAGGGTCCCCGGTGTCGAAGCGATACACCTGCTGGGCTCGCTTGCACAGGTCGAACGCGTGCTGATAGTACTGCCCAAGCAGCAGGCCGATCTCTTGCTTGAGCCAGTCCTGGTGGACCAGCCGGGTGTCCTTGTTCTTCAGAAAGTCCAGGCGTTGCGCAGCGAACTCGGTTTCTTTGTCGTGAGAGGTGAGCGCGACGTTGGCCAGGTCCAGCGCGATACGAGCGGCGACGAGTTGTTTTTCGCCGTGGGCGTATTCACCGACGGCTGTAGACAGGGCCAGTGACCATTCCTGGGCGCGTCGTTCCACGGTGGCCCGGATTTCAGACAGGGTGGCGTGGTGGGTGGCGTCGGCGGCGTTGTTGGACTTGCTTTGTGCGAAGGCTTCCAGTCCCAGGGAAAGCATGTGCCCGCCGAGATAGATCTCCAGTACCGGCGAGCTGATACCCGCGCTGCCGGTCATCATCGTGGGGATGGCGCTCATCATCTTGGCCGCCATCGAATATTGGCTGGCTTCGGCCAGGATAGATCGCGCGTTGCCCAGCGCATCGATGCGTCCCTGTTCTGAGGAGCTCAGCACCACCCGCGCGTCGGCGATCACACCATTGGGGGACGGTTCGGTGAGACCCAGTTGGCGCATGTAGTAAGGGATGCGCACGGTCTCGAGTAGATGTTGGGCCTCCTCGAGGGCTTTGATTTGCGCTTTGGCCTGGTCGACTTCACGCAGCTTGGTTTGGCGCACATGATCGCGTAGCAGCTGCAGGTCCTGTTCGGCGCGGCGCAGCGTCGCCTCTTCGGCGTCGCGCACGTCGAGGATGCCTTTGAGGTCCGCACCGAGACGGCGCACGTCCTCCACCGCCTGGTTGGCCTGATCGAGGCAGGTGTCGAAGCGCTCCTGCGGCAAGGGTGCGCCGAGGTCGGCCAGGACGCTGGCCAGATCGAGGCCCTGGGCACGGGCCGCGACCAGGAGTGCGGGATCGATCGGCGGTTCGTAGAGCGGCAGTTCGCGCACGATGCCTTCGATGTTCATGCAATGGCGGATCTTGAACAGCAGATCGGCGATCCTGTCCCACAACGACTCCAGTAGCGCGTTGGGCGGGATACAGAAATACAGGGCCTCGGACATGCCCAGCAGACCTCCACCGGCACCGCCGCCCGTGGGAGCCGGTGCGCTGAAGGGAAACTCGTTTTCCAGCGCCACCAACGCGTTGGCGAACCGATCCAGCTTGGCTTTGAGGGTGGCGTAGGTCTGCGGGGCGCGGCGGGTGCGTTCGGGAACGCGTTGCGGTCGGGGCCCCATAAGGTTGGCGGCGAACACGAGGATCTGCACCGCTTCGTTGATCGGCTCTGGTCGTTCACTGCGCAGCAGAGTTTCGGCACGCAGGGTCAGGTGCTGAACCCAGCGGATCAGCACATGCTTCTGGAAGGCGCCGGGGCGCAGTCGCCCGATGAGGAATGGGTTGAACGGATCGCGTTCCCAGGCGTCGATCTGTTTGGTGGCCTCCAACTTCAGTTGCAGCTTCACCGGGTCGGTGCCGGTGTAGCTCAGCGCGGTCAGCAACTCTTGGATGCGTGCCGGGATGGATCCTTTGAACGGCAAGAACTGCCAGAATTCCGCCGGGGTGGCCCCGGGCGGGCTGGCGGCGGTGCCGGCGGTGGGATCGAGCACATAGCGCAGGCAGCGTTCGGTGTCGTCGAACATTCCTGCGGCTTCGAAGACGTCGGCCATCAACATCGGTGCGTGATAGAACAACTCCCAGTTGTACTGGGCGTACGCGCCGTCGCCGAAGTCCACGATCTCGGCTGGGTAAGGCGTGGTGACGTTGGCGGTCGGTTGGTATTCCGCGGCGAAGCGGTTGCCGCCGCCGTCGTTGCTAAGTTGCTGGGTGCCGGTGGCCAGCAGCGCGGGAACACCGCCCTGGTTGAGTCGGCGGATGAATTCGGTGATGTGGGGGTGAAAAAGGTTGCGAAACCGCACCAATGGCACGGTGTGGATGGCCTCGTCGACCAGATCCGGGCGCAAGGCGGGCGCGTTGAGGGTGATCTTGTCGACGGCGGTGATGGTGCGTGGTGCGGCGGTGACGGTGATCTTGTCGGCGGGAAGCAGCACCGTATCGCGGGACAGCGCCTGTGCTGCCAACGCCAGCGGCGGGTTGGCCGCGACGGCGGGCCCGTAGATGCATCGTTGCTGTGCCAGCACGGAATCGATGGGCTTATCGGGCAATTCGCTGACGAGCAGGTCACTGAATTTCTGTTTCGAGGCTTCCAAGGTCATCCGCCTCAGGAAGTCCCGCCCCGCCACTACGCGGGGCAGCCCGTAGACGCGGGTGACGATGTAGGTGCGGTCGAAGTCCTGATAGAAGCTCGGCCCCTGCAAAACGTACTGGGCGTAGTGGTGCGGCGGGGTGACGCGGTACGTGCTGGGCGAGCGGGTCAGTACGGGTAGGGGCTGGCGACGGGCGTTCATCACCGGGGTCGGGATCAGCCGGGCGTTCAGCGGCAGATAGTCGCCGATGTTGAAGGTCAGTCCGGACCCGCCGGGGCGCAGCTCGAAGGTGTTAAACACCGGTAACGTGTTGTCGGGCTGCACAATCCACAGGTTTCCGGTCTGCCCTGGCCCCATACCCAGCGTCGCCGACGTCGCCTTGAGGCGTCCGTTGATGCCGTTGAGTTCGAAGGTGCCGCGGTCGGCGCTCTGATCGGCGGAGGTGTTCTCGATCTTCATGAAGCCGCCGCCCTTGCTGGGGTTGGGCACCCACTGCACGACCAGGTGGCGGCAGATGAACTCGACGAAAAGTCGTCCGTCGTAAATGGATACCGCCGAGAACACGTACTGCTCGGGGTGGACGTTGCTGGAGGTCAATGTCAGCGAGGAGACCTCCTTGGCCGACCAGCGGCCGTCAAAGAACTCCGACCACGCGATGCGGATCTCCATGTGGGTGCTTTGGGGGCGGATGGCCTCGGTACTGTCGGGCTCGGGCGGTTCGACGGGCTCCGTTGGTGGTGGAATCTCCCAAAACAGCGACTTACCGTGCGCGGCGTTCCAGGCTTCCCACGCGGCCTTGTCGGCAGCCCACTTCGCGTAGTCCTGTTGCCATTTAGCGTGCGCGGCCTCCCATGCTTGGTGAGCCTTGCGCCAGTCTTTGTGCGCCTGCGGTTCGGCCAACGGGTTACCGCTGCCGGAACTTGGGTCGGGTTTGACCTCCATGATGGGCCAGAACACGTAGAGCCGCCGGTTCCAGATCACCGGGACGACATGTGCCCCTTCCACCTTGCCGTCGTGGAGGGTGTCGATATCGATCGGGACACGCTCCCAGGGTGTCCAGTGGCTGTCGTTCTCGAGGCGTCGGTAATAGTACGAGTAGGGTGCGCCGACGGTGCTGCGGCCGATGAGGTGCACCAGGTCGACTTCTCGTTGGGCGCCGGCGTCGTAGCCCTGGGCCCAGGCGCCGCAGATTTCCAGCCGGGCCACCTCGTCGACACCTTTGAGCAAGTTGAGGAATGCGGTTTCGATGCCGTCAGGTGACTGGTCGGCTTGGCCGACGTCGTTGATGAAGGACCGGAACTGACTTGTGATGTTGTCGCGCTGCAGCTCCAGCATGTAGTTCTCGGGATACATGAAGACGGTGCGGGCGGCGTTTTGGACGCGGTAGAACTTCTTCTCCGCCCAGATTTGGCGGTCGATCGCCGAGGGCAAAACCGTGTTGGCGTGGGCCGGGCCGAAGTTCTCGAGATTCAGTTGCACACGGAGCACGAAGTTTTGGACGACCTTGATGGCATCGAGCACGCGTGAGGACTTCACGCATGCCGACACCTGGGTGTCGATGAGCAGCAGTTCGAAGAGCTGATCGCGGTTGGCCAGGTTTAGCCGCGCAACCAGCCAGCTGGCCAAGGCATCACGCCACGCTTCACGCAGCGGATCGTTGATCCCGCTAGATAGCGCCAGCCAGTCGGTGTCGGTGAAGCGGGCTCGTGCTGCGCGTTTGACGTCTTCGGTTTGGGCGGCATCCACGGCGGTGGTGGTCCATTTCAATAGGTCCGATGCCGAGATACCGACGCGGCGGATCAGCGCCGCCGCCGGGGTGAGCAGTCTCAACGCGCTGCCGTCCGTCAGATGTGCCGGCGCGGCGTTGAATCCGGTGGGGCCCAACAGAAGGGTGACATCGGTGGCGTCGAGACCCAGCGCTGTCGCGATCAGCGGGGTGGCGGCGGCGATCGACCCTGACCCCACTATGGCGATCAGCGCGTCGTCGCCGCGTAGCTTGGGCGACAGTTTGTGCAGGCCGATCAGCCGCAGCAAGCCGCGCATCAGGATCGGCGCGGCGGCATCGACGGCGGCCGCCGCCTCGCGTGAGAGCGGTAGCGCGTCGATTCTGAACCCGTCGAACGCGGCGGGATGCGCTGCGACGTGTCGCAGCAGTGCTGACGTGAGTCCGGTACCGCGCACCGTGCGGGCGGCGTTGTCGAGTCGAGTGAGAGCTGCGACCGCGCTGCGAAAACGGCTCTCGGGCACCAGCAGCCGGGCCGGCAGGGGACTGCGTGGTTCGGTGCCGTTGATCCATGCCAACGTCAGCTCGGTGGGCCCGGCGGCGGTGCGTCGCCATTCCACAGTGATCGCGATGCGCTTGCGGGCGGCGACGCTGCGGGCATCGAAGCGCCATAGCTGTCCGGTCTGCACGGCCGGCACCGTCGCACCGTTCCAGATGAGGGTGGGAGTTCCGGTGCCGCGAACCTCGATCGCGATAGCCGTCGGGCTGCGGGGTAGCAGATGCGCCGAAAACCGCGCGCTGCCAACAGCGCTGGCTTGGCCGAAGTCGACCGTCGCGGCCGGGTAGTTCAGCGAGTCGAGCTCGGCGGTGGCCAGCGGCGCACCACTGAGCGTGGTGGAGGCGAAGAACTTCGCCGACCATCCGCCGTGCTCGAGATCGCGTAGCGGCGTCACCAGCGGTCGGGTCGAACCGGGGGCGGTGGCCAGCGTGGTGTCCTCGAGCAGGTTGGCCAGCGTCGGTGCCGGAAGTCCGGTGAACACCAGAAGCTCCTGTTTGATCAGGGAACGGGCCAGCGCTTCGCGGACGTAGGGGAGTAACTCGTCGACGACGTAGGCCAGTTTGGCTTCGACGTTCAGCGCGCCAGCACCGGTGGCCAAGATAGTGGCCGCCACAGCGGGCCCGCCGCTTATGCCCGCCAGCACGTCGTCGAGGACCTTGCGAGGTGCGGCGTGCAGCATGCCGATGGCGTCGACGAGGCCGGCGTCGCCTGCGGCGGCCGCCTGCAGGGTCGCCTTCTCGGCGTCGGTGAGCGCGCCGAGGGTGACAGTGGCTCCTGCGGGCATGGCCACCCGGGTGAACCTGATGAGCTGCGCATCGGTCTCGACGGTGACGTTGGGGGCCAGCGCGGTGATCTGCGCGGCGGTGGGCGTGCCGGCGTAGGCGGCGGTGAATGTGGCTGAGCCGGTGGTGATCCCGAGAAAGCGGTCGACTGCTTCGGTTCCAACGAGCTGGGCCAGCAAGGTCCGGAACCGTTCGACCGGCATGCCGGACTCTTCGCCGATATCTGCGGCAAGATCGCTTTGCCCGCCGTGCAGGGTGGCGGCAAGGTAGGTGAGCTCCTCAGCGTCGGCGTCAGTGGATCCGGTGCGGGACAGGTGGCGCAGCAGTTGGTCGACGTCGGCGATGGTCAGGTCGGTTGAGGACACGGTGTCGATGGCGGTGACGAATTGTTCCAGCCGTAGCGGCTGATGGGTCACCGATTCGAAGGGGTCTACAGTGCCCAGCGCCCGCATGGTGATGACGTCAGCGACCTCGATGTTGAGCGCGCGAGCCAGCACCGCGTAGCGGTACATCGCAGCCAGCCGGTGCAGGGTGAGTATGTCGGCGGTGCCGCTGAGACCGGCGTCGGTGCGGATGAGGGCGAGCTCGTCTGCGGTGAGGCGGAAGGCGGCCAGCAGGGCCGGCACGTGCTGGTCAATCGGCTCGGCCAACGCTAGTTCGGTTCCGTCCAGCGACAATTCGAAGCTGTCGTCCAGCGCAAGGGCTGCGCGGTTGAGGAACAGCGCGGTGTGAAGCGACTGGCTGCCGGTTTGCAGGTGTCCGAGCAAGACGGCGACTTCGGGTACGGTCAGCGACAGTCGTTCCTTTAGGCGCTGCAACGCAGCCAGTGACAGCGGGGTGTTGGCGTCGGTGGTACCGGTGATGCCTATCTCGGCAAAGGCGCTCAACGTGACGTCGAGGTCGGTGATGGTCAGTGCCGTGCGCGCCGACAGCCGCAGGAAGCGGTTGATGGCGATAAACGTCTCGGCCGACACGGTGGCGCCGTCAACGCGCCGCAGTCTGGCATTGGCCAGATCGCAGTCGTTGTCAGGTGATGCGATGACCAGGGTGGCGGCTAGCTGGTCGTAATGGTCGTGCAGCCAGTCAACAAGTTCGGCGACGGTCAGCCCGAGCACGGCGGCGCCCGCGATGATCGCCGCGTTCGGTGTGGTGAAGCCGGTGGCGGCGAGCGCGGCGACGTCGCTCCACGTGACCTTCGTCGGGCCGAGCGCGGCGACACCGGTGGCACCGGGGTTGAGGGTGCGCGTCTGCAGCAGGGCCACCAGGTCGGTGTAGGAACGTTGAGTACGTTGGAGGAATTCGGTGACCCAGCTCAACAGCCCAGGTCCCATGCCTGGGGTTAGGCCGTCGAGGACGTTCCACGTCGCGGCGTCGGTGGTGCCGGTGGCTGGCAGCCCGGCGTCGGTCTGCAGATCGATGAGCGCGGCCTGGGTTGCGGCGTCGAGTACGCCGGTAATCGCGGGTGTGGGTATGGCACCGTAGGTGATGAGTTTCTGTTGCAGGACCCGTACGGCGTTGCCAGTAGCGCCGGCGCCCAGGTTAGGCACCAGGCTGGTCACGTCCAGGCCGTAGAGGTCTTCCAAGGTGCCGACGGGCGCGCCGGCGCCGCCGTACTGCATGCCGGTGATGAGTTCGAAGTCCAGCTTCGATAGTCCGAGGGCTTCACTGGCGATGGCCTCCTCGGTGGCCAACACGGGGTTGGTGTGCAGAGCGTCCTGACGCAGGGTAGCCATCACTTCGAATCGGCTGGTGCCCAATGATTTCAAGAAGGCCCGCACGGTGTGCATCCGAAGGTCGTAGGGCAAGTCGATGGGATACGCCGCGTCACGCAGGGCGTCGCGTGCGGCTTCGAGGGTGAATTGCGGGTTGGCTGCCAGCTCGTCTGGGGTGGCGGTGCCGGTGTCGTGGGCGGCCGACGCGTCGACGTGGCCCAGTACGACGATGGTCTCCAGAATTTCGTTGACCAGGTCGATCGCCGGCATCGGGGTATTGGAGTTCTCGCAGGTGAGCAGTATGTGCTCGATATCGGGGCGGCGGGCGAGCAAAATGTCCAGCGGGGTCTTGCCTGCGGCGTTCTTGGCTGATCGCGACAAGAATTGCAGCAGATCGACGAGGTAGGCCGAGGGGCTGAGCACCGACTCGCAGTCATCGCAGTCGCACAACGACAGTTCGCCGAAGAAGTCGGCGTAGCTGGGGATCGTCTTGACGATGTCGGCCACGGTCACCGGCGGCGGGGCGGCCGGGCCGGCGGCGCGGACCTGGGTAACCGCACCGATGACGGCGGTGTGCATGGCCAGGTGGGCGAGGTGAATATCGGTGGCGCGCTGGTGGATATCGGCCGCGGATTCGCCGAGCGTGTCGGCGTGTTCGGCGATGAAGGTGGCTGCGGGAATGTTGGCCACCGTGGCCGCCGAGTCCAGTCCGCGCCGCAGCAGCGGCGCGACGTGGTTCGCGTTGTCAGCGATCATCAGGGTGCGTTGGAGCCGTTTGAGGTCGGCGCGGGTGCGTTCGGGGTTTTCGGGGTGAATGTCAAGTGCTTCACCGTGTTCGGCGATGTAGCGATCGATGTGGCTGGCTTTGAGGTCGAACGGCGGCGCTGCGCCGGCGTAGGCGGCCCGGCTGGCGGCGCGTAGCCATCGCGCTGCATCGGGGTCGACGTTCAGTTCAGCGTGCTGACGGGCGATGGTGGTCTCCACCGCTGTCGTGGGCCACGCGATCTGCGCCCCGTGCAAGAGGCGCTGGACGTATGCGGCGCGCGCCGCGTCCTCGTCGTCGCCGGGTTCGGCGGACGGGGGCAACCCCGCGCTGTCGACCAGTCTGCGCAGCGTCGGCTCGTCGAGGCGAGCTATGTCGTCGGGGGTGCGGATATTCGTGGAATCGTGGTGCAGCAGCAGATCAACGAGTGCCGCATTGCTTTCGGTGAAGTCTGCCAGACGCATCACGAGCGCCGCCCGGTTGACGCGTGCTGCTCCGCCCAATTCGGGGTCGTCGCGCATCTGTTGCCAGATCACGTCCTCGGGTTGGTCGCTATCGGTCAGCCGGCGAAACAGCAAGCGTTGCTGCTGTGGCGAAAGCCCGACGATCTGCAACCAGTCACGCCCGCTGGGGTTGTCGGAATTCGCGGTGCCTAACGCTTGATCGGTCGCCGCGACGAGTAGATGGTCGATGTCGGATTCGATCTGTTCCCCGCCGCGGTGGGGAATGATTATGGCCTTGACCGCATCGCGGAGGCCCCGGCTCAGCGTGGCGCGCGTCTGTTGAGCCAGTGCGGCCAATTGACTGCCCAGCCCGGCGTAGGCCAGTCCGTAGAACACCGCCAGTGATATCTCGTGTCCGTGCTCACCGCATTGTCGGCTGGCGTGCGCAGCGGCGATCAATCGTTCGATCAGCTCGCGCACCACTCCGGTCTCCGCGGTCAGGAACGACACCTGGTAGCGGCCATCGCTTTCCTGTATCTGGTGGTATGGCAGTCCGCGAAGTGCAGGAGCCAGCCGGGCACGGACACGTTCGAGTTCGGAGACCGGACGCTCTCCGTCGGCGGCGTCGACGTACAGCCGGACACGAACCTGCGGCGCGCTGTTGACGAGAATGAGCGGCGCGTCGGGGCTTGGTGCGATGGGAGGCACAGCAACCTCACCCGACAAGGTGGCGACGGTAATTCCGAGCACCGGGCGCGCGCAGTCATCCTCGTCGGTCACCTCGAAGACGAGATCCGGCCGCGGTGGGGCTGTGTCTTCGCGCGTCTCGCCGGGGGAATCGTCAGGGAAGTCGAACGACACGCCGAAGATGCCGTCGGCGTCGGTGTCGTCGCTGCCCAGACTCCTCTTGGCGGTGACGTTCTGGTCGTAGACGTGCACGGTCAGACCAGCGCATGGATGGCCCGATCGGTCGGAGACGACGCCATCGACGCGGTGACGCGGTGGACTGGATACGTCAGGTCGCCGCCGCGCAACCAGGTTGTCGATGAGCCGCGCCGTGGCGACATCGACAACGCCGGCCTCACCGCCCCATGCCAATGCCGCCAGATCAGATGGGAAGGTCTGCTGCAGGAACTCCACCGCGTCTTTGGTGGCCGCGTCGAACTGTTTACGCCGACGTTCGGTGGGCGGGATGTCGAAACCGAGCACAGCCAGTTCTGTGTGCAGGCGCGCCACGTCGGCGCCGGTGTCTCCCGGACGCAGAATTCGTCCGTCGAGTTGCATGGTGTCCTCCTCGGGAGGGTCAGAACTTGAGGCTGGTGGGAAACGCGATATAGGGAGTCGATGACGGCCAGACCGCGTTGATTTGAGGGTCGTAGAGGGTGATTTCGCCGAATACTTTCCAGCCGACCATCACATGGGGTGAGGCCAGCGTGCCTCGCATCGCTGGCACGGGCGAGTTCTGCGGGATGACGAACGGGTTCAGGTGCACGACGTATACGCCCTCGCCGGTCATGTTGTTCGTGACGCCTTGTTCACCGATTTCAAGCGCTGTCTCTTGTCGCAGCCACTCGTTGATGTTGGCGACGTTCCGCTTATTGGGATCCATCTTGGGGTACTGGCTGGAGTGGAATTCGCCCGCTTCGCCCTCAGACTGGATGGTTTCCAGCCACGCCGCCGTGCACCGTGTGCAGTTGTCGGTGCCTTGGTAGCCCCGCTCGGTGTTCAGGAGCGTCTGATTGGCCTGCGGCTTGCCCGATGCACCGCCGATCACCGGTTCTGGCAACGGCTTCAGGCCCGATGGCATGAGCGCAGAGGCCGCGGCTCCCATCAATTCCACGGAGCCGACGGCTGCGCTGGCTTCACTGTGACCTTTGAACAGCTCCCACAGGCCGCGCGCCGATTGACCGCGCATGTCGTACCACACCCAGCGCTTCGCGTACTGGCCGGCGGACAGGAAGTGATCCGGAATGTTGTAGGGCATGAGTAGTTCGGCGGCTTCGAAGGGTTTCATGAATTCGCTGAGCCCCCAACCGATCAGGCCTTGGGCGATCTGGCCGCGTTTGAACGATTCCATTGCCTGAGTCTGCAGTTGCTCCTTGGCCTGAGTCATCGGGTAGAAGCCCAGGTGGTGATCGGGCTCTGGTGGCGGCTGCTGAGGTGGCGGAGGCGCGGGAGTCGGTTGCGGCTCGTCGTAGGCGACTCCTCCGCGTGCGTAGAGCACGGTTGTTTGGGCTTGCTTGATGGTTTGGACGGAGCCGTCGGGTGCGATGTAAAGCACCGGGCCTTCTCGCGCTTCGCCGGCCAGCCGTTTGATTTCGGCTTGCCAATCTGCGCTGGGGGTGATCGGTTTGTCTTCGGTGCCCGTGGGATCCACGCTCCCGGTCGGGTTGTTGTGCACGTAGCTGTAGAGGTTGGTGCCGCCGGCGATGCCGATCGGGTCGGCGCTGATCCAGCGGCCCAGCCATGGCGCGTAGTAGCGAGCGCCGTGGTATTCCCAGCCGGTTTCAGGGTCTCGCTCCATGCCGGTGAACCGATAGCGTTTGGGCACTTCGATGTTGGCGCTGACCGCTTGGTAGGCGGTGCTGCCGTACGGGGTGAACTCCTCGTAGGAGGCGACCGCAGCGTTCTCGTCAAGTTCCAGCGTGGATGAGCTCAGGTGGTCGGGCAGCTGGTATCGGGTCTTTCTGGCCGGCACTCCGGGCTCGTTGCCTTGCGTTCGGGTCTGCACCATCGCGATCCGGTGGATGCCGTCGTTGATGTGCAGGGTCTCGCGGATGACGGCGTTGGCACCGTAGCGGCGGTGAATTTCCATGCCGTCGAGGTAGATTCGTTCCTCACGGAGTTGACCTGTTGCCGCGCGGGTGACCTTGCGTACGCGGGATCCGGCGCCGTCGTAGACATAGTAGGTCCGTTCTGCGGCGTGGGCGATGCCGTCGGCGTCGGAAGCGTTGACCGCCTGCCGCTGAGTCATAGCCAACCGATCGGAGGAGTCCCACTGCATCGCCGACAATTGGGGGGCGGCTAGCAGGTTGCCGTCTGCGTCGTAGCCGTTTCCGCCAGTGCTGTAGGTTTCGGTCTGCGCTCCTACGACGGTGCGGGTGAGCCGGTTGGATGTCTTGGTGGGTTGTAGCCGACTGGGTTCGGTGTACACGTATTCGCGAGTCCAGCCGGCGTTAATCGGCGAGGTTCCAACGTGTTTGAGAGCTGAGATATTGCCGCTGAGGTCGTATGTATAGCGTTCGCGGTACCGTCCTACCGCGTTGCCGTCACCCATGACCGGTAGGTTGGTGCGCGCGGCGTCGTTGTAGTCGTGGGATGTCGGAGCGCCGACACTGAGGTGTTCGCGGCCGGTGGCTTCCAGAAGCTGACCGATCGCGTCGTAGGTGTAGCCGGTGTCGGGGTCCACACGGCGGTTAGCGAAGAAGATGGTTTGTTGAGCGTTGTCTTTGATCGCGGTGAGGCGCCCCGACGCGTCGTAGGTGTAACTGAGGTTCTGGATCTGGCAGCCGGGCCAATCGACGGGCACTGGAGTGGGGCAGTCGTTGGGGAACGTCGCCGGCGGGCGTGTGGTGAGCCTGCGGCGAAGCCGCCCGGTGAGTGGGTCGTATTGAAGCTTGGTGCTGGCGCGGTTCCCGTAGTCGATTTGGGTGCGGCGGCCGTGGGCGTCGTAGTCGACGTTGGTGATCACGGCCATGTCGGCGCTGGCGGTGGTGAGCAGCCCTGCAGGGGCGCCCGCTCGTGCGAGCCAGACGTGCATCGCGTCGAGTAGGCCTGCCTCGTTGAACGACGGTTGCGCGACGCTGACACCGGAGCCGGTTACCGGGTCGGTGGGAGTCACCGCCTGCACGATGCGGTTCATGGCGTCATAGCGGGACCGTGTGACGTAGATTTCCGGCTGCAGCGCGACGGCTTGCGACCAGTCCACGACGGAGTCATAGCTTTGTGTCAGCTGACGGGAGGCGGACAACGGGTTGCCTTTGAAATCGAACTCGTCGCCTACGGCAACGCCGGCCTGATCGTAGGTGCGCACCGGCTGACCACGCATGTTCTGCGCTTCCGGCGTCGGTACAGATTCGCCGTATACCGTGCGGCCGAGGAGTTTCTCGGGTGTGCCCATCTCCGACAGCCATGTCGCCACGGGTCGGCGAAGCGAGTCGTACTCGGTGCGCTGATCATTGCGTCGCTCGTTCCAGGTGTGAAGCGGCTGTCCAGTGGCGTCCAGCAGCCGCCACCGAGTTCCGGTGTCCATGGTCGCGGATCGCAGTCGGTGCCCAGCCATGTCGTAGTCGCAGGCCAGGACTAACCGGTCGGCGGCATCGGTGAAGCTACGGGGATTGCCCTCGATGTCGATCTCGACCACGGACCGCAGGCGGGTGTCGACCGGGGCGGTGTCGCTGTAGTTGGTTCTGTTGTGCGCGACGGTGAGGAAGGGTCGGCCCATCGGATCGGTGTAGGACTCCGCCGGAGTCATAGCTAGCGGCTTCGACTTGGTGGCGGCGTCCTGCTCGGCGGGTCCCAGAGCGCCGCTCTGCCGCAGCGAAAGCCATGTCGGCAGGTACAGGTCGTTGTCGAGCCGGCTGAAGAAGTCGCCGACATCGGCGTCCTTTCCTGGGTCTGTGACGGTCAATGTGTCTGTGGTGTCCCAGCTTTCGGTGCGCCAGGCACCGATGCGCACCTTGGTCCAGGTGTGGTCGGGGAACAATGTCGCCGCCACCCGCGAAAGGGGGTCGTAGAACGTTACGGGGCCGACGCCGATGCGGACATCGAATTCGAATCTGTGCCGGTTGGTGAAAAAGGGTTCGAACTGCCGGACCGGCTTACCCTTGTTGTTGAACGTGGTCCAGCCGTTGCCCACCCAGCGAGGGTCAGCCGCGTTTGCGGTCATTTGGGGCTGGCCATCGGCGCCTACGATGACCGCGCCCGCGGCGTCGCGCGCGGGTACCGGTCCCGGTTCGGCGCGAACCTTGCGTTGGATTTCCTGACCGAATCCATCGAAGAAGGCAAAGGCCGCGTTGATCTTCACCCCGCCGGGAGGCGCCGGTTCACTGGCGTGCGTCTCGCGTGCGACGGTGAAGGCACACACCGGCAGTGGTTGGGCTAGCGCCTGCGTCCGTTGGTAGGCGAACACGTCGTACAACACGCGGTTCGTGGCTCCGCCGAGGATTGCCTGCGGGTTCGTCAGCGGGTGGTCGATGTGGTTGAGGACGTCGGCAGTCGGCGGGTCGGGATCGAGCCCAGCCAGGGTGTCGCCGAGGTTCTGCTCCGGCTTGCCCATCACGGCGGTGGCCGCGACCATGCCCAGCGTGTCGTAGAGCACCTGAATGCGGTTGCGGTTGGCGTCCATGACGCGTGCGGGCAGTAATACTCGGTAGTCGTTGCCGGGCTTGGTCGGGTCGATGACGCCTCCAGCGCTGCGTTCGCCGGCGGTGATGCGATTGCCCACGGGGTCGGTGGTGTCGACGACGAGCAACAGATGGGTGTCGTAACTAACTCTGGTCGTGTGTTCGAACGGGCTGCGGTAGCGGTGGGCGAGGTAGAAGTGCGTTCGCGCGAAATCCCGCTCGGCGCCGGCGGTGTCGGTGGTGGAGGGGGAGAGGAACACGCGCCCCGACGGTGCCCACCACCAGCTGGCGACATCGGTGTTGGGGAAGATCCCGGTTGCGGTGAGGCTTGCGCTGTCGATGTAGCCGCCCTTGTCGGGGCCGGCGCCGCGTAAGAGGAGCCCAGGGTTGGCCGGCAGCAGCGAGGTGCCGTTGCGGGTGTAGAGGCGTGCGAGCAGCCCCGGGGTGAACACCAGGCGGTAGCTCTGTCCCTGCAGGGCCAGCGATTGCATGGCGCCCAGGGGTAGCAGGGCGTCGGGGTCACCCGCGGCGGCACCGAAGTCGTTGGGCCGGAACAGTGTTCGCGTGTGTTCGACGCATCGGCGTTGGCGTCCGCCGGTCGGCGTCGCTTCGTAGACGATCTCGCTGTCGAAGAGCGGGGTGGAGGTACCAGATGCAATGAAGTCCGAGGGTTGGTAGCGTCCCGCGGCACCGGAGGCGGGGTAGCCGGCTAGCTCGAAACTTCTTTTCTCGCACGGCACCTGGATTCGGTAGTCGGTGCCGGTGTTGACCGCGTTGGTCATCCGGTGCTCGGCGTAGGTGATCAGGGTGCGCGCTTGGCGATCAATGTCGGCCGGCTCCAGCGACTCGGTGGCGATGGGTGTACGTCGGCCGTAACCGATGGCCGCTTCTTTGACGACGTTGCCGACCTCGTCGACTTGCAGGGTGATTTGGTGTGAGATCCGCGGGTCAGCGGGGTTGCGCTCGTAGTTGTACGTCAGCACCTGAGCGTCGTGCGCGAAGAAGACCGCATTTCGGTTGTGGTTCTTGGGCTGTAACATCACGACCGTGTAGTTGTGTTCCGTCACCAGGTATGGATGCTTCGCGGCGGGGGTGTCGTCAAGTGCGTACAGTTCCTGGCGCAGCATCGAGCCCTTGAGTGCGCGGCAGGCCTCGGCCTCTTCGCCTGGAGTCAGCAGATCGGGCAGAGTGGTGTCGTCGAGGAGGTTGTCACTGGCCTGTTGGTCATTCCAGCCCGGCTCGCGGTAGTACTCGCCGAGGTCGCCCGCGTTGGACAGACCGGCGAAGTATCGGGACACCCGATTGTGGCCGGCGTGCACACCGGTGTGGAACCACGTCTTTGTCAAGGTTGGTGGAGTCCAGGAACTTTCGTTGAAGTTGTCTCCTGCCGGGGCTGCGCCTGGCGGTCGCAGCGCCCCGAGTTCTTCCGTGTCGAGTTGGTCGACTCGGCCGAAGCCGCGGAACTCGCGTTCCTGTCCGTCGAAGTGGCCGTGGTGGTAGCTGTACTGGGTGACGAACCGGTTGTGGCTGATTCGGTCGTAGACCTCGACGCGTTCGACGACATGGACGGGGAATGGAAGGCGCGTGATCCAGGGGTGGCCCTCGGCTCGATCCTTGAGATAGAAGTAGGTCGAGGGCGCATAGTGGATGCGGGTCTCGGCGCCAAGGTTGTTGCGCACCCTGGTCAACAGGTGGGGCTTGCCGTCGGCCATCAGACTGAGCATCTTCATAGGCGCCGTTACACCGTCGGTCATCGCGGAGGACCAGACGAGTGCCGTGGTGCCATTGGCGAGTATGTCCGCTGTCGTGATGGTGACGATGTTGTCCACCGGAGGTAGCGTCATCAGCTCGGTGGGTTCACTGAACCCGTTGCCAGAATGATTGCGCCAGAATCGTGTTGTGGACAACCCGAGATATATGAGGTCGGTGGGTCCGGATCCGTCGATGTCCGCGAGCCGGACACGGCGGGCGTCGAATTCCTCCGCCGAGGCGAGCCACGGTGAGTCCTTCATCGGAATCCGCGGGCCGAAACGGCCGTACCCACAGTTGGGCCAGTAACACACTTCGCCGTTGCGGATGCGCACGATGTCGGTCAATCCGTCGCCGGTCATGTCGGCCTGCAGGATTGCCTCGGTGGAGTCGGCGAAGACCGCGCGCGGGCCGCGCTCCTCGTCGGGGGTGGGGGAGCTGCGCTGTTCATCGGCGAAGCCGTCCTCACCTAACGAGGCATGCCAGGTCAGGACATCATCATCGGTGATGAGGATGTCTGCCAGTCCGTCACCGGTGAGGTCGATGAAGCGCAGGTTCGGATCGGTCCACGCGATGTTGGGGATCGCCTCGAATGGACGTAGTACGTGCCAGCCGGTGCGGTCACGGCGCTCGTAGAAGCCGCGCAGCGGCGCATCGAATTCGACGACATCTAGGCGCCCGTCGCCGGCCAGGTCGAGCAGCTTGACGGCGTTGTCGGACAGTGGTGCCGCGTTGGGGATCGGATCGATGGTCTCCAGCGGGGCCAAGCGAGCGTCCCACGTTGGCGCTGCGGCCGTCCGATTCAGTGGCGACTCGTTGCGCTTGTAGTGCCAGCCGCCGGCCTGTTCAGCCAGTAGTCCCGTCAGTCCTTCGCCGTCGAGGTCGGCCCACATGTAGGGCGGGCCTGATGCACCGGCGGGGAGGTTCTCGAGGCTGGCTTCGTCGATGTCGCCTATCGCGGTGCCAACGACGGGCTGGCTGTAGTCGAATTCCAGTCGCGGCATGGTGCGGGAGAGATAGCCGCCGGTGACGCGCCGATGGCAGCTGGGGGTGATAGAGGTCAGGAAAGTGGCGATGGGGTTCTCGTCGTACGCGAACGATGTGGCGCGAACAAGGCAGTTTGTGCCGATGTTGGGCTCGGTGGGGAAATGATGAAACGTCAGTACGCGTCGGCATAGGCGGTGGGTGCGGATCTCAAAGCCGGCCCGTCGGGTCGAATACGGGTCGAGGCGAGCCAGCCACGCGCCGTTGTCGGCGGGTGTGGGTGTGCCTTCGTTGTGTTCGCCATAGTCGAAGACGACCTCGAACATCCATTGGGCGTCGGCGATCTGTTGGGTTGTCAGCCACGTCGGACGGGTTCCGTCGTTGGCCAGCAACGGAATACGGTTGCCGTAAGTGATGTTCTTGAGATACCGAGCGACTTTGCGGCGAGGGTCCCCGGATATCCCTCGGTTGACTTCGCATGCGTCGCTGAGGTGAACGTTCGTTGCATCTTCAGGCTTGTAGTTATAGAGAACGGCATTGCCGTAGGCATCGCGCGTCTCGCAGACGAGCCAACTGAAAATCCGCGTGGGATCTTCGGGATCGGTGATTCTGGAGTCCGTGTTGCGGCCGAATACCGTCAGAACGTTCGTTCGCGACCAGCAGCGCCAGTGCACGTCGGCGGGATCGCTGAGCCGTGTCCAGCGCTCGGTGCGCGCGAATTGGCTCTCGATGCGCGGACGGTACCGGTGTATCACGTACCCGGGTGCCGTGGTCCGGTCTTCGAAGCGGGCTCCCGCGATGTCAACGGGAACCAAATCGTCGCTGCCGGTCATGACGAAGACGTCGCTGTCCTCAGCGTCGCGGTATCTGGGAATTCCCTTGTCTGTCTTGCGCGTTACTGCTGCGGACGACAACTGCCAGCCGAGACCGAACACACTGTTGCCCGTGCCGGAGTCATAGGTCAGTGACAGCTCCGGGCGCAGCCCCGACCGTCCGGGCGAGGTTTCGATGGGCACGGCCAGGCTACCGGTGCCGGTCACGGCGTTGACCGACCACTTCTCGCCGATGCCTTTGATGGCACCGCCGCTCTTAGGCAGTGAGACGGTTGGCGCGGACACGAAGAAGGAGTCATTGTCGGCCTGTTTGGGGTTGCTCATTCCGACAGCCGGCGCGACATCATCACGCGCGATCCGCGAATCAGCATTTTCCACGATGCCCCCTTTGCCCGTTCCTGTTCTCAGCAGATGCGGCTTAGATTAGCTTCGATTTGTCGACACGATTTCCGACGCACGGCGATCGATCACAGCTTCAGTTCAAGGTGTTGACTCGAACCACGAACAATCCCACACTCCGACGGCCGAGTCGGGACGACACACCGTCGCCTCGACCCGGCCAACTGACAAACGACGCATCAGGACCCGGCACCGATCTGGCGTGAGATCCCCCGACGGTCCTGTGTTAAGTAGGTGTCCGTGCTCGCCGAAGCACCGTTCGCTGATAAGTAGTCTTAAGTAGCCGAGTTCCGTGCATTGAGTTCCGCTAGGGCCGAGCCCTGGTTGTGCACGGTGCGTCGAGAGGGTTCGTGTCGCCTGCCAGGGTGAAGGGCCCGGGCGCGGGAAGCGTGATCATTTCGCCGGGCGGTGCTGGTCGACGGTAGCGTGGCTGAGCAGCAGACGCTTGCGCAGCAGATCCAGTTTCGCCCGGCCGAAGCACTGGCGTTTCTGGTGCTTGAGTTTGTTAACGGTGCCTTCAACAGGGCCATTGCTCCACCGGAGAGTCAGCCCGGCGGTGACCGCTGCGAAGTCGTGTTCGAGTCCGTTGACGAACGAGTGCAGCGCCGGCAGATCATCGGCGCGGACTTGTGCCATCCACTCAGGAAGGGGTCACCGCGCAGGTCGCGCATCATGACAGCGAACGCGCCGACGTGGCGGCGGGTGGCCTCGAGTTCCGGGCAGCAGGCCAGAATTGCTGCGAGTTGTAGAGCATCGTCGGTGGCTAGTGTGTCCGGGTCCCGCATGATCCATGCGGTCACGGTGCGGATCTTCGGCGCCGCCGACGGGACCACCGCGGGCCGTGTCTTCCTCCGGCCGGCGCGGTAGGGCTGCAGGTAGCGGTAGACGGTGCGCTGGCTGCCTCGGTAGCCGAGCTGGCGAAGCTCCTTGGTGAGGACCGTGACATCGGTGCATCCAGCGTTCCACCGCGCGAGGAGGTGCGGAACGAAATCGTCCAGCAGCGCTGCCCGGGAGGTGGCAGCGGCGATCACGTCTTCCGGATCGACCGCGGTGGCGAACCGCCGGGCCGTTTTCCGGTCGATGCCAAGCTCTTCGCGATCGTGCGCAGGCCCTTGCCTTCGCTGCGCAACTGTTGCACCGCGCGATAACGCTCGATGGTGCGGGCCCGCAACTGCGCGAACCGATCCCCGACCTCGGATACTTCCACCCGCGGTACCGAATCGGCGGCCTCGACGCGGCCCGATCGGACAGGTCGAGGTGTGTTGCGGAAACCTGCTGTTGCAGTGAATGATTCGCGCAAGCAATCACGATGCGCGATGACCGTTTTCTCCACCGCTTGGCCCAGGTTCCGCCACAAATGCCAGCGATCGGCACATTGGGTAGCTTGCGGCGCACCGCGCCGGGCGCCCTCCAATGGTGCCGGCGCGATCCCGGGTGATGACCTCGATCCCCGGATGCGCCGACAGCCACACTGCCAAGGTGTCGGCCTCCCGATCTGCGAGGATGTCGATCGGGCGGTGCGTGGCCATGTCCAGCAGCACGGTGCCGTACCTGCGGCCCCGCCGGACGGCGAAATCGTCGACACCCAGCACTTTTACCGCGCCAACCGGTGGATCTGGCACTCCACGGACCAGTCGCAGCAGCGTGTCCCGGCTGGCCGACAATCCGAGCCGCTGTGCCAAGCGTGCGCCGGCTCGACCGGCCAGGGTCAGTCCGATCGTGGTCAGCATCGACGTCAGCTGGTTGGTCCGACGTGACCGCTTGGCGGTGAGCCCGTCCACCTGTTCGGCGAAAGTCTTTGCCGAACAATCGGTATTCCTGCAGAAGAAGCGTCGCACGACCAGCGACAGAACCATCGTGCGCCCGGCAACCGCAGCGTCGGCCAGCTGGCGCCGGTAGCGGGAATGCACACGCCCAGACGCTGTTCCGCATCCAGAGCACCGGGCCATCGGCGTGGCAACCATAGCCTCCACGACCACCCCATCGCCGTCGCTCCGGACGTCCCCGATCACCACAGAGTCCAAGTGTGGCAACAACTTTCGGACAAGATCACCAGCGCACGCATGTCACTGTTACCACTGACCACCGTCGGACTGCAACACTCCGACCAGCGCGCCGTCACGTTTCCTGCGCCAGAACCCACAACGGTGGCAAACGACACTGGCTGGTCAAAAGGTGATGCCATGAGTCGCGCCTTGCGTGGCCGGCTGTTGTTTCAGCGCTTCCTGTGCGGCGCTACAATAGGGGTCTACGGACCACCTGCACGGCGGGTCGTATCTCGTCGAGCGGGCTCGCGCACCGGCGCGGGGCGGCAGTGCAGCGCGCGGCGCTATTTGAGTCGCAGCGGGAGCCCGGCGACGACGAGGAAGGCTTCCTCGCAGACCTGGGCGAGGCGCCGGTTGAGGATGCCGATCTCGTCGCGGAAGAGGCGGCCGGAGCGCGTGGCGGGAATGACGCCCATGCCGACCTCCGGGCTGACGATCACCACTGGCCTGTTCAAGCTGAGCGATCAAATCGGCCACCTCGTCTGATGTCGCGCAGCAACTGACGATTTCGTGTCGCCTCACAGCCCAGGCCGAGGGATTGCTTGGTCCTCGGGTGGATAACCCCTCGTAGGCGCACCGAAGCTCAGCTTGATGATCTTGTTCTGGCCATCGGCAGTACTGCTTCATTTCCGTAGCGCAACCGCATCATCACAGGTCAGCCCTCGTTTTCTCCGTAGCTTTTTTGTCTGTGGGGTATTCGGGGGGTGGGGGGGTATTCCTGCGTGAGGGCACCACGAAGCGGTGCCCTCACAGCACTTGTGATGCACCGTCGTTATCCGGGAACTCGAGAAGACGGAGGCTTCCATGAGCACAGCAGCTATCGCTATCGAGGCCATTACCACGGTGGCGGGGACCGGCACCGAGGGTTATAGCGGCGACAACGGGCCCGCCATCGACGCCGACCTTGACTACCCGTTGGGTGACGCGGTCCCGGGATGATGGCTGGCCGCGGCGGCACTCCGCGCGCTCGCTCGCACTCACCTCCCACACTTGCAGGCCCGCGCGCGATTGCGCTGTCGCGCGCGGCGCGCTCGGGATGGTGTATGCCGCGCGCGGTCTCGGCCACTACCGCGTACAGGCGTGTGACGAGTCCACGCTGTCTACCAGCGTCCACCCAGAATGGGCGCGGCGGCCGCCGCTTCTCTGTGGATCGCGACCACCACGTGCGCACGGACAGGATGCCGAGCGTGCGTTCACAGACTGCACTAACCAACGATCGCGCGCGATAGGCTTGTGATGTCCCCAGATTCGAGTGTGTCGCGCACTGCGCGCACACCACGACTCACTCCGAGCGGGGAGTCGTTGCCGGTCTTGCGCGCGATCCTGCTTCCGATCGACAAGCTCCGAGTCTGCGATTTGGGGCCCGCGGATCAGTTGGCTCCGTCGTTGTCATCGTCCAGAAAGCCGAGCGCGCTGTCCCACCAGCTCTCCAACCGTTCCCCGTGTGAGAGCGCTACAACGACGGCGCCAGGCAAAAGTCGTTCATCCGTGATGTCTTTCAACGCGACTGCTTCGATGAATGCTATGTCGCCGGTGGCCGTGGGAGACCGGTCGCGGTCATGTTCCCGCCACGTTCGTAGATCGTCGATCGGTGAATGGTCCGCCAACGGGGAGACGGGCGGCCTCACTGTGTCGATGAAGATCGGTAAAATCTCGGGGTCACCGAAGATGTTGTCGAGGTCTTTACCTGCACCGGTTTCGAGGTAGAACACCGTGACTCCGACTGACGGCAACAACGGAGTCATCCAGGGCCGCCTGGTCAACAGCTTGGCCAATCCGAAAGCTGTCCGCGTCTTGAATGCTGAAGATTCACCTGGTCGTGTCGGTAACGGACCCAAATTGACGGCGAGACCATAGTCCAGTAGCCGGTGTAGTGCCTCGTTCGTGGCCGGCAGGCGTGCGCGCTTGCGGAAACGTTCATCGGCATAAGCGAACACTGTGGACGACGACAGCTGGTCGGTAACCGCCAAGCTGTCAAGCTGGTCGCGTAGTCGGCGCCGAACGTGGTCACGAAGGGCGAATTCATCGATGGTGTCAGCATCTGCGCCGACCGCGTGCCAGAAGCCGACGGGCACGCCGTCGTAGTAGCCGTCATCCCGATCGCTGTGCATGTCCAGCTGCCAGTTGGCATGGCCAACCGTCCATCGGGCATCGAGGTTGTCGACGCGCCGAAGCCCTTCTCGCACCTGCGCCACTGTCTGCGCGGTGACGTAGATCGACGGCTCGTCCGCATCGCGGCGAAGGCGAGCGAAGAGCATCTTTACTTGCCGGTCATCGGTGTACACGATCGGATCGCCATGTGTGCCGCCGAGTTCGTCCAATAACCACTTGCAGTACTTGTCGATGCGGGCGGGGTCACGCTTGGTTGTGCGTAGTCAGATGTCCAGCGCAAGGTGCGCCCGGGAACGCGGCCACCGGCCACCGTACTTTTCGTCCATCCGATGCCACGTGGCGGCGTCCCGGAGCATGCGATCACGGAGTTCTCGCTTGCGCGCTTTTCCCTTCGTCTCCTTCGTAATCGGGTTTTGATCGAGGCCAAGCCGCAGCGTTGATACGGATCGGTAAATATCCTTGAGGCGAAGACCGGCTTCGGTCGACCAGTACGATCCCTCATACATCGTTCAATACGAGCACGGCACCTGGCCCACATCAAGCCGATTCAACTGAGCAGCACTCACGCATCGGCTAGGTGCGACTGGTCTCGGGGCCGGGGCCCGGCCAGGATTGGGTCCAGGGGACCAGTGAGATGCTCCTCAATGCGGCTGCCCGCCAGCCTGATCGGTGTGGCCCTCTCATGGCGTGCCTCTCACCGGCTGCCGTGTGTGGGCCGGGCTGGCCAGGGCTCTGCCCGGCTCGAAGTAGCAGTGCCCTCCTCGCACGGACACCACCGCACTTCGAGCAGATCAACGACGGCCACCTCATCGGCCAGCTTGTGCGCTCCACCGTGGCGGCGTGGATGGTGGTCACGCCGCCGATTACCGTGGGCCCGGCATGAGCCCGATACCCGCTCACCGGGTAGGAGTGGGCACCCTGCAGTGGGGGCGCTGCCGCCGGGCAAGGGGAATCGTGTGCTTGGTTCGGCGGCAGCGCGCGCATCCAACGTCGGGTACCGGCCACCGGAGCGGTAACCACAACACCTGCACCCAGCTGTTATTCGCCGCGACAGCGCCGACCGTTACATGCCGACACACCGAAAACACGGTGACTCTTCGGTTTACGGACGGCTCCACCTCGGCCGATCACCCGCTACGAACCCGTCTCCATGATGGTGAGTTCCGAAGGAGGGCTGCGGGAACAGTGGAAGCCACCTTCACCCCGGTGGGGCGCTCGTAGATCACAGTCGAGTCTGCTTCGATCAACCAACGCCCACCAGCGATCGGCGCGGCGGATGTCTCCATGTAGATCTCGACTGGGACGCGCGGGCAGGTGGGGCCGGATGGCGTGTGCGCGCGTTCATCGATGGTGCTGGCCGACGATCGCGCGCGCTGCGCGGACAGCCTGGGCCAGGCACTGCGCTCGCGGTCGCCGGTCTCGGGCATGGCGCGCACGCCGCGCGCGGATCCGCCCCGTACGGTGGGCGCAACCGCCACTGCGCCGGGTGTAAACACATGGGGCTGGTATTCCGCCTCACGGGCGCTCCCGAGTCGGGATCCGTCAGACGCTGCGGTGCCTGCGCAGGGGTTGAGGTTTCTTCGTGCCTCGGTTCGGTGGAGCGCGGTGGCTATGTCGGTCGGCCGCTGCTGCCTGGCCACGGCGCGGAGTTGAGCGTGGCAATGGTCGCCTCCGGTGTGCTGGTGGAGCCAGTGTTTCCAGGCTGAGCGGTGTTGGTGGTGACGGGTGAGGCGTTCGATGCGCCGGTGGTGGAGGCCGTGCGCGTGCGCGACGTCGTCGAGGCTGGTAGTCCCGGGTTGTAGGCGTCCGTGGGTATGGGTGATCAGTCCGGCGGTGGTGAGGACGGCCACGGCGTTGTATCCGGCGCTGAGGCTGATGGAAGCGGCGGCGAACACGTCGGCTGGAGTGGTGAGCCCTTCGCGGGTGATGAGTTCGTATAGATGTCGGCAGTACAGGCCGAGGACTGACCAGGCGGGATGGACGGGTTCCACTCGTGCGCGGCTGATTTGAGCCTCGTCGGGGCGGATGGGGTGGACGCCGTGGTGGGGTGTGACCAAGGCGTAGCGGTCGGCGAGGAGTCGTTGGCCTGGGCGGATGCGGAGGATCGGTGCGCCGGGTAGGTCGCGCAGTTCCCGTAGGACGCCCCATACGGTGGATTCGGGTAGGTCGCCCGCGGCCAGGGACAGGGATCGGCCGCCGAACTCGGCGAGGGGCACGCCACGTGCGATCTGCCCGCTGACCGCGGAAGCCCATGCCAATGCCTGCAACACTGTCAGCACGGTCCACCGTCGCGGGGATCTCGGCCACTGCGCGTGCACCCACAGCGTCGCGGCCGCCAGCCACCGCTGCTGTAGGTGTGCCGCCAGGCGGGGCCGGGGTGTACCCCCTGTGTCTTTTGTCTTGTGCGCCACGGACAGGAATTCGGGGACGGTGCGCTCGGCCCACCGGCAGACGGAGACCCAGTCACGGCGCATCGCTGCGTCGCCGCCGCGGCCGTAGCGGTGGTAGGCGTCGGCGAACCCGCGCCAGCTGCCCCCGGCGGTAGGCAGTTGGGCGCGCACGTCGAGGTAGGAGTAGCCGCGCACGACCGCGGCGGCGAGCACGGATTGGCGTGCCGCGGAGCGATCCAGCCGACCCGCGCGCGTCATCCAGCGGCCATCAGCGGGCGCAGCGCCCTCGCGCGCGAAGGCTTCGACGGTGGCGGAGATCGGGCCGTGGCGGCGGTATTCCGCGCGCAACCGCGCACGCTCGCCTTCCCCTTCCCACAGCTGCATGGCGTGCGCGGTCGTGCTGGCCGCGCGTGATGCGCGCGGAGTCGCGCACGCTGCGCGCGCGGTGTCCGCGTCGTGCGTGGTTCCGGCCAGCAGGTGGTGCAGTCGGGTGACGAAGCCGGGCGCGGATCGGGTGGTGAGGGTGTCGATCGCGTCGTCGATGGTGCCGTCCAGTCGGCGGTATCCGCCTTGTTTGCAGCGTGATCCGGGCGGGGTGATGCAGCCTGTGGCGGGGTTGAGCATCGGTGTGATGTCCAGGCTGGGCAGCCGCGCAGCGAGCAGCCGCACGAGGGCTTCGGCCTGGGCGAGGTCGAGGGTGACCCCGAGGGGCAGCGGGATGAGGATGTGGCGGCCGCCGCTGGTGGAGCAGTCGGTGATCGCGCGGCCGCCGGCCTCCCGAACCCATCCCAGGCAGCGCTGGAGGTCGCGTTCGACCGTTGCGGTGCCGTCGCGGGTGCTGTCGAAATCCAGCGCCAGCAGTCGGGTGCGGCCGTCGCGATAGATCGGCACCGCCGCAGGCTGATCGGGCAGTTTCCGGGTCAGAGTCCGGGCGTGGTCGTTGTAGCGCCCCAGGCTCGGGTTCCACAGGCGCATCGAGCGGCGCGCGGCCAGCACGGGTGCCAACCGCATGAACACCGCACGCGCCGCGGCGGCATCAGTCTGATCATTACCGGTTGTGCGCGAACGGCTTTCGGGTACAGCGGGTAGCTCGGCTTCAGGAGGGCGTGCGTGGTCGCCGCTGCGGTTGGCAGCGGTTGATGGTGCGCGCAGGCGTGAGCTACCCTTGGGGGTGCTTGGCATCAGCAGCCTTCAGGGTTGTGTTGTTGGTAGTGCCCTCAGCCGTCAACTGGGGGCACTACGCGTTTTTCGGGGGTTGTGAGTCGGCCGGTCAAGCCGACTCCAGCGGCGAGTCTCTGTCGTGGCGTCCTTTCTGGTTCCGGAACTAGCGCGTCTTCAAGCGGGGTGCGGTGCTGCGGTGACTGCTTGGAATGTCGGGTTAGGCCGCAACCCCCTGGTCGGCGGTGGCAGGGTCGAAGCCCAGGGATTCGGCGCGGGCGATGATGCGGTCGACGGTGGAGCGCGCCCACGGCGTCGAGGTGATCGCGCTCATCTCGGTGGCGATCCGGTTGGCGTTGAGGCCTTGGGCGGCCAGCTGCAAAATGGCCACGATCTGCGGGGCGGGCTTCTGCACGAGTTTGCGCAGCACCAGCTGCTCGGCGATCTCAGCGCACGAGCTGACCGTCATCGTCGTCGTGATGCCCCCGTCAGCTTGTGGTGTTGCTTCAGCGGGCGGTTGAGATGTCGACTGTTCATCGAATTCGGGGGAGATGGCGACAGCGGTTGCCCCGTTCCGGCCTGGCGGTGGGAAACCCACCGATTCGGATCCCGGGGCCGCGATCGTGGTCGCCGACGCGGGATCCGCCGGTCGCACCGCTACCGGCGACAATGCCGGCCGACCAGAAGCTACGGCGCGATCTGCAGAGCCGACACCGCTGTCATCCGAGGCAGAAGATTCGTGCGCGGATGTTTCGGAGCGGCGGGCGGCGAGCGTGGCGATCATCTCGGCGTTGCGGGCGGTGAGCCAGGCGTGCAGCCACATCAACACGACCACCATGATCGGGGCCACGGAGTATTCCGCGGCGCGGCCCAGATCACCGGCAGCCAGGTGCGGGCCACAGTTGAGTCCGACCGTGGATGTCAAGAGCACGGCTTCGAACAGCAGGATCTTGGTGCGTTGCACGGTGATGCCGAGGCGTGCGGCGGTGGCGGCCTGGGCCATGATCTCGAGGATCGGCACCGAGATCATCGCCTCGATACCGAAACTCAGCGCCCACAGCAGCCACCAGCTCACCTCCCCGCTCGCGCCGTCCGGGGTCAGGTTGCGGCCGACGTTGACCGCAGACCACAGCAACCCGATGGCCATGACCGCGCGCAGCCGCCACGACGAGCGGGTCGCGCGGCGGTGCAGCATCCCCTCCAGCGCATCGGGGTTGGTTTCACGGTCCCGTTGGGCGCGAGCGCGCCGATGCCAGCGTTGCTCGATGGCGTCCTCGCGCTCTATCGCGGCCGCGGCGCGGCGGTCGCGATCCGCGTTCGCCAGCTCGGCGCGGAAGACGCGTTTGCGCTGGCGGCGCTGCTTGGTGCGCATCCACACGTGCAGGGCCCGTTCGGCGGCGATCTCCCGTTCGCTGTGCACG
This sequence comes from Nocardia sp. NPDC041819, assembly GCF_055590505.1. NCBI lineage: Bacteria > Bacillati > Actinomycetota > Actinomycetes > Mycobacteriales > Nocardiaceae > Nocardia > Nocardia sp. NPDC041819. Next base: position 179,774 of record NZ_JBVJAP010000007.1, on the reverse strand, counting down.
TCATACAGCGCACGGTGGCCCTGCCACGGCACCTGCTGCTCGGCTTGGGCGACCCGCTGCGCCAGATCCGTCGGCATCAAATGCTGGCCACGACGCATCCACCACCGGCCGGACTGGACCACGAATTCGTCCTGACGCGTATCGGATTCGTTGGATGCGGGTGTGTCGGAGGTGGATTGGCCGGAAGTGGATCGGTCGGTGTGAAGGCTCTTGGTCATCACGCACCTTCCAGAGCAGGGATGGTCGCCACTCCGTTCCCGGCCCGGTCCCGGGCCGAGTTGGTGGTGGCCAAGGGGTGGGGTTCGCCGGTGAGGTGGGCGAGGGCGGCGGCGACTTCGTTGATGGTGGCGGTGGTGTAGATGCCGGTCGTTCCGCTCCCGTTGTGGGAGTGGCGGGCGAACTCGCTCGCTACCGCCGGGCCGTAATGGCGTTCGACCCACGTGGTCGTGGTGTGGCGCAGCCAGTGGATGGAGATGCCGTGAGAATGAACCCACGGCAGGTGGCGGCCGAGGCGTTCGAACAGTCCGTTGTAGCGGCGGCGGGTGATCGGTTTCCCGTTGCGGGCGCGCAGCAACTGCTCGTTCGGTGCCGCGCCGCGCTGCTCAGCGTGCCGGCACAACGCGCGCATCAGGGTGGGGGAGACCGGCTGCCACAACTGGGTGCCGCCCTTCTCCCGCAACAGGATCAGCGACTGCACCGGATCCAGATCCTGCGGCCGCAACGCCAGCGCCCCACCACGGCGGCATCCGGTCTCGGTGTGCAGCCGCAGCAACAACGTATCCAACTCCGGATCGTTGCCCGTGGTCGCCGCGACATGAACGATCTGCGCCAGCAGATCGCTGTGCAACGCACGCCGATTCGAGCGAGTGCGCTTCGGCTTGGTCAACCGGACCGCAGGGTTGTCGCGCGGGTCGATCACCCGGTTGTCCTCGGCGTGCTTGTACAGCCGCCGCAACGCGTCGGTCACGTGACGCAGCACCTCGCGGCCCCCGCGGTCGCTGCGGCGGATCACCCGTTGTGCGCGGATCGCCTCACACAACCCCTGCAGATCCGCGGTCGTCGGCTCGTCCAGGCGCCGCTGCGCCCAGCCGGGCTGGGCGAGAATCTTGTTCCAATATGTTCGGTAGTGCGTCCGAGTGCGCCCGTCCGGCATCGCCGCCAGCACTGTCGGGACGTACTCGGCGAAAGCCGGTGTCGCTGGTGCTGACCCGGTCCCGGCCGACAGGTCGGCGATGCTGAGCCCGAGACGTTCCATCATCATCTGGATCGTGGCGATGTCGGCCGCGGCGCGCGCGCTCATGCGTGCGCTCCTTCGGCGAAGCGGCGCGCGAGGATCTCATCGAGCACATGCGGCGGGTAGACAACCAGCAGCTCCTGCTGCGGGTCCGCCGCCAGCAGAACCCGGTCATAGATACGGATGCCCGCCCCGCGACGGACCGGCGCCGGTAGCGAGAGGTGCCCGTATTTGGTGACACCGCGGCGGCCGTACCCGGGGCGGTTGATCACGATCAGCCCGCCCGCGAGCCGCCACGACAACTGGTCACCGGGCCGCCAATCCAACGCGGTCAGCACGGCCTTGTCGACTACGCGGCCGTTGGAATCGACCGGGCGGATGCTGTGTACTGCCGTGCGCGCGGGAGGTTGCTCGACATTGCCTAGTGGCAGGCCGGGCACACCGCACATCGCTCGATTGACTGCGGGCTGATCGACCGCGGAGAAGACAGGGAGGACCGGTAGAAGTGTGTTCTCGGTCACAATTTCACCCCCGCCCAGGGGTAAAACCGCAGGTCACCGGCTCTGCCGGAGGGCGAGTGTCCGGGCAGTGCCCTGACACGTTTTCTGTAGCAGAAATGGGTCGTTTTCTGTGTCCGGAGGGGGACTTGAACCCCCACGCCCGATAAAGGGCACTAGCACCTCAAGCTAGCGCGTCTGCCATTCCGCCACCCGGACCGGTGTGCTCAGCAAGATTATCGGATCACTCCGCGTGGACCAAATCGCGGCTGGACCTGCGGATTCTCGAGCATGTCGGGAGGGATGGTCGCATGACTATCCGTGCAGGCGGGAGGTCGATGAGGCGCCGTTCGGTTGGGTGCGTGACCGCATGTTGGGCTATGCAATGGGGCCACCGGCGTGCGGCTCTAGCGCTGCTCGACCGCGCGGCCGAGGATACCGAGCGTGACCGGGATGCCGTCCGCGTGACTGCTCGCCGATCGGACCCGTTGTGCTGTGAATACGAGTAGCCGGCACTTGATCCCTCGCGGCCATGGGCCCAATGCTCGCCTCGGCCGAAGGCGCGTCAGCCGGCCCGGACCGACAGGCAAGCTGCTCCGGGAACACCGCCCGTGTGCACAAGCGAACGGTGAATGCCAAATATTTGCCTGTGGTGATCGATCAGCGCGATACGGGTCGGGGAGAGTGACGGCGTACCGGGTTACGGAGGCATCGCTAGCACCCCAGAAGTCTTCTGAGCTGGTCAAATTGTGGGCCACGCGGTGAGCTGATCCTTCCTCGGGCGACTATCGAGGGGCTGAAGCCGTAGCGGATCTCGGGGAAACAGGTAGGTAGCTACTCGCGTGACGAGGACGATGTGCGCCCACACTCGACTGGATCCTCGAGGGCATACCGGCCTCGGGGGGAGGTGATCATGAGAAACGACTCGCAAGCACTTCTTGTCGCGGTGGCCATAGCAGGCCTGTTCGGCGTCGTGCCGGTATCCGTCGCGGCACCGGAGCCGATTCCCACCGTGCCCGTCCCGCCCAGCACGGCGGGGCCGGTGTGGCCGGTGAGCACGCCGACAGATAGCACGCCGACAGATAGCACGCCGCCTTCGACTGGGGAAACGGAGCCGCAGACCACCACCAAGACGCCCGATCCCACGGCCACGGGGACGAATCCTGAGCCGACAACCACGACGACCAGGCCGAATCCGCCGACCACCACAAGCGAACCGCTCCGGACAACTGCGCGACCATCGAGTGCCGGCCCGACCCCCGTACCGTCCGAGAGTCCCGCGCCCGCGCTCGTCGCTCCGGCCACCGCAGAACTCGGCACCGCTATCACCGTGCGGGGCGAGCGCTGGCCCTGTGACCTGGTGCGGGCCTTTCCGGACTGGTCCGCATCGGCGCCTGCCCAGGTACGGGGTGGCGTGTTCGATGTGCGCGTCGATGTTCCCGAAGGGGTCCAGCTGGGTTCGCACGCCATTTCCGCCGCGTGCGTCGGAGCCTCCCAGGGCGTTGCCGCGCGGACATCCATCGAGATGATCCCCGCGCGGCTGGTCACCACTACCGACGAACGCGCGAACACAGAGCCGTCCGGCGAGCGTCCACCGTCGCCGGGGCAAGCCGAGGACAGGGATCAGGACACCGGCGTCGGCGACATACTCGGCCTCGGAGGGTTCCTTCTCCTCCTCGGCGCCGCGGCGCTGGTTGTACGCGGTCGCCGGAAACGCCCGAATGAGGCGCCGCGCAAAAAGGATCCGCGTCTTCCGCAGGTACACGTGCGGGTGGTCGCGGATGTCCCCCCGATGATCCATGTTCGCCAGGTCCCCCGTGCTCCGGACGTGCGGGTGCGGCTGCGGGCCTGCGAGCCGTGGCTGAACGTCAAGGAGGTGCTCGGATGACGAGTCCAGCGTCGATGAGTGCTCGGTCAGTTCTGTTCCACAACGCCCCGCACGATGTCGAGGTGGGTGAGCTGGCCGAGTGCCTGCACGAAAGGGGCGCCGAACGCTTGGCCCTTCGCCGGGCGCCGGCCGTGGCCCGGACACTGGGGTCGGTGGCGCTGCACGAGGTGGCCGAGACCATCGATGGGCTGCTCGAGGTCGACCTGGGCAGTGTCGCGATCGGGGGTTGGCGCCGCTACGACCGGTTGCGCTCGGCGGCGATGCGTACCCGCGCCGGTGGAACCGAACAGGTCACGCTGTTCGAACACGAGATCACCCAGACCTACCGTCCGTGCCTGGACGTCACCGTCGACGGAAATTCGGTCGGGGAGTTCACGATAGAACTCTGCGTCGCGATACTGCTCCAGCCGCTCGCCGCCACCGTCCGCAACGGGATGCTGGCGGCACTGGGCCCCGGTGACTGCACCGTGACGGTATCGATCGGCGCGCCGGAACTCGGGCCGATCATGCGGCGCGAACGCAGACTGCGCACGGCGACGATGATCGACCTTCGACGGCCCATACCCCTCGTCGAGCAGCCCTCGTCCTTGCCCGTCGGGCGAGTACCCACGGCGCGCCCACCACAAGCACGGTGGGCTGGTGGGTGAGTTCGACCGACTCCTCGCGGTCGGTGAGAGCTGCGCAGTGTGGCGGTGGCCAGGGGTTTGCTGCGGCTCGCGGATACGAGCGCCCCTACGTTGCCAGTTCCAGGCAGGTACGAACTCGGTATTCCCATCGAGAACGCGTGGGATTACCGGACTGATCGCTACCCCCACGGATGTTCCGCTGGAACAGGTCGCGGTGAGGGACGCCGAGTAGTTCAGATCAGCGATCCGGGGGAACGGGAAGGCCCCCGCGGGCCCGCTCGATCCGCTCCGCGCATCGCACGAGAGCTTCCACCGCGTCCGTGGGAGGGGTCTCCCGGCGCCAGATGGCGCGGAACCGGCGGGTGAGCAGTGCGGCGTCCGCGACGGGCACCCGCGCCACCCGGCCCGCGGTCAGCTCGGGTCCGGCGATCAGAGCGCTGAGCACCGCGGGCGCCATCGCGCCTCGGACCGCGCCGAGAATGGCTGCGGCGGAACCGAGTTCCGCGGCTGGGGGAGCGGGCGTGCAGTGCGCGGCGATGATCTCCCACACCGTATCGCGAGTACCGGACCCTGGCTCTCGCCACAGCAGCGGGGTTGCGGCCAGTTCGCGAAGCGTGACCGGCTCGGTGCGGCGCGCCCACGGATGGTCCGGCCCCACGATGACGACCAGGTCGTCGGTGCCCAGCACCCGGCCACTCAGACCAGCTGGAGGGTGTGGGCCCTCGACGAAACCGATGTCCGCCGCGCCTTCGCGCACCATGGCCTCCACCTGACGGCTGTTGCCGACCTCCAGCGCCACCACGGCGTCCGGCCGGACTGTCCGCAGGGCCGCCAGCCACTGTGGAATACGGTGATCGGCGATAGTTTTGGAGGCCGCGATGCGCGCCCGCGGCGCCCGCTCGGCATGCAGACCCGCGACGGCGTTCGTGAACGCATGCGCTGCCGCGAGAACCGTCCGCGCGTGCTCGACCACGGTGCGACCCGCGTCGGTGAGCGCCGAACCGGTCGGGCCGCGATCGAGCAGCCGCAGCCGTAACCGGCGCTCCAGCGCACTGATCCGCATGCTGGCCGCAGGCTGGCTGATCCCCTGCCTGCGCGCGGCCGCGCCCAGACTGCCTGTCTCCGCCACCGAGACCATCAGGTCCAGCACGGTGAGATCGGGAGTTTCAGGGCCCAAAGTCATAAGCCGAGCTTATGACGTCGGTGGGAATCGCGGTCTACCAGGCAAGCGCCGCTGCGGCCACCATCGGGCAGGTGAACACGCTGCACCGATTCGTCCCCGGCCTGGCGCTGGCCGCGTTCCTCGCTACTCTGTCCACCGTCGCCGGGCGCCTCGTTCCAGCGGTCGGCGCGCCGGTGACCGCCCTCACCGCCGGCATCCTCATCGGCGCGCTCGTGCGCGGCGGGGGCACCGATACCGGGCGGTTCGCGCCCGGCCTGGCGTTCACCCGCGATCGCGTGCTCGCCTGCGCCGTCGTGCTGCTCGGCCTGGACCTGCCCGTCGACGCGGTACTCACCGTCGGACGCGACACCGCAGTCGTGCTACTGGGCACGCTGCTGGCAGGCGCGGTCGCGGCGGTGTTCGTGGGCCGATTACTCGCACTGCACCGCGAGTCGGAGATCCTGATCGCGGCGGGCACCACCATCTGCGGAGCATCCGCCATCGCGGCGGTCACCGCGGTCATCGCGCCCGCACGGGACCGGGTGGCGTACGCGCTCGGCACCATCTTCGTCTTCAATATCGTTGCGGTGCTCGTCTATCCGCCACTGGGACGGATCCTCGACCTCTCGCAGCAGGCGTTCGGTCTGTGGGCAGGCACCGCGATCAACGACACCTCCTCGGTGCTCGCCGCCGGTGTGGCGTTCGGACCGGTGGCCGCGTCGTTCGCGGTGATCGTCAAACTGGCGCGCAGCCTCATGATCGTGCCGCTGTGCATCGGGCTGCACTTCACCGAGTGCCGCGTGCCCCGCCGGGACGCCGCTGGAACAGCCCCGATGTGGCGCACCATCCCGCTGTTCGTTGTGCTGTTCCTCGCCGCCTCGGTGATCGCCGGAACCGGGGTGCTGCCCGTGAGGTGGACTGTCATGTCCACCGCGGTGAGCGGCTGGCTGGTCGCGGCGGTGCTGGCCGCCGTCGGCGCCTCGCTGGACTGGCGGCGCATGCGCGCCACCGGCCCGCGCCCGCTGCTCTACGGCGGCATCCTCGGCCTGGTGCTCGCCATCTCCGCCCTGCTGCTGCTCGCCGCGACCGGATGGACCTGATCACGCATACGGCTGTCTGCCAGTGCTGAGGGAGCGCTAGCGCGGCCATATCGTGCAGATCTCATCGGTGGCGGGTGTCGCGGCCCCCTCGCCGGGTTTGGGTCTCTACGCGGCCACCGAGTTCGCCGTGGAAGGTATGAACGAAGGCCTGTCCAAAGAAGTGTCCAGCACCCCGACTACGCCGCCAGCGTCGAGGCGGCGCGCGAGCGTCTGGCCGACCTCGACCCGAATGTGTACGGAGATCCCGTCCATGCGGCACAGCAGATCATCGCCGCCGTCGAATCTCCCACGCCCCCCTTGCGACTGCCGCTGGGCCGGGACGCGGTCGCCGCGATCCATGCCAAACTGACCGAACAACTCGCCGAGCTGCCCGAACCGGTCACTGTCGCCTGATCCTCGACGGCCGGATACCGCGCCCGCGTCGCAGCGAGCGGGAACCGTCGAAGGCAGGCAGATGCCGTCGGCAATCCAGGCACCACTGGGTGGTGGGAATCACTCGAAGGAGGTGGATCGGGATCTCGGTGTCGCAGCCGCGGCAGCGGCCGTAGCCGCCTATGGCCGGGTCAGCCGCCGTGACCGGTCGAGGTTTGTTCGACGAGGGTTGCGGTGGCACGGTCGAGGAACTCGCAGAACCTTCTGTGCTCCTCGGGGGTGAAGCGGTCCGTGAGGGCGCGTTCGAGCACGATGACTTCCTGGTAGGCACGGTCGAGCAGGCCATGGCCTGCCGGGGTGAGAGTGGCGATGAGGACTTTGGCGTGCACCGCGGACGGTTGCCGGTCGATGAGTCCTTTGCTCTGCATGCCGGTCAGGACGGTGGCCATGCTCTGCTGGGTGACTCCGCACGCGCGAGCCAGTTGGGCGCCGGACATGGCGTTTTCGCGGGACAGGGTCAGCAGCACCGTGTATTGGGTCATGGTGAGCCCGTAGCCGCGCAGCACCGTTTCGTGGTGGGCCATAAGCGCTTGCTCCGCGCGGCGTAGCCGGGTGCACACGTATTCCTCGACAGGCACATCGCCCATGACACAACTCCCTAAGTTGACTCAGGTACCTGATACTGAGTAGGTTCCTGTATCAGGATACTGAGTCAACATAGAAGGTTGTATGTGATGAAGGCTGTTGTGCTGGACACCGATGACACTTTCCGGATCTCGGAGACCGATGAGCCTGTGGCCGGACGGGGTGAGGTCGCCATCCGTGTTGCCTATGCGGGCGTGCAGTACGGCGACGTGCTGGTGCGCGCGGGGCATTTCCCGATTCCGCGCCCGTTCGTACCGGGCTTCGAAGTCGGGGGCGAGATCATCGCGGTGGGGGAGGGCGTGGACGACGACAGGATCGGCGAGCAGGTCGTGGCGCTGGTGGGCGGGGGCGGTTACGCCGAGGTCGTGACCGCACCGGCGGTGCTGGCGATCAATGCCTCGGGCGTCGACGCACGCACCGCGGGCGCGTTCGGCTGGGTGACTCCGACCGCGTACGACCTGGTCGATACCGTCGCCCGAGTACGGAAGGGGGACAGCGTCCTGATCCATGCCGCCGCTGGTGGTGTCGGGTCGCTGGCCGGGCAATTCGCCGCCGCCGCGGGCGCGGAGAGGATTGTCGGCGTCGTCGGCAACGCCGGTCAGCTCGATTACGCGCGCCGGTTCGGCTATCACGAGGTGCTCGAGCGTGAACAATTCCCCGACGTCTTGGGTGAGGAGAGCTTCGACGTAATTCTCGACCCGATCGGCGGGCCCACTCGGGTCGCGAGCCTCGCCCGGCTCGCGGCGCACGGCCGGATCGTGGTCTACGGCAACATCGCCACTTTCGAGCCGGTCACCGTGTCGGCCAACGATCTGCTGATGCGTGGTCAGTCGCTGATGACCTACAACAGCAATCTGGCAGGCCAGACCCACCCGCAGCGGCTCGCCGACAGTGCCGCTCACGCGATGGCGCTGGTCGCCGACGGCTCTGTGCGCGTAGATATCACCGCCGAATACACCCTCGCCGACGTCGAGACCGCGATCGCGAACCTGGCCGGCGGAGTGACCCACGGCAAGAGCATCGTCCGCATCGAGTGAATCGCGTCCTCGATCCGGCCGGGACGCTCCTCAACGATCCCGCGCCGGGTCGGCGACTGTGCCGTCCAGCCACCGCATCGGGCGCTCTCCTGCCGCAGGGCCGAACTGCCGAAAGTCATTGCCGCACTCCGCTCGCCGCCACTGTTGGGTGATCGAGCGGACAACTCCTGACTCGCCGGCTACCACCGGCTGATCTGCGCTACGAGCGCAAGGGCATCTTCTCGAGGATGTCCACGATGCGGCGTCCGCTCCTGTGCCCGGTCGACTCGCCGCCGCCATCCGATTTCTGTCCGACCGACTTCGACTCGTCGGTGTCGAGCCAACGACGTAGTTCTTTGGCCGTCATATTGACGATGTTGTCGAATTCCGCACGCGTGCCCTTCTTGTCTGTCGTCATGATTTCAATCGTCCTGCCGATGAAGAGCGTCGGGTTTGTGCACCGCGTCACGACCGCTTTTCGCACTGCGCACGCGGTACTGCGGATCTTCCTCGGATGCCCGGACGGTCCGACCGGCAGCTTCGGTGTCGGATGTGACCACCTCTTCCACCTCGCCTTCGGCGGTACTGCCGTGGCTCTTCCATTCCACTTTGTCACCTTTGCTGAGGGATCGCTTGCTCATGGCAGATTCCTTACCTATTCCCGTTTCCGACGTGCATGCGGTACCCCCGCCGGGACGCCGCAAACCGATAGCTGAAGCGATGCTGCATCGTTTGGGCGCGGGCGATCGCGGAATTCAAAGCCTGACGTGCGGGTCAGAGGAGTTCTTCAAATGTTCGTTCGAATCCCAGCGCGCCGCGACCGTCGGCGACCTGACGGTCGAGAAGGTTTTTCAAGGGGGCGACGAAGTCGAGGGTGACGTTCGCGTCGCGGCTGGCGCGGTTTATCGCGTCAAGTGCGGCTTTGTGGAACGCGATGGATTGGACCGGGTCGGTGTAGGCGGCGGTGTCGATGACGGCCCCCTGATGTGGCAAGGACTGGGCCATGGCGCCGACCCACGCGGCGGCTCGTCGGCCGAATTCGGCGGCGGGGACACCGACGGAGCGCACCATGGCCGCGCCGTGCAGGAAGCCGCCGAACATGGCGTACATGGTGGCGAGCAGGGCGAAGTCGTAGGTCGAGGCGAAGCCCGCGTCTTCGCCGAAGTATTCCGCGGCAGCGAGCAATTCGAGGGTTTCGCGGTGTGCGTCGAAGACCGTCCGGGAGCCGCTGTAGAGAATGGAGGCGCCGGGTTGGCCGATCATGGGTGGCACCGCCATGATTCCGCCGTCGAGGTAGTCGCAGTCGTGTCCGGCCGCCCAGGCGGCGAGTTCGCGAGCTTCGCCGGGGGCGGTGCTGGTCAGGTTGATCAGTTGTCGTCCAGCCAGTCGGGCGGCGACCGGGTCGAGGGTGGCGCGCACCGAGGCGTGGTCGAGCAGTACGGCGATGATCGGGCCGTCGGCGCCGATCGCCTCGGTGACGGTCGCGGCGGTGGCGGCTCCGGCCGCGAGGAGTTCGGCGTCTTTACCGCGGGTGCGGTTCCAGACGGTTGTCGGCACGCCGGCCTTCAGGAATGCGGCGGCCAGCGCCTGGCCCATCGCACCGAGTCCCAGGATGGTCACCGGGGTCTTCGTGGTCTCCGCCATTGCGGGTTCAACTCCTTGGGTTCGAGAAACGTCCTGGTCAGCGCGCTGTGACCAAGAGTGCTCGTTGCCCGGCGGAGAGGCAAGTACCTACTATTTAGTCCGGTACTTACCAATTGGTTTGTGAGCAGGTAGTGAGGTGGACGGTGGGTGCGAAGCGATCGGGGCCGTACTTCTGCGGTATCGATGCCGCGATGGATGTGGTCGGCGGCAAGTGGAAGGCGCTGATTCTCTGGGAGCTGGAGAACCACGGCGTGCGGCGCTTCGGCGAGCTGCGCAAGGGGCTGCCGGGGGTCTCGGAGAAGATGCTGATCCAGCAGCTGCGGGAGCTGGAGGAGGACGGGATCGTGAGCAGGACCGTCTACCGCGAAGTGCCGCCGCGCGTGGAGTACCGGCTGACCGAGATCGGCGTCGCGCTCAACGCGGCACTGGAGCCGCTGGGCGCCTGGGGACGGGACCGGATCGATCGGATCGGGGCGCCGCGAGTACATCAGGAGCCCTGAGGTGAATCCTTCAAAAGTGAATGTTTCACCCGGGCAACATCGTTCAGCGGAAGATCAAGCTACTAGTTGGTAACTTCGGTTACTTTTGTGCACACCCTGTGCAATTGACGCATAACCGGGCCCGTCGTATGTTCCACGTCACAACTTTTGCAAGATGTGGGTGGCAGCGCAGATGTCGGATGATGGGTATGACCTACGGGTCTTGCTGACGCGGGCGCTCCGCCGGATACAGGAGTTGGAGGCGCGGCCGCAGCGCGAGCCGATCGCCATCGTGGGTATCGGCTGCCGTTTTCCCGGCGGTGCGGAAACACCGCGGCAGTACTGGGAACTGCTGTCCTCGGGCCGCGACGCGATCATCGAGGCGCCGCAAAGCCGTTGGGCGGTAGCGGATTCCGCTCCGCGGCGAGCACGGCGGCGGGCGGGCCTGCTGACCGGTCCCATCGATGCCATCGATGCCGAGTTCCTCGGCATCGCGCCACGCGAAGCGGCGGCGATGGATCCGCAGCAGCGGCTGGCGCTCGAAGTCGCCTGGGAGGCAATGGAAGACGCGGCGCTGGCACCGGACACTCCGGCAGCGGCCCGCACCGGCGTCTTCCTGGGCGTCAGCTGGCAGGAGTATCAGCGCACGATCACACCGGATTGGGTGAGTTCGGTGGACGCGCACACGCTCACCGGGACGATGTCGAGCATCGTCGCCGGGCGGGTGTCCTATGTGCTGGGGTTGCGCGGTCCCGCCGTGGCGATCGACACGGCGTGTTCGTCATCGCTGGTGGCGGTGCATCAGGCATGTCGCAGCCTGCGGGCGGGGGAGTGCGAGGTGGCGTTGGCGGGCGGGGTCAATCTGCTGCAATCCGAACTCACGTCGGAGGCGCTGGCCCGCATGGGTGCGCTTTCCCCGGACGGGCACTGTCGTCCTTTCGACGCTCGCGCCAACGGGTATGTGCGCGGCGAGGGCGCGGGAATCGTTGTTCTGAAGCCGCTTTCGCGAGCGATCGCCGACGGCGACGCGATCAGGGCGCTCATCCGCGGCTCGAGTGTGAACCACGACGGTCGTTCCATGGGGCTGACCGCGCCGAACCCGACGGCCCAGCGCGAACTGCTGCGCGACGCGCTGACCGACGCCGGATGTGCCGCCGACGAGATCGGTTACGTGGAGGCGCACGGCACCGGTACACCGCTGGGCGATCCGATCGAGATCGAGGCGCTGTCGCAGGTTCTCGGTGCGCCGCGGGCGGATGGGTCGGTGTGCCTGCTGGGGTCGGTGAAGTCGCAGATCGGTCACCTCGAGGCCGCCGCGGGCGTCGCCGGGCTGATCAAGGTGGTGCTGCAACTCGAGCACGAACGCGTTCCGCGTCAGCACGATTTCGCCACGATGAATCCCAAGATCACGCTCGACGGCACGGCGCTGGCGCTGCCGACCAGCGATGTCATCTGGCCGCGCACGGAGCGGACGCGGCTGGCGGGCGTGAGCTCGTTCGGTTTCGCGGGCACCAACGCGCATGTGGTGCTGGAGCAGGCGCCCGCACCACATGCGCGTGCGGACCCGGAAGGACCGGCGCTGCTCGCTCTTTCGGCACGTACCCCGTCCGCGCTCGACATCCTGTCTCGCCGCTACGCCGAGCAGTTGGAGCGACCGGAGGTGCCGCTCGCCGATGCCGCCGCCACCGCGGCGCTGGGACGCACGCATTTCGTGCACCGTCGCGCGGTCGTGGCGCGAACGGCCGAGGAGGCCGCGCGCCGGCTCGCAGAACCTTCACCTCGATCGACGGACTCGATTGCGGGCAAGCCGCGGATCGCGATGCTGTTCACCGGACAAGGCGCACAGTATGCGGGGATGGGTGCGGCACTCGACCGCAGATATCCGGCTTTCCGCGCGGCGCTCGACCGCTGTGACGAGTTGCTCGGACCGCTTCCGGGCGGAATCCGTCTGCGGCCGCTGCTGTTCGAGGCGAACGAGGAGAAGCTGACCCGCACCGAGTACGCGCAACCGGCTCTGTTCGCCATCGAGTGGGCGTGCACCGAACTGTGGGCGGCGTTCGGCATTCGACCCGATGTCGTGCTGGGACACAGCCTCGGTGAACTGGTCGCGGCGACGGTCGCGGGGGTGTTCGACCTCGACGCCGGGTTGCGACTGGCCGCCGAACGCGGTCGGTTGATGCAAGCGGTGCCCCGGGGCGGGGCGATGGCGGCGGTCTTCGCCGCACCCGAGGAATTCGGAACGCTGTGGGAGGAACTCGCGGCGAGTGTGTCGGTGGCCGCGGTCAACAGCCCCGGACAATTCGTCGTCTCCGGCGCGGCGGACGCGGTGGAGCGGGTGATGCGAGCCGCTGAGGAGCGGTCGATCCGCACGGTGCGGTTGCCCGGCACGACGGCGTTCCACTCGCCGCTGTTGGAGCCGATGCTGGCGGACTTCGAGGCCCGGGTTGCCGAGTTGGTGCCCGCCCCGCGCGTGGCGGCGATTCCTCTGGTGTCGAACGTGACCGGCGCGCGGCTCGAAGGCCCTCTGGATGCCGCGTACTGGCGTGCGCACGCTCGCGGCACCGTCTGTTTCGCCGAGGGCGTGCGCGCGGCCGCCGAGTTGGGCGTGGACGCTTACCTCGAGGTGGGACCGCATCCGGTGCTGCTGGAATTCGGGCGGCACGCCGATCCTGATGCCTTGTGGCTGCCGAGTATGCGCCGCGCGGCCACCGACGATGAGGTGCTGCTGACCGGTCTCGGCGCGCTGTACTGCGCCGGCGCGGAGGTCGAGTGGACCTCGGTGGTGCCCCCGGACGCGCGGCGGCGCAACGGTCTGCCCACCTATCCTTTCGAGCGAGAGCGGGTCACTGTGCCGATCGCGGGCACCGCTGCGCGCACCGGATACCTTGCCGAGCACCGGTTTCGGGACCGGGCGGTGGTGCCCGCGGCGGAACTGGCGCTGCGCGCATTGCGTGCGGCCGGAGGCGCCGGCGACGAGCTGGTCGATTTCGTCGCCGCCCGGCCGGTACCGCTGGAGGAACTGGCCGAGCCGCACGTGTCCGTCGCGGGTGACCGCACCGAAGTGCGCTTTCACGTCGACAACGGCAGTGTCACCGCGGTATCCGCAGCGGTTCGCGCCGCCGCGGGTGGCACGCGCGACCACGGCGAACTCTCCGCGGCGCGGCTCGCGCCGACCACCGAATGGGATGTCGAAGACTTCTACCGTCGCTGCGCGGACGCCGGATTGACGTTCGGTCCACGATTTCGCTGGCTTTCGCGGTTGCAGCTGGGCGCGGGCAGCGTGCTGGCCGAATTGAAACGCCCGGCGGCACTGGCCGACGAACCAGACGCCTGGTTGCCCTGTCTGCTGGATGCTGCGGTGCAAACCGGTCTCGCGTTGGTGTCCAGGGACAGCGACACGGCTCGACTGCCGATCGGGATCGGCCGTTTGCGTTTGTCCAGCGTGAACGCGGGCGCCACTGCGTGGGCGCTGGCCGAGCGCACCGGCCGCACGGTTCGTATCACTGTTTTCGATACCGCCGGCGCGGTGGTCTGCGATATCGAAGACGTATGGTTCGCCGAGTCCGGCACTGCCGGGCAATCGCAGGATCGGGATCGCATGTCCGGCCTCACTCACCGCCCGCTCTGGGAATCCGCCGTGGTGTCGCCGACCGGACCGGGCCCTGCCGCCGTGTTGGTGATCGGCGTCGGGCAACAGGCCGACCGGCTCGCCGCCGCCTTGCGTGCCGCGGGCACCGATGCGGTGGCAGTGGAGCGCACGACCGACCCGGCCCGGTGGCCCGGCGAGCGGGCAGTGATCTATCTGTCCGATGCCGATGCGGACGACACTGCCGAAGCGGCGCGTGTGGAAACGCGATTCGCTTTGAATGCTGTGCAGCGGATGGCTCGGGCAGTCACCGACGCGCCGCTGTACCTGGTGACCGTCGGGGCAACCGGAGCACTGTCCGGCGAATCCGTGCGCCCGGCCGCCGCGACCCTGTGGGGACTGGGCGCGGTGGTGCGCACCGAGCTTCCCGAGTTGCGCTGTCGCCTGATCGATCTGCCCGACGGCGCGCGCTGCGACGACCACCGCCTGGTGAGCGAAATCCGTTCCGATGCGGCGGAGTTCGCGATCGCTTTGCGCGGACGCCACCGCTACACGATGCGGATGCGGCCCTCCGATGAACTCGGGGCAGTGCCTCAGCTGGATCGTGGCGGGGCGTATCTGATCACGGGCGGTCGTGGAGCGCTGGGGTCGACCGCCGCGCGCATCCTGGCGGAGGCCGGTGCGGGCATGGTCGTGCTCGCCGGTCGCAGCGCCCCTGGCCCGGAAGACGAGCAGGAGATGGCGCGGATCGCGGCCTCGGGGGCGGATGTCGAGACCGCGGTGGTCGACGTAGAAGACCGGGAGGCGTTGTCCCGGCTGATCGCTCGCTTCGGTCATGAGCTTCCGAGGCTGGCCGGGGTGGTGCATTGCGCGGGTGTTCTGGACGACGCCCTGCTGATCGAGCAGACCCCGGGCCACATCGATCGGGTCTTCGCGGGAAAGGTCGGCGGCGCTTGGCACCTGCACGAGCTGACCGCGGACAGGTCGCCGGATCTGTTCGTGCTGTTCTCCTCGCTCAGCGCCGTGGTGGGCACGGCCGGGCAGGGCAACTACGCCGCGGCGAACGCGTATCTCGATGGCCTCGCCCGCCTGCGTGCGGCGCAAGGGCTGCCTGCGGTGAGCATCGCCTGGGGTCCGTGGGCGGGTACCGGCATGGCCGCAGGACTGAGCGACACGGCCCGCCGAGCGTGGGCACGCCACGGCGTCGCCGAACTGGCGGCCGAGGACGGTGTTCGAGCGCTGCGTTCGCTGCTGTCGGCCGAAGGAGTCGTCGCGGTATTCCCCACCGTCACGGCCGTTCCGGCGGAGCGGGAGGCGATCGACCAGGGCGACTCGCAGGATGTTCGAACCTCGCGTGAGCCCGGCGAGCTGCTCGATCTGGTGCGCACCCACGCCATGACCGCACTCGGCCGCACGACAGCCGTTTCCGACCGCACGCCCCTGCGGGAACTCGGGCTGGATTCGATGATGGCCGTCGAGCTGCGCAACGCGCTCTCCGCTGATCTGGGAGTACGTCTTCCGGCGACCCTGCTGTTCGATCATCCGACCGTCGCCGCGGTGTCCGAGGAGATCGCCCGGCTCGATGCGAAGTCAGCGCCCGGTCGCACGGGTCGAGCACAAGCCGCACAGCGACCGACCACGCGCACCTCTGAGCAGCTCACGCCCCCGGTATACCCACCCGAACTTCCGGTTACACCTAGTACACCGAACGTGGCGCAGCTCACAGCGCGCGAACCGAGCGCTACCGCCGACGATTACGCCGACGCCATCGCGATCATCGGCATGGGCTGCCGCTATCCCGGTGGCGTGCGCGGCCCTGGCGACCTGTGGCACTTGCTCACTACCGAAACCGACGCGGTGACCGAGGTGCCCGCGCAGCGCTGGGATGTGAACGCCGTCTTCGATCCGGACCCGGACGCCGAGGGCAAGACCTACACGCGGTGGGGCGGCTTCGTCGACGGTGTCGAGGATTTCGATGCCGGATTCTTCGACATCTCCGTCGGCGAGGCGCGGATGCTCGACCCGCAGCAGCGGCTGCTGCTCGAAACGTCGTGGGAGGCCTTGGAACATGCCGGTTATCCCGCGAGCCGACTGGAAGGCAGCCGGACCGGCGTCTTCGTCGGTCTGATGTCCAATGACTACGCCGAACGGATGGCGCGGGCCGGTGTCGCGCCCGACGCCTGGTTCGGCACCGGCAATCTGTCGAGCGTCGCCTCCGGGCGGCTGTCGTACTTCCTCGGCGTGAACGGTCCGAGCCTCACCATCGACACCGCGTGCTCCTCGTCGCTGGTGACGGTGCATGCGGCGGTGCGCAGTCTGCGCAGCGGCGAATGCGATCTGGCGTTGGCCGGCGGTGCCACCGTGGTGCTCACGCCCTCGCTCGACATCTACTTCGCGCGGGCGCGCGGCCTGGCCGCCGACGGCCGGTGCAAGACCTTCGACGCGCGTGCCGACGGGGTGGTCTGGAGTGACGGGGCGGGGATGCTCGTGCTCAAGCGGTTGGCGGACGCCCAGCGCGACGGCGATCGGGTGCTGGGGCTGGTGCGCGGATCGGCGGTCAATTCCGACGGTCGCAGTCAGGGATTGAGCGCGCCGAATGGTCCGGCGCAGGAACGAGTCATTCGTGCGGCGCTGGCGGACGCGGCGGTCGAGGCGGGTGACATCGAGTACATCGAAGCGCACGGCACCGGCACCGCGCTCGGCGACCCGATCGAGGTGCACGCCCTCGCCTCGGTGCTGGGCGAAAACCGCACCGAGGCCGCGCCGCTGTGGATCGGGTCGGTGAAGTCGAATCTCGGCCACACCCAGGCGGCGGCGGGCATCGCCAACATCATCAAGGTGATCGAGTCGATGCGGCACGAGCGCATTCCCGCCTCGCTGCACTTCCGGTCGGGCAATCCGCACATCGATTGGGATTCGATCGCGGTCCGCGTCGTCGCCGAGGAGCGCCCGTGGCGGCGTTCGCGGCGACCGCGGCGGGCGGGGGTGAGCGCGTTCGGGATCAGCGGGACGAACGCGCACGTGGTGATCGAAGAAGCGCCTCAGGTCTCCGAAGCCGGTGCGGTGACCGATTCCGGGCCCTACCTGCTGGTGTTGTCGGCGAAGAGCGCCGAGGCCCTGCGTGCGCTGGCGGCTCGCTACCGCGATTTGCTGGCCGCCCATCCGGAGACGGCATTGCTGGATGTGTGCGCGTCCGCCGCCATCGGCCGTACACATTTCGGTGAGCGCGTCGCGATCGGCTTCGATACCGCCGCGCAGTTGCGCGCCGCGCTCGAGGATGTCGCCTCGGGAGCGACCGCGAGCGGTTCGGTCGTCGAGGCGACGAGTGGTTCGGTCGAGCTGGGTCGCCGGTATGTCGCGGGGGACGAGATCGACTGGGCGACGGTGTATTCCGGTCGCCCGTGGCGCCGTGTCGACCTGCCGACGTATCCGTTCCAGCGCAAACGGCACTGGCTGGAGCTCGAGCCGCGCTCGGAGGACACCGGGCCGTCGCACCCCTTGCGGCTGGCACCGGAGATGTTCCACGGGCACCGGCTGCGTGGCGTGCCGACGGTACCCGCGGCGTGGTTGTGCGTTCGGTTGAACGAGATCGCCGCTCGGTTGCCTGGGAAGTGGGAGGTCGCCGGGCTGCGATTGATCAAGCCGCTGGAGGTCACCGCCGAAGCGGTGGTGCGGGTCGTGCTCGAACCCGGCACGGTCGGCTACGACGTGCGCATCGTCGGCCCCGGCGATGCTCGGACGGACTTTGCGACGGCGACTCTCATTGCCGCAGGCGATGATTCGGTCGATTCGCACGATGGTGTGACGAGTGATTCGGACGCGCGGGTCTGGCCCGCCTACTACGACACCGTGGCTGGGCTGGGCCTCGAGTTGGGCCCCGACTACCGCTGCGCCCTCGACTTCCGGCGGATCAGCGACACCGAGTCCGAGGCCGGGTTCCGCCTGCCGGATAACGGCACATCCGTGCTCGACCCGATCGTGCTCGATGCCTGCCTGCACAGCATCGTGGTGACCGCCAACGGAGGCGAAGAGATGTTTTTGCCCTCCGAGATCGGTCGTGCTCGATTCTTCGGCGGTCCGGCGCTCGGAGAATCGATCGTCCGCTGCCGGGTGCGGGTGACCGAACGCAGTGCGCGCGTCATCGTCGGTGACGCCACGCTGCACTCGGCGTCCGGGCGACCGCTCGCCGCTTTGCGGGGGGTGAGCCTGCTCAGCGCGAAACCCGATGCCGTATCGACAGCCGTCGCGGCCGACTCGTCCAGGCTCGGACGTCTGCTGCACCACCTGGAATGGGTTCCCGTCGAAAGTGGAGCCTCGGCGAGAGAGCACCCGGCAGGTCGCTGGTTGGTCTTCGGTGACGGGCCGGTCGGTGCTGCCGTCGCCGCCGGACTGGGCGCACGCGGCATCGAAACCGTGGTTGTTCGCCCAGAGGACGAGCACGCGGCAGACACCGTTTCGTCGATGACCACGCGTCCGTTCCATGGTGTCGTGTTCGCGTGGACGTCGGCGTCCCCGCAGACTCGTATCGAAGCCGCCTTGCGCTTGACCCGTGCGCTGGATTCGGGGGCGCACCGTCCTGCCGCGCTGTGGTTGC
Organism: Nocardia sp. NPDC041819; assembly: GCF_055590505.1. NCBI lineage: Bacteria > Bacillati > Actinomycetota > Actinomycetes > Mycobacteriales > Nocardiaceae > Nocardia > Nocardia sp. NPDC041819. The sequence continues at coordinate 160,931 of NZ_JBVJAP010000007.1, read as the reverse complement.
TGACGGTGAACGCCCAACGCGTCGCAGCGGCCGACCGGCCGGATCCCGATCAGGCACTGTTGTGGGGCTTCGGGCGCACACTGGCCACCGAGCACCCCGAGTTCGGGTGTCGCTTGCTGGATCTGTCCGCCGGATCGTCCGTCGACAGCGCACCGATCGTCGACGGCTTGCTCGGCGATCGCACCGGAGAGTTCGCGATTCGGGACGGCCGTTGGCTGACAGCTCGTCTCGCCGACGGCCTCGCGCCCGCCGACGACTACCGGTTGGTCGCGGACCGCTCCGGCGACTTCGACCGGATGCGGTTGATGTCCGCAACGCGGCGCGCACCGGCGTCCGATGAGGTCGAAATCGCTGTCGCCGCGACCGGTCTCAACGCTCACGACCTGTGGGTGGCCTCGGGCATACATCCAGAAGGTGTGCTGCCGTTGGGCTCGGAATGCGCGGGCCGGATCACCGCGGTCGGCGCCGGCGTCGAGGGACTCGCTATGGGTGACCGTGTTGTCGCCTTGACCACTGACGGTTTCGCTCGTCACGTGACGGTGAACGAGGGCATGGTGGCCCGACTGCCGGATCACCTTTCCTTCGCTGAAGGCGCGACCGTGCCGTACTCCTTCACCGCCGCCTGGCACGCGCTGTTCGACCTCGGTGAGCTGCGCGCGGGGGACCGTGTGCTCGTCAACGCCTCCGCAGATGGCATCGGCATGGCCGCGGTCCAGCTGGCCTCGCACGTCGGCGCGCAGGTGCTCGCGACCGCCGCGCTGTGTCGCTGGGCTGAGAGCGCGCGTCTGCCGGTCACGCGGATCGATACCTGGCGCGGCGACGAGGTGGGCGAACGCGTTCGGGCGGCGACCGCGGGGCGCGGAGTGGATGTCGTCGTCGACAGCTTGGGGGACGGCTTTTCCGCGCACGCCTCCGAGATCCTGCGCGCAGGCGGTCGATTCGTCGAGGTCATCGATCCGGTACAGACCGGCACGGTTCACCGGCGCGACGATGTCGACCATCGGCCGTTCGATCCGGCCGCTGTCGGCCCGCGGCGGCTCGGCGCGATCCTGCGCGGCGTGATGGACCTGTTCGAACAGCGTGCACTGACTGCGCTGCCGCACGCGGTGCACGGCATCGACGGTGCCGCCGAGGCGTTCCGCGCCATGTCGCAACGAAATCATCCAGGTCGCGTCGTCTTGCTCGCCAGGGATAGCCCCGCCGCGCGCGGGGACCGGTTGCCCGAGGGCACCTACCTGGTGACCGGAGGGTTCGGTGGCCTCGGTGCGGCGGCCGCACGGTGGCTGGCCGACCGTGGCGCCCGGCACTTGGTGCTGGTCGGCAGACGCGCACCGGACGCGGCCGGGGAGCGGCTGCTGGAATCGCTGCGCGCCGTCGGAGTCGGTGTGACGGCGCGGCAGGCGGATATCAGCGAGCGTGCGGCGGTCGCGGCACTGTTGCGCGGCATCGCGGAGTCGGAGTTCCCACCGCTGCGCGGCGTGATCCACTGCGCGGGAGTGCTCGACGACGGCGTGGTGACCGAGCAGAACTGGTCGAGGTTCGAGACCGTGCTCGGGCCCAAGTATCACGCGGCGCGTCACCTCGATGAACTCACCCGAGACCAGCCATTGGAACTTTTCGTCACCTACTCCTCGGTGGCGGGCCTGCTCGGCACCCCGGGTCAGGCGAACTACGCCGCGGCCAACGCCGCCTTGGACGCGCTGGCCTGGCGGCGGCGGGCCGAGGGACTGCCCGCGCTGAGCATCGGGTGGGGACCGTTCGCGGATGTGGGTATGGCCGCCGATCGGTCCGATGTCACCGCGCGGCTCGTGCGGCGCGGTCTGCCGCCGCTGTATCAGGACGATGCGGCCGCGGCGCTCGAGCACCTCCTTCGGCACGACAGCACTGCTCCGGGCGTCTTCGAATTCGTGCCGGAACGGTGGTATGCGCACCGGGCGCCGGGCGTCGCGATGGCAGCGCCGCTGCGAACCCGACCGGAGACCACACGGGCATCGGAGCCGCCGGTGGCGTCGAACGACCTCGCCGCCATGGAGGCGCTCGTGCAGCGCGTCGCGATGCGCGTACTGGACAGGGCTGGAGAACTCGATCCGGAGGTGCCATTGCACGACACCGGGGTCGACTCCCTCACGGGGATGGAGTTGCGTGCCGCGCTCGCCACCGAGGTGGGGATGCCGTTGCCGGCCGGGCTCGTCTTCGACTACCCGACCGTGCGTGACATCGCGCGGTTCCTGCACCGAAAGGGAGCGGTCGCCTCCACTGGAGGCGAGCACGAAACCGCCGATCACGTGCCTCCGGTTCCGTCCGCGCCGCAGTCTGAGGTTTCGGCCGCGCCGCAGTCTGAGGTTCCGGCTGCGCCACACTTCGCAGTCCCACCCACGCCGCAACCTCCGGTCGCGTCCGCGCCGCACTCTGCGGTTCCGCCCACGCCACACTCTGCGGCCGCGCCCACGCCGCACCCTCTGGTCACGCCCGCGACTTACTCCGCTGTCACGTCCACGCACCAACTTCCGGTGCCGGGGCCGCGAGAACAGTCAGTGGAGGGGAACATTTCGGCCGAAGGCGCGTCCGGAAGCGACCAGCCCACCGACGACCCGATCGTCATCGTCGGGATGAGCTGCCGTTTCCCCGGCGGGGTGCGCACACCGGAAGAATTCTGGGACCTGCTGTGGCACGGACGTGACGCGATCACCGAGGTGCCGCCGCAGCGCTGGGATATCGACGCCTACTACGACCCCGACCAGGCGGCTTTGGGCACGATGTACACCCGCTGGGGCAGTTTCGTCGACGGCGCCGACGAATTCGATCCCGCGTTCTTCGGTATCGGCGCGGCGGAGGCGCGCGCGATGGACCCGCAGCAACGCCTGCTGCTCGAGACCAGCTGGGAGGCGCTGGAGCGCTCGGGCCGCGCACCCGGCACGCTGGCGGGCAGCCGCACCGGCGTGTTCGTCGGACTATGTTTCAGCGAGTATCCGGCAACACCGACGCGCGCCGCCCAGCCGACCGCGATCGGCGCGTACTCGGTGATCGGTTCGGCGCCGAGCGTGGCGGCCGGGCGCTTGGCCTATGTCCTCGGACTGCAAGGTCCGGCGATGACATTGGATACGGCATGCTCCTCGTCGCTGGTGGCGCTGCAAGCCGCCTCGGACGGATTGCGTACGGGCCGTTGCGATCTGGCACTGGTGGGTGGAGTCAACCTCCAACTGGCGCCGGAGACCACCATCGGTTTCTGCCGTCTGGCCTCGCTCTCGCCCGACGGACGGTCGCGTGCGTTCGACGCCGACGCCAATGGCTACGTCCGCGCCGATGGTTGTGGCGTGCTGGTGCTGACCCGGCTGTCGCAGGCCCGCCGCAACGGCGATCGAGTGCTGGCCGTGGTGCGTGGCGTCGCGGTGAATCACGACGGCCGATCCAACGGTCTCACCGCGCCCAACGGCCCGGCCCAGCAACGCGTCATCACCGACGCTTTGGAGAGGGCGGGCGTGCGGCCTGCCGCGGTGGACTATGTCGAGACACACGGCACCGGCACCCCGCTCGGTGATCCGATCGAGGCCACCGCGCTGGCCGAGGTGTATGGGGCGGGCCGCACGCAGCCGCTGCTCATCGGGTCGGTGAAGACCAATATCGGGCACGCCGAGGCGGCGGCCGGTGTCGCGGGGGTCATCAAAGCGGTGCTGATGTTGCAGCACCACCGGATACCGCCGAGCCTGCACTTCCACACACCCAATCCGCTGATCGACTGGGCCGCACTGCCGCTGGAAGTCGTGCGCGAAGCGCGGGACTGGCCGCGCACCGGCCACGAACCGGCGATCGGGATCAGCTCCTTCGGGATGAGCGGCACCAACGCGCACGTCGTTCTGGCGCAGGGCGACCCGGCGCAGGCGCCGCGACCGGAATCGCCGGCCGCGGAGGTACTCGTCCTGTCCGCACGCGACGAAACAGCCCTCACCGACAGCGCCCGGCGTTGGGCCGACGAAATCGACTCGGCGGGCGCGTCATTCGGGGATCTGGCCTATACCGCCGCGACCGGCCGCACCCATTTCGAAGAGCGGCTCGCGGTGGTCGCCGAGACCGGCGAGGCCGCGGCGCGAGAGCTGCGGAACCGGTCCGACCTGATCCGCGGCCGGGTGGAGCGAACAGCGCGCGCGAAGGTGGCGCTGCTGTTCACCGGGCAGGGATCGCAGTACCCCGGCATGGCACGTGAGTTGTTCGATTCCGAGCCGGTCTTCCGTGACGCCCTGCGGCGCTGCGACGCGGTGCTGGGACCGATCGCGGACGGAATCGGGCTTGTCGAAGCCGTGTACGGAGATCACGGGCCGGAGTTGCTGCGCAGCACAATGTTCACCCAACCGGTGTTGTTCGCCGTCGAGTGGGCGCTGTGGGAACTGTGGCGGGCATGGGGGATCACTCCGGCGGCGGTGCTCGGGCACAGCGTCGGGGAGTACGTCGCCGCTTGCGCGGCGGGCGCGATGACCATGGAGGACGCCCTGCGCCTGGTCGCCGCGCGGGGGCGGCTGATGCAGCGTCTGCCGGACGGCGGCGGGATGGTGGCCGTCGACGCTGCGGCCGAGCAGGTGTCCCCGCTCGTGGCACGGCATGAACCCGCGGTGTCGATCGCCGGCTACAACGGACCGGCACAGGTGGTGGTCGCCGGGCCACGAGCCGCGCTCGATCTGCTGCGGGAGGAGTTGTCGGCGGGCGGTATCCGGACCGCCGAACTCGCCGTCTCGCATGCCTTCCACTCCGCGGCGATGGATCCGATCCTCGACGACCTCGCCGCGGCGGCCGCGGGCGCGACGATGACCGACCCCGCGATCCCGCTGGTCTCGAACCTCACCGGTGCGCCGCTGCGCGCGGGGGAACTCACGCCGGAGTACTGGGCGCGGCATGCGCGTCAGCCGGTGCGGTTCGCCCAGGGCATGCGGGCCATGGCCGAGCTGGGCATCGGCGACTTCCTCGAAATCGGTCCGCAGCCGACGTTGTCGGCGCTCGGCGAGCGAGCGCTGGGCGGCTCGGCACGGTTCGCCGCGTCGCTGCGCCGCGGACGCGGTGACCGCGAGACGATGATGACCGCGCTCGGGCAGCTGTATGTGGCTGGCGCGCCGGTGGACTGGGAGCAGGTGCACCGGCCACGCGATCGGCGGCGTGTGCTCGCCCCGACGTATCCGTTTCAGCGGCAACGTTATTGGATTGACTCGCGATCCGAGACAGCCGCGTCGACGCCACCGGATAAGTCCGCGCCGAGATCGGATCTCGCGGTGCGATCGGGAGGCGCACTCGCGGAGCGAGAAAGCGCGCCGGTGCGATTCGCGGGCCGCTCGTCACGACCCGACGACGCGCCGCTTCCGGATCCGAACCCAGCTGCCCCTGAGTACTCGAAGAGCGCGTCGGCCGCCGCCCTCAGAGCTCCTGCTCCCGGAGACTTGCTCCCAGCGCAGTCGAAACACTTCGCCGCACCTTCGGAAGCCACTGCCGACTCCGCGGCGTCCATACCGACGCCGCCAGCCGCTACGCGGAACGCCTCGAACGGCGCTGCCACATCGCATACGAACCCGGTACGACCGGACAACGCTCCGGTGCCGGCTCCCACTCGACAGGAAGACCGTTCCGAGCATCCGAATTCGCGCGGGGCGGCGTCTTTCGATCTGGTGCTCGGTCCGGAGTCTCCGCGCTATCTGGCCGATCACGTCGTCGATCGGGCTGTCGTCGTACCGGGAGCGTGGTTCGTCGCGACGATCGCCGACGCCGCGCGTGAACTCGTCGCCGGTGACATCGTCGCGATCGATGACCTCGTGATCGCCCGCGGTCTCACGCTGAGCGGCCCGCAGCCGGTGCGGGTGAACGTCGAGCCGACCGGGGACGGGTGGGCGGTGCAGGTGTCGACCGAAGGTTCCGGCACGCACGCGCGCGCTCACGTCCACACCGGAACGCGCCGGATTCCGGACGGTCCCGGCCTGGCGGAGATCCTCGGCGACTGTCCGGAACACCTTGCGGCGGCGAACTTCTACGAGCTGCTGGCCCGAGCGGGCCTACCCTACGGCCCGGCGTTCCGCCGTGTCACCGGCGTGCGCTTCGGCCGCGGCGAAGCTCTGGTCACGTTGTCGGATCCCGACATCGACAGCGGCGTGGGCATGGTGCATCCGGTTCTGTTGGACGCGGCGTTCCAAGCCACCTACGCGGCGATGTCGCCGAGGACCGAGGAGCAGACGTGGGTGCCGTTCGCGATCGACCAGGCATTGGTCTCGGTCGCGGCGGGCACCGTTCGATTCGGCCATGTGCGCGTCGTCGAGCAGACGCCACAGCTGTGTGTCGCCGATGTTCGACTGCTCGATGAGGAGGGTCGCCCGGTGCTGGTCGCGAACGGATTGCGCGTGATGCCCACACCCACGCCGAACGCGGGCGGGCAGCCGTCCCGTGCGCCGCACGATCGGACCGTCACGGACGCCTACCGCATCGATTGGCAGGAGACCGGCCCGGCACTGCCCGCCTCGGCGGCCGGGCGCTGGCTGATCATCGGCGCGCCCGGAGACTTCACCGAGGGACTCGCCGACGCTTTGCGGGCGCGCGGCGCGGAGTGCGTCTTGGCCCGGCCCGGAAATGGTTTCGCCTTCCGTGCCGAAAACGAGTTCGAGGTCGACCTGGGCGTACCCGCGGCGGTGCGTGCGCTGCTCGGCGCGGTGAGCGACGGGCGGGCATCGTTGCGCGGGATCGTCTCGGCGCTCGCCCTCTCCGCCGACGATGCCCCGGCGCCGGTCGCCGCGGAACGTCTGGTCGTGGGCGCTGTGCATCTCGTGCAAGCCGCGGCGCTGGCCGGAGAGCCCGCGGTGTGGCTGCTCACCCGCCACGGTCAACGGGTCGATCCCGCCGATCAGGTGGCTCCCGAGCAGTCCGCGCTGTGGGGCTTCGCCCGCGGTGCGCAGCTCGAGCACCGCGAAATCGGCTGTCGAATCATCGATCTCGATCAGCTGGGCGACATCCGCTCGGTGGTCGACGCGCTCGTCACGCCGCAGGCGCCGCGCCAGCTCGCGCTGCGCCGGGGACGCCGGCGTGTGCCGCGGCTGGTGCCGTTGGAAGTCATCCAGGGCGAGTCGGCGGTGGCGTCCGCAGCGGGGCGGACGGTGCTGATCACCGGTGGTCTCGGCGGAGTCGGCGTGCGGCTGGCTCGCTGGTTCGTCGACCAGGGTTGGCCGGAGCTGGTGCTCGCGGGGCGGTCGGCACCCGATGCCCGAGCGGAGTCGGTCATCGCGGAGTTGCGGGGGCGGGGGGCGCGGATCGTGGTGCGGTCGCTCGACGTCGCCGATCACGACGCCGTGGCTGCCACCCTGGACTGGATCGACCGCGAGCTGCCGCCGCTGGCGGGCGTGGTGCACCTGGCCGGGGTGCTCGATGACGGCGTGGTCGCCGAGCAGACGGCAACACGCGTCGGGCGGGTTCTCGCGCCGAAGACGTTCGGCGCATGGCACCTGCACGAGTTGACCGCGGCTCGTTCTCTGCGTTTCTTCCTGCTGTTCTCCTCGGCCGCGGCGGTGGTCGGTTTGCCCGGGCAGTCCAGCTACGCCGCCGCCAACGCCTTCCTCGACGGTCTGGCCGAGTCGCGCAGTGCGGCGGGTTCGCCCGCGCTGTCGATCGCGTGGGGTCCGTGGGCGGACACCGGGATGGTCGAGCGACTCGGCAGCGGCGCCGTGCAGCGGCTGGCCCGGCGCGGCTACGGCATGCTGCGCCCTGAACAGGCCTTCGACACACTCGCCCACCTGCTCGGTTCGGTACTACCGGCGGCGGTCACCGTGCTGCCGCTCGCGCGGCCGGAGGCAGGCGGAGCCGACGTGCCGGACGTGCTGCGGGATTCGGTCGCACCCACTGTCGCGGATGTCGACAACGTCCCCGCCGCAAGCGATCCGACCGTCGAGATCGAGGCTCTGGTCCGGCGCTGCCTCGGCCTGGCGCCCGGTGACGACCTCGATCGTCCGCTGCACGAACTCGGGCTGGATTCTGTTGCGGCCCTGGAGATCCGCGACGAACTGTCCCGCCGCAGCGGTCACCGCCTGCCCGCGACGCTGGCGTTCGAGTACCCCACCCCGCGCGCCGTGGTCGGCCTGCTGGTGCGGCTCGGATCCGCTGCCGAGCCGTTCGTGCCGCCGTCGATCGAGAGCCATGGCGATTCCTCCGATCGAACGGCGGCGCGGACGCCCGCTCCTACGAGGCACAACGCGGATGCTTCGATCACACCGAACGGGGACACTCGGCCGCAGACTGCCGACAACGGATTCGCAGCACGCACCGACGAGCCCGGCACCAACGGCCGCTCATTCGCCGACGACCGGCACCTCACACACCAGCCGCTCGATCAGCGCGCCGCGGCCGACTCGTTCGCGACACCGACCGCCGTCGACCCGGCCACCGCCTCGGATGCCTACCGCGACACCGGCGCGGTAGGGGATATCGCGATCGTGGGTGTCAGCGGCCGCTACCCGGGCGCCGACGGACTCGACGCGTATTGGCGGGTGCTGGTCGAGGGACGCGACTGCGTCACCGAGATCCCGCCGCACCGCTGGGACCACACCCGCTATTTCGTTCCCGACCGGCACAACCCGTTCACCTCCTACACCAAGTGGGGCGGATTCCTCGACGACGTCGACTGTTTCGATCCGCTGTTCTTCGCCATCTCCCCGCGCGAGGCGGAAATCCTGGACCCGCAAGAGCGGCTGTTCCTGCAAACCGCCTGGGCCGCATTGGAAGACGCCGGGCATTCCCGCGCCGACCTGGCCCGCGGCGGCCTGCGCCCGGAGCAGGCCGGGGTGTTCGTCGGCGTCATGTGGGGGACCTACCAGATGTTCGGGGCCGAGGAGTCCCGGCTCGGGCACGGCACGCTGCCCGGGTCGACGTTCTGGAGCATCCCCAACCGCGTCTCGCACGCCTTGGACTTCCAAGGGCCGAGCATGGCGGTGGACACGGCGTGCTCGTCCTCGCTCACCGCGCTGCACCTGGCCTGCCAGAGCATCCGCACCGGCGAATGCAGGCTGGCGGTGGTCGGCGGCGTCAATCTGTCCTTGCATCCCTACAAGTTCGTCGCGCTGAGCCAGGGGCAGTTCGCCTCCACCGACGGGCGCTGCCGCTCCTTCGGCGCGGGCGGCGACGGGTATGTGGCCAGTGAGGGCGTCGGGGCGATGGTGCTGCGGCCGCTGGCCGACGCCGAAGCCGACGGTGACACCATCTACGGCGTCATCAAGGGCACCGCGATCAATCACGGCGGTCGCGTCAACGGGTTCACGGTGCCCAATCCCGACGTGCAGGCGGCGGTGATCCGCTCGGCGCTGCGCGCCGGTGGGGTCGACCCGGCATCGGTGTCCTACATCGAAGCCCACGGCACCGGCACCGCACTGGGTGATCCGATCGAAATCGCGGGATTGTCCAAGGTTTTCGGCGGCTCCGGTGTGTCCGAGCTACCGATCGGCTCGGTGAAGTCCAATGTCGGCCACCTCGAGGCGGCGGCCGGTGTCGCCGCCATGACGAAGGTGCTGCTGCAACTGCGTCACCGGACCATCGTGCCGTCGTTGCACGCCACTCCGGTCAACCCGAACATCGACTTCGCGGCGACGCCGTTCCGGATTCCGGCCGAGCCGCTGCCGTGGCCCGGCGGGGATCCGGCGCGCCCGCGCCGGGCGACGGTGAGTTCGTTCGGAGCGGGCGGGGCCAACGCCAACGTGGTGATCGAAGAGTACGTCGACCGCAGGCCGCCGACCCGGTTCAGCGGCGGGCAGGTCGTTCCGGTCTCGGCTCGCGACCGGGAGCGGCTGGTGGAGTACGTCGCCGCGCTGGACCGCTTCCTCGCCGCGCAACAACCGAACCTCGCCGATCTGGCCTACACGATGCAGGTGGGCCGTCAGGCGGGCAGCGCACGCGCCGCGTTCGTCGCCCGCGACATCGACCAGTTGCGCGCCGCCGTACGCGCCTGGGTCGACGACGCCCCCGGCGCCAGGTCGTGCCGGGATGCGGGGGAGGACTCCCGGATCGCGCGCTGGCTCGACGGCGGTGACATCGATTGGGCCAGCGTCCGCGATCCCGGACCTCGCCGTCGCATTCCCGCGCCGACCTATCCGTTCGCCCGGGAGCGATACTGGATTCCGGACGTCGCGCCGGTGCCCGGCTCCGCTTCCGCGCCGAGCCCGCAGACCGTGCCGGGCTCCGATTTCGTCACGAAGCCCACGCCCGGCCCGCAGTCGGCGTCCGAGCCGGACAGCGCATCGCCGCAACCCCTGTGGAGCCGAGGGTCCGCGCCCGGGCCCGTCACGGTGCCGCAGCCTGTGCTGGAGCGGGGATCCGCGTTCACGCCGGAGTCGCGGACACTCCCCGCATCGGCGCAACAGTCGGTGTCCGGGCCGGTTCCGGTGACGCCTGCGCAGAATGGCGGGTACGCGCCCGCGCCGGGGCTTGGACAGGGTCTGATGTGGCCTGTCCCGGAGTCGACGCCGCAAGCCGCGTCAGGTTCCGGCACCCCGAGGCCGCCGATTTCATCGGACCGGATCGCCGCGGAGTCCGTGACACCGCAGTCCTCGTCGTGGTCCACATCCGCCACCCACCCTGCGGCGATGCGGCAACCCGCGTCAGCGGAACGCCGATTGCTGGTTCCGGTGTGGCGAGAAGCTCCGCTCCCCAGCGGTGACCTGCGCGCCCGCCGTAGCTTGATCGTGTACAACGCACGTACTCCGCACCCTCTGGTGGAGGCTCTCGCCGCCGCGGCGGGCGATCGGGGCCGTCTGGTGCGCCTGTCGGACCTGCCGGGCGACCTGAATCGCGACGACTTCGACGCGGGCGCGGCTCTCGGCCGGGCGCTCGCGGCGCGCTACCCCGATACCGACTGCGTGCTCGACGTGTGCGATCTCGCTCCCGCGGCGGCAGGTAGGCCCACGGGTGATCTCGGCCGGATGGGGCTGTATCAGGGTGTGCTCGAGGCGCGCGCCGGTTCCCTCGCGCTGGTGCATGTTTGCGGCGGCCACGTCGGTGCCGACGGCCCGGAAGCCGCGCCGCTGGGCGGTCTGGTCGCCGCGCTCGCCGCGGAAATCCGTGACGTGCGCACGCGCAGTGTCCATGTGATCGCCGAGCGAGCGGCGGTGTGCGCCGATCCCGTGCGATTGCTGGCGATCCTGGGCGCGGAGTGCGCCGCCACCGAGGACAGCTGCCCCCGGGTGCGGTATCGGGACGGAATCCGCGAAGCCGTCGAACTGGCGGACGCGTCCGCACGTGCGGGTCTCGTCGTCGATCCCGCCCGCACCTACGTGGTGACCGGCGGGACGCGCGGACTCGGCGCGGAGTTCGCGGCGGCGCTGGTCGAGCGTGGGGCGCGCCGCTTGGCCGTGCTGGGCCGGGATCCGTTGCCGCCGGAACCGGAATGGGACCGCGTGGCCGCCGGATCCGGGCCGGTGGCGCAGAAGGTGCGGCGGTTGGTCGCGTTGCGTGATCGCGGCGTCGCGGTGCGGACCTACTTCGGCAGCCTCACCGACGAGACGGCGCTGTCGGGGTTCTTCGACCGGGTGCGGCGCGAGCTGGGTCCCATCGGTGGTGTGCTGCACTGCGCGGGAAGCGTTTCCGGCGAGAGTCCGGCGTTCGTGCGCAAGACCGGCCCCGCCATCGCGACCGTGCTCGAACCCAAGCTGGCGGGTACGGCGGTCCTCGCCGACGCGCTGGCCGCCGACCGTCCGGACTTTTTCGTGTCGTTCTCGTCGGTGTCGGCCGTGCTGCCCGCCTTGGCGGTGGGTCTGTCGGATTACGCGATGGCCAACGCGCATCTGGACCGCTTCGCCGAAGCCCAGCACGCGCTGGGACGGCCCTATTTCCGGTCGGTGGAGTGGCCGTCGTTCCGTGGCACCGGGTTCGGTGAGGTGACCAGCGCGGCCTATCGGGCCACCGGCCTTCCGGCGCTCAGTGCCGCGGAGGGGTTCGAACTGCTCGACGCGGTGCTCGGACTGCCCGCACCTGTCGTATTGCCGTATCACGGTGCGGCAGCGGATCTTTCGACACGCACCGGTCGGGCAGCGCCGGAAACGGCGACCGCACCGTCCGTGCGGCCCGCGGCGGCGACCGGGTCCACCGAGGCGTATCAGGAGTTGCTGCGGATCTTCTCCGACGAATTGAAGCTGGCTCCGGCCCGTTTCGAGGGCGACAAACGGTTCGAGGAGTACGGCGCGGACTCGGTGCTGATCGCCTCGGCGGTGCGCCGGATCGAGCAGGTCGTCGGTCAGCCCTTCGACCCGGCGCTGGTGCTGGAATTCCCGACGCTCGACGAGCTGGCGAGTCTGTTGACCGAGCAGTATCCGGAACGCTTCGCGCCCGCACCGCCACCGGATTCGCCTGCCGACCCGCAGCGTCCGTCCAGCGCCCCACCGCAGACGGAGCAGCGCGGAAAGTCACGCCCCACCGCGGCCACCTGGGCTGCCGACGCACGCCGCGGCCGGGCAGCCGAGCCGATCGCCGTGATCGGCATCGGCTGCCGGCTGCCCGGCGGCGACACTCCGGAGGCGTTCTGGCGGCTGCTGGCCGCCGGTGCGTCCGGCATCCGCGAGGTCGACCCGGCTCGCTGGGATCCCGCCCGGTTCTACCGCCCGACCGGCGGGCCCGGGCTGACCAACAGCAAGTGGGGCGGGTTCGTCGACGGTGTCGATCTGTTCGATCCGGAGTACTTCGCGGTCACCGACGAACTCGCCTGGCAGATGGACCCGTTGCAGCGGCTGCTGCTCGAGACCTCGGTGCTGGCCACCACCGATGCCGGGTACCGGCGTGACGAGCTGGCGGGCAAGCGGGTCGGCGTCTACGCGGGCAGCCGGGCGGCGAACTACTTCAACCGGATTCCGGTGCCCGACCGGCACACCGTGATCGGTATCGGGCAGAACTTCATCGCCGCGCGCATCTCCGACTTCTTCGACTGGCACGCGGGCAATGTCGTGCTCGACAGCGCGTGCTCGTCGTCGTTGTTGTCGGTGCATCTGGCCTGCCAGGCGCTGCGGTCGGGCGAGGTCGACGCGGCGCTGGCCGGTGGTGTGGAGGTGCTGCTCGACGAGATGCCGTTCGTCACCTTGTCGGCGGCGGGTGTGCTCTCGCCGCACGGGCGGTGCGCGACGTTCTCCGAGGACGCCGACGGTTTCGTGCCGGGCGAAGGTGCGGCGCTGCTGCTGCTCAAACGACTCGACGACGCCCTCGCCGACGGCGATCGGGTCTACGCGGTGCTGCGCGGCTCGGCGATCGGCAACGACGGGCACACCATGGGCATCACCACCCCGAACATGCGCGCGCAGATCGAGGTGGTCACCGCGGCGCTCGAGGCGGCGGGCATGTCGCCGGACGCGCTGTCGTATCTCGAGGCGCACGGCACCGGCACCATGATCGGCGACCCCATCGAACTGAAGGGATTGGCGACCGTGCTGGGCGACCGCTCGCGGGGCCCGGAGCCGTGCGCGGTCGGCAGCGTGAAAACCAATATCGGCCATCTGCTGTCCGCGGCGGGCATCGCCGGGGCGGTCAAGACGATCCTCGCCGTGCACCACGCGGCGCTGCCGCCGTCGCTGCACTGCGACAACCTCAATCCGCGTTTCAAGTTCACCGGTTCGCCGCTGCAGGTCAACCGGGAACTGCGCCCGTGGCGGCCGGCCGACGGCAGGCCCCGCGCGGCGGGCGTCAGCTCGTTCGGCTTCGGCGGCACCAATGCCCACCTCGTCATCGAACAGGCGCCCGACGGGCACCGGCCGACGCGCCACCCCCTGGATCCACCCGCCTTCCGCAAGAGGAGCTTCATGCTGCCCAAAACGGTTCCCAGCACATCGACGGAGCCCGCGCCGCGGATCGTGGTCCCGATGACGCCGAGCGCACCCGCGCCGTCGTTCCTGCGGGTGGAGCCGCTGCGATGAGCGGAATCGACCTGGACAGCTTCGCCACCACTCTGCGAGCCGAGGACCCCGTGGTGCGTGACCACCGGGTGCACGGTGTCCGCATTCTGCCGGGCGTGGTGTATCTCGACATGATCCTGCGTGCGGCGATGGCCGCGGGGTACCGGCCCGGTGACCTGACGATCCGGGAGGCGTTGTTCCAGCGTCCGGTGGCCCTCGGTGCCGACGGCGCCGTGCGCATCGCGTTCCGGGTCGATCGCCCGTCCGGCCGCATCGCCATCGACGTGCAGCGCTTGGACGCGGCGGGCCAGCCCGTCGGGCCGAGCGAGCCGGTCGCGGAATGTGTTGTGCTGCCCGCTGATTCGGCCACCGAACCGCCCGGTATCGATGTGGTTGGGTTCCGGGCGTCGGCGCAGGCGCGCGGTATGGCCGAGATGTACGCCCAGAGCGGCAGCCGGGGTATCGAGCATCGCGACTTCATGCGCGCCACAGGACATTTCGACCGCCGCGACGACCTGGTCACCGCGACACTGGGTCTCGGCCCCGAGGCCGCCGCGCATCTGCCCGGATTCCTGCTGCATCCCACGTTCCTGGATGCCTCCACGATCGTGCCGTTCATCGACCCGCATCGCCTCGGCGTGGACGACGACAGCGCGTTCATCCCGATCTACTTCGGTGACGTGCGCGCTTGGCGGGCCACTCCCGAGGAGGTCTTCGTGCGGGCCACCGTCCGCGGCGGCAGGCACCGCGGAGACCTGCTCGAAGCCGAGGTAGCCCTCTACGACCGGGACGGATCTCCGGTGGTCGGCTATCGGCTGACATCCAAGCGGGTGCGCGGCAGCGCGGACATTCAGCGGCTGCTGACACCGCCGGAGTCGACATCCCCGCGACCGACCGCTTCCACCCCTGTGGCCGTTACCTCCGGTGATCCGCGTGCGGTGATCGCCGCCGACTTGGCTGCTCTCGTCGCGAGCGAACTCGGCGCCGATCCCGCCGGCATCGCGACGGATGTGGGGTTCTATGAGCTCGGCTTGGATTCCGGGCGCCTGCTGCGGTTGACCGCGGAGCTGGAGGCGCGGGTCGGCGAACCGCTCTATCCGACGCTGCTGTTCGAATACCAGACCATCGAGGCGCTGGCCGGGCATCTCGCCGACACCGTCGGCACGAATTACCGGCCCCGTGACGCCACAGCGCATCCCGCCGCCGGTACTGCCTTCGGCGAGCCGGTCGTGACCGGAACAGAATCCGTCGCGGACGTGCGCACCGCGGAGCCGCCGACGGAAGCGGTCACAGCCGTCGCGGTTTCCGCAGGAGCGGACGAGCTGATCACCTTCGGATTCGACTGGGAACCCGACGCCACCACGCATCCGCGTCGCGAACCGGAGGGGCTGCTCGTCTTCGACACCGCCGAGCACCCTTACCCGCACGACGAGACCGTCACCGTCATCCAGGTCCGGCCGGGCCTCGAATTCGTCTCCGGTGCAGACGCTTTCGTCGTCGACCCGGCGAACTCGCAGCACATGCAGCTGCTGGTCGCACAGCTGACAGCACGGCGGCTGCGCTTCGACGCCGCGTTGTATCTGTGGCCCGAAGCGGCCACGGATCCGCAGACGTTGATCGAGCGGGTGTACCTGCCGCTGCGCGATCTACTGCGCGCGGCGGCGGGGGTGCCGCAGTCGCCGGTGCGCCGGGTGCTCGCTTTCACGCCTGCTACCCCCGCGGGTGAATCGAGTTGCGCACTCCTGGGCGGCTTGGCGCGCACGCTTCGGCTAGAGCAGCCGCAACCGCTTCTGCGTGCCGTGCAGCGCGACCCCGCCGGGGCGATCGGTGACCTCGTGGCCGCCGAGCTGGGCATCGATGAACGCGATCCCGACACCGAGATCCGCTACCACGGCGGACGACGCCAGGTCCGCCGGGCACGCCTGCTCACCGACCCCATGCCGAGTTCCGGCGACGCGGTGCTGCGCCCGGGATCGGTGGTCGTCGTCACCGGAGGCTTCGGTGGAATCGGGCAGCAGCTGTCTCGCCGCCTCGCCGGCGAGTACGGCGCCCGCCTGGTCCTGGTGTCGCGCCGTCCGCTCGACGCGGCGGCCGCAGGACTGCTCGGCGAACTCGCCGGCCTCGGCGCGGAAGCCGTTCATGTGCGCGCCGATGTGTCGGTGGCCGCGGACGCCGAACGCGTCGCCGCGATAGCCCACGCCACCTTCGGACCGGTCGATGTGCTCTACCACGGGGCGGGACAGTTGCGCGACGGGCTGCTGTCGAGCACCGGCCGCGACGACGCGCGATCCGTTCTGGCGCCGAAGGTCTACGGCGTCGAGCACCTGACGCGGGCGCTGCCGGAGGCCCGGCTGACCGTGTTGTTCTCCTCGGTCTCTGCGGTGCTGGGCAATCCCGGGCAAGCCGATTATGCGGCGGCCAACCGCTATCTGGACGTCTTCGCCGAACAGCGCGATCGGGCCGGAAGCCGGACGATCAGCGTCGACTGGCCGCTGTGGGCCGAGGGCGGCATGCGCCCGCCCGCCGAGCAGATCGCCGCGCTGCGGCGGGCCGGTGCCGGATTGCTGCCCACCGCGACCGGAATCGACCTGCTGTTGTCGTGTGCCACGCGCGACCGCGCGCAACTCGCGGCGATTTGGGGCGAGCCCGATGCATTACGGGCACGACTGCAACCGGCAGCCGCGTCCACCGCCGCTGCCGCCGAGCCGGTACCGGGCGACGAGCACCGCGCGCCTGCCGAGGAACCCATCGCGATCGTCGGCATCAGCGGCCGTTATCCGGACGCCGACGACATCGAGGAGTTCTGGCGCAATCTGCGCGACGGGCACGACGCGGTGCGCCCGGTCCCCGCCGAACGCTGGTGGCTGACCGCCGTCCAGGGCACTCCCGGCGCGCCGCCGATGATCGGCGGATTCGTGCGCGACGTGGGCGGGTTCGACCCGCAGTTCTTCCGGATCCCGCCCGTCCAGGCGCCGCTGCTGGACCCGCAGGAGCGTTTGTTCCTGCAGCAGGCCTACGCGGCGCTCGAGCACGCCGGCTACCACCACACCGATCCGGCCGTGCGGGCACGCCGCGTCGGTGTGTTCGTGGGCGCCACCTGGAGCGACTACCGGCTGCTGGGGGTCGCGGCCACCCGCGACGGCGATCCCGTCGCGGTGGCTTCCATCCCGTCGTCCATCGCCAACCGCACCTCCTACACCCTCGGCCTGCGCGGCCCGAGCCTCACCGTGGACACCGCGTGCTCGGCGTCGCTGACCGCGCTGCATCTGGCGCGGCGCAGTCTGCTGGACGGTGAGTGCGACGCGGCGATCGTGGGCGGGGTGAATCTGCTGCTGCACGAGGACAAGTTCCTGCTGCTGCACAGCCTGGGCATGATGTCCGACAGCGGCCGGTGCCGGCCCTTCTCCGCCGGCGCCGACGGCTATGTCCCCGGCGAGGGCGTCGGCGCGCTGTATCTGAAGCCGCTGTCGGCAGCCCGCGCCGACGGCGACACCATCCACGGCTTGATTCTCGGCAGCGCGGTCAACCACGGCGGGCAGACCTCGGGATACAGCGTGCCGCACCCCGGAGCGCAAGCCGAGGTGATCGGCGAGGCCCTGCGCGCGGCCGGGGTCGATCCCGCCGCGATCGACTACCTCGAGGCGCACGGCACCGGGACACCGCTCGGCGATCCGATCGAAATCGCCGGGTTGGCGGCGGTATTCGGAAGTTCCGGGGGCAGCGGTCGCTCCCGCGCACTCGGGTCCACGAAGTCGAACGTCGGCCATTTGGAAGCGGCCGCGGGCGTCGCGGGCCTGACCCGGGTGCTGCTGCAGATGCGCCACGGCCGAATCGCGCCGACGCTGCACGCCGCACAGGCTGGTCCGGCCATCGCGTTCAACTCGGTGCCGTTCCACCTGCCACGGGAATTGGAGGATTGGCCACGCCGCACCGTCGACGGCGTCGCGGTGGCGCGGCACGCGGGCATCAGCGCGTTCGGCGCGGGCGGCGCCAACGCCCATGTGGTGCTCGCCGAATTCGTCGACGACCGGATTGCCCCGGCCGGGACGGGGGAACCCGAGATCTTCGTGCTCTCGGCGCGCACCCCGGAGCGGCTGCACCGCTATGCCGAGACCATGGCGCGGCACTTCCGCACCCTCGATCCCGCGGACTTCCTCGACGCGTTGCGCACCTTGCAGGTGGGCAGGCCCGCGCTGGCACACCGTCTCGCGGTGGTCGCCTCCTCCCCGGTGGAGGTGGCCGACGCACTCGACCGGTTCCGCACCGACCGAATCGGTCCGGTGGTCACCGGAACCGTCGACGCACAAACCCAGCCGCTGCTCGCACCGGCGACCGACGACCAGGAACTGGCCCGCCGGTGGGTCGCGGGCGCCGACATCGATTGGCGCGGGCGCGGCGGCCCGCGGCGCCGGATCCCGTTGCCCGGCTACCCGTTCGAACGCACCGACTACTGGATCATCGCGCCGCCGCGCTCGGGCTTCGACACCGCGGTGCGGCGATTCGAGGCGGCGCTGCAGCCCACCGGCATCGTGGAGCCCGGTCGAGCCGAACTCGGCCGTTACGCGGCGATGCTGCTGTTCGCCACGCTCGCGGGCATGGGACTCACTGCGGGGGAGTGGACTCAGGAATCCTTGGACGCGCGCCTGGGAGTGCGACCGGGGTTCGGCCGGCTGCGCACCAGCTGCCTGGACATCCTGCAACGACACGGGCTCGTGCGCCGGCACGACGACCGGTTCGAGGTCCCCGGCCCGCCACCCGGCACCGGCGGGATGCGTGCCGACCTGCTGGCTCGCTTCCCGGAAACCGCGCCCTACGTGGCATTGCTGGATGGCTGCCTCGCGGCGTATCCGCGCGTGCTGCGCGGGGAGTTGTCCGCGACGGAGGTGCTGTTCCCCGGCGGCGACCTCGCATTGGTGGGCGCGATCTATCGAGGCAACGCCGCCTACGACTTCACCAACGGCTTGCTCGCCGAATTGGTGGCGGCGGTCGCGCAGCGGACCGTTGACACGCGGCCGCTGCGGATCGTGGAAATCGGGGCGGGGACAGGCGGTTCCACGCACGCGGTGCTCGACGCGCTCACCGCGCGCGGGATCGCGTTCGACTATCACTACACCGACGTCTCGCACAGTTTCCTCACGCACGGACGGCGCACCTTCGGCACGCGCGAGAACCTGCGTTTCGCGGTGCTGGATATCGACGCCGATCCGGTCGCGCAGGGATTCTCCGCGCACGAGGCCGACCTGGTGCTGTGCGCCAACGTTCTGCACGCGACGCGGTCGATCGACGCGACCCTGCGCAACATCCGGCGGTTGCTGGCGCCCGGCGGTGTGCTCGCGTTCACCGAGGCGACCACGGACCTCGAGGTGCTCGCGCTGACCTTCGGGCTGCTGGAGGGCTGGCACGCCTACCGCGATCCGGAGGCGCGTATCCCGCACTCCCCGTTGCTGTCCGAGTCACAATGGCAGGCCGCGCTGTCCGCGGCGGGATTCTCCGGTGTCCGTTCGTGGGGTCCCGGGCTGTCGGCGGACGAGGAGCCGAGTTTCCGGCTGCTGGCCGCGGTCAGCGCCACCGCGCCCGCCGCTGCGCAGGCCGCTCCCGTTGTCGCCGCACCGGCCACGACCGCGCAGCCCTCGCTCGCGGTCACCGCCCGTATGCCGCTCCCCCCGGGGGTGGCAGCCGAGCCGGATTCCGTTACGCAACGCCACTTCGCGGCCGAACCGGCTGCCGCCGCGCAGCCGCATTTCGCGGCGGCCGCTGAACCGGCCGCCGTTCGGCAGACCGAACCTTCGGCCGCCGCGCAACAGCTCGCCGCGGTGAGCGCATCCGCGCAGCCCGGCAATGCTGCGGCGTTGGAGGCCGAAATCGTCGACATCGTCGCCGACGGACTGGGTGTGGCGCGCGGTGAGGTGCGTGCGGACTTGCCGTTGTCGGAGTACGGGGTCGATTCCATTCTGGCGGTGAAGATCATCGACCGGGTCAACGCCCGCTACGGCTCGGCGCTGCGCCCCACGGTGGTGTTCGACCATCCGTCGGTACGGCTGCTCAGCGCGCACCTGGCCGGACGAGGAGCCACGGCGGCGAGCGCATCGGCGGTACAGATGCCCGCCCCACCATCTCCCGTCTCGAACGTGGCGCCGTCGGGCGCCCGAACCGTCGCTGCGCAGGCCGCGCAGTCCAGTGAGAGGTCGGCATCGATGGACGTCGCCATCATCGGCATGTCCGGGCAGTTCCCTGGCGCGGCGAACCTCGAGCAGTTCTGGCGCAATCTCGCCGATGGCCGCGACTCGGTGACCGAGGTTCCCGTCACGCGCTGGCCGATCGCCGACTACTTCCGGGCGGGGCAGGTGACGCCGGGCAAGACCTACTCCAAATGGGGCGGATTCCTCGACGGTGTCGAGGAGTTCGATCCGGCGTTCTTCGACCTGGTGCCCGCCGAAGCCGACTACATGGACCCGCAGCAGCGGCTGTTCCTGGAGCACAGCTGGCTGGCCCTGGAAGACGCCGCCATCGACCCGAAGTCGTTGCGCCGCACCCGGTGCGGTGTGTTCGCCGGGTCGCCGGGGTCGGACTACGCCAACCTGCTGCGCAGCCGTGGAGCGGCCGGTTCCCACCACATGTTCACCGGCAACAGTCCGGCCATCCTGCCCGCCCGGGTGGCCTATCACCTCGATCTCACCGGTCCGTGCCTGGGGCTGGACACCGCCTGCTCCTCGGCGCTGGTCGCGTTGCACCAGGCCTGCCGCAGCCTCGCCGCGGGCGAGTCGGAGCTCGCGCTGGCCGGAGGCGTCGCGGTGTTCGTGACGCCCGAGTACCACCTGCTCGCCTCCTCGATGGGCATGCTGTCGCCGCGCGGCCGGTGCGCGAGCTTCGACGCGGGCGCCGATGGTTTCGTGATCGCCGAGGGCGTCGGCGTGGTGGTGCTCAAGCCGCTGGCCGCCGCCGAACGCGACGGCGACCCCATCCACGGGGTGATTCGCGGGATCGGCATCAATCACGACGGCCGCACCAATGGCATCACCGCCCCGAGCGTGCGTTCGCAGACCGAACTGGAACTGGCGGTGTATCGCGACGGCTGGATCGATCCGTCCACCATCGGTTACGTCGAAACGCACGGCACCGGAACGCGTTTGGGTGATCCGATCGAAATCGAGGCGCTCACCGCCGCCTTCCGGCGCTACACCGGCGCGGTCGGCGCCGTGGCGGTGGGATCGGTGAAATCGAATATCGGGCACGCTTCGCATGCCGCGGGCATGGCGAGCCTGTTCAAGGTGCTGCTGGCCCTGCGCGCCGGACAGCTGCCGCCCTCGCTGCACGTCGACTCGGTGAACCCGCTACTCGGATTGGACGAGTCGCCGTTCTTCGTCAACACCGAGCTGCGCGCGTGGAACAGCGCACCACGGCGGGCCGCGATCAGTTCCTTCGGTTTCAGCGGCACCAACGCGCACGTGGTGGTGGATGGCGCACCGGAGCCGGTGACGGCCCGCCGTGACGTACCGGGCGGCCCGCAGCTGGTGGTGCTCTCGGCCCGCAGCGCGACGAGCTTGACCCGGATGGCACGGTCGCTGCGCAGGCACTTGGCCGCGCATCCGGAGCTGGCGCCCGCGGACATCGCGCGCACGCTGGCATTCGGGCGCGCCGATTTCGAGCATCGGCTCGCCGTGGTCGGAGACTCGGTGGACGCGATCGCGGCGCGGTTGGCCGCTTTCGCCGAGGGCGACCGTCCGGCAGGCGTGTTCACCGGAACCGTCGACACCCCGTCCACGGACCGAGCCGGAGCCATCGTGCTGGACGACCCGGTAGCAGCGGCACGGCAATGGGTCGAGGGTGGACATGTCGAACACGCGGGCTGGATCGATCCGGCCGCGCGCCGTATTCACCTGCCCGGTTACGAGTTCGACCGAGAAAGGTGCTGGGCGGCGGAGGCGAGTGCTCCATCTTCGGACGCGGTCGAGGCTGGGCGCTTCCACGAGGTTTCCGGACCGGTGAGTGTCTCCGAGGCGGCAGTCGCCGCCGATTTCGCAGGCGCCTCCGAACCAGCAGGGGCTTCCCTCCCAGCGGGCTTCCACGAACCTCAGCGCATCGGCGAGCCTCGGGAAGTTGCCGAGCCCCGGACAGTTGCGGCAACACACCGCGCCGCGGCGTCGTCGACCGACGCGGTGCCGCAAGCGCTGCGTGTAGGCGACACCGCCCCCGTACCGGCGGCATTCGCGCCCGAGACGACGCCACTCGATGGCACCTCGGCACCGCGACAGGCCGCCGGAGGCTCGGCGGTACCGGCGGCCGCACCCCTGGGCGACAGCGGCCTCCAGGACGTCGCCCACGACCCAGCGCGTGGATCTGTGGCATCTGCTGCCGAGGTCCCGCCGTTGCGCGGGGCCGCCGAAACCTACCTCAAAGGTCTACTCGCCCAGTACTGCCGACTCGACCCGCAGCGGATCCGAACCCGCATTCCGTTGCAGGACTACGGCATCGATTCGGTGCTGATCAGCAAGATGAACGACCGGCTGGAATCCGATTTCGGTCCGCTGCCGAGCACCCTGTTCTTCGAATATCAGACCGTCCGCGACCTCGCGGGCTATCTCGCCGACGAGCACTCGCCGCGCGTGGCCGCCCTCACCGCCGACCCCGCTGCCGTGACGCCGTCACCCGCCGGCGCACCCGGGGCAGCGCCTGCGGTTGCTCAAGCAAGCGTTGCTGCCGAATCCCTCGAGCAGATCCTCGACGATGCGCACGATTGCGAGGACATCGCCGTCATCGGCATGGCGGGCAAGTTCCCGATGGCGGGCACCGTCGAGGAGTTCTGGGCCAACCTGAGCGCGGGTCGCGACTGCATCGTCGAGGTGCCGCCGCAACGCTGGGATCACCGCGAATACCTGTCCGAGGATCCCGACGAGCCGGGCACCACCTACGCCCGCTGGGGTGGGTTCCTCGACGACGTGGACAAGTTCGACGCCCGCTTCTTCGGCATCACCCCCAAAGACGCCGAAGAGATGGACCCGCAGCAACGTCTGTTCCTCGAAACCTCCTGGGCCGCACTGGAAGACGCGGGTTACTCGCCGGAGCGGGTGCGCCGCAGCGCCGCGGCCCGCGGCCTGCCCGATGCCGGGGTCTTCGCCGGCGTGGGCTACGCCGAGTATCAGGCATTCGTCGGTGTGCCGATCTCGGGCTATTTCGCGGTGGCGAACCGGGTCTCCTACCACTTCGGCTTCAACGGCCCGAGTCTCGCGGTCGACACGGCGTGCTCGGCATCGCTGACCGCCCTGCATCTGGCTTGTGCGAGCCTGCGCCGCGGCGAAGCGGCCTACGCGCTGGCCGGCGGGGTGAACGTGTCGATCCACCCCGGCAAGTACCTGCTGCTCGGCTACGGCCGCTGGGCCTCCACCGACGGCCGCTGCCGGTCGTTCGGCGCGGGCGGTGACGGCTACGTGCCGGGCGAGGGTGTGGTCACTCTCGTGCTCAAACCGTTGCGCCACGCACGCGCCGACGGTGACCGCGTCTACGGCGTGATCCGCGGCAGCACCCTCAACCACGGCGGGCGCACCAACGGGTTCACCGTCCCCAACCCGGTCGCTCAGGCCGACCTCATCGGCCGGGCCCTCGACGCGGCGCGCGTCGACGCGGGCGACATCGGCTACGTGGAAGCCCACGGCACCGGTACCGCGCTGGGTGATCCCATCGAGATCGCGGCGCTGACGAAGGCGTATCGCCGCTCGACGTCCGCGAGTGGCTATTGCGGCATCGGCTCGGCGAAATCCAGTGTGGGGCATCTGGAAGCGGCGGCGGGCGCGGCGGGCGTGGTGAAGGCGCTGTTGCAGCTGCGCCACGACACCATCGCGCCGAATCTGCACAGCGACCCGCCGAACCCGGGAATCGACTTCACCGAGACTCCGTTCCGCGTCATCGACCGGCCCACGCCATGGCCGCGGCCCGCCGACGGCAAGCCCCGCGTCACCGCCGTCAGCTCCTTCGGCGCGGGCGGCTCGAACGCCCATGTGATTCTCACCGACGGCGAACCCGTCGCGCCGACTGCCGAAGACGGGCGACCGAGGATCGTGGTGTTGTCCGCGCGCGACGCCGACCGGCTCGCGGAACTGGCCGCCCGCACCGCCGACCGGCTGCGCGAGCATCCGCTTGCGCTGCCCGACGTGGCGTGGACGCTGGCCGTGGGGAGGGCCACATTCGAGCATCGCCTCGCGGTGGTGGCCACCTCCACGGCCGAACTCGTGGAATTGCTCGACAGCACAGCCGATTCGAGCGCACCGGCACCGGCCGAGGGCTTGCTGGTCTTCCGCGGGGTGGCCCGCACCCACCGCGACCTCGACGAGTTGCCCGGCGAGTCGGATGCCGAGCGCGCCGAGGTGGGCGCACTGCTGCGTTCCGGCAATCTGCCGCGGGTCGCCGAGTTGTGGGCCGGCGGGTGGACCGTGGACTGGGAACAGGGTTACGGGCGGCCGTTCGGCCGGATCGTGAGCCTGCCCGGTTATCCGTTCGCGCGGCGCAGGTACTGGATCGTGCCCGAGGACTACCAGCGGCGCACCGACCCGGCGCCGCAGGTGGTCGCGAAGACGGTGGTCGCGCGGGAAACCGAGCCGCCATCGGCGGATCGGCGCAACGGACACTCCACGAACGGCGCGGCGCACCGAGACATACCGGTGCCCGCCGAACCGGTGCGGACACCCCTCGAATCGGTCGCCACCGAGCCGTCCGGCGACGAATTCGACAGCGCGTTGCGCGATCGGCTCGCCGAGCACATCCGCGACATCTTCGCCGATCTGACCAAGACCGATCCGGCCGAGCTCGACCTCGACGCGGATTTCACCGACTTCGGGTTCGACTCGGTGGCCACCGTCCGGATGCTCAACCGGCTGATGAAGCACTACGACGTCAAGATCCCGGCGGAATCGACCGAGCTGTATCCGACCATCGCGTCGCTGTCGCACTATTTGGTGGCCGACGGCATCATCATCACCGGCGCGGCGCAAGACGCCCCGCGTCCCACCGCCGTCAGCGCGGCCACCGCGACCCAGCACGACATTCCCGCGGTGACCATGGACGCCCCGATCCCGGTGCGATCGGTCTTCATCACCGGCGTGACCGGTGTGCTGGGCGGCAAGCTGCTGCACGATCTGCTCACGCGCACCGACGTGCGGGTGACCTGCCTGGTGCGCGGCAAGACCGTGGCCGTGGCCGAGCAGCGGATCAAGCACTTCCTGGCCACCTACGATCCGGAAGCGACCCTCGAGCGGGCATTCGCCGAGCGCGTCACCACCGTGCTCGGCGATGTCTCCAGTGAACGGCTCGGCCTGGACGAGGACACCTGGCACCGGCTCGCCGACGAGGTGGACCTGACCATCCATGCCGCGGGCCGCACCACCCTGGTCACCTTTTACGACGCGCTGGCCCCGATCAACGTCGAAGGCACCCGCCGCGCAGTGGACTTCGCGCTGCGCTCGCGCGGCAAGTACCTGATGTACGTGTCGAGCTTCAGCGCGCTGGGCGATCGGCTCAACTTCAACAACCCGCCGTTCACCGAGCGCGATCTCGAACTGGGCCAAGGCTACGACCATCTGCCCTACCAGCAGACGAAGTACGAGTCCGAGAAGCTGATCCGGGCGGCGAGCGAGCGCGGACTGCTGTGGGACATCGTGCGCCCCGGCAACATCATGGGCGACAGCCGCACCGGCCGGTACCCGTTCTCCGAGGTCAGCGTCAAAGGCGCGTACTACGACATCCTCAAGACGATGATCGAGACCGGCGAGACGATGCTGACGCCGGTGCACTGGGACATCACCCCGGTCGACTACGTCAGCGCCGCGATCGTGCACATCGCCCTGCACCGCCCCACCTATCGGGAGACCTACCACCTGACCAACCCCGATATCCGGCGCTACTACGACGTGGTGCGCTATGTGCAGCGCGCAGGCTACGAAGTGGATCTGGTGCCGCTCGAGGAATTCCATCGCCGGGCCACCGACCGGCAGATCTACCGGCTGGGCAGCGACGAGGTCTACGACAGCCAGACCCTGGAGATGTTCAAGTACGGCATCGAACTGTTCGGCACCATCCACTACGAAGAAAGCTCCTACGCCGACTGCGCCTACACCCGGCGGGTGCTCGGCGCCGCGGGCATCGACTGTCCGCCTACCGAGGACCTGGTGCGGGTGTATCTGGCGCACTGCGCCGAGGTGGGATACATTCCCGCGCCGCACGGGGCCGAGCCGGCCGCGGAGGTGCTGCGATGAGCGCCGAGTGCACGATCGTCTTCCCCGGCCAGGGCGCCCAGCGCACGGGGATGGGCGCGGACTTCTGCGCCGAATACCCCCTCGCACGGGAGACTTTCGCCGAAGCCGGCGCCGCGGTGGGCGAGGACCTGCTGCGGATCTGCGCCGAGCGCGATCCGCGGTTGCATCGCACGGAGTACACCCAGCCGTGCGTGCTGACCATGGAGATCGCCGCGTACCGGGTGCTGGTGACCGAATTCGGCTTCCGGCCGGTCGCTTTCGGCGGGCACAGCCTGGGCGAGTACGCCGCGCTGGTCGCGGCGGGCGTGTTCGAACTCGCCGACGGGGTTCGCCTGGTGCGCGCGCGTGGCGCGCTGATGCAGCGTGCCGCGCCGGAGGGTGCGGGCGCGATGGCCGCGCTGATCCTGCCGGATATCGCCGGCTCCGGAGTGGCGGAGCTGGTGGCCGAGGCGGGCGCGGAGGTGGCCAACGACAATTCGACCGATCAGCTGGTCATCAGCGGTGCGCGCGAGGCGGTCGCGGCCGCGCGCGTCGTCCTCGCCGAACGTCATCCGGAGTTGCGTTTCGTCCCGTTGCGGGTGAGCGCGCCGTTCCACTCCCGGTGGATGCGCGGCATCGAGGCCGAGTTCGCCGGACATCTCACCGACTGCGCGCCGCGCATCCGCACCGAGCGTTCGGTCGCGGTGACCTCGAACTACACCGGGGAGTTCCACCGGCCCGAAACCCTCGCCGAGCATCTGGTGCGCCAGATCTCCGCTCCGGTGCGCTGGACGGCGAACATGCGCGCGCTGCTGCGCTCGGGCACCCCCCGCTACGAAGTCGGCCCGTCCGCGCCGCTGTCGAAGTTCTTCGCCACGCTGGGCGCGCCGGTGACCCGGATCGCGACGGTGGGCGATCTGCGGGCCCTCCTCGGCGAAGCGGGATCTGAACATGCCGCCGTCGAGCCCGCTGTGGCTACGATGGCAGCGTCGGCCCCAGAACGGGAATACATCGCCCCTGACACGATTTCCGTGTCGGTGGCAGCGTCGGCCGTCCCCGAACCGGACAGCATCACGCCCGGGATCATTGCGACGTCGCCGGTAGGGTCGACCATCCCTCAAACGAAAACGACTGTGGCAGGGATTGCTCCGACTTCGGAAGCACCTTCGGCCGCCCGCGGATCGACGCGACCGGCCGAGACGGATGGGCTGACCATCCACCGCAAGACCGCGGGTACTGCCGGCCTGCGGTTGTTCTGCTGGCCGTTCGCAGGCGGAAAAGCCGCCGCCTACACGCCGTGGCGGCGCGAGCTGCCCGACTGGGTGGAGCTGTGCGTGGTCGAACTGCCCGCCCGGCAGCGTCATCTGGCGCAGAGGCCCATCCGCCGCTTCACCGACCTCGTCGACGCCGCGCTGGCCCAGGTCCTGCCCCTGACCGATCTCCCGTTCGCTTTCTTCGGTCACAGCCTCGGCGCGCTGACCGCCTACGAGGTGGCCCGCCGCCTGCCCGACCCGCTCGCGCCGCGAGCGCTGTTCCTCGGTGGCGCGGTGGCCCCGCACCTGCCCAGGCCGGGGCGCTTGTCGGACCTGCCGGATCACGAGTTCGTCGCCGCGGTCGGTCATTACGGCGGCATTCCGCCCGAGGTGCGCGAGACCCCGGAGGTGATGGCGTTGTTCCTGCCCGCCTTGCGCAGCGACTTCGAGATCTTCGACGACTACCGGTTCACTCCCGCCGCCGCGCCGTCGTGCCCGGCCCACCTGTTCGGCGGCCGGGACGACCGGCAGGTGGCGGTCACGCAGTTGGAGGCCTGGCGTGACGTCCTGCCGGGACTGCGCTCCACCGAGCTGCTGCCCGGCGGTCACTTCTTCCTCGTCGAGCAGCGGGCAGCGCTGCTCGGCTCGCTCGCGGACAAGCTCGCCGCTGTCCGCCCCCACGCGGTATCCGCCTGATGAAGGGATGCAGTAATGAAGGTCGAAGTCCTCACCCCCTCTTGCAACCTCGACACCGTCCGCGACGGGCGCGGCGGCATTTTCACCTGGGTCCCGCCCGAACCCCTGCTGGAGTTCAACCTGATCTACATGCACCCCGGCAAAGTGCGCGGCCTGCACTACCACCCGCACTTCGTGGAGTATCTGCTGTTCGTGGAGGGCAACGGCGTGCTGGTGACCAAGGACGACCACGAGGATCCGGACTGCCCGGAGGAGTTCATCCACGTGTCCAAGGGCATCTGCACGCGCACGCCGATCGGGGTGATGCACACCGTGTACTCGATCACCCCGCTGACGTTCATCGCCATGCTGACCAAGCCGTGGGACGAGTGCGATCCGCCGATCGTGCAGGTGGCGCCGCTGCCGCACACCTTGGAAGGCAACGGCGCGTGAGCGCTGTGACCACAGGACCGGGATTGCTCCACCGCGGGCGGCCCGAGCGCCGAAGCGGACACGGCGCGCGGGCGCAGGGGCCGAAGCCCCCCGCGAGCGATGTGTATGCCGGAAAGGACTGCGCGTGAGCCGATTACGTGTGGCCGTGGTCGGCGCCACCGGATACGTGGGCGCCGCGCTGGTCGGCGCGCTCGCGAGAAGCGGACGGTGGGAGGTGGTGCCGGTGGCACGCGCCGATCATGAACGTCACCGCGCGGCCGGTCGCTACGACGTGCTGATCAATACCGCCTGCCCGTCGAAAAGGTTCTGGGCCGAGCATCATCCCGACGCCGATCGCCAGGAGACGGTGGACAAGACGCGCCTGCTGCGCGAGCGGTGGGACTGGGACCGGTTCGTGCAGATCAGCAGCATCTCCGCGCGCACCCAGCTGGACACCGTCTACGGCCGCCATCGCGCGGAAGCCGAGCAGATGTGTCGCACGCCGGACAGTCTCGTCGTGCGGCTCGGTCCGATGTACGGCGGGGACTACCGCAAGGGCGTGCTGGCGGACATGGCTGCCGACCGTCCGGTGTTCGCCAGCGGCCGCTCGCGCCAGAGCTTCGCCCCGGTGGAGTGGTGCGCCGAATGGATCGCCGCCCACCTCGAGGACACCGGCCTGCGTGAGGTCGGCGCACGCACCACCGTCACGCTGGCCGAGGTGCGCGACGCGGTGGGCTCACGCTCGGAGTTCGCCAAAGATCATGTCGACGACCAGTTCCCGATCACCGCCACCGGCCCGGACTGGCCGGAGGCGGCGGCGGTGATCGACTGGCTGGCCGGGCGGAGGGTCAGCGGTGCGCGGGCGAACTGAGGCGATGCCTGCTGGGGCGCAGATACTTCTCCGCGCACAGCACCAGCAGGAAACGCACGCTGGTCGCGACGTCTCGGGTGCGCATCTTGGACGCGCCCGCGGTGCGGTTGAGGACGTGGATCGGCACCTGCTCGATCCGGAACCCATTGGCGGCGAGAATGTAGAGACTTTCGAAGAAGAAGGAGTATCCGGTCGAACGGACACGATCGAAAGCCGCCACCGGAACGGAGTCGAGCCGGTAGTATCGGAACGCACCGGTGGCATCGTAGGGCATCCGCAGCAGTGTCACGGTGAGGAAATGCCCGACCCGGGTGAGGACCTTGCGGAAGGGAGTCCAGTCGGCGAGGCTGTCCTCTTTCAGATACCGCGATCCGACCACGACGTCGAAACCGGCCGCAGCGGCGCGCAGCGCCGGAAGATACGACGGCGGATGCGCGAAATCGGAATCCATCGTGATGATGTGCCGATATTCTCGCGCGTAGGCCCAGCGAATTCCGGCCTGGTGTGCGGAGCCGACGCCTTGGCGCCCGGCCCTGTGCAGCACGTGGATGCGGGGCGCGTGCTGTCGGGCCAGCTCATCGAGCAGATCTCCGGTCCCGTCCGGGGAGTTGTCGTCGACGAACAGGACATCGAAATCGGTGCCTTGTTCCAGGATCTGAGCGAGCAACGGGCCCACGTTGCGACGCTCGTTGTACGTCGGAATCATTACCAGAGTTTTTTCGGAGGCCGCGCTCATGCAATCGAATTCTAATACCGGCGGCGACCGAAAGATAGGTATTGCCCGCTTTTTGGCTACCCGTTAGTCTCGGGGTTGGAGGTTTGATGAGAAAGGCGCTGATAACCGGCATCACCGGCCAGGACGGGTCTTATCTGACGGAATTCCTGTTGCAGCAAGGATATGAGGTGCACGGGATTATCCGGCGTGCGTCGAATTTCAATACCGACCGGATAGATCACCTGTATTCCGATACGCATTCCCAACGCCGGCTGTTCCTGCACTACGGGGATCTGATGGATTCCAGCAGCCTCAACCGGATCCTGGAGGACGTGCGCCCGGCGGAGATCTACAACCTGGGCGCGCAGTCGCACGTGCACATCTCGTTCCAGATCCCGGAGTTCACCGCCGAGACCAACGCGATCGGCACGCTGCGCATCCTGGACGCCATCCGCAAGACCGGCATCGCCACCCGGTTCTACCAGGCTTCGTCCTCGGAGCTGTACGGCGGACTGCACGATGTGGCTCTCAGCGAGGACACGCCGTTCCATCCGCGTTCGCCGTATGCCGTGGCGAAGCTGTACGCGTACTGGATCACGGTCAACCATCGCGAGGCCTACGGGATGTATACGGTCAACGGCACCTTGTTCAATCACGAATCACCCCGGCGTGGCGAGGTTTTCGTCACCCGCAAGGTGACCCGCGGCGCGGTGCGCATCGCGCAGGGCAAACAGGACAAGCTGTTCATCGGCAATCTGGACGCCCGCCGGGACTGGGGATACGCCAAGGAGTACGTCGAGGCGATGTGGCTGATGCTGCAACAGCCCGAACCCGACGACTACGTGATCGCCACGGGCGAGACGCACAGCGTGCGCGAGTTGTGCGAGACCGCCTTCTCCGCCACAGGAGTCGAATTGATCTGGGAAGGAACAGGTTTGGCGGAGAAGGGAATCGACCGGCGCACCTCGCGGGTGCTCGTCGAGGTGGATCCGACCTATTTCCGGCCCGCAGAGGTGCATCATCTCACCGGAGACCCGAGCAAGGCGCGCGAGAAGCTCGGGTGGGCGCCCCGCACGAGTTTCACCGAACTGGTCGAGTTGATGGTCGCCCACGATATGGAGAACGTGTGAGGCAAGCAGTGGCGGTGCAGGGTTGCCGAGTGTGCGGGAACACCCGGCTCGAGACGGTGGTCGACCTCGGCACGATGGCGCTGACCGGGGTGTTCCCGGCCACCGACCCGACCGAGGTGCCGCGCTACCCGTTGGAGTTGGTGCGCTGCGTGCCCACCGGCAGCGAGGAATGCGGGCTGGTGCAGTTGCGCCACACCGCCGACTTCGACGAAATGTATTCCCCCGGATACGGATACCGCTCCGGACTGAACACATCTATGATCGACCACCTCGCCCACCGGGTGGCACGGATCCGGCAGCGGGTGCCGTTGTCGCCGGAGGATGTGGTGATCGACATCGGCAGCAACGACGCGACGCTGCTGCGCGCCTACCCCGAAGGGTCGGCGACGATCGTGGGCATCGACCCGCTGGGGGAGAAGTTCCGCCGGTTCTATCCGCCGCACGTGCGGCTGGTGACCGGGTACTTCACCCGCGAACTGGTCGAATCGGCGTTGGCGGGGCGACGGGCCAAGGTGATCACCTCGATCGCCATGTTCTACGACGTCCCCGCGCCGCTGGAGTTCATGCGCTCGGTGTACGACAGCCTCACCGACGACGGCATCTGGGTGCTGGAGCAGAGTTATCTGCCCGCGATGCTGGCCACCACCTCCTACGACACGATCTGTCACGAGCACCTGGAGTACTACACCCTCGACCAGATCGAATGGATGGCGCGGCGTTGTGGCTTCGTGGTGCTCGAGGTGGAACGCAATGCCGTCAACGGCGGCAGCTTCGCGCTCACCTTGGGCAAGCGGGGCGAGCCCTCGCCTGCCGATGCCGCCGCGCTGGATCGCATGCGGCAGGAGGAGTCCACGCTGGGGCTGCACACCGCGCAGCCGTACGCGGACTTCGCCGAACGAGTCGAGCAGCATCGCGAACGGGTCCGCGACTTCTTCGACCGCTCCCGTAAGGCGGGCCTGCGCACGCTCGGTTACGGAGCCTCCACCAAAGGCAACGTGGTGCTACAGCACTGCGGGATCGGCCCGGAGGACCTGACGTGCATCGCGGAGGTCAACGACGACAAATTCGGCAAGTTCACCCCCGGCAGCGCGATCCCGATCGTGTCGGAGGCACGCGCCCGCGAGCTGGCCCCCGACCAGTTCTTCGTACTGCCCTGGCATTTCCGCACGATGATGCTGGAGCGTGAAAGCGCCTTCCGCGCGGCGGGCGGGCGGCTGGTGTTCCCGCTGCCGGAGCTGGACGTGGTGTGAGATGACCGTTGTCGTCACGGGTGCGGCCGGGCAGGACGGCACCCTGCTGTCGGACCTGCTCACCGCGCGCGGTGAGCGCGTGCTGCGCATCGGCCGCGACGGCCCGGTCGACATCACCGACGCCGCCGCGGTCGAGGAGCTGATCGCCGCCGAGCGCCCCGCGCAGGTGTATCTGCTCTCAGCGGTGCAGCACTCCTCGCAGGACGACCACGGCGACCCGCGCGAGCTGGCCCGCGCCTCGCACCGGGTGAACACGCTGCCGGTGCAGCATTTCGCGGAGGCGATCGATCGTCACCGGACGGATACGCGGCTGTTCTACGCGGCCTCCTCGCATGTCTTCGGCTCCGACGGCGCCGCGGTGCGCGACGAGAACAGCGGGCTGCGACCGGACTCGATCTACGGGGTGACCAAAGCGGCGGGCCTGCTGGCCTGCCGCGCCTACCGCGCCCGCGGCGTGTTCGCGGCCGCGGGCATCATGTTCAACCACGAATCACCGTTGCGGGCCGAGAAGTTCGTCACCCGCAAGATCGTGCGCGCCGTCGCCCGGATCCAGCGCGGTGAGACCACCACGGTGGAGGTGGGCAGGTTGGACGCCGGCGCCGACTGGGGGTACGCGCCGGACTACGTCGAGGCGATGACGCGCATCCTGGCCCTCGACGAGCCGGACGAGTTCGTCGTCGCCACCGGCGAACACCACACGGTCGCGCAGTTCTGCGCGGCCGCGTTCGGCATGGCCGGACTGGACTGGAACGACCATGTCCGCGAACGTTCCTCGGTGCTCACCCGCAGCGGGCGACCGCTGGTGGGTGACGCGACGAGGCTGCGCGAGCGGACCGGGTGGCGCCCTTCGGTGGACTTCCACGGCATGGTGCGCGCCATGCTCGTCGCCGAGGGCGTGCGCCCGGCGGAGCAATCGAGGCCGGTACGCACCGGCGGAACGGATGGATGACGTGCCACTGAACGACGAGAATGTCCTCGCCGCCCACTTGATCTCCGTCGCCGACGGCGTCTACGAGGAGACCGCCGCGCGGATCGGCGAGATCGGCACCGAGGCGGTCGCCGACGCGGTGCTGAAGGAGATCGCCTGGCGCGCGAACTACGGATCCCGGCCGGGGCAGCCGGTCACGGCGGTGTTCGAGCTGACCCACGAGGGCAAACAGCTCGACTATCTGCTCACCCTGGGCGCCGAGGAGCCCGCGATAGCTCCCGGCTCCCTGGAGGATCCGTGGCTGGTGGTGCGGCAAGATCTGGTGGAACTGCTGCGCACGGTCTACGGCCCGCCCGACGCGGCGCTGGGCACGCGCGCCATCGCGATCAAGGACGAGCCGGGGCCGGGCAGTTTCGCACCCGACGACCCGTGGCGGGTGGCCCGCGACGCCGCCGCGGTCGCCGCCGACCGTATCGTCACCGCCTGCCGCCCACAGCACTACGACCTCAACGCGCTGTCGCTGCACTTCGGTTCGGACAAGTGGGGCGGGCACTGGTACACCCAGCACTACGAGCGGCATTTCGCGCCGCTGCGCGACAGCCGCGTGCGCATCCTGGAACTGGGCATCGGCGGCTACACCGCACCCGATGTGGGCGGCGCGTCGCTGCGGATGTGGAAGCAGTACTTCCGCCGCGGGCTGGTGTTCGGGCTGGACTACTTCGACAAGTCCGGCATCGCCGAGCCGCGCCTGCAACCGCTGCGCGGCGATCAGGGCGACGCGACGTTCCTCGACGAACTCGGCAGCTCACTGGGCCCGTTCGACATCATCATCGACGACGGCAGCCACATCAGCGGTGACGTGATCGCCTCGTTCCGGGCGCTGTTCGCCCACCTGCGGCCCGGCGGGCTGTACGTGGTGGAGGACACCCAGACCTCCTACTGGTCGGGCTGGGGCGGCAGCAGCACCGCCACCGACGACCCGGCCACCAGCATCGGTTACCTGAAAACCCTCGTGGACGCCTTGCACCACCAGGAATTCGAGAAGGAATCCGGCCGCGCGACAGGCGCTTTCGACGACTGGATCGGTGCGCTGCACTTCTACCACAACATCGTGGTCGTCGAAAAACGCCGCAACGCCGAGCAATCGGCTCCATCATGGGTGCCTCGGCACACCAATCCGATGGAGTGGATGAAGCCGAAGGAGTGATCGGATGAAGTTTCTTGTCGTGCCGGTGCCCTCGTCGGGCCACCTGCTGGCGATGGTGCCGTTCTGCTGGGCGCTGCGGCTGGCCGGGCATGACGTGCTGGTCGCCTCACGCGACGACGTGACGGCCACCGCGCTGCGCTCGGGGCTCAACGCCGTCGAGTTGACCGCGCTCAACGTGCCCATGGACCAGTTGCGCACCCAGGTGAATCCGGGCATGTTCCCGCTGCCGCTGTTCGCCGACCGCGACCTGTCCAGCGGGCAGGGCCTGTGGCAGATCGCCGCGCAGAACTGGCACAACCATGCCTGCCGATACCTCGAGGCGTTCGCCGCGGTGGCCACCGACTGGCAGGCGGAGGTGATCCTCACCGACCCGCTGGCCACCATCGGCCGGGCGCTCGGCGCGCACCTGGATCTGCCGGTGCTGGTGCACCGCTGGGGCATCGACCCCACCGGCGGCCCCTTCACCGAACGCACCGCCGCACTCGCCGCCGAAGCGGGCACCCGGCTGGCCGACCCGGTCGCCGTGCTCGACATCTGCCCGCAGCGGCTGCAAGCGCCCGACGCCGCGCCGGGCACCCCGCTGGGCTACGTCCCGTTCAACGGCACCGGCGCGCTGCCGCCGTGGCACCGCAACGAGCACGGCCGCAAGCGGATCGCGGTGTGCATGGGCGGCAGCACGCTGGGCCTGACCGGTCCGCGGCCGCTGGAATCGGTCCTCGCGGCCCTGGCCGACATCGAGGACGCCGAGGTCGTCGTCGCACTGTCGGCATCCGACCGGGCCACCGTCGGCGAACTGCCCGGGCATGTCCGGGTCGTGCAGGAGGTTCCGCTCAACTTGTTCCTGCCGAGCTGCGATCTGCTGGTGCACCACGGCGGCTCGACCACCGGCCTCACCGCGGGCTGGTTCGGGTTGCCGCAACTGGTGCTGCCGCAGATGTTCGACCAGTTCGACTACGCCCGCGGCCTGGTGCGCAGCGGGGCCGGGCTGGCCGCCGAGACCCCCGCGGGCCAAGGCGACATCGACGCGCTCACCACCTCGATCCGCACGCTGCTGCTCGAACCCGGATTCCGCGCCGCCGCCGAACAGATCGGCGCAGACCTGCGCGCCGCACCCACCGCGGGCGACGTGGTGTCCCAGGTGGTTCCGCTGCTGACCGGGCACGCCACAGCAGCGACCAGATAGACCATCCGCGCGGCCCGGATCGGGCGGCGCGGGAACCGAAAGCCGTAGGTTGCAGATGATATCCAGGACATGGACCACGTTCCGTGGTTCGCTCGACTACTTCGCCGCGATGTACGCGGTGTTCGTCGTCGGCATTCTCGTCCCCGTCGTGATGATCGTGCTCTCGCTCACCGGCCTCCCCGGACCGGTGACCGCCGTGCTCGGCGTCGTGTGCGCGGTGGCGCTGTTCGTGCTGTTCGTGCCGACGGTGCCCGCAGAGTGGCGGGAGGTGGTGCGTGCCAAACCGATCGTGGTGCGGGTGCTGTGGAGCGTGGCCATCCTGCTCGTGGTCGCGGTGCTGGCCCGGTTGACGCAGTTCATCCTCGACGCCGACAACGTCGACGCCTCGCTGTCGGCCGACGACGACTTCCTGGTGAAGAAGACCCACCTGTCCGGTTACATCAGCGGTGCGCTCATGGCCGAGCACGACCCGGCGAGCCTCTACGACCGCCACCGCTACGAATCACCTCGGGCGGATTCGATCCTGCCCGCGGTGGCGCCGCAGGATCGCGACGCCTACCTCTACCCGCCGCCGTTCCTGCTGCTGCCCCGGTTGCTGCTGCTGTTCAGCCACGACTTCGCCACGCTGCGCGCGCTGTATTACTCGCTGTACGTGGCGATCGTGCTGGTGGCGATGTTCGCCATCGCCCGCTGGGTCGGCGGCAGGCAGGGCGGGGTGCTGGCGGCGCTGACCCCGGTGGTGTGGCTCAGCCTGCCGACCCTGGCGACTTTGCAGATCGGCAACATCCATGTGCTGGTGCTGTATGTCGGCGGGGCGGGCGCCATGGTGCTGTTCCATCGGCGGCGCAATATCTTCGGCGGCGCGGCGCTGGCGTTCGCGATCATCGCCAAGGTGTCCCCGGCGATCCTGCTGGTCTATCTGCTGGTCCAGCGGCGCTGGCGGCCCGCGGTGTGGACCGCGGTGTTCGGCGTGCTGTATTCACTGGCCACGCTGGCGATCTTCGGCTGGGAGCCGTGGCGGCAATTCCTGTCCGACGGCACATGGCAGCGGCTGGCCAGCGGGGAGTTCCACCAGTTCGTGCTGGTGGAGCGAGCCAACCAGCTGGTCAATTATTCGCCGTTCGGGCTGCCGTACAAGGCGAACATCATGGGCTGGGATATCGGCGATCCCGTCGGGCCCGCTCGCGTGATCACCAACATCTACACGTTGTTGCTGCTGATCCTGGTGGCGGCTACCGCGGTCCGTATCCACCGGCGGCTGTCCGCCGGGGCGGAAGGGCCGCGGGTGCGTGCCGAGCAGCTGGCCATCTGGCTGGCGGTGCTGACGCTGGCGTCGTTCCGCGCTCCGTTCGGGCCGTGGGTGTACATCGCGGTGGGCGCGGTATGGATGCTGGCGGTGTACGCCGGGCTGATGCGCGGCGGCAAACGCACCGTCGCCCTGCTCACCGTGGCTTGGCTGATCGTCGCGGTCTACAACGAGAACGTCTACTTCACGGTGGTGGCGCAGACGGTCATCTACGTCGCCTGCTTCGTTGTGGCCTGGCGGGCGAGCGCGGGCACCGATCCGGAACCCGCACCGCCGCAGGAAGACATGCCACAAACCGAACGGGTCGGCACGGCATGAGCGGTCAGGCCCGGAGGCGGAAGCGCAGCGTGACCACGCAGGGCCCCGCTCATGCCGACAACAGACACGGCATGAGCGGTCAGGCCCGGAGGCGGCAGCGCAGCGTGACCACGCAGGGCCCCGCTCATGCCGACAACAGACACGGCATGAGCGGTCAGGCCCGGAGGCGGCAGCGCAGCGTGACCACGCAGG
>NZ_JBVJAP010000007.1:0-123280 GCF_055590505.1 Nocardia sp. NPDC041819 | reverse complement strand
GGCCCCGCTCATGCGACCAACAAACACGGCATGAGCGGTCAGGCCCGGAGGCGGCAGCGCAGCGTGACCACGCAGGGCCCCGCTCATGCCGACAACAGACACAGCATGAGCGGTCAGGCCCGGAGGCGGCAGCGCAGAGGGGACAGTGCATGAGCGGCTATTGCGTGATCGGCGCGGGCGCGGCGGGTTTGGCGACCGCGCGTGAGTTCGCCGCGCACGGTTTGGATTTCGAGGTGCTCGAGGCGTCCGACGGGATCGGCGGGATCTGGGACGCACGACGCCCGGACTCACCGGTCAGCCACAACACGCACGTGATCGCGTCCAAGGGTGTGCAGGCGTTCTCGGGATTCCCGATGCCCGAGGACTATCCGGACTATCCGGGGCACGAACTCGTGCTGCGCTATCTGCACTCCTACGCCGACGCCTTCGACCTGTGGCCGCGCATCCGGTTGAACACCTCGGTGCAGCACGTCGAACCAGCAGAAGGCGGATGGACGGTCACCCTGGCCGACGGATCCGAGCGACGCTACGCCGGGGTGGTCGTCGCCACCGGGCACGACCGCACCCCGCGGCGCATCGATATCCCCGGTTCGGGCACGGTGCCCGTGCTGCATTCCAGCGAGTACCGCCATCCCGAACAGGTGCTCGGCAAGCGAGTGCTGGTGATCGGGGCCGGGCAGTCGGCGGCCGACATCCTGTCCGACTGCGCGGTCAACGCCGCGCTGACCCTGCACAGCAGTAGGCGCGGGTTCTACTGCATGCCCAAGTACCTGCTGGGCCGCCCGACCGACAGCATGTTGCAAGGCAAGATGTGGCGGCCGCTGCGTAAGCGGGCCTTCGAGCGGCTGTTCTCGTATCTGCGCGGCCGTTCCCGCACGTTCGGGCTCCCGGTGCCGGATTTCACCGACGGCATCGTCATCCCGATGCTGGGCGACCAGCTGCATCACCACTACACCCACGGCGACATCACGCCCAAACCGGACGTCACCGCGATCGACGACGACCGGGTGACCTTCACCGACGGCACCGAGGAGAAGGTCGATCTGGTGGTGCTGGCCACCGGGTTCGTGCCGAACTATCCCGTCGTCGACCGGACCCAATTGAACTGGGCCGACGACAGCCTGCGACCGGGCCTGTATCTCAACATCTTTCCGCCGCACACCCGCGACCTGTTCGTCGTGGGGATGGTGCGGCCGATCGGTTCGCACTGGGATGTCTACGAGAAACAAGCCGAGCTGGTCGCGCGGTACCTGCGGGCCAAGGCGAGCGATCCGCGGCGGGTCGAGCGTTTCGATCGCGCCACCGAGGGCCGCCAGCCCGACCTGTACGCCGGGTTGCGGCTCTACCACGCCGACCAGTACCCGCTGGTGGTGGAGAAGCAGGACTACGTGAACCAGCTGCGCAAGCACGCCAAGCTCTTGAAGTGAAAGGTCGTTCCATGAAAGCACCCGGGCCAGGTCTGGTGGAAACCGGACGCATGCTGCCGAAACTGGCGAAGAACCCGCTGACGACGGTGGGCGCGCTGCTGGACGGCTACGGCGACGTCGTGCGGGTCAAGGCAGGCCCGATGCTGGTCTACCTCGTCGCGGATCCGGCGATGACCGAGTACGTGCTCAAGGACAACTACACCAACTACCGCAAGAGCCCGATCTACGACGAGTTCAGCATCCTGCTCGGCGAGGGGCAGTTGACCACCAACAACCTGGAGTACTGGCGCACTCAGCGCAAGCTGATCTCCCCGGCGTTCTCCCATTCGCACGTCAAGGGTTTCGCCGGCGACATCACCGACAGCGCCGCGGCGATGCTGGACGGCTGGGACGCCGCGGCCGGGCAGTTCCGCGACATCTACGACGATTACGTCAAGCTGCTGCTGGCGGTGACCGGCCGGATCCTGTTCGGCTTGGACCTGTCCACCGGCACCAGCCAGGTGACCGACGCGATGCGCGCGGCGTTCGCGCTCATCATGAAGCGGGTGAACGCGCCGGTGAAGCTGCCGCAATCGTTCCCGACACCGGAGGCGCGCCGGGTCGCGCGCAAGGTCGGTGAACTCGACGACGTGGTACGCCATCTCATCGAGGAACGCCGCCGCGGCGGTGACACCACCGACGTGCTCACCGCGCTGGTGCGCGCCCGCGACGAAGGCGGCCGGGGCATGCGCGAGGAGGATCTGCTCAACGAGATCAAGACCCTGCTCGTGGCCGGGCACGAGTCCCCGGCCAACGCGCTGTCGTGGGCGTGCTACCTGCTGGCCACCCATCCGGAGATCCAGGAGAAGCTGGCCGGGGAGGTGCGCGCCGTGCTCGGCGACCGCAGCCCGTCCTTCGCGGATCTGGGGCAGCTGAGTTACTGCCGCATGGTGATCGAAGAGACGATGCGGCTGTATCCGCCCGCCTGGATCGTCGAGCGCACCCCGATCGCCGATGACGAGATCGGCGGCTACCATGTGCCCGCGGGCGCGCGAGTCACGTTGTGTATGTACTACATCCACCGCGACAAACGGCTGTGGGACGCCCCGGAGGAGTTCCGGCCGGAACGTTTCGCCGACGCGGCGGTGGCCGAGCGGCACAAGTTCGCGTTCTTCCCGTTCTCCGGTGGCCCGCGTATCTGCCTCGGCAAGGACATGTCGATGACGGAGATGGTGCTGATCCTGGCCATGACGGTGCAGCGTTTCCGGCTCGAACTCGACCACACCCACCCGGTGGTGCCGCTGGCCTCGGTGAATTTGCGCCCGGAATCCGGCATCCGTATCCGCCCGGTCCGCCGCGTCACCGAGCCCGTCATGACCTGACGGGGTTGTTCGGCCACTCCGGCGAGCGGATCCGAACTCTCACCGGTCGGGAATGTCGTGTGCCCGCTGGGGTGTCGGGAGGCGGGTGAGCCGCGCGTGGCCTCCGCTCAGCGTGGCAGGGCTGCCGCGTCCGGGCTCTTCGGTCGAGGACCGGGCGCACCGCGGCCCCGGGCCGGGTGATGCCGGTGACCTGGGCCAGTCCCCACACAACCAGTGCGGCGAGGGAGTAGGCCGCGCCGGCCCAGCAGGAGGCCTGCCATCCGCGGGTGCTGTATGCCCAGGTGGTCGTGAGTGCGCCGAGGGCGGATCCGAGCGAGTAGAAGGCCATGTAGGCGCCTATGACGCTGCCGGCGCGGTGCGGATGTGCCGTGGTCAGCAGATGCTGGCTACCGACATGTACTGCCTGGACGGCGAAGTCGAGGAGAACGATGCCGATGACGAGCAGCCACAGGGTTGTTTCGGTCCGGGCGATGAGCGACCAGGAGGCGGTGAGCACCACCAGTGCGGATCCGGTGACCGCCTGTGCGTGTCCGGAGTCGGCCCATCGTCCCGCGCGGGCGGCGCCGAGAGCTCCGGCCAGGCCCGCCACTGCGAACAGGCCGATCTGCGTGGTGCCGAAGTTCCACGGGTCGGCGCCGAGGGGCAGGGCCAGCCCGCTCCAGAGGGTTCCGAAGGACGCGAAGGCGAAGAACGCGATCAGGCCGCGGCTCACAAATAGGTGATCCGTGCGCGCGAGCCGCCCCATCGATGCCAGCACCTGCGCGTACCGCGCGCCGGGAGTTCCGCAGTCCGCGTCGAGTGCCGCGCGGACGGTGAGGGCCACAGCCAGGCAGAGTGCGGCGAGCAGCGCGTACACCGCACGCCAGCCGACCGTGTCGCCCAAGACCCCGGCCACGACACGGACGCCGAGGATGCCGATCACCACCCCGGAGGTGACCGCGCCGATATTGCGGCCCCGCTCGCCCGGCGCGGAGGCGGCGGCGACGTAGGCGACTGTCACTTGAACCACGACCGCGAACAGTCCCGCCATCGCCAGCCCCGCCACCGCGACGGCACCGTTCGGGGCGGCGGCCGCGACCGCGGCTCCCGCGGCGGTGAGGACCAGATGCACGGTGATGAGCCGCCGCCGATCCACCACGTCGCCGAGCGGAACCAGCAGGATCAGACCGGCGAAGTAGCCGACCTGCCCGGCGGCGACCAGCCCGCCCAGCGACTCGGGTGCCACCCCCAGGCCGTCGCCCGCTGCTTCCAGAACCGGCTGTATCGCATAGATCGTCGATACGGCCACTGCACACACCAGCGCCAGGACGAATCGCTGCGTCCTCGTGACTCCTGTCGCCACCACACCTCCCACATCAGTAGCAAAATGCAACCATTCGAGGATAGGTAATAATGGTTTCGAATTGCAACTGATTGGAGGAGGCTCATGACCACGCCGCTCGGTACCGGCCGCGAGTGGACCGATCCCACCTGCCCGGTCGCGCGGACCGTCGACCTCGTGGGCGATCGGTGGAGCTTGCTGATCGTGCGCGACGCCATGGACGGCGCGGCCAGCTTCACCGACTTCCAGCAGCGGCTCGGGATCGCCCGCAACATCCTCACCGATCGCCTGCGCAGGCTGGTCGACCACGGCATCCTCACCACGAGCACCGCCCCGGGCGGCAAGCGGCACAGCTACGCACTCACCGGAGCCGGGCAAGACCTCTTCACCCTCGTCGTGGCGTTGCGCCAATGGGGAGAACGCCACACCTTCACCGACGACGAACCCCACTCCACGCTCGTCGACCGTGACGGCAGCCCCGTCGCCCCCCTGCGCACCGAAAACCACAAGGGCGAGCGCGTCACCGCGGTGACCACCCGAGTTCGCAAGGTGGGCGAACCCGACATCTCGGTGGCAGACGCGTAATCGGCCGCACTGCGACTACGCCGAATCCGTTCCGCGATGCGGCTATCGGAACCCGCGGGTGTTCGCGTTCACGGCCGGTTCCTGGCACGTCTGTCGGCGATCCAACGGCCGGTCGCGGGGGCCACCGCACACAGCAGTCCCGTGCAAGAGAAGAACAGGACGGTGCCGATTAAGACGAAGTCGCTGCCGCGGCTGTCTCCGCTCAGGCTCGCCCCTAATCCGACCAGGCAGACCAGCGTGATGATCCCGGTGCCGACTGCCACGGCGATGCGGCCGGATCGTTTGCGCCGAAACAGTGCGATCGAGCCGCAGATCAGCAACAAGGCCATCGTGGTGGAGATCGCCATGGGGGCGAGAAGGTCGAGGGCGACCTCACGCAACGTCTGGCGGCGACCATATTCGATGTGCGGGGTCGTCAGCTCCATCGCTCCGCTGGCGAGGATCAGACAGAAGACCAGACCGAAGGCGAACGCCACGACGGCGCCGATCCGGGGGACGACGCCGGACGGCCGAGCCGGATCGTAGACGGGTGTGAGCGGGGGCATCGGGGGCAGCGGCTCGGCGCGCCACCTGGGCTCCGAAGGCTGGTTCAGCAAGGTCGGAGCCGACCGCGGCCAAGGGTCGATCGCCGTCGCCGAGTGGGTGGAGCGCTGGTTGACGAAGGTCGGCGCGGGCGGCACGTGGGCAGCGTCGCCGCGCAGGGCCGCCGCCGCGGCTGCCGCGAAGTCGCCACAGCTGGCGAATCGTTCGTCACGGTGTTTGGCCAGCGCGCGTGCGATCACATTGTCGAGCTGCCGTGGCAACTCCGGACGGGTGTCGCTGAGCCTCGGTACCGGCTTGGCGATGTGTCCAGCAACGATCTGACCGGGATTGGTCGAGGGAAAAGGCGGTTGCCCGGCCAGCATCGTGTAGAGGGTGCAGCCGAGGGAATATTGATCGGCGCGGTGATCGACCGGTTCACCGGACAGTTGCTCGGGTGAGGCATAGGCGAGTGTGGCGGTGAACGTCCCGGTTGCGGTGAGCTTGGTATCCGCGTCGAGCAGACGCGCGATGCCGAAATCCGTGAGCAGAGCACGGGTTTCGCGACCGGCTTCCGCCTCGGCGATCAGGATGTTGGCGGGCTTGATGTCGCGATGCAGCACTCCGCGACCGTGGGCGTAGTCGAGAGCCTTGGCGGTATCGCCGATGATCTGCAGCACCTGATCCGGGCGTGTGGTCCGCGGATCGAGCCGGGCGGCGTCGGTACCGCGGATGTACTGCATGGAGATCCACAGGTGCCCGTCCTGGCTGCCGCGATCGTAGACGCCGACGATGCCCGGATGCTCGAGACGCGCAACGACATTGGCTTCCAGTTCGAACCGCCTGCGCAGCTCTTCGTCCTCGGACACCGCGCGATTGAGCAGTTTCAGCGCGACCAGTCGCGGCAGCCGCGGGTGCCGGGCCAGATAGACGGTGCCCATACCGCCTTGCCCGAGTACGCCCTCGATCACGTAGTCGGCGAACGACTCGTACTGCCTCAACATCTCTGACCCCCTTTGGATCCCAGCCCACCCGAACCGTGGGCAGCATATCCGCTTCCGGACCGGAGACCGGGCGGCGCTCGCGCATCGCATCACGAGCCGATCCCCGGATATCGAACGCTCCTCTGGAGTCCCGTCCTGCGACCGCGCTCAGCCGTGTCTTTCGTGGCTGCCGAACCCACGGGCGGCGGATCGTTCGCCACCGGCGCCGTAGAACGACTGCGGCTCAGCCGAGCAATTCCCGGCTCAACACCAGCAGTTCGGCTGTCGAGAGAACTTCCTCGTCCGACGGTGATTCCGGTGCCATGACCGACGCAGTGGCGGTTCGGGGTGCCGGATCCGCGGCCGGGTGTAGGGGTGCGAGGCGGATGTTCAGTTCGGTGGCCAGCAGCTCGACGGTGGGACAGCCCCAGATGATGGCGGCGGGGACGTCGATGCCCAGGCGGGCGCTGAGGCGCGCCGACAGTTCCACGGCGTGCACCGAGCCGATTCCGAGCTGGTCGAAGTTCTGCCGTGCGGGCACCCGTTCGGGTGCGATGCCGACGACGTGGGCGAGTTCGGCGGTGACCAGGGCGGCGAGGTCGTGCGCGGAGTTGCTTCGGGGCTCGCTGGACTCGGGAGATGCGTGGGCTGGTGCCCGGTCCTGGACCGCAGCGGCCGGATCGACCGCTCCCGGAGCCGTCACCGGCGACACAACCAGCGCGGTCCCGACCCCGGAACCTCGAACATCAGCAGGAGCGACGTGGTCGCCTGGCGGCGAGTCGAACGAAGGCGATCCGATCGCGGCAACACCGGGTTCCTCGACCGGCGCAT
This sequence comes from Nocardia sp. NPDC041819, assembly GCF_055590505.1. Lineage (NCBI taxonomy): Bacteria > Bacillati > Actinomycetota > Actinomycetes > Mycobacteriales > Nocardiaceae > Nocardia > Nocardia sp. NPDC041819. The sequence goes on along the minus strand of NZ_JBVJAP010000007.1, from coordinate 116,253 downwards.
GAGGCTCCGCCCAATGCCGCTGGCGCTGGAACGGATAGGTGGGCAGGGATACCGGGCGGCCCGGCGGGTTGACCGCCGCCCAGTCGGGCTCGACACCACGCTCGAACAGCACACCCGCCGCCTCGAGCAGGTCGCGGTGGGCCACCGTGCCGGGACGCAGGGCCGCGGACAGCACCAGACTCAGCACCTCGTGCTCGGTGTCGTCCTTCCGCGTGGTCCCGTCCAGGTAGGCGCCGAGGAAGTCGACAACCGCGCCCACATCGTTGGCCACGATCGAAAGCCGTTGCTGGAAAGGCGTTCTCGTGGCGAGGGTATGGGCGAGATCGCCCAGACCGATCCCGGGATCGCGGAGGAGACACTCACGCAGCCGATGTGCGTGCGCGCGCAGCGCGGTCTCGGTGCGGGCCGACAGCACCACCAGCCGCTGCGAGACGCCGGTCCCGGTTACCGGCTCGGGCTCGGGCGCGGCTTCGACGATGACGTGAGCGTTGGAGCCGCCGAAGCCGAACGCACTCACCGCGGCGCGCGCCGGCCGGTTGTGCTGCGGCCACGGCAGCGCGATGTCGGCGACGCGTACGCCGGCCGTCTGCGGATCGAACTCCCCTGGCAGTCGTTCGAAATGGAGGCTGCGTGGGATCCGGCGATGGGTCAGCGCGAGCGCGACTTTCACCAGTCCCGCCATGCCCGCGGCCGCTTCGGTGTGCCCGATATTGGTCTTGATCGAGCCGACCCTCAGCAGTGCGCCGGGCGCTCTGCCGCTGCCGTAGACCTCGGCCAGTGCCGACAGTTCGGCGCGGTCGCCGACCGCGGTGCCGGTGCCGTGCGCCTCCACGTAGTCGATCGTCGACGGGTCTACACCCGCTCGCGCGCACGCCCGCCGCAGCAGTTGCCGCTGCCCGTCGGCGCTGCTGGCGGGCATGGAGCGATGCCTGCCGTTGTTGTTGGTGGCGCTGCCCAGCAGGGTGCAGTAGACGCGGTCACCGTCGCGCAGGGCCTGCCGCAGCGGCTTGAGCACGACGACCGCGCCGCCTTCGCCGCGCACGTAGCCGTCGGCGGTGGCGTCGAAGGTGCGGGATCGTCCGCGCGCGGACAACACGCCCAGCGCGGACAATCCGATCGTGGTCTCCGGGATCAGATTCAGTTGCACCCCACCGGCGACGGCCAGCGCGCTCTCGCCCGCCCGCAACGCCTGACAAGCCAGGTGCACCGCGACCAGCGATCCCGCGCACGAGGCGTTCACCGTCATGCTGGGGCCGTCGAAACCCAGGAAGTACGACACCCGGTTGGCGATGACGCCTTCGACATCTCCGGTACTGGTGAACGGTGTGATGGCGATGGCGCCACGGGCGAGTTTCACGGCGCGATAGTCGTTGAACTTGTTGGCGAAATACACGCCCGTCCGCGGAACCCGGTCGGGGCGGATCCCCGCGTCCTCGAATGCCTCCCAGGCCAATTCCAGCGCCAAGCGTTGCTGCGGATCCATATCGGCCGCTTCGCGCGGGGTGATGCCGAAGAATTCGGCGTCGAAACCGGCGACATCCGCCAGATATCCACCCGCGACCGACACCGTCTTGCCCGCGGCGGCCCGGTCGGCGCCGCGATGGTCACCGGACCAGCGACCGGGCGGCGGTTCGTCGGCGATCGCGTCGGTCTCCTCGATCAGCAACCGCCACAACGCTTCCGGGGAATCGGCGCCTCCGGCGAAGCGACAGCTGATGCCGATCACGGCGATCGGCTCGGCGATGTCGATCGCTGTCTGCTGAGGACGGGTGCGCCGTTTGGCTTTCTTCACACTTCTCGCCTGCCCGCGATCCACCGACCGTGCACCCGTGGAACAAGCGGTGCGGTGAATCTGCCGATCTTGTTGTGGGGTCGGGACATGTGCCGGAGACTTTACCTGTGCTGTTTTCCGAACGCCCCGTTTTCGCTCGGGTGACGTCCGCGCTGGGGGGCGAGGCACGGCGTCGAGAACTCCTCCGTTTCGCCTCCGTCGGTGCCGCCGCGTTCACGCTGGACACCGCGGTGTTCCTGACCTTGAAGAGCACCGTGCTCGAGGCGTATCCGGTCACGGCGAAAGTGGTCGCGGTGCTGGCGGCGATCACATTGTCGTATGTGCTCAACAAGCAGTGGTCCTTCGACGGGCGCGGCGGCCGGCGCGGCCACCACGAGGCGGCGCTGTTCTACCTGGTCAGTTTCCTGGCCGTCGCGATCAACACCGCACCGCTGTGGGTGTCGCGGTATGTGCTGCATCTCGAGGTACCCGAGGTCTCCCGTTTCACCCAGAACGTGGCCGACTTCGTGGCCGCGCAGCTGATCGGCACCGCGCTGGGCATGGTGTTCCGGTTCTGGGCATTCGTGCGGGTGGTGTTCCCGGACGAGGTCGAGCGCCCCGGCGCGGGGTGAACCGGCCGGTTGCGCTCATCCTGATGACAACCCTGTCCGGCGCGATCGCCCACCGTGCGGGCCGCGGCGCCCCGCCGCGACACCCCGGCCGCGCGTTCGCACCGCCGCGCGGGTGGTAGGAAAGGGGGCGTGTCCGCAACTGGCGAAGGAATCGACCCGAACAGAAGCTCGCGCGCGGTGTCGGAAGTGGTGGAGCTGGTCAGTACGCTGATCCGCTTCGACACCTCCAATACCGGTGATCTGGCCACCACCAAGGGTGAGCGCGAATGTGCGCAGTGGGTGGCAGACCAGCTGCACCAGGCGGGCTATGTCACCGAATACGTCGAATCCGGTGCGGAAGGTCGCGGCAATGTCTTCGCGCGGCTGGAAGGCGCCGATCGCAGTCGGGGCGCCCTGATGATCCACGGGCACCTGGACGTGGTGCCCGCCGAGGCCGCGGACTGGAGCGTGCATCCGTTCTCCGGCGCGGTGCGCGACGGCTACGTGTGGGGTCGCGGCGCGATCGACATGAAGGACATGGTCGGGATGGCGCTGGCGGTGGCCCGCCAGTTCAAACTCGAGGGGACGGTGCCGCCGCGCGATCTGGTCTTCGCGTTCCTGGCCGATGAGGAGAACGGCGGCAAGTGGGGCTCGCAGTGGTTGGTGGACAACCGCCCCGATCTGTTCGACGGCGTCACCGAGGCGGTGGGGGAGGTCGGCGGATTCTCGCTGACCGTGCCGCGCCCCGACGGCACCGAACGCAGGCTGTATCTGGTGGAGACAGCCGAGAAGGGTCTGGGCTGGATGCGGTTGCGCGCCAAGGCCCGTGCCGGCCACGGCTCGTTCCTGCACGAGGACAACGCCGTCACCATCCTCGCCGACGCCGTGTCCCGGCTGGGCAAACACACCTTCCCATTGGTGCTCTCGGATTCGGTGGCCGCCTTCCTCGCCGCCGTCGCCGAGGAAACAGGTCTGGAATTCGATCCGTCCAGCCCCGACATCGAGGGTCAGCTGGCCAAGCTGGGGACCATTTCGCGCATCATCGGCGCCACCCTGCGCGACACCGCCAATCCCACCATGCTGCAAGCCGGTTACAAGGCCAACGTGATCCCGCAGACCGCCGAGGCGGTGGTGGACTGCCGCGTGGTTCCCGGGCGGCAGGCGGCGTTCGAACGGGAGGTGGACGAGCTGATCGGCCCCGACGTCGAACGCGAGTGGATCACCAAGCTCGACTCCTACGAGACGACCTTCGACGGCGATCTGGTCGAGGCGATGAACAACGCCGTGCTCGCCCATGATCCGCGCGGCCGCACGGTGCCCTACATGCTCTCCGGCGGAACGGACGCGAAAGCGTTCGCCCGCTTGGGTATTCGTTGCTTCGGTTTCGCCCCGCTGCAGCTGCCGCCGGAATTGGACTTCACCGCCCTGTTCCACGGCGTCGACGAGCGGGTGCCGGTGCAGGCCCTCGAATTCGGCACCCGCGTGCTGGAACACTTCCTACTGCACAGCTGATCCGATCCGCAAGAGAGAGGTTTTCATGACCTACGACCCCTACGACGCGCTTCCGAAGGTGCCGTCGTTCACCCTCACCTCCACCGACGTCACCGACGGCCGGCCCTTCGGCAACGACCAGGTCAGCGGCGTCTTCGGCGCGGGAGGCAAGGACATCTCCCCGCAGCTGTCCTGGTCGGACTTCCCGGCGGAGACCAAGAGCTTCGCGGTCACCGTGTACGACCCCGACGCCCCCACCGCCTCCGGCTTCTGGCACTGGGCGGTTGCCGATATCCCCGTGAGCGCGACCTCGCTGCCTGCGGGCGCGGGCAGCGGTGAGGAAGGCGGCGCCTTGCCGACCGGCGCGATCACCCTGCGCAACGACGGCGGCTTCCACGGCTTCGTCGGCGCCGCCCCGCCGCCCGGTCACGGCCCGCACCGCTACTTCATCGTCGTGCACGCCGTCGACGTCGAAAGTCTCGGCATCGACGAGAACGCCACGCCCGCCTACCTCGGCTTCAACCTGTTCTCCCACACCCTCGCCCGCGCGACCTTGATCGCCACCTACGAGCAGAACTAGTGCCCCGTCACGTGATCGTGGCCCTGAGCGAAACGCTCGGGGCCACAGCGTTTTCTATCGCGGGTTCGGCGGGAGGCACCCCGGGCGCCCGGAAACGCATACTCGAATACCCGCTCGGCGGCACCTTGTCGGCGGTGCGCCTGCCGATGTTCCCCCGTGACGGGAAGCTACCGAGAACCGTGTCGTTAGTCTGGCAACCCGGAGTGTGACGGACCGCCGTCCCGGGAATCGAACCTCACTGCGTCTCCGAAGGCTTGCATGACTCGCACCACCCCGCCCCGGCCCGTCGACCTCGCGGCCACCTTCCCCGCGCTGGCCCCGCTGGCCCGGACCGCGACCCGGCTGCACCCACGCCCCGGAACGCCTACGCCGCAAACCAGTTCGGTCGGCGGTCCGCTGCTGTGGCCGGCGACCGAACTGTGGCCACACTGCCACGCCGAAGACCACGATGGGGACCCGGAGTTCGATGGTCCGATCGCGATGGTGCCGGTGGCGCAGTTGTACGTCCGTGACGTGCCCGGTTTGCATCCACCCGAGGGAGCGGACCTGCTGCAAGTATTGTGGTGCCCCTTCGAGCACGACACCGATGGTCTGCCCGAGACCGCGCTGTTCTGGCGATCCGCGGCGCAGATAACCGACGTCCTGGTCGATCCTCCGGATCCGGCGGCCTTCGACTCGGATCTCCTGCCCGAACCGTGCATGATCCATCCGGAACAAGTGATCGAATACCCGAACTCGGCGGAACTCGAGGGCGAGCTTCGGCAGCGAGTGGGCCGGTGGACCATGGCCCAGATTCCCGGTGTCGAATTCGGCGGTCTCGAAGACCGCGATCATCCGTACAACTTCTTGTGTATCGCGCCCGGATGGAAGATCGGCGGCTTCGTCAATTGGGGCATGCAAGATCCCTATCCGAACCCCTGCCCCACCTGCGGCACGCCGACCGAGCCGCTACTGACGATCGCCAGCTCCGAGTGGCAATCCGATGTCCGCCATTGGATCCCGTACGAGGACCAGGCCGCCGACTTGTCATGGGGTGCTGCACAAAACGGCCCGAGCATGCCGACCCGGGTCTGCGTCTCCGACCGCAACGACCAGATCATCCGAGTCTGCCCGAAATCGCCTGAGCACCCGCACATCCAGATGATGCAATAGCCAGGCGCACGAGCATGCATCATTTTGGAGCGGACGGCTCAGCGGCCGCGTGTTCCCCTCGGTGTTCGATACCAGTAGCCATCCCGGCGCGGACGGGTTCATCGAGTCCCTTCGGGGTTTTGTGGCGCGGTCCCCGGACCGGCGGTACCGCGACGCGGCCGAGCGGTTGCTCGACAGCGGAAGACCGTTCCTGTCGGTCATCCCGATGCGCGCGCATGCATCGGTGCATGAAACCCAGAACGCACAGGAGTTCGTGGACTTTCCCGCGCTGTGCGAACTGACCATCCGTGAATTCACCGTGCCGGATTGCCTGGATCTGCGGCTCGAAGCGCACCGCGAGTTCTTCTGCACCGAGCTCGTGGAAGCCGACCCTATCAACGCACGGGCGCGGTTCGCCGACACCCGCCATGAGTCCACAGTGGACTTCATCTCGGTGTTGAGCGCCATGATCTTTCCCGAATTGGGCGGCGAGATGTTCCACGCCGCAGTCGGAAATGTACTGCGCAAGCGTCGCTACCAGGGCCTGGTTTTTCCGTCCGCGCGCAACGACTCGCGGGTCGTGAACGTCGATGGCGTGCTCATGGAGCACAGCGGGTGGAACTTCGTCGACTATCGGGGCGCGCCAAAGGTCGGCAAGCGTGGTGTCCATCATGACGGGCCGATCGGCCGCCTGCTGCACCGACAGGATCTCGGCGACCTAGGCGTGCAGGCCTACATCGTCGATCAGCACCCATGCGACGGCGTGGAACGTGAGGCCACCGGATATATGACAGAGGGCGTCGCGGCCCAGGAATGGCGGCGCATCGAGCACGAGCTCGCCCATCTCGCTGCGGGCAGGACACCGGGGTTTTTCTACGACCGGTTCTCCTTGCGGCCGCTGCGCGAGTGACAACCGAACTGGTGCCAGACGCCGTACCTCGGTAGCCGTGTCCGCGATTTTTGGTTGATGCGACGGCCTCAGGCGTGGGTGAATGGCACCACCAAAGCCGACTAGTCGGTATTCCCAGCGGTGGTTCGCGCTCGTCGCGCTGCGGCCACCCGGAGGCGTTACGCTGCCGCTGGACAGCCGCCCAAGTGGGCGCGCGATGGACTGATGAGGGTACGAACTTGATCATTCGCACGGAAACCGCCTGGGTGCTCTTCTTCGCCGGGCTCATCTTCCTGTGGGCGCTGGTTCTCGGCGTGTGGAAATGGCAGGCGATGACCACCTCGCCGGACGGTCTGGCACACCCCTATGTCGACATCGCCCACCGCGCCGCACTGCTGTACTCGTTCGCCACCGGTTTGATCGCCTGGTTCGTCGAATTGTCCGGCTGGCCGACGGCGGTGAACGCCACCGCGGCCGGGGCGATCATCGCACTGTTCGTGGTGACGATCGCGAACTACATCCGTCTGGGCTTGCAGCGCGAGACCGACAACCAGATGCGCAACCCTCCGCCGTCGATGCGTTTCGTCCTCGCCGCTCTGATCATCGGTGAGATCGGCGGATTCTGCGTGCTCCTGGTCGGCTTCGCCGTAGAGCAGTTGGCGTAGTCCCTGCTCACTCTTTCAGCGCCGCGAAGCCCGATCAGGGGCACAAGGCGTCGCTGGGCTTCTGCTCGCGTCAGGGGCGGTCGAATTCGCCTCGAGCTACCGCAGTCGTGAATGCGTCCCAGGCGCTATCGGTGAACACGAGGGCCGAACCCGACAGGTTTTTGGAATCCCGCGTGCCTATCAGCCCGCCGTCCAGGAATGCCACCTCGACGCAATCCTGGTTAGGTCCGCTGCGACTGCTCTTGAACCACGCCGCCTTCGCCAGGTCGGTATTCACCCGCCATACTCCTTAGCGATCTTCAACACCAGTTCCCTGGTTTCCTGCTCATCCAGCGCGGCGGCGCGAATCGCCTTGCACGCCGTCCTGTACTGGTCGATCTCAGTGGGCTTGTCCAGGTAGAGGGCGCCCGTGTAGCCCTCAACGTACACCACCGGCGGCTCGGTGAAGGACTGCAATGCTGGGAACTCCATGAGCGTGAAAGATCCCGTGACCAGGGGGAATACACGCTCGGTGTGGAATGGCACCACGCGAAGCGTGACGGTGGGTAACCGCGAAACATCCAGGAGATGGTGGAGTTGTTCCGTCATAACCGGTGGCCCACCAACCCGGTATCTCAGCCCCGCCTCTCCGAGGTACACGTTCATGCTGAAGCGGTCGCGCGATTCCTGTAGGCGCTTCTGGCGCGTGGCCGCGATCTCGATCCGACGTTCGACATCGGCTGTGGGCATTCCGGGATACGCGCCCCAGATCACCGCACGCCGGTAAGCAGGGGTCTGGAGCAGGCCGGGAAGCAAGGTGAGATGGAAGGTGGTCAGCTTCTTGGCCGCTTCTTCCAATCCGAGATAGAGATCGAAGTAGGTGGGCACCGCATCGCCGTAGGCATGCCACCATCCGGTTCTCTTGGTCTCACGAACCAAGCCCATGAGCGCTGCCGTGTCATTCTCGTCAACTCCATACAGTTCACAGAGGGCCTTGATGTAGATGTCCTTGAGCTTCACACCCTGACCTCCCTCCAGCCGCCACATGGTTTGCGGCGATACCTCGATGACTCTGCACGCCTGCGCGACTGTCACACCGGAGGCCTCGCGGAGCTGACGCAGTCGGCGGCCCAACATGCGACGCGGAACTGTGGAGCCCGAACTCTCGGTCATTAGCCAACCTCACGGCGGTAGGTGAATTTGGAAGGATCTGCACAGCCACTCTGGAAGATGGGGAGAAATCCAGACTACTCGCGCCCTGGAATATTCCAAAGAGCCCACGATGGGCGTCTACTAGAGGTGCGTCAGGCACTGCGAGCGAAACGCCAAGTCGCAGGAGGCAATCGGCTCCGCTCGGCGACAGGCCGACCGCGGCGAACCGGGCGCGACTCATCCAGATGTGCGATTCAGTAGGGGGCTCCATGGTTCAAATAGATTTCGGACGCACACCACTGTCCCGGTGCGCCTACTACCGGCAGGTGTGCGACCTGCCCGCGCAGGTGGATCCACCTCAGGTGGGGCGCATCGTGCTACGTATGGGGGTGGCGTGGGCGGTGATCATGCCCGCCACGCTGGGCCAGGATGTGAAGGCCTGGATGCAGCGGCACCACCATCGGATCGGGCCGATCATGACGCATCCCCGGTCGAAGCGGTGGACGTATCTGACGCAGCCCGACCTGCCGGATGACATCATGCTGTTCGCCGAGATGTTCCGGCTCGACGTCTCGTTGGTGCGCGCCGGCGGAACCGTGGCGCTGCCGAGCCCGGCCGATCGGGGGACGACGTTCCGCGCCTGGGTCGCTCGCCCCGACAGCGCTTTTCGTCCCTCCGGGAGCGTCGTGGTGGCCGCTATCCGTGGATGCGTGGCGGAGCGGGTTGCACGGCGGAAGCGAGGCTTCACGGTCTCGGCGCACTACGGGATCGGCCTCGGACTCCGGCAGAGCGATACACACGACCACGCGAAGGAGCGGCGGCGGTGAACGGCGCCGAGCGCCGTGGTTCTCCGCTCCCGTCGGAGCCGGATGTCCATTTGTCGGTGTTCTGGCACGGCGCCCGAATGGATTACGTCGCCTGCGTCACCGCGGCGTGCTTGTTCGTCCAGGAGTGGCGTGCCCGGCACTGGCACGACGCGGTCGAGGTGTCGATGGACGACATCGAGGGGTATCCGCGATTGCCTTGTGAACGGTTGTATCTGGAGCCGTGAGGGCCCACCCGGTCAGGCGGGGGCGTCGTAGATCAGGGTGTAGCGCCAGAACAAGCGGCGGCGGATCCGGGCGCCGGGCAGTTCCCGCGCGGCGGCGGCGCGGATGTCGGCGAGGGTCTCGGTCGGCTCGGCGATGGGTGCGGTCATGTGCGGGGGCAGCGTTTCGGCGCGAGCCGGGTGCTTGATCAGTCCCATGACGGGGTTGGCGGCTATGGCCGGTAGGTCGGCGAGTACGTCGAGGGGTCCGGCGTGGCGGTAGCAGCCGACGATCGCGAGCCGCCCGCCCGGGGCCAGACAGTCGCGCAGTTCCCGCAAGGTGGGCAGCAAGGGGAGGTGATGCAGGACGGCGACGAGGGTGACGGCGTCCCACCGTCGCTGGTGGTCTCGACCGGCGAAGCCGGCTTCGACGATGGTCACCGCGGGGTCGTCGGCGAAACGCTGCGCCGCCAGTCGGGCAGTCGCGGGGTCGGGTTCGAGCGCGGTGACGGTGGCGCCACGGTCGCGCAGCCGGGCGACGAGGTTGCCTGTGCCGCATCCGACATCGAGGACGTGATGGGCACCGGCCGCTGCCACCCGGCGTACGACCCACGCACCGTAGTGGTCGTTGTGGCTCCACGGATGTCGCCGATTGAACCGGTCGAGTCGAGACAGCAGCACCGTTCCATTCTCCCGGCGGGGCCGCGGCGGTCGGCATCCGGGGCCTCGGGGATCGGCGTGAAAGACTGTGGCCCTGGACGTAATGCCCAGGGCCACAGTGCGTTCCGGCGAGCTTACTTGACGCTGATCACCCGGTCGGAGGGTTCTTTCGCGTACAGCGCGTCGATCTCGGCCTGGTATTTGGCCGCGATGGGGGCGCGCTTGAGCGACATCTTCGGGGTCAGTTCGTCGCCGCCGGGCTCCCAGACGGCGCCGAGAACGGTGAACCGCTTGATCTGCTCCACGCGCGAGAGTTTGGCGTTGCCTGCCTGGACCGCGGCGAGCACCTCGTCGATGATCTGGCGGCGGGTGGCCAGGGCCGCGATGTCCTCGCCGGTGGCGTCGAGTTCCTTGGCGCGGATAGCGGCGATGTCGGGGTCGAGCACGACCAGGGCGGCGATGTAGGGCTTGGCGTCGCCGATGGCGACGACCTGGCCGATCAGCGAGGAGGCGGCCTTCACCGAGTTCTCGATGTTGGTGGGCGCGATGTTCTTGCCCGCCTCGTTGATGATCAGTTCCTTCTTGCGGTCCACGATCCGCAGGTAGCCGTCGGCGTCGAGGGTGCCGATGTCGCCGGTGTGCAGCCAGCCGTCGGAGTCGATGGCCTCGGCGGTCTTGTCCGGCATGTTGCGGTAGCCGCGGGTGACGATCGGGCCGCGCACCAGCACCTCGCCGTCGGCGTCCAGCCGCAGATCGATGCCGTCCACCGGGCGCCCGACCGAGCCGGGGCGGGGCTTGTCCAACTCGGTGAAGGTGCCCACGCCGGTGGTCTCCGACATGCCCCACACCTCGCTGACGGTGAAGCCCAGGCCGAGGAAGTATTCCAGGGTCTCCGGCGGGATGGGCGCGGCGCCGGAGGAGGCGACGTGCAGCTGATCGAGCCCGAGGGCGTGGCGCAGCTTGGACAGCACCAGCGTCTCGGCGATCTTGTGCTGCGCGCCGAGCAGGGGACCGCGACCCGTGCCGGCCAGGTCGGCGCGCGCGGCCGCGATTCCGGTGCTGATCGCCCAGTTGGCCAGCGCTTTCTTGACCGGGCTCGGTTCTTCGGCGAGTTTGCCCTCCACTCCGGCCTTGATCTTCTGCCACACCCGCGGGACGCCGAAGAAGACGGTCGGTCGCGCGTCGGGCAGGGCGGCGGCGACCTCGCGCGGGTCGGGCACGGTGGTGATCTGGATGCCGGTGAGCAGGTTGATGGCGTGGGCGGAGATCCGGTCGGCGACGTGCGCGGCCGGCAGGTAGGACACCGCACGATCGTCCAGGCCGACCGGCAGCGGGCCGTTGACCAGGGCGATGATCTGGGCGAGCACGTTGCGATGGGTGATCTCCACGCCCTTGGACGGGCCGGTGGTGCCGGAGGTGTAGATCAAAGTGACCAGGTCGTCGGCGCCGACGGCCTGCCAGGCGGCGTCGAAATCGAAGTCGGCGGCGGGCGCGGCCTCGACCTGTTCGAGGGTGACGGCGCCCTCGGCGGGGCCGTCGACCATGATGATGTGCTCCACCGGCACCCCGGCCGCGATGATCCGGTCGAGGAACACCTGTTCGGTCACGACGACTTTGTTGCCCGCGTTGGTGAACAGGTGGGTGATCTGCTCGGGGGAGCTGGTGTTGTAGATGGAGAACGGGGTGGCGCCCAGGTGCAACGCGGCGGTGTCGACGAGGTTGAACTCGGGACGGTTGGTGAGCATGATGCCGACGGTGTCACCGTGGCCGACGCCGAGTCCGGCCAGGCCCGCGGCGATCGAGCGCACCCGTTCGGCGTACTCGCGCCAGGTGTATTCCTGCGTGCCGCCTACCTTGCGCAAGGCGATCTGGTCGGGACGCAGCCGTGCGGTCTCCTGGAATGCGGCGGGGACGGTGTACACCGTCTTGCCCGACTGGTGCGCGTATCCGATTTCTGTTGTCGTCATATCCCTGTTCCCGATAGCGCTGGCGTGAACCGGACACCGGTATCCACCGGCGCACGATCCGGGACTCGAATCCTGACGCGGTGCGGTGAATGCACTGTCAGTCTCTCACGAGTCGGCGCGCCACATGTGGCGCGGCTCACTCATGGTAGCCACAGGAGGGAAGCGGGGTGGGGCAAACTTCAACAATCCTTCAGGCACCGATCAGATCCGGCGCGGAGCCGGGCCCGGGGCGCGAGCGGAAGTTCTCACCAGGTGTGAGGACAACCGGGTCGGCGGCAGGCGGCTCATCGGCCGCTCGCGACCTGCCGCCTGGCTCGTCGAGTGCCCACGGCGCGGCATCGGTCGGTATCCAGTGCTTGCGCCGGGTGCGCTTGGCCTCCAGATAGTCGCGGGCCCGCTCGCTGAGCGCGCGCGTTCGCAACGGCACCGCGGTGACCCCCAACCCCTCCTGCCGCAGCGCCTCCACCTTGGCGGGATTGTTGGTCAACAACTGCACCGAACGCAATCCCAGATCGGCCAGCGCACGAGCGGTGGTGGCATAGGTGCGGGCATCGGCGGGGTAGCCGAGGGCCTCGTAGCTGGCGAAGGTGTCCGCGCCGGAGCGCTCGCTTTCCCGATAACCCAGCGCCTTGGCGATCAGTCCCGCGCCACGGCCCTCCTGCTCCAGGTAGACCAGCACACCGCTGCCCGCGGCCTGGATGAGATCCAGCGCCTTGTCCAACTCCGGCCCACAGTCGCAGTCCTGCGAACGCAGCGCCTCCCCGTACAGGCAGCGGGAGTGCACCCGCACCAGGCAGCCGTCGGCGACCGCGCCGAACAGCAGCAGGTGCCCCCGCTCACCGTCCCCGTTCACCTCCACCACCCGAACTCGCAGATCGTGCCCGTTGCGACGGAACCGATGTTCGGTGTCGGCAGGATCCACAACGTTGGTCAATGCTCCTCCGTAGCGAGTTTGAAGATTCGCTCGACCTCACTCACCAGTGGCATCGACCCGGGGACGTCCCCGATCGATTGCGTCGCCACCATCGCGGCGGTCGCCCAGACGTAGTCGTTGCGTGCGGCGGGGCGGCGCGTCGAAACGAGACGATATACCAGGGCGGCGGAGAAGGCGGCGTGAGCGCCGACCGAGTCCTGCAGCGCTGTCGGAAACGGCTGGAAGCGGTCGCTGACCTGCTCCGACCACACCGCGCACCGGAAATCCCGAATGGCGCAGACCGAGCCGACCCCGAGCGCGCGCAGCCGGGTGGCGGTCTGGTCGGTGTCCGGTGCCGCGCCGTCGGGCGACATCGCCAGGGCCCGCAAGTCGTTGTCGCCGCCGACGAGGTAATCCACCACACCCAGATGCTGATACAGGTATTGGGGCCGATCCAGCCGCGGCGCGGGGTGCACCACCATCAGCGGCCGGTCGGGCAGTCCGCGCACCTGCGCCATGACCTGCTCGATGACGCCGGTGGGTTGTTCGAAGGTCAGCAGCACCGCATCCGAGGAGGCGATCGCCGAGCCGATGGCCTCGCTGCGTAAATCTCGGGCGCTCAACCGGATTCGCTCGTCTTTGCAGCCGATCGTGCTCGCCGCGCCGGTGCCCGCCACAGTCACCGCGGTCACCGGCGTCGGGGCGTAGGGCACCACTTTGACCAGTTCGGTCTCGACGCGTTCGCTGCGCAGGTATTCCAGGATGCGGCCCCCGGCCTCGTCATCGCCGACCGCGGAGATCAACCGCACCCGCAACCCGAGCCGGGCCGCCGCCACGGCCCGCGTGAGCCCCTTGCCGCCGGGATGTTGCCGGTAGCTGCCGCGCGCGGTGCCACCGGGTCCCGGGATCCGGTCCACCACATATATATGGTCGATGACCGCGTCGCCGATCACGGTGACCACACCGCGGGTCTCCACCGGATCGGCTTCGGCCGCAATGGTTTCGGCAGCCGCGCCGAAGTCCACGGCGTGCGCGCCGTCGAACACCGAGGCCGTGGCCAGCCGCGTGGCCAGCTCGGTGAACGCCCGGCGCTCGGGAGCCCCGCGCAGCGAACGCACCGACAACGTGTCCGGAACCGGTTGCGCCCCCAGTGCTTCGTGCAGCACCGTCCACTGCGCGGCGAGGTATTCGCGCCGCTCACCCAGATCCGAGGCGTAGAGCCGACCGGGATCGACACCGGCGGGCGGGTTTTCGCGCAGCAAACCCAGCGACAGCTCAGCATCCACCACGAGCCGGTCGGTGATATCCAATCGCAGGCTCAGCTCGCGCACCAGTGGCGGCACCGCTTGTTCCCGGTCGATGCCCGCGCGCCGCGCGTACTGCCGCACGGCCAGCAGATCCAGCAGGGGCGATACGTCGATTTCGGTGCTGCGCAACCGATCCGAACTCAGCCCTGAGCGTTTGCACAACCGGGTGAGGATGTTGCGAACGGCAACCATTCCCGAATCCTGCGGGACCATGGCGATGTCACCCCTTCGATCGGCGCGACACGGGGGTGCCGGGCGCATGTTGGCCACACAAATCGGGTTTAGCCAGCGGGCAAATTGTCAATTACCAAATTACAACGGCAATTGCGCTCGGGGAACGGCAAATGCCACACTGGAAGTGGCGATCCCCATCGCACCACCAGGCAATCGGGAGGGCTGGTGAGGAGAATGATTCTTCAGATACGGCAGCCGCGACGGCGGCGGCGACATCGCCCCGCCGGACCCGATATCGAGCTGGTGCCGAAGCCGGTGATGGACTAAACGAGCCCCCGGACATCCCGCGCGGCAACGCACCCGTCATCGCCCCGGCACGCCGGTTTCCCGATCACGCATCTCAGCTGCCCTCGGACGCCGCTATGCGGCGTGTCTGCCGGGCCGAACCGTAGCCGCGGCGCACTCGACCGCGACAAGACTTCGCACACCCCCATCGACGCGCAGCCGCGCCTTCGACCACCGGCTTGCCCGAGGCTGCGGCTGCCCCGGCTGCCGCACACCTGCGAGCCATTCCTCGGACCACCCGGCCCGCCGAGAGACTTCCTCGGCCCGGGTACCCACCACGGCCGCAGGCCCGGCGGAATTCACGGTGCGGCGCGACCACCGCGCCACACCAGCGGATGCACGACGAGAGGCATTCGTGATCATCGAACTCAGCCCCCTGGAGCCGGCCTCACTCCACCTGTTGCACCGGAGACCGCGATGACCATCCACACCACCGAATGGACGATGACCAGTGACATAACCCCGGAATCGGCCTACCGTGACACCGACGCGACCGACTCCTGGCGGCTGAGCTGGTTACCGGACCGGCGATTGACCCGCGCGCAGGCACTGGCCGGGATGTCGCTGGACGAACTGCTCAGCGACCCGCACGTCGTGCACGACCGCATGACCCAGGCCCGCGTCGAGGTCTATGCCGACCAACTGGGCATCCTGCGCGACCACGCGGTGATCCTGCTCGCCAAGGCGATGGCGGCGCGCCTGGGCCGGGAACTGGGACCGAAGGGAGATCCGGCCCCGCCGGGGCGCAGCACCCGGCGCGGACGCACCCGCACTGTCGAACCACCGTTCGTGCACGGCTGAGTCCCGCTGATGTCAGGCGTGCGCTTTGTGCTCCGCGCCGACGGCTTCGCCGATGCTGCCGTACCCGCCGGCGCGCAACCGCTGCGCCAGGCCCCGATGGATCCCGCGCATCCAGAACGGGCCGCCGTAGATGAACCCGGTGTAGCCCTGCAACAGCGTCGCCCCGGCCAGAATGCGCTCCCACGCCTGGTCGACGGTTTCGATGCCACCGACCGAGATCAGCACCAGCCGGTCACCCACCCGCCGGTACAGCCGCCGCAGCACCTCGAG
Source organism: Nocardia sp. NPDC041819 (assembly GCF_055590505.1). Classification (NCBI taxonomy): domain Bacteria; kingdom Bacillati; phylum Actinomycetota; class Actinomycetes; order Mycobacteriales; family Nocardiaceae; genus Nocardia; species Nocardia sp. NPDC041819. Next base: position 100,520 of record NZ_JBVJAP010000007.1, on the reverse strand, counting down.
CGAACGGTCGGCGACCGGCGGACCGGACAGGCCACCGGCACCCATGGCGGCCACCGCGGCGGCGTCGGTGCGCAAACCGTCGCGGCGGATGGTGGTGTTGGTGGCCACGATGCCCGCCAACCCGAGTTCGACGGCCAGGTCGGCGACCGCGTCGATGTCCTCATCCGACAGATCCGGCGCGATCTTCACCAGCACCGGCACCCGCACACTGTCGAGCACCGCCCGCAGCAGCGGACGCAGGGATTCGACCGCCTGCAGATCACGCAGGCCCGGCGTATTGGGGGAGCTGACGTTGACCACGACGAAATCGGCCAGCGGCCCCAGCAGCGCGGCGCTGACGGCGTAGTCCTCGGCCGCGGCCTGCGGTTCGACGATCTTCGTCTTGCCGATGTTCGCCCCGATCGGCACCCCGCCGCGGCGTGCGCGCAGTCGCTCGGCCGCCGCGGCCGCACCGTGGTTGTTGAATCCCATCCGGTTGATCAGGGCGCGGTCGGCGGGCAGCCGGAACAACCGCGGCGCGGGATTGCCCGGCTGCGCCTGCGCGGTCACGGTCCCGATCTCGGCGAAACCGAACCCCAGCGGCGCCCAGGCATCGACACCGTCGGCGTTCTTGTCGAAACCGGCGGCCAGCCCCAGCGGCGCGGGGAACTCGACCCCGAATGCCTCGGCGCGCAGGATCGGATCGCGGGTGACGAGGACCTTGCTCATCACCCAGCGCAACGGCGCGACCGAGGCGGCCAACCGCATGGCCGCGAAGGCGAGATGGTGGATGCGTTCCGGCGCGAGGAGGAACATCAGTCGCAGAAGCAGGGCGTACATCGGCTCACATTCCGGGTTCGGGCTGGGGTAGTAGGGCGGATTTTCGCCGCCGCAGCAGCACCCGCCTGCTGCCGTCGGTGTAGGCGCGTACCCGCGAGAGTTCCCAGCCCCCGAATTCGGCCTGGATCGCCAGCCGCATGGACGCGGTCACCCGCGTGACGTCCGGCGGCAGCCGCAACGGCACGTACTCGTAGTCGTCGCTGGTGGTTTCCCAGCCCGCGGGCAGCGCGCGCCCGCGCCCCCGGTGCGCTTCCGGATCAGCAGATGTCGCGGAATCATCGCCCGCGCGTGGTGTCCGAGCCATCACTGCCCTCTCTTCCGATCGTCCGCACCGATCCGTTGCAGACCGTCGCCGGTCGCGGACCCCACGAACAGATCTCCGGTGCGTTGCTCGACGGCCACCGCGTTCGGCTGCCGGACGGTGGCGTAGCGGCCCACTTCCTTCGGTATACCAGTCGAGAGGTCGAATCCGACGACCTCGTTGCGCTGCGTGCACGTCACCCACACGGTGTCGGACCGTTGATCGTAGGCAAGTGCGTAAGGCGAAGATCCTACCGGGAAACGCTGCCGCAACACGAGTGGTCCCGCGGTGTAGACCAGCAGTTCACCGCCCGCGGTGTCGGTGACCACGAACCGGCCGCGCGTGTCGCCGATCAGCCGCGTGGCTCCGTCCCCGGCTCGCAGCGCCAGCCCGGGCCGCTGCTTGGCGGGGTCGAACTCGAAGATCGCGCTCTGATGCCGGTCGAGCACCGTGAGCTTGCCGTCGGCTTCGGCGAGTTCGTCGGCGGAGACCAGCCCGGACACGGTGCCGACCACCTTCCCCTCCGGCGCCAGTTCCAGCACGCGGCCGTCGGCGGTGCCGACCAGCAACCCGCCGTCCGGCCGGGCGCGCACCGACCGGACGTCGCCGTCGACGCTCACCTCGGCGATCACCCCGGACGCGAGATCCACCCGCAGCACCCGGCCCGGCGCGGCCGCCAGCATCTCACCCGGCCTGCCCGGAGTGAGACCACTCGCGCGCTCGGGCAACGTCACCGTGCGCACCACCGGCTGCGCGGCGGCCGGGTCGAGGACGGTCATGGCGGCGCCGTCCAGGCCCGCCAGCAACCCGCTCGCGGAATCGGCGGCCAGCTCGGCGACCGGTCCGGCGGGCAGCACCCGCCCGAGCGGCGGCGTCGTCACCGCGGGCGCGGGCGCCGCGGTGGCCGGCTGCCTGGTCGGCAGGTCGGGACCGCCGGGGCCGGAGGAGCATCCGGCCGACAGCACCAGCACCGCCGCACCCGCGAATGCCGAGACGAGCAAGGCGCGAGGGCGCATCCACCGAACTCCTTCTACCGACGAATCTTCCGCAACCTCACCATCTGACCATGATGACGCAACCGGCCGACCGACCGGGTTCGCCTCGAGCGGAATGTCGGTGACCAGGGTTACGGTGGAGACCCCACCGTCCGATATAGGGAGAACCGGGTTGAAAGCCGACCATTCGTCGGGATTTGCCATCGACGACCTCACCGTCGGCGCGTACGCGCACGGCTTCGGCACCACCGCCGACGGCCACCCCTTCGCGTTCCGCACCATCCGCGCCACCTTGACCCTGGAGGTCTACCGCCGCGACCTCGGCGACGCCGTGCCCGGCCCGGAGGACGTGCTCGCGGTCGCCGAAGCCACGGTCACCGACATCGACCTCGACGACGAACGCAGTGTCGCCGCCTTGGTGCGGGATATGATCCCCGACGCCGCGACGGTCGACGCCGCCGCGGAACGGGACGTCACGACCGTGCGTGCCCTACTCGGACGGCTCAGCTCCGTCATCGAAGGTATGTAGGAAGTGATGACCCACACACGACTCGCCCGCGCCGCGCTCACCGCCGCGGGCCTGCTGCCGGCGGTGGCCGCCGCCGCGTGCGACAGCGGAGCCGATGAGGCCGCGGTCGACGCCGCCCGCTCCTCGGCCAACGCCTCGCTGTCGTCCTCGATCGCCGTCTCCTCCAGCGCCGCCCACCCGCCGCTGCCCACCGCCGCCGACCTGGACGCCCAGATCAAGCGGGCACTGGACCCGGCGCTACCCGACAGCGAACGCACCGCGCTCATCGAGGACGGGGAATCCTTCCGTCAAGCCATCCCCGACATGTACAAGGCGCTGCAGGACAACCCGCGCGCCGTCTACGGCGTGACCGACCCGGTGTTCGACAACCACGACGGCACCCTGACCGCCACCATGCGCTTGGACAAGGACGGCACCGGCGCCGCGGTCCGCACCACCGTCGTGCACTTCGTGCTCGTCGACGGCAAGTGGAAGATCTCCCGCACCGACCTGTGCGGCATCCTGCGCTCGGCCGACTACCGCACCCCGGCCTGCGGCTGAGCGGGCCGCCACACGATGCGCCGTTCCGGATCACTGCGGTGGGGACGGTTCGTCCACCGCAACCGCTTCCTCGTCCTGGGCTTCTTCGCGCTGTTCGTCCTGGTCTCCGGCTGGTATGGCCGTGACCTGGCCGGGCGGCTGACCCAGGAGGGCTGGTTCGACGAGAGCAGCGAATCGGTGGCCGCGGCCGAACTGGCCGACCGCACCTTCGGCCGCGACACCGACAGCGACCTGATCCTGCTCTACACCGCACCCGAGGGCGCCACCGTCGACGACCCGGCGGTGCGCGGACCGGTCACCGCGCAGCTGGCCGGACTGCTGGGCGCCTATCCCGACCGCATCCAGAAGATCGACAGCTACTGGGACAGCCCGTTCTCCGCCCAGGCCACCGACGCCACCCACACCCACGCCTTCGCCAGCGTCGGATTACGCGGCTCGGGCACCGCGACCGTCGAGAACTACCTGGCGATCAAGGACCATCTCGGCGCCGGACGCGCCGGCGGCGGCCCCGGCGGCACGACCGTGCAGCTGGCGGGATTGCAGCCGATCGTCGAAGGCATCAACACCGGAATGCAGCGCGACATCAGGCGCGCGGAGATGATCGCCCTGCCGCTGGTGGCGATCCTGCTGTATTTCGTGTTCGGCGGCGTGATCGGGGCACTGCTGCCGGTGCTCATCGGCGGCATGACGATCCTGGGCACCCAGGGCGGGCTGCGGGCGCTGACCGACCACATCCAGGTCAACGTCTTCGCCAGCGCCGTGCTGACCCTGGTCAGCCTGGGCCTGGCGATCGACTACGGCCTGTTCACCGTCACCCGCTTCCGCGAGGAACTCGCCGCGGGCCACACCGTCGAAGAGGCCACCGCCCGCACCGTCGCCACCGCAGGACGCACCGTGCTGTTCTCGGCGGCGATCATCGCCCTCAGCCTCGGCGCGCTGTTCATCTTCCCCAACGGGGTGCTGCGCTCGGTGCCGCTGGGCGGCATCAGCTCGGTCCTGCTCGCGGCACTGCTGTCGGTGACCGCGCTGCCCGCCGCGCTGAGTATCGCCGGACACCGCATCGACTTCCTGGGCTGGAAACGCTTCTCCCGCAGCAAGACCGAAGCGCAGATCGACGCCGGATTCTTCTCCCGCCTGGCACTGTGGGCGATGCGCCGCCCCCTGGCGGTGGCCGTGCCGATCGTGCTCACCCTGCTGGCGCTGAGCATCCCGATGCGCCACATCGAATTCGGCGGACTCAGCGAACGGTATCTGGCCGACGACAACTCGGCGCGGGTCGCGCAGGAACGTTTCGACGTCCTGTTTCCCAGTTTCCGCACCGAACCGCTGAAACTGGTGGTGGTCGGCGCCGACGCGCGACAGCTGAGCGACATCCGCTACAGCGCCAACCAGATCCCCGGCCTGACCGGACGCTTCGAGCCCGCCGCACCCACCACCGACGGCATCAACGTCCTGGCCGCCGGGCTGACCGACAAACGCGACGCCGACCGCGTGATCGCCGCGCTGCGCGCCATCCCCGAACCACCGGGGGTGGCGGTGATGGTCGCCGGTGTGCCCGCACTGGAACGCGACAGCATCAACGGACTGCTCGACGGCCTGCCCCTGCTGCTGGCCCTGCTGGTCTCCGCGGCGCTGGCGATGATGTACGCGGCGTTCCGCTCGCTGGTGCTCGCGCTGAAGGCGGTGGCGATGAGCGCACTCAGCCTCGTGTCCACCCTCGGTGTGCTGACCTGGGTATTCGTCGAGGGCCACGGGGCGGGGATCTTCCACTTCACGCCCGGACCGTTGATGTTCGCGGTCCTGGCGCTGATCGTGACAGTGGTGTTCGGGCTGTCCACCGACTACGAGGTGTTCCTGCTGTCGCGGGTGTCGGAGGCACGCACCGGCGGCGCGGACGCCCCTGAGGCCATCCGCTACGGCATCGCCCACACCGGCGGCGTGATCACCTCCGCCGCCGCCATCCTCATCGTGGTCACCGGCGCGTTCGGGTTCTCGGACCTGGTGCTGATGAAATACATCGCCTACGGCATGATCGCGGCGCTGATCCTGGACGCCACCGTCATCCGCATGCTGCTGACACCCGCGGTGCTCAAACTCATCTGGCGATAACGCCGGTCCGGCTGGGCGGCCGGCGGCGCAGAGCCCGCCACGCGCGCTTCCGGGCACTCGAGGCCGATCCGCGGGCGCCGCGACGTGTGGTGGGTCCGTTCGGCCGACCGCGCCGGCGCCCGGGTGTCAGTCGAGGGCCTCGGCCAGCATTCCGATGATCTCGCTTGTGTGACCGGTCTCGCCGAGGAGCGGGAAGATCCGTTCGATGCTGTTGCGGTGCGCCCGCACATCCAGATCCGCCATGGCGTCGGTCGCGAGCGTGACGTGGTAGCCGTGTGCGTAGGCGGCACGCGCGGTCGACTCCACGCCGATGCTGGTGGTGAGCCCGGCCAGCACGATCTGTGTGACGCCGCGGCGGCGTAGCTGCAGGTCGAGGTCGGTGCCGTGGAAAGCACCCCAGGTGCGCTTGGTGACGGTGATGTCGTCCGGGTGGCCGGCGAGGTCATCGACGATGACATCCCAGTCCTCGGGCACGGCACCGGGCCGGCTGGGGATCTCGCTGCGTCCGGGAGCGGCGTCCGATCCGTCCGCTCGGGCCGTGACCCGCACCAGGACGACCGGGGCGCTGCGCTCACGGAATGCGCGGGCCAAGGCGACCGCCCGGGCCACCACCTCGGGGCCGGTATGGGGGACCGTGGGAGCGTTGATGATGGCGTTCTGCAAGTCGATGAGGACCAGCGCGCTGGAGGGGTCGAGTGCGGTGACCGTCATGAATGGTGCCTTTCTGCATCGGGGGCTGCGCTATTCGGCTCGGTGTGAGCCGCTTGTGGCCGAGCATGAGTTGTAGTCACCGCAAGCTCGGCTGCGGGTGCGGCATCCTGGCGGCGCGGTAGCAGCAGCGGGCTGGCGAGGATCAGCAGTCCCGCGATCGTGACAGCCGTGCGCGGGCTGGTGGCCTCGGCGAGCAGTCCGCCGAGCGCGCTGAGGATGGCGATGGCGGCGCTGCTGCCGATCGACCAGGCCGACAGGGTGCGGGCGATGCGGTCGTCGGGTGTGTGCTCGAGTCGATAGGTGGCCAGTACCGGGTTGTACAGGCTCATGCTGATGATGATCGCGAGTTCGACAGCGATCACTGTCGCGAGGCCCGCGACACCGGGCTGGACGAAGGCGAGGCCGATCAGCCAGACCGCGCGCAGTGTGCCGACTGCTCGCAGGATGCGGTGGCGGCCGTAGCGGGCCACGACAGTACCGGCGAGGCGTGAGCCGATGAGTCCGCCGAGGCAGGGGGCGGCGAAGGCGAGGCCGTACTGCCAGGGCGGGAATCCGAGCTGGCGCAGCAGCAGCACCGCGAGCAACGGCTCGGTGGCCATGATCAGTCCGTTGACGAGCAGCTGGTTGAGGTAGAGCGCCCGGAGGCCGGGATGAGCCAGCAGGTGCCGCCAGCCGTCGAGCAACTCACTCGCCCGGGGCTGTCGCTTGCCGGTTCGCCGCGAGTGTTGTTCCCGGCCTCGAATCGCTGTGATCCCCAGCGCGGAAAGCAGGTAACTGAGCGCGTCGGCCACCACGGTGGTGACCGGCCCGAACAGGCCGATCGCCGCCCCGCCCAGCGGTGGCCCGATGGCGATGGAACTCCAGTTCGTCGACTCGAACCGCGCGTTGGCCACGAGCAGGTCTTCCGGCCGGACCAGGGCTTTGAGGTAGGCGCCACCGGCCGCATTGAAGGCGATCTTGGCCGCGGCGACCACGGCTGAGACGACCATCAACTGGACGAAACCGATCCGGCCGAAGGCGTAGGCGACCGGGATCGACATCATCGCCGCGAACCGGGCCAGGTCCATCGTGATCATCACCGGTCGCTTGCGGCGAAACTCCACCCACGGCCCGAGCGGCAGCGCGATCAGCGCACCCACCGCAGGCCCCACCGCGGACAGCGCGGACACCTGAGCCGGGCCGGCGTGCAACACCAGCACGGCGATCAGCGGTAGTGCGCCGAACCCCAGCCCGGAGCCGTAGGCGCTGACCGCGTAGGACGCCCACAACCATCCGAACTGCCGACCCAGCGATCGTCCTGCCACCGAATCGCCTACCTTCCACTCCAGAACTCGCTGTTGACAGCAGTGATCAAAGCAAGGCCGAGAAGCCGGAATCAAACAACCGACCGGCGGCGAGCCACAACCGCGTGTTGTGAAAAGTGGTCTGCCGCAGTGTTCGGCGCGCACAGCCGGACGCCGAATGAGCAGCTCGGCCGACATGGTTACCGGCCATGCGACTCGATCCGAGCACCGACCATCCGGCGCCCGCCACGCCGCCGCGTGCGCAGCGACGACCACCGGCCGCGCCGGCCGGCCGATCTGCGCGGGTCAGCGGCGAACGGGAAGCACCAGTTGCGCCCCCGTCACGGGGTGATCGAGAACTTCCACCGGATGCTGGTAGACGCGCGTGAGCAGTTCGGTGGTGAGCACCACCCGCGGCGGTCCGTCCGCAGCGATGCGACCGGCGTCCAGCACCGCGACCCGATCGGCGTAGGCGGCCGCGATACCCAGGTCGTGCAGGACGACGACCACCGCCGCGCCGTCGGCGGCGCGGGCGGCGGCCAAACGCAGCACGGCCTCCTGATGGCCGAGGTCCAGAGCGGCGGTCGGCTCGTCCAAAAGCAGGGTGGCGGTGTCCTGCGCCAGCACGCGGGCCAACGCGACCCGGGCGCGTTCACCGCCGGACAGGGTGGGGAAAGCGCGGGTGGCGAGGTGTTCGACGTCGGTGGCGGCCATCGCGGCCGCGATGTGTTCCTCGTCGAGTTCGCGACGCTGGGTGCGGACCCACGGCGCGCGGCCCATCGCCACCACCTCGTGCGCGGTGAAGGGGAAACCGACGGTGTGGGTCTGCGGCAACACCGCCCGCCGCCGGGCCATGTCCAAGGTCGTCCAGTGCGCCAACGGCCGCCCGTCGAGTTCCACCGATCCCGCGCTGGGCGTCAATTCGCCCGCCAGCGCCGCCAGCAATGTCGACTTCCCCGCGCCATTGGGCCCCACCAGCGCCACGACCTGCCCCGCGACCGCTTCGAAGTCGACGCCGTCGAGCACCCGCCGCGCCTGCCCACCGCTGCGCCGGTCCACGCTCACCCCTGCCGCGCGCACCGTCGCCTCCCCCTTGCGCGGCCACCCCGGCAACTCGTGCACCGTCCGCAACACACTCACCCCACACCTCCCGGCCACCAACGGCACACCATCGAGAAAGCCTCCCGGCGTTCACCGCAGCCACGTGCCACACCCGTGAGAGGGGCGATCATGCCCAGCCTCCGGAGCGGGCTCGGGTGCGGCGCAGCAGCCAGAAGAAGACGGGACCGCCGATCAGGGAGGTGAGCATGCCCAAGGGCAGGTCGGCGTTGTCGACCAGGGAGCGGGCGGTGACGTCGGCGGCCAGCAGCACCACCGCGCCGACGACGGCGCTCAGGGGGATCAGCACCCGGTGGGCGGGCCCGACCAGCATCCGCACCAGGTGCGGCACGATCAACCCGACGAACAGGATGATGCCGGTGAACGCGACCCCGGCGGTGGCCAGCACCGCCACCACCACGATCACATTGCGCCGCAGACGCTCCACGTCGACACCCAGGTGACGAGCCGCCGATTCACCGAGCGCCAGCAGATCCAGCCGCGGCGCCAACAGCACCGCGGCGGCGACACCGACCCCGGTCAACGGCGCCACCACACCCACCGACTCCCACGTGGCCCCGTTCAGCGAACCCAACTGCCAGAACACGATCTGATCGCGGGCCGCGGGGGAGGCCACGAACAGCAGCAGCGCGATCAACCCGCCCGCGAACGCGTTGATCGCCACACCGGTGAGCACCAGCGTCACGACCTCGGTGCGCCCACCCGAGCGCGCCAGCAGATACACCAGCGACGTGGTCGCCAGCCCCGCGACGAACGCCGCCACCGCCACCGACCAGGCCGCCACGAACGCCCCGCCCACCACGATGACCGTGCCCGCCCCGACCGCCGCCCCCGCCGACACCCCGATCACCCCCGGCTCGGCCAAAGGGTTGGCGAACACACCCTGCAACAACGCACCCGCTGTCGCCAGCGCCGCCCCGACCAGCATCGCCAGCACCACCCGCGGGAACCGCACCTGCCACAGCGTCACCTCACCCGAGGGATGGGCGGGCATCGGCCCGATGTCCCACCCGATCCGGTGCAGCACACTGCCCGCCACCTCGACGGGCGTCGTCGGCACCTGCCCGATCGCCGCCGACGCCAACGCCAACGCCACCAACCCGGCCACCGCGACCGCGAACACCAGCACCACCCGCGAACGGCTCCGCGACTTCGGCACCGACGGCCGCGCCGCGTCGGTCTGCGAAACACTCATGCGTGCCCGGTGCCGTACACCGCCGCGCTCAGCGCCGCGATCACCCGGCCGGTGTTGGGGCCGAAACTCAACAGCACCGCATCGGACATGTCCACCACACGCCGGTCGCGTCCGGCCGGGGTCTGCGCGATACCGGGCACCTTCTGCAATCCCTCCACCCCACCGACGGACTTCAACCCGTCCGACATCACCAGCAGCACATCCGGCGCCGCACCGATCATCGCCTCGCTGGTGATCGCGGTGAACGGCTCGCTCACCCCGGCGACCGCGCCCGCGTCCCGCGCACCCAGCGCCGCGATCAACGCATCCGCACCCGATCCCGGACCGGCGAGCATCGTGATCGCGCTCGACCGCAGATACAGGAACGCGATGGTCAACCGGGGATCCCGCGCGGGCACCGCGGCACTGGCGGCGGCGATCTCGTCGCGGGTGCGCCGCGCCAGCGCCTGCCCCCGCTCCGGCACACCCAACGCGGCCGCGACCGCCTCGATCTGCGGCCCCACCCCGTCCATGGTGCGCTCCGGGTCGAAATACACCACCGTGACACCGGCCGCGCGCAACTGCTCACGCACCGCGGGCGCGGCGCTGGTGGTGTCGGTCAAGAACACCGACGGCCGCATCGCCAGCACCGACTCCACGTTCAGCGACCCGTTGCCCCCGGCCACGTTCGGCACCTCGCGCACCGCCGGAAACGCCGCCGACGTGCTGCGCCCCACCAGCTTGGGCCCCAACCCCAGCGCGTACACGATCTGGGCGAGGGTACCGTAACGGTCCACGGCGATGATGCGGGAGGCATCGGCGACGGTTACCTCGGCGCCGTCGAACGACCGCACGGTCACCGGCAGCACGGGCGTGGGCTCCGGCCCGATCGGCACCGGATCCAGATCGCTCAACGTCGCCGTCGTCGGCCCGTGCCCGCCGTGCGAGGAACCGGCGTCCGTGGCACACGCGACCGACCCGGCCAGCAGGCTCGCCGCGAACAGGGCCGCGAGCCCACGCCACCACCCGGTTCGGACTCGGTTCCCACGCCCACCCCCGGTCGCTGCAGTGCTCATGCAGGCAAGGCTAATCCGCGGCGCGCGCACTCACGTCGTCGAGGGCCGCGGCGATCGCCCGCGGCAGCTCCAGGGTCTCGGCGGCCAGCACGCCGGTGAGCTGCCCGATATCGCGGGCGCCGACGATCATGCTCGCGATGCCGGGCCGGTCCCGGATCCAGGCCAGCGCCACCGCCAGCGGCGAGGTACCCAGCCCGTCCGCGGCGGTCACCAGCGCATCCACCACCCGGGTGGCGCGCTCGTCGAGACCACTGCGGATCTCCGCCGCGGTCGCCTCATCGGCGCCCCGGGAATCGGCGGGAACACCGTCGCGATACTTGCCGGTCAAGATGCCGCCCGCCAACGGCGCCGAGGCGATCACCCCGACCCCGTGGAACCGCGCCGCCGGCACCACATCGGCTTCGGCACCCCGCGCCAGCAGCGAATACGGCGTCTGCGCCGCGGTCACCGGCGCCACCGCGGCCAAGCTGGCCAGCTGCCAGGCCCCGAACCCGCGCACCCCCGCATACCGCACCCGGCCCGAGCGCACCGCCTGCTCCAGCGTCGAGGCCACCTCCTCGAGCGGCGTGCGCGGATCCCACACCGCCACATTCCAGATGTCGAGGTGATCGGTGCCCAACTCCAACAGCGTGCGATCCAGTTGACGCAGCAACGCCCGCCGCGAGGTATCCACCGTGACCTGCGCGGGCACCGGCACCCCCGCCGGGGGAAACCCCCACGGCGCGGTCCCCGCGCACCCGCTGAGCACCAGCTCGTCGCGTGAGACCAGATCCCCCAACAGTTCGGCCAGGATGCGCTGCGCGGCCCCGCCCGCATAGGCGGGGGAGGTGTCCACCAGCGTGCCGCCCGCCTCCACGAACGCCACCAACTGCCCCGCGGCGTCCTCGGCGTCGGTGTGCGAACCCCAGGTATGGGTCGCCAGGCCCATCCGCGACACCCGCAGGCCGCTACGGCCCACCGTCCGCTGTTCCATCACCGTGTCCGCGCATTCGTCACGGCGCCAAGCCTAGAGTGTGGATACGCGACAGGGCGTCCACCAGCACAGTGGGTCGCGCTTCGGTGCGCGCGCCGACCGCCACCGTCCCGGTGGCGGCAGCCCCACAGCCGGGCACGCCGACGCCGCCTCGACACTGTACTGTCGCTGCGAGATTGGGGCGGCAGTCACCGAGAAGCGACCGACCGCTGCACCAATGCCCAGGTAGGAACGCGTATTTCGGGCGGAACTGGAGGATGGTTCGTGGTTGGCGAGTCGATGACCTGGGTGCAGGCCTTGGTGCTGGGTCTGGTGCAGGGACTGACGGAGTTCCTGCCGGTCTCCTCCTCGGCGCACCTGCGCATCGTGTCGACAGTCTTCTTCGGCGACGACGCGGGCGCCTCGTTCACCGCGGTCACCCAGCTCGGCACCGAGGCCGCGGTGCTGGTGTTCTTCGCCAAGGACATCTGGCGGATCGTGTTGGCCTGGTTCGCCGGACTGCGCGAGCGGGCGGGCGCGCGCGATCGCCGGGAACTGCCGCTGCACGATCAGCCCACCACGAAACTTCCCGTCCTCACCGCCGACCACCGGCGCGTTCTCGACGAGCAGGCCCAGCGCGAACTCGACTATCGAATCGGCTGGTATGTGATCATCGCCACCATTCCCATCGGGGTGCTGGGGTTCTTGTTCAAAGACGAGATCCGCACCGGCGCCCGCAATCTGTGGCTGGTGTCGTTCATGCTGATCTTCTTCGCCCTGGTCATCGCCGCCGGTGAGCACTTCGGCCGCAAGGAACGCTCCATCGAGCAACTGACCACCCGCGACGGCCTGGCCATGGGTTTCGCGCAATGCCTTGCGTTGATCCCCGGTGTCTCGCGCTCGGGAGCGACCTCGACCGCGGGCCTGTTCCTGGGCTTGGAGCGCGAAGCGGCCGTGCGCTTTTCGTTCCTGCTCGCCATCCCCGCCGTCACCGCCTCGGGCCTGTTCAGCCTGCCGGACGCGTTCGAACCCGCTGGCGAGGGCCTCAACGCCAGTGGGCCGCAACTGCTGGTGGCCACCGTGCTGGCGTTCGCGGTCGGCTACGCGTCGGTGGCGTGGCTGTTGCGTTTCGTGGCACGGCATTCGCTGTACTGGTTCGTCGGCTACCGCGTCGTGCTGGGCGCGATCATCATGGGCCTGCTGGCGGGCGGGGTGGTCTCGGCGACATGATCGCTAGGCTGGCCGCATGACGGTGATCCTGTTGCGCCACGGTGTGTCGACCTCCAACAGCGCCCGCACCCTGGCCGGTCGCAGCACCGGCGTCGAGCTCACCGAGCGCGGCGAGGAGCAGGCGAGGGCCGTGGCCGAACGCCTGGCCGGGCTGCCGATCGAACGCATCGTGCACTCCCCGCTGCTGCGCTGTCAGCGCACGATCGCACCGCTGGCGGAAAAGTTCGGGCTGGAACCGGTATTCGACGACCGGCTGCTCGAGGTGGACTACGGCGAGTGGACCGGCCGCCCCATCGCCGAACTGCTGGAAGAACCGCTGTGGAAAGTCGTGCAGCGCCACGCCTCCGGCGCGGTGTTCCCCGGCGGGGAGGGTCTGGCGCAGGTGCAGGCGCGCGCGGTCGCCGCGATCCGTGACCACGACCGCGCCTTGGCCGAGCAGCACGGCCGCGACGCGCTGTGGGTGGCGTGCACGCACGGGGACGTGATCAAGTCGGTCCTCGCCGACGCGCTGGGCATTCACCTCGACGGCTTCCAGCGCATCGTCGTGGAGCCCGCTTCGATCAGCGTCGTGCGCTACACCCCGACCGCGCCCTACGTATGGCGGCTCAACGACACCGGCGCCGACCTGTCCGCCCTCGCCGCGGCCGGCGCGCAACGCCCGGCAGCGGCCTCGGCAGCGCCCGGACCGGAGACCTCCGGGCCAGTCCCCGGTGGCGAGCTCGGCAATACCGGCAGTGCGGATAATGGGAATGCGGAGCGTCGAGATTCCTTGTAAACAACCGAGCGGTCGTTGTATGGAATCCCCGCACCGCGGGTAGTCGATCAGGGTCACGTATCAGGAGGTGCATGTGTCACGCGCAATCCATGTATTCCGCACCCCCGATCGTTTCGTCGCCGGGACCGTCGGTGAGCCGGGCGATCGCGCGTTCTATCTGCAGGCGGTGCAGGAGCCGCGCGTGGTCAGCGTGCTGCTGGAAAAGCAGCAGGTCAAGGTCCTCGCCGACCGGATGGGTCTGCTGCTGGACGAGGTCGCGCGCCGCTTCGGCGCGGAAGTGCCCCCGCAGGCCGAGGACGTCAGCGACAACGCGCCCCTGCTCACCCCGATCGACGCCGAGTTCCGCGTCGGCACCATGGGCCTGGGCTGGGACGCCGACGCCGGGGCGGTGGTGGTGGAACTGCTGGCGATCACCGAGACCGAGGTCGACGAGTCGGTGGTGCTCGACGACACCGAAGAGGGCCCCGACGCGGTGCGGGTGTTCCTCACCCCGATCCAGGCCCGCGAATTCGCGCTGCGCTCCACCCGGGTGATCGCGGCGGGCCGCCCGCCGTGCCCGCTGTGCGGGGAGCCGCTGTCGGCACGCGGGCACATGTGCGTGCGCACCAACGGCTACAAGCGCGGCGACATCTTCGGCGCGGCCGAACTAGAGGAGTGATTCGGTGGCCGAGACCGGGGACGGATTCCACAGCGGCGAACTGACGGTGATCGGGCGGATCAGCACCGCCAGCAACGTGACCCTGGTCTGCGACGTGAACGACACCGCCACCGACGACGCGCCGCTGCGGGTGGTCTACAAACCGATCCGCGGCGAACGGCCACTGTGGGACTTCCCCGACGGCACCCTGGCCGGGCGTGAGGTGGCCTCCTACCTGATCTCCGAGGCCGTCGGCTGGGGCGTGATCCCCGAAACCATTCTGCGCGAAGGCCCTTTCGGGATCGGCATGGTGCAACGCTGGGTCGTCGGCGTGGACAACCACACCGACCGCGGCGACCGCCTGGACCTGATCGACCTGTGCCCCGCGGGCGCGGTGCCCGACGGATTCCGCGAGGTGCTGCGCGCGGTGGACGACATGGGCAACGAAGTGTCACTCATCCACGCCGACGACCCGCGACTGCAGCGCGTGGCGGTACTCGATGTGCTGCTCAACAACGCCGACCGCAAGGGCGGGCACGCGCTGGAAGGGCTCGACGGGCAGGTCTACGGCGTCGACCACGGCATCTGCCTGCACGCCGAGTACAAACTGCGCACCGTGCTGTGGGGCTGGGCCGGGCAACCCCTCGGCGACGGCCTGATCGCGGACATCACCGCGTTCGCCAAGCAACTGCCCGGCGCGTTCGCCGACACCCTCGCCGAGCACATCACCGACACCGAGATCGACGCGTTGATCGAGCGCACCCAGCAACTGCTCGACGAACCGGTGATGCCGGTGCCGCGCACCTCCCGCCCCATCCCGTGGCCCGCCTTCTGAACCCGGCGCCGCGCACGCCGGATTCCTGGCACAGTTGAAGCTTCGAACGCTCGGCGCCACGACGAGGAGGACGCGATGCCCCACTCCACTCCGGACCGGGCGGCACCGGCGGTGCGGATCGTCATCGGCGCACCGACCTACCGCATCGCGCTGCACTACGTGCACCTCTACGACAAGAAGCCCTATCCCGACACCGCCCTGCACCTCTACGACAACGGCGTCTACTGGCTGAGCTCGGCGGGGGAGAACCACTTCGGCGTCTACGTCCTCACCGAAGGCTCGGTGGACTCCGGACGGTTCACCATGCGGTTCATCTCTTTGCCTTCCGCGGACTGGGGCGATACGGTCGCTTATCACGAACTCGAGTTCGACGTCGCCCGCGGCGAATTCACCCAGCTCGCCCTCGCCGACACCGATCCCGACATCCCCGAGCTGGACGGCACGTTCGCGATCACACCCAACACGATCGCCGATCCCACCCGCCGCGCAGGTAGCTGATTCAGCGAAACCGAAATCATTGACATCCCACGATTTGCTGGAAGACGCAGGTCGCGACGGGGGAGCGCACCCGCCCGATGGGCGCGGGCACCGGGCCGGGGACCGATGACCCCCACCACACCTTTACCCTCGTAAGCATGCAGTCCTGGTCCGATACCGCCCTCCCCACCGTCCCCGGAGCAGGACCGCCGTTGCGGTTGTACGACACCGCCGACCGTGAGGTACGCCCGGTCACCCCCGGCTCCACCGCGACGATGTACGTCTGCGGTATCACCCCCTACGACGCCACCCACCTCGGCCACGCCGCGACCTACCTGACCTTCGATCTGGTCAACCGCCTGTGGCGCGACGCCGGCCACGACGTGCACTACGTGCAGAACGTCACCGACGTCGACGACCCGCTGTTCGAACGCGCCGCCCGCGACGGCGTGGACTGGCGCGAGCTGGGCGCCGCGGAAACCGAGCTGTTCCGCGAGGACATGGCCGCGCTGCGGATCGTGCCGCCGCGCGACTACATCGGCGCCATCGAATCCGTCGACGAGGTCGTGGAATTCGTACAGAAACTGCTGGCCTCGGGCGCGGCCTACGTCGTCGACGACGCCGAGTTCCCCGACGTCTACTTCCGCGCCGACGCCACCGAGCAGTTCGGCTACGAATCCGGCTACGACCGCCCCACCATGGAGCGGCTGTTCGCCGAACGCGGCGGCGACCCCGCCCGCCCCGGCAAACGCGACCCCATCGACGCACTGCTGTGGCGCGCGGCGCGTCCGGGGGAGCCCTCCTGGCCCGCCCCGTTCGGCCCGGGACGCCCCGGCTGGCACATCGAGTGTTCGGCGATCGCCTTGAACCGCATCGGCCCGGAATTCGACATCCAGGGCGGCGGCAGCGACCTGATCTACCCCCACCACGAATATTCCGCCGCGCACGCCGAGTCGCTCATCGCCGGGCGCCGCTTCGCCCGCCATTACGTGCACGCCGGCCTGATCGGGCTGGACGGGGAGAAGATGTCGAAGTCGCGCGGCAACCTCGTCCTGGTCTCGGCGCTGCGCCGCGACGGCGTCGACCCGGCGGCCATCCGCCTTGGCCTGCTGGCCGGGCACTACCGCCAGGACCGGATGTGGACCGACGCCCTGCTCGAGCAGGCGCGGCGACGGCTGGATCTGTGGCGCGACGCCGCCGCCCGCCCGGCGGGCCCCTCGGCCGCCGACACCGTCGCCCGCGTGCGCCGGCACCTGGCCGACGACCTGGATACCCCCAAGGCGCTCGACGCGCTCGACAGCTGGGCCCGCCGAACTCTCGACTACGGCGGCCAGGACACCGACGCCCCGGCGCTGATCGCCACCGCCGTCGACGCGCTACTCGGTATCCGCCTGTAGAACCGCTGCTCTTGCCCGCATCCCCTCGCCCGTGATGGGGTAGCCGCGTGTGCAAGCTTCCCGGTGCGGGTCTGTTCGGTCCCGGCGGCAAATGGGCGACCCTGGCGGCCGGACGACTACGGCCCGCGGCCGACCCCGCCGATCCACGCACGATCGCGGCGCGTACCCGGTTCTTCGGCGCCGACACCGTCGACCCCGTCACCGGCGCACCGCGCGGCGACCGGGTCGTGCTGTCGTGGGTCGGCTGCACCACCTACGCCCTGGCCATCGGCGGTTCGGTTTTCCTGCTCGATGCCTGGGTGCCGCGGCTGACCAGCACCGGATACGTCCCGGCCACCCCGCAGCAGTTGGCGGACCTGTCGCCCGCGGCGATCTTCATCGGTCACGGGCACTTCGACCACGCGGGCGACGCGGGCCGCATCGCGCAGGCCACCGGCGCCACCGTGCACGGCACCGCCGAGCACTGCGCGGCTATCGCCGCGCAGGTCGGCGACCCGGCGTTCCCCACCGTCGCACACGGTGACGCGCACACCCCGATCGGTACCCGGCAGGACTGCACCGTCGGCGCGGTCGAGGTCACCGTCGTGCGGCATCTGCACTCCGCACGCACCCCACCCGATCCCGTCGGCGGCTCACCACGGTTGTTCCCCCGCCCCGAACCGGGAATCGTGCGCACACACCCGCCGACGCTCGAAGGCCTGCTGCAAACAGTGCCGCGGTTGCGTGACGCCGAGGGCGGGGTACTGCTGTACCAGTTCCGGGTCCCGGGTCTGTGCCTGGTGTGGCACGACTCGACCGGGCCGCTCACCGAACGCGCACCGCACGTGTTCGACGTCCTGGCCGCGCTACCGGCCACCGATGTGCAGATCGGCGCCGTGCAGGGCTACAACCAGATCAGCAACGGCCTGCGCGATCCCCGCACCTACCTCGAGGCACTGTCGCCGGGACTTTTCGTGCCGTCCCATCACGACAACTGGCTGCCCGGACTCACCGCGAGCGCGTCGACCTACGACGCGCCGCTGCGCGCGGAGCTGGACAAGCTCTCCGCGGCACGACGACCGGAACTGCGCGCATTACACGACCCCGCCGACTACATCCGGCCCCAGCGCCTGACGTTCACGCTGTGACGGCGCACGGCGGCGCCGATACCGGAATCGCCACTCCCGCACGGGCATCGTCGCGGGCAGGTTTCGGCCCGCACGGCGCGAGCGGCGGCGGCGACCGGGCCTCCTAGGCGCTCAATGCCGCGACGGCAGTGGCGTACATGGTGTTCTTGATCGCGCCGAGGGTGCCGGGATCTTTGCCGCCCAGCGGAGCGAGCAGGGCCACGGCGGTGTCGGTGACCGCTGTTTCGGCGGCGGTGACGTCGACGATGTCGAGGGCCGCGGCGTCGATGCCACCGAAGCGGCGGCCGGTGGTCATCGAGGCGACGGCGCTCTTCGGGGTGAGTTTGGCCTGGATGAGCGCGGTCATGCCGGGGGTGAAGCGGATGTGGATGTCGACTTCGGGGAAGCAGAAGTAGCCGCGGTCGGCGCGCATGACGCGGTAGTCGTGGGCGATGGCGAGCATGGCGCCCGCACCGAACGCGTGGCCGGGCAACGCTGCGGCGGTGGGCATGGGCAAGGTCAGTACGCGGGCCAGCAGCGCCTGCACCTGCTCGACGTACCATTCGGCGCGCTCGGCGTGGGCGCCGAGCCAGTCGAGGTCCAGTCCGTTGGAGTAGAACTTGCCGCTCGCGGTGGTGACCAGGCCCTGGGCGCCGTCGGCCACAGCGGTGTCGAGGTGGGCGCCGACCTGGTCCAAGAAGTCTGGGGAGAAACGGTTTTCGTCGCCGCCCAGATCGAGAACGGCGATCTTGTCTTGGTAGTCGAGGGTGGGCATGGTGTTCCTTCCATTCGAGGGTCGGTGGTGGGGGATCACACCGGCGGCGGGCCGACGGCGAGTACGGCGCGCACGGCGCTGCGCAGATACTCACGCGCGCGCGGATCCGTCAGCCGGTCACGGCGCAACAGCACGGCGGTGGGCAGATCGACCAGGCACAGCGTCATGACGTCGACGGCGTGGCGATCGCCGCGCTGCCACAGCCGGCGAGACAGCCGCACCAGCAGCTCGACCAGCACCGCGTCGGTGGCCGCCAGGTCGGCGGCCACGCTGTCGGGCACCTCACCCAGCAGCTCCTCGCGCCGCACCGCGAGCAGCAGCCGCGAGGAGTCCGGGTGGCGCTCGGCGAAGACGGCGGGCGCCTCGGCCGCCGCGACCACGGCCTCGATGTCGTCGTCGTGCCGATCCAGCGCCGCGGTGACCAGGGCGGTTTGCAGGTCGAGGAAGCGGCGCGCGGCGCGCAACCAGGTGCGGCCGAGCAGCTCCGCGCGGGATCCGAAGGTGTGGTAGATCGCGCCGTTGGAGATGCCGGTGGCGGCGGCGACCGCGCGGGTGGTGACCGCGGCGGGGCCGGAGCCGACGGCCAGTGATTCCGCGGCGTCGAGCACGGTGTCGGGGTCGTGCGTGCGGGGGCGGGGCATGCCGACACGATAACAGAGCAGATGCTCTGTTATCGAGCGCGCGGCGGGCGCGAGCGCATCACGTTCGGACGCTAGATATTTCAGCAGGTAACAGGTACCGAAGAGTCTTCTCGGGGTACGCCGCGGTACTTCCCGGGCTCGGTCCGGCCGACGCTACGATGCGGTACTGTTCGGTCCCTCCCCCTGACCGAACGAAGAGAACGGCGCACGCATGTCACGAGTGGTCACCAAGGAGCAGTACTTCGACACCGGGTTGGAAGTGCTCGCCGAACTCGGCTTCAAGGGTCTCAACATCGGCGTGCTGTGCCGGCAACTCGGCGTCACCAGCGGGTCGTTCTACCACCACTTCGGCAGCTGGCAGGGCTTCGTCGACGCCCTGCTCGAGCACTGGGAGAACCGCCAAGTGCGCATCCTGGGCACCATGCCGTTCAACAAGGGCAACCCCGACGACGACATCCGCGCGATGTCCGACCTCGCCGCCGGACTGCACCATGCCGCCGAAGCCGCCATCCGCGCGTGGGCGGCCAACGACGAATCGGTCAACCTCGCCCTCAAACGCGTCGACGAATCCCGCAGGCGCACCGTGCACAAAGCGGTCAAAGGCATCGTCCGCGACGACGACACCGCCGCCGTGGTCACCTCACTGGGCATGGCGATGCTCGTCGGCTACCAGCAGATCGCCGCGGGCGGGGAGAACCTGTCGCTGGACCAACTGCTGGCCGAATACGCGCGCCTGATCTACAGCCACGCCCAGCGCTGATCTCGCCCGGCTAGCCCAGCAGTTCATCGACATAACACCAACGCCACGCCTCGCCCGGCTCCACACTGCGCATCACCGGATGACCACTGGCCCCGTGATGCTTGGTCGCGTGATTGCCCGGCGAGGAGTCGCAGCAGGCCACGTGCCCACACGACAGGCACATCCGCAAATGCACCCACGCCAGCCCCTCCGCGACGCACTCGGCGCATTCGTCGGGCCCGCCGTGCGCACGCACCAGCGGCGCTTCCCGCAGATGCGCGCACACCTCCTCGCCCACCGGTGCGGCCAACGGTTCCGCGCGCTCCTCCTCGGCCTCATCGAAGCGATCGATGATCGACTCCTCCAGATCCAACTGCGCCAGCACATGCTGCAGGATCTGGTAGTCGACCGTGCCCGAATCCCGCACCCGCAACACCGATTCGCGTTCGGCACGCAACATCGCCAACCGCAACCGCCGATATTCCGCGGTGGGCGTCACCAGTTCCGACTCCGCCCGCCCCAGCCGCTCCCACGCCGCATTCGCCTTCCACGACACGCGATCGCGCAACGTCTGCACCACCCCGGGCGGCGTATCCGCGGTGATCTGCTCTTCGAGCGCGGCCAAACCGGCCGCCGTCGCCTGCTGCAACACATTCGCCTTCTGCAACGCGTCCTCGGCGCGGCTGGGCGCACGCAACCGCAGCCACCGCACCAGCCACGGCAACGACGTCCCCTGCACCAGCAACGTACCCGCCACCACCACCAGCGCCAGCAGCTTCAGCACGGCCAACAGCGGCGTGTCCTCCGCCAGCAGCAACACCGCCGCCAGCGTCACCACACCGCGCATCCCCGCCCACGACACCACGACCAGTTCACCGGCCGGCACCGCCGCACCGTTGCCGAGACTGTGCGACACCAGCGAGGAACCGAACACCCAGATCGGCCGCGCCAGCATCGTCACCGCCACCACCGCCAGCGCCGTCAGCACCAACGTGGCGTGATCCAGATCGCTGTGCCAAGCACCCTCCACGATCCCGCGCACCTGCAACCCGATCAACACGAACACCGCACTCTCCAGAATGAACTGGATCGTCCGCCAGTTGATGCGCTCGGCGATCCGCGACGCGGCACTCTGCCACGCCGGCGCGTTGTGCCCGAGGATCATCCCGCACACCACCACCGCGATCACCCCGGAAGCATGGATGCTCTCGGCAGGCAGATACGCCACGAACGGCGCCAGGAACGACAGCGTCGTATCCATCACCGGATCGGTGATGCGCCGCCGCAGCATCGCCAGCAGATACGCCACGACCACCCCGACCGCCGCGCCGCCACCGGCCGCCAGCAGGAAATCCGCCCCCGCCTCCCACACCGACACCGTGCCCGCCGTCGCCGCCAGCGCGGTCCGCAACGCCACCAGCGCGGTCGCGTCGTTGAACAACGACTCGTCCTCCAGGATCGTCACGATCCGCCGCGGCATCCCGATCCGGCGCGCCACCGCCGTCGCCGCCACCGCGTCCGGCGGAGCCACCACCGCACCCAACGCGACCGCCACCGCGAACGGCACCGGCAACAGCCACCACACCACCACCGCCACGGCGAAGGTCGTGAACAACACCAACCCCACCGACAACAACGCGATCGTGCGCACATTCGCCCGGAAATCCACCAGCGACGTGCGGATCGCGGCGGTATACAGCAAAGGAGGCAGGAACCCGAGCAGAATGATCTCCGGCTCCAGGTGGATCTCCGGCACGAACGGCAGATACGACGCCGCCACACCGCCCACCGTCAGTACCAACGGTTCGGAGACCCCGAACCGGCGCGCCAGCGCCGCCAACGCGGCCGCCGACGCGACGAGAACAACCAAGCCGATCGCGACATGCACGGTGAAATTCTCGCAGAGCGCACGATCGGCAAACCGCCCGCGCGGTAGATGACACGTGCGCGGTCGGCCGAACTACTGTGCCCGGGCGCACCCACGCGCCATGCTTGTCGACGACAAGGAGGTAGACATGGAGGAGTTCGCGTCCTGGCGGGCGAACGGACGACGCCACACTCATCGCGGCCACCAGATCTTCTGGCGTGACGGAGGCTCAGGCGCCGACGGGACGCTGGTATGCATCCACGGATTTCCCACCGCGTCCTGGGACTGGCACCGCATCTGGCCAGGTCTGTGCGAACGTTTCGCCCGCGTCATCGCCCCCGACATGATCGGTTTCGGCTGGTCGGCCAAACCTCGCCACTACGACTACCGCATCACCGACCAAGCCGACCTGCACGAGAACCTGCTCCGCGAACAAGGCATCAGCCGATTCCACATCCTCGCCCACGACTACGGCGACACCGTCGCCCAAGAACTCCTGGCACGCGACGCCGAACGCCGCGCGGCAGGCGACGAATCGCTGGTGATCGAATCGGTGTTCCTGCTCAACGGCGGCCTGTTCCCCGAGGCCCACCGCGCCCGTCCGGTGCAGCGACTGCTGGCAGGACCCCTCGGCCCGCTCGTCGGCGTCCTGGGCACCGAGCGCACCTTCCACCGCAGCCTGGCCACCGTGTTCGGGCCCGACACCAAACCCACCGACGTCGAACTGCACCAATTCTGGCTGCTGTGGTGCAGCAAACACGGAAAACGCAACGGCCACAAACTCATCCGCTACATGGCCGAACGCCGCAAACAACGGCAGCGCTGGGTGGGCGCACTGCAGCAGGCCCAAGTCCCGATCCGGCTCGTCGACGGCGTCACCGACCCCGTGTCCGGCGGCCACATGGCACACCGCTACCGCGAGCTCATCACCGACCCCGACGTGGTGGAACTGCCCCGAATCGGCCACTACCCACAACTGGAGGCACCGGAACAGACCCTCGCGGCGCTGCTGGAATTCCACACCGACCGAGTACACAAGCCCACCGCCTGACGCGCTCCGGCCAACCGTGTTGCGGACCGGCTGCCCGGCCGGTCCGCAACACTATCGTGTAGACGACCGTCGAGGATGGGGCCGACCCACCCGAAACAGGTTCGCGTGCACACACTCTCGCGTTCCCACCCGAGCACCGAAGGAGCCGCCGATGCCCGCCGCCGACCTCCACCTGGACACCATCGAACTCGACCGCACCGGGCGAGTACTCACCGCACGCGTCGTCGCACCCCCGCTCAACTTCGTCACCCCCGCGGTCGTCCGCGACCTCGACACCCTCACCGCCACCGTAGACACCGACGACACCATCGGCGCGGTCGTGCTCACCGGGGGACTACCCGGCCGCTTCCTCACCCACGCCGACCCCGCCGCCCTCGGCGGCATGATCGACCGGCCACACCCCTTCGTCCCCGCCCGCGCCGCGGCACCGTTCCTGCGCGCCGCCGCGGCCGCGCTCCGCGTCCCCGGCGCGACCGACCTGATCGAACGCCACGGCGGCGGCCTCGGCGCAGGCCTGGTCTGGGGCCACCGCTGGAAGCGCACCACCTTGCGGATGAACCGCTCCCGCGTCGCCTACCTCGCCGCCATCAACGGACCCGCACTCGGCGGCGGCCACGAGATCGCACTGGCCTGCGACCTGCGCTACGGCGCCGACGCCGAGCACGTGCGCCTCGGCCAGATCGAGACACTCGCCAACCTCATCCCCGGCGGCGGCGCCACCCAACGCCTCACCCGACTGCTCGGCGCCGCCAAAGCCATCGAGATCACCCTCGAGGGCACACCCTTCACCGCCCGGGAAGCACTGCGCCTGGGACTGATCCACCGTCTGCTCCCCGCCGAGGACCTGCTCGCCGAAACCCACGCCACCGCGACCCGGCTGGCCGCCCGCAACCCGATCGCCATCGCCGAACTCAAACGCGCCGTCTACTTCGGCTCCGACAAATCCCTCTCCCGCGGCCTGGACGCCGAACAAGCCGGATTCATCTCCGTCGGCACCACCGCCGCGGCCGCCCGCACCACCAAAGCCTTCTTCGAAGACCTCGACCGTCTCGCCGACACCCCCTTCCTCGCCGACCCGCAACCATGGTTGGACGGCACCCGCGTCGACCAGGTGAGCAAGTGAAAAGCCGCGCGATGCACCCGGATCGCAACGGCGACAGCCGCCTCCTTATCGGTCGGCGGCGACGGCGTGCAGCGGCTTGCGGTGCAGGACCAGCTTGGTGGTGTGGGCCTTGTAGGCCTCGGGAGCGTCCTCCCAATCCGCGGTCAGGGTAGTGACCTGTTCGGCGGGAAAGTCCTGCCGGGCAACGAAATCCAGCACTTCCGGCAGGATCGGCCGGACATTCGAGACCCCGATCTTCAGGGTGGCGTCATTGGCGTACATATGCATCAAAGGGACCTTCGTACCGATGGGCAGATAATAGCCCACCGGCCGGCAGAACCCGCCCGGCGCCAACGACCGCAGCGCGGCATCGACACCGGCGGCCGATGAGGTGCCTTCCACAGCGACGTCGTAGTCGCGGCGGGGGATATCAGCGAGCCGGACGCTGCCCTTCGACGCTGTGGCATGCACCCTGGCACCGAGCTTTTCGGCGATCTCGAGCCGCTCGGTCCGGTGATCGACGTAGTCGACCACCTGCGCGCCGTGCCGGACCGCCAGCCCGGCGGCGTACAGGCCGATGCTCTGCGCCGCGCCACCCAGAACGAGGACCTTGCCGTCCGGTCGCACCCGCAGAGCGGGCACCACGCAGCGCCAGGCGTCGGAGAGGTTGTCGCCGGCCGCGGCGACCCGCAGAGGGTCGACACCGGCGGGGATCGGCACGAGCATGTGATCGGCGAAGGGGATACGCAGCAGGTCCGCGACCATGCCACCCCAGGGGCCGCTGGCCGGGCCGAACCCGAACGCGGCCAGGGTCGAGGTGCGTGTGGTGGAGCATTTCGCGGTGAGGCCCAGGCGGCACTCGTGACAGTCTCCGCACGAGACCGCCCAGGGGACCACGACCACGTCACCGCGGCGCAGGGTGGTGATGTCCGCGCCGACCTCGATCACCTCGGCGATGCATTCGTGGCCGATACCGAACGGACCCAGGAACGGAACCGGCCCGCAGATGCTGCCCACCACCGGATCGATCAACCCGGCCCGCATACCGAACTGCATCGCGCGAGACACACGCCGGTGGATCGGCAGGGTGTCACCATCGCATCGGCCCGCCACGAAGGGACGCACGATCGCATCGCGCGCATCGGTCAGCACGGGTGTGGGCCGGTCCCGCCATTGCAGGTGCCCGGCGCGAACGAGTTGCAGCTCACGCATTCTCGCGCTGCCCCTGCGCCAGTGCGGCCAGCTCCTGGAATTTCACGATATTCCCGGCAGCGCCCCACGTGCCCTCCGGCTGTTCGCGGATCAGCACCCACACCCGCAGCGCGTCACCCGCGGTGAGACCGGCGGCCGCGAGTATCTGCTCGGTGACCTCCTCGACGAGCCCGGCCTTGCGCCGTTGCGAAAGCCCGCCTTCGGGAACGGTCACCTCCACACGGAACCGCGGCAGGTCGTCCTCCAGTGCGGCGAAGCACCCGTCGGCCACCTCCTCGACGCGGCACCACGCTTGCGCGCGGAAGAAGGCGGTATCGGGCGCGCCTTCCCACTTCAGCAGGGTTTTCGGCAGCGAGTTCATCAGCTCGCCGCGCGCCTGGGCGGTCAGGACTCCGGTGGGCAGGATCAAGTGGATCATCGGCATCGGCGTTCTCCCTCGTGTCGCTCCGCTGTCTATAACAGTCGTTATAATCTGGGGACGCTACTATATGACAGCTGTCATAGACAAGGAGGTAGCGATGCCGGAATCCCCGGACTCACGCCAAAAGCTCGTGGCCGGAGCGGCCGATATGATCCGGCGACGCGGCCTCAACGCCACCAGCGTGCGCGACTTGGCCAAGCACGCCCACGCACCGCTGGGATCGACCTACCACTACTTCCCGGGCGGCAAGACCCAACTCGCCACCGAAGCGGTCACCTTCGCCGGCGAACTCACCGCGACGCTGCTCGCTCGCGAACTCGAGAACGGACCCCTCCAGGGATTACGCGTCTTCCTACAGATGTGGCGAAAGCTGGTGGTGGACTCCGACTTCCGAGCCGGATGCCCGGTACTGGCGGTCGCGATCGAAGACCTCCCCGAAACCGAAGGGGCGCCACACGACGCAGCGGCCGCCGCCTTCGGCCGATGGACCGACCTACTGACATCGTCGCTGCGCGAACACGGCGCCGACCCCGCTGATGCCGAACTCACCGCCACGCTGATCGTCACCGCCGTCGAGGGAAGCGTGGCGGTGTGCCGCGCCGAGCGCAGCACGCGAGCGCTGGACCGCATCAGCCGAAAGCTCGAACTGATCGTCCAGGACACGATCGCGCGGACGCCCGAGGAGAACTGATCGCGCCGCGATCCACCGGCGTTCGGTAACTCCCTCAACCGCAGCCGGTGCAAAGTGGCACGACCCGCACCCCTCAAGCAGTCGGCGCGCTCTCACGCTCACTCACGCCGACCTGCTCCCCGGAATCCACCGACGCCCGCGTCACCACCACCCAAGTGTTGTTCACCGCCGCCGTCCCCGAAAACGTATCCGTCAACGCCGGATCGTGCAGCAGGTTCACATTCGCCCCCGGCAACGACGCCGCCACCGTCCACCCGACACCCGGCTCCTGATGCCCCCACCCATGCGGAATCGCCACCGTCCCGACCCGGATGTCATCACTGACCTCCACCGGCACCACGATCGACCCGGTCCGCGAACGCACCGTCACCGGCTCACCGTCCCGCAACCCCCGCGCCGCGGCGTCCTGCGGATGCATCAGCGCCGTGCAGCGATCCCGCCCCTTCACCATCGAAGGCACATTGTGCAACCACGAATTGTTGCTGCGCAGATGACGCCGCCCGATCAACTTCAAGTCATAGCCGTCCACCGGCGCGGTCACCGCATTCCCGCGCTGCGCGTCCGCCAGGACCTCACGCGCGGCCGCCACGAAATCCTCCGGCGCCACCTGCACCTTCCGATCCTTCGTCCCCAGCAACGACCGCAACCTCGGCCGCAACGGCCCCAAATCGATCCCACCCACCGCCGCACGCGCCTTACCCACGGTCAACCCCTTGCGGCCCCGCCGCAACACCCCGTACGGACCCGCCGCAACCCCGAGCGCAGCGATCCGCACCGGACTCACCCGATCGAACAACCCGTTCAGCACCCGCGCGGTGAACCGACGAGCAGGCAGCGGCACCACCTCGGTGACCAGCCGCGCCATGATCTGCCAATCCTCCAACCCATCGGCAGGCGGCTCGAACACCCGCGCGTCGAAACGCAAATTGTTGCGCACACTGAACACCGGGAACAGAATGTTGACGTCCTCCCGCTCCAACGGCGAGATCGGCGGCAGGATGATGTCCGCGTGCCGCGTCGTCTCCGTGATGTACATATCCACGGCCACATAGAAATCCAGCGAGTCCAGCGCCGCCCCCAGCCGGCCGCGCTGCGGCGTCGACAACACCGGATTGCCCGCATACGTGATCATCGCGCGGATCCGGCCCGGCCCATCGGTCAGCATCTCCTCCGCCAGCACCGCCACCGGCAACTCCGAACGAAACGACTTGTAGGTCCCGGAACTATCCGTCCACGCCCCGTACCCCACCGGCAGATACTTCGCATACCGCGCCGCATCGATCGGCGGCGTCGCGAACATCTGACCGCCCGCCCGATCCAGATTGCCCGTCACCGCGTTGATCGTGTTCACCAACCAATGCGTCAACGTACCGGTCACCTGCTGACACACCCCGATTCGCGCGTACAGCACCGCCGAGGAGGCCGCCGCGTGCTCCCGGGCCAACCCGCGAATCGTCTCCGCGTCCACCCCCGCGTACACCGCCATCCGCTCCGGAGACGCCTCGGCCACCAGCGCGCACAACCGCTCCCAGCCGGTGCTCGACGCCCGAATCGCCTTCTCGTCGCAGAGATCCTCGGCGACCAGCACATGCAACATCGCCAGCAGCAGATACACATCCCCGCCCGGCGCCACCGCGACGTGCTGATCGGCCAGCCGCGCCGTCTCGGTCCGCCGCGGGTCGATCACCACGACCTTCCCACCACGCCGCCGCACATCCCGAATCCGCTGCTTCGCATTCGGCATCGTGGTCACCGACCCGTTCGACACCGCCGGATTCGCGCCCAGAATCACCAGCCGATCGGTGCGATCGATATCGGCCACCGGCATCAGCACATTCGAGCCGAACATCCGCCACGCGACGAACTCCTGCGGGAACTGATCGATCGACGAGGCCGAGAAGAAATTCCGCGTCATCAGCAACGTCCGCAGCAGCACCGCGTACAACACCGACGAGCTATGGGCCGCCGGATTACCGAGATACATGCCGACCGCACTGTTCCCGTGCTCGCGACGTACCCGCCGCAACCGCTGCCCGATCTCGCGGAACGCCTCGTCCCAGCCGATCGGCTCGAACGACGAACCCACCCGCCGCACCGGCGTACGCAACCGATCCGGGTCGTGGTGCAACCCGCCCATCGCCGTCGCCTTCGGGCAGATGTACCCCTTCGACAGCACGTCCTCGGGATTACCCTCGATCCGCGTCACCTGGTCATCGGAGACCGTGACGAGAATTCCGCAGTGCGCCTCACACAACGTGCACTGCCGGGCGATGGTGGTAGCACTCATGTTCCACAGGCTAACCGGGGACACCATATTCCGTACAGGGCTGTACGTAAGATTGACGCGGGTGCACACGCGACCGCTCCGCGCGCGATCCGGGGCTGCGCTGACACCGCCGGGCGCACACCCTACTTTCACCGCCGCACAAACCATTTCGGACGTCTACAGACCTCATGATCACGCGTCCGGTCGGCCGATGACCTCTCGGCTCCGAGCTGAGCGATCAGGGTGAGCATCCGAGACGATTCGCGCCGCCGCGACTCAGCTCCAGGACACCGACGACGCGGCCACCGAGAGCCATGGCGGGGGTCACTCAGCCCTAACCGTCACTGTGACGATTAGGGCTGAGTCCAAGGGGGGATCAGCAGGGGAGACGACCTACGCCGTCGGTACCTCAGCGGCTTCACGGGCGGCAGGCGCCGGCTTCGTCGCCGCGAATCCCGGCAGGAATCGGTTCACCACGGGAATCATCAGGTGAATCAGCGGGCCGATCCCGAAGGCATACACCAGCGTTCCGATGCCGACGCTGCCGCCGAGAACGAACCCCGTCGTCAGCACCGTCACCTCGATCGCCGTGCGCACCACCCACACCGATCGCCCGGTTCGCCGCACCAGTCCAGTCATCAGTCCATCGCGCGGCCCCGGACCCATGCCCGCGCCGATGTACAACACACTCGCCACCGCGTTGAGAACAACGGCGGCCGCCATGGCGCCGACCCGCACCGCGAGCAGATCCCACGACGGCAGCCACGCGAGCCCGGCATCGACCGACACGGCGATCACCACGACATTGCTCACCGTGCCCAGGCCGGGCATCTGCCGCAGCGGAATCCAGGCCAGCAGCACCGCGACACCGGTAACCGCCGTGACGGCACCGAAACTGATCGGCACCTGCCGCGCCACGCCTTGATGGAACACATCCCACGGATCCAGTCCGAGCCCCGCCCGGACCATCACGGCCATCGAGAACCCGTACAACCACAACCCGACATACAACGCGATCAACCGACGAACCAGCACCGACTCAGCCTGCCCGCAACTGGACACCACAACCAGAGCCAATCACCGATCACTGGACCTCGAAACAACAACCACCGAAATCAACCGCCACTCCGGAGCAGGCCCCAATTCGTCACTGTGACGTTTATAGGCAACTGGGATATAGACCAGGGGAGCCCACTCTAGGAAAAACCCAAGAATCACCAACCAAGCCAAGAATCACCGGAAAATTTCCACTAAACGGACAAACGCGCCAAGAGGGTTCGGCCGCCCGGCAACGAACACCGCCCACCTAAGAGCCCGTAGACGACTCGACAGCGCCGCGCAGGCAGCGAATGACATACAGCGGCAACGACGTACCGCGATAAGCCACTCCCACGAACCCGGGCCGAAATTGCGCCGATAATCAACATTATGTCAACTAGAGCGTTGCCCGGTGCCTCCGCACTCCTCCGTAGCGACCACTACTGCTCGCCAGCCAGATGAGCCGTATCGGCGAGGCTGAGCACTGCGCGGTTGCGCCAGTAATCGTCGTGCCGCAGATGCGTGATCGCGCCGGGCGCAGTCGCGAACGAGACGAAGCCGACCGCCTCGACCGGCACCATCATCCACGTCGTGAGGACGAATGTCTGTGCGTAACCGTGCGTGACGACGATGTGGTCATGGTCCGTGTCGGCCATCAACTCACGTACACACGCCTGCACGCGGGTCGCGACCTCACGCCGCGTCTCCGCCCCAGGGATAGGACCGCGATGGTCGAGCCGATCGTGATCCGGCGCGGGAACCTGGCGCTGCGCGAGCCATGCGTTCGATCGACCGCCCGCCTCCCCGAAGCTGATCTCCCGCAGCCGCTGATCCGCCGCTACCGGAACGCCGAGCGCGGCCGCCAGAATCTGCGCGGTCTCGGTGCACCGAGTCAGATCGGACGTCGTGATCCGCACCGGCCGTATCGCTCCGTCTCGTCGCCGCACCAACTCCGCTGCCACAAGGTGGGCGTCGCGCCGACCGCGCGCCGTCAACTCCGAGTCGTACCATCCACCGACCAGATCGAGTTCGGTGTGCTCCGCGTGCGGATGACTCACGACGTACAGGTCCTGCATGCAACTCCCCTGATCCCCTATCGGGCAGGCCCGGGCCGACCTACTGAATTGTGTTCGGACCCAACCTCGAATTCCGGTCTCGGCGCCGGACCCAACCCCGAACGTGGTCCGGCGCCGAGGTCTTCGAACTCAGGCCAAGATCTCCGCCAGTTCCGCGTGCAGATCGAACAAAGCGGGAATCTGATCCGCCGGACGGCGTCCCATACCGCATTCGGTGGCGATGCCGAACGCGGTGACTGCGGAACGGGCGGCTTCGATGCGCTCCAGCGCCCCAACACGGCCGTCGGTGGCGTGCACCAGGCCCAGGTACAGGTCGGTTTCGGGAGCAAGGACGAGGTCGGCGAGTGGCTTGAAATAGTCGGCGTCGGTACGTGAACGTGGGACCGGCAGGTGGAGCCAGTTGACCGGCCGGTCCAGCCCGGCCACGATCCGAGCGGCGACCGCCGCCAGCCGGCTGGTGTCGGTGGGCTCCGCGAAATGACGGTGACCGAAATCGCCGTAGCAGAGGTGGTAGCCGAGCTCGACCGCTTCGGGCACCGCGGCACCCAGCCGGACGAGCCGCTGCCCAACTTCGTCGAGCTGCGTCGGGTAGTCCGCCCCGAACCACGAAGGGAAGATCCCCTCGAAGATGGCGAACTCGACCGCGGCATCCCATTGCACCGCGAGCTCTTCGGCCGGGATCGCGGCGACGATGGCGGCGAGTTCGTCGAGCAGACGCGCCTCGTATCTGCGTTCCAACTCCCCCTGCGGTCCCGCGACGAATGCCCCGATCACCGCGATAGGGGTCGGCAAGCTCACCTGGAAGCGGATGCCCGCCGGGATCGTCCCGTCCTCGCGCAGCTGCCGGAACACCTGCCAGGATTCCAGGGCCGCCTCCGCGTAGCCCAACGGACCGAAGTCGATCGACGCCGCGTCCACGCCGGGCTTGGGCTGCACCCGTTCGCTCGGCCCGTACTCCGGGCTCGGCGGCGGAACGGTTTCCAGATCGGGATGCGCCTGCATCTTCGGCAGCTGCCACACCACCCAGTTGTCCCGGATCCCGGTCTCACCGTCCGGGATGCGTTTCAAGTGCGGCCCGATCCGCCGCGCCGCCTCCGAGAAGACCGTCCGCGCGTCCGTCAACGGGACACTGCCGCACAGATGAACTCCGCGCCCCTCACCCACCGCAACCTCCTACACATGGCCTACCGCTGATCGAGCCGACCTGCTCGAACCAGACATTTGCCACATCAATCCCCGAAACTCGGAGCCAGAGCGGGCAATCGATCAGGTCGTACTACGCGATGCAGCGTAGGCGTGCACCGATGGCCCAAATCCCCAGTTCTGGGAAACAACCAGCGATCGGTTCACTGGCGGGACGCCGGCAAGGCGACTCCCCTGTACCCGGGCCCGAACCGAATCGTTCAGGGCGTCTTGCCGAACATGCTGTCGAGCAATAAGAATCACGACATGACGGTCGAACCTCCGGCGGTCACCGCTGTACGCCATTCGCCGGCCCCGGCATTCACGGGCCGCTCAGGAGGTTTTGTCACATCTGCGAACTACTCATCATGGTCAACGGCCTCCCCGGCTCCGGGAAGTCGACATTGGCCGCGCCCCTGGCACGGGAACTCGGCGCGCACTTGATTTCCAAAGATCTGATCAAGGAGGCGCTGGGCTCCGGGCTCGACGACACCACTGTGCTGCCGAACATCGGCGCGATCGCGATGGAGGCGGGGTGGGCGCTCGCCGCCGCACTACCCGGCGTGGTCCTGGTCGACTCCTGGTGGTTCAAGCCGCGCGACGCGCGCTATGCCGCCACCGGGCTCGCGACTTCCGGCGCAACACGCGCGGTGGAGGTCTGGTGCGCGGTGCCATCCGAGGTTGCCCGTGCGCGATTTCGCGGCCGCCGGCGCGCCGATCTCTACGAGGACGACGCGCATCTGGCGCTGGATTGGGATCGATGGGCGCGATTGGCCGAACCCCTCGCGCTCGCTCCGGTCGTCACCGTCGACACCACCGCTCCGATCGACTGTCCGGAACTCGCACGCCGGGTGATGGCCGCGGCGACGGTCGCCATCGGCGACGTCCTCTAGCGAGATCATCCGCTATCCGGACTGCCTTGGACTACCGAGGATCCCCCGGGCTCTATGCCTTCTTTGGATGGCCTGGATTTGTCGGGTTAGATACTGGCATGTATTACACATGTATAGATATGCATAGGAGCGTACCGACATCTTTCTATGCCGCGGCTGGGATGCAGGACTTTGATGAAGTTCAGCGACTGGTCAGCTTCGGCGGCACCTGGCCACATCTTCGCGCCTGAGCTGCACGGGGCGCCGCACCGCACCAGCACTCCCCTAGTTCATCACAGCCGAGGAAGCGCCCGCACCACGCTGCTCCCCCGCGCGACAACGACATTCGCGAACCCATAGCAAGCTGAACTAACGTTCGAATGGTGCTTGGACATTCACATGCGACCAGTGGCGCGTTGGCCTGGTCGGCGGCAGTGGCGACGCTGCCGGTAACGATCTTGACGTTTCCGGCTCTCCAGGATGCGACGGGACATCTCGGTACCGTCGATCTGTTGCTGGGGGTCTTTCTCACCGCCGGTGCCGCGTTGCTGCCCGATGCCGACCACCCCCAGGGCACGATCTCGCACGCCCTCGGTCCGATCACGCACACTGCGTGCAAGCTGATCTCCTGGGTCTCGGGCGGCCATCGCGGTGCCACCCACTCCTTGGCATTCGTCGCGGCCGTCGCCTACGGCACGTGGGCCGGCGAGCACTGGCTCGGACGCTGGTTCACCCTGAGCCTGGTCTTCTTCCTTCTGGCCCTGGCCGTGCGCGCACTACATCTGTGCCCGTCCGGCAACAACTTCAAGGCGTGGGGTCCGATCGTGGCGCTCGCCTCCGCGGGCACCTTCGCGATGGAGCATTGGATCGCCGACAAGCCGGTCTGGTTGCCGTTCGCGGTGGGGCTGGGCGCGCTGGCCCATCTGATCGGCGACTGCCTCACCGAGCGTGGCTGCCGACTGTTCTGGCCCTTCGACCTCCGCGTCAGCCTTCCCATCATCGATCGCACCGGGAACAAGGTCGAAACCTTCATCGTGGCACCACTGTTCACGCTCGGCACACTGGCCATACTCTGGTACACCATCACGCACCAGCCCTGATACCTCGGCGCTGCTGTCCAGGTGTGACCTCTCCCGGCTCCGGCGAGGTAGTCGCGACACACGCCGGCAGCAGCGCATCCCAGGGCGAACCGATCTGCTTCGCGTAGCCTGCCGCCGAATTCGTTTCGTCGGGCCTCCTCCCCTTCCTTGCTGCTGTTTTGGAGCTGCTGTTTCGGATGCTCTGGAGCTTGGGTGGGTCATGAGAGACACATTGTTAGATGCGCATATCTACGTACCTAGATGTTATACATCAGCCAACCCCGATGCCCACCTCCGACGAAGCGGGCTCGCCTGCTCGGCATCGGTTTCCCGGAACTCCGCACTCACGGACTACCCTGAGGCCATGCTCGCCTCGACCATGCAGCCGCAGCGGTGGACGCCGCCGCCCTCCCCTGCTCGGGCACGTCAAAGCCGCAGTACCCCTCCCCTTCCGGGGGTACGGCGTCTCGAATTGCCCGACGCCGGACCGGAGGATGTGGTGCTCTCCCCCGACGGCAGGATCATCGCGGGCGTAGCGGGCGGTGCGATTCTCAGCATCGATCCGGCGACTGGAGACGTACGGGAACTCGCCAACACCGGCGGCCGCCCGCTCGGTCTGCACGCCGACGCCGATGGACGTCTGCTGATCTGCGATTTCGAGCGTGGACTGCTGGAGCTGGACACTTCGGGCGCGCTGACTGTACTGGTGGACGAGATCGATGGAGAGCGACTCCGGTTCGCCAGCAATGTCGTGCGCGATCCCGACGGCACGATCTACTTCTCCGCGTCGTCGCGTCGGTACTCACTCGACGAGTACATGGGCGACATCCTCGAGCACTCCGGTACCGGCCGCTTGTTCCGCCGAGATCCCGCGGGCAAGGTGGAAACGCTCATTCACGATCTGCAGTTCGCCAACGGCGTCGTTCTCGCGCCCGATCGTTCCAGTGTCGTCGTCGCGGAGACCGGCGGCTACCGGCTCACGCGCTATTGGCTCACCGGCCCGAAGGCGGGCACGCAGGAACGGTTGATCGAGAATCTGCCGGGTTTCCCCGACAACCTGGGGCTCGGCAGCGACGGCCTGATCTGGATCACCCTTCCTTCGCCGCGAAATCCGTTGCTGGACCGCCTCCTTCCACTTCCGGGCATTCTGCGGCGCATCGTGTGGACGCTGCCGGAGTGGGTGCAGCCGAAGCCGGCGCGGACGGTGTGGGTGATGGCGGTCGATTTCGAGGGTGAAGTCGTGCACGACCTCCAGATGGAGGGCACCGACTTTTCGATGGTGACGGGTGTGGTCGAGCAGGACGGCGTGCTGTATCTGGGCAGCCTCAGTGAGCCGGCGGTAGCCGTGTCGCGAGTGCCGTAGGACTCCTCCGCCCACTTTTTCAGTGCACACTTGTACACTCATGCCATGACGGAAGAGGCGCGCCGACGGCAAGCGGAGGTCAGGGCGCTGGCCCGGCTGGCCGGTGACGAATTCGGTGGAGCGGTCGACGGGATCGCGGCCGTGCACCGCGCGATAGCGCAGCGAGTGTTCGCGGCCGTGCGCTGGGGCGTCGGCCCGGCGGCGGCTCCGGTCGAGCTGATGCACGATGCGATCGCCGGGAGTGTCTATCGTGTGGTCAGCGGATCGGCGGTGGCGGCGGGCATGGTCGCGGAACGGACTGCGGATCTGCCGGGGGCTGCGCCGTCACGCACGGTGTTCGGGTCGGGTTTGCTCGCCGCGGTGCAGGGACTCATCGGTGACGAGCTCGAGCGGGAGCGACCGATTCTGGCCGGGCCGATGACCTTCCGGATCGACGGCGCTCCCGTACCCGCCGAGCTGGTCGGTGCGCGTGTGCGGCGGCCGGGTGCGCATATCGTGGTCTTCCTGCACGGATTGGTGGAGACCGAGCATGCGTGGCGGCTGGGTGGCGGGCCGACCTATGCCGAGCGACTGGAGTCCGATACGGGCTGCACGGCGCTACAGGTCCGGTACAACAGCGGTCTGCACATCTCGGAGAATGCGGCACAGTTCAGCGAACTGATGCGATGCCTGATCGAGCGGTGGCCGGTGCCGGTGGAGCGAGTTTCGCTGGTGGGTCATTCGATGGGCGGGCTGGTCGCGCGGGGCGCGTGTTTCGTGGCGAGCGAAGCCGGATTGCCGTGGGTGGGGCTGGTGCGGCAGGTGGTGTGTCTGGGTTCACCCCATCTAGGCGCTCCGCTGGAGCAGTTGGTGCACTACGCGTCGGCGGCGCTGGTGCGGTTGCCGGAGACTCGTCCGTTCGGGCGTCTGTTGCGTCGTCGCAGCGCCGGCATTCGTGATCTTCGGGATGGCTCGTTGGTGGACGAGGATTGGCGGGATCTGGATGCCGACGCGCTGCGTCGCCGGGTGATCCGCGAGGTGCCGCTGCTGATGAGTGCGGAGCACTATTTCGTCACGGCTACCGTCACGCGCAGTCCGCGGCATCCGCTGGGCCGCGTGATCGGTGACGGGCTGGTTCTCACGCCCAGCGGCGGCGGGCGGAACCGGACGCGCCGTATCGGTTTCGACATGGACAAGGGTATGCATCTCGCGTCGGCGCATCACTTCACGTTGCTCAATCATGATGCGGTCTACCGCGCGGTGCGCGCCTGGTTGACCTCGGACGCGGTGGCGGTTTCCGGCGAAGTCTCCTGTTGAGTGATCCCCGGGCGGGACAGGGCGCGGCCGTGTCCCGCCCGGGCGTTCAGAGGAGGTCTTCGGGGTCGGCGTCGGCTTCGAGGCGCACGTCTTCGGCGAAGTGGGATTCGGGGTCGTCGTGGTCGGTGTTGGCGGCGTAGAGCAGCAGGCAGCCGCGGATGCCGTCGAGGAGGTCTTCCAGGAGGTCGAGGGCGGGGCGGGCGGGGTCGAGGCGGCTGATGCGGAATCCGGTGAGCATCGCCTCGCGGGTGTCGGCGTCGACGCCGAAGCGGTGGGCTTGGGTTTCGATTTCGGCGACGCGGGCGACGAGGCTCCACGGGGCCGCGACGCGGCCTTCGTGCACGGCCATCGCTTCGGCGATCAGTTCGAGGACGACTTCGGTGGGGGTGTCGCCCGCGGCGAGCCGTTCGAGCACGAGGGTGGGGGTCTCGACTTGGAGCGCTTCGATGTCGTCGGCTTCGGCGACGACATCGGTGGTGGGTACGTTCGCGGCCTCTCCGGCGACTTCGGCGGCGGCGTAGAGCCAGTGCGCCGCGGCGACGGAGGCGGAGGCGGGGTCGAGTTCGGTGAACAGTTCGATGCTGCCGAGCGGGTCGGCGCGCAGGAGTGCGTCGGCGGCGTGGACCTGGGCCGGGGAGACGTCGGGGCGGGACAGTTCGACGGCTTGGCGGGCGCGGCCGGAGAGGTCGCCGCGTTCGGCGGATTCGATGGCTTCTTGTTCGGTGCGCACTTCGGCGGCGACGGTGTCGAGCAGGGCGTCGTCATCGATGTCGTGCAGGGTGCGTCCGATGCGGTGGGCGGATTCGACGACGCCGCTGTAGGAGACGAGCAGTCCCTCGTCGGTGGGCAGATGGGGGCTGCGCAGTCCGGTTTCGACCTCTTTGAAGTTCCGGCGTTCTTCGGCGCGGCGCCATGCTTCGCTGTTGGGGACGTCGGGGTCGCCCGCGGCGCTGGCCGGGTGGGTATAGGTGCGCCATTGGAACCGCGAGAGGGTGGTGAGGTTCGACGCCAGATCGGTTGCCTGGTCCCTGGTCACCTGCGGGGGCAGGGTGGCCACCGTCTGGGCGAGGTCGCCTCGTCCGGTCGCCCAGGTGGCGACGAGGGCGGCGCGGTCGGCGTCGAATGCGTATCTGGTCACTGGGCAAGTCTGGTCGATCGGCGGCGGATGCGCTCGGTCAATTGCTTCGCTCGTGTGAGGTTGTGCGGCGTTTCGCCCGGACGCGCTGGAAGGATGGGGGCATGACTGTCGATCATGGTGCTCCTGGTGCGGGGCCTTCGGTGCCGCCGCCGCTGGCGCCGGTGTTGTGTCCGGTTCGGCCATCGGCTGCGGAGGAGGCGAGAACCGTTGCGGCGTCGGTGAATACCGCGACGCTGGCGAGTCTGGCGGAGGATGGTTCGCCGTGGGCTTCGTTGGTGACGTATGGGTTGTCGGCGGGGCAGCCGGTGTTGTGTGTGTCGCGGCTGGCCGAGCACGGGCGCAATCTGGCCGCGGACGGGCGGGCGAGCTTGGCGGTGGTGGCGCCGGATCCGCCTGCGGATCCGTTGGCGGGGGCGCGGATCACGCTGTCGGGTGTGGTGGAGCGGCCGGTGGGTGGCGAGGCGGTCGCGGCGAGGGAGGCGTATCTGGCGGCGGTGGCGGCGGGGCGGATGTACATCGACTACAGCGATTTCTCGTTGTGGGTGTTGCGGGTGCGGCGGGTGCGCTGGGTCGGCGGGTATGGGCGGATGGATTCGGCGAGTGCGGAGGAGTATGCGGCGGCGGAGCCGGATCCGGTGATTCCGGTGGCGGCTCGGGCGGTGGCGCATCTCAATGATGACCATGCCGAGGCGTTGCTGGCGATGGCGCGGCGGTTGGGCGGGTACCCGGATGCCACCGGGGCGAGTTGTGAGCGTGCCGACCGATACGGCTTGGATTTGCGGGTGGTGACGCCGCGGGGTGTGGCTCGCACCAGGGTCGGGTATGCGGAGCGGATCAACGCGGTCGAGGAGTTGCGGGCGGCGACGGTGGAGTTGGCGCGGCAGTCGCGGATGGCGTGAGCGCGGATCGCGATGGTTGTTCGACCGGCGACACGCGATTCCTTGCCCGGGCAGCCAGCAATCTTACAGCTACGCTACGGCGATGCGTACACGCACTCACCGGCGCGGGTTCGCCGCGCTGTCGGCTGCCGCGGCGGTGCTGATGGCTTCGGGCGTTTCCGCTGCTCAGCCGAGTCCGGCGCTGCCTGCGTTCGATGCGGAGTTCCTGTGGGGTGTGGCGTCGTCGGGGTTCCAATCCGAAGGTTATGCGCCGGACAGCAACTGGTCGCGTTTCATCGCGGCGGGCGGGACGGCGGATCCGTACCGGGATTCGGTGGACTTCGCGCGCCGCTATATCTCCGATATCGATCTGGCGGCGCGTCTGGGGGTGCGGGTCTACCGGGTGGGTATCGAGTGGGCGCGGCTGCAACCGGCGCCGCATGCCTGGGACGAGGCGGCGTTCGGGTTCTACGACAATGTGATCGCGCGGATTCTGGCGGCGGGGATGCGGCCCATGCTGACCTTGGATCACTGGGTGTATCCGGGGTGGGCGTTGGATCGGGGCGGGTGGCGTAACCCGGGCATGGTCGAGGATTGGCTGGCGAACATGCGCAAGGTGGTGGGCCGGTATGCCTCGCGTGATCCGCTGTGGGTGACGTTCAACGAGCCGGCCGCGTATGTCGGCACGGAGTTGCGGACGGGTGGGATCGGTGTCGATGAGGCGCCGGTGATGCTGGATCGGATCGCGCTGGCGCACAACGAGATCTACGACGTCATCCACGGTTATCGGCCGGATGCGCAGGTGACCAGCAATCTGGGCTATGTGGCCGGTGCGGAGAGGGAGGTGAATCAGCCGATCGTCGATCGGATCTCGGCGAAGCTGGATTTCATCGGTGTGGATTACTACTTCGCTCCGCTGCCGCAGACGGGTGAGTCGGCGCAGGGCGGCGCGGAGGGAGGTCCTGCGATGTGGGAGTTGCCGGTGCAGCCGGAGGGTATCTACTACGCGTTGCGGCATTACGCGCGCCAGTTTCCCGGGCGGCCGCTGTATGTGGTGGAGAACGGTCTTCCGACGGAGAACGGGCAGGTTCGTCCGGATGGGTACAGCCGCGCCGATCATCTGCGGGACACGGTGTATTGGCTGCAGCGGGCGAAGGCCGACGGGATGCATGTCATCGGTTACAACTACTGGAGTCTGACGGACAACTACGAGTGGGGTTCGTACGCGCCGCGGTTCGGGCTCTACACGGTCGATGTGCTGACCGATCCGACGTTGGCGCGCCGCCCGACCGACGCGGTCGATGCGTATGTCCGGCTGATCCGCGCGGGTGGGGTGGGGCCGGATTATCAGCCGACGCGGGCTCCGCTCCCCTGTGTCCGGATCGATGCGCCGGACACCTGTGCCGGGGACGACCCGGCTTAGGACCGCGCGTGGGCGGATGCCGGTTGCGGCCGAGCGGTGGTGGTGTTCCGGTAACGTCGGCGGGAGTGCACGTGTCGCGTTCGCGGGTGGGCAGCGTCCGCCCGGAAAGGTGATCATGACGACCGATAGTCACCTGCCGCTCGGTTTGCAGTACCCGGCGGCGTCCTTCTCGGAGTTTCTGCGCCGGTACGCGCCGCGGTTGTTGCCCGATGTAGGTTTCGAGGCGGGCGGCGGTGGGGACGGCGCCGCGGCGCACGGGACGACGATCGTCGCGATCGGTTATCGCGGGGGTGTGCTGGTGGCCGGTGACCGCCGGGGCACGATGGGGCATCTGGTGGCGACGCGGGATATGCGGAAGGTCTTCGTCACCGACACCTATTCGGCGGCCGGTTTCGCGGGCACGGTCGGGATGGCGTTGGAGATGATCCGGTTGTTCGCGGTGGAGCTCGAGCATTACGAGAAGATCGAAGGGGCTCCGCTGACGTTCGACGGCAAGGCCACGAAGTTGTCGGCGATGGTGCGCGCGAATCTGCCCGCGGCGTTGCAGGACATGGCGGTGATTCCGGTGCTGGTCGGCTATGACCCGGACGCTGCCGATCCGCAGCGGGCGGGGCGGATCGTGTCGTACGACGCGGTGGGTGGCCGGCAGGAGGAGCGTTTCGGTTACACCGCGGTCGGTTCGGGGTCGGTGTTCGCGAGGTCGTCGTTGAAGAAGACCTATCGCCGCGATATCGATGAGCAGGCGGCGTTGCGTCTTGCGGTGGAGGCGCTGTTCGACGCGGCTGATGACGATACGGCGACGGGTGGCCCGGATCTGCTGCGCGATCTCTATCCCACCGCGGTGCTGGTCGACGCCGAGGGCGCGGTCGAGGTTTCGGCCGAGCGCCTGGCGGAGATCACCCGTGGGGTCGCCGACGCGCGGGCGGCGGCGGAAGGACACTGAGCGGCGGCAGGTTGTTCGCAGTCCGGCTGTGCGCCGCATGATGACCGGGTGGTGGGACCGGATCCGCGAGCGCCCGCTCTGGATATGGGCGTGATCCGGTTTCGGAGGTCTCGACCCGCTGCGGGTGGGTGCTGATCGAAATACGGTCCGGCACCGTGTTTTCCATTTTTCGGATTTTTCACCGGATGTGGTGCAGGTTTGTGACCGACGTCGCAGTGCGCACTTGTTAGGCCTGTCACAGCAATTCGGTTGCGCCGGGCAAGTAATTGTCGCGGCGAAACCGTGAAGGCCGAGTTCAACGCTGTGCGCGAAATGTTACTCACCGGTTGGGTCACTCTGCGGTCGGATGCGGCGGGAGCTGCGGTGATGCGTGGGACATCGATCACGCTTGCCCGGTGTCGCCGCGGTGCTTACGGTGAATTTCGTCGATGGCCGATGACGCCCGATCGAATTACATCTCATTGATGTGCCGCGTTTTCCGCCCTTCAGGCAATTTCATTGTTATTGCTTTGGGCGGCAGCGGAATTCATGCGGCACCGGCGAAACTGGAGCAATGGTACAACCAACCCCCTGGCAGGCAACCGAAGCGCGACACCGCCGGAGCCGTGGCTCCGGACGCCCGGCACGAAGCGCGAGGCCACCCCGGGGCGTGGACTGGGGCTTCTTGTTCGCCGCGGCCACGAATGCGGTCACGTTCGCCCTGCTGTTCCAGCCGTGGCTGTCGGCGTCGGGTTCGGGTGGCCAGGTGCGTTCGGACGCGTTCGGCCGGGTCACCGGTGTCACCAACGGTTTCGACGAGTGGTCGGTGTCGAAATTTCGTGAGATGAACATCAGTGGTGCCTGGGGTCTGCTGGCCGCCGCCGCGGCGGTCGTCACCGTGTTCGCGGCGGTCGCGCAGGTGCGGTCGCGCTCTCGTGCGCTCGCCGCTCTGGTGATGGGATCCAGTGTGGCCGTGACGGTTCTGGTGCTCATCTGCTTGCTGTACCTGGATGCCAAGGGGCCGGAGTTGCGGACGCTGATCGATCCGGGTGAAGGTTTCGGTTCGGGCTGGCTGCGCCGGATCTTCGACGAGGACGGCACGGCCGTTTCGGGTGCCGGTGAGCAGCGGATGGCAGGTGCCGCACTGACCCCCGTGGCGTTGCTCGCCGGGGTGCTGAGTTCCGCCGCCGCGGTGGCCGCCGTCGCGCAGGGCGCCCGTCGTTACGGCCTCAGCACGATGCGGGCGTTGTCCTGGCTGGTGACGCCGCTGCCGACCGAGACAACGCCGCCTCCGGCCGCCGCGGTGGCGCCCCGTCCGGCTGTGCAGCCGACGCCGGATGCCGCGGAGCGGGTGCTGTGGGACGAGTTGGTCTTCGATGACGACCTCATCGCCAACGTCACCTGGGTGCGGAATACGAACACACCGGGGAGCGAAACCTCGGCTCGCCGGTCGGCGCCGGTCCTCACTCGGTAGCCGTCGGCGGCTCGTCGGTCCCGCGGCTGTGCTCGCGTTCGGGCGGCACAACGCGCGTGATCTCCGGATGAGCCCCGCCGGCTCGAGGGCGAAAATGGCTGCGGGCTCATCTCGCCGAGGGGTGTGACTGTGCCTCGGGCGGTCCGTCCGGTAGTGGGGGAAGTTCGAGGTTGTCACGGAAGGTCGCGCCGACGTAGTCGGAGCCGACGATGCCGCGGCGGCGCAGTTCGGGCAGCAGTCCGTTGACGAGGAAGTCGCGGGTGCGTTCGTCGGCGAGCCCGCCGAGGGAGATCACGTCGAGGACGCCCGCGTCGTAGCGTTCTCCGATCGCGTCGGCGAGTTGCTCGGGTGTTCCGACGGCCGCCCAGTGGCCGGTGTCCTTGGCGGCGATGATGAGCTCGCGCAGTGTTTTTCCCGATCGGGCGAAGTTGCTGAAGATCTCCACGCGGCCGCGTCTGCGGTGCACGGACGTCACGTCGGGCAGCAGACTCTCCGGCAGCGGCTTGTCCAACGGTAGGCCGGACAGGTCGACGCCGCCGCCGAACATGTCGGCGAGGGCGGCTCGCCCGGCCTCGAAGTCGGTGGCCTCCGCTTGTTCCCGCGCCAGGCGCCTGGCTTCGGATTCCGTGGCGCCGTAGGTGGCGTGGAAGGAACTCATGATCAACGGCAGGCCGTCGGCGCGGCCGAGTTCGTTCGCGCGGGCGCGGATGCGCTTGGTGTAGGTCACCGCGTCTTCGAGGGTCGGCAGCGAGGTGAACACCACTTCGGCGAACCGCGCGCCCAGTTCGATGCCGCCGGTGGACTGCCCTGCCTGGAACTGGACCGGCCTGCGCTGCGGCAGGGGCGGGATGTTCAGCGGCCCGCGCACGGTGAAGTACCGCCCGGTGTGCTCGATGGGCCGCACTCGGGTGGGGTCCAGGATCGCGCCACCGTGCCCGTCGGCGCTCAGGGCGCCTGGCTGCCAGCTGTCGAACAGAGCGTTGACCACCTCGAGGGATTCGGTGGCGCGGGCATAGCGGTCTTCGGGGCTCGGCAGTTCCTGGTCGCCGTAGTTCTCCTCGCCCACCGAGGAGGTGACGGCGTTCCAGGCCGCGCGGCCGTTGCTGATGTGGTCGAGGGTGCCGAAGAGCCGGGCGAGATTGTAGGGGTGGTGGAAGGTGGTGGTCACCGTCGCGATGAGCCCGACGTGCGAGGTCACGGCGCTCAACGCGGACAGGAAGATCAAGGGTTCCTGCGCGCCGATCGCACCCTGCGCACCGAAACTCAGGAGGTCGGCGGCGAACAGAGCGTCGAACCTGTGACGCTCGGCGATCTTCGCGATCTCGATCGATGACGCGATCGTGGTCGCGTCCGGATCGATGGCCGCCGCGTACACGCTGACCGCTCCGCTGACTCCCGTGACGGTCTTCAGCGGCCGCCGCCGCCCACCAGCATTGCCCA
Organism: Nocardia sp. NPDC041819; assembly: GCF_055590505.1. NCBI lineage: Bacteria > Bacillati > Actinomycetota > Actinomycetes > Mycobacteriales > Nocardiaceae > Nocardia > Nocardia sp. NPDC041819. The sequence continues at coordinate 56,509 of NZ_JBVJAP010000007.1, read as the reverse complement.
TTGCGGGGACGCTACCGGCGCGCACCGCCGAGGTAACGGTTTGCGATCAGCGAGATGTTTTCCGCGCGAGCGGGATCCGAGATGTCATGCCTGCTCCCGCTGGTCGCCGACGGTGGGTGGTTGCGCGCGCGGCACCCGGACCACGCCAGTGTCGAGATCGATGTCGAACCGCGGCGTGTAGGCCTGTCCGTCGCTGTCCTCGCTGCCCTCGTGGGTCAGCTTCTTACCTGGGAACAGCTCCCCGATGACGCCCATACGATCACGATACGCCGGAAGCGGGATGGGGAGTCGCCACGCGATAGCCAAGAGACGGTTCCATTTCGGCACCTGTGGGCTGGGGCTCGGTTAGCATCAGTTTGCTCCGATCGGCCGAGGACCGCGGCACGGGGAGTACTGGGCGACCGACACCGTAATCGAACGACAGATCGGCCACCGCATGGAACAAGACGCCGACCTCGCCCAGGCCCGGGTCTTCTTGGAGTTGCTCACCCGGCGAGCCCAGACATTGGCGCGGGATATCGAATTCCCCTACCGCGGCGATCCCGCCGCCCGCCACGAGTTGCACAGCGAGTTGTGTGCCGTGCGCCGCTTCATCGACCGGTTGCACCGCAGATTCCCGGAAGCAGCGCGGCCACAAGCCGAGCGGCGGCGGGCCGCTGTCCCGGCGAACCGCGTCGGGGCGCGGCGGACGTCGGGTTGAGGCAGCCGTGCCGGTATCCGGCCGCGCCGGTGTCAGCGGCGCGGGGCGGCGGCGGGGTGGTCGTGGACGGGCACGGTGAGCATGGCGACGATCATGTCCACGATTTCCGCGGCGTCTCCGGGGTGAGCGGTGCGGACGCCCGACTCCAGGGTGCGCTCGTAGTCGGCGATCAACGCGAACATGACGGTGGCCATCGTCTCCAGGCGCTGTCTGCGCAGGCGCCGCGGCAGCCCGGTCAGCGCGGCGTCCAGGCGGGTGGTGATGATACGGACGGCGGCGCGGTCGGCGCCCGCGAGGCGGTGGGCGTCCGCCACCACGGGGTGGGTGCGCACGACGTCCAGGAACCGGCCTAGATGGGTCACCCGGTCGTGGCCGAGCAGTTCTAGGATCGGGGTGGCGAGCATGGCGACGAGGGCGTTCACGTCGTTGGCGCGGCCGTCGGCTTCGTGGGCGGCCAGCAACTGCATGCGGCGCTGTTCGAGCCGGTTCATCCGTCGCTCGACGATGGCTTCGATCAGTCCGGTGCGCGATTCGAAGTAGTAGTGCACCGCGGAGTTGTTGCGCTGACCGGCGGCGGCGGCGATGTCGCGCAACGGCACGTCGACGCCGCGTTCGGCGATGAGGCGTTCCCCGGCGTCGAGCAAGGCGGCGCGCGATTCGTCGCTCGGCATATCCGCACTGTACTAAACACGAACCTTGACGATGTTAAACACAGATGATTAATTGAACGGCGTGGATGATGTGGCGGTGGTCACCGGTGCCGCGTCCGGCCTCGGCGCCGCGCCGTGCCGTCTGCCGGCCGCGCCGGACGTCGCGGTCGTGGCCACCGAGGTGGTTGCCCACCGATGGTGTCCGAACTCGATGAGCCGCCTCGGGAGCCGGGGATGATCGCCGGCGGCCCGATCTTCCAACTGTGCTGGGTGGTGGCCGATCTGGCCGCGGCCACTCGGGCGTTCACCACTCGGTACGGAGTCGGCGACTGGTTCACCATCCCGGAGGTCCATTTCGGGCCCGATAACGCCGAACTGCGTGGGGCACCCGCCGATTACACGATCGGCGTGGCGCTCGGTTACGCGGGCGGGCAGCAACTGGAGCTGATCGAGCCGCGTGGCGGGGTGAGCCTGTATTCCGAGCACCTGGCAGGTTTCGGTCCCGGCCTGCATCACGCCGCCTGGGTGCCCGACGACTACGACGCCGCGCTCGCCGAGGCCACCGAGGCCGGCATCGAGATCGCCGCATGTGGCAGGTTCGAGGGCGTCGGGATGGAGTTCGCCTACCTCGACGGGGGGCCGATCGGCTCGTACATCGAACTGCTGCGGCTCTCGCGGGAGATGAGGGCGATGTTCGACCACCTGATACCGGAAGGCTTCACCAACCCATGGCAGTAGGCGGTGATCCACCGGAGGGCCTCGACACCATCGAGGCGGCCCGGTTCCGCTTGCGGCAGTACCTCTCACGTCTCGGCGCCGGCCCATTCCCCGGGCACCGGCGCCGGGACCCGCGCGGCGCGCTGGACGCGCCAGGAAGGCGAGCACTATGCGCTTCACCTACGCCGAGACGATGACCGATCCGTCGTATTACCTCGCACTCGCCAAAGCCGCCGAGGAGGCGGGCTACACCTCCATGGCGGTCGCCGACAGCGTCGCGTATCCGAAAGAGTCCGACGCGAAGTATCCCTACACCCCCGACGGCAGCCGGGAATTCCTGGAGGACAAACCGTTCGTCGAGGCGTTCGTGCTCAGCGCGGCGATGGCGGCGGTCACCACCACGTTGCGTTTCACGCCGTTCGTGCTGAAGCTGCCGATCCGGCCGCCCGTGCTGGTGGCCAAGCAGGCAGCTTCGGTCGCCGCGCTGAGCGGCAACCGGTTCGGGCTGGGCGTCGGCATCAGTCCTTGGCCGGACGATTTCGAGATCATGGGGGTGCCGTTCGACAAGCGCGGCGCGCGGATGGACGAGTGCATCGACATCGTGCGCGGGCTCTCGGCGGGCGGCTACTTCGAATACCACGGACAGTTCTACGACATTCCGCCGATCAAGATCAGCCCGGTGCCGACCGAACCGGTGCCGATCCTCGTCGGCGGGCACAGCAAGCCGGCGTTGCGCCGGGCCGCGCAGCGCGGCGACGGGTGGATGCACGCCGGTGGCGACGGCGCCGAACTGGACCGGCTGCTGGCCGAATTGGATACCCTGCGCGCGGAGTACGGCACCCGCAAGGATTTCGAGGTGCATGTGATCTCGCTGGACGGGTTCACCGTCGACGGCATCAAACGCCTCGAGGACAAAGGGGTCACCGACGTGATCGTCGGCTTCCGGCTTCCCTACACCACCGAGCAGGACACCGAGCCGCTGGAGACGAAGATCGCCAACCTGTCGCGCTTCGCGGAGAAGGTCATCGCGCGGGTCGGCGGGTAGGCCGGGACGCGAGCGCCGCGGTGGCCGCGGCGAGGGTCTGCGCACGGTAGCCCGCCCCGAACAGCACGAGGTGCACCAGCAGCGGGTGCAGTTGATGCAGCGGCGTGCGGGTTCGCCATCCGTCGGCGAGCGGATGGGTCTCGTGGTAGGCGGCCTGGATGCGGTCCAGGTGCGGAATGCCGAAGAGGGCGAGCATGGCCAGGTCGGTCTCGCGGTGGCCGGCGTGCGCGGCGGGATCGATGAGCATCGCCCGTTCCCGCGTCCACAGGACGTTGCCCGACCACAGGTCGCCGTGGATGCGGGCCGGTGGTTCGGCGGGCCCGGCCAGGTCATCGAGGCGATCGATGACGCGCTCGATCAGGCGTGTTCCGTCTTCGCCGAGATGCGGGGCCGCCCGGGCGAGGTAGGGGGTGAGGCGATATTCGGCGTACCACCGCGACCACGGTCCGCTGGTCGGGGTGTTGGGCAGGGGCAGGTTCGCGATCCAGCCCTCCCACGGTGCACCGAGCCACTCGGCTCGGTGGGCGTGCAGTGTGGCCAGTTCGCGACCGAATCGCTCGGCGGCCGCGGGGGTCGGGCCGGTTTCCTCCAGCCACGGCAGCACCAGCATCCGGTCGTCGACGGCCAGCACCTCCGGCAGCAAGGCCCGGTTGCCGTCGCCGGAGCCGGTGGCGGTGTCTCGCAGCCAGGTCAGACCCGCCGCTTCCGCCGCGAAGACGGGTGTCGGCTCGGCCGTCGCCTTCACGAACAGCGCTCGGCCGTCGGCCGTTTCGGCGCGGTGCAGTGTCCACGCGTGATGGGCGCCGAGGTCGGTGACGGCGCGCACGGGCACGGTCAGCAGCGCCGACAGCTGGGCCGCGCCGCTCACCGGGCGCCCGCGGTGAGCCGCTTCATGGTGTCCTCGTCGGCGGGGAAGAACGACTCGATGGCCAGTTCGGCGACGGTGACGTTCATCGGGGTACCGAACACCGTGGTGACGCTGAGAAACGACAGCTCGTTCCCGTCATGGTCGATCCGCAGCGGGACCACCGCCTGGTCGGGTTCGGGGACGGCGAGTTCCACTTCGCCGCCGGGATAGGACCGCAGCTCCTCGAGCAGATCGGCCAGGTCCCGGGACCCGGTGACCTCGGCTTGACGCGCCAAGCGGGCGAAGATGTGGCCGCGCCACTCGGCGAGGTTGCGGATGCGGCCTGCCATGCCGTCGGGGTGCAGGCTCAGGCGCAGAGCGTTCACCGGCGGTGTCACCAGTGCCGGATCGATGCCCGCGATGAGCACGGACACGCCGCTGTTGGCGTCGACCATCGTCCAGTTCTGGTCGATGGCCAGCGCGGGGTAGGGCTCGTGACCGGCGAGGATCTGGCGCATGGCACCGCGAACGGCGTCCATGGCGGGGGTGTCCAGGCCGGGTTGCGCGTAGGCGGGAGCGTAGCCCGCGGCCAGCAGGACGCGGTTGCGCTCGCGCAACGGGATCTCCAGATGCTCGGACAGGTGCACGATCATGGTGCGGCTCGGGGTGGCGCGCCCGGTTTCGATGAAGCTCAGATGCCGCGCCGAGGTGTCGGCCCGTCCGGCCAGTTCCAGCTGGCTCAGCCTGCGTTCCAGACGCCAATGTCGCAGCAGGTCACCTGCCGTTGGGGTACTCACGCCCCGATCCTACGAACGGCCGCGGAGCGTGGCCATTACGTCTCGGGTAATGGCCACTACCCCTGCGCGGGACGCGGATACCCGGCCGGAAAGCTCGTTTTCCGGCCGGACGTCCGTGCTTTCACGCCATCTCGGGTACGCGCAGGTGCGCGAAGGCCAGATCGAACTCCCCCACCTCCAGGACGTTGGCGCCCACCCGTTGGGTCGCCGTGGCCCTGATCTGATTGGTCTGCTCGCGGCTGCCGTCCATCGCCTGCCGGTTCTCCCACACGGTCGCGCCCACCGCTCGGCCGCTGTCGCGGTCGATGAACAGGCTCGCGCTGCAGAATCCGTCGAGCATCTCCGTCTGCGGCAGCACTTCCGTCTTGAACATGTCGGCCAGCCGGTCGACCTGGGCCGGATCGACCTGGACCCAGGTGCAGCGGGTGCAGGCATCGTTGCCTGCCGGGTGGTCACGGTGCATCACCGCGATCTCCCACTCCTCCACGCGCTCGGCCCGCCCGCCGAGGCGCCGGGCCATGCCCTCACGCAGTTGCTGGACGCGTCCTCTGCTGGCATGCAACGCCTCCTCGCTCTCCCAGGAAGTCGTGGCGATGCAGCGTCCCGTCGACCGGTCGGCCATCAAGGACAAACCGACCCACCCCTGGATCTCGGACAGATTCGGCATCAATTCATCACGCAGATATGCGAGCCCGTCGTCCATCGATGACGGTTGCGCCGCGATGGTGCTGGAACGTGCGTACACGGGCCACCTCCTGCCCTGTCAGGGTGGCGCCCCGGTGGCGCCACCGGACATAACTCACCTTCCTCCAGCCCACGCCCGCACGCAATGCCCGCACCCGTGGGCGCAGTGCCTGTCCGATATGGCGGTGCGCTTCCCGAGGGCCCGAGCGAGCTGCCGTAGCCTCGGACGATGACCGACGGGGGGCCAACTACGGCTACGTGCCGCTCACCCGTGCTCCCGATGGGCAGGAGCTCGACGCCTACTTTCTCGGACCGTCCGAACCGCTGGTTTTCGCGCGGGGACGTTGCGTCGCGATCGTCCACCGGCTCTACGACGATGACGACAAACTGGTCGTCGTCCCGGCGGGCAGTCCCGTCCCGGACGACGCGGCGATCGATGCGGCGGTCGCGTTCCAGGAGACCGCCGGCCACTATGTCCTCGTGCGGAACCGCCCGGCGACAGGTGGACGCGTGCCGATTGGGCGCGCGGATATCGGGTAGGACCCGGGCATGGAACTGTTGGTGATTCTCGCGCTCGCGGTGCTGGTCGGCGCCGTGATCCTGTATCGGAAGAGGACCGGCAAACGGCCCGGCGCACCCGAGGTGCCGGGCAACGACGGCGAGTAGGGAGCGGCTATGAGTGCGATGGACCCCGATCCCGCGAAAACCCCCGATCTGGAACCAGGCGGCGGAGTAGCGCCGGGCGCGACCCCGCCGGACACCCCGCAGACCTCCGGGCTGTCGGCGCCGGAGCCCAGCACCAGCCATCACTTCCCGGTCACCGGGGTCGTGGCGATGCTCATCGGGGCGTTGGTGATCCTGTTGTTCCTCGCCGTGGCGGTGGGCATCGTGGTGTCGATGCTGTGACCCGCCCCCGCTGCCGGTCGGCCGTCACGGCCGACCGGGCGGGTCATCGTGCGCGGAACGTCACAGGATCGGCCTGCCACCGGTGACCGCGATGCGAGCGCCGGAGATGTAGCTGCCGTCGTCGGAGGCCAGCATGACGTAGGTGGGCGCCAATTCGGCCGGTTGACCGGCGCGGCCCAACGGCGTGTCGTCACCGAACTTCGCGACCTTCTCGACCGGCATGGTGGAGGGGATCAGCGGGGTCCAGATCGGTCCCGGCGCCACGCTGTTGACCCGGATTCCCCGTTCGCCCAGCAATTGCGCGAGGCTGGCGGAGAAGTTCGCGATGGCGGCTTTGGTCGCGGCGTACGGGGCCAGGGTCGGCGAGGGCATGTCGGAGTTGACCGAGGAGCTGCCGATGATCGACGACCCCGCAGGCATGTGCGGCAGCGCCGCCTTCACCAGGTAGAAGTAGGCGTTGATGTTCAGTTCGACGGTGTGCTCGAATTCCTCGTCGCTGATCTCCTCCAGCGTCTGGTGTGTCATCTGGAAGGCCGCGTTGCTCACGAGGATGTCGATCTTCCCGAATTCCCGCACGGCCCGATCGATGACGGCGCGGCAATGGGCGGCCTCGGACAGGTCGCCGGGCACCAGGACGGCTTTGCGCCCGGCCTGCGTCACCAGCTCGGCGACTTCCTTGGCATCCTCGTCCTCGTCGAGGTAGGAGATCAGCACGTCCGCGCCCTCGCGCGCGTAGGCGATCGCCACCGCCCGGCCGATTCCGCTGTCGGCGCCGGTGATGACGGCGGCCTTGCCGGTCAGTTTGCCGGAGCCGCGGTAGCTGTCCTCACCGCAGTCCGGCACGGGGGTCATCCGGGCCTGGATGCCGGGAACTTCTTGCTGCTGCTCGGGAAACCCCATGTCGGTGTTCTCCTTCTCCGCTTCGTGGGCTTGGGATGGTTCAGGTGTCCTGGTTCTGCCGCCAGTCGCGCACCGCGTCGCGAGCCCGGTCGAACACCGCCAGTGGCGGGCCGGCCAGCAGGTTCGCGGCCGCGGACTCCCCCGCGTGGGGGTGCGGGCGGGTGGGTGCCACGGCTTCGGCGGCGCGTACCGAGCCCGCCATCCGCCGCAACTGGCTGGTCGAGAACTGCGCGCGCAGCAGGGTGAACTCCTCGGTCTCCTCGTGCGCGGCGTGCTCGGCCACGGCGTCGGCGAACTTCGCGAGCCGGGCGTCGAAATCGGGATGGTCCACCCCCAGGTCGTACAGGTCCGCGAGGGCGCGTTTGGCCGCGTTCTCCTCCTCCAGCCGCGGCTGCACGATGTCGGCGTCCGCGCCGAAACGAGCCCGCCCGGCGACCGGATGCACGACCTCCTCTTCGGCGCTCTCGTGCACGGCCAGCAACCGCACCAACTCGGTGAACAGATCCTGTTTCCCGTCCTCGCCCGCCTTCAGCCGCGCCAGCAACGCGAAGATCTCCTCGTGCTGGGCGGTCAGCAGCTCGACGACATCCTGTTCGGTCATCGCACACTCGTTTCTGTCGCTACGGAATGAACTCCTGGACTTTGGTTTTCGCACCCTGCGCGATCAGATGCCAGGCGTCCGGGTCGCCGCGCAGCACGGCTTCGGCGGTGTCCTTCATCTGATCCCAGGTGGCGTGCGGCGGGATGGGCGGCACGTCGGGGTCGCAGTGCACGTCGAGCACCACCGGGCCGTCGGCGTGCAGGGCGCGGTCCCAGGCCGGCCCGAGATCCTCCGGCGTCCGCACGGTGATGCCGGTCAGGCCCGCGCTGCGGGCGACTTCGGCGTAGGAGACGTCGGGAAGGGCCTGCGACTGCTCGAATTTCGGTGCGCCGCCCATGGCGCGCAGCTCCCAGGTGACCTGGTTGAGGTCGTTGTTGTGGAAGACGCAGACAATCAGGCGCGGATCACTCCAACGGGGGCGGTAGCGGGCGATGGTGAGCAGTTCGGCCATCCCGTTCATCTGCATGGCGCCGTCGCCGACCAGCGCGATCGCGGGCCGGTCGGGGTGGGCGAACTTGGCACCGATGGCGTAGGGCACGCCGGGCCCCATGGTCGCCAGGGTGCCCGACAGCGACCCGCGCATCCGGCCGCGCAAGCGCAGGCAGCGGGCATACCAGTTGGTGGAGGACCCGGAATCCGCGGTGACGATGGCGTCGTCGGGAATGCGCTCGGACAGTTCCCACACCACCCGCATGGGGTTGACCGGGTGGGCATCGAGCAGGGATTGGCGTTCGATGGTCTGCCACCAGCGGGCGACGTTCTTCTCGATCTTCTCCCGCCAGCCGCGGTCGTCCTTGCGCCGCACGAGCGGAATCAGTTCCGCCAACGTCGATCTCGCGTCGCCGACCAGGTTCACCTCGGTCGGGTACCGCATGCCGATCATGGCGCCGTCGATGTCGATCTGCACGGCGCGCGCCTGCCCGAATTCGGGCAGGAACTGGCTGTAGGGGAAGTTCGATCCGACGATCAGCAGCGTGTCGCAGTCGCGCATGAGTTCGTAACTGGGCCTGCTGCCGAGCAATCCGATCGCTCCGGTGACGAAAGGCAGATCGTCGGGCAGGACGTCCTTGCCCAGCAGAGCCTTCGCCACGCCCGCGCCGGTGCGCTCGGCGAGCTCCACCACCTCCTCGGCGGCCGAACGGGCGCCCTGCCCGATCAGGATCGCCACCTTGGATCCGGCGTCGAGCACCTCCGCGGCCCGCCGGATGTCCTCGTGCGCGGGAATCACGCGCCCCGCGGCCTGTCCGGGCGGGCTCGACGGCACTTGTTTGAAGGCGTGCTGCGGTGGCTCGTAGGGCTGCTCCTGCAGATCCGAAGGCAGGATCACCGCGGTCGGGGCCCGCCGCGCGATCGCGACCCGGAATGCGCGGTCCAGCGCATTGGGCAATTGACTGGCAACATTCACCTCGACCAAGTAGTCGGACGCGACGTCCTTGAACAGGTTCTGCAGATCGACTTCCTGCTGATAGCTGCCGCCCATCGCGCTACGGGCGGTCTGCCCGACGATCGCCACCACCGGGACGTGATCGAGTTTCGCGTCGTACAAACCGTTGAGCAGATGGATCGCTCCAGGGCCCGAGGTCGCGGTGCACACGCCCACCTTGCCGCTGAATTTGGCGTATCCGGTGGCCTGGAACGCCGACATCTCCTCGTGGCGGGCTTGGATGAACGCCGGATCGTCATCCGCGCGGCCGAAAGCGGCGATCAGGCCGTTGATCCCATCGCCGGGATAACCGAAGACCTGCTCGACGCCCCACTCCCGCAGACGTTGCACGACGTAGTCACCGACCTGTTGAGCCATGGGGTCCTCCTGTCCTGTGCCGGTGGCAGGGTCCGTCGCCCGGCGGGTACCCGGGCGGTGCGGCGCCAATCAGCGCGCCGCCGGCGCTGGTGGCTGCGGCTGGGGCAGCAACCGAGGAAGCAGCACGGCGGCGGCGGTGGCGGTCGTCGCGCAGGTCGTCGCGATCCCCCATCCGACGGGATCCAGCGGGCGGCAACCGAAATAGGTGCACAACCCCGGTGTCATCACCACCGCGCCGAGCACCGCGCCGCTCGCCGCCGTGGTGAGCCACACCAGCGGGCTGCGGTAACCGGAGACCAGCGTCTGGCCGAGTTGGGTGCCGATGAGCGCGACCAGGCCGATGGTCGCGGCGCGGCGCTGCGTGCCGGTCACGCGGCCGAGGGTCCACGCGACCGACGCGCTGGTGGCCGTCGCGACACCGCGGACGCCGAGGGTGTGCAGCAGATCCGTACCCAGTTGCGCACGCGGGAGTTCGGCCAGGCGTTCGGATGCCCGCTCCGCCTGGGCCTTCGGGTCGTCGGTGTCGTCGGGATCGACCGCGTCCCCGTCGCGCGACAGCGCCAGCGCCATCGCGGGGAACATGTCGGTGAGCATGTTCACCAGCAGGAACTGCCGGGTGCCCAGCGGCGCTCGGCCGCTGACGGCGGTGCCGTACAGCGTGAAGGCCACTTCGCCCGCGTTGCCGCCGACCAGCACACCGACCGCGTCGGTGACCCGCTGCCACATGCCGCGCCCTTCGACGAGGGCATGCAACAGCACGAGGGGGTCGGGGCGGGTGAGCACCATGTCGGCGGCATTGCGCGCGGCGATGGAACCCTGTGCGGCCAAACCGATTCCGACGTCGGCGGTGCGAATGGCGGCGGCGTCGTTGCTGCCGTCGCCGGTCATGCCGACGACGTGACCGGCGCGGCGCAGCGCCGCCACGATGCGCACCTTCTGCTCGGGATCGACGCGGGCGAAGACCGTGCCCTGTTCGATCAGCTCGGCTTGGGCGGTCTCGTCGAGGCGGTCGAGATCCGCGCCGGTCACGACCTCACCCGCGTCGATGCCGAGCTGGCGGGCCACCGCCGCCGCGGTCACCGGATGGTCGCCGGTGATCATGCGCACGCTGATGCCGTTGCGTTGCAGCGCGGTGACCAGCGGCAGCGTTTGCGGGCGTGGGGCGTCGGCGAGGCCGAGGAACCCGAGCAGGGTCAGTTCCACGACCGCCGCCTCGACGTCGTCGGGTTCGGTGGAAAGGTCGCGCCGGGCCACCACCAGCACCCGCAGGCCCTGCTCGGCCAGATCGCGCACCGCGCGTTCGGCGCGTTCGCGCATGCGCTCGTCGAAGGGGTGGTCGGTGTCGTTCACCCGCACCCTGGTGCAGCGCGACAGCACGACTTCGGGTGCGCCCTTCGCGATCAGCCGCAGTCTGCGGGCGGTGTGGCCGAGGGTGGCGGCGTATCCGCGGTTGGATTCGAACGGGATCTCCTCGATCGCATCCCACTGCCGGGCGTCGTCACCGAGTATCTGGGCCGCGGCGTCGACGACGGCGCGGTCGGTGGCGTGCGCGATCGGTCCCTCGGTGGGATCGGGGCAGGCGCGGGCCGCGGCTCGCAGCAGACGGTGCGCGTCTTCGGAGCCCGCGTCCGGGGACCACTGGTCGTCGAGATCGGCGAGAGTGGTCAGGCGCAGCCGCCCCTCGGTGAGGGTGCCGGTCTTGTCGAAGCACAGGGTGTCCACCCGGCCGAGGGCCTCGACGGTGCGGCTGGCGCGCACCAGCACACCGTGGCGCGACAGCCTGCGGGCGGCGGCGAGCTGAGCGACCGTGGCCACCAGCGGCAGTCCTTCGGGGACCGCGGCGACCGCGACCGCCACGCCGTCGGCGATGGCGGTGCGCAGGGGCCTGCCGCGCAGGATGCCCAGCCCGGTCACGACGCCGCCGCCGGTCAGGGTCAGCGGCAGGGCGCGGTCGGTCAGGCGGCGCAACTGCGCCTGCACACCGGCCTTCTCGGGCGGAATGGCTCCGGCGGCGGCGCGGCCCGCCTGGGTGTCGTGGCCGACGGCCACGACGATCGCCCGCCCGGTGCCGTTCACCACGGTGCTGCCTTCGAAGACCATGCAGGCGCGGTCGGCCACCGACGTGCCCGGCGTGGCGGGGACCTGCTTGTCGACGGTGATCGACTCGCCGGTGAGGCCGGATTCGTCCATCTCGAGGTCGTCCGCGCGCAGCAGCCGCGCGTCGGCGGGGACCACGTCCCCGGCGCGCAGCACGATGACATCGCCCAGTGCCAGCAGGTTCGCGGGCACGCGGGTTTCGCGCGGTTCGCCCGTGTCGAGTTCGGCGCGATCGATCACCCGGGCGGTGAGCTGCTCGCCTTCGAACAGCCGGTGCAACGCGCCCTCGGCGCGCTGCCGTTGCCAGGCGGACACCAGCGCGTTCACCGCGAGGACCGACGACAACAGCACGGCGTCCGACGGGGCGCCGAGCACGGCGGTGGCGACCGCGCCGACGCCGAGGATCGGGGTCAGCGGGTCGGCCAGTTCGCGGCGCAGTTGGCCCGCGAACGACGCCGCCGAGCTGAGCACGCGCACCCCGGGGATGCGGGCGGCGGTGTCCGGCTGGGCTCGTTCCCGCACCGGCCCGGGCTGCGGCAACCGGCTCAATACCTCGCCGGGTTCGAGGGCGTGCCAGGGCAGCAACGGGGCGAGGGTGGCCGGTGGCTCGGTGCGTGCGGTGCGCCATCCGGTGTAGGCGCCGCTGAGCAGACCGGTGTAGTGGGCGGCGGTCATGGGCGAGGCCCGGCCCGCGCTATCGGGGGCGACGGCCAGCAGCAGCCCGCCCAGCGCGGCCGCCGACAGCGCCAGCGAACGGCCGCGTTCGCTCACCTGCCGGGCGGGGGCGATGGCGGCGATGACGCGGTGCGCCTGTCCGAGGTCGCGGCAGACCGCGTCGGCGGTCCAGGGCATCTGTAGGGCGTTGTCTTCCCGCATGGCCAGACCGATCCCGACATCGGCGCAGGCCAGGGCCTTGTGAGCGCGGGGGCTCAGCACCGCGACGACGTGACCGTCCTGTTGCAGCGTGCGCACCCGCTCGCTGAGCGAATGGGATGGGGAGACGAATTCGTCGGCCATCGACCGCAGTTCGGCGGCGTCGGCGCCCGCGGCGAGGGTGACGCGCAGGCCCGCGCTGCGCGCCCGGCTCAGCAGCGCGTGTGCCCGCCGGTCGAGTTCGCGGCCGATCAGGACTCGTCCGACCGGTTTGCCGTTGTCGTGGAGTTCGCGCCACACGGGGCGGGGCGTGGCACCGTCGTCGGGTTTTCCGGTGGCCGGGTGCACCAGTGTGCGGTGGCCCCCCGACGACAGGTAGCGATCGGTGTCGTCCGGCTGTGCTTCGTTGTCCGCGCCTTCGCCGGCCTCCCGCTCCCACAGCAGCCGCTGGCCCGCGCTCCACACGTCGGCGACCGACCATCTCTGGTCGGTCGTTTCGGCGTCGAGCACCAAGCGGCGGGAGGTCAGCAGCGATTCTCCGTCGATGATCAGGGCGGACAATCGGTCCAGTCGCCGCCAGACCCGCGGGTGCAGCGTCAGCACACCGGCGCGGCCGAGCACCGTGGAGACGAGGGCGCCGTAGGCCTCCCGGCTGGCCCGCGCCGCCTTGGGCGCACCGAGTTCCAGCGCGTCGGCGGCGCCGAACAGGCCGCGGCCGCCGAGGACGGAGGTGACCGCACCCACCAGCGCGCCCGCCGCTGTCTCGTCGGCGACCCGCTCGATCGGTCCCTGCGGCATCTCGACCACGCGGGTGGACGGTGACAGCGGATCGCACACTTCCGCCGGACGGCGGTCGATCTCGGTCTCCCAGTGGCGCCACTGCGCGTACCTGGTCATCGACTCGGTCAGGGTGAAACCGCGATGCACCGCGTCGATGACCAGATTCGCCGTGCCCGCCGCCGCGCTGTTGCCCAGGGCGTTGCCGATGGCGTTGGCGGTGGTGAGCACCATGTCCGTGCGTGGACGGCCGAGCTGTTCCTCCAGCCGTTTGCGCAGCCGGGGCTGGGTGTCGACGAAGGCCGCCGCCGCGCGCAACATCCGGGCGGGCCCGCGCAACGGCAGCACCGCGCCCACCGCGGACAATCCGATCGCACCCACGTCGCCTGCGACCTGGATCGCGGCCGCGAGCAGTGGTTCCCGATCTCCGGGGTGCTCGCAGCCGCGGCTCCAGTCCAGGTCGCCGACCGCGGTGTCCGCCTCGACGGACTCGATGGCCGACACCAGGGCGGGCAGGTCGGCCGCGCCGTGCTCGAGCGCGGCGACGACGCGGCCGGTCACCGCGTTCACCCGCCACCAGCGCACATCGCGACGCCGGTCCAGCGTCCGGTGCAGCGCCTGCGTGACGTCTCCGCTCTTTCCGGAGTCCAGCCCGCGCACCTCGACGGTCGCCCGGTCCTCGTAGAGCGCCACACGGCGGCGCGAACGCAGCGCGTGTGGATCGATCAGCGCAGCGAACTCGTCGCGCAACTCCTCGTCGCGTCCCAGGTTCAGCAGCGACGCGCCCGCCCGCGCGCCCGCGGCCACCGCCTGCACCGGCGCCTGGGCCGCTTTGGTTCCCAGATCGACGACCTTCTCCACGCCGGCGCGGGCAATCTCCGCCGCCACGGAGGTCGGCGCCTCGAGCCACCACGGTGAGACGACTCCGCGCAGTAAAAAGCTCATACCCGGCAGCTACCCAGGCAAAGACAGAGCAAACCGTCCGCGGCCGCGGTCTCGGACCTCGGCCGGGGCCGGTGCGCCGGTCAGTTCGTGGCGGTCGGGTCGAGCACCACCTTCACCGCACCGTCGGTCTTCTGCTGGAACATCGCGTAGCCCTCCGCCGCGGCGGTCAACGGCAGCCGATGGGTCGCGAAGGTGTCCACGCCGAGCGGGTCGCCGTCGCCCAGCAGCGGCATGATGTCCTCGACCCACCGCTTGACGTTCGCCTGGCCCATCCGCACCTGGATCTGCTTGTCGAACAGCACCCGCATCGGCAACGGGTCGAGCATGCCGCCGTAGACGCCGATCACCGAGATCGTGCCACCGCGCCGGACGATGTCGATCGCGGAGTTCAGCGCCGCGAGCCGGTCCACGCCCGCGGTGTCCATCACCTTCTGGGCCACCAGATCCGGCAGGAACGCCGCCGAGCGCTGGGCCGCCGACGCGATCGGCGACCCGTGGGCCTCCATTCCCACCGCATCGATCACCGAGTCGGTGCCGCGGCCCTCGGTCCAGCCGCGAATGATGTCGCCGACCGGCTCGTCGACGGCGCCGATGTCGATCACCTCCACACCGCGCGCGGCCGCCCGCGCCAGCCGTTCGGGCACCCGGTCGACACCGATGACGCGATAGCCACGATGCGCCGCGACCCGGCAGGCCATGTCCCCGATCGGGCCGAGGCCGAGCACGGTCACCGACCCGCCGTCGGGCACCGCGGCGTATTCCACCGCCTGCCAGGCGGTGGGCAGAACGTCCGACAGGTACAGGAAGCGGTCGTCGGCCGGTCCCTCGGGCACCTTGATATGGGTGGCGTCGGCATGCGGCACCCGCAGATACTCGGCCTGGCCACCGGGCACCTGCCCGTAGAGCTTGGAGTAGCCGAACAGGGCCGCGCCGCAGCCGTATTTGCGGACCTGCGTCGTCTCGCACTGGGTGGGCAGGCCGGTGCGGCACATGTAGCAGGCGCCGCAGCTGATCTGGAACGGGATGACGACGCGATCCCCGCGAGCCAGGCCGGTGACGGCCGAGCCGGTCTCGACCACACGTCCCATGGGTTCGTGGCCGAGGACGTCGCCGTTGCTCATGTACGCGCCGAGCACTTCGTACAGGTGCAGGTCGGA
Organism: Nocardia sp. NPDC041819; assembly: GCF_055590505.1. NCBI lineage: Bacteria > Bacillati > Actinomycetota > Actinomycetes > Mycobacteriales > Nocardiaceae > Nocardia > Nocardia sp. NPDC041819. The sequence continues at coordinate 41,012 of NZ_JBVJAP010000007.1, read as the reverse complement.
TCCGCAGATTCCGCTGGAGCTGACCTCGATGATCGCGTCCGTCGGGGCCTCGATCCGCGGATCGGGCACCGTCTCCACGGCGACTTTGCGCCGCCCTTGCCAGGTCACTGCCTTCATCCGCGCGCTCCTCCGGTCGAAGTCGATACAGTCCCCGTCCTACCCGGACGCCAGTGCCCGAAACGACCGGCGACCGGGTTCGCCCGGACGAACCCCGGTCAGCGCGGAACGCGACCGCATCGCCCGGCCCCGGAGGGCGCGACGTATGGTCGCCTCCCGCCCGGGGTGCCTCGCCTGGACCTGGATCCGGTCGCCGATGTCGAGCGGTGGTCGCCGTCGGGGGGCGGTCCACACACCGACCGACACATCCCCTTGCGCGGCAGGCGGATTCGGGACGCTGTCGGAGACCGCCGCGGTTGGGGGTGCGCGGGATGCCATGAGCCGGCGGTGCGCCGGATGTGTGCCGCCGCCGATCCGGGGTAGGCGGAAGCCGTGGACCATACACGAGCTCCTCTCCTGGAAGCGCTTGCCGACTATCACCGGCTGGGCCGCTACGGCTTCACGCCGCCCGGGCATCGGCAAGGACGCGGAACCGACGAACGCGTCCTGGAGGTGATCGGCCGGGACGCCTTCGCCTCCGACGTGCTGGCCACCGCCGGGCTGGACGACCGGCTCTCGCGCGGCGGCTATCTCGCGCGGGCCGAAGCGCTGATGGCCGACGCGGTCAGGGCCGAATCGGCGTTCTTCTCCACCTGCGGCAGTTCCCTGTCGGTCAAGGCGGCCATGATGACGGTGGCGGGCGGCCACGACGGCGGCCTGCTCGTGGCACGCGACAGCCACAAATCCGTCGTCGCCGGGCTCGTCTTCTCCGGTGTCCAGCCGCACTGGATCACGCCGCGCTGGGATGCCGAGCACCATTTCGCGCACCCGCCCTCGCCGCAGCAGGTCCGCGAAGCGTGGGACGCGCACCCCGGCGCCGCGGGGGCGCTGATCGTGAGCCCGAGTCCTTACGGCACCTGCGCGGACATCCCGGGCATCGCCGAGGTATGCCACGAGCGGGGCAAGCCCCTGATCGTCGACGAGGCCTGGGGCGCGCACCTGCCCTTCCACGAGGACCTGCCGACCTGGGCGATGGACGCGGGAGCGGATCTGTGCGTGGTCAGCGTGCACAAGATGGGCGCGGGCTTCGAACAGGGCTCGGTGTTCCACCTGCAAGGCGATCTCATCGACCCGATCCGGCTCAGCGAATGCGCCGACCTGCTGATGACCACCAGCCCGAACGTGCTGGTCTACGCCGCGCTCGACGGCTGGCGCAGGCAGATGGTCGAGCGCGGCCACGAACTGCTCGGTGACGCCCTGCGGGTCGCCGAACAGGCCAGGCGGCAACTCGCCGAGATACCGGGAATCGAGGTGCTCGAAGACGAACTGCTCGGTGCGGAAGCCTCGCACGACCTCGACCGGCTGCAGGTCCTGATGGACGTCTCCGGCACCGGGGCCAGCGGCTACCAGGCCGCGGACTGGTTGCGCGAGCACCGCCGCATCGACATGGGGTTGAGCGATCACCGCCGCCTGCTGGCCACGCTGTCGATGGCCGACGACAAGGACACCGTCGACACCCTCATCGACGGCATCGCCGCCTGGCGCGACCAGCTGACCGATCCCCAGCCGCCGCGTATCGACCTCCCCTCACCCGAGGACCTGCAGCTCGAGACCGTGATGCTGCCACGCGACGCCTTCTTCGGCCCGGTGCAGACGGTGGACGCGCGCGACGCCGTCGGCCGGATCGCCGCCGAGCAGCTCACGCCCTACCCGCCGGGCATCCCGGTGGTCGTGCCCGGGGAACGCATCGATGACGCCGTCGTCGAGTACCTGCGCACCCGGCTCGACGCGGGAATGAACGTGCCCGACGCCGCCGACTCCCGGCTGCGCACGATCCGGGTCGTCGCCCGCGACTGAATCGGAACACATGGTGAATCAGGAGGTTTCCTTCATGGCCGGACCGACCGCACTCGCGCTGGTGTGCACGCTGAAGAAGTCGCCCGCCGAATCCAGCAGCGACCTCATCGCCCGCCAGGTGCTCGACGAACTGGCCGGGCACGGCGTGCAGGGCACGGTGCTGCGCGTGGTGGACTACGACGTGCTGCCCGGCGTCACCGCCGACGAGGGCCCCGGCGACCAGTGGCCCTCGATTCGCGAGCGGGTCGCGGCGGCCGACATCCTGGTGATCTCGACCCCCACCTGGGTCGGGCACATGTCGTCGGTGGCGCAACGGGTGCTGGAGCGATTGGACGCCGAACTGTCCGAGACCGACGAGGCGGGCCGTCCGGCGATGGTCGGCAAGGTGGCCACGGTCGCGGTGGTCGGCAACGAGGACGGCGCGCACAAGATCGTCGCCGATCTGTATCAGGGGCTCAACGACATCGGATTCACCATTCCGGCGCAGGGCTGCACGTACTGGAACGATCAAGCCATGGGCGGCACCGATTACCAGGATCTCGATTCGGTGCCCAAGGCGGTGGCCTCGGCCACCGCCGCGCTGGCCAGGAACGCCGCCCACCTGGCCCGGCTGCTGGGCACGCAGCAGTACCCGCCCGCCGACTGAACACTCACGCGATGGCGCCGGCGCCTCCCCCGAGGCGCCGGCGCGTGTTCAGGCCAGCACAGCGTCCACCGTCTTCTTCAGGGCCGAGGGCTGGGCGGGCGAGGTCGGCGCCTTCTTCCTGAGCTCCTGCATCCGGGCCCCGATCTCCTGAAGCTGCTTGCGCCCCAGGCTTTCGCGCACCTTGGGGAACCACTCGTTCTCTTCCTCGTCGATGTGGTGGTCGACGTTCTCGATCAGCACGGTGGTCTTCGCGGTGAAGTGCTCGTCGTCGGGCTTCATCATCGACAACTCGGTGACCAGCACGTCGGCGACGTGATGCTCCTCGTAGGACTCCAGGATGTCGTCCTCGAGCTCCGGAACGAGTTTGCGGACCTCGGGGTACATGCACTCGTTCTCGAGATACGTGTGCACGGTGAGCGCCTCGATGATCTTCTTCACCACCTTGCCCTTGGTCTGCGTGGCGTCTTCGCCCGCCTTCTCGAACTCGCGGAACAGTTTCCGGATCGCCTTGTGGTCGTCGCGCAGCAGCACGATCGCGTCGGTCGTCATCGCTTTCTCCTTGCGTCAAGGGCCGGTTCTCTGCCGACATTCCCGGCGCCGCCGCACCGAAACCGGGTGGCTGCCGTGCCGGCGGACACGGGCCGGGCCGTAGGGTGAGCTGCACACAGCGCAGAAAGGACGCAGATGCCACAGGCGGACGAGAACGCACATGAGCTGGCCGAATCGGCGCAGCAGTCGGAGATCACCGTGGCGGTCGCCGAATCGCTCACCGCCGGCCGGCTTTCCGCCACGCTGGGTGCGGCGCCGAACTCGTCCGAATGGTTCCGCGGCGGCCTCGTGGCCTACAGCACGGAGGTCAAGCGCACGGTCCTGGGTGTGCCCGACGTGCCGGTGGTCTCACAGACGGCGGCCGAAGCGATGGCCACCGGAGTCCGCGGCTTGCTGAAAGCGGCTGTCTCCGTTGCGGTCACCGGTGCGGGCGGCCCGGACCCGCAGGACGGTCAGCCGCCGGGCTCGGTCTGGTTCGCGATCGCCACCGAGCACGGCGTGCGCGCGTGGCACCGTCAGTTCGACGGCGAACCGGTGGAGGTGGTCGAGCAGACCGTCGCCTGCGCCACCGAATCGCTGCTCGACACCGTTCGCTCGCTGGGTTCGGACGGTTCCCCGGCGTGACCCGCGGTCATGACGAACGGCGATGCCTGCGGTGGCTGGTGTCGCAGAACGGATAGTTCTTCGAGCGCTTGCACAGGCACAGCGCCACCAGGAACCGGTCGGAGCGCACCGTCCGCCCGTCCGCGGTGACGAACTCCACCGGGCCCTCGATCAGGGCGGGACCGTCGGCGGTGAGCGTCACTCGCCGCCACTGCTCATTGTCGGATGCGGTCGGCACGGATCACCACCAGATCTTCCATTCGTTGACCGGGCCCGATCAGCCCGGCCGATTCCAGCCACTGCGCGCGCCGGCGCAGCACGGGCCCGAACGGCACGGTCGCCCGTGCCACGATCGCGGCCTTGAGTTCTCGCTCCCGCAGTTGCGCCAACGTCGAATCCGGATCGCTCAGCGCCGAATGCACGATCAACGCTACCCCCCGCGGTTTCAGCAGAGTGGGCAGCGCCGCGCACAACTGGTCGAGGATCGCCCTGCCCCCGGCCCCGGCGTCCCAGGCCCGGGCGATGCCGCGGCTGTCGGTGCCCTCGGGCGCGGGGACGTAGGGCGGATTGGCCAGTACCAGATCGAAACTGCGCCCGCCCAGGACCGCGGCGAAATCACCGCGCAACACCTCCGCGTCGATGCCGCGCAGCCGGCAGTTCAACCACGCGGACACGACGGCGGAACGGGACACGTCCACCGCGGTCACCCGCGCGGCGCCCGTGTACGCGGCGGCGACGGCCAAGGCGCCCGTTCCGGTACACACGTCCAACGCGTGCCCGCCGCGCGGAACGCCCGCTTCGGCCAGAGCACGGACGAGCAACCAGGTGTCCAGCTGCGGCGAATAGACGCCGGGAGGTCGAATCAACATCACATTCGGCGAATAGCCCGCCGAGGCCTGCTTAATCGTCCGCGCCGCCACGCCCGCGCCCGCCATCGCGCAACGAGCCGCGCCCCGCGCGCCAGGACTCCAGCACATGATCAGCGAATCGGTCCTCCAGCAGATTCGTCACCTGGATACCGAACGCCACCGACTCGGTCAGCTCGGGTTCCCGCCGCAGCAGGTCGCCGATCACTCCCGTGCGCATGATCTGCTCGTGCACCGCGTCGGCTTCGACGTGCTCACGGTAGAACAGCACGCACGCCGGATCGGCGTCCAAGCGCTCCAACGCCTGCACCAACCGCTGAGCGCCGGGCGGGGAGGTGATCTCCACCGTGGCGAAATGGCCCACCAGCGCGCCCCGCCACGACCGGTGCAGCCCGAACAGCGACATCATGTTCACCAGCGCGAGCATCGGCGCGGGAACCACGTCCAGATAATGCAGATAGTCCGGATTCAGGCCGGCGGCGGCCAGCAGGTCGGCGTACAGCTGCGCGTGCACGTGTTCGCCGCGCCCGGCCCCGAACTCGTCGAACTCGACCGCCACCAGCGATGCCTTGGCTTGGCCGCGCAGCCGGGGAATCACCCATGCGTACGGATCGGCCTCCTTGTGGTGATAGATCGAACGGTGCACGAAGTACTCGCGCATCTGCCACCACTGGCCCTCGTCGCGCAGGAAACGGCTCACTCCGTCCGGGTCGGCCGGCGTGACCAGCAACCGGTCGAGTTCCGCGTCGAGATCCCCGCCGCCGGGCACGTCCTCGCGCAGCGCCCGCAGGAACCGCTGCTCCAGCACGGCGCGCAGACCCAGCAGGCCCGGATCCCATTCCCATCCCGCGTCGACCGCCGGGAAACCGTGATAGTGCAGCTCGTAGCAGGTGTGCAGGGCCAGGTGCAGGTCTTCGCCGTACGGATCCGCCGGACCCGGCTCCGGCACCGAGCCACCCGGTTCGCCGCGCAGCAGCTCCACCACCGCTTCCGACAGCTCGCCACGCGGGCGGGGCAGTTCCTGCTTCGGGGCGCCTAACATGACCGTCATACCGGTCGCTTACCCCGGTGCGGCGCTGTTATCGCGGCATCGCGCGGAAAAGTACGGCACTGTGGCCGGCCCGCGCCGCCGCTGCGGCGCGGGCACTTCAGGCCACCGATCGATGTACTTTCCGGAATTACCCGTTCGCCTTCTTGTACGCCTCGACGACCTCGGCGGAGATCCGTCCACGCGCCGACACATCTATGCCGTTCTTGCGCGCCCATTCCCGGATCACCGTGGCCTGTTCCCGATCGGTCGCCGACCGCAGAACACCGCCGCGGCCGCGGCGCGCGCGACCGACCTTGCGGGCATACGGAACCCATTGCTCGAAGAATCCACGTAACTGACCGGCATTGTCCGCCGACAAGTCCATCTCGTAGGCCACGCCGTCCACGGCGAAAGACACTGTTTCCTCGGCCTGAGACTTGCCGTCGTAGTCATCGACCAGTGTCACGACGACCTTGCGTGCCATAGAGATAATCCCTTCACGGTTACCGAGCGCGTGCAGTCGAAAAAACAATCGTAGCCAGTAGATAACAGATCGGTTCCGCCTCTGGAACGGCGGGGTCCCTTCCGCGGCACGGGATGAGTCGCAGCGAGCGACGCACGCCGACAACCGTCGAGCCTCCACATATTGCCCGCGCATCGGGCGAAGCCGCAAACTCGACCCGGACGAGGCTTGCTGTGGCACGGACATTTCCGGCGATACCCGGATTCCGGGGGCACTGCCGACGCCCGGCGTCGTGGCGGCGGTCGCCGGGCTCGACCCACACGGCGTCGGGTCACCGGCCGGCGCCGCGCTGGTGCACCGCACCGAAACAGTCGTTCGCACTCCGTACCCGAGATCCCCGCGACGCCGGAATCCGCTGCCGCCGCGAATTTTTCGCCGAGCCGGCGCACGGCACCGCGGTCGGGCCACTCCCACCGGTGAGAAGGGAACGATTCGGCCCGCGCCTAGTCTGGACGGCGCCCGGTCGAGCCGGAATACTGGCCTGCGCCGGTTTCGCGGGAGCCGATCACGCCGAGTGTGACGCGGCCGGTCGGCTCACCTTCGGACGAAAGGATCATCTCCCGATTCTGCGAACAGTGTCGGCCCGTTGAGAACGGCGGGGGGCCGAGTACCGTTCCGAACTCTGTCGAGCGAGCAGGACGTCCGCGGGAGGCGGATCCCTGCAACGAACCAGATATCGGCCGATTCGTGGAATCCGGCCGGACGAGCCCAGTGCACGAGCGGAAGTCGATAGTATGCGTGTGGCCTTGTTGCCCGCAGGTACCAGGGGCGATCATCAACCGTATCTCGCGTTGGCGCACGAATTCCGTGCCCGCGGGCACGAAGTGGAAATCACCGCCACCCGCAATCAAGCGCACATCGTGCGCAAGGCGGGCTTCGAGCCTCGGGTGATTCCCTTCGACGCCGCGGAACTGCTCGAGACGACCGCGGCGAAGCGAGCGCTGGCCTCCGGAAAGACGCTGCCGTTCATTCGCATCATGCTCGACACGGTGCGGATCATCGAGGGTGAGCGTGGTGTGGCGATGCACGAGGTGCTCGCGCGAACCTGCGCGTCCGCCGATGTCGTCGTCGCGTGCGCGTCGACGCTGCCGTGGGCGATGGAGTTCCGCGAGAAGACCGGCACCCCGGTGATCGGCTGCCTGCCCTACCCGCTCGAACGCACCGATGAGTTCCCGTCGTCGTTCATGGCGAAGAACATGACCTCGTCCCGGATTCTGTCGCGGGCGACCTACAGCCTTTTCGAATTGTCCTACACGTTCCTGTATCGCAAGGTCGACCGACAATTGCGCCGTCAGATGGGTTTGGCGGGCAGGCCGCGCAATCCTTTCCGGCGCCTGCGTGCCGAACGGATACCGCTCGTCCACATGGTGAGCCCCGTGCTGTTGCCGAAGCCGCACGATTGGCCCGAACGCGCCACGATCGTGGGCGCCTCCATTCTGCCCTCGTTGCTGCGCGACGCCTGGGGCGAAGCGGTCGTCGACCCGGAACTCGACGCCTGGCTCGACGAAGGGGAGCCCCCGATCTATTTCTGCATGACCGGAATGCCCGTGCTCGATCCGGTGGAATGCCGCGAGATGATCGCGACGGTCTGCGCGCGCTTGGGGGCGCGGGCACTCGTCACCGTGAAAGGCGACGGATTCCCGAAAGGATTCAGCGCCGACCGCACCCTGCTGATCCTCGATTCGTTCGATTACGACCGCGTCCTGCCGCGCTGCGCCGCGGTGGTGCATCACGGCGGCAGCGGAAATACCCACGACGTGGTGCGGGCGGGGATTCCTGCCGTGGTGATCCCGGTGCACAGCGATCAATTCTTCTACGGCTGGCGGATCGCCGCGCTCGGTATCGGCGCGACGTTCCCCTATCGCACGATCACCCCCGATCGTCTGCACCAGGCGCTGGCGCAGGCTCTCACGCCGCGGATGCGGCAGCGAGCGGCCGAAATCGGCCGCACGGTCGCGCGGGAGAACGGTGTACTCGCGGCGGTCGACGCCGCCGAGAAACTGGCCGCCGCGACACCCCGACCATGAGACGCCGGGCGGCCGCCGCGCGCGATCGCGGCGTCGTCCGGCGCGCGCACGACCACCGTGACAGTCGAGTTCCGAAGGTTGTTACCGCATGACCGATTACCGTTCGTTCGTCGATGTCCTGCTCGCCCGCGGCGAGACCATGACCGACACCACGGCGTACCGCTTCCTGCGCACCGGTGACGCCGACGGCGCCATCGACGAGATCACCTACGCCGCCGTGTCGGCCCGGGCGCGGGCCATCGCCGCCGCGTTGCAGGACGGCGGCGTCCGCCGGGCCCTGCTGCTGTATCCGTCCGGATTGGATTTCATCGCGGCCTTTTTCGGCTGCCTGGCCGCGAACGTCGTCGCCGTGCCCGCGCCACTGCCGCAACTGGATGCCCGGTCGCTGCGGCGGTTGCGGCACATGGTCACCGATGCCGACGTCGGCGCGGTGCTCACCACCGGCCAGGTCCGCGTCGACGCGACCGCGGCGGTCGCGGAAGTTCCCGAACTGGGTGCGCTCACGTGGCTGGCGACCGACGAGATCCCCGACGACGCGGCCGCCGCATGGCGACAGCCCGCCGTCGGCCCGGACTCGGTCGCCTTCCTGCAATACACCTCGGGTTCCACCAGCGCGCCCCGCGGCGTCGTGGTCACCCACGCGAACCTGCTGCACAACGAGCGCGCCATCGCCACGGCACTGGGCCATACACCGGAGCTGCTGGCCTCGCTCACCGACGCGCTGTTCGTCAGCTGGCTGCCGATGTACCACGATATGGGGCTCATCGCGCCGGTACTACAGACGATGTTCGTCGGCGCGAACGCGGTGCTGTTGTCTCCCCGGCATTTTCTGCAACGCCCCGAACGCTGGCCGCAGGCGGTGTCGAAGTTCGCCGCGCACACCAGCGGCGGTCCCAACTTCGGCTACGAACTGTGCCTGCGCCGGATGACCTCCGCGCAGATCGACCGGCTCGACCTGCGCGGCTGGAAGGTAGCGTTCAACGGCTCGGAGACGGTGCGCCCGGCCACCGTGCGCCGGTTCGCCGACACCTTCGCGAGCGCCGGATTCCGGGCCGAATCGTTCCAGCCGGTCTACGGCTTGGCCGAGGCGACGCTCATCGTCAGCGCCGCCGAACTCGGTGCGCCTCCGACGGTCGTCCTGCCGCCCGGGCGCTCCGAGCTGGCCGGCGTGGGACGCCCGGCCGAAGGGCTGTCGATCGTCATCGTCGACCCCGAGCGCCGCACCGAGTGCGCCGAAGGCACCGAGGGCGAGATCTGGGTGTCCGGGACGAGTGTCGCCGCCGGATATTTCGGCAACGAAGCGGCCACCGCCGAGACCTTCCACGCCCGGCTCGGCGACGACGATCGCGCTTTCCTGCGTACCGGGGATCTGGGTTTCGTCTCCGGCGGTGAGCTGTTCGTCACGGGCAGGCGCAAGGATCTGCTGATCATCGACGGCAAGAACCACTACCCGCAGGATCTGGAGCTGACGGCCGAAACCGCGCACGACACCGTGCGCGCGGGCTGCGTCGCGGCGTTCTCCGTGGACGAGGGCCTCGACGGGGAACTGCCCGTAGTGGTCGCGGAGGTACGCACCGAGGATCCGGCCGAACTCGCCGACGCCGAGGACGCGATCCGCGCGGCGATCGGCGCGGAGCACGGACTCACATTGCGGTCGGTGGTCTTGATCCGGCCCGGCGCCCTCCTCAAGACCAGCAGTGGCAAGGTGCAGCGGCAAGCCTGCCGCGCCGCGTATCTCGACGACGCGTTGTCCCCGTTGCTGTCCCTGCGAGGCGAATTCGACGAGACCGGCGTCCCGCCCACCGCACCAGGCGGTGCGGCGATGAGCGCCGAAGCCATGCAGAGCCGACTGGTGGACATCATCGCCCGGCTGGCGTATCTCGATCCGGCCCGCATCGACGTGCACCGGCCGCTGGTCGAATTCGGTCTCGGCTCCGCCGATCTGGTCGAACTCGTTGTGGAGCTGTCCGACCAGGTCGGGCGGACCTTGGACACCAACCTGTTCTTCGAGCACCCCACCATCGCGCAAGTGGTGGCGGCGCTGCACCCCGCCGAAGCAGGGGCCGCGCCGGTCCCGGACCGACAGCGCACCGACAGCGAACCCGCCGCCGTGCCCCTCGTGGCCCGGGCACGCACCGGAACCGAAGCCGCGCCCGTCCCGCCCGGGCGCACCGACGATGCCATCGCGATCATCGCGATGGCCTGTCGTTTCCCCGGCGGCGCCGACGATCCGGAATCGCTGTGGCGCCTGCTGGACGAGGGGCGCGACGGCCTGTCCGAGGTGCCGCCCGGGCGCTGGAGCATCGACGGGCTCTACGACCCGGACCCGGCCGCCGAGGGCAAGGCGTACACCTTCCGCGGCGGATACCTCACCCAGGTGGACGAGTTCGACGCCGCGTTCTTCGGTATCGGCCCGCGTGAGGCGGCGGTGATGGACCCGCAGCAGCGGCTCATGCTGGAACTGAGCTGGGAGGCGATCGAACGGTCCGGTCGCGACCCCAGGCGATTGCAGGGCAGCATGACCGGTGTCTATTTCGGGGTGTACAGCACCGGCTATCTCGCCGACCCGGCTCCGCAGCAGTTGAACGGGCAGGTCGGCACCGGGCTGGCGCCGGCCGTGGCATCCGGACGGATCGCGTACACACTCGGATTGCACGGTCCGGCCGTCACCCTCGACACCGCGTGCTCCTCCTCGATCGTCGCCATGCACCTGGCCGCGCAGGCGTTGCGCGGGGGCGAATGCGATCTGGCCCTTGCGGGCGGCACGACGCTGCTGATGAGCCCGACCGCGCACGTGGAGCTGTGCAAACTCGGTGTGCTGTCGCCGTCGGGGCGGTGCGCGCCGTTCTCGGCGGGGGCGGACGGCACGGTGTGGGCCGAGGGCGCCGGTCTGGTGCTGCTGAAGCGGCTCGACGACGCCCGGCGGGACGGTGACCGGGTGCTCGCGGTGTTCCGCGGCTCCGCGGTCAACCAGGACGGCCGCAGCCAAGGCATCAGCGCTCCCAACGGTTTCGCGCAGGAGCAGGTCATCAAGGCGGCGTTGCGCTCGGCCGGGCTGACACCCGCGGACGTGGACTACGTCGAAGCGCACGGCACCGGCACCGCCCTCGGCGATCCGATCGAAGCCCGCGCCCTGGCGCGCGTCTTCGGTCCCGGCCGCGAACCCGGGCGCCCGCTCGGCGTGGGCTCGCTGAAGTCCAACGTGGGCCACACCCAGGCCGCGGCGGGAATCGGCGGGGTCATCAAACTGGTTCTCGGGCTACAGCACGAGCGGATACCGGGGATGGCCCACGACGGGCCGCCGACATCGCACATCGACTGGGCCGGTAGCGGTTTGGTTGTGCACACCGATTCGGCACCATGGCCGCGCGGCGCCCGGCCCCGCCGCGCGGGCGTCAGTGCGTTCGGGCTCAGCGGAACCAACGCCCACCTGATCCTCGAGGACCCGCCCGCCCTCGACGACACGTCCGACTCGTTCGACGACGCTCCGGACGACCGCCGGGTCGCGCTGCTGCCGATCTCGGCCCGCAACCGGGCCTCGCTGCACGGTCAGGCGCGTCGCCTGCTCGCGCACGTCACCGGCGACCCCGCGCTGGACCCCGCCCCGGTGTCGCGCTCGCTGGCGTTGCAGCGCACACCGTTCGAATGGCGCGCCGTCCTCGTCGCGGGTACACGCGACGAAATGCTGTCCGGCCTTGGCGATCTGGTCGAGGAACGGGCAGCGCCCGATGTCGTGGCCGCCACGGACGCGGCGCTCACCGCGGGCAAGACCGCGTTCGTCTTCCCCGGGCAAGGCGTGCAGTGGGCGGGGATGGCGCGCGACATGCTGGCCCGGTCGGAGGTGTTCCGCGCCGAGTTCGCCCGCTGCGACGAAGCGTTCCGGCACCGCACCGGATGGTCGCTGGCGACCGGGCTGTTCACCTTCACCGCGGCGCAACTCGGCGACTTCACCCTCGTGCAACCGCTGCTGTTCGCCACGATGGCGGCGCTCGCGGCCACCTGGCGGGACGCGGGCGTCACACCGGATGCCGTGATCGGGCACAGCCAGGGCGAGATCGCCGCCGCCTACGTCTCGGGCGCGCTGAGCCTCGACGACGCCGCCCGCGTGGTCGTGGCACGCAGCCGCCTGATGGCGGGCATCACCGAGGAAGGCGCGATGGCGATGGTCGGCCTGCCCGCGCACCGGCTCGCGGAACGCTTGGCAGCCGACGAGGCGGTGTCGGTCGCGGCGATCAATGTGCCCGGCTCGACGATCGTGGCCGGAGCCCGCCACGCGGTGGAGACACTGGTGCGTGCACTGCGGGACGACCAGGTCGAGGTGCGGGTGCTGGCCGCGGGACCGGCGCTGGCGGGGCATTCCGCGCTGCTGGAACCGATCCGGCAGCAACTGCTGGACGAACTCGCCGGGTTGAGCGCCGCTGCACCGGACGTCGCGTGGTACTCCACCGTGCTCGGCGAACAGATGGTGGACGACTCCGCCGACGGCGGCTACTGGTACCGCAACGCGCGCGAACCGGTCCGGTTCGCGAGCACGATCGAGCGCATGATCGGCGACGGGTTCCGGTATTTCGTCGAACTCGGGGTGCATCCGCTGCTGACCACGGCGGTGCGGGCGGTCGCGGAGGACATCGGCGGCGAGGTCGTGGCGGTCGGTTCGCTGGTGCGCGACGAGGACGGGCCACGCAGCCTGGCCCGCGCCCAAGCAGCGCTCTGGGTGGCGGGCCGCGACCTGGACTGGTCACGCCTTGTGCCCGCGCGCGGGAGCGTCGAGCTGCCGACCTACGCCTTCGACCGGCGGCGGTTCTGGACCGAGTCGGTGTCCGAGGACGCCGCGGCACTGGGGTTGCGGCCCGCGGGTCATCCTTTCGTCGGCGCGGTCGTGCCGCACCCCGATTCCGGCGGCGTGACGCTGACCGGCCGGATCTCCCTGCGAACGCATCCGTGGCTGGCCGAGCACGCCGCGCCCGCCGCGGTCGTCCTGCCCGGCACCGGGCTGGTCGAGCTCGCGGTCCGCGCCGGCGACGAGGTGGCCGCCGGACACGTGCGCGAACTCGTGCTCCACGCGCCGCTGGTGCTCGCGCAGGATGCCGCGGTGCAGATCCAAGTGGTGGTCGCCGACGCCGACCCCGACGGTGACCACCCGGTGTCGATCCACTCCCGCCTCGAGGGCGATCTCGACACCTCGTGGACGTTGCACGCCCGCGGGGTGCTGGCGGCGACGCACGGAGCCGAAACCATCGGCGGCGACAGCGCGCAGTGGCCTCCGGCGGGTGCGACGGCCGTGGACGTGGCCGGCATGTACGCGCGGCTGTCCGATCGCGGACACCGGTACGGGCCGCTGTTCCGGTCGGTGCGCGCGGCGTGGCGGCGCGGGGAGGAAGTCTTCGCCGACGTGGCGCTTCCGGAGTCCGCGCACGGCGACGCCGCGCGGTTCGAGATCCATCCCGCGTTGCTCGACTCCGCCCTCCACGCGGCGCTGCTGCTCGGCGCGGACGACAGTGGTTCGGCGCTGCTGCCGTTCGCCTGGGCGGGGGTGAGCTTGCATGCCTCCGGCGCGACGGCGTTGCGCGTCCGGATCACCCGTGACGGCTCGGACGGGGTGCGTGTCCTGGCGAACGATCACACCGGCCGCCCGGTCGTGTCGGTGCGGTCGCTGATCCTGCGGCCCGCGCCCGACGCGCAGGTGCTCGACGGGGCGCTGTCCGCCGCGCACCGCACGTTGTTCCGGCCGGAGTGGTCGGCGCTCGCGGCGCCGACGGCGGTCCGGCCGGTCACCGCCGTGCCCTGGTCGCGGCTCGGCACGCACGATCCGGCGCCGGAGGCGGTGCTCATCGACGTCACCGAGGGTGATTCGATCGACGCCGTGCACGCCGCGGTCCGGCGCACGCTGGAAGCCTTGCAAGCGGCACTCGACGATCCTCGCCTGACGGCGGCGACCATCGTCGTGCGCACCCGCCGGGCGATGGCGCTGCCCGGCGAGGACGTCCCGAACACCGCGGGAGCGGCGGTCTGGGGCCTGGCGCGGGCGGCGCAGTCGGAGAACCCGGATCGCATCGTGCTGGTCGACAGCGCCGACGCCGAGGTCGACATCGCGACCGTCCTGGCCTGCGGGGCGGCACAGGTTCTCGTGCGCGACGGCGCCCTGTCCGCGCCACGGCTCGCGCGAGCGCCCATGGCCGAGGCCGCGCGGGGCAGCGTGGAGTTCGGCGACGGATACGTGCTCGTCACCGGAGCGCCGGGACGGCTCGGCTCGCTGCTGGCCCGGCATCTGGTGCGGGCCCACGGGGTCGGCAAGCTGCTGCTGGTCAGCCGCCGGGGCGCCGACGGTCCCGGTGCCGAGGAGTTGCGCGCCGAACTCACCGGTCTCGGAGCGGACGTGGTCTTCGCCCGCTCCGACGTGGCCGATCGCGCCGCGCTGGCAGAGGTGCTGCGCGGGCGCACGCTCAGCGGCGTCGTCCACGCCGCGATGGTGCTCGACGACGGCACGCTGGGCTCGCTGACTCCCGACCGGCTCGCCGCGGTACTGCGGCCGAAGGTCGACGCGGCGCATCATCTGCATGAGCTGACCGCGGGCATGGACCTGTCGTGCTTCGTGCTGTTCTCCTCCGTGGCGGGCGTCCTGGGCAATCCCGGCCAGGCGAACTACGCCGCCGCCAACGCCTACCTCGACGCCCTCGCCACCCACCGCGTCGCCCGAGGGCGCACCGCGCAGTCGCTGGCGTGGGGTCCGTGGAGCCTGGACATGCACGAGGTGATGGCGGCGGCGGACATCCGTCGCATGGAACGCTCCGGCATGCGCCCGCTCAGCGCGCAGGACGGTTTGGCCGCGTTCGACGCGGCGCTGCGGCGGGCCGAGCCGGTGCTGGCGCCGATGCGGATCGATGCCGACGCGATGCGGCGCGCGCCGTATGTGCCGTTGCTGCTGCGCGAGCTGATCCGTCCGCCTGCGCGCCGCACGGCCGCGCACCGCGACGTCGCGGACCCGTCGGCACGGTCGCGTTTCGCCGAGCGGCTGCGCGGATTGCCGCTCGGTGAGGCGACCGCGGTCGCGGTCGATGTGGTGGCGCGCGTCGCCGCCGGCGTGCTGGGGCATACCGGTGCGGATGCGATCGCACCGGACCGGTCGTTCCAAGGGCTGGGCATGGATTCGCTGATGGCGGTGGAACTGCGCAACCGGTTGCGCGACGATACCGGCATCCTGGTCCCGCTCGGCGAGATCCTCGCCAACCAGAGCGCGGCCGCGCTGGCCGAATACCTAGTCGCCGAAGCGGCGCACACGGATACCGCCGTAGCTGCCGCGCGGCCGGCCGAGCAGGACGTCCCCGAGGTCGTCACCCTGCCCGTCACCCGAGACCTGATGCGGCTGTTGCGCACCGCCCAGCAGGGCATTCCGAGTGTCGCCCAGACCGGCGGACTGGCCATGCGCCTGCCCAGGGCGGTCGGCCACGCCGAAGCGGAAGCGATGCTCGCCCGCCTCGCCGGACGCCACGCCGCGCTGCGCACGGTGATCGTGCCCAGCGACGAGCACGGCACCCGGCTGCAGGTACGGTCCCGCCCGGGCGGGCCGCTGCTGCGCAGTTCGGCCGTCGACCGGCTCGACGACGCCGTCGCGCGCACCCGGTTCCGTGAACTGATGCGCGAACCGTTCGACCTGGCGCAGGGGCCGCTGTGGCGGTTCGAACTGCTGACGTCCGAGTCCGGCGAACAGACACTGATCTTCGGCGCCCACCACGGCATGTGTGATGTCCAATCGATGATGCTGGTCGCCGGGGAGATCGGGGCCGAGCTGTCCGGCACGGAATTCCCGGAAACACTGTCCAACAAGGACATCCACGATCTGCTCGCCGCGCAGGCACCGCAGGCCGAGCCCGACGCCGCATGGCGCCGGGAGTTCGCCGGCTGCCGCCGCCTCGACCTCACCCTCGCCCGCCCCCGGCCCGCGCAGCGCAGTCACCGAGCCGGTGAGGTGCTGCTGGAACTGCCCGCGGGGCTGCAGGATCGCGCGGCCCGGCGGGCCCGGGAGCTGGGCATAACGCCGGCGGCGCTGTTCCTCGGCACGCTGACGGTGCTGCTGGCCCGGCGGCAGGACACCGATCGTTTCGCGCTCGCCGTCCCGGTGGACACCCGCATCCACGCCGACGCGCCGACGGCCGTCGGCTATTTCGGTGTGCCGGTGCCCTATCCGGCGACCGTCGAGCCCGGCGAGTCGATCGATGACCTGCTGCGCCGGACCGGCGACCGGCTGCGGCGGCTGCTGGTGCCCGGAGCGGGTTTCTCCGACGTGCTCACCACGCTCGCCGCGGAGGGCCTGTATCGGGACAACGCGCCGCTGGTCGAGGTGTACTTCAACTATCTGCGGGCCAATTCCGCCGTGCACCGCGCGGACCTGGTCCCGGTGGGGACCGGTTACTCCGATCTCGACCTCATGGTGGCCGTGCTGGCCGACGCGGATCAGGTCTGGTTCACCTACAACGCCGACATCATCGACGACGCGACCTGCGCCCGTCTCGGGCAGGACTACCTGGCACTGCTCGGCGAGGTGGTCGAGCACTCCGGGTTGCCGGTGCGCCCACCGCGCACGGACACACCGCGAGGCGTCGCGTTCGGGGCCACGTTCGCGCTCGGGAAGCTGCCGGATCTGTACAGCGCGGCGGCGCATGCCCACGGTGCGGACGGCCGGACCGTGCTCGAAGCGCCCTACCATCACGTCCTGGCCGGATTGCGCGACCCGTCCGGGGTCTTCGCCCAGCCGTCGACCGCTCTGGGCATCGTGCTGCTGCGGGCGGCGGACCTGGAGCGATTCGGTCCGCTCACCGACGACTCGCTCGCCGAACTGGCGGAGCAGTACCCGGCCGCCGTCCGGGAGGCCGCCGAGCGTGCCCGGGTGCCGATCATCGTCGGCCTGCTTCCCGCCCCCGTTCTCGACGAGCGGTTGCTGCGGTGGGAGCGGCTGACCGCCGAACGGCTGCGGGAGATTCCCGGCGTCGCGGTCCTC
Organism: Nocardia sp. NPDC041819; assembly: GCF_055590505.1. Lineage (NCBI taxonomy): Bacteria > Bacillati > Actinomycetota > Actinomycetes > Mycobacteriales > Nocardiaceae > Nocardia > Nocardia sp. NPDC041819. The sequence continues at coordinate 23,820 of NZ_JBVJAP010000007.1, read as the reverse complement.
ACCGAAGCCGACTGGACCCGTGACCACCCGGTGGCGCACCGTTTCGACGAGCAGACCGACGCGCTGGCGCACCTGCCGTTCACCGAGGAGTTCCAGGCGGCGGTGGCGCTGACGCTCGCCGCCGTCGCGCGCGTCGCGTTGCTGCCCGCCCCGAAAGTCATCGCCGTGGACGGCGACGACACCTTGTGGAGCGGCGTCGTGGGCGAAATCGGGCCCGCGGCGGTCACTTTCGACCCGCCGCGGATCACGCTGGCGCGGCGACTGCGGCAGTGGCGTGCCGCGGGCACCCTGCTGGTGCTGATCAGCAACAACGACGACGATTCCGTGCACGCGGTCCTGGACCGTCCGGACAGTCCGCTGCGCGCCGCGGACTTCGCCATCGTCTCCACCGGATGGGACAGCAAGGCCGAACGGCTCGAGGAGGCCGCGCGCACCTTGCGTCTGGCATCCGACGACGTGGTCTATCTCGACGACAACCCGGTGGAGATCGCGAAGATGCGTTCCCGTCTGCCGGAAGTGCTCGCGGTGACCTGCCCGCCGATCGAGGAACTGGAGGGCTTCCTGACCCGGTTGTGGCCGGTGACGCCGGTGGCGGTGACCGCGGAGGACGCCGAGCGGGCGGAGTTCTACCGGCACGAACGCGAACGCGACCTGGCCCGTGAACAACTCGACTTCGCGCGGTTCCTCGAGAGCCTGCACCTGGTGGTGACCGTCGAGCGGCTCTCCGGGCGGAGCCGGGCGCGCGCCGCTCAGCTGATCCGGCGCACCAGCCAATTCGTTCTGGGCCCGGGCACCGAGCAGGATGTCGACCGCTGGCAGGAGGACGGCGAGGTGTGGACCGCGGCGGCGCGCGACCGGTTCGGCGACTACGGAACGATCGCCGTGCTCGCGCTGCGCGCCGAGGGGACCGCGCTGGGTGTGCGCGGATGGCATCTCAGCTGCCGCGCCCTCGGCCGCGGCGTCGAGGAACATCTGCTGGGCTGGCTGGCCGACCGCGCGGCCGCGCTGGGTTGCACTACGGTGCGCATGACCGTCCACCGCACCGAGCGCAACGTGCCCGCCCGCCGGTTGGCCGCCGCGCTGGGCGGTGGCGCCACCGATGCCGAGCGGCTCGACGTCGAGGTGCCGCTGGATCGCCTGCGGACGTTCCGGTCCTGGGCGCGATGATCATGGCCGACAAGGAGTTTCCCGTGCGCAGTCCGAACGGCGAGCACCCGCCGCGGCTCGAGCGAGCCGATCGGCGCGACCTCGCCGAGGCCATCGAGCGCGGTGGCGGCCTGGACGTGTCCGCGTTGCTCGCGCGCGCGGGTGGCGACGCGCCCCCCGCGACGGCGGCGATCGAACGTCGCGAACAGTGGGATCCGGAGTCGCTCACGGCGGCGGTCACCCAGGTGGCGAACCGATTCACCGCCGAAACCGTCGGCCCGGACACGGATTTCTTCGACAGCGGCGCCACCTCCGTCGCGGCGGTGCAGTTCGTGGCGGCGCTCGCCCGCGAGCTCGACGTGCACCTGGAGTTGGACGAGGTGTTCGCCGACGCGCGTCCGCGCAGGCTCGCGCAGCGCTGGCTGGGCACCGGTCCGGACGCCAGGGACCACGAGACCATCGCGCCTGCATCCGATTCCGTGGACGACGAGTTCGCGCAGCTGATCTCCGATGTCGCCGGAGCCGACCGGTTACCGCTGGTCGACCCGCCGGAGCGGGTGGTCCCACGCCGTGTGCTGCTCACCGGCGCCACCGGTTTCCTCGGCAGCCATCTGCTGCTGGACCTGTTGCGCGGCAGCGACGCCCACGTCGTCTGCCTGGTCCGCGCGCGGGACGAGACCGACGGCCTCGACCGGCTGGCCGCCGCGCTGACGCGGTTCCTGCTGCCGTGGTCACCGGAGGTGCGCAGGCGGGTGACGGTGCTCACCGGCGACCTGCGGGAGCCGAACCTCGGCCTGTCCGAGCAACGCTGGACCGCGCTGGCGGACGAGGTCGACGCGATCGTCAACGTCGGCGCCGCGGTGGACTTCCTGCGCGGCTACCGATCCCTGCGCCGCGGCAACGTGCTCGGCCCGCTGACCCTCGCCCGGCTGGCCGCCACCGGCAGACCGAAACCGCTGCACCACATCTCCTCGATCGCGGTGTTCAACGAACTCGGCATCGCCTCGATGGGTGAGGACGATCCGGTGGCGAATATCGGCAAGCTCGTGATCGGCTACGACCGGACGAAGTGGGCGGCCGAGGCGGTCATGCGGCGGGCGCGCGAGCACGGACTGGTGGTCACGGTGCTGCGACCCGGCGGAATCGGCGGACACCGGGAGACCGGTGCGCACAACCCCCGCGACCTCAACAGCGGCATCATCGCGGCGCTGTCGCGGTTCGGCACCGTCCCCGCGCTGCGCAATCTCCATGTCGCCCCGGTGGATTGGGTCAGCAAGGTCGCGGCGGCCATCGTGTGCGCGCCGGGGGCGTGGGGCCACAACTACCATCTCACCGGCACGCCGACCTCGCTGGAGCAGATGCTCGGCGAGTCGGCGGCGATCGGCATGGACATGCGGGTGCAGCATTGGGCCGCCTGGTGTGACGAGGTGGTGGAACGGATCCGCACCGAGCCGGTCCCTGAGCTGGAATCGCTGGCGCAGGTGTTGCAGAGCCCGGTCGCGCGCCACCCGCTGGAGACGATGGCCTCCGTCCCCGCCGCCACCGACGACCGAACCCGCGCCTTCCTGCGCGCCCACAACCTGCCCCAGCCGGTCCGCTACGGCGCTCGGTCGCAAAGCAAGACGCTGGAAATGCTCGCGGGCACCGGTCTGGCCAGGCTGCCGCAGCCGCAGGACGCACCGTATCTGTGGTTCGCGGAAACCCTGGCGGGCACCCTCGCAGCCGTGGACGGGGCGGCCGACACGTCCTGCACCCTGAATCTGCGCTTGTCCATCGCGAGCACCCACCAGCTGGTGGCCGGGCGCACGGTCGATGTCGGTGGCGAACTGCGGTGCGCACGCCTGCACGACGAACCCCTCACGGTGTCCGGTGTGCTGTCGGTGCGCCCGCACGACGGCATCCCGATCCGGCACGGACTGCGGCATCCGCTGATGCACTACCGGCTGTCGCTGCGCGACGCCGACGGCGGGACGTGGTGGCTGTCCGGTTACAAATACGCCGAGGCGCGCCGCACCCTCATCAGGCAGGCGCGCACGCTGACCGTGGAACTCGGCCGCGAGGGCGAACCGGCGAGCCTCACCGGCGAAGTCGCCGTCCCGCTGGAGACCTACCTGCGCGATCAGATCGACGGCATCCAGGTCGATCCGCGATTGTCCGAGCGCCAGCGGCGGATCGCGAAACTGTTGTGGCTGAGCTGGTTCGGATCCCAGCTCGGTAAGGGCCTGCTGGAACCGGCGTTGCGTGTGGGCACCGAGCTGCTGGATCTGCGCCGAAACGCGAAGGAGTCGCGCTGATGCTCACCCCGATCCGGCCGGGCGCCGCCCCGACGCTGGAGGAGATCCCGTTCCGTGCCGCCGACGGCCTGCGGCTGGGTTTGCGCCGCGTCATTGCCGCCGAGGCCGACCGGCCCGCGGTCCTGCTGGTCCACGGCCACGGCGTCTCCTCGGAGATGTTCCTGGCGCCGGAGATCCGCACGGTCGTCGACGCGCTGCTCGACGCGGGATACCAACCGTGGCTGCTGGACTGGCGCGGCAGCTCCCGACTGCCCTACAACGCCTCCGGGCCGCGTTTCAGCTTCGACGACGTGGCGCTCTACGACCTCCCCGGAGCCGTCGAGGAGATCCGCCTGCGCATCGGCGACCGGCCGCTGTTCGTGGTCGCGCACTGCGTCGGGGCCTTGGCGCTGTCGATGAGCATGGCCGCGGGACTGCTGCCCGGGTTGGCCGGCGTCGTGGCCCAGGGTGTCTTCCTCACCCCGAAAGTGAGCAACGCGGTGCGGATGCGCGTGCTCGTGGGTGGCGAACTGCTCGGCTCCCGCGTCCACCACCTGGAGTCCGACTTCCGCAGAGTCGGGCTGTGGTCGCGCAAAACGCTGCTCTACGCCCTGCTCACCCGGAAAGGGGAATGCACCGACCCAACCTGCCGGATGGTGCACGGCAGCTGGGGCATGGGCGCGCAGCTGTTCGTCCACGACCATCTCGATCCGCGCACCCACGACCGTTTGGCGGAACTGTTCGGGCCGATCCCGGTGCATGTGCTGCCCCAGCTGCGGCGGATGGAGCTGGCGCACGCGGTGCAACGCTGGAACGACAACGACGACCGCTACCGCGTGCTCCCGGAGAACGCCCTCGACCACGCCGACCGGATCGATTGCCCGGTACTGCTGTTGTCGGGCAGCCGCAACGAGGTCTGGCTCGACTCCAACAAGCTGTGCCACGACGTGCTCACCACCCGCCACCCCGGGCTGGACGTGCGCTACATCGAGATCCCTTCCTACGGCCACCTCGACACCTTCCTCGGTCGCGGCGCCGCACTGGACGTGTACGGGCACATCCTCGAATTCCTCGACGGCTGTGCGCCTTCTGCGTCCGGACGGGGCACCGTGTGAGCGCGGACGACCGCTCGTTGCGCATCGCGATGTTCGCGGACTTCCATCCGGCCACCCTCGGGGGAATCCAGACGTCGATGCGCGCGCAGCGCACGGCCTTGGAACGGCTGGGGCATCACGTCACCGTGTTCACCATCCCCCCGCCGGATCCCGTGCCGCCGGATCCCGGGATCGTCGTGCTCGCCACCACGGCCGGATTGGCCGTGAACGGCTATCCGGTCGCCCTGCCGACCCGAAGGAATGCCCGCCTCATCGACGCGGTGTTCGCCGAGCGCGGTTTCGATGTCGTGCACGCGCAGACCACCTACGGAGCGGGCATCGCCGGATTGCGCGCCGCGCGCCGCCACGGCCTTCCGGCGGTGCAGTCCATGCACAGCCGCGACGACTCCTTCATCGAACGCAATTCCCCGTTCCCCTATCTCGCCGCGCTCACCATGCGCGTGCTGCACGGCAGCTTCGTCGGCCTGCGCGGGACGATGCCGAAGTCGGCGGAAAGCCGCACAGCACGCCACGCCTGGCGACCGCTGGTCGCGCAAGCGCGGGCCGCCGACCACGTCGTGGTGCCGACACGGCATTTCGCCCAGCGGTTGGCCGCGCACGGCGTGGATCGGCCGATGCACGTGGTGTCCAACGGAGTCGACGACGATCTGGTACGCGCTCTCCCCGAGCGACCCCGTGGCCGGGACCCGTTGCTGCGCGTGCTGTGGTGCGGCAGGTTCTCGGCGGAGAAGCGCCCGCTGGACGCCATCGAGGCGGTGCACCGGGCCGAGGGCTGCACCCTCGACATCTACGGTGCGGGAGCGTTGGAGGCGCGCCTGCGCGCGGCCGTCGACCGGCTCGGGCTGCACGAGCGGGTTCGGCTGCACGGCGAGGTGAGCCAGGCGCAGTGCTTGGCGGCCATGCGTGCCCACGATGTGCTGCTGTTCCCCTCCGCCGGGTGTGACACGCAAGGCATGGTTCTGCTCGAGGCGGTCGCGGTGGGCCTTCCCGTGCTGCACTGCGACCCCGACGTCACCGAAACCGTGCCCGAGGGCGGCGAATTCCGGGCCCGCGACGCCTCGACGGCCGCGCTCGCCGAGGCGCTGCGACTGCTGGCGGCTCAGCCGGAACGGCTCACCGCCATGCGCGAGGTCTTGGCACGCCACGCGGGACGAACGCTGCAGTCGCGGTTCACCGAACGACTGGTGGCGGTCTACACCGAGGCGATCACGGCCGCCGCGTCAGGCCGGTTGCCGTAGCGGCAGACCCGCGGCCGCGTAGATCGCATCGATGACGGTCATCGTCGCCACCGCGTCCTGGGCGGAGGTGAGCACCGGCTCCCCGTGCCGCACCGCCGCGACGAAGGCGTCGAGCTGATAGGCGTAGGTGCTGCGGCGCGAGATCTTCTCGGTGCGGCTGCCGCCCTGCGAACGCACCGACAGCCTGCGCGGCAGTTGCGGCGCCACCGGATTGAGCAACCGCAGTTCACCGCGTTCGCCCACCACGCGCGCCCCGATGCGCAGCAGGTCCGACGACCACATCGAGCAGCGCACCCGCCCGGTGTGCCCGGAGGGGAAGCGCAGTTCGGCGCTCATCGCGCGGTCGATGTGCGGGCCGCGCAACTTCGCGGTCGCCGCGACGACCACCGGGTTCTCGCCGCCGAAGACCCGGGCCATGTGCACCGCGTAGCAGCCTGCGTCCATGAGCGCCCCGCCTGCGAGGGCGTAGTCGTAGCGGATGTCGGAGAATCGCGGCAGCGGAAAACACATCGCGGTGTCCACCCGCACCAGCTCGCCGAGTTCGCCGGAGGCGATGATCTCCTCGGCCCGCCTGGTCATCGGGTGGTAGCGGTAGTGGAAGGCCTCCATGACCACCCGGTCCGACGTCGCGGCCAGTGCCGCGATCTCCTCGGCCTCGGCGGCGTTGGCGGTGAACGGTTTCTCGCACAGCACGTGCTTGCCCGCGGCGAGCGCCTCTTTCGTCCACCGGCCGTGCAGACCGTTCGGCAGCGGGTTGTAGACCGCGTCGATGTCGGGCGCGGCGATCAGCGCGGCATAGCTGTCGAAGACCCGCGCGATGCCGTGTTCGCGCGCGAACGCCCGCCCGCGTTCCGGCTCGCGGGCAGCCACGGCGGCGACCACCGTGTCCGCGTTCGCCCCGGCGGGTCGCACGACGGCGGCGGGCGCGATGCGGGCGGCGCCAAGGATGCCGATCCGCAGGGGCTGTCCGGATTGTGTCATGGGCGCGACTGTAGCAATGGATCCGCTTGTGCCGCCGGGTGTTCCGTCAGGCCGACGGGGCGTCGCCGTACACCGTCAACCAGATCGCCCGGCCCAGCGCCTCCGCCAGCGCGTCGTCGGTGACCCCGGAGCCGGAGGAGAAGCTCACCGCGATCGCGCGTTCCACCATCGAGGTCAGCACGACGGCGGTGGCCTGCGGATCGATCGCCGGACTGATCCGGCCCGCGGCACGGTCGGTCTCCAGCCGCGATCGCACCACCGCCACGAACGAGGCGACCCGGCCGCGCCAATACGCGCCGACGTCGCGGTCGTAGGCGGCGACTTCGCTCAGCGCCAGCAGCAGCGAACGGTGCTCGCGGAACCCCGCGATCATGGTGCGCACGGCCGCCACCACACCGGTCTGCCGCCCGGTGTGCTCGGTGATCCACCAGCGCTCGGCGGCTTCGAACAGATCCGCGGTGGCCAATTCGGCCATGCGGATCAGCAGCCGGCTCTTGTCCGGGAAATACCGGTAGAAGGTCGACCTCGCCGACTGCGAGGCGGCGGCGATCCGGTGGACGGCGATCTCGGTGTAGGGCGTGCCGTCGGCGAGCAGCTCCTCCACCGCGGCGAGGACGCGTCGCTCGAACTCCGCGCGCCGATCGTCGACCGGTTTGCGTGCGTTTCTGGGGACACGGGTCAGCGAGGGCATCCGGGTCCTCTCTGCGGCGCGGCGGCCGCGTGCTCGGCTGTGCCGGTCGGGTGCTCCCACCATTCTGCCGACACGGCACCGATATTGACATTCGGGCACCCACCGCTCACCATCGATCGGACACAGTGTCCGAGACTATGTGACCGAGGTGTTCGGGCATGCGCGGTTCTCCTCCCCCGGCAATCGAGTACACCGACGTGGTCGTGGTGGGCGCGCGGTGCGCGGGCTCCGCGACCGCCATCGCGTTGGCGCGAGCCGGGCGCGACGTGCTCGCGCTGGACTCCGCGCGCTTTCCCTCCGACACCCTCTCGACGCACCTGCTGTGGCCCGGCGGCCTGGCCGAACTGCATCGCGCGGGCGCCCTCGACCGTGTCCTGCGGCTCGGCGCGCCCCCGCTGACCATGGCCTTCGCCGACGGCGGCGGCTATGCGGTCCGGTCGTCCTTCACACCGGTGGACGGCGTCGACTACGCGATGTGCGTGCGGCGGACCGGACTGGACGCCGCGCTCGTGGCCACCGCCGTGGAGGCGGGAGCACGGATCCGCGAGGGCGTGCGGGTCACCGATCTGCTGTGGTCGGGGGATCGCTGCGCCGGCGTTCGCTACGCCGACGGAAGCGGCGAGCACGAGGTGCGTGCCCGCCTGGTCGTCGGGGCGGACGGCCGCCGCAGTACGGTGGCCCGGCTCGTCGGCGCCACCCGGCCCCGATTGTCCGCACCGAGCGGACGGGAGTGCTTCTTCGCCTACTGGCACGACGGCGCGGCCGACCAGCGGCACATCGCGGCCCAATGGCGAAACGGTCCCGATCTCGGCACCGCGTTCCCCTGCGACGACGGCTTGCTGCTGAGCCTCGTCCAGCCGCCCGCGCAGCCCGCCGAACCGGGTGGCGGGCGCGCCGAGCGCAGGTATCAGGAGGCGATCGAGCGCCTGCCTGGACTTCTACTGCGCCTGCGTGATTGCCGCCGCGTCGGGCGGGTGCGTTCGGCCACCGGACTGGCGTCCTACTTCCGGCGCTCGACCGGGCCGGGCTGGGCGCTGCCAGGGGACGCGGGCCATTTCAAGGATCCGGTGACCGCGCAAGGCATCCGGGATGCCTTGCGCTACGGCCGGTTACTCGGCGAACTGGCCGCCGCCGCCCTCGATGACACCGAGCACCTCGACACCGCCTTGGCCGCGTGGGAACGGTTGCGCGATCGCGAATGCCTGAGCGTCTACCAGTGGACCAATCGGCTGGCCCGGGGTACGGCGATGCGCCCCTTGGAAATCGAGCTCTACCGCAGGGCCGCGACCGACCCCGCGCTGGCCGACGCGGTCACCGAGATCTTCTCGCGCACCGTGGCTCCCGAAGACGTCTTCACTCCCGCACGCGCGGCGGCGCTCGCGGCGGGAGCATTACGCACTTCATGGCGCGCCCCCTGGCCGGTCCTCGCGAATCTGACGGACGAATGCCGCGACACAGTCTCCGAACGGAGGGAGGCGTGCGCCTTCACGCGCCTCGATCCCGCCGACGCCATCCAGTCCCGGCCGCCGCGGCGCGTTCTCGCGGCATCTTCAGGAGATCGACATGCATGACCCGCGTCCTCGGCCGACCATCGACCTCACCCGCCGCGACCTGTTGCGTGGCACGCTCGCGGCCGGACTGGCTCTCACCGCTGCCCCGGCACACGCCGCACCGCCCCGACCACGCCGAACGCCCGGGCTGCGCACCGGAGGAAAGTCGGTCGCGGTCCTCGGCGGCGGCGTCGCCGGGCTGTCGGCGGCCCACGAACTGATCGAGCGGGGATACGCGGTCACCGTGTACGAACCGGCGTTCCTCGGCGGTAAGGCGCGCAGCATGGGTGTGCCGGGCACCGGTACCGACGGCCGTTCGGACCTCCCCGGCGAGCACGGCTTCCGGTTCTTTCCCGGCTGCTATCAGAACCTTCCGGACACCATGCGGCGCATCCCCTTCCCCGGCAGTCCCGATGGCGTCGCGGGCAACCTCGTCCGAGTCGAGGGCACCGTCGCCGGTTTCCGGGGCAGGCCGCCGATCTACGCGCCGGTCGAATTCGGGGGCCTCGACCAGATCAACCCGCAGCGGTTGCAGAGCTCGCTGATCGGCGCGTTCGGCTTCATCCCGGAACTGCCACCGGCCGAACTCGCGTTCTTCGCCAAACAGATGGCCGTCTGGTTCACCTCTTGCACCGAACGGCGTTTCGGGCAGTGGGAATACGTGACGTGGGAGCAGATCCTGCGCGCCGAAGGCAAGTCACCGGCTTATCGCGAATACCTGGTCAGCGCCCTCACCCGGATCACCGTTGCGGCCAAACCCCAGCTGAGTTCGGCGCGCACGATCGGCACCATCGGGGAGGCCCTGGTGCTGGCGGGGACCGGGGCGATCCCGCAGTACTCCGCGGGTATCGACCGTATTCTCAACCGTCCCACCAACGAAGCGTGGATCGACCCGTGGGTCACCTATCTGCGGTCGCGGGGCGTGCGATTCGTGCCGGGCCTGCGGGCGACACGGCTGGAGCTTCGCGATGGCCGGATCGCCTCGGCGACGCTGACGGATCCCGGCGGCCGCTCCACCGTGGTCACCGCCGACTGGTATCTGTGCGCGATGCCGGTGGACAAGGCGGTCACGCTGCTGACCGACGACATCCTCGACACCGACCCGCATCTGGCGGGCATGCGGGAGCTGCGGACCGACTGGATGGTCGGTCTCCAGTACTACCTCGCCAACCCCACCGAGTTGCCGGAAGGCCATATCGCCGCCCTCGGCTCCCCGTGGGCGCTCACCGCCTTGCGCCAAGCACCCATGTGGGTCGGCGACTTCGCCACCCGTTACGGCGACGGCACGGTGCGCGAATGCCTTTCGGTGGACATCTCCGACTGGGACTCCCCCGGCATCCGCTTCCACCGGCCCGCCAAAGAATGCTCCGCCGCCGAGATCGCCGAAGAGGTATGGGCACAGCTCACGGAGTGGCTCAACACCGGGACGGGATGGCTGCGTCCCGAGGACATCCGCTCCTGGCATCTGGACCCCGGCGTCACCTGGACCGCGAACGGCGTGCACAACGAGACTCCGCTGCTGGTCAACACCGTCGGCTCCTACGACCACCGGCCGCAGGCCCACTGCGCCATCCCGAACTTGTTCTTCGGCGGCGATCACGTACGCAACCACATCGACCTCGCCACGATGGAGGGCGCCAACGAATCCGGTCGCGCCGCCACCAACGCGATCCTCGACGCCGCCGACGACCCGGCGCCCCGCGTACCGGTCTTCCCGCTGGTGTCCCTGCCGGTCTTCGAACCGTGGAAACGCATCGACGCCGATCGGTATCGCGCCGGATTGCCGCACCTGCTCGACGTGTGACCGGGCGGGCCCATCGCCGTCCTCCGGGCAGGCCCGTCGCCATCCTCCGGGCGCTACGCCGCGGAACGCGCAAGGCCTAGGGCGCCTCGGCGGTGGTGACGCTGGTGGTGGTCAGGATCGTCTGCGCCACCAGCCGCGGGTCATCGATCATCGGAACGTGACCGGTGTCCGGCAGGATGGCGAACACGGCCTTGGGCAGCCGCGTCCGGGCGATCGGCCCGTGAATGTGTTCGGGAAGAACACGATCGCGTTCCGACCAGGCCACCGTGATCGGGCACGGCAACGGGTCGAGCGCGGCGATCTGCTCGTCGGTGCCGAGCAGATCGGCGGTGACGGTGCATTCCAGCAGGTCGCGTAAGCAGGTCAGGGCCTGCGCCGAGCTGATGCGATCACCGTGCACGGCGATGTTACGCAGAGCGATTCGCCGGGCCGCCGCACTGCGCAGCGCCAGCGGGGCGAGAAAGCCCAGCAGCCGCCCGGTGACCGCCTCCCGGGCGATGCGGCGGGTCGCGGCCGACCGGCTTCCGTCCCCGGCTTTCCAGAACCCCGCCGGTGAGAGCGCGCAGACGGACTCGGCTCGACCGCGACGAGCCAATTCGATCGCCATCCACCCACCCAGCGAATTGCCCGCGACGTGCACCCGGCGCAGCCCCAGCGCGTCCAGCCGCTGCTCGATGTCGTCCACCAGATGCTCGACCCGCGCCGGGCGCCGCAGGGCTGGCGGCCCGCCCCGATGGCCGACGGCGGTGGGCGTGATCACCTCGTGCCGGGCGGCGAGCAAGGGGGTGACGTCGTCCCACACCCGTTCGGACATCGTGACACCGTGCAGGAGAACGAGCGGGGGCTTGCTGGGCATTGGCGTCCCTTCGAGTTCGTAGTGCGATCTCGAAGGTGGATACCACAACCTCACCTATGGTGGCAGCGGAAACCCCGAGTTCTGCGAGAGATCACCAAGTTTGCTCGCCGGAATGCTGCGGCCGCAACGGTATCGCCCTCCCGCCCGCGCCGAGCCGGCTCCCACCCCGGCCGGAAGACGCCGGATCCCGCTGACCGGCGCCGCGCCATGCTTCAGGTGCGAGGCGATCTGAACCGCACCGAAGGTCGGATCGGCGGAGTTCGACCCGGCCGAGAGCAAAGGCGCGGCCGGGAATGTCCGTCCGCTCAGACGGCTTCCGGCCGCCACGTGGCGACCGCCCAGATCACGACGATGTTCAACGCGATCACCAGAACCGACCACGCCGGGTAGTACGGCAACCACATGAAGTTCGCGATGATCGACAGGGCCGCCAGGACGATCGCCACCACCCGCGCCCACATGGCGCCGGTCATCAAGCCCAGCGCCGCGACGACCAGGAGAATGCCGATGACGATGTGGATCCAGCCCCACGTCGTGGTGTCGAACTTGTAGACGTAGTCGGTGCCGACGACGATCAGGGCGTCCTCGGCGACGGCGGAGATCCCCTCGAAGATCGACAGCACACCGACGGTCAGCAACAGGATAGCGGCCGCTATGGACGTACCCGCCGCGATGCCACGGCGGACGGGGTGTGGCTCCGGTTCGGTCATGTGCGTCATCGGTCGCCCCCTTTCTCGGGGAATGGTGGACAGGCGTCTTCCGAATGTCCACCAGTCCCACCGTCCGGCACTTCACCCGTTTCGGGTGACTCCGATATTTCGCGGTCGCCCGAAATGAAAATTCCATAACGACCACACACGATCTGATCGAGCGGACTACACACCGGGTAAGTTCCGCTACCGAGGCGTGGTAGTGATCTGTCAGCACACGGCCCGGGAGGCACGGTGACCACCTCGCACGTCCCCGCTCTACGCCCCGTCCCCGCCGCGGCGGATTCCGTCACCGAGATACCCGCGTTGCCGTTCACCCCGATCCCCCGGCTCGATTTGTACGCCGCCGCCGACGGCGTGACGAGCACCCGCGACGGACACGTGCTGCTGATCTGCGCACCGGCCGGGGCCGGGAAGTCGGTACTGGTGGCCGATTGGGCCGCCCGGCACACCGCGGGTACGTCCGATGTCGCCTGGGTGACCGTCACCGAGCAGCTCGACGACGCGACGACGCTGTGGACCGTGCTGCACGCCCGCTTCGAGATCGCGAACACGACCTGCCCCGGCCCGCCGGCCGCGCAGGCAGCGGCGCTCGCCGACACGCTGGCCGCGCGCACGACGCCGACGGTTCTCGTGCTCGACGACGCCCATCTGCTCACCGATCCGCTCGCGCTCGCCGGTATCGAGTACTTCCTGCAGCATGCCCCGCCGAACGTGACGACGGTGCTGTGCGCCCGCTTCGCTCCGCCGCTGCGCTGGCATGTGCTCGAGCTGCATTCGCGACTGACCCGGTGGGGTCCGAGTGAACTCGCCTTCACCCCGGCGCAGATCGATGCGCTGTGCCGTGACCACGGCTGCGAGCTCACCGGCGACGAACTCGCGACGCTGCACGCCCTGACCCGGGGCTGGGCCGCCCTCGTGCGCATCGCCGCGACCCATCTGGCCGCCGGATCCGACGACCGAGCCGCTGCGCTCACCGTTCTCGCGCGCCCGGCGCGCGCGGTCGCCGATTTCCTGATGAGCGAGCTCATCGAGGCACTGCCGCCCGCACTGTGCCGGTTCCTCACCTACACCAGCATTCCGGTTTCCTTCACCGAGCAGCTCGCCGACGAACTCCTCGGCCGCGGCGCGGGGCACTGTCTGCACGAACTCGATCGGATCGACTTCCCGATCGATTCCGACGTGCGCGACGGCGAGGTCTGGTTCTCCTGTCATCCGCTGGTGCGCGCCCACTTCCTCGCCGAAGCCCGCCGCCTCGGACCGGACCTGTGCGCGGAACTGCATCGCCGGGCGGCCCGCTGGTTGCGGTCCGCGGGGCTGCCCTCCACCGCGCTTACGCATCAGCTCGCGGGCGCGGACCGCGATCAGCTGTGCGAATTCCTGTCCACGTGTGCGCTGCGCATGGTTCTCGACGGGAGGGGCGCGACGCTGTTCGATCAACTGGCCCGTTCAGCGCCCGCTCTGCTCGATGATCCGTTCCTGTGGCTGGTGCGCGTCGTCGACGCCCTCGTCACGGGCAGCACCGCCGCCGCGGTGGCGTGCCTGGACACCGCCGAGGCGCGGCGCGCCGCCAAGATCTCCTTCGCCTCGCCCGAACAGCTGGACGCACTCACCCTCGCCGCGGCGATCGACGTCGCGGCGACCACCGGGGCCGACCTTCCCGATTTCCCGGACCGCGTCTCGCCGACCGGCGATCCTGATCTCGACGCGTACACCGAGATCCAGATCGCCACCGCCTTCGTCGCCGGTGGCGCCGTCGCTCGCGGCGAACAGTTGCTGCACTCGGCGCTCGCACTCGCCGAGCACGCGGGCCGCCCCCGCTTGGTGCTGCGTGCGCTGACCCGGCTGGCCTTCGCCGCCGACGCCGTCGACGCCGCCACCGCGATGCGCGAGCGCGCGGCACGTGCGCTGGCGATCGCCGAGGAACACGGGCTGCTGTGGACGACCGACGCCGTCCAGGCGACGTCGGTGGCAGCCTACGGCGCCTACCTGCAAGGCGAGATGCCCGAGGCGGCGCAGATCGCGTCCGTTCTCACCGAGCGGGCCGAGCACGACGGATCATGCGGCCCTGCCGCCGGATGGCGCGGTCACGTCGTGGGCCGCTTGCTGGATCTCGAGCGGGCCGAGGAGCAGTCCGCGGCGGTCGACGCGCTGCGTCGCAGCCTGCTGGTCCTGCTGGAGCACAAGACGGTGCCCGCCACGACGGGCAGCCTGATCCTGCCGGTGGTGTGGGCGCTGCTGCGCGTGCACGACGCCAGGACCGCGCAACTGCTGGTCGAACGCGCCCGCGGCATCGTCGGAGAGCTTCCCGAGGTCCGGTTGGCCGATGCGGCGCTGCACGCCGCGGCCGATCGCCGCAAGGCGACCTGCGCGGTCCTCGAACCGCTGCTGGACCGCGCAGGCGACCTGCGTCCGGTCAGCGCCGTCACCGGATGGCTGCTGTACTCCGCGGCGCAACACGAGTCCAGGGCGCCGGCCAAAGCCCTCACCGCGCTGGAGAACGCGCTCGGTTCCGCCACGCCCCACCGGCTGTTGCGGCCGTTCCTCGACGTGCCCGCCGCGATGCCCTTGCTGGACAGTTACGCGGGCCGGCTCGGCCGGGCGGAGAGCTTCGCGGCGACGATCCGGCGTCACCCCGCGGCGCGCCGCAGGCCCGCCTACCCCGCTTTGACCCACACCGAGATGACCGTGCTCAAGCAACTGCCTTCCGGCCGCACCGCCCAGCAGATCGCGGCGGACCTCGGTGTCTCGGTCAACACCGTCAAGACGCACCTGCGCGGCATCTACGGCAAGCTGGGCACCAATTCCCGCGTCGAGGCCCTCGACCACGCGCGCCGGGGCGGGCTGCTCTGACACCGGAGCGCCGCTCGCGGCCCCTTCCCGTCCTCGGCACGGCCTTACGCTGATGTATGGCTCTCTCACGTCGGGAACTGTTCCGAGTCGGCGCCGCGGGGTCGGCAGCGGTACTGGCGGGAACCGCGGCGGCGAGCAGTGCCCGGTTTCCCGCCCCGCGACGGCTCGGCGATCCGTTCGCGCTGGGCGTCGCCTCCGGCGATCCCGCACCCGACGGCGTGGTGCTGTGGACGCGGCTGGCGCCGGACCCGCTGGCGCCCGACGGCCTCGGCGGCATGGCGGTGGACCCGGTCACGGTCGATTACGAGCTGGCGGACGACGAGCAGTTCCGCCGGGTGGTGGCGCGCGGGTCGGCGGTGGCCACCCGCGCACTCGGCCACAGCGTGCATCCGGAGGTGCACGGATTGGCGCCGGATCGCTGGTACTTCTATCGGTTCCGGGTGGGCTCGGCGGTGTCTCCCGTGGGGCGCACCCGCACCGCCCCGGCGCCCGGGCAGGCCCTGGCGCGGCTGCGCTTCGCCTTCGCCTCCTGCCAGTCGTGGAGTTCCGGCTACTACACCGCCTACGAGCACATGAGCCGGGAAGATCTGGATCTGGTCGTGCATCTGGGCGACTACATCTACGAGCGGGCGTGGGTGCGCGGGCGGGCGGGTGTCGCGATGGGGCCGAACTTCCGCGACGAGGCCGTCGACCTGCCCGGCTACCGGCTGCGTTACGCGCTGTACAAATCGGAGCAGCCGCTGCGCGCCGCACACGCCGCGTTCCCGTGGCTGGTCACCATGGACGATCACGAGGTCGACAACAACTGGGCCGCGGACGCGCCCGGCATCGGTATCGACATCTGGCGCGTCCCCGCCCTGTTCCGCCGCCGCCGCGCCGCCGCCTTCCAGGCCATGTACGAGCACCAGCCACTGCGCTTGGCGCAGCTGCCGTCCGCGGCGGGCATCCGGCTGCATCGCCGCTTCCGGTTCGGCGATCTGGCCGAGATCACGATGCTCGACACGCGCCAATACCGCACGCCGCAGGCATGCGGCGGCGCCGTGGTCGGCGGCTGCACCGATCGATTCTCCCCCGGCCGCACCATTCTCGGTGCGCAGCAACGGGATTGGCTGATCGACGGGCTGACCCACTCCCCCGCGCGCTGGCAGGTCCTCGGCAACCAGGTGGGCATGAGCCAGAACGATTCCGACCCGGGCCCGCAGGTCAGCGTCTCCACCGACGCCTGGGACGGCTACGTCGCCGACCGCAACGCCGTACTGGACGCCGCGGCGACCCGCGGCGCCGCGAACCTGGTGGTGATCACCGGCGACCGGCACGAGAACCAGGCCGCCGACCTGCGGCGCGACTACACCGATGCCGGATCACCGGTCGTGGCGGCGGAATTCACCGGCACCTCGATCACCAGCAACGGCGACGGAACCGACCTGAGCGACAAAGGCCGCCGGCTGCTCGCGGCGAACCCGGACATCAAGTTCTTCAACGCCCAACGCGGCTATGTCCGGGTCGAACTCGACCACAAGATATGGCGCAACGACTTTCGCGTCGTCCCCTACGTCCGCCATCCCGGCGCGCCCATCCACACACGAGCCGGTTATGTCGTCCAGGACGGCATTCCGGGGGTCGTAGAGGCGTGGAGTCCCGGCCAACCACCTGCGCCGTCGCCCGCGTCCGACGCCGCCGGTCAGGCCGGCGCCGACCGCGGCCACCGTTGACGAGGTCGCCCCGGCAGCCGAAAGCGCTCAGGCGCTCGCGGGCTGCGAACGCAGGATCAGCACGGTGATCTCGCTCGGGGCGAACACTCGCAGCTGCGGCCCCCAGAAGCCCGTCCCCCGGCTGGTGTAGAGCTGCGTGTGCTCGCCGTGGCGGCTCAGCCCGGCGACGACGGGCTGATCGAGGCGAACCAGATAGTGGAAAGGCCAGATCTGGCCACCATGGGTGTGACCGGAGATCTGCAGCGCCACACCCGCCGCCGCGGCCTCCGTGATCTGCTTGGGCTGGTGGGCGAGCAGGACGACCGGCGCGTCCGGGTCCGCTCCGGCGAGCGCGGCGGGCAGGTCGGGACCGTGCCCGGGCAAGGCGATGCCGGTGGGATCATCGATGCCCGCGATCACCAGCTGATCGTCGCCGCGGCGCACGATTTCGTGCCGGTTGTGCAGCGGTTGCCAGCCGAGCGAGGTCATGTGGTCGATCCAGCCCTGGGCGTCACCGAAGTATTCGTGATTGCCGGTGATGTAGAACCGGCCGAGTTCGGCCTCGACCTTGCCGAGCGGGTCCACCTGCGCGTGCCGCTTCGCCACCGATCCGTCCGCGAGGTCGCCCGCGTGACAGGCGATGTCGGGCCGCTGCGCGTTCACCACCTCGACCACCCGTTCCGACCAGCGCAGCCGGTCGAGCGCGGCGTAATGGGTGTCGGTCACGACGACCATGCGCAGTCCGTCCAACGCGGGGCCCAGACCCGGAATGGACACCTCCAGGGTGCGCACCCGCGGTACCCGGCGCGCCTCGACCACACCCCACACCACCAGCACCGTCGCGGCCGCGAGCACCCCTACCGCGACGATCCGGGAGCGAGCCGGGTCGGCCACTCCAGCGACGGTCAGTCCGGCGCGCGCGAGATTGCCGAGCACCGACCAGCTGAACAGCACCCACATCACGCCGAGCAACGTGTCCCCGAGGATCGAGGCCGCATCCGACTGCGCCGGTCCGTGACCGAGGAACATCGACGCGGGCAGACCGACGAATCCGAGCAGGAACAGCGCGGAACCCAGCCAGAACAGCGGGCCGGATTCCGCGGTGGGTGCGGCTACCAGCGTCCACCAGGGCAGCAGGAACAGCACGGCGGGAATCGCCAGGAACAACAACAGGCGGGGCACATACTTCAAGAGGGCTCGTCCTCGGGCGCGGGTGTAGCGCGCGGTCCCTCTCCGGCGCCATGGGCGTTTTCGACGATAGCAGCGGTCACGCCACACCGAGCCGGTCGGCGGCGACGGCGAGATCCTTGTCACCGCGGCCGGACAGGCACAGCACGATCAGCGAGTCCGCGGGAATCTCACCGCGCGCCGCCATCTCCATCAGATAGCCGACGGCGTGAGCGGATTCGAGTGCGGCGAGGATCCCTTCGGTGTGGCTGAGTGCCTGCATGCCGCGGAGGGCGACCGCGTCGGTGGCAGCCCGGTAGAGCACCCGGCCGCTGTCCTTCAGGTGGCTGAGTTCGGGACCGACGCCAGGATAGTCCAGTCCGGCGGCGATGCTGTGGGTGCGCGCGATCTGGCCGTCCTCGTCCTGCAACAGATAGCTGTAGGAGCCGTCGATCTCACCCGGGCTGCCCATGCAGAGGGTCGCGGCGTGCTCGCCGGTATCCACCCCGAGCCCGGCGGCCTCCACACCGATCAACGCCACCCGCGGGTCGTCGGCGAACGGATGGAAGACCCCGATGGCGTTGCTGCCGCCGCCCACACAGGCCAGCACGTAATCGGGCATCCTGCCCTCGGCGCGCGCGATCTGGTACCTGGTCTCCGTCCCGATCACCGTCTGGAAATCACGCACGATCCGCGGGTACGGCGCGGGCCCCGCCGCGGTGCCGAACAGGTAGTGGGTGGTGTCCACGTCGGCCACCCAATCGCGGACCGACTCGCTGATCGCCTCCTTCAGCCGCCGCGAACCGCTGTCCACCGGCCGGACTTCGGCGCCGAGCAGCTTCATCCGCACCACGTTCGACGCCTGGCGCCGCATGTCTTCGGTGCCCATATAGACCACGCAGGTCAATCCGAGCATCGCCGACACCGTCGCCACCGCGACGCCGTGCTGACCCGCGCCGGTCTCGGCGACGATCCGCTTCTTGCCCATCCGCCGGGCCAGCAACGCCTGTCCGAGCGCGTTGTTGATCTTGTGGGCGCCGGTGTGGGCCATGTCTTCGCGCTTGAGATACACCCGGGCGCCCGGCACACCCAGTAACTCCCCGAACCGCGGTACCCGATGCAGCAACGTGGGCCTGCCGACACGGTCGCGCAACAGCTCCCGGTACTCGGCGACGAAACCCGGGTCGGCGCAGGCGAGGCGGTAGGCGTCCTCCAAGGCCAGCAGCGCGGCCATCAGGCCCTCGGGAACGAATCTGCCACCGAACACGCCGAACCGCCCACGTTCGTCGGGAAACATCTCGTGGCGGGATCCGCTCACCGCCACGTCATGGTCAATCCTCATCAACACCAACGCTTTCACCGCCAAAGAGCCGACGGGTCAGTCTGTTCCGCTAGCGCTAGCACAACCCGACGGGTTGGCAACAAGCGAGTTAACAGACTAAATCGTTCGGATGGCTAAGGTGTTCTCACTGGTGGAGGCGATCGATCCGGCCGAGCACCTCGCCCTGGCTACCGGTCGGCAGGCACCGTGGCGGAGACCTGGGCGACCAGCCGCCACGGTCGCTCGGTATCGGTGGTGGCCTTGCCGCTGGTGAGGATCGCACCGGACAGCCCGCGAGCCGGGTCGGCCCAGCCGTACTGGGTGGTCAATCCGCTACGCCCGAAATGCGATCCGGTGTCGCGGCCGAATTTCGACCTGCGCCCGCCGAGTTCGAAGCCGGCTCGGCTGACGCGTCCGGCGACACCGGGTATCCAGCGCGCCGGGCGCACCGCCTGCTCCAGCGTCTCCGTCCGGATGATGCGGCGGCCGTCGGGTGCGCCGTGGACGAGAATCTCGTAGAACCGCGACAACTCGGACGCGGTGGTGATCAGATTGCCCGAGGGCAACTCGGCGGTGAGGAACGCGTCGGTCGCCGCGCGCGACGCACGGTCCATTCGCCCGCCAACCGCCTTGCGCGCCAGATAGCTCGCCGTCCGAGAGGGAGCCGGACCGGTTTTCACGCTCGGCACGACCTTGCCGAGGTCCTCGGGTCGCACGCCGAAGTTGGTCCAGCGGAATCCGAACGGCTCGAGCACCTGCTCGGCGAGATGCTCGCGCATCCGCTTGCCGGTCGCGCGCCGCACCAGCAGGCGCAGCACCAATCCCAGGGTGAGCGCGTGGTACACACGGAAACGTCCCGGCTTCCAGCTCGGCACCAGGTCGGCCAGCGCGCGCACGGCCAATTCCTCGTCGAGTACCAGGTCGACGCCCTGATACGGAGCCGGGACGAAAGGGATCCCGGCGGAATGCGAGAGCACCTCACCGATCGTGATGGCGGCCTTGCCGTTCGCCGCGAACTCCGGGATGTAGCCGGACACCGGATCGTCGAGGGCGAAAGCACCCTGCTCGACGAGCATGAACATCAGCGCACCGGCCACGCCCTTCGCGGTCGAGAAGCCGCAGAACGGCGTGTCGGGCGTGGCCGGGACGCGCACCGCCTCCGGCCCGTCGCCCGGCGCGTTGCCCCAGCCGTGGCCGATGGCGCGGTTCAGGGCGACCTTGCCGTCGCGCCGCAGGCAGACCTGGATCGCGGGAGTGGTGCCCAGGCGGTACCACGCCTGCACCGACTCCCACAGGGACTCCACGTCGGCGCGGCTGAGGCCGATCGCGGCGGGATCGTCTTCCTGACCTCGGGTCGTGACGGTCTCCAGGTCGTCGACGATAGCGACCGAGCCGGCCGTTGGTGCGCTCACCCGGCCAGCTTATCCACCGTCGGCGGGAGCCGCCGGTACCCGGCGCGGCTCACAGCGGCGCCGCTTGCCACCACTGGTCGAACAGGTCCTGGCCGGTGTGGTGATCCCAGGACACGTCGACGACGAGCCACGCCCGCGCCGGAAAGACCACACATACCAGTGGATTCCGTCATGTATCAGCGGCCGTGCAGCCAGCTCTCCTTCAATTTCCAGTGGTTGTCCCACCACGCCTGCACGGTGGCCTGGTCGGCGTTCCAGGGAGGCGGTGGGGACTCGCCCGGGAAGAGGTAGGTGTCGTCGGGCGCGGCGGCGGTGGCCGGCGCCGGAACGGTCGGTTCGGAGGATTCCGTCGGGCTGGGATTGCGCGGGTGCGGCGGTGGTTGCTGCTCCGCGGGCGGTGGTACGGGAGGCAGGATGGGCGGGATGGGCAACTGAGCCTGAGCCTCCGCCGGCGGGTGCGGCGGAGGTGGCGGTGGGATCGGCGGTTCGGGATACGGCTCGGGAGTGGATGCCGATTCCGGCAACACGGCCACCGGGGCTTGCTCGGCCGCGGGCGCCGGGGGCGCCGCCGCCGGATTCGGTTCGGCGAGCTGAGCGGCGGGAACGGGCGCCTGCGCGGGCCCGCCGATCGCGGCATCGGCCGGGCGGTCCTCGCGCGCCTGCACGACAGCGACGGCCGCTCCGCCCAGCAGGGCGGCCGCGGCCGCTCCGGCCAGGATCACACGGCCGCCATGCCGGCGACCGGCCGCCGCCGGTGCCACCGGTGCGCTCCGGAACGGAGCGGCCGCGACCAACGCCGCGCCGTAGGCGGCGGCGTTGGCATGGTCCGGCGCCGCCATGACGGGTACGGCGAGCGCGAGCCGCACCGCGGCGACCACGTCCGGCTCACCCGCCGACGAGCCGCACAAGACCACGGCGTCGGGCAGCAGCCCATCCGCCGCTACCGCGGACCGGATTCGATCGATCGCCAGGCCGGCGGTATCGGCGTCGACGACACCGGACGACCACCCGCCGCAGCTGAGAATTCCGTTCCGTTCCGGACCGGTCACGAGATAGGACGTGTGGTAGCCGACGAACTCGAGCACCAGCACGGTGCCGTACTGCGCCAGGCCGGGGATGTCCTCGATCATCGCCAGCAGCGCTGCCTTCGCCGACACGAGCGACGCCGATCGCCACGATGCCGATGACAGTTGCGACACGATTGCTCGCCGCTCGGCCACGGTTCGGTACGCCACGGCGACGTCATCGATTTCGGTGCCGGCCTCGGCCTCGGCCGTCAACGCTTCGAGTGTGGCGGCCACCGATGCGGCGGTCGAGTGCTCGACCGGCTGCTCGATCTCCCGCAGCACGTCCGGCCTGGTGCCTCGTTGCGCCGTGGACGAGAGCATCACCCCGCGCACCACGGCCTGTTCTGCTGATATTCCGACTGTGGCCCTCATGGGATCACCTCTGCTCGACCGGTCTCGGACGGGTTGGTCACGGCGGTCGCCGACGATCGGCCCGGGTTCGGATCCGGGCCACACGCTCGCCGAACGTCCGCCGCACGAGATGACGCCCTCGGAGACCACGACGGCAAGCCCTGACCGGTAGGTGCGGGCGTGCCCGGAGGTGAATGGCCTCCTCGGCGCCGCTGGCAGATGCCACGCGATAGCTACCGATCAGAATACGTCCGTTCGCGCGGTCCGGATACGGCTTCGAGGCAGCGTCGCGCCCGATATGGGCACAATCGTGACGAAGTCGTTCGACGCCGTTTCCGGGACGGTCTCCCAAGCGACGGCGACGTCACCGTGCCTCGGCACGACGACCCGCGAGAACTACGGCGCGATCAGGCCGGGTGGCATCGCTCGCAGACGTTCGCGAACGGTCGCGGCATATAGCCCGCCCTGGACCAACGCCTCTTCGCCCCGTGCGACCGGCGCCGCAGAGTCCACGGTGGATGCACCCAGTAGCTGGACGCAGAGCACGCGCCCCAATGCGAGAATCCGCGGTTACCGGGGGACCGAGTCAGCCCGCCGGTGGGGGCGGGGGTGGGCCCGGAAGAGGGATGACGATGCCGAACGGCAGGGTTATTCCGGGCGAGGGTGTCGGTGCGGGCGCGGGTTCGGCGTCGGGCACCGGCTCGGGTTCCGGCGCGGGCGGTGTGGTGATGGCGGGTTCGGGGTCGCGCGGTCCCGTGTTCGGCTCCGGGGCGACAGGTGCGGGGCCGATGGCGGCCTCGGTCTCGGGTTGCGTGCACTCGGCCGCACGGGCGTCGGCGGGTCCGGCGTTGCCGGCCGCTTCGGGGCTGCTCGCGCCGGGGTTCGGCAGCTGCCCGGGCGCCGCGCCGTACGGTTGCCCGGGCGCGAGCGGGGTGCGCGCCATGCCGGGCTGCCCCGGTTGCGGCATCGGCGCGGGAACAGGTTGCGCGACGCACGGATTCACCGGTGGCGGCGGCGGGCAGAAGATGCCGCACGGAATGGGCGGCAGACCGGGAAGCGTGATCATCACCTGCGTCGGCGCCTGCTGCCGCGGCACGGGCACGGGCGCCCGCGGCGACTCGACGGGTGCGGGCACCGCCGTGGTCACCGCAGTCATCGGGGACCCGGGATCCACCGGCGCTGCCGCTCCCGGCGGCACCAGGTCCGGCGAGATGCGCACCTGCGTAGGCGAACCCCCGGTCCGATACGCCGCCGCCCAACTCAGCACATTCGCCGCATACGCCATCGAGTTGTTGTACCGCAACACCGCACGCAACTCCTGCGACGGATCCCGCAGATCCAAACCCCCCGAACACAAATACTTCCCCGCCGCCAACGCCGCGTCGAACACATTATGCGGATCGGCCACCCCGTCCCCATTACCGTCCGCGCCATACGCCCCCCACGTCCCCGGCAAGAACTGCATCGGACCCAACGCCCGCACAAACCCCCCATCAGCGGTCTTGATCACCTCATTACCCGGCAAACTCCCATCCAACGCCGGACCGAAAATCGGCGACACCGTCGTACCCGCCGCATCCGTACGCCCACCCCG
>NZ_JBVJAP010000006.1:0-401887 GCF_055590505.1 Nocardia sp. NPDC041819 | reverse complement strand
GGGCGGCGTTGGTGTATCTGGCCGAGTTGCGGATGCCGATCAGTATCGAACTGCCCACCATGAACCGGGACATGACCCAACCACACCGCTGACCCGAGTCCACGACATCGAGGTGGCGTGTGATCGATGCCGTGTCGCATCGCCGCCCTCCGGTGTGGATGCCGGAGAATGGTGCACGTTGCGCGCGTTCCGGCTGTACTGTGATTCCCGCTGTCCGGCGCAATTCATCTCGATCACGTGACCTCGGTGCTTTGAAACACGGAGAATTCGATGTTCACCCGATGGAAGACGATAGCTGCCGCGTGTGTGGCCGCAGCGGTAACCGCTACTGTTCAGCTCGGTGTCGCGCCTTTTGCCGATGGCGCACCGAGCCATTGCCCAGACTTGTATGTCGTGGCGATCCCCGGAACGTGGGAGACATCCAGTACCGATCCGGGCAAAGGAATGCTCGCATCGAGCCTGAGCGGTTTACCCGGGGACGTCCAGGTCGACTATGTTCCTTACGCGGCGACGGCGTTCCCTTGGGAAAGCGAAGTGTACGGCCGCTCCAAGCAGGAGGCGATCGACAAAGCGCGCACGTTCGCCTCGGACATGGCGCAAGCGTGCGAAGCCACCCGGATCGCGTTGCTCGGCTACAGCCAAGGCGCGGATGCCGCAGGTGATCTCGCGGCCGAGATCGGCACCGGCCTGGGCGTGATGCCGCCGCACCGGGTGGTCCTGGTCGGGCTGATCTCCGATCCTCGGCGCTCACCCAGCGACACCCTGATCGGCCCGCCCGTCCCGGGCGCCGGAGCGGCCGGACCTCGCCCGGGAGGTTTCGGCTGGCTCACCCCGCGCACCTACACCTTCTGCGCCGCGGGTGATCTGTACTGCGCGATGCCCGAGGGTGACTTCGCCGGACGGATCGCCGGCTTCTTCGTCCAACTCTCGAATCCGGATCCGGGAAAAATCGGCAACTATCAGCAACAGGCGACCGAAATCATCGGCGACGCACTGGCCGCGGGCGGCCTGGGCCTCCTCTCCGACCAGATCAACACCTCCGCCTACGAAGAGCGAAAGCAACAGATCGACGATTTCCTCAAATCCGGCATCCATCAGAGTTACCCCTCATACACCCTCGGCCCGGATGCGCTCACCCCTCTGACTTGGCTGCGGCAGCGTCTGATCGAGGAAGCCCGCCCCTGACCGTCCCCGGCCGCTGAGCGCGACGCATCGCGCTCAGCGGCCGCTCCGTCGACGGAGCACTCTGGGACATCTTCTCGATCCGATTGCCGCGAGGTTCACCGTCCGGCTTCGCCGGTGGACTCTGTCCGGGCAGCCGACGAACCATATCGGTGACCGGAGATGTCGCATTGTCCGCACGTTCGACGAGGCCTGCCGCCGCCTGCTTCGCGCCTCATCCGCAGATTGACGGCGGCTGCCTTCAGTCCTAAAGTGATGGCACTTGCCATCACTTCGAAAGGCGGCCTCACCATGGCCCTGTTCAACCCGAGAACCGAGACGTTCGAGGAATTCGACCCGGCCACGAGGGCTCGGCTGCGGTCGGTGGTCGACTTCTTCGAGAAGAAGGGCAAGCAGGCGCTCACCAGCGATGCGTTCCGGGCGGAGTGGTACGACGACTGGATGCGGTTCCTCGCCGAGAGCCGGATCATCGCCTACATGGCGACCCCGCGGGCAAGCTCGGGCGCTGATCCGGAAAAGCGCTGGGACACCGCGTTCATCTCCCGGTTCAACGAGATCACCGGTTTCTACGGATCGCAGTACTGGTACGCGTGGGGCGTCTCCACGCTCGGTCTCGCCACCATCTGGCAGAGCGCCAACGGCAAGGCGCATCTGCGTGCCGCCGAGGAACTCGACCGCGGCGGGATCATCGGCTTCGGGCTGTCGGAAAAGGATCACGGTGCCGACATCTACGCCACCGACATGCTGCTCACCCCCGACGGTGCGGGCGGGTTCACCGCCACCGGCAGCAAATACTACATCGGCAACGGCAACGTGGCCCGGATCGTGCCGACCATCGGCCGACGCACCGACCTCGAAGGTCCCGACGCCTACGTCTGGTTCATCGCCGACAGCCAGCACCCGAACTACCGTCTGGTCAAGAACGTCATCCACGGCCAGAATTTCGTCTCCGCCTACGACCTGGTGGACTATCCCGTGTCGGCCGACGACGTACTGCACGTGGGCCGAAAGGCATTCGACTCCGCCCTTGCCGCGGTCAACTGCGGCAAATTCAATATCGGCATGGTCGCGCTGGGCATCGTGGAGCACTGCTTCTACGAGACGATCAACCATGCGAGCGCGAAGATCCTGTTCGGACATCCCGTCACTGATTTCGCGCAGGTTCGGCAAATCCTGTCCGACAGCTACGTTCGCATGAACGGCATGCGGCTCTACCATGAACGAGCGATCGATTACATGCGATGCTCGACTCCGGAGGATCGCCGCTTCGTGATGTTCAATTCCATCGGCAAGATGAAGGTCACGCGTGAGGCCGAACGGGTGTTCCGGGAACTCTCGGATGTCATCTCCGCCAAGGGTTTCGAGAAGGACAGCTACTTCGCGACAGCCCGCGGCACGATCGACTCCATGCCACGGCTGGAAGGCACCGCCCATGTCAATATGGCACTCACGCTGAAATTCATGCCGAACTTCCTCTTCGATCCGGCGCAGTTGCCTCCGGTGCCGGTACGACGGGATCCGGGCGACGACGAATCGCTGTTCCGGCAGCCGGGCGCCGCGGGATTGGGCAAGGTCCGATTCGCCGACTGGCGGTCGGCCTATGCGAATTACCGCCACTTGCCCAACGTGGCCCTTTTCATCGAGCAGGCGGAGCGATTCACCCGGTTCCCGGTGGAGGCGCCGCCGACCCCGGCCCAGTTGGAGGATCTGGACTACCAACTGGCGGTGGGGGAGTTGTTCACGCTGCTGCCCTACGGACAGCTCATCCTGGAGCAGGCCGCGATCGTCGGTACATCCGAAGACATCGTGGATTCCATCTTCGAGGTATTCGTGCGCGACTTCTCGGCCTACGCGCTCGGGCTGTTCTCGAAGGCTTCTTCGACCTCCGCGCAGCAGGATTGGGCCTTGAATGTGCTGCGCAAACCGGTCGTCGACGAGCAGCGAACCGCCCGTCTGCACGACGAGGTGATGAGCTACGCGGGCGCATTCGAGATGAGTCCGTAGCTATATGTCGGTCTCCTCGAGTTTGCGCCGCATCAGTTTGCCGGTGGCGTTGCGCGGCAGCTCGTCGACGAACACCACCTCGCGGGGTACTTTGTGGCGGGCGAGGTTCGCTCGGACGTAGTCCTTGATCTCCTGGGGGTCGCGCTCGGCATCCTCGGCGGGAACGACGAAAGCGCGCAACCGTTTTCCGAAGTCCGCGTCCTCGACGCCCACGACTGCGGCTTCGAGGATGTCGGGGCGGTCGACCAGGAGGTTCTCCACTTCCAGTGGGTAGACGTTCTCGCCGCCGGAGATGATCATGTCGTCGTCGCGGCCGTCGATGAACAGTCGGCCGTCGGCGTCGAAGTGGCCGACGTCGCCGCTGGACAGCAGACCATCGACGATTTCCTTGTTCCGGCCGTCGGTGTAGCCGGAGAAGCTGAGCCCGCTGGAGACGAAGATCGTGCCCACCTCGCCGGGTGTGGTGATCTTGTTGCGTTGCGCGTCGTAGAGCGCGACGCGGCAACCCACGGGAGGTTTGCCGACGGTTCCCGGCGCCACTCGCATGTCGTGCGGAGTGGCCACGGCGGCGACCGCGACTTCGGTCGAGGCGTAGAGGTTGTACAGCACCTCACCGAAAGCGTCGGCTGTGCGTCTGCTGAGGTCCGGCGAGACGGGTGATCCCGCGGTGAAGACGACTTTCAGTGATGTCGTGTCGTACTGCTCGAGCACGGCGGCACCGAGGTCGAGGATGCGTTGCAGCATGGTCGGCACGACGACCAAAGTGGCGGCGCGGTGATCGGCGACGTTGGCGAGGGTTCGTCGCGGATCGAACTTGCGCTGCTGGAAGACGATCTTGTTGCCCAACGCCCAGCCGAGAGTGAACTGCGATAGACCAGTGCCGTGGAAGATGGGGGCCGCCATCACGACCGTGTCGTTGCGCGGTATCGGCACCCGGTGCAGGAATTGCGCCGATTGCAATGGTGAGACCTTGTCACGTGGGGCGCCTTTGGGCGTGCCGGTGGTCCCACTGGTCAGAATCACGAGGCCGCCGGGGCGTTTCGGGGCAGGCAGCGGCGCGGTCGAGTTCGCCGCGATGAGCAGGTCGATCGTCGGTGTCTGCGCCTCGACGGCGTCCGCCTCGTCCACCCAGGTCAGGACGCGCGGCACCGACGCGGGCACCGTGCCGAGCAATTGGCGGAATTCGCTGTCGAGCAGGATCGCCCCGACGTTCTCCCGCTCGGCGACCTCGGCGAGCTGGGGCCCGGCGAAGCCGGTGTTCATCAACACGACGCGGGCGCCCAGCTTCCCGGCCGCCAAGAGCGTCAACACCATTCCGCGGTGGTCGCGGCACAGCGCCGCGAGGACGGTGCCGGAGCTTATCCCCGCGCCGATGAGCCCTCGGGCCAGCGCGTTCGACTGCTGATCGAGTTGAGCGAAGGTGAGTGTTCCGCGTTCATCGGCGATGGCGGGGGCGGCGCCATGGCGGCGGGTGGCGTGTGCCAGCACGGTGACGAACGGGCCGTACACGGAAGCCTCACGCATCACGCGGATCGTCTCGGCCGGGCGCGCCGGATCGAACATCCCGCGCTTGGCCAGCACGACGGCCGCCGATGCCAGGTCGGCTATCGAGCGGACTGCCGCGAGCGGCGATCCCAGTGTCTTTGTCATCGAATACCTCCAGTCGGGCCGATCGGCGATCGAACCCCGGTCCGCGCTATCCCGTCGACACCGCCCCTGCGGCTGATGACGCCTATCGCGCCGCAGGAATGAGCGTTCACATATGCGTGAGTGCAACCCGGGGCAGCAGTGATTTCGTGGTTGCCGATCGTGCGTGTTGTTGAGAGAATGATTTGTAACTTATACCAATATCTCGCGGGAGTTCGGCATGTCCAGTCCTGAACCGTCGGCGCCGCTGCTGACCTCACCCGATGTGGATCTCGGTCGCCGCCGCCGCTACATGGCGGGCCCTGCGGCGCTGCTGGGCGGCCCGGCCAACGTGATCATGCAGTTGAGCTTCCCTCCGGTCGGCCGCGGCGTTGTCGAGAGCACGGTCGACAGCGGCCGGTACACCCTGCATCCGCGCAAGCGCGGCCGCACGACCCTGACCTACTTGGCGGTGGCGATGCTCGGGACCGAGGAAGACCGGGCGGCCTACCGTGCGGCGGTGAACACGTCGCACCGTTATGTGCGATCCGGCTCCGACAGTCCGGTGAAGTACAACGCCTTCGATCCGGAACTGCAGTTGTGGGTCGCCGCGTGCCTCTACCGCGGCACGATCGATTCCCTGACCTACCTGTACGGCCCGGCGGATGAGGATCTGGCCGACGAGGTGTACCGCGAGTCCAGCCGGTTCGGAACCACGTTGCAGATGCGACCGGAGCTGTGGCCGCGAGACCGCGCGGCGTTCGCGCGATACTGGGACTCGAAGCTGTCGGATCTCACCCTGGATGACGAGGTGCGGGCGTATCTGCTCGACGAAGTCGTCGATCTGGGGCCCTACCGACGCCTCGAGCGATGGGCGTTCCGCCGGGTGAACCGGTTCTTCACCACGGGCTTTCTCCCGCAACATTTCCGCGACGAACTGGGGCTGGCTTGGAGCCCTCGCCGCCAGCGGATCTTCGAGGTGACGATGCGCTCGATCGGTCGGGCACTGCGAGTGCTTCCCGAGCGCTGGCGGTTGTATCCGTTCGAGACCTACCTCCACGATATGCGCAGGCGGCGCGCGCTCGGAAAGCCGTTGGTGTGAGGACCGTTCCGCGTCGTAGGAATGGCTCGGAAGGCGTGGATCCATCACTACCGCTGCTACGAAAGTATCTCGGCGACCGGCGTTTCGCATTGGCGCTTCCCCGGGCGGTGGCTCTGCAGATCCTGCAGCCCGCGATCGCCGCGGCGCTCACCGAGCACGTGACCTACCGCCTGTGGTTGCACAAGCGCCGCACCGTCAACGCGATGGTGCAGATCGCGTACTCCGACCGTGATCTGCGGTCGCTGATCCATGCCGGACACGCCCACGTACACGGCACCGATGACCTCGGCGCCCGCTACCACGCTCTGCGGCCGGATGTCTTCTTCTTTCAGCATGCGACCTATGTCGACACGCTGTTCTTCGCGATCAACACCTTCATTCGTCCACTGACGCCCGCGGAAAGCGAGCGCCTCTACGGCGAGTGTGTCGAATGGTATGACCGCTACGGAATTTCCGCGCGGCATATGCCGCGCACGCTGCCGGAGTTTCGCGACTATGTCGAACAGACCTGCGCGACAACGCTGCAGGCCAGTCCAGCCGCGCTCCGACTGGCGCCACAAGTGTTGCGCCCGGACGCGTGGATACCACGGGCGTTGCCGGACGCTGTCGTACGAGCGATGCAACACCCGCGAGCGCGTGATCTGCTCGATGTGCCGGAGCATTGGACGGACCGGCCCGCGCTGCGGGTGTATGCGTCGATACTGAGGAACTCCGCACGCGCCGCACCGCGTCGCCTGAGGTACCTCCACCCCGCTCGAACGGCGCTCATCGGGACCTCGGTATGACAGGCGGGTCGTCGTTCGTGTGGTGCTGTCGCGCGGGGCGATCGCGGCCGACCTGGACGGGCTCGCGCAGGCCTGGCAATGGAGCGCCGATGACGTTCTGGTACACGGACTTCCGCCGGGCGACATCGCCGTCATCGACTCGAGCGGTTTGCACCGCATCGTCGGCCGGGAATCGGTAGACATGATCAAGTCCGGTGGCTACCGCATCGGCGCGGGAGAGGTGGAGCAGGCGCTGCTGGCGCACCCCCGCGAGCATGCCCCGGAAATTCAGGGGCGCGGACGCCTCACGCTCGCACCCCGTGCTGCGGCAGAATTATGCAGACCGAGTGTGGCAAAGGATGGGCGGTGGCGACGATCCGTACCTGGAAATCGAACTCGACCCGTCGCGCGCGGCGTCGAACCCGCACCGAAGTCCAACGGCGCACCGCCCAGCTGCAACCTTTCACACTGACCGCGTTCGGCCGAATCCTGGCCTCGGCCAGTGGTATCCCGGTCAGCATCGCGGCCAGCTCCACTCTGCCGCCAGCGGTGGCGGGCAGGTGGCTGCGCACCGGCACGGGAGATCTCATCGAATTCGATGCCGACCTGCCCGAGATCGCCCGCATCAACACCGTGCTGCACGAAGCGGGCCACATCCTGTACGGCCACGCCTCCGTCGAGCATCGGGTCGACGCGGGCCAGGCGCTGTGTTCCGTACTCGGTCCCGCAGCCATCGCGCGCTTCGCGCACGTCAGATACCGATCGGCCTACGACACGGGGAGTGAGCGCGAAGCCGAGGACTTCGCCAGGCAAACCCTGCGCACGATCCTGTGGAGTGACGCGGGCACCGGTGAGTCTGCCGGGTTGCTCACGGCGCTGGGCTTTCCGCGCACTCGGATCGAGTAGGCGAGTGGCACAGTTCGCCGGGGCGATCTCGGCGTTCTTCGGTGTGGTTGTCGGCGCGTTGGCATGGCAGCTGGCACCGCAAGGGACTCGGGGACAATGGAGGCCCATCGCCATCCTCGGGTTGGTCGCGCTCAGCTACCTCTTGCTCGCTCCGGCCTTCCAAGGTGTGTTCGCGCCTATCCGGGTCAACACCGCATACTTGTTGAGCAACTTGTGCGCTGTGACCGCAATAGTCCTGACCACCCTATACTGGCGAAACCATCTGTCCGCCGATCCGCCGACGCGGCAACGGGTACTCGTGGCCCGCGCGGTATACGGGTCTGTCGGGGTAGTTCTGGTCTCGCTTTTCATGACTTCGCCGCAGCAGCCGGATGGACTGGGCTTCGCGCGGGAATTCTCCGGGAATCCGCGAATGCAACTGTACTGGGCTGTCCAGGCGATCGTGGTGATCCACGCGATGTCCACCATGGCGGGTGCGGCGGCTCGCGCCGGTGTGCACGAGCGACAGTGGCGGCGAATCCTTTTGAGTGTGCTGACAGGCGTGTGCGTCCTGCTCGTCGGGTACGAGATCTGGGTGCTCGTCGTCGTCGGTCTGTGGCCTGCCATGCCGCCGCTGTGGGCGCAACGCCTCACCATCTCGTTTCAAGTCGTGGTGAGTGTTCTGCTGGTGGTCGGCACAACCGGCCCGGTCGTGCTGGGGATACTTCGAAGCGCTCGACTGGCCCGGTCCTACATCGAACGACTCGCACCCCTGCACCATTGGCTGACGCAACGCTACCCGCAGGTGCGATTCCGCTCCCGCGTGAGCAGGCGCGCGGAAACGCGCGTGACCGATATGTTGATCGAGGTCAGTGACGCCCTCCGACTGCTGCAACGCGAAGCGCCGGCGTTGGCCGCGGCCTACCGGCTGGACCACGAATCGATCCGCGCCGCAGCGCGCGACAGTCCCCGCCACGCGGCCTACGAACTCACTGCCGCAGAGCTTTTCGACGCCCGAACCCCTTCGATCCTGAGCGCAAACCGCGCGGACGGGTAGCCGGGCTCCGGCGCACACCGACCGCGATTACCCAGATGCTCGCGGCGGAAATGCGGTCGAACAGGCCCCCGGTCGGGCCTCGCTACGCATCATGACGGGGGTTCAGGCAGATCCGGCGGGTCCGGAGGAAGCCCTTCTTGTACGCGGAGGAACTTCAGGTAATCGATCAACGAGGCCAACGACTGCTGGGACAGGTCCATCGCGCGGAAGGCCACGGCTTCGAGGCCGGGTGCCGTACTCAGGCGCAGGTATTCGATCTCTTGGCGGCCGCGCTGCCAGGCTTCCTCATCGGTGAAGAATCGAATGTCCACGTCGAATGCCGCGGCCAGTCCGGTGGCATGTTTGAGTGAGGGATTCTGCTTCAGCCCGGACCGCAATTGCGCGACGTACACCGCCGAAATCGGGTAGCCGAGCTCGGTGGCGCGGCGCGCTATCTCATCGGCGGTATAGCGTCTGCCTTCGGGGTTCGGCATCGTTCGGAACAAGTACTCGAGTCGGTCGGAGAAGGCGCCATTGCCCATACCGCGCGCTCCTTCTCGGCTCGAACTCTGCTTCGATCAGCGATTATGCTACAGCATAACCGTTCGAACGCGGCGCGCACCGCCCTCGGCCCTTGCGTCATCGCCACCGAACTCGGCGGGTGCTCGACGGGGCAACCCGTGGCGTATCGGTGGGTCCGTCCGCAACTCGTCTACGGGCGTGTGGGTTACGGGTTCCGCAAGGCGGCGGACGATGAGGTGTCAAGGTGTGACTCGAGTCATATTGAAGCCGCGCTAGCGCGTGTGCCGAAGCACAATTATTATACTTCAGTATAATTTGTGAAGCTGCGACGGTTGCGCCGATCGCTGCATCTTTGCTAGGGAATGGGTTGAAGCATTGGCATACACAGTCGCGATGCCGTGCGCGACCGGCCATTCGTCGACGAATGGTCCCGTGGACTGCAACTACGTCGGTCCAGATGAACGTATCGACTGTGTGCCTGTAAGTCGGTCTGCGCGGTCGAGGCCATCTACTTCGAATCGGCTGTGCTCGAACAGTGGCATTCCAGCCGTCGTTTCGCCGATTGAATCGGCGCGACTTACGGGCCGTCGGCGGTGCAGCGTTACCGGCAGGGTGCGCGTGGGCGTGCGCGTCCACGGTGCCGCGCAACGGATAGTGGGCTGAGATGGGAAGGACGAAAGACGTCATGGGACTGCTGACGAAAGGGCCGTTCGAGATGGTCGGCCGGGCCGAGCGAACTCTCGTCGACGTGGAATCGGTCTTGTGCCGGGTGGAGGACACGTTCGCCAGGACCGAGGCGACCCTCGACGTCGTCAGCGCCACGTTGACCACGGCGGCGCAGACAATGGTGGCGTCTCGGACCACTCTCGCGGCGGTGGACGAGCGGCTCGCGGAAGTGAACACCATGACGCGTGAGGCCGT
Source organism: Nocardia sp. NPDC041819 (assembly GCF_055590505.1). Classification (NCBI taxonomy): domain Bacteria; kingdom Bacillati; phylum Actinomycetota; class Actinomycetes; order Mycobacteriales; family Nocardiaceae; genus Nocardia; species Nocardia sp. NPDC041819. Next base: position 391,845 of record NZ_JBVJAP010000006.1, on the reverse strand, counting down.
CGCGCTGATGGAGGGGACACGCGCCCTGCTGGACGACCTGCTTGCCGTAGTGGAGAAGCTGGCGGCGCAACCGGTCACCGGGGGCATTCAACGGTGAGACATCGAGATCGCCCGCACTAGCGACAGCAAACTCGATCACCGCCCGGCAAACCGCCCATTCCGGCCCGGGCCGAGCCGTCGCATGCGTCGGCGCCTGCCGGATGACCTTCGCGCTGCCCCGCGAATGTCAGTCGGCAATTCCCACCATCCGCGATCGGGCTGCGTACCATCACCGACATGCAGCTATCCACCCGCAATCAACTCGACGGCACCGTCATCTCCATTACCCGCGGCGAAGCCATGGCCGTGGTCCGGGTCCGGCTCACCGGCGGTGACGAGATCACCTCCTCGATTACCCGTGACGCGGTCGACGACCTGGAACTCACCGAGGGCTCGGCCGTCAAAGTCCTCATCAAAGCGACAGAAGTGGCGCTCGGCGTCGAATAGTCGCGCTGCTGCCGGACCGGCGAATCCGGCCGCACGGGCTCACCCGACTTCTCGGCCTGCCGGGTGCCGCCAGCGCTCCACGACGACCTGGTAGTGATCGTCGTAGATGATCCGGCCCGGAGCATCGGAGCTCAGGCGGGACCATTCGATACCGTGGGCGTCCAGAATCTCGAGGTAGCCGTTCACGCGTGCGATCAAATGGGTGGCCGAGGACTTGAACCACGCTTCGGCCTCCGGATGGCGGCCTCGGTCGTAGGGCGAGGGATCGAGGCGTCCTGGATCGACGAGATTATCGTGATACCAGTGATTTTCACGGCGCCGGAACTGCTCTTGCTGTGCGGTGAGGCACCCCGCCCACGCCAGGCCGTTGACCAATGCGAAGACTCCGGGGTACCGGCCGCGACGGTTGGGCGCCGCCGCCTGGTATCGGATGAAGCGCATGTCGGCCGCGTCGGTCTCGGATGCGGAGCGCAACAGTTCACCTCCGCAGTCGGCGCAGGGCTTCGGTGCAACGGGATTCACCATATCTGCGAATCCGCCCTTCTACCGCGAAGCATGCCGGGGTCGGCGGGGGAGATTCCACGCGGGTGCCGGGATCGAGGGGCCGGCGGTTCGGTTCCATTGGTTTTGTGTCGCGGAATCCGGTTCTGAGGCAGAGACTTCCGGTTCCTCGTCGGTGCCGAGCAGGGATTGTCCACACTCACTGGCACCGCACTTCGTTCGGCTTCGTGCGGCCTACCTGTCCGCATCCATGGGAGACATCGTGACCGAGTCCGTCAGCCGGCTGCCCACCGCCGGAGAGTCCGTCTTCGATACCTATGAGCGAATCCGCACGCGCGGGCCACTCGTTCCGATCGAGCTGCCCGGGAACGTCTCGGCCTGGCTGGCGGTGAGTCATCAGGCGGTGGGCGAAATCCTCGCCGGCGACGGCACGTTGTTCAGCAAGAACGCCCGCAACTGCCCCGCACTCCACGACGGCACTATTCCAGCGGATTGGCCGCTGCGCGCGTTGACCGACATCGACCATCTGCTCAACAAGGACGGCGACGACCACCGGCGAGTGCGCAGAACGATCGCCCAAGCGTTCACTCCCGGTCGAGTAGCCGCGCTCGAACCGCGAATCCAGCGGATCGCCGCCGAACTCATCGACGACCTTCGCGATCGCACCGGCGAGATCGACTTGGTCTCCGGTTTCACCACACCCCTTCCGGTACGGGTGATCTGTGAACTGTTCGGGGTGGCCGCCGACGAACAACCGCAGATCCGGCGCTGGACCACGACGGTGGTTTCGCACACCAGCACAGGGGAGCAGACGCAGGCGGCGGTGCAGGAAATGCTCGCGTATCTCACCGAATTGCTCGGCCGCAAGCGGCGCACTCCCGGTGACGACCTGACTTCCGCTCTGTTGCAGGCCAACGACGAGAGCGGGTTGACCGACGACGAACTGGTCCAGACGTTGTGGTTGGTGATCATCGCCGGCCACGAGACGACGGTGCACTTGTTGGGCAACGCGGTCATCGCGTTGTGTTCGCATCCCGCGCAACTGGCCGAGGCCAGGGCCGAGGAGCGGTGGTCGGACGTCGTGGAGGAGGTCCTGCGTTTCCGTTCGTCGGCCTGCGTCATGTTCAATCGGTATGCGCTGCGCGACGTCACGATCGCCGGGGTAGATGTTCCCGCAGGCGCGATCGTGGGCTGGTACGCCGGGGTCGGGCGGGATCTACGACGGCATCCGGACGCCGATGTCTTCGATATCGATCACGATCACCGAGATCAATTGGCTTTCGGTCGAGGGCCGCACTTCTGTCTCGGCGCGCCTCTGGCGCGCCTGGAGAGCCGGGTCGCGCTGTCGACGCTGTTCAACAGCTTTCCCCGGCTGCGCTTGGCGTGTGAGCCGGACTCCATCCCGCTCAGCCCGCAGTTCATCACTTGCGGGCCGCTCGCTCTGCCTGTGCTCCTCGGACCCATCGCGAGTTGAACGGTTTCCCGGCCGGTAGTCGTCGTCGGGCTGCTGAATGGGCCGGTATTCACGAACGTAGTAACTGCCTCACCCGCGCTGCCTCGCGGGTGAGGTGGTCGCGCTCCGGTGCGCTGGTGGCCGCGCGGGAGGCCTCGGCGTACAGCTCGGCGGCCTGCTCGAGTTCGCCGGCGCGTTCGAGGAGATAGGCGCGGACCGCGGTGTACCGGGGCAGGTCGGGATCCACCTTGCTCAACTCTGCCAAGCCGGCCTGCGGTCCGTCGGCCTCGCCGACCGCGACCGCGCGGTTGAGTCGCACCACCGGGCTACCCGTGAGGTGCAGTAGTTCGTCGTACCACTCCACGATCTGCACCCAGTCCGTCTCTGAGGCGCTCGGCGCATCCGCGTGCAGGGCGGCGATCGCGGCCTGTGCTTGATATTCGCCCAACCGGTCGCGAGCCAGTGCCGATTGCAGAATCGTCACTCCTTCGGCGATGAGGCCGGTGTCCCACCGAGATCGGTCCTGTTCACCGAGTGGCACCAACCGCCCGCCCGGCCCGAGGCGAGACGCGCGGCGGGCATGGTGCAGCAGCATGAGCGCCAGCAGGCCCGCGACCTCGGGCTCGTCGGTGGAGCCTGCCAGCTGGCGGGTGAGGCGGATCGCTTCGGCCGCCAGATCGACGTCCCCGCTGTAACCCTCGTTGAAGACGAGATAGAGAACGCGCAGCACGGTCGCCAGATCACCGGGTTGATCCAGTGGCAGCCCGGTGATACGCCGCTTGGCCCGGCTGATCCGTTGTGCCATGGTCGCTTCGGGCACGAGGTATGCCGCCGCGATCTGCCGCGTCGTCAGGCCGCCGACCGCGCGCAGCGTCAACGCGGCGGCCGAACCGGGGGACAGCGACGGGTGCGCGCACAGGAAGTAGAGCCACAGCGAGTCGTCCGTGCCCTGCACCGGACCGCTCGGCGGCTCGATCTCCACGGCGAGTTCCCGTTCTCGCCGCGAGGTTTCGGCCCGGGCGATGTCGAGGAATTTGTGCCAGGCGGCCGCGACGAGCCAGGCTTTCGCATCGCGCGGTGGATCGTCCGGCCAGCTTCGCAGAGCGCGAATCATGGCCTCCTGCACGGCGTCCTCGGCCGACGCGAAGTCGGCTCCGCGCCGGACGACGACGCCGATCACCGCGGGCACGAGCTCGCGCAGCAGTGACTCGTTCACTCGGTCACCGTGGGCAACGCGGTGAGGAACGGCCGCACCTCGAGCCACTCCTGCACCGGCTTCCCGCCCGCACCGGGCGCCGCGGACAGCTCGGCGGCCAGCTCGAGTGCGCGCTCGTAGGTATCGACGTCGATCACCATCCAGCCGGCAATCAGGTCCTTCGTCTCGGCGAACGGTCCATCGGTGACCGGTGGGCGGCCCTCGCCGTCCGAGCGGACGAACGTGCCCTGCGGGGAGAGCGCTTGACTGTCGACGAACTCGCCGGTCGCCTCGAGCCGCGCGGCGAAGTCCTGCATGTACTGCACGTGGGCCGCCACTTCCTCCGGGGTCAACTGGTCCATCTGCACATCGTTGACCGGTGCCGGTGCACCGCGGTAGTGCTTGAGCAGCAGGTATTTGGCCATCATTCTCTCCTTGCAGTAGTAGGGCACATTCTGGCCGCATCGATCTCAGGCGTGCCGGCGTTCGGCCCGCTGCCGGATCAGCTCCTCGACCGCGCTGGGCAGGGTGTTCTCGAAGTCGATGAGTTTCGCCCAGGTCGGGGTGACGACGATCCGCACCATGCCGTCGTAGAGCGAGCGGACCTCGGCCTCCCACTCGACGCGCTGCTCGGGTGTCATCTCGTAGCTGCCGTTCATCCGCAGATACTCGTCCGGGATGCCGTCGACGACGTCCAGCTCGGCCCGCCCGCGGATGAGCAGGATCTTCGGCGGGTGGACCTCGGTGTCGACGGACAGGGCAACCATCGGGTTTCGGCGCAGAGCGGGCAGCTTGGGGGCGTTCTTCGTGGTGCACAGGACGATCTCCGAGCCGTTCCAGGTGAAGGCGATCGGGATACTGCGCGGCGTGCCATCCGTCGCGACGTAGGCGAGGCGGGTCAGGTCGCGGGCCAGCAGCTCCTGGCTGATCGGTCGGTTCAGGATCTCGGTGATCTCGGTCGGTCGCATGGTGATCGCTCCTGCGTCGGCGTCGTCGAGCGGCATGTCCGTGGCCGCTCGTATCCCTGGGACGGAGCCGGCCGGACGTTCTCGACATCCGAGGCGGAGATTTCTCGAAAATTTTCTGGGTCCGATCGCACTGTTCATCAGGGGAAGGTCGCCGGGCGGTCGCTGCCGCCTCCCCTTCGCCGACCGCGGGATCTCTATCGCGGTTTCGGCGCGTTACCCGCTGTTCGCGCGGGCGGCTCGGGCTCCGGGGGGATCGCAGGCTATCGCTGGGCGAGCTGTTGCGCGCTGGCGTAGGCGAGGTGGAGGAAGTCCGCGCCGGTCAACGCGGCCAAGGCGTCGGCGACCATGCGGGTGGCGCGGGGCGCGAACACGTGACCGATGGTGAAGCCGGTGATCACCCAGACGTCGAAGCAGAACGGGCAGGTGAGCAGCTCTCCGATGCTGTGCTTCCACCCGTCGGCGGCCTTGGGTTCCTCCATCACCTCGCCGGGGCCTCCGTCGCCGGTGGGACGGGTGAACGGGGCGCGTAGGGGTGCGGTGATCGTGTCCTTGGTCGCGGTGCGCGACAGCTTGTGTGTGGCGACCGCGGTGACGACCAGCTCATGCACGCTCATGGCCCGCGGCAGTTGCCGGCGGGTCAGCCTCCCGAGCAGAGCGACCACGGACACGGTGATGCCGAACATCGCCATCGTGGCGAGGTAGCCGCTCATCGAGCGTTCGATGTCGGTCATGGGGCGCCCTTCGACTGCGGTCATTCAGCGGGCATACCCGCACGAGCGGCTCTGACTCCCGAAGCTGTCCTGAACCCGACCGCCACTGCACTACGCCATATATCGCCGATAGCCTTCACCTCCATGCCACCTTCTGGTTCGCACTCGCACGACCTCCGCGCTGTCGTCTTCGACTGGCGAGGCACTCTGGTCTCAGAACTTTCCCCCCAACGCTGGACGCAGGAAGCGCTGCGACGGGCCGGTCGCAGACACGACGACGACGCCGCCATCGCCCTCCTCCAGGACATTCGAACAGCCGCCGGCCAACCGAACCGCCTGCAATCACCGCAGGGAAACACGAGCGCCGCTCGTCACCGGGAGACCTACTACGCGGTCTTCGCGGACGCCGGACTCGACACCGAACTCTCCGACGCGCTTTTCGCAGTGGATTCCGACCCGACCTACAACCATTTCGCTGCCGACGCCGCGGCTACTCTCGCCACTCTGTTCGAGGAGGGCTACAAGATAGGTGTGCTCAGCAACATTCACTTCGACATCCGGCCCTTCTTCGCCGAGGCAGGGCTGTCCGATTTGATCGAAACTTTCGTCCTGTCGAACGAGCACGGGATACAGAAGCCCGACCCTGCCATATTCCGCGTGACGTGCGAGCAACTCGGCACTCGCCCCGAGGAAACCCTCATGGTCGGAGACCGGCCTTCCCGAGATGGCGCAGCCGTGGAGGTCGGGATGCCGACCCTGCTCGTCCCTTCTTTGACCGATCCTCAGCGGCGTCAACTCCACCTGGTCAGCAACGCCCTCGGTGCCGATCATGTGCCGGGCGAATCCGATGTCCCAGGTTCGGAGGGGTTCGACGACGTGGTGGAGCGCCGGACCACCCGGCCGGCCGCGGCGCGCACCACCGTCCGCGGCGTCCACACTTCTCGAGGCCGGCGTCACGGCAGAATGATCGGATGATTGCGGGGATCGACGGCTCATGTTCAGCTCGAGGCCAACTGATGATCGGGCTCGGACGGTACGCATCGCTGATGAGAACGCACCACGGGACTCGAAGCCCACTCGTCATGGTCGCCGTGTGCGCGACCGCCGTGCTGTCGGCTTGCTCGTCATCGAGCTCGGAGGCAGACTTCACCGCCACCAGAGATCAGCCCTTGGTGATCTCGCTGGACGATCTGCTGGCCGAGACCGGCGGCAGCGCCGCGGTCGGGATCGCCGATCCGCAGCACGGCGCGATCACCCGGCGCACCGACGGTGCGGTGGTGTACACGCCGGCGGCCGGGTACACCGGCCTCGACAGCATCACCGTGACCACCACCGACGCCGTGAAGTTGTTCACCCCCGATATTCCGCCGTTCGGTGAGTTCGGTGGCGTGAGCCTGCAGGGCAGCGGATACGGGTCGGCGTTCACGCCGGTGCCCGGATCGACCGACGAGTTCTATGGTCTCACCGACCGCGGGCCGAATGTGGACGGCAAAGGCAAGAACGAGAAGCTCATTCCCGCACCGACATTCACGCCCAGCATCGCCAAGTTCAAGCTGGTCGGCACCAAAGCGGTGCTGGAAAGCGTCATCCCCTTGAAGAACTCGGCGGGCCGCCCGTTCAACGGGCTGGTCGACACCTCCGCCGGCACCGGCGAGACCATGCGCGACCTCAACGGCGCCATCCTGCCGCCCACTGATCACGGCCTCGACACCGAGGGCCTGGTCGCCATGCCCGACGGCAGTTTCTGGGTGTCCGACGAGTACGGGCCGTTCCTTGTGCATTTCGGCGCCGACGGCACCGAGCTGGAACGGCTGGCGCCGGGCCGAGGACTGCCCGAGGAGCTTTCGTTGCGCACTCCCAACCAGGGTATGGAGGGGCTCACCGTCACGCCGGACGGCGGCACCCTGGTCGGCATCATGCAGAGCGCATTGAACGAGCCGGGTGTCGCGTCGACGCGCGAGGTGCCCATGGCCCGGATCGTCACCGTGGATCTGAAGACCCGGGAGGTCAGCGAATTCGTCTATCCGCTGGAGGAGCCGAAGCAGAAGCTCGCGGTCTCCGAGATCACGGCGCTGAGCAACACCACCTTCCTGGTCGACGAGCGTGACGGAAACAAAACACCCAAGGCGAACAAGAAGTTGTGGACCATCGACATCACCGGTGCCACCGATATCGGACCGCGGGCGAAGGTCGAGGGAACGCAATACCATCCGGAGCTTGGCCTGCTCGTGGACGGGAAGCCGCTGGAACTCCTAGTCGGTGCCGTGTCCACCGCCGATGGCGTCGCCACGCTGCGGAAGGCGGGCGTCACCCCCGTCACCAAGAAGTCCGGCCTGGACCTCGGTGGCCTGCTGGACGGCCTGAACGCCGACGGCACGTTCTTCGGCCACGACAAGATCGAGGGCGTTGCCACCCGCGACGGGGGCAAGACCCTTTACATCGCCGCCGACAGTGACTTCGGCGTCGAGGCCGCCACCGGCGATCAGCCGCCGTTCGGACTGAAGGCGAAACTCCTCGCCAACGGCATGCAGGACACCGGTGAGGTGCTGATGGTCGACACCACCGCACTACCCGCCGAGACGCACGCGCGGACGATCACGATCACAGTCAAGTAGATCGCACCAGGCTCCACGAAGCCGAGTTCATCGTCACGGCGATCCATCGAATCCGGCGACAGGCGTCCGGGCTGTGCGCGGAGAATTGCTTCGTTCCGGCAAGCTGCCGACACCTCCGAAGTTCGGATCACCAGGGGCGCGGGTCCTGTCCCGCCGGTGATCGTCAATAGCCGTCAAGCTGGCTTTGCCCCCACCGGACCGCTTGCTCCCGGGTCGATTTGGGCGCGGGCCGTCCATTCTGCGACATCCCCGGTCACATCGATGGTTCCCCGGTCATTCGGACCGTAGAGCCGCCGCCAGATCTCCGGTAGATCGGAACCGAGTTCCAGTGCGGCGGCGTAGCTTCCATGCACGGCGTAGAACTGGGCCAGGTTCCGCCGGGTCATGAGAGTGAACGGATGCTCTGTGCCGGAAACCTTCTCGCGCGTGGCCAGCACTTCGCGATACAAACGAGCGGCGCCATCCGGGTCACCGCAGGCCGCGGTCCACCTGGCGAGATTGTCCTTGGCCCACATCGTGTCGGTGTGCTCGGGTCCGAGCACGCTTTCGCAGATCGGCACGAGTTCCAGCAACTGCCGGCGCGCTCGTTCCGGGTCACCGGCTTCGCCGACCCATCGGGCGTACTGGTCGCGGGAGTGCAGTACGTCGGGATGAGTCGAGCCGAGCAATCTTTCGAGTTCCGGCAGGAAGGCGGTGTACTGATCGCGCGCACCGACGATGTCACCGGCTTGGCCGGTACTGAAGCCGAGATCGGCGCGGATCCGCAGCTTCTCCCGTTCGTCCCGCTCCAAGTCCAGCAGCTCGGTGAGCATTGTCACCGCCCCCTCGGGATCACCCGTCTGGACGTGCCAGTTGGCCAGTTGCACGCGCGGCAGGAGAGTTTGCGGATGGTCGCGACCGAACATCGCGGTGCAATCCTCGACGAGCCCGGCGAACATCGCGCGTGCCGCGAACGGCTCACCGGCCTCGCCGGTCCATCGGGCCGAGCGGGCGCGGGCGGCCAACAGGTCCGGGTGTTCCGGCGGCAATGTGTCTTGGAAGGCCACCAGCCAGTTGGCCCAGGACGCTCGATTGTCGATCGGACGCCGGTGGGTGTCCGCGGCGTCCAGGAAAGCTACGGCGCGAGCGGAGTTTCCGCTGGCCAGATAGTGTCGAGGCGCGGCGGTGTGCGCGTAGGCATCGATATCCGGACCGGTTACCGCGTCGAACGCGGCGGCGAGTGCGCTGTGCGCGTCGAACAGTGCGGTGGGCCATTGCGCGCAGACGATCTGTCGCAGCGGGCCGGTGAACGCCGCGTGTGACAGTCCGACCCTTTCGTTATCCAGACCCGGATGGCCGCGTGCGACGAGCACGCCGAGGTCGACCACCACGTCGCGCAGTCGCGGCAACGGCACCGGCCACCCGAGCTGCTGGAGCGCTTCGCCGACCAGCGGCAGTGGCGCGGTCGGGCCGACGCCGACCGCTGCGAGCAGCGCGCCGACCGGCAGCGCGATCTCTTCGTGCACCCGACGCCGACGGGTCGCGTGGAACCTCGACGCCACCAGGGAACTCAGGTCCGCGCCGTCGATGTTCGCATCGCGCCGATCGATTTCGGTGATCAATCGCGGGATCAACCATCCGCCGCGCACATCGTCGGGCAATTCGTGCAGCGTTCGGTCGAGCCGGTGGGGGATGGCGCCCTCGGTGAGGACCACCTCCGCCAGAACTTCCCGGACGGTGGGTGGTTGCAAGTGGACACGGCGGGCATGCGCGATATCCGGATGATCCACGACGTCGGTGCCCGACCGGATGCCGACGATCACCCGGACGTGGCGCAGCCGTTCGTCGGTGGTCAACGTGGCGACGGCGGCGAGGACGCTGCTGCGGCATCCCTCTTCCGGCTGGTCGAGGCCGTCGATGAGGATGCGGATGCGTCGGCCCGCCCTCCGCATCCGATGCAGTGGCCGCATGATCTCGATTTCGAAGGCGCTGAACCGCTCCAGGTCGGTCAGCTCCGCCCGCACCGCGCGGCGGACCGCGTCGAATTCGGCGCCGAACCGTGCGCCGAGTTGGTCGCACAGCTCCAGAAGCACCGACTCGATGGTGCTCGTGACGTCCAGGAAGACGGCGGCGGTGACGAATTCGGCGGTCAACGCATCCAACGTCGCCACCAGGCCCGGCCGGATGAGCAGCGACATCAGTGTCGATTTCCCGGCCCCGGCCGGTCCGATCAACGCCTGCAATCGATCGCCGCCTGCTTCGACGATGTCGGCGAGGGTCTCCTGCACGTGCGAGGTCAAAGAGACGCTGCGCACCAGATCATCCACCAAACCCGCCGCGGGTCTGCCGGTCACCGCGTCTCTGGAACGGGACCGGTTGGGCACCAGCCACAGGCCCTGGTCCCCGCGGCGCACCTGAGTGCCGTTGAAGGACAAATGCCGTGCGGTCTGCCGTTGGCACGCGCTGCTCAGCTCCGGCGTGAGATCGGCGCACAGCAGATTCGTTCCGCTGCCGGGTAGGCCGGTATCGAAGGTGCGCAACAGTGTTCGACTGAAACATCCGTCGTATGCGTTGCCGTCGTCCGAGGCGACCAGCAGTTCCATTCGTCCCGCGGTCTTCTCCAGCATCCGCACCCAGCGGTTCCCCGCGCCGATCGCGCCGGTGCCGGCCTCACACGCATCGACGAGAACGATGAGCCCGTCCAGTGCCCGCGTATTGCCCAATTGCTCGGCTACGGCATTGACCAGGTTGAAGCCGGAATCGGAATCCAGAGGCATTTCCGAGTCGGCGGCGAGTAGATAGAAATCCTCGTCGTTGGCGGTGAACCCGTGACCGATGAAGGCGATCAACAGCGTCGCTCCCAGTTCGTCGGCCTGCTGGAACGCGGCTTTGACGCGCCGCTTGAGTTCGATGACCGTGGGGTCGACCAGGGGGCCGTCTCCGATCGGTAGCCAATGGCCGGCCGTGGTGAAAGCCGCGTAGAGCGCCGCGGCCAGCTCACCGGTGAACCCGAGTCGCGGGAATGCCGCGCACTCCGACGCGACAACCAGAGCCAGCCTCTCCGTCATGGAAGAACTATCGGGCAGGGCGACCCACGGGCACAACAGCGCTCGGCGGTAAGGACTGTGCCGAACATGCCGGACACCGCGTCCGGACGAGGATCCGCCGCACCCGTCATGATCTTGTAGCCGGGACACCGCACTCGGTGCGGAGTGACTGCGACTTCACCCTGTCCATCCAACGAATAGAAACGTAGGTGACTGCCAATGCCGAAAATCGTGTTGTTCGGCGCCACCGGGTACACCGGCCGCCTGACCGCGGAAGCTTTGATCGCCCGCGGGGCCGCACCCGTGCTGGCTGCCCGCAATGCCGCCGCGCTCGAGAAACTGGCCGCCGACCTCGGTGGCGCGGAGACCGCGGTCGCCGACGTGACCGAGCCCGACTCGGTACGGGCCCTGCTGGGCCGGGGCGACGTGCTGGTGACGACGGTCGGGCCGTTTCTCCGATACGGCGGACCCGCACTGGCCGCGGCCGTGGCGGCGGGCGCGCACTACTTCGACTCCACCGGCGAAGGCCCATTCATCAGCACGGTGTTCGACCACGACGACGAGGCCCGCAAGGCGGGAGTGGGCCTGCTGACCGCGTTCGGGTTCGACTTCGTGCCCGGCAACCTGGCCGCCGGTCTCGCCTTACGCGAAGCGCCCGACGCCGTCCGCGCGGACATCGGCTACTTCATCGCCAGCCCCGGCGCCAGCGGGGGCACTCGAGCGTCCATGGCGGGGATGCTGTTCGAACACGGCTTCGCCCTCCGCGGCGGCCGGATCGTGCCCGAGCGCACCGGCTCACGGATCCGCACCTTCGACGTCGCCGGCCGCCCGCGTACAGGAGTATCGATTCCCGGATCGGAACATCTCGCGCTGAGCCGCGCCTACCCGCGGCTTCGGGAGGCCGACGTCTACCTCGGCCTGCCGCCCGCGGCCGCTCGTGCCATGCAGGCCGGCTCCTTGCTCACCGGCGCGCTCGCACGGGTGGAGCCGGTGAAACGGCTGGCCGAAGGCGCGCTTGAACGCGCCGTGAAGGGCTCGACCGGCGGCCCGGGGCGCGAAGCACGGGCCCGCACGCGCTCCTGGGCGGTCGCCGAGGCATCGGACGACGCCGGCCGCGTCCTGGCGTCGGTGACCTTGGCCGGGGTCGATCCCTACGACTTCACCAGCGCGATCCTCGCCTGGGGTGCACAGGCCGCACTGGACGGCGGCCTGCTCGGCGTCGGCGCTTTGGGCCCGGTCGAGGCGTTCGGCCTGGAGGCGCTCACCGCCGCCGCGGCCGATGCGGGGTTCAGCCGGTAGAAGTTCGCCGCCGCCGACCCACTCGACCGCCTCCGCGCGCCACGACGTGCGCGGACATTTCCAGCGGCGGCCCGCAGGAGTGGTACGCGACGCGCATGCGCTGAGCGCCGATGTCGGTGGTGGTCGGGCAACCGCTGAGCGGGTGGCTGCCCGGCATCGACAACCGTCACGGTGAACTGCGAGTTCGCCGCACCTCGGGGCCTGCCCGCTTGCCGTGGGAGCCGATCCGCCCCCGCATTCACCCTCGACCGCGTCCGGTCGGCGGCGGCAACCGAAGCGGGGGCGCTACTGACGACAACCGGCGTGACATTTTCGCGACCATTTCGTAATGTATCGGTGACCTGTTCTCGACAGTAACCGGTAACCGACATAATGCCTGGCCAACACCGCAAACGCACCGCAGCCCGGAAGCTCACCGCTCTGGCTGTGTGCGGTGTCGCGGCAACTCTCGCCGTCGTGCTGTGGGCGGCGATACGACCGGGCCCGGCCGCTCAGCACGTCGCGGCGGTCGATTCGCGGCCGTCGACCGCCGTCGAAACCGTCCCGGTCCCGACCATCGTTCCGCCGATGACTCAGCCGGTGCCGGCCGCGGCGGCAGTCGAGCCATCACCACCGTCGGAGAAGAACGCCCAACAGCACCCGCCTCCCTCCGTTCCGTGCTCGACGGAACTCGCCGGCACGAGGCCGCATGTGGCAAGGGTGGGCAACCTGCTCAAGAAGACGTTCGGCCTCACCGACGTCGGTGGCGCCGTCGGGCGCGCCGACGGCGACCACGGTGCCGGCCTGGCGCTCGATCTCATGACATCCGATTCCGCGCGCGGCGACGCGATCGCCGAATTCGTGCTGGCCAACAAGCAGCGGTTCGGTGTGACGTACGTGATCTGGCGGCAGCGGTACAACGACGGCAGCGGTTGGTCGTACCTGGAAGACCGCGGGAGCCCGACCGCCAATCACTACGACCATGTGCATGTGTCGTTCGAGAAGGCTGCCGAAGTGGACGTCACCTGCTGAATACGCACTGTATGCGCCGACGGGTCGCGAGCGCTTCGATCGGCCTGCCCGCGCCTGACCGCTTGCTGCCATCGACGTCACGACCTGGCGATCTCACCGGTGGGTATCCGATCGCAGTGATATCGCGGCCCTCACTAGCATCGATACGGCGAGAATATCGAGGAATCCGAGGACTGCGTTGACTACCGAACAACTTGACCGCTGGAACGCCCAGGAAGCCGCCGCCGAGGCGATGATTCCCATCATCGGCACGTTGTATCGGCGCAAAGGGGTGACGATCCTGCTGCACAGCCGGTCACTGGTGAACAAGTCGGTGATCAGCATCCTGCGGACGCACCGCTTCGCGAGGCAGATCGAAGGCGAAGAGTTGTCGGTGGACCAGACCCTTCCCTTCCTGCAAGTACTCAGCGATCTGGATCTGGGCCCCTGCAAAATCGATATCGGTCAGTTGGTCATGACCTATCGCACCGACGATCGCGGACTGTCGATCCGCGAATTCACCGCGGCGGTGCTGGCCGAAGTGACCAACGGCAACAAGGCTCAGTCGCCAGGCCCCAGGGACGTCGTCCTCTACGGCTTCGGCCGCATCGGTCGCCTGGTCACGCGCCTGCTCATCGAGAAGGCCGGATCGGGTAACGGTTTGAACCTGCGTGCCGTGGTGGTTCGCAAGGGAGGCGACGACGATCTGGCCAAGCGCGCGTCGCTGCTTCGCAGGGATTCGGTTCACGGCCACTTCAACGGCACGATCAAGGTCGATACCGGCAATGACACGATCACCGCGAACGGGAACGTGATCAAATTCATCTACAGCGATGATCCGACGACGATCGACTACACCGCGTACGGGATAAACGACGCGATCCTGATCGACAACACCGGCAGGTGGCGTGATCGTGACGGGCTGTCGCAGCATCTGCGCCCCGGCATCGCGAAAGTTGTTCTCACCGCACCCGGCAAGGGCGACGTTCCGAATATCGTGCACGGCGTGAACCACCGCGGCCTGGACCTGTCGCAGCGGATCTTCTCGTGCGCCTCGTGCACGACAAACGCGATTGTTCCGCCGCTCAAGGCCATGGATGACGAGTACGGCATCATCCGCGGGCACGTCGAGACGGTTCACTCGTTCACCAACGACCAGAACCTCCTGGACAATTACCACAAGGCGGACCGTCGCGGCCGGTCCGCGCCGTTCAATCTCGTGCTCACCGAAACCGGTGCCGCGTCCGCGGTCGCGAAGGCGATGCCGGACTTCAAGGCCAAGATCACCGGCAACTCGATTCGTGTCCCCACCCCTGATGTATCGGTCGCGATCCTGAACTTGCAGCTGGAGCGCAAGACGACGAAAAGCGATGTGCTCGAGTACCTGCGTCAGGTTTCCCTTGCCGGGCCGTTGAGCCGGAACCTCGATTACACCGCCGCCACGGACGTCGTCTCCAGTGACTTCATCGGATCGCGCGCAGCATCGATCATCGATGCCAATGCCACGATCGTCGAGGACGACACCGCGATCCTGTATGTCTGGTACGACAACGAATTCGGCTACTCGTGCCAGGTCGTACGGACGGTGCAGTACATCTCGGGCATCGAGTATCCGACCTACCCGAGGGTCGCCGCGCGGCTGGACAACGCCACCGACTCACGTGTGCTGACTGCGACGGACGCGCGGTAAGTCGCGCAGCCGAGACTGTGGGGCGGTTGCGCTTCCGTCGGCGAGGAGCCGGCCGCGATCGTCGAAGTGAGGTGGATGCCGTCGTCCACCGGGAAGTCGGCGTCGAGGCGGAATCCGAGTCGTTCGGGGTGCTCGCGGTACACGCGACCGCGAGGCTACCGGCGGCGACCGCGGCCGCGGCGGCGGCGACCGCCCTGGTGAATGGCCGCCGCGCACGGCCTCGGGCTCACCGGGGATCGCTTCTGGCTGTGCGAGGTTCACCCGGGTGCTGCCAATCACCAACTGTTACAGCATGTTTCGGAGGTGTTGAGCAAGGGTGAAACGATTGGGTCGACTCGGTGAAGCTGCCGCCGAGACTCCCTCGGTTGGCCGGTATCGGTAAGGGACTGTACGATCGACGCGATGATCACTCATTCTGTTCAAAGATTGGGGGTTCCATTCGTGCAAGGTGAGTGCTGATGCTCACTCACATCGCGAATGAGGACGACTCCCGCCTTTCCTTCTGGCAGCGTGTGCGTGAATTCGCCGTGCCGCCCTCCATGATCGAGTCTGCTGCCGCCCGCCGTCGGGTGGGGGACTGGGCGGGCGCGTGCGCCGCGGCAGGCTTCGATGTCGATTTCACCCTGCGGTCGGTGGCGCGTAGCCACGGGCACGAACTGGCGGCTCGAATTCGGGCCGATCTGCGCCATCTGGCTCCTGACCTGTTGCGCTGGCATCTGCCGAGGGTGGCCCCTGACGGCTTGCTGCGACCGGGTCTGACCATCGCCTTGGCGCGGTACGACGCGGCACCGGACCAGCGCGGCGGCGCACGTCCCGTGCACCTCGTCGTTCGGACCGCGCCCGCGTGGGCGGATGCCGGTCAGCGAATCAGCCTCGCGCTCTGGGACGGGACCGGCACCGGCCCGCATCCGCATCCTCGTCCCGACCGCCGTTTCCGCCTGGATCTCCATCGCCATCTGTGGGACGCGCGCAGAGTCGATGAGCTGCGGGTCCGGTCCGGTGCCGAGTGGCCCGCCGACAACCGCCCGACGCTGGACTCCCAGTTGCTTGCCACGGTGCCGCAGGTCCGCCGCTGCGCCGTCGACCGATGGGCGGCCGAGGCGGAGATTCTGCGCCACGCCGAGGGACGGCCCAGCAGTACTTTCGTCGTACGGTTCGGCGGCGGACGGCGGCTGGTTCTGGACCTGGACACCGGCGAAGGCGGCGGGCCGCCCGTGATGCGGATCGCGTCGGGATACCCGGTCGGCGGCGTCTCCGCGCTGCCGGTCCTGCCCGACGCGGCGACCTGGGTGCTGCCTGATCTGGAACTGATCCGTACCGGCTCGATAGCGGTCGATCGGCTGCATCCGCTGGTCGCCGCGGCACTGGTATCCGACTACTCGCCGAGCGATCCGCCCCGCGTCCCGGAGCGGGCAGGTCCGCCGCGCATCGTGCAGTGCAAGGGGGAACAGCACCGGATCGGGCTGGTCGACGGTGTTTTGGCCGCGCTGGACCACGATCAGGCCGAGATCCGGCGAGAGGAACTGCTGGTCGCCCTGACCGGCACTCCGTTGCCTTGCCTGCAAGCCATCGATGAGGCGCACCGTCATCCGGATTGCCTGGCAGGCGTCCGTGAACGTTTGGACCATGGCGATACCAGCGGCGCGCTGGCCATCGTGGAGGGACTGCTCGGTCCCGACGCATTACTACGCGACGGTGCTCTGCGCGGCGAACTCGAAGCATCCGCGCGACGGCGAATCACCTACGGACTGTTCCGGGCAGGCCTGTCCGAGCCCGGAATCGGCCGCATTCCCCCGGTTCGCCGTCCACGCGATCGCCGTGCGCGTCCGCGCCACGCGACCTTCCACTGACCTCGCGACCTCCGTCCCCAGGTCCACTCGACTCGCTCCACCGACCCTCGAGGTGATCACATGCTTTCTGCTGTCCGCACGTCCGCCGATCCGGCTCACCCCTCCCAACTCGACGTCGCCGAGGAGTTGCTGACCCGGCTGCGCGAGGTAACCACGGAACCACGCTCCGACACCCAGCTGGAGGCCCTGGCGCTGGCCGTGGCCGCCGACCTGCCGGTTCTCCTGTGGGGTGAACCGGGGATCGGGAAGACCGCGGCCCTGACCCAGCTCGCCACCGACCTGGACCTTCCGCTGACCACGGTCATCGCGAGTGTGCATGAGCCGTCGGACTTCTCGGGCCTGCCCGTCATCGGAGACGATCCCGCCGAACAGGGAGTCCCGATGGCTCCGCCGGACTGGGCCGTACGGCTCGTCCGGGCCGGCCGCGGGCTGCTGTTCCTCGACGAGCTGTCCACCGCGCCGCCCGCCGTGCAAGCCGCTCTGCTCCGGCTGGTCCTGGAGCGGCGGATCGGCGCCGTCCAACTGCCCCCGGGTGTCCGGATCGTGGCCGCGGCCAACCCGCGATCCTCGGCGGCCGACGGCTGGGAGCTGAGCCCGCCGCTGGCCAACCGGTTCGTGCATCTGCAATGGATGCACGATCACGACGTCGTCGTCCGCGGCCTCGGCGGGACCTGGCCGCACGCGACACTGCCGCGGTTGGCTCCGGAGAAGTTGGGCGAGGCAGTGGCTTTCGCCCGCCGCGCGGTGTGTACGCTCCTCGCGGCTCGTCCCGCTCTCGTGCATCAGATCCCCAGCACGGAAACCCGCCGGGGTGGTCCTTGGCCGTCGCCTCGAAGCTGGGAGATGACGCTGTGGCTGATCGCGTTCGCCACCGCGGCCGGTTCGTCCCGGGATGTGCTTTCCCTGCTGGTCCGGGGCACCGTGGGAGATGGGCCGGGCTTCGAACTGCTGGCCGGCCTGGACCGGATGGACCTCCCGGACCCGGAGGCGCTGCTCGCCGATCCGGCGGGCGCCGCATTGCCCGACCGAGGGGATCTGCGCCAGGCCGTTCTCGACGGCGTTGTGGCGGCAGTCCGTAAACGCCCGGAGAAGTCCCGCTGGGATGCGGCATGGGCGCTGTTGGTCAAGGCTTCGGCAACCGGCGCCCCGGATCTGATCGTCGTTCCCGCAACCACTCTCGCCACGCTGCGCCGAGACGACTGGGAGGTGCCCGCGGCGATCGAGGAACTCGCCGGAGTGGTGTCGGTGTCCCGGGAAGCGGATCGGGCAGCCGGCCGCGTCGCCGCGAGGGCAGGCCGATGATCGCGAACGCGCCGGGGACACTGGACCGCGACAAGCTCTTCGCCGCCCGATTGCACGCCGCCAGAGTGCGGCCGTATCTGGCGACCGCTCTGTTCGCACTGCGCGTCGTCGAGTCGCGACGAGTACCGACGATGGGCGTCGACCGGCACTGGCGGTGCTACGTTTCGCCGGCCTTCGTGGACCTGACTTCGGTGGAGGATTTGGCCGCCGTGTGGGTGCACGAGGTGTCGCATCTGCTGCGCGACCATCACGGTCGCAGTGACCGATTCGCCCGGCAACACGAGCTGACCGGCCCGGCGGAACGATTGCGGATGAACATCGCCGCGGACTGCGAAATCAACGACGACGCATTCGGCGACGGGCTGGCCCGGCCCGGCGACGCTGTCACGCCCGCGTCGTTGGGGTTGCCCGAGGGGGAGCTCATGGAGGACTACCTGCGCAGGTTCCGGCTCGGGCCGGATACGCAGGGCATAGCTTGGCTCGACTGCGGTAGCGGCGCCGACGGATTGGAACGCGAGTGGGAGCTGGGGCCCGACGGTGCCGACGGCCTGAGCGAACAGGAACGAGACGCCGTCCGGTTCCAGGTGGCGCAGGGCATCATCGGCCGTCCGGGGAACGCGTCCAAAGCATGGCAGCGCTGGGCGGCAGAGGCCTTCCACCCGCCACAGCCATGGCGCGATCTGCTCGGAGCGGCGGTCCGCTCAGCGGTCTGCGGCGCCGGTGCGGGCGAGGACTACACCTATGGCAGGCCGGCGCGGCGCTCGGCCGGGGTGCCCGGCGTGGTGCTGCCGAGTCTGCGGCGAACGCCACCTCGGGTCTCGGTGCTCATCGACACATCCGGGTCGGTCAGTGACACCGAACTGGGCAGCGCGCTGCTCGAAGTAGCGGCTATCTCCCGTGCCGTGGGCGGCCGCCGCGACCTGGTCACCGTGCTGCCGTGTGACGCGGCGGCCAGGATCGTGCACCCGCTGTGTCGTGCCGAGCGAATACCGCTGGTGGGCGGCGGAGGCACGGACCTGCGCACCGGGATCGCCAAAGCCCTGCGAACCCAACCCCGGCCCGATGCCCTCGTGATCCTGACCGACGGCCAGACACCCTGGCCGGCCAGACGGCCACCATGCCGGACGGTGGTGGGCATGTTCCGGCGGCAGAACGACACTTCGTGGCGCGAACAGGATCCCGATTACGTTCCCGACGCGCCGCCCGCATGGGCTCGGGTAGTCGATATCGGGTAGGTGCCCGCTGATGCGGGTCTTCCTGACCGAAATGGCCGTACGTCCGGCAAGTCGTCACCGCTCGCGGTGGGGACTCGCCGGACGTACGGCCACGGCGATCGGATCACCCGGCCAGGCGCGCCTCGATGGCCTCGATGATGCGCGGGCGCAGTTCGGAGGCGCGGATGACGGCGTCGACCGAACCCACCTCGACAGCGCGCCGGATATCGTGCACGCGGTCGAATTCCGCGGCCACATCGGCGAGCTTCTCGGTCCGGACGGACGACCGGATCTCGTCGAGTTCCGCGGTCAAGGACGCGCGCTCGGTGCCGGATGCGTTCGCGGCACGCGCTTCCAGGTCCCGCACCCGCGGATCGGCCGCGGTGCGGGTGTCGACCTCGCCGGCGAACACCACCGCGGCGGCCGGAGCGCCACCGAGCACCGAGGCGAAGGAGCCCTCCAGTGCGAGCACGGTCATGTTCGGGTTCAGCGCCTTCGAGAACACCACGAACGCGCCGCCGTGATACCGGGAGATCACGCAGAACACGATGGGGCCGCGGAAGTTCACGATCGCGCGCCCGATCTCGGCACCGTACTCGAGCTGCAGCTTCCGCATCGATTCGGGCGAGCCGTCGAAGCCGGACAGGTTTGCCAGCACGACCAGCGGTCGATTACCACTGGCCGCGTTGATCGCCCGCGCGGCCTTCTTCGACGACCGTGGGAACAGCGTGCCCGCGGTGTAGGTGTCCGGGCCGTCGGTGGACGGGAAGCCGCGTCGCGGCACACCCCGCGACTCGATGCCCAGCAGGCACACCGGGATGCCACCGACATGCGCGTCCTGCACCACCGCGGTCTCGGCGTCGGCCATGCCCGCCCACCGCTCCAGCACCGGGTGGTCCTGGTCGGACAGGGCCCGCATCACGGTCCGGATATCGAACGGCTTCTTGCGGTCCCGGTTCTTCGCGGCGGAGAAGATCTCCCCGACGGTCGCGAAGTCGCTGTCCGCCGCGACGTGCGGGAAGTCGGAGACATCGCGATCGATGGGGTCGCTGGTCCGCGCTCGCCGCGGCGCCTGCTCGCCGGGTGCGACGTAGGTGTGGTCGTAGTGCGACATCAGCACGTCCCGCGCGGCGGTCAGGTTCGGCGCCCAGTACTGCGCCTGCCCGTTGGGGCCCATCACCCGGTCGTAGCCGCCGATGCCGAAGTTGTCCTCGGCCGACACACCGCCGGAGAAGTCGAGCGCCTGCTTGCCGGTGAGCACCATCGCGGAGTCCGGCGTCATCACCAGGATGCCCTTGGTGTGCATGAGCATCGTCGCCTCGGCGTTCCAGTACGGCTGCGCGCCGACGTTGATGCCCGCCACCACGATGTTGATCTCGCCGCCGTCCTGGGTGAACTCGACGATGCGCTTGAGCGCCGCCGCCACCCAGTCCATGTTCTCCGTGCCGGACCGCATCGAGATCCGCGCGCCGGAGGACAGCGCGTACCACTCCAACGGCACCTGCATCCGTTCGGCGAGGTCCAGCGCGGCGATCACGCGGCGGCACTCCGGCTCCGACAGCGCGCCCAGCGACTTCGTCGGATCACCGAGCAGTGCGACCCGCGTGACGCCCTGCGGATGCCGCTCGGTCGGCGTGGTCACCACGCCCGCGACGAGGGCCGCGGTGTTGCGTCCCTTGGGCCGGTCGACCGGTACCAGCGTGTGGTTCTCGTCGAGGTCGTACTCGGCGAAATCACCGAGCAGACCGGTCAGTTCGTAGGGGTACACGGTGTTGCGGCTGCTAGCCCGCAGCACCTTCTGCCGATACTCGTCCAGCGGCTCGACAGGCTCGTCGGTGGGCTCGCCGACGGTCACCTCGGTGCTGCCGGTGGCGCCGAACGAGATACGGACGGCGATCTTGGTCAGCTCGCCGGTGCCCGGGTCCCGCTGCCGCGCGATGAGCAGGATCTCCTCCAGCCCAGCACCCGCGGCGGTGGGCAGCACGTGTCCGCCGATGGTCTGCAGTTCGGCCCGGGTGACGTCGATCGGCGGCCAGATGTACATCACGATGCGGTTGGTGTTGAAGCGTTTCGCCGACGGCCGCTGTGACTGTGCCCGGCGGATCGAGTCGACGCAGGTGGCGATGGTGCTCTCGGCCGTGGGCAGCGCGAGCAGCCTGCCGTCGTGCTCGCGCAGCGCCGCCAGGTCACGCACCTGCGCGAACGCGATGAGACGATCGTCGGCCGGGTTCTCCTTCGCGACGCACCGGAACAGGTAGATCTCGTCGTCGTCCGAGGACGGCAGCCTGGTGAGGTCGAACTTGCGCAGCCGCTCCAGCTGCATCCGCTGCGCGATGTAGGGATGCAGGCCGCGGATCAGCCGCTCCTCGGCCATGCCGGTGGCGGACGGGCGGAAGGTGAAGTGGTGGTGCATCACCGCGCCGCCGCTACCCGCGACCGTGGCGGTGATGCGGTGCACCTGGCTCGGCCACTGGTGGGTGCCGATGACCTCGTGCAGCGCCGCCGCCATCGCGTCGAAGTCGCCGGGCTGCTTCTCCCAGCTGAGGTAGATGTCGGCGTCGATGGACGCGGCGCCCGCGGCCAGTTCGGTGAGCCCGCGCAGCGCGGTGTCGAGCGCGTCGAAGCTCACCGCGGTGGACACCAGGCTCGAGCCCGCTCGCTCGGCGATCACGAATGTGCAGCCGCCCACCTCGTGGGTGTGCACGCCGGTGAGTCCCTTGTTGCCGTAGTACCGGCGGGTCAGCACCTCCAGCATGACGGTGTGATCGGGGTAGCCGCGTTCCAGTCGCTGGCCGAGCAGTCGCACCAGCGGTTCGGTGCTGCGCACCATGTCGGAGATGCGCTCGGCGCGATCGGGGGAATTCGGGTGCGCGTCCAGGTGACGCAGGTGCCTGCGGACGTTGGTGTACACGCGGGCGCGATTACGCCGCAGCAGGGGCTGGCCGTACCAGGCGAACACCAGGCCGCGGGTGAGATCGGCGATCACGGGGAAGCGCACCTGCGTCGTGGCCACGAGCCGCTCCAGCACGAGACCGACGGGCTCGCGCAGCGCCCGGTCCGGAACCGGCTCCCGCAGCCACTCGCGCAGCAGTGTGGTGATGACCGCGGCGGTGTCGGACGGGCGTTGCTGGGCGAGGAAGATCCGGAAGACCGCGGCTTCGAGGTCGGGGGTGCGCTCCAGATCGGTGATCCCGTAGTGCCCGAGCGCCAGGGCGAGCTTGGCCTGGTAGGACTCGGGCAACCCGGCCCGTTCGACGTCGAGACTCTGCAGATAGGTGTGGAAGTATTCGCGGGCACTGTGGACATGGCCCTGGCCGCCGTCCTCGTCCCACGACCGGTTGTGGGTCAGTTCGGCGAGGTCGGCGAAGACCTGCACCAGCTCGAGCTCCTCGGCCAGCGGCCTTCGGTTGTCCGCGATGGCAGCCCGGCGCGCGGTGAGGTATTCGTCGAGCACCCGGCGGTCGTCGTGCGGGTCGACGTCGAAGCCGAGCAGCAGACTGCGCAGGTCCTGCTGACCGCGGGTGGTGCGCTCGTGCGGCTCGACCTGCCCGGGCTCGCCGGGCAGGTCCAGTTCCACGGACTCGGTCGCCGCGGGGGCCTCGGCCTCGTCGTCCTCGGCGATCGGCTCCAGCCGCAGCAACGGCGCACCGGTCTCCACCTGGGTGCCGACGGAGACGCCGCACTCCTTCAGGCGAGCGCGGAACGGCGCGCGCAGCACCGTTTCCATCTTCATGCTCTCCAGCACGAGCACCGGCGCGCCCGCCTCGACCTCGGCGCCGACCTCCAGCGGCGTGGCGACGACCAGGGCGGGTGCGGGGGAGCGGACGACACCGCCTTCGTCGCGGCTGATCCGATGCGTCACACCGTCGACGTCGATCAGGTGGATCGGCCCGTGTGTGCCGATGGTCAAGCGGTAGCGGGCGCCGTTCACCACGATCTGCCCGGTGTGCCGATCGAAGCGCTCGAGGTCGACGTCGGCCGTGCGGATTTCGCCACAGGCCTCGATGCCGATGCGGAACCGATGGGCACCGATACGCGCGACGCGCACGCGGTAGCTCGCGCCGCGCAGTTTCAGGTCGAGCGGCCTACCGCTCTCGTGCTGTACCTGGGGACGTCCACCGGACGCGGTGGACAGCAACCGGTGCCGCTGAACCCGCTCTTCCTCCTCGTAGGCCTCGATGGCGGCGGCCGCGAGCGCGACGGCCGAGTGGCGATGCGAGACGAGGCGACCCTCGCCGCGGACGCGGTCGATCCAGCCGGTGTCGGCGCTGGCGTCGATCACCTCGGGCTGGTTGAGCAGGTCGAGCACGAAGCTCTTGTTCGTCGCGCCGCCTTCGATGACCACCCGGGTCTGCGCCACCGCCCGGCGCAGCCTGCCCAGCGCTTCGTCACGGTCGCGGCCGTAGGCGATGATCTTGGCGATCATCGAGTCGAAGTCGGCGGGAATCGTGTCGCCCTCGCTGACGCCGGTGTCGACGCGGATACCCGGACCGGCGGGCAGGTTCAGGCGCGCGATGCGGCCCGGGGCGGGGGCGAAGTCGCGGTCGGGGTCTTCGGCGTTGAGCCGGGCCTCGATGGCGTGCCCGCGCTCGACCGGGGGTTCGCCCTCGAGCCTTCCTCCTGAGGCCACCAGCAGTTGCGCCCGGACGAGGTCGAAACCAGTGGTGTATTCCGTGATCGGATGCTCGACCTGCAGGCGGGTGTTGACCTCGAGGAACGCGAAGAGATCGTCACCGGGGTGGTAGAGGAATTCGACGGTCGCTGCTCCGCGGTAACCGACCGCGATCGCCAGCCGCTCGGCCGAGGCTTTGAGTTCGGCTGCCTGCTCGGGGCTCAGCACCGGTGACGCCGACTCCTCGATGATCTTCTGGTTGCGCCGCTGTACCGAGCAGTCGCGGACACCCAGCGCCCACGCGGTTCCCTGGCCGTCGGCGATCACCTGGACCTCGACATGCCGGGCGCCGGTGACGAGCCGCTCCAGGAAGACCACACCACTGCCGAACGCCCGAGCGGCCTCCTGGCGAGTGCGCTCATAGGCGTCGACGAGTTCGGCCTCATCGGTGATCACCCGGATACCGCGTCCGCCGCCGCCGGCGGTCGCCTTCAGCATCAGCGGGTAGCCGATCTCGGCCGCGGACGCCAAGGCGGCGTCCACGGTCTCGACCGGACCGCGGCTCCAGGGCGCGACCGGCACGCCGACCTCCTCGGCGATCAGCTTCGCGCCGATCTTGTCGCCGAGCTTGCGCATCGCCTCCGGGCTGGGGCCGATGAAGGTGACACCGATCTGTTCGCACAGCTCCGCGAACGCCGGATCCTCCGCGACGAAACCCCAGCCGACCCAGGCGGCGTCGGCGCCGGTCTCCACCAGCGCACGCTCGAGCGCCTTCAGGTCCAGGTACGGGCGCTCGGATGCCGGGCCGAGGTCGTAGGCGATGTCGGCTTCTCGCACGAACGTCGCGTGGCGGTCGACGTCGGTGTGCAGGGCGACGGTTTCGATCGGCAGCGCGGTCTCCGCAGCCAGATCTCGGACGGCGTGGATGAGGCGCATGGCGGCCTCGCCCCGGTTCACGATGGCAATGCGGCTGAACACTTGCCGGTTCCTTCCTCTCCTAAGCGTTGGCCCGGTCGGGCGGGGTGTGCGACCCCCGGTCTCGCGTAGTGTGCACCTTTATCCCAGATATCTACACAGCGTGCGGGTGTTACCCGCACGTAGAGTTTCGAAGTGCCCGCTCGAGGCGCCGGTGGGCAGCCGTCATATCCGGATGATCACAGCAACCGGCATTCCGCACCCGGCATCGCCACCTCCGCGTAGCGTTCCTCCCGCAGTGTGCACGTTCTCTCCTGAGCAACCACGCAGTTTCTGCTCGATACCGCTCGGACGGCCCGTCCGGGACGGTTACCGATTCAGATCGCACGGAACCAGGACAAGGAGATCGTCATGAAAGCCACACGCCTCGTTCGTCTGGGTCTTCCCCCGTTCTTCGCCGCGGCGGCGGCGCTGTTGTTCTGTCCGCCCACCGTCTCCGCGCAGGAGATGTGGAGCTACAACTGTTCGTCCCATTCGCCGGTGTGGGAGGGCAGGGTGACCGCTCTGGAGTGCACGGCGTCCGACGGTGCACCGATGAGCGGAGAGATCACGCAGCCGTTCCGGGTGAACGGCGGCGAGATAGTGAGCTGCTCGTCCGGATGGGCGCACCTGCCCGACGTGATGGGCAAGGAATGCGGACCCGCGCCGACGCAATAGCCGGTCGACTGCTCGGCCAATGGGCCTTGCCGCTTCCGGCAAGGCCCATTCGCTTTCTGCTACCCGGCTGGGCTGGCCCGTTGATTACTACCGAGAGCCGATCCGGCGCATGGTCGAGTGCGCCCGGAGTGTTCGTGCCCCGGCGAAAGAAGTGGTCGAGTTCACCGGTCGGGGTCGGCGCGTACGTGTGATCGCACCCCTTGCAGACCGAACAGGATGAGAAGCTCGACCGCGCCGCCGTCGGCGCTGCCCAGCCAATGCGGCAAGGAAGTATCGAATTCGGCCGCCTCACCGGGTGGCAGCGTCAGGTCGCGCTCGCCGAGCACGAGCCGCAAGCGGCCGTTGAGCACATACAGCCATTCGAAGCCTTCGTGCGTCTGCGGTGTCGGTTCCAGCGGTTCCGGTCGCGCGGGGATGATCATCTTGAACGCGTGGACTCCGCCCGGCCGTCGCGACAGCGGCACGAAGACCATCCCGAAACGCCGGATCGGTTTCAGGTGTATCCGGGGATCGCCGGTGCGCGGGGCGCCGACGAGGTCGTCGAGCGGAACGTTGTAGGTACGAGCGAGCGGCAGCAGTAACTCGAGGGTCGCCCGGCGTTGCCCGCTCTCCAGTCGGGACAGCGTGCTCTCCGATACGCCGGTCGTCGTGGCGAGATCGGCGAGGGTGATTCCGCGGTCGCGCCGCAACGCGCGCAGCCGAGGCCCCACCGCGTCGAGCACGTCGTTTGTTTCGCGGTCCATCAGCTCATCTTGCCGAAACGGCAAGAGTGCGTGCCAATGCGTGGTGTGGCTACCGAGACTGACCGTGTTCCGACAGAAGGAGTCTCGAATGAGCACCACCGACGCCGTCACGTTCTGGAACGGCCTCTACGCCGACCTGCCCGCCGCCGCCGACCCCCGGCCGAACGATCTTCTCGCCGAGACGGTCTCGTGTCTGTCACCCGGCGACGCATTGGACCTCGGATGTGGTGAAGGCGGCGACGCACTGTGGCTGGCCCGTCGCGGATGGCACGTCACCGCCGTAGACATCTCGGCCGTCGCGGTCGAGCGACTCATCGGCCTCGCGTGCTCGCACGACCTGGGCGATCGCGTCGCCGCCGAGCGGCATGACCTGCGCGAGTCCTTCCCGCGGGGCGCGTTCGACCTGATCTGCGCCCACTACCTGCACACCCCATTCGGCCTGGATCGGGCAACCGTCCTGCGCGCAGGCGCGCACGCGCTGCGTCCGGGCGGCCGACTGCTGGTGGTCGACCACGGCTCGACCGCGCCATGGTCATGGAACCAGGACCCTGACCTCCGGTATCCGACCCCGCACGAGGTCGCCGCGGGAATCGGGCTGGACTGGGCGAGCTGGAGAGTCGAGCGGGCCGACGCACCGCGGCGAAGCGCGACCGGACCGGACGGGCGCACTGCGGAGGTCACCGATCACGTCCTGCTCATTCGCCGCACCGCCTGACCCGCATCCAACGAAGGAGACCAGCGTGCCAACCACCGGGCGACGCCACGACACCCCGCCGCCCCGGACCGGAGGCAGCGAAGCCGAGATCCTGCGCGGATTCCTCGACTACCTGCGGGCCGCGATCGCAGCGAAGGTCGACGGCGCCCCCGAACCACGGGTGCGAACAGCCGCCGTGCCGTCGGGCACGAACCTGCTCGGCCTGCTGAATCACCTGACCGTCGTCGAGCGCTCCATGTTCCTCGGGGACGAGGTCACCGATTGGCAGGCGACGTTCCAGGCCGCACCGGCCGACAGCGTGGCCGATGTCGTCGCCCGCTACCGGGACACGGTCGAGCGTGCGAACGAGATCCTCGACGAATGCACCGATCTCGGCGCACCCGTCCCACGGTCGCGACCGGACCGTCCCGCTCCTACCCTCCGCTGGGCACTCACCCACATGATCGAGGAGACCGGCCGCCACGCGGGCCACGCGGACATTCTCCGCGAACTGATCGACGGCACGACCGGCCGCTGACGTCTTTTCCAGGAAAAGGAACACATGATCACCGCGACCCCGTGGCCGAGGCACTGCCTCCTCCGATCCGCGCGCGCGATCGCTACCGTCGCGCTCACCCTCGGGATGACGATGGGCGCGGCAGCCTGCGTCACGACCGACCCCGACGTCGCCCCCTACGCTGCCGCCACCCACGGCGACCCCGCGTTCGAGGACACTTTCCGGCACGAATTCGCCGAGGCCGACGGAGTCGGCATGCACTATGTGACGGGCGGTAGCGGTACGCCGGTCATCCTCATCCACGGCTGGCCACAGACCTGGTACGGCTGGTGGCCCATCATGCCCGCACTCGCCGAACACCACACCGTCTACGCCGTCGACCTCCCCGGACTCGGCGACAGCACCGGCTCACCGACCGGCTACGACAAGGCCACCCTCGCGCGATATATCCACACCCTCATCGCCGACCGGCTCGGGGTGCGCGACGCCCGCGTCATCGGCCATGACTTCGGCGCCGCCGTCGCATTCCAGTACGCCACGCAATTCCCCGCCGACACCGCACGCCTCGGCTACCTCGACCTGCCGCTGCCGGGACCCGCGATCGATGCGCCCACATACCGCTCACTGAGCTGGCATCTCGCCTTCCACGCCCAGCGGAGGGTCCCGGAAACGGTGGTCGGCGACGACGTCCGCGAGTATCTGGCCCTCTTCTACCCCCAAGTCTCCTTCGAGGGAACGGCATTCGGCGGCACATCCGAGCGAGCCCCCTTCACCGATGCCGAGATCGACGAATTCGCACGTACTTACAGCAGACCCGCGGCTCTGTCGGGTGGCTTCGAGCTGTATCGAGCCCTCGACGAAGACGTCCGCGACACCATGGCGGCAGCACCGACGCATGTCCCCACCCTTCTCATGACCGCCCAAGGACAACTCGATGCGGTCCGAGCGACAGTGTCCCCGCGCCTGACCAATATCGTGCGAGCGGTGGATGTGCCGCGGGCGGGACATTGGCTCGTCGAGGAGAACCCGGAGTTCGTCACCGCGGAACTGCAGCGCTTCCTCGACTGACGACATCGCCACCGCCGGCTCGGGGTGCCGGACACAGCACCCCGTGCCTTCGATGGATGGCCGCCGGACAGCACGATCACCGGCGAACGAGGTCGAAGACGAATCCTTCGATCGTGATCCCCGGCGCGAACGAGAACGCGATGCCTGCCGAGATCGGCTTGTCGGCCCCGGTCTGAGCGGAGATCCGTTCGAGCACGAAAATCAGCGAGACGCTCGACATGTTTCCGTACTCACCGAGAACCTTCCAGCTCGCCGACGAGGCTTCCGGCGGGAGGCCGAGCGATCGCGCGGATTCGAGCAAGATCTTCGGCCCGCCCGGGTGGATTGCCCACACATCGATGTCCGACTGCCGCAATCCATTGCGGCGCAGAACGTCTTCGACGACGGGAGCAACGCCGTTGTAGATGTACCGGGGTACGTTCTTCGACAGCTCACACGTGATGCCGTCGTTGTTGACGGCGACCGCGATGCCGTCCTCGGTGGCCTCGAACAGATGAGTGAATTGGTCCCGGATGACGATCGTCCCGGCTTCGGTCCGCTCGTCGCCTCGGTGCGCCCCGATGACGACCGCGCCGCAGCCGTCCCCGAACAGGCTGCCGCTCACCGCGTCGTTGGCGTCTTCGGCGGGGACGGCATGCACCGAGTGGAGCTCGATGCACAAGACCATCGCCTTCTTGTGCGGGTTGGCCCGGACGAAGTCCGAGGCGGCGCGAATTCCGTTCATCGCTGCCGCGCAGCCCATGAAGTTGACCACCAGGCGAGCGACCGACCGAGGCAGTCCGAGGTCTTCGACGACCGCGACGTCAACGCCGGGCGCGATGACGCCGGTGCTCGTGGCGAAGACGAGAAGTCCGACGTCGGCCGGATCGACACCGTCGAGCGCGCGCCGCGCCACATCGACCGCCAGTGGAACGGCATGGCGGTAGAACAGGCGCATACGGTCCTGGATCGTCGCTGCTTCACCACTGGGTGCGTGGATGCGGGCATCCAGCGGGTCGACCGCGAATCTCCGGGTGTCGATCATGGTGTTGCGAAAGATGCGTCTGGTCCGGTCCTGCTGCTGCTGATCGGTGAACTGCCCAGCCATCGACTCCGCCGCGACGGATTGGTCTAGGACCAGGCTGGGCGAACCGGTCGCAATCGCTTCGATGACGGGTACGGTCGTCGTCGGTGGCGCCGACATAGGGGTGTTCTCGCGCACTTGCGCGGCGGTGCGGGTGAGAAGTGCCTGGTCGAGAGCAGATGTCATAGAGCCCGTTCTTCCTCACTTGAACGCTTCGGCGATGTGCACTCCAATCATCGGAGAGCAAATATGCGGCAACTACCCACCCAAGGGATGTGAATCCCCACCCCGAGGAACTTCTCTTCGGTAGCTCGCCTGCTCAGCGTCTCGCGGTCCGCGATCTACACATACTTGCCCGAATTCGGGCAAACACCGCGACCGAGTCTCGAAACCCGGGTGTAGCCGCGCGCGACGGACCGTAGATTCTCGTCGTACCGACCACATTGCATCGACAGACAGGACCTGGATGCTCTTTCTGATTCAGCCGACCCGGACCGTGGAGTACATCGACCTCACAGCCGCCGAGGATCAGTCATGAACCGCGACGATGCCCCCGCCCTCCTGCGCGAACGCTTCGTCGTTGAAATCGGCATTCGGCAAGCGTGGCCGTACGTGACATTCGCCGATGGTCGTGACGGAGCATCTCCGCAGGAAGTCCGCCTCTACATCGATAGCAGTTTCACCGTGATACCGGACCCCGCTGTCCTGGGCTCAGGGGAAGAGGACGACGAAAAACTCAGGCTGCTACGCCTGGCCGATGTACTCAACCTGACCGTTCACGACGTCACCGTCGATGACGACGGGAGCTTGATGGTGAGTTTTCACGACAACGTCTGCTTGCGTGTGTCCGGGCACGGTTCACTCTGGACTACACACGACGTCTGGTGGCTCGACTCGTACCCTGCCGGATAACAGCCGAGACGGTCACCACCTGCACGGCTGACCCGAGCCGGTTGTAGTCGCGGCGCCGCCCGGATCAGGGCGGCATGGGTCCTCGGGGCGGCGATCGGGTCGACGCCGAGCAGGGGTTCGAGAGGCGTTGTGCCGTACCGGCTCACAGGAAGTTCGCTGTCGCGGCATTCCCAACAGTGGCGAACTTTTGGCTATCGATCGACCTATGCTGCTCGATGACCGACGGATCGGGGTCGCGAGCGGGAGCGGACGGCCGGCCCGTTTGTGAGGACTACGTGTTGGACAGGCGATGACGCGACTCGTGCACTTCGTGGGCAGCTTGCCCGCACCGTTGACGACCGATGACCGCGAGGTGCTGGAATGGTTCGTCGAGCGCAGCCGAGGCCACCGGCTTACCGGCGTTCCACGGGATCTGGATCCCACGTGGGTCGTGGAGTACCTGCGCGCGCGGGAGAAACACGACGACGTCTTCGAAGTCGTGCGCAGCGGTGACTTCGCCGACTACGCCGACATGCGCGTCTACGGCATTCGCCGGGGCGCCGTCCTCGAACCCCGGCACGTGGCGATGGACCGGGTCGATCGCATCGCCGCGGCCGTCACCGCCTTCCGCGCACTGCGTGATAGGCAACCCGAACTGGCCGACACCAGATTGCAGATCAGTCAACCTAATCCGCTCGACCTGGCCCTTTTCGTGTTCGGCGGCGCTGCGGTGGCCGACGGCCTCCCGCTCGGGCGCGCGCTGCGTCACCTTCGCACGGTGACTCCCGCGCTGCGCAACCTGCCGGTCTTCGTCGAGGCCGCGCTGGCCGAAATAGCCCAGCTCACAGCGGATCACGGTGATCTGATCACCTGGCAGGTGGAGTCGCCGATCGCTCAGCTCGCGCTGGTGAAAGCGGCGCGGTTCGGTATGCGGGCGCCGATCGGCCGTCTCGTCGCACGACAGTTGGCCGGCTTCCTCGCGCGGACGCACGCTATCGGCGCACAGACCATCGTGCACCTTTGCTACGGCGACTACCGGCACAAAGAGCTTCTCGCCCCGCGTGATCTCGCGCCTGCGGTCGAACTCTTGAACGCCCTCGCACGCGAGCTGCGCGCTCGCGCGGTGCCGTTGCCGCCCGCGCACATCCCCTGTGCCTACGGTGCTCATCCGGCCCCGGTGGACCCGGCGTTCTACCGGCCGCTGCGCCGGCTGGACAAGGACTGGCGCGTCATCGCAGGGGTCGTGTCGCCGGAGGGAGCGCAAGACAGTATCCGTAGCCTGTCCATGTTCGAAGCAGCCGCAGGCCGGACCGCATACGGTGTGGCGACGGCATGCGGTCTCGGCCGATGCACCGTCGAGGAGGCCGAGTTGGCCGCTGCCGCGACCGTTGCGACCGCTGACGCCGCCGAGGTGGCGGTAGGCTGACCCGCCCGAGCGGCTGCCATGTTCTCGGCGAACCTCGATCGGAGACTGCACCATGCGCGGTGCGTTCGTCGCTACGGGTTCCGGCCGATCGGTGGGTGATCGGCCAGGAGTCGCCCTCCGAGAAAGTCCAGGACCTGGTGCAGCGCAGCCTGGGTGGGCTGGCCGGGTTCATCGATGAGATGTTCGGTCAGGACCGAATGCGGGCTCAGCACGGCATCGGGATTGGCGTCGGCGTCATCGAGTTCGATGGCTGTGAACGCGTCGCCGAGTTGGTCGCGCAGGAATTCGAACCGTTCGGCGGGCGAACGACGATCGCCGCGGAATCGCAACCCCATGACCGGCAATCCGTCCGCGCAGCGCTCTTTGACGCGGGCCAGGTCGGCGGGGACAGGTCGATGGAGTACTTCTGCCGGGAGGTGAGTCCGAGGGGCAGTCCGGGCTGGGACAGTACAGGTGCGAGCAATCGGTCGTCGACCGCCATCGCCAGTGCGAATCCGCCGGTGAAGCACATTCCGACCGAGCCGACGCCCGGTCCGCCGCAGCGGTGGTGCTCGTGCTCGGCCAGCGCTCGCAGCCACTGCACGACCGGCGAGGTACGTCCGGTCGCGAGCACGACGAACTCTCGGCTGACGCAGATCGGGCCGAACTGTCCGGCAACGTTCGCCAGCGCCGAGGCGAGTCCGTGCGCGGCGGGACTCGGATCTCGGCCGGGAGTGCCGTACAGGTGCGGAACGACCGCCGTGCACCCGATGGCCGCGACTCGCCGCGCGAAGTCGAAGATGTGCGGCGAGATGCCGGGAAATTCCGCCATGACGATCACGGCGGGTCCGGCGCCCTTGCGGAACAGGGTGCGGGTCTTGCCTTCGTAGGTGAAGGCATCGCGCTGGAAGTCGTCGAGAGTGTCATCGGCCATGGTGGGGTCCTCCTCGAAAGTGGACCATCACTATCGACCGGCCGACGTCGCCGGTTATAGGACGAATGTTCCCGCGACGCTCCGCATCGACCGAGGCATCAGCGTGAGCAGTTCGTCATCGACAGCGCGGGCGGGAGTGTGCCGGTGCTGAGCCGATATCCACTGTCGTGGCATTGGACAGTGGCGATGGGCCGGCGTCCCCGAGGCTTGCGCCTGCTGTTGATCGTGCAGTCTCCGGTTCGAAGCGTCCGTCGCGGTCCTGGTTCGATGCCGCGTTACGTTCCAGGGCTTCGGTGAGCTGGTCTTCGAGGATGATGATCCGGCAGGCCGACTCGAGCGGTGTGCCCTGATCGACGAGTTCGCGGGCGCGCGCGGCGATGCGCAGCTGATAGCGGGAGTAGCGGCGGTGCCCACCGGCGGATCGCTGCGGGGTGATCAGTTTCGCCTCGTCCAGGCTGCGCAGGAACGCCTGGGTCGTGCCGAGCAGGTCCGCGGCGCGGCCCATCGTGTAGGCGGGGTAGTCCTCGTCGTCGAACTTCTCGTTCGCGGTCGTGGGTTCAGAAATCGTGGTGCCTCCATGCGACGAGTGCCCCGGTGCCTGATGGCACCGGGGCACTAAGGGGAATTACTAACCATCTTCCGACAAGTATCCGAGCTTCGGTCGCCGCCCGAGCTACACACGCCGGTGGGCGACGCGACGGTAGGCAACTCCTCCTTTCTGTTCACGGGTACTTCATTTCTTCGTGCATCTCACCTTGAATGCCCGGCGGGCGGCGGGACCGCCGAATGTCACAGTCCCGCAGCCGCGCCCGCCGTCTTCACCTTCACGGGCAGTTCGTCATCTCCCGTGCCACTCGAGACTTACTTCTTCGTTCGCCCCACAGAAATTACCCGCACCTACGGTGAATGTCTACTATCGCCACGATAGATTTTCTGGGAGTGTCGTACACCCGCCGACGCTGACCGGCCGCTCACCCGGTGCCGTCGCCCGGTCCCACTTGAATGCCCACCACGCAGGTGTCGTCGTCCGTGTTGGCGTCACTGTGATCGAGCAGATGGTCCAGGCGGTCTTCCAGGCTTCCGGTGAACTGGGCAGACATGGCGAGCAACCGCTCCACACAGTCGTCCAAGAGCCGGTCGCGGCGCTCGATCAGCCCATCGGTGTAGAGCAGGAAGATGTCGTCCGGCTCCAGCTGGAGTTCGGCTTCCTCGTACGTCGTCTCCGCCACAGCGCCGAGCAGCATCCCGTCAGGGGGAGGCAGGGCGGACGCCCGTCCGGCGCGCACCAGCACCGGCGGCAGGTGACCCGCACGAGCCCATCGCAGTATCCGAGTCTGGGGGTCGTAGAGGCCGCAGATGGCGGTGGCGTAGATGTCGTCGGTCAGGTGATGTGCCACCAGGTTCAACCAGGTCAGCATCTGCCCCGGCTTGGCGCCGGTGGCCGCGAGGCCGCGCAGAGCGTTGCGCAGTACGACCATGCCGGTGGCCGCCTTGATGCCGTGGCCGGTGATGTCGCCGACCGACACCAGGATCTGCTTGGACGGCAGCGTCACCGCGTCGTACCAGTCGCCGCCCACCACATAGTCCTGGTCGGCGGGCTGGTAGCGCACCGCGATGCGCAGACCGAACGCCTCGATGGACGGCTGCGCAGCGGGCATGATCGCCTGCTGGAGTTGCAGCGCCAGCCTGCTCTGTTCGGCGGCCTGCTGTTCGCTGTGCGCGAGGCGGTCTTGGGTGGCCGACAGCGCGACCTCGGTCCAGTGCTGGGCGGAGATGTCCTGGTAGGCGCCACGGATGGCGAGCAGGTGTCCCGCCGTGTCGACCACCGGTTCGGCGATGATCCGAATATGACGGGCGTCGCCGTTCGGCCGGATCAGACGGAACGCCGTGGAGGCCGAGCGACGGTAGCGCAGCAGGGTTCGCAGGAATCCCCGTACCGCTTCCGAGTCGTCGTCGTGGACGTGACTCGGCAGCTGCGCGACCGGGATCGGGTCGGCGGCAGGCTCCAGGCCGTAGAGGGCGTACAGCTGGCTGCTCCAGGTGATTTCGCCGGTGGCCGCGTTCTCCTCGAACCCGCCGACACGTCCTAGGCGCTGAGCGTGTTGCAGCAGCGCCGCCAGCCGCGCCGTCTCGTCCTCCACGCGCCACACCACGAGCACGGCATCCCTGTGACGGCTGATGCTGAGCGCGACCGGGACGGTCAGCGGTACCTGGCCGACCAATTCGGTCAACATCACCCGCTCGGCGCGGTAGGTCTCACCGGTAGCGAAGACGTGCTCGATCCGCTCGAACAACTGGCCCCCGCCCGCGGCCATCGGGTACACCTCGAGCAGCAATGTGCCGTCGATCAGGCCGCGTGGGCGGCCGGCCGGGTCGATGAAGCACCTGTTGACGTGGTGGATACGGAAGTCGGCGAGCGCGCCGTCGCCGTCGAGGTGAGGTAGCAGCACCAGGGCCGGGTCGAACAGGCTGTCGGCCAATAGTACGAGATCGGCGACGTCGGGCAGGACCGGCGAACCCGCGGTGGACAGGTCCGACTCCAGAGTGTGCGCGCACAGCTCTGCCAGCGCCTCGAGTTGCCGGTGTACTCCAGGCGGCTGCGGTTCGAGGGGCTGCGGCCAGCACACCTCCAGCACGCCGATCAACTTGCCGCCGGTGCCGGCGGGGATCGCTGCCCGGCCGCCGTCGCGGTCACCGATCGACGGAATCCCCGATACACGAAGATCCTCGATCCACTGCGCCCGGCGTTCGACCAGCGCCAGCCGCGCCGGGGTCACCACCCCGGGTGGCACGTACCGCCACCGCTCGGCCTCTGGTAGGTCGATGCCGGCGAAACCGGCCAGGGACAGCGATGCGTCGAGGCCCGCCGACCAGATAGCCACTGCCGTGGCACCCAGCGGGGCCAAGGCGTGTTCGAGCACCGATTGCGCGACGCGTTGGGTGTCGCCCGCCGCGAGCAACCCGCTCTCCGCGGTACGCAATCGCACCGCCGCCGAGGACTTCTCCGCTGTCGCGGTACGCAGCAGGAACTCGTCCACCACCGCGCTGACTTTGTCTTGCGCGGCTTGGTTGACCAGATCGACGGCCACCTCCAATGAGGTGACACCCGCTTGCTCGGCCAGGGCGTCGAGCTGCCGCGCCGCCGCGGCGGGCCCACACCGTAGCCGCTCGACCAGCACGCCCTTCGCCATCTCGATCAGCGCTCGACCGTCGGCGGTGGCCTGAGCGCGCTGAATCTCCGTACGCAACCGCTCCACGGTGGCCGCGAGGCGGGTGACGGTGGGCTCCGCGGCCGAGTCTGCGTTCGGTGTCATCGCGGTTGCTGCGCCGGTGGCGTCCGAGTCGGTCATCAGGCGCCCAGCCATTGGTGGATGCGTGCGAGCAAGGCGTCGGCGTCGACCGGCTTGGTGACGTAGTCGTTGGCGCCGGAGGCGAGGCTCTTCTCCCGGTCGCCCAGCATGGCCTTGGCCGTCACGGCGATGATCGGCAGGTCTCGATACTGCGGCATCTGACGGATCTTGGCCGTCGCGGCGTAGCCGTCCATCTCGGGCATCATCACGTCCATCAGGACCAGATCTGTCTCCGAGTGCGCGAGGAGCATGTCGATACCCTCGCGTCCGTTCTCGGCGTGCAGCACGGTGACGCCGTGCAGCTCGAGAATGCTGCTGAGCGCGAACAGATTACGGGCGTCGTCGTCGACGATCAGCACCGTGCGACCGGCGAGCTTGCCGTCCGGCCGCTGCGGCGCGGCGATCGGCGACTCCTCGCCACGGACGAGGGGCAGCACGTCGCCGGGCGCCTCGGCGGTGACGTGCAGAGCGATCCGCTCCCGCAGTTCGTCCAGACTGGACAGCAACTCCAACGGCCGGCGCACGGTGCGCTCCTGCAGTAGGCGCTCCTGCTCGGAGTCGAGTCGACGGTTGTTGTGAGCGAGCACCGGGACGCTGCTCATCGCCGGATCCCCGTCCATCGTCTCCAGCAGCCGCAGCGCGGCGCTATCGGGCATGTCCAGCTCGAGCACCACGCAGTGGAACACCTCGGCGGCCATCGCCGACGCCGCTTCTTGCACACCGATGGCGGTGACGACCTGGACGGGGCCGCGCGGGTCGTTGCTGTCGGCAAGGTCGGCCACCGCGCTCTGCGCGACCAGGGACAACAATCCCTGCGGGCGTTCCTCCACGACCAGCAGTCTGCGGTGCTGCTGCTGCGGCGCGCCGGGAGCGGGGATGTGCTCGGCGTGGCTACCGGCCTGCTGCGCATCCTCCCGCTCGGGGTGGGGCAACTCCTGGAAGTCCGGCCGGGCGACAGGCAGATACAGGGTGAACGTGCTGCCTCTACCGGGTGTGCTCTCGGCGGTGATCGCCCCGCCGAGCAGGTAGGCGATCTCGCGGCTGATCGACAGGCCCAGGCCGGTGCCACCGTACTTGCGGCTGGTGGTGCCGTCGGCCTGCTGGAACGCGCCAAAAATGGTTTCCAGCTGATTTTCGCTGATGCCGATGCCGGTATCGATCACCCGGAAGGCGACGGCGGGGCCGTGCCGCCGCGCGGCGACGGGCAATTCACCCGATCCAGCCGGCTCGATCCTCAGCTCCACGGACCCGCTCTCGGTGAACTTCACCGCGTTGGACAGCAGGTTGCTCAACACCTGCCGCAACCGCGAGTCGTCGGTGAGCAGATCCGCGGGCAGGCCGGGTGCGGTGGTGACATGGAAGCCCAGGCTTTTCTGCGTGGTCATCGGCCGGAAGGTGGCCTCCACGTAGTCCAGCAGCTTGCGCAACGGTACGGCTTCGGGTGTGACGTCCATCTTGCCCGCCTCGACCTTGGACAGGTCGAGGATGTCGTTGATGAGCTGAAGCAGATCCGAGCCCGCTGAATGGATGATGCCCGCGTACTCGACCTGCTTGGGCGTCAGATTGCGGGTCGGATTCTGCGCCAGCAGCTGCGCGAGGATGAGCAAGCTGTTCAGCGGCGTACGCAACTCGTGGCTCATGTTGGCCAGGAACTCCGACTTGTACTTCGAGGCGAGCGCGAGCTGCTGGGCGCGGGCCTCCAACTCTTGGCGCGCCTGTTCGATCTCGAGGTTCTTGGCCTCGATGTCGCGATTCTGGGTCGCCAGCAGCGCCGCCTTCTCCTCCAACTCGGCGTTGGACCGCTGCAGCTCCTCCTGTTGCACCTGCAATTCCTCCGAGCGAGCTTGCAGCTCGCTGGTCAGCCGCTGCGATTCCACCAGCAGCTCGTCGGTGCGGGCGTTGGCGATGATGGTGTTGACGTTGACACCCACCGTCTCCATCAACTGGTCGAGGAAGTCCTGGTGAATGCGGGTGAAGCGGTGCAGCGAGCCAAGCTCGATCACCCCGAGCACCTGGTCCTCGACCACGATCGGCAGCACGAGGAGGTTGACCGGCGCGGTCCGTCCCAGCCCGGAGGAGATGGTGAGGTAGTCGCCGGGCACGTTGTCCACGGCGATCGTGCGGCGGCTGCGCGCCGCCTGCCCGACCAGTGACTGACCGAAGGTGAACCGAGACCGGCTGCCCGGCTCCTCCGGGCTGCCATAGGAGCCGATCAGCCTCAGCTCCGGCCGCTCGGCCGTGTCGTCGGCCAGATAGAACGCACCGAACTGCGCGGAGACCAACGGTGCCAGCTCCGCCATGATCAGCTCGGCCACCACGTGCAGGTCGCGCTGACCCTGCATGAGTCCGGAGATGCGAGCGAGGTTGGTTTTCAACCAGTCCTGATCCTGGTTGGCCTTGGTGGTCTCGCGCAGCGACTCCACCATCGAGTTGATGTTGTCTTTCAGTTCCGCGACCTCGCCGGACGCCTCGACGGTGATAGAGCGGGTCAGGTCGCCTTCGGCGACGGCGCTGGTGACCGCGGCGATCGCGCGGACCTGACGGGTCAGGTTGCCGGCCAGCTCGTTGACGTTCTCGGTCAGCCGCTTCCAGGTCCCCGAGACGCCCTCCACCTCGGCCTGCCCGCCCAGCCGGCCCTCCGACCCCACCTCACGGGCCACGCGGGTGACCTCGGCCGCGAACGCGGAAAGCTGATCGACCATCGTGTT
This sequence comes from Nocardia sp. NPDC041819, assembly GCF_055590505.1. Taxonomy (NCBI): domain Bacteria; kingdom Bacillati; phylum Actinomycetota; class Actinomycetes; order Mycobacteriales; family Nocardiaceae; genus Nocardia; species Nocardia sp. NPDC041819. The sequence continues at coordinate 352,929 of NZ_JBVJAP010000006.1, read as the reverse complement.
GATCGTGGTCTTCAGCGCGAGAATCTCGCCGCGCGCGTCCACATCGATTTTGCGGGTCAGGTCTCCCTGCGCGACCGCGGTGGTGACCTGGGCGATGTTGCGCACCTGGTTGGTCAGGTTGTTCGCCATGGAGTTGACGTTGTCGGTGAGGTCTTTCCACGTTCCCGCCACGTTCGGCACGCGGGCCTGGCCGCCGAGCATGCCCTCGGTGCCGACCTCGCGCGCGACGCGGGTGACCTCGTCGGCGAACGCGGACAACGTATCGACCATCGTGTTGATCACGCCGGCCAGCGCCGCGACCTCGCCCTTCGCCTCCACGGTGATCTTCTGGCTCAGGTCACCACGGGCCACCGCCGTGGCGACCTGGGCGATCGAGCGCACCTGACCGGTCAGGTTCGAGGCCATCACATTGACGTTGTCGGTGAGGTCCTTCCAGGTACCCGACACGCCACGCACGGTGGCCTGGCCGCCGAGGTTGCCCTCGGTGCCGACCTCCCGGGCGACGCGGGTGACCTCGTCGGCGAACGCGGAGAGCTGGTCGACCATCGTGTTGATGGTTTCCTTGAGTTCCAGGATCTCCCCGCGCGCATCGACCCGGATCTTCTGGGTCAGATCGCCGCGGGCGACCGCCGTGGTCACCTCCGCGATCGAGCGCACCTGTGCCGTCAGATTGTCGGCCATCACGTTGACCGACTCGGTGAGGTCCTTCCACGTGCCGGAGACGCCCTTGACGTCGGCCTGGCCGCCCAACCGGCCCTCGGTGCCCACTTCGCGCGCGACGCGGGTGACTTCGTCGGCGAACGCGGAGAGCTGGTCGACCATCGTGTTGATGGTGTTCTTCAACTCGAGGATCTCGCCGCGCGCGTCCACCGTGATGTTCTGGGTCAGGTCGCCGCGCGCGACGGCGGTGGCGACCTGGGCGATCGACCGCACCTGCGCGGTCAGGTTGCCCGCCATGAAGTTGACCGAGTCGGTGAGGTCCCGCCACGTGCCCGAGACGCCCTTGACGTCCGCTTGACCACCGAGGATGCCTTCGGTGCCCACCTCGCGGGACACGCGGGTGACTTCGTCGGCGAACGAGGACAGCTGATCGACCATCGTGTTGATGGTGTTCTTCAACTCCAGAATCTCGCCGCGCGCGCTGACGGTGATCTTCTGGCTGAGATCGCCGCGCGCGACCGCGGTCGTCACCTGGGCGATGTTGCGGACCTGGTCTGTCAGGTTGCCTGCCATGAAGTTCACCGAGGCGGTGAGGTCGCGCCATACGCCGCCGACGCCGGGCACCTCGGCCTGTCCGCCCAGCCGACCCTCCGAGCCCACCTCGCGCGCTACTCGCGTCACCTCGTCCGCGAAGGCGGACAGCTGGTCGACCATCGTGTTGACCGTGTTCTTCAGCTCGAGGATCTCCCCGCGCGCGTCCACGTCGATCTTCTGCGACAGGTCTCCGCGCGCCACGGCTGTCGCGACCTGAGCGATGTCACGCACCTGGCTGGTCAGGTTGCCTGCCATCGCGTTCACCGAATCGGTCAGGTCCTTCCAGGTCCCGGACACGCCGGGTACCTCGGCTTGACCGCCCAGCCGCCCGTCCGTGCCGACCTCGCGCGCGACGCGGGTGACCTCGGAGGTGAACAGTGACAGCTGGTCCACCATGCCGTTGAACACCGTCGCGATCTCACCCAGCAGCCCGTCGGCGTCCGTCGGCAGCCGGGTCCGGAAATCGCCGTCGCGCACCGCGGTCAATCCGGCGAGCAGTTGATGCAGCTCGCCTTGGTCCGGGGCCGCAGCGTCCTGCTTCGGCGCAGTGTGGACGGCTGCCGCCGCTGTGTCCGTCATTGCCATCCTCGCTCTGGTGCACCGGTTCGAAACTGGAAATCCAGCCGGTCCGAGTGGGAACCAAGCTCGCCGATACCCGTGGACGACGAGTCACCGACCCACGGTGCTGCGCCGACGGTTCCCGCCGGTAACACTACGTTCATCGAATACGAGTCGCGACATCATCCAACTTCGGCGGCCTTCACGTGAGCGGCCTGGTCGGCCCGACGATGATTCCCTCAGGACCACGGACATGACGGAGCCGATGGCGCTGCTCGCACCGCGGACCCTGAAGGGCTGCCCTACGGCATACAGATCATCGGCCCCTATCTCGAAGACCGGACCACGTTGCGTTTCGCAGAGTTGATCGAGCAGGAGGTCGGCGGATTCAGGGATGATCTTGTCAGGACCAGTTCGTCCCGATGAGCCCGATGAGTTTCGAGCCCGTAGGAGGTCTATTCGGTCATGAGGAGATTGATCTACGGGTTCGGCGTGTCCCTGGACGGCTACATCAACGATCGCGACGGCAGCATCGACTGGACCGACCCGGACGAGGAGTTGCACCAGTTCCACAACGACCGCTACCGCCAGATCGAGATCTCGCTGCACGGCCGTCGCCTGTACGAGCTGATGGCCGAGTACTGGCCGCATCTGCCCGAGGACGCGCCGCGCATCGAGCGTGAGTTCAGCGGGCTCTGGACGGAGAAGCCGAAGGTCGTCTTTTCCCGGACGCTCACCGAGGTCCACTGGAACAGCACGCTGGTGAGTGAGAACGCGGTCGAGGAGGTCCGCAGGCTGAAGGCCGCGGGCGACGGCGTCATGGAGGTCGGCGGCGCGAGCCTGGCGGCCTCGCTGATGCCACACGGGCTCATCGACGAGTACCAGCTGTTCGTCTCGCCCGTGGCGCTCGGCGGTGGCACACCGCTGTTCCCCTCGCTGGACAAGCGCATCCAGCTCCGATTGGCCGAGACGAGGCACTTCGACACCGTGGTGATGCTGCGCTATATCGCCGACTGAGGTCCGTTCGAGCACCGCGCAAGGCTGTGGTCGCGACCCGATCACACAGGCGGCGCGGATCGGTCCTGTCCGAGATAGGAAGTGCTTGTTCGGTTCCTCGGCCGCGCGTCAGCTCGCGATGCGGGCTTGGATGCCGGCGAGGAGGAATTCGAGGCCGGTGCGGAAGGTTTGGTCGGCGTCCAGGTGGGCGGCATCGCGTATGACGATGGCGAGCGCGGGGAAGCGGCCCGTTGCGAAAGTCCGCTCCAGATAAGGTCCGAAGGCGGCCTGCCATTGCCGCGTGTCCATCCCGGTGGCTCGCTCGGCGCGCCGCTCGGTGATCTCCCGGCGCACAGCGCCGATCACGTATGCATTGACCGCGTCGACCACCGGCATGACGGTGTCCACGTCGACGCCGCCCATCGCGGCCACCACAGCCTCCCCCCTGGCTAGCGCGTTCGGGCCGAGCTGGGGCCGTCCGCCGATCAGGTCGGCGAGCCATTCATGCTGGTGAGCGGCTTGACGGGTAGTTTCGGCGAGGGAGCGCAGCACCTCTCGCCAACCGTCTCCGACCGGCCGGATCTCGGCGTAGATCGCGTCGACCATCAGGTCGAGCAATTCGTCCTTGGTGGCGATGTAGCTGTAGAGCCGCATCGGCCCCACATCCAGTGCGGCGGCGACCTTGCGCAGCGACACCGCCCCCAAGCCGTCGGCGTCGGCCAGCCGGATCGCTGCTCGTACGATCCGCTCCCGGCTCAGCGGAGCCGGCAGCGGTCGATCCGGCGGCTCCGGCCTCTCCCAGACCAACATGCCGCTGACAATACATCGCCCCGTTCGATACAGTGTATTTGGTAATGCAGTGTATCGAAGGAGCGACCGTGACCATCACCATCGTCGGAGCCGGACTCGGCGGCCTGGCCCTCGCCAGGGTGCTGCACGTGAACGGCATCGACGCCGTTGTGTATGAACGTGAATCGTCACGCGGCGCGCGTGGCCAGGGCGGCATGCTCGACATCCACTCCGGGCAGCGGGCGCTGCGCGAGGCCGGTCTGATCGACCAGTTCCACGCGATCGCCCGTGGTGAAGGCCAGGACATGCGTCTTCTCGAGCCGGATGGCACCTTGCTGCTCCAGGAGGACACCCCGGACGATGCCCCGCTCGATCGACCCGAGGTCGACCGCGCCGATCTACGCAACCTGCTGCTGGACTCGCTTCCCGAAGGCATGGTGCGCTGGGGACACGCGTTCGAATCCGCCGACAACGGCCTGCTGCACTTCGCCGACGGCAGCAGTGCGACGTATGACCTGCTGGTCGGTGCGGACGGCGCGAACTCCCGGGTCCGCGCGCTCCTCACCGATGCCCGCCCGGCGCATATCGGCCAGAACGTCGTCGAACTCGGCATTGCCGACATCGACCGCACGCACCCCGACCTCGCGGCGATGGTCGGGCGCGGCAACTACTGGGTGCTCGGCAACGGACTGTCCCTGGCGGCGCAGCGCAACGGCGACGGCCGCGTCCGTATCGGCCTCAGCTTCTACAACACCGCCGAGGACTGGTTCGCGACCAGCGGAATCCCATTCGACGACCCGGCCGCCGCGCGGGCTCGGCTGATCGACCTGCTCCCCGGCTGGGACGCACGGTTCACCGCCCTGATCGCCGCCTGCGACGACGCGATCGTGCCGCGGTCGATCACCACTCTCCCGGTCGGCCTGACCTGGCCGTCGAGGCCGGATGTCACGCTGGTCGGCGATGCCGCGCACCTGATGCCGCCGGTGGGAGAGGGCGCCAACATGGCGTTGCTCGACGGCGCCCTGCTCGGTCTCGCGCTTGCCGCGTACCCGGACGATATTCCCGCCGCGGTCGAGGAGTACGAACGCGAGATGTTCGAACGCACCAGCGCTGCTGCCCGGATGTCCGCGGACATGCAGGCATTGCTGACGTCGCCGGACGCCGCGCAGAAGTTGCTCGCGTTCTTCCAACCTGGCTGAGCTGTCACCGAATACGGCTCGTGAAGTCGGCTACCACGGGGTGGCAGCGCGAACTCGGCTCCCGGTGGGGCGGCTGGTGAAGTTCAGCTGTCGGCGTCCGGTGCGGGTGGGTCTTGTCGGGAGAGTTCGGCGTTGAGTTCGAGGGCTTCGGCGAGCTGGTCCTCCAGGACGATGATCCGGCACGCCGCCTCCAGCGGTGTGCCCTGATCGACCAGCGCGCGGGCGCGGGCGGCGATGCGCAGCTGGTAGCGGGAGTAGCGGCGGTGCCCGCCTTCGGAGCGCTGCGGAGTCAGCAGTTCGGCGGCGTCGAGGCCGCGCAGGAAGGCCGGGGTGACGCCGAGGATTTCCGCGGCTCTGCCCATGCTGTAGGCGGGGTAGTCCTCGTCATCGAGCCTCTCAGCGGCACCGGAAGCGTCGATGGGGTCGGTGGGGTCTGTGTTCGGTTGCTGCACAACACCTCTGGATTCATACGACGACAGGCCCCGGCGCGTCGCGCGCCGGGGCCCAGGATATCGAGGGGGTTTTCACGTCAATTCCGTCGGTCGGCGGTAGGGCCGACGTCGGGCACTGCGCCCGGCAACAGGCCGGGACGCGGAATCTGGGAAGAGCTGTTCAGTGACCACCTCCTGCGTTGCCGGTCGGTCTGCGGAATCTCGTCATCCCCTCCGACGGTCCGGCCGACTGCACCAGGTTCTCTTCTCCGTCGGAGGGGATGGTCAATCTTGCTTCCGGTGCAGGTCACCTGCCCGGCCAACCAGACTTTCATCTCCAACGACAGTGACTGTATACCAAGCCTCCCAGAATGTCTACATCCTGCGCTGGAGATTTCTTCCTACCCAGACAAGGCTCTTTCTCAGTGTCCGGCCGGCCACTCCCGGCATTCATCACCACGGCACTACTCCGGCGTCATCGAAGAACCCGCCGGTCGGTCCGTCGTCGGGCAGGGTCGCGAGGTGCACCGCGATCGCCGCGCCCTGCGCCGGTGTGCGGACGCCTCGAAATCCGTTGAGGTCGGTTGCCGTGAAGCCGGGACAGGCTGCGTTGATCAGGATGTTGGTGTCGCGCAGTTCCTTGACGTATTGGACGGTGACGGCGTTGAGGAACGTCTTCGACGCCGAGTAGGCCGCGGAGATCGGGCCGGTCTCGGCACCGGGAGTGGTCTGCAGGGTGAGGGAGCCGACCGTGCTGGACATGTTCACGATCCGCGGTGATGCCGAGCGCCGCAGCAGCGGCAGCACCGCGTTGGTGACGCGGATGACACCGATCACGTTGGTTTCCACAGCGGCCCGCACTGTCGCGGGATCGACGGCGGAGGGTGCCTGCGGCATGCCACCGGTTATGGCTGCGTTGTTGACGAGCACGTCGAGGCGTCCGGCGCGATCCGCGATCAGCTCGGCGGCGGCGGCCACGCTCGCGTCGTCGGTCACGTCGAGCGGTACGCCGAACGCGTCGGCGCCGTCCGCCCGCAGCTTCGCCACGGCGGCTTCGCGGCGCTGTTCATCCCGGGCGCCGACGCCGACCCTCCAACCGAGGGCGCCCAAGCCGGCTGCGATCTCGTACCCGATGCCCTTGTTCGCGCCGGTCACCAGCGCGATCGTCTGTTCACTCATACGGTCGATCCTGTTCCGGGCCTCGGCGCAGCGTCCAAGACCGAGTGGGTGGCAAGCGATACCGCTCGGGTATCGATGCTGGTGGGCGACGGATACCATGGGCGTCGTGGAGACGCGGGAGCTGCGGTACTTCGTCGCCGTCGCCGAGGAACTGCACTTCGGGCGGGCGGCGCAGCGGCTCGGGATCGCGCAGCCCCCGCTGTCCCGGGCGATCGGTCGGCTCGAACGGCGACTCGGGGTGGAACTGCTGCGCCGAACCAGTCGCGCTGTCACCCTGACCGAGGCCGGGTCGGTGCTCCTCGGGGAGGCGCGGGCGGCGCTGGATGCGGTCGAGGCCGCCGAGCGACGCACCCGGCGCGCTGCCCTCGCCGCGACCGGCCGGGCTGGCGTGGTCCTGGCCACGAAGGCAGGAGCGTCCGTCGAACTGCTGTCCAAACTTCTCGACGCCTACGCCGCCGAGCCCGGCGCGGTCACTATCGATGTGCTCCTGTGCGGGATCGGTGAGCAAGAGCGACTGCTTCGCGACGGACGGGCCGACGTGGCTCTTCTGCACCGGCCGTTCGACGCGACGGCCGGGTTCGACACCGAGGAGCTGTACACCGAGGAGCAGATCGCGCTCCTGCCGGCCGGGCATCCCCTCGCCACTCGGCCCTACATGCGGATGGCGGAGGTCGCCGCGCTGCCGGGCCTGCCGATGCCGCGCTGGCCCCGACGAGACGGCACCTACCCCGACGGCCCCGGTCCGCTGGCTCGCGACCATACTCAGCTGCTCCAGTTGATCGCCCTCGGACGGGCTTCGGCGATCCTGCCCGAGTCCGTGCGGGCCCATCTGCGCGGCGACCACGCCGCCGTGCCGGTGCTGGACGCCCCGGCCGTAACGACAGTGATCGCGTGGCCACCGCACAGCCGCTCGAAGGCTGTCGCCGATCTCGTTCGGACTGCTACCCGCCTCTAGCCGATTCCGCACGATCTTCACACCCTCGAGCGTCATCGGTAGATCTACCGGCGGCGGCGCACCGTTGCTGGAGCGGACCAAGCCGAAACGAATCAGCCGGGCAGGGGACGAGAACCCGAACCGTTGGACCTTGCGTCCACATCTGCTGGTGTCGCTGATGCTCATCGCCACCGCGGGAATGGTGATATTCGGCGCGATCGGCGTCTCGCGCGGGCGGTCAACGGGCCTGCGGAGTCCTGGTGAGGGCGACCGCGCCGAGGGCTGCGGCGACCAGCCCGACCGCCAGGGACAGGAAGCCGCCGACGATCCCATATCCGGTGCCGGGACCGCCTTCGGCCGCAGCCACGACCAGCCCGCCGATCACCAGGCCGGTCACTCCCGCGGCCAGCGCGGTCATCGCGGCGCGGCGTCCCGTGTGATGGATGAGGACGCGGCCGCCGGTAACGACCCCGACAAGTCCCACCGCGACACCCACCAGGGACCAGAAACGCCCCGCGGTCAACCCTGAGGCGCCCGACTGGGCAAGGATTTCCGAGGCGGCGAGTACATGAGAAACGGACATGACATGCTCCTTCTCCAACGACTGGGACGTGGCCCATCCTCTCCGCCGCACCCGCTTCCGTCGTCCTGCGCGCGCAGGCACTTCACGCTGCCGCCGAGGGCGTAGGAAACCAGAGGGAGTACCGCCCGCGCAGTAGACGGTGATCATTCCCGTGCACGACGTCCCCACGCGGACATGGGGTTAGGGTGCACCCATGGAACGGCTTCGGGACTGGGCGATCGCCGTGGGCATCGCGGTATTCCAGCTCGTCTCGGGGTTGTCCGGGCCCGCGGTCGGGTGGGTGCTGCTGGTCGCAGGCGGGCTGTCGTCGGCCGCGAGCCGCCGAGCGCCGGTCATGGTGCTGGCGGTGACGGGGCTGACGGCGTTGGCGTACCAGGCCCTCGGGGTCGACGTGCCCGCGGTCGCATTCTTGTTCGCCGTGTACGCGGCGTTCCGTGCGGGGCACCGGGTGGCGGCCGTGGCGGGATCGGTGATCATGGTGCTCGTCATGCCCTTCGCGTTGCTGATCTCGCCGCGCGGACTGCTCATGGGCGAGGCGTTCGCGGAGACCCGGGGCGTACTGCAACTGGCGTGGCTGGTCGCCGCGGGCGCGGCGGGTGAAGCGCTGCGGCAGGCCGAGCGGCGGGCCGAGGAGGCCGAGCGCACCCGTGAGGAGACCGCACGGCGGCGGGCCGACGAGGAACGGCTGCACATCGCTCGCGAGTTGCACGACTCGTTGACCCACCAGATTTCGGTGATCAAGGTGCAGGCCGAGGTGGCCGTACACCTGGCCCGCAAGCGCGGCGAGCACGTGCCAGAGGCGCTGCTGGTGATCCTGGCGGCCGGTCGCGAGGCATCCCGGGAGCTAAGGGCCACCCTGGAGGCCCTGCGCGACGATCGCGCACCGTTGCACGGGCTCGATCACGTGCCGGAGCTGGTGGAAAGGGTCCGCGCGACCGGCCTGGACGCGAGATTGACGGTCGAGGGGCAGCGTGCGGCCCTGCCTTCGGCCGTGGACCGGACCGCCTACCGGATCGTCCAGGAGTCGCTGACCAACATCACCCGGCACGCCGCCGCCGACACCGCGTCGGTCCATATCGAACACCGCCCCGACGCCCTGGTGATCCGGGTGGACGACGACGGCCGAGCCACACCGGACACCATGCCGGTGCCGGGTGTGGGGCTGCTCGGAATGGGAGAGCGGGTCACCGCCCTCGGCGGCCGGTTACACACGGCGCCCCGCGGCGGGGGCGGTTTCACCGTCTGTGCCGAGTTGCCCGTGGAGCGGGCGCCTTGATCCGCGTCCTGCTGGTCGACGACCAGCCGCTGATCCGTAGCGGTTTCCGTGCACTGCTCGGCGTCGAGGACGATATCGAAGTGGTGGCCGAGGCCGCCGACGGCGCGCGGGGCGTCGAGCTGGCCCGCGAACTCCTGCCCGACATCGCACTGATGGACATCCAGATGCCTGTCGTGGACGGCATCGAGGCGACCCGGCGCATCGCGGCCGACCCGGCCCTGACCGGGGTGCACGTGGTGATACTGACCAACTACGGCCTGGACGAGCACGTCTTCGACGCCCTGCGCGCCGGTGCGGCCGGGTTCCTGGTCAAGGACATCCATCCGGAGGACTTCCTGCACGCCGTCCGGGTCGCGGCCCGGGGTGACGCACTGCTCGCGCCGTCGATCACGCGCAAACTGATCAACCGGTATGTCAGCCGGCCACTGGATTCCGGTGAGGCTCCCGGTCTGGCCGGGCTGACCAACCGCGAGCGGGAGGTCGTCACGCTTGTTGCCCGGGGCCTGTCGAACGACGAGATCGCCGAGCACTTGGTGATCAGCCCGCTGACCGCCAAGACCCACGTCAACCGGGCCATGACCAAGCTCCACGCCCGCGACCGCGCTCAACTGGTCGTCCTGGCTTACGAATCCGGCTTGGTGACCCCGCGCCGAGCCTGACCGCCGCGTCGCCTCGCTCGGCCGTCCGCTGAGCCTATGCCTCGAAGCCATCGCTGTTCGGGGCCACATACGGCCGGGCGTTGCGACCGCAGGCGTTCGCTTCATCCGGCCGTCCAGGGCTGCAATTTCTCCGGATTCCGGATCGCCCAGATGCGGGTGATCCGGCCGTCGGCGACGTCGAAAGCGTAGACCGTGACGATGGCGTCATCGAGCCGTGCCACCAGGCCGGGCTGGCCGTTCACCGTGCGCTCCAGCAGGGTCACCGCAGGGCCGTGGGTGGCGATTTCCATCCAGGCGCGGGCGATCTGCTCGCTGCCGTGGATCGGGTCGAGGAAGGCCAATGCCAGGCCGCCGCCGTCGGCCGTCGCGGTCGCCTGTGGATCGAGCAGCCCGATCAGGGCCTCGATGTCCCCTGTCTCCCATGCTCGTTTGAAATCCCGGACCACCTCGGCGCGTTCGGTGCTCGACGGACCCCGCGTGGTGTCGATGCGGCGCCGGGCGCTGGAGGCGAGCTGGCGACAGGCCGCGGGAGTGCGCCCGACGATCTCGGCGACCTCGGCGAAGGAGTAGCGGAAGACGTCGTGCAGAACGAACGCCACGCGCTCGGCCGGAGTCATGGAATCCAGCACGACGAGAAAGGCCATGCTGATCGACTCGTCGAGGGTGACCCGGTCGGCGGGATCGACCGAGTCGGGACCATCGAGCCATTCGGACCGGCCGGGTACCGGCTCCGGAATCCATTCGCCCACATAGCGTTCCCGCCTGGCGCGCGCCGAGCCGAGTAGATCGAGGCAGATCCGGCTGGCAACCGTCGTCAACCACGCGCCGGGCGCCTCCACCTTCCCGCGTTGCGCCTCCGACAGCGCGTACCAGCGCGCGTAGGTCTCCTGCACCACATCCTCGGCCTCGGCCAGGGAGCCGAGCAGACGGTAGGCGAGGTTGATCAGCTGTCGGCGTTCACTGATCACCGCGCGCAGGTGCGGGTCGGTCATGGTGGTCTCCTTCGGTATGTGCGTCCTCACCGAAACCGACGAATCAGCGAACCGATTTGTGAGGCGGCCTGACATTCCGGACGGCTGCGTCGTCGGAAGTTTGTGACACCTTCAGCAGAGCAGGAGTTCCGTAAATGACCAGGATCGGCATCATCCTCGGCAGTACTCGACCCAACCGCAACGGCTCGCAGGTCGCCCGGTGGGTCCTGGAAACGGCATCGCAGCGTGGCGACGCCGAGTTCGAACTGATCGATCTGCGCGACCACCCGCTACCGCATCTGGACGAACCGGTGGCGCCGATGTTCGGCCCGTCGAGCAACGCCCATACCCGCGCCTGGGCCGAGCGGATCGCCCCGTTCGACGGCTTCGTGGTGGTGACCCCGGAGTACAACGGCGGGGTCCCCGGTGTGCTGAAGAACGCCTTCGACCACCTGTTCGCGGAGTGGACCGACAAGGCGGTCGGATTCGTCTCCTACGGCGCGGGCGGCGGCGCCCGCGCGGTGGTGCAGTTGCGGACGGTCTGCGGCACGCTGGGCATGGCCGACGTTGGCTATCAGGTCACCATCTCGGTGCTCACCGATTTCGAGAACTACACCACCTTCGCACCCCGCGACCACCATGGTGCCGCCCTCGACAAGACGCTGGATCAGCTCATCGCCTGGAGCACCGCATTGGCGCCGCTGCGGACCGGCACCGAAACCACTCTCGTGAATTCCTGAGGAGCCGATTATGACCGGAATCAACAACTTTCAGTCAGCTGACACCGAGGCGGATGAAGTCGAGCTTCGCCGAACCATCGACAAGGCGGTCGAAGGGCTGCGAGTCAAGGATCTCGAGGTCTTGAAGCAGCTGTACACGCCCGACGTCGTGTCCTTCGATGTCGAGCCGCCGCTCCAGCATGTCGGGATAGCGGCGAAACTCGAGAACTGGGCGAAGGTGTTCCTGTTCTTCGAGAGTGTGACCTATGAGGTCCGCGACCTGACGTTCAGCGTAGGCGGGGATGTGGCGTTCGGGCACGCCTTCGCTCGGCTCAGCGGCACGCTGAAGAACGGAGCGGCAACCAGCGGTATGTGGGTCCGGGTCACGTACGGCATGCGGAAGATAGACAACACCTGGCTGATCGCTCACGACCAGGTCTCGGTACCGCTCGATATCTCCAGCGGCAAAGGCGTGGTCGACCTCGAGCCATGACGGTCGCAGAAACGTTGTCGAGAACCTGACGCATCGCTCGAGACGTTGCGGTGCGGATATCCGGTCGCATCGAAGGCCCGGGGCCGCCCACCACAGCGGCCCCGAGCCCCGCCCGACGCCTTGCTTCTTCTGATCGGCCCCCGCAGCCGGCGGTGTCGCTGCCCGCCGCGACCAGTGGCGTCGGACGAACCGGCCGCCTCCACGGAGAGCCCGCGTGGCGGATGCCGGATCGGACAGCAGGGTGCCTGCGGGTGATCGGATGACGTAGCCCTAGGTGAGCGCAACCTATTCGATCGCTTTGGAGATGATGTCGTCGGCGAGGGGAGCGACCGCCGCGATGATCTCGGCCGTGATAGCCGGTGGCGTACCAGCCGCTTGGAGGGACTGTGTCAGATGTTCGGCGACGCGGTCGAAGTGGTGCCGGGTTATGCCTCGCCCTTGGTGGACCTGCTTCATCCGCGGTCCGGTGTACGGTGTCGGTCCTCCCAGTGCGGCGGCGAAGAACTCGACTTGGCGGCCCTTCACTCGCGGCATGTTGACGCCGGTGAAGAACGGCGCCAGTTCCTCGTCGGCCAGGATGCGGGCGTAGAGGTCTTCTACGACGATTTCGAGGGCAGCGTGGCCCCCGGCCCGGGCGTACAGGGTGCGGTCGTAGGGCGTGGCCGACGTTGTGTCCACGGTGGGCTCCTCGGATTGCGGGCGATCAGATGTGCGTTCGGAGACGGCGACTCGGCATCTCGGCAATGACGACGGATTCGGAGCTGACGAACGGCGGGGGCCGGTCAGGGTGACATCTCGCTGAATCCGCTGGGGAACTCGAAGATTCCGTAACACCTTCGGTTCTGACGCCACCGCTCAAGCCAACCTCCGTACTCGCACGGCGCCACGGCGGTCGCACACCAGAGCGCTGCCCTGCTCGCTTCGCCGCACTCGATGCCGCCCAGATATGTTAATGCATATTCTGCAGAATAGTCGACTGTCCCGGGCGCTGATCATCCGGCGTGACACTCGATTTCAAACCACACGAAAGTGCAGTTAGAACGACGTGAACTGCATGGTTCGGCGCCTATCTCACAGATGGCAAGCCAGTCAAGTAAGTTATTTACTATGCTGCTGGGGAAGGCCGGTGCTGCGGGCGACGAAATCACGATGCCCGACAGTAGGGTGATACCCGCTGCCGGCCGGGCTCGGCGGGACCGCAGCGCAGGGTGCCGCGCCATCCGGTGTCCGGTGTCGAAGCGCGAAGTCGTCCACGCTAGGTACCCGGCGGCACTGGCCACGGCGGCGCGAGGACTCGGACGGCAGTGTGGCGAAGTGACCCGCTCCGTGGGCGGTGGTGACGGACTTGCGATCGCCGCGTGGACTGCGGAGGACCATAACGCCCCGGCATCGGGGCCGCGCGATCGGCCGTCCGCGTGGTGCTCGCTCGGTAGGCTCGCGCGTGGTATCGGCAGACGATATCGGGAGGCGAGCGCCGATGGCGGGAACGGATCGCTGGTCATGGCGGCGTGCCCTCGGTGCGGATGGCCCGGCGGCAGCGATCTGTATCCGGTTGGCGGTGGGGCTGGTATTTCTCAGTGAGGGGATCCAGAAGTTCCTCTATCCGGACAAATTGGGCCCCGGCCGGTTCGAAAAGATCGGTATCCCAGCGGCGACCTTCTTCGCGAACCTCGACGGCGTCGTCGAGATCACCTGCGGCCTTCTGATCGTCATCGGACTGCTGACCCGCTTTGCCACGCTGCCGTTACTGGTCGATATCGTCCTGGCGATCGTGCTGACCAAGTTGCGTGAGCTGCGCCCGGGCGGGTTCCAAGGAGTAGAAGGCATTTGGGGGATGGCCCACGACGCGCGCACTGATGTCGCAATGCTGCTCGGGCTGATCTACCTGCTGTGGGCCGGGTCCGGCCATTGGTCACTGGACGCCCTGCTCACACGGCCGCAACCACCAGGCCGCCGACGATCGAACCGGTGACCCCGAGGCAGTCCCTCGCCAGGTCCCGCAACCTTGCCTCAACGAAGCAAGGTGATCATGACAGGATCTTGATCATGCCGATTTCCACCAGTTCGTTCGACCATGTTCGCTTGACAGTGACCGACATCGACAGATCCCGGGCCTTCTATGACGCCGTCTTCGGTTGGCCGATCGCGTGGGAGTGTCCTGCGGATGCGGACGAAGCCACCCGTGCGCGATTCGGGTTCCTCTTCGGCGGTGTGATCTACCAGATGGGTGATGCACTGCTCGGGCTTCGCCCTGTCGCCAGCGACGAGTTCGACGAAGATCGAGTAGGACTCGACCACCTCGCCTTCGCCCTCGCCACTCGGTCGGATCTCGATTCGGCGGTTGCCTTGCTCGACGAACTCGGCATCGCACACGAGGGGGTGAAAGATCTCGGTGCCATGTACATTCTGGAATTCCGCGACCCGGACAACATCGCGCTGGAGTTGGTCGTACGCAAGAAGTGATCGCTCCTTTCCCGGAAAGCCTCGGCCTGGGGATCCGCGGTGGCACGGCGCATGGAAGTCGTCTCGGTCTGAGCCGTCTCAACAGGTGGCGGGGACCGTGTCGCCCGCGAGCCGGAACTCGAACCGGATCGCGCCCGGACTCTGCGCGGGCAGGACGATGGCCGCGCCGCGCCCGGGTGTCCAGGTCCAGGGGACCAGGATGTAGTGGTCACCGATGCGGCTCAGTGGCGCCAGCCCGTCGTAGCGGAACCGGTAGGCGGATCCGGTGGCGGGATCGGTGCCGCAGGACGCCATGCGGACATCAGGCCCGGAAAGGTGGAGCTCCTTTTCGCTGTAGATGACGACCTGGGAACTGGTGGGCAGTTGCGCGGCCCATTCCCGCGCCCGGGTCTGACCGACCGCGACCGAGTAATCGGTGGCGATCCAGAACAAGTTGATGCCGACCATGAGGAACAGGATCACCCACTCGGCGACCGCTGCCGCCTGTGACGGCGGCGGTGCTGTCGCGGGGAGGCTTTCACGCAGACGCTGACGACGCAGCACGACCAGCAGCCAGAAGATCAGCACTCCAGCGATGATCGACACCGGTGCCACGCACAAGCCCTTGTTGAGCGGTGTCACGACATATATCCGGGAGACCCCGTTGAGGAGGACTGCCCCGGCGATCACCGCGATCACGGAGGTCGCCCACCGCCCGGGGCGACGGGCACGGACCGACTCAGGAAGCGCGACGTATCCCCACAGCACCGCCATGCCGATGAGACCGACGAGTGTCAACGGCACGAACAGCGCGTCGACGGTGCGCATCAGGTATTCGCGGATGCTCGGATTCAGCGTCGTCGAGTCGACACCGAAGTAGTTGAAGTACCAGTAGACATGCGCCCAGCCGAAGTAGAACAGCACAGCGGTCAGCAGTGTTGTCCGCGCGACCAGTTGCCCAATGGATTTCGCGACGTGAGCGAACCCGTCGAACACCGATACCGCCGCGGGTGTGGACGCCTGCTCATCTGGTGGTTGTGACATGTGGCTTGCTCGTCGCCGTCTCGGTTGGCGTTCGGGTTCGGGTGGTCGAGTCGGTTCCGGTGGGGGAGGCGGTCTCGGTGGAAGAATCGGTCTGCGATGTCGTCTTCGGTTCGAATCCTTCTGTGTCGCAGGGAAATTTCTGCGAGGGCAGTGTCCCGGTGAGAAGCGTCAGTGTCGAGCCGGACGCACATCTAGTCGCGTTTGCCGGTCCCCGAGTCGCGGTGGATTCGGACGAAAACGTCAGTTGTCGTGGATTTCGACCTCGCACATTCCGCACCACCGCCGAATCCGACCAATCCACAGAGTATTTCCGGCGAGGAACATGCCGGGTCAGGGATTGCGTGCTGTGGCGACGATCGTGGGCACGATGGCGAGTGCCAGGATGCCGCAGCCGATGGCCAGCGTGGGGTAATCGGCAGCGGCGACGACCAGTCCCGATGTCATGCCACCGGTGGCGCCGGCGATGGCGATGGTGACGTCGAGGATGCCTTGCGTTCTGGCGCGGGTCGCCAGCGGCACGGTCTCGGTGATGATCGCGGTGCCCGCGACGAGGCCGAAGTTCCAGCCGAGCCCGAGCAACGTGAGTGCGGCCGTCAACAGGGGGACGGAGTCGTCGGGGGCACAGGCGGCGACTGTTCCGGCGCCGAGCAGAGTCGGCGCTGAGGCCGCTGCGATGGTGAAGTGGCCGAAGCGATCTACGAGCCAGCCCGTCAGCGGCGATGGCAAGTACATCGCGCCGATATGGATGGAGATGACCAGACCGGCGGCGGCGGTGCTGTGGCCGTGGTCGCGCATGTGGACGGGTGTCATTGTCATGACCGCCACCATCACGAACTGAGTGAGCACCATGACAACTACACCGACCCACACGCCGGAGCCGCGCTTTTCGACCGCAGGACGCGCCGGAATGTCGGCATCATCAGGCTGCGCGACGACCCGGTCGGCCTCGCGCGTGCGGGCGAGTAGCAGCGGGTCGGGACGCAGCCAGATGGCCAGTACCACTGCCGCCGACGCGTATGCGGCGCCGGCGAGCAGGAACGGTCCGGCCAGGTGGGGGATACCGAGTTCGTGTGCCAGGTCGCTGGTCGGCGTGGTGAGGTTGGGGCCGGCCACGCCGCCGAGTGTCGTGGCGACCAGCACGGTGGACACGGCACGGGCGCGGTGGGCGGAGTCGGCCAGATCGGCTCCGGCATACCGGGCCTGCAGATTGGTGGAGGTTCCGGCGCCGTAGACGAACAGCGCGGCGAACAGCAGGGTCGGATTGTCCGCGATAGCGGCGGCGATAATTCCGACGCTGCCGATGGCGCCGGCCAGATAGCCGGCGACCAGGCCGGTGCGGCGGCCGCGGGCTTGCGAGATTCGTCCGACGGTAACGGCCGCCAGCGCGGAGCCCGCGGTGCCGAGCGCGCTGGGCAGACCGGCGAGGCTGGTCGAGCCGAGCATGTCCTGCGCGAGCAGTGCACCGACGGTTAGGCCCGCCGCCAGTCCCGCACCGCTGAGGGCCTGCGCGGCGACGAGGACGAACAGGGTGCGACGCTGCGCCCGGGCGCCGGGGGCATCGCCGATGTGGGCAGGTACCGAAGTCGTCACGACGGGCTCAGGCCCTCTCGCCGAGGTCGAGGCGGTCGCGGAGTCCGGCGGCGGTGAAGGCGGCGACCAGTTCGGCCCGGCCTTCGGTGAAGTGTGCCCATCCCTCGTAATGAACGGGAACAACCCGACGCGCACAAAGGATCTCGGCGGCCGCGGCGGTCTGGGCACTGTCGAGAACGATCGGCGCGCCGTCGAAGAGAACGGAGAAGCGGGGCGCTCCAGCGAAGAGGATGGCTGTGTCCACCGGCGCGAAACACTCGGCGATCTGCTCGACCGCGGTGAGTGAGGCGTTGTCGCCGCTGACATAGATGGTGGGCAGGCCGTCCCCGGTCAGCACGAATCCGACGACCTGGCCGGTGATCGGTTCGACCTCCTCGCGTGTGCCCGGCCCGTGGATCGCAGGCACACCCGTGACCGTGATCGTGCCGCCACCGGGGCGATCCAGCTCGATCGACTCCCAGTCGGCCAAGCCTTTCGTCCCGTTCCCGAGGCGTTGCGCGCCGCCAGGTGTGGTGAGGGTGAGCGGCACGTCGGCGAGCAGTGCACGGCCGGAGTCGTCGAGATTGTCGGGGTGCTCGTCGTGCGAGAGCAGAACCACGTCGACGCGACCGAGGTCGGCCGGGGCGGCGGAGGCCGGCACGGTCTTGGTCAGCAGGCCGCCGGGCTGCGAAAAGTCGCGGGGCGCATCGAAGGTCGGGTCGGTGAGGAACCTCAGCCCGCCGTATTCGAACAGGGCGGTCGGCCCGCCGAAGACGCGCACGCAGACATGCTGGTCGGTGGGGTTTGCGGGGGATGCCACGACGAACTCCTCACGGATGAAATTCCATCTATCCGTGAGGAGAGTAGGTTGTTCTCATGGATAAAAGCAACTTGTAACATGAGAGTTGTGGAAGACGTGCGAGAGATCTCGACCGGTGGGTCCGCCTTGCCGTCCGCACCGGGCGCCGAGCAGTACCTCGCCCTCGATTTCGCCGACAGCGCCTATGCGCTCCCCGGGGGGCACTTCATCGACCTGCTCGGCACTCCGGCATCGACGAACCGGTGGCTCGCCGAACGCGGCCTCGCCCCCGCCGATGCGGGAGTGCAGGAAATGTGCGCGACACAACTGCGCGCACTACGCGAACACATCAGGGCATTGTTCGCTGCCCGCGTCGCGCGCCAGCCCGCGCTACCGGCAGCACTGGCCGCCGTCAACGATGCGCTGAGCAGAACCCCGACAGCCCCTCTGCTGAAATGGGATGACACGAACGGCCCCTACCGCGCCGCGGTGTGTCCACCCGACGAGATCCTCGACCGCGCGCTCGCGACGCTCGCCGCAGACGCCGCCGACCTGCTCACCGGTTCAGACGCCGATTCCCTGACCACTTGCGACTCCATCCCGTGCAACCGCTACCTGATCCGCCACGGCCGTCGTCACTGGTGCTCCACGCGCTGCGGCGACCGCGCTCGCGCAGCCCGCGCCTACGCCCGCGCCAAAGCGAACTGAGCGTGCCGCCGATCTCCCGAGCATTCATTCATGGTCTTGACCAGTAAAGATATGACTGAAAGCGCTGTGCTCGTGCTGATTCGGCGGTAGCATCCTGGCCTGGAGAGGCGACTCCGAAGAGACCGTGTCCGGGGAGGAACGTGGATCTTATGACGACCAGCGATTTGATACCCACTCCGCGTCGCACGCTGCTGCGTATGGCAGTAGGCGTCGGAATAGTCGCTGCTGCCGGATGTCTGGTCATGGAGAACGCTGCGCCGGCTTCGGCCACACAGCGCCTTTGGAAGAGATGTGCGCGTTGCAGCGGTCTGTGGTTCTCGGGCAACAATACCCGCGGTGGCTGCCCAGCCGGCGACATCTTCGACGGCGGCCATCACGACGATGGAACCAGCGACTACATCCTGAAGGAAGACCCTGATGGTGGCCAGGGTCAGTCCGACTGGAGGTGGTGTCGGCAGTGTCAAGGGCTCTGGTTCGAAGGGAATTTCGGCTTTCACGGAATATGCCCTTCGCCTCAGTTCAGCGAACAACCCGGTCATGTGGCTTTCGGATCCGGCAACTATCGACTGGAAGATATGACCAATCGGGACGGGGTAGGAGGGCTACCCAAGTGGCGCTGGTGCCGCAAGTGTTCGGGTTTGTTTTACGACGGCCATACTCCGGCAGCCTCGGGTGTTTGCCCGGCCGACCATCAGCACCACGACATCATAGGCAGCGGTAACTACATTCTCCGCGCGGCGGATTCCACACGCCTACCGTCACCACCCTACTGATCTGTCAGGCGAACGCATGCGACGATGATCTTTTCCCGCACGGCGGGAATCGTCGGCGTCGAATCGGCCGAAGGCAATGAGCGAATTGCGGGAAGTCGCGGCGAATGCCGGTGGCGCCGCAGCCGGCCTACAGGCACCAGATTGTCCCGCATGGCCTCGGCATCGGTCGTTCGGTCGACAATGGGCGTGTCGAGATCTATGGGATGGCAGTCTGTTTCGCGTGCCCGGTGTGGAGACTGGTGTTGTCGTGCGCGTTGTCGCGGCACTGATCAAACCATTGACGATGTTGTGGCAGCTGTGGCGGCCGAGAACCGACAGAGTGTCGGTCGCGGCCTTGGTCGATGATCTCGCCGAGGCAGTGCGTCAAGAGGAGCAGCGGCTGCGGGAGGGGCTACGGGCGGGGCCGGGCTCGTTCATGCATGTCGGATTCACCGCCACCGCGAAGGCGCAGCCCGGTGAGGTGATCGAGTCGGCCGCTGTATCCGACATCGCGACCTATTTCGAGTTGCTGACGCCGCCACGGCGGTTGGTCGTGCTCGGTGAGCCGGGTAGTGGAAAGACCGTGGCCGCCGCCCATCTGGTGCTGGGTCTGCTGGAAACTCGACGAGACCTGGTCGACACCCGCCGTGCGGGACAGCCGGTACCGGTACGGGTCAATGCCGCGGGCTGGAACGGGAAGGAAGACTTCTCCGGATGGCTCGCCACACGGCTGAGATACGACTACCGCCTGCGCCCCAGGAGCGCTCGGGCCCTGGTCGATGCGGGGTTGATTCTGCCCGTGGTCGACGGCCTCGACGAGATGGACGCCCACGACAGCGAGGAGTCACGGGCACGGGCGGTGTTGAACCGTCTCAACGAAACCCCCTGGGGCAACCGGCCGGTCGTAGTCGTATGCCGCAGCGACGAGTTCGACGAACTGACCCGCCTCGGCGAGGACAACGGGCTGCACGGCTCGACAACCATCACACTGCGCCCCTTCACCCCCGGTCAGATCAGTGACTATCTCACCACTTACCAGCACCGGATCGGCGCCACCCGCCCGATTTGGACGGCGGTTACCACCCGGATCACCGCCGAGCCCGAGGGGCCGCTGGCGCGCGCGCTGAATACTCCATGGATGCTCGGGCTCGCCGCCACCGCCATGCACCACGACCCGCACACTGCCGGCCAGCTGACCGGCTGCTCCGACACCGACGCCGTGCGTGATCTGCTGTTCGCCGCGCAGATCCCGGCGGCGGTGGCCGGAACCGACCGCACCGGTCGATTTCGTGGCTACACCAGCGACAACGTCCGGACCTGGTTGCTGTCACTGGCTCGATGCCTCGACCAGCGCCGTGATCTCGGGCAGGACGGCACCACCATCCGTCTCGACGAGATCTGGGAGATCGCCGGATCTGTCCGCTGCCGCATACTGCACGGGCTGACCGTGGGCATCGCCGTGACGCTCGTGATCGTGGCCGCGGTGGGGCTCAGGCTCGGGCTCGTGTTCGGGCCCGCGATCGGGCTTGTCTTCGGGCTCTCGGCCGGGCTCAGTCGGTCTCCTCGAGCGAATCGGATGGCTTGGCGTGTGCCCGCACGGTCTCGATGGCGTGGCGGACTCACCTACGGGCTCGCGGCGGGACTCACTTTCGGGCTGACGGTCGAATTCGCGCTGGGAACCTGGCTCGGACTCGCAGCCGCGATCACGGCCGGGCTCACGGTCGGGCTCACGTTCGGACTCGAAGCCGATGCGGAAGACCAGTTGGGTCTCGCGGTCGATGAAAGGCGGCTGATCCGCGATGATGTTCGAGTCGCGGTCTTCACCGCCGGTGTGGTCGCATTCGCCATCGGGCTCGCGCTCGGGCTCCCGACCGGGCTCCTCGGCGGACTCTCGGGTGGACTCGTGAACGGACTCGCCTTCGGGCTCGCGGCCGGCGCCGTGGGTGGGCTCACCTTCGGACTCGCGCTCGGGCTCATGCGGGGGCTGGCGGCTACGCGATATCTCATTGCGATGCTGGTCTTCCGGTTCACCTCGCCGTTTCCGTCCCGGCCGGGATTATTCCTCGACTGGGCTCGTCGCAGTGGTCTCCTGCGCGTAACCGGCACCGGCTACCAGTTCCGGCACGAAACCTACCGACAGTGGCTTCAGCAACCCCGCATAGGACGCACAGAGCGATAACCTCCCTTCGGCCCGGACCGTTGGCACATCGGCATGCGCGTGCGTTCGGCGTCCATGCCCGCCCCATAGGGTGGTAGCCGACGGTCCGGTCCGTCGAGAGGAGTTGCCGATGGATGCCGAACACTTCCTGCCGTTCCGCAAGAGCGCGGTGATCTCTTTGTGCGCCGACGAGGTTCCCGCCGCGGAACGCGAATCGTTCGCCGAGTTCGCGCGGCTGCTGGCGGCGGTGGTGCATCACGAGTTCCATGTGCGTGGTGAGACGGTGCTCGACGCCTATCACCTGGTCGACCCCGCGGAGGATGAAAGGGCCATCCGTGCCGCAACTCCCGAGGACCGGGCGGCGGCACGGGCGCGGGTAGAGGCTGAGCTCGTCGCGCTGGCCGAGGCGGCGGATTTCACCCGCATCGATGCCGCTGAGATCGAGCGCGCGTTCACCGAGCACTCCCTGGTGAAAGTGCGGTTGGAACTCGACGAGGAGGACATCGATACCGCGATGTTCTTCCGGCGCGGGGTGTCACAGCGCACCGAACAAGTTCGGTGGCTGTTCGGGTTACGGCGGCGCAGCGTCGAATTCACCAGTTACGGTAAAGTTCTCGTATACATCGCGTTCGCTGAGGGTCCGGAGGAGGTCGCGGGTCGCCCCAACGGCGGTGTGCTGCTGAAGCTGTTCGGGAACGTCCCGAGAAACGACCTCGAGATGCTGTATCCGATCGTTCGGATCCGGATGCGACCACTGGACAAGCTGCTGATCGGCGTGCCCGCGGTGGTCTCCGGAATTATCGTGGTCGTCACGAAGCTGGTGGCTTCGCTGGGGCCGCTGGTTCTCTTGCTGGCGTTCTGGCTCGGGCTGCGCGAGGAATCCGTGCGGTTGGATCAGGCCACGCTGCTCACCTTGGGCGCCGGTGTGGCGGCCTTCGGCGGTTACCTGGTGCGCCAGTTCTCCAAGTTCAAGAACCGCAAGATCAAGTTGATGAAGACGCTGTCGGAACACCTCTACTTCCGCAATCTCGACAACGACGCGGGAGTGTTCCACCATCTGCTCGGCGCTGCCGAGGAATCGGAGGTGAAGGAAGCCGTCCTCGCCTACCACTTCCTGCGCTCCGCCGACCGGCCGCTCACCGCAACCGAACTCGATCAGCGGGTGGAGGAGTGGTTCCGTCGGCGGTGGGAGGCAACCTTCGACTTCCGGATCCGCGACGGGATCAGCAGGCTCCGGAAGTGGGAACTGCTCGTCGAGGACGAGCACGGCGCACTGGAGGCGGTGTCGCTGACCGAGGCGAAACGTCGGCTGGATCGTCACTGGGACAACTTGTTTCGAATCCAGCCCGAAACAGGTGACACCGCCGCTGCGCGGCGAGTCGGGGTCACCGCTGGCTGAGACGTTGCCCACGAATCGACTTCTCAGCAGCGAAGTGCGCTCGGTCGGCGGGCCTGTCTCACCGGTTCGCTCCGTTCACGGCCGAACGTCTCGAAATGCAGCTCCGAGCGCACGACGCAGTCCGTCACGCCAGTGGGGGAGTGGCATGAGGCCGCAGTCGATCCACGATGATTTCGACAGAACGGCATTCCGCGGCCGGGCTGCGGCATCTCGGAACTCCGATGTGCGGCAGGGCCGCAACAGGTCCGCATCGAGCCCCGCCACTTCGATGATCGCCCGAGCGAATCGGTATTTGGATGCGGCACCGCCTCCGGTCGCGTGGAGCAGGCGCGGTGGATTCGGGTGCGCGACGAGGTCGAACAGTGCGGATACGAGATCATCGACGTAGGTTGGGGAGGCGATCTGGTCGGTGACGACCGCGACGTGCTCGCCCCGGGAGCATCTCCGCACGAGCGCGGCCGGGAAATCCCGATCGGTCCCCGAGTACAGCCACATGGTGCGGACGATCCGCGCATCGGGCAACGCTGCTCGGGCGGCCTCCTCACCTGCCAACTTGGATCTTCCGTACACGCTCGAAGGATTAGTGGGCGACCAGGTTTCCCATGGAAGCGACGCCGTCCCGTCGAAAACGTACGCGGTCGAGATGTGCAGCAGTCGCGCTTCCTTCTTCGCGCAGGCTCGGGCCAGTAGTCCCGGACCGACCGCATTGACCGCGAACGCCTTATCGGCTTCGGTCTCGGCGGCGTCTACGCTCGTGTACGCCGCGCAGTTGATGACCACATCGCCGGAGCCGATGGTGTCGGTCACCGCCGTTTCATCGGTGATGTCGAGTTCTTTCGATCCAAACCCGAGCACCTGTCGATCAGCGCGACGAAATGGGCTGGTCACCTTCGTGATCGCGCTCCCGAGCAGTCCGTCAGCACCTGTGACCACCAGCCTGCTCACCGCTTGTCCTCGAGGGAGGTCCGCACGAGCCGGACCTGGGAGCGCCGGTAGCCGGAGACATACTCGCGGACCGAGGCGATCATGTAGTCGGTCATCTCGTCGGTTATACCCGGGTACACCCCGACCCAGAACGTGTTGTCGGCGACGTAGTCGCTGGCCGCCAGGCTTCCGGAGATACGGCACTCGATGTTCGAGTACGCCGGATGGCGGAGGAGATTTCCGGCGAACAGGCCTCGGGTCGCTATTTTGCGGCTTTCGAGAAAGTTGACGATGTCGATGCGGCCGAAGGGCGCGTCCGGCAGCACCGTGAGGGCGAATCCGAACCAGCTCGGATCGCTACCGGGGGTGGGTTCCGGCAGCCGGAGATGGTCGATCCCATCCAAACCTTCGCGAAGCCGACGCCAGTTGTGACGCCGGCGGGCGCAGAAATCGTCCAGTCTGGCCAGCTGGGAGAGTCCGAGCGCAGCTTGGATATCTGTTGTCTTCAGGTTGTATCCGATATGCGAATAGATGTACTTGTGGTCGTATCCGTAGGGAAGGTCGCCCAGCTGTTGAGTGAACCTCTTCCCGCATCTGTTGCTTTCGCCCGGCTCACACCAGCAGTCGCGTCCCCAATCGCGCAGCGACTTCACGACGCGAGCTGTGGTCAGGTCGTTGGTCAGCACACATCCGCCCTCACCCGTGGTCAAATGGTGTGCCGGATAGAAGCTGACGGTGGCCAGATCACCGAAGGTTCCGGTAGGGCGCGACTGGTATGCCGATCCGACTGCGTCGCAATTGTCTTCGATCAGGAACATGCCGCGCTCCGCGCACAACGCGGAGATTTCCGCCACCGGAAACGGGTTACCGAGCGTGTGCGCCAGTGCGACGGCCCGGGTTCTAGGGCCGATCGCCGCTTCCACGGCTTCCGGTGTCGTGTTGTATGTGGTGGAGTCGACATCTACGAAAACCGGTTTCAACCCGTTTTGTAGTATCGGGTTCACTGTCGTCGGGAAGCCGGCGGCAGCCGTGATGACCTCGTCTCCGGGGCGCAGCCGGGTATCACCCAACTCCGGGGCTGTTAATGCGCTGACCGCCAGCAGGTTCGCGGAAGATCCGGAGTTGGTGAGCCGCGCCTTGCGGAGTCCCATTTTTCGGGCGAATTCTTTTTCGAATCGATCTGCCAGGATTCCGGCCGCGATACGCATATCCAGCGCGGCCTCGAGGACTGCGACCCTGTCGTTGTCGTCGAGGCAGGCACCGGATGATTGGATCTCGGTGACGCCCCCGACGAAGTGGTGCTCGGTTTGCGAATTGTGGAATTGCCGGATTCTCGTGAGCAGATCTTCTCTATCGTTCACTCTATTTCTCCCGGTACGAGCCTGAAAATAAGATCTCCGAGGTCGTCGGTGAATGCGGACTGTGGCGGCAGTGCCCACATATGCCGCTTGAGTGCACGCGCGGCCTGCCGGTAGGCGGGATCGTCGAGTATTCGCCGGCAGGCGGTGAGAACATCCGAGGCGGTGACGGTCATGGGGTCGAGGTGGATGCCGGTGCCGAGGGCTTCGCAGCGTACTGCATTTCCGGGATGATCGGCGAAGAAGGGAAGTACCAGGTGCGGGACTCCGTAGGTTATCGTGTCGCGCATCGAATTCAATCCACCGTGTGTGATGAACAGGTCCACGTTCGCCAATACGAGCGACTGGGGGACGTACGGCAGAACATGGATGTGTGCCGGTAGCGACCGGAATATATCCTGGTACAGCGACGGCAGCGAGACGACGGCGGTACATCGGAGCTCGGCCAGAGCCGCGAAGACCTCCCTGTAGATTTCGGCCATCCGATCCCGGAACCTCGGTGAGAAGGGGCCGATCGAGCCCAGCGAGAGGTAAACGATCGGCCTATCACCAGGCACCGACGTGAACACGTCCGGAAGCAGCTGATCATTGTGGCGTACTGGTGGTTCGTGCCGGTAACGGACCAATGGAGCGCGGAGATCGGCGTTGTTGAACTCTTTCGGCGTCAGGGAGACCGTGAGATGCCGGAGTATTCCCGGTACCGCTGGTTCTTCCGGAAGTCCGAGTTTGGCCCGCTGAGTGGTCAAAGCGGGCCGGATCAGGTCTTCGTGGAGATCTCGCACAAGCTGCAGCGGGCCGATATCGACCGTGACGTGGGGTATTTCGAGCACTTCCGCGGCCAGGTAACCGCCGAATTCCGAGCACTCGTGCAGGACGACATCGGGCCGCCACCGGTCGGACAGATCCAGTACGTCTTCCGCGACACGCAGGGCGATCCGGTCACCGAGGAACGCCGTCATGTACATCCGGTCGAACGCGGCTATGTCCCGGTCGAGCAGAAGCCCGAAAATCGCTGCATCGAACTCGCGGTCGGCCCATCGTATTCCCACGTCCACGGTCTCGACGCCGTAGTTGCCGTGCAGCCAGGCGCCCCACTTCTCGGGTGCCGCAACGCGGACATCGTGGCCATGTCTGCTCAGCGCGTCGGCCAGTGTGACCAGTCCGCGGAAGTGGGATTCGAACTGGTTGACGGTCACCAGCACGCGCACGCGATCTGCCCGCGAAAATGCCATGTCCGCAGCGTGACACATTGGGGCACAATGCCGTAGGCGTTTCCGGGCAACTGGACCGGCGACGGTTTCAGCTCGGGCGGGTCGAGTGAATCGCCCGGTGGAAGCCGGGCTGCCACAGTGCGTCTCGGCGACTGCCGCGACCCGGTGCCCCGGGCTGGGCGAGCGCGGAAGAGCCGCGCGTCGAATCAGCCGAGCGGCGCGTGCGCGGTCCGGCACCCATCGGTGCGCTCGTTAGAACTTGCCGGTGTGGTGTTCGATTCGGTGCCCGAGGCGGGTGGCGAATTCGGTGATGAAGTCCTCGGTGAGGGGCGGCCAGCCCCAGAAGTCGAAGGCGAGGGCGCCCAGGGCGAAGCCGTCTGTCCATTGCCAGGTGGTGATGGGGCTCGGTGTGGCGCAGGAGGGGCAGATCGCCGATCCGGTGCCTGTTCGTTTCCAGGTGTCGATCGCGTTCGAGAACGGCTGCCATACGGCGGGATCGGCTTCCCATTGTTGCGGGTAGTCGATGATCACGGTGGTGGCCTGGCAGCGTGGGCATACCGCGGAGGTCGGTTCGATGCTGCCCTGGCCGGGATAGTGGTCGTGGCGGCCGGTGATGACGGCAACGGGGCCGGGGATCCAGTCGGCGCCCCATTCGTGGGTGATCTGCGGCCAGTCGGGGCCTGGCAGATAGCCTTCGTCGGCGTGGAGGCTGTACATCGCGTCGCGCGAAGTCTCCCGAAGCAGCCATCGCCGCGACACCATCCAGTCCACCATGTGCTCGGCCAGCGTGCTCGCGTCGGCCGAGGTCACCTCGAGGTCGACGATACGTTCGAAATAGTCACCCACACCCGCATCCTGCCACCGAGGACCGACGCCGGTACCCGTGTCGGATGGGCGCCCAGTGGCCTGCCTCTGGTCGGCCTGCCCTCCCATGCCGAAGCGACCTCGCCGTCCCGGCCCAGCCAGGCACGCGGCACCAGGTTTCCGGGGTGAGTTCGGGGGTGTCGGCCTTGCCGATCTCGTGAATGCGGGTGGAAAAGGTGCGGGCCCCGTCGGCGGGCGTCGGCACTCGGGATGAGAAGCTCATCGTTCATCCGCTGTCGCCCGAGGCGTGGCGGGGGAACGGATCATCGCCAGGTACCGTTGGGCGGTGAACCCAGCTGACACGCGAAGCCTCAAAGACGGCGATCTCGAGACTCGCGGAGCAAGTCTGCGGCGGCTGCTCGTGCGGGCCGCTGACGGGGACACATCCGCCAAGGAAGCACTGCGCGCGCTCGTCCGCGACTATCCCGACTACCACCGGTCGCTGTACAGCCGGGCGTTGAACCAGGCGGCGGTCTTCGGCGACGACACCCTGAAGGCACCCCTGCTCGCGTCACTGGCCGACACTCGGTATAACTGCCAGGCATGGGCGGCGATGGGCTGCGCGGCGCTCGGCTTCCGCGACGCGGTTCCCGGCTTGATCGCGATGTTGGACCATTCGCAGGAAATGGCTCGAGAGCAAGCGGTGATCGCTCTGGGCACCCTCGGCGACGAATCGGTCGTCCCGGCACTCACGCCCGTGCTGCGGGACCCGATCGGAGGAATGCGCGAACGGGCCGCCGAGGCCCTCGGCATGATCGGCGGTGATGCGGCCTCGGCCGCACTGTGGGACGAATTCGAGAACCGCCGGTACTTCCGCATCGGCTATATCGCCAGCGCGTTGGCCAAGTTTTCCCCGGACATCCTCCCGAGGCTGTGCGCGGCGGCCGACAGTGACGATCCGGACCAGCGATATTGGGCGGCTGTCGCGCTCGGTTCGACCGGCGATGATCGTGCCGTACCGACGCTGGAACGGCTGATTGCCCACGATCGGGGCTCCACCGTCTTCGACGGCATGGTGAGCGTCGCCGCGAAGAAGGGCCTCCGCACGCTACGACGAATCCAAGCCGCAATCGCAGCCCGCGAATCCTGAAAGGCCACCGGACCGCTCGCCGCCAACCCGACGGGCGATCGGTCCGAGAACGCACGACCGGCGATCGGTGGGTGTGCCACCGATCGCCGGTCTTACTCATGGATTTGTCATCGTGAGAGCGAGTTACGCAGATCGGTGATGGTGGCGCGGCGCTCGTAGGCGATCCAGGCGAAGATCGCGGCAAGCACCAGTGGGAATATCCCCATCAAGGGCTTGTCGGCGATGAAGGCCTGCGTCCCGGCAGCGAGCACGGTGAGAACGGACAGACCTGCGGCAGCCAGGGCACTGAGCCGTGGCACCATCAGGCCGATACCACCCGCGACCTCCGCGACTCCGATGAAGATGAGCAGCCCGAGGGGAATGGTGAGATTCTCGGGGGCGTTGTCCATCAGGGCGTTCGGCATAACAAGCTTCGGCCCGCCGGAAGCGATGATGAAGAACAGGCCGAGCAGGATCTGCAGGGTCCACAGGACGCGGTTGCGGACCTTGCCGGGGCGACCGGTGACGTCGTCGGAGAACTCGGCGGTGGGGTTGGCGGTGGTCATCTCTGGTCCTTCTGGTCGGTCGCGCCGGGTTGGTAGCGCGTTCAACGGATAGGACGGAGCGCTGTCCGAGAATTCATCGCTGTCGGCGAAGATTTCCTGGCGGTGCCTTCAGGAGGTCAATCCTGAGAAGCGCCGCCCCGATCGGTCGGTACCGCCGATGGCCGGTACCGCCGCGTCGGGGCGTTTGTGCATCTGCCAACCAACCGCCCTCGAGGAGGGCCGGGGCCTGTCCTCGATGAGCGGTGTCGGGCCGACAGTTCCTATCGTCTGCTGCCGGCCTGACGGCCCGGCCTCACTTCAGGTGCCGGGCGAAGAACCGGTTCGCGTCGTCTCCTTCGAACGCCGGAACGCCGGTGTGCCCGCCCATGTACCTCGGGTCGCGGCTGTCCGGCGGGTCCGCCGGGCAGCGGGATGACCTCGAGCGCCTGTACCGAGTGCCGCTAGCGAATTCCCGGTGTCGCCGGGTTGGGGCCGACGCAGCCGAGGATGAAACAACCCGCCGGCCAATTCGCGAACGGCGCGGACATGGGCTTGCCCAAGCAGGACAGCGGGTTGCATCCCGGGTAGGCCATCGGGCCGATACCGAGTGCGGCGAGAGTCGCGTCCGGATTCGAGATCATCGGATCGGACAGCTGGACATCCGATTGCTGTTCGTACGGTGCCGCGGCGGGTATGCGGGGTTCCAGGAAGGCGGCGCCGACCGCACGCAGGACATCGTGCGGGAAGCTCAACGCGCTCCCCGGAACCGTCACGCCGGTCCAACCGACCATCAATCCGAGGCTCGGCACGATGAAATTGTCCTGGCGCATCATTCCCGACATCTGCATCGCATCCGGCGGCAGACCAGGAAAGTAGTTCGCGCATTCCGGCCCGTTCACTACGAACAGGAAGCCGTAGCACGGGTTCGTCGGCGTGGGCCGGCCGGCCCACGCGAGATAATCCGCGGAAATGATCCGGTGACCGCCCCACCGGCCGCGATTGGTGAGCAGTAGACCCAGCTTGGCGAAATCGTCGGGCGGCAGCAGCAGATGCGCGTAACCGTAGGTGTTGCCACTGCGGTCCCGCCCCCAGAAGTAGTCGGTCGGCGGAATGCCCAACGGATCGAACAGCTTTCGTTGCGTGTACGCCTGGAAGTCCTCGTCGACCGCACGCTGGATGACGTACACGAGCAGATCGACGGCGCGCTGGCTGTAGCGCCACTCGATGCCTTGCTGTTGATCGATCGGCATCGCCAGCGCCTGGGCGACCACATTCGGGTCGATCTGCGCCAGTCCGGTGATGCCCTCGGAGGCCACCGCCACCCGCATGCCGCTGGCTTCGGTGAGCAGATTCCGCACGGTGATCGCGCGATGTGCGGCATCACCGAGTTCGGGCGGCAGATAGGCGCCGATCGGGTCATCGAGCCGCAGCCGCTGCTCGTCCACCGCGATCCCGGCCACCATCGAAACCACGCTCTTGGTGCTGCTCCAGAGATTCCACGGCACACCGGCGGCCCGCGCGTGGTTCGGGCCGGTCGCGATCAGGCAATTGTTCCGGAATATCTGCAGCGTCGTGCGCGTCGAATCCGCCGCGAGCGCCACCGCGCGGCGCAGCGCCGCCGAATCCAGTCCGACCTCCTCCGGCGTGGCCGTTTCGGGAACTCGTCCGCTGCTGACCGCGCAATGCTTCAGCCCGTCCGGCTCGGCATGCGCCAGCACAGGTGCACCAATCCCGAGCATCGACGCGGCCACCGTAATGGCAGCCACCGCAATGCTTCTCATACCTCGACCCACGCAGGCCTCCGCTCTCGACGAACTCCACCTGGCTCATCGCGCCCACCGCACACCCGGTTACTTCCTCGGGCGCCCCTACTTGTAGGGGGCGGACCTGCACCGTCATCGCAGCTGCCTGCTCAGAGCGACGTGGAGGTCCGGCTTCGAAAACATGACGGCACGCCCAGCACGCGTTCGCGGTCCCGAGCGAAGACCGCGACCGAAACGGTGCGCGACCGCGCAGTACTGTGAATCGTTCACCTGCGGCGACGGGTGTCCGGCTGGACGAGAGAACTGACTACACATGAGCGACGAGCAACAAATCCTCACCCCCGGCGACACCTGCTGGCAGATCGCGCGGGCCGATCGGCTGGCGTGCATTGTCGATGCGGCGGACTATTTCCGCCATGCCAAGTCCGCGATGTTGCAGGCCCGCAAGCGCATCGTGCTGATCGGCTGGGACTTCGATACCCGAATCAAGTTCGAACCGGGGGAGAAGACCCTCGAAGGGCCCGATCGGCTGGGTAAATTCCTGTCCTGGCTGCCGAAACAGCGACCAGATCTCGACATCTACCTGCTGAAATGGAATGTCGGCGCGTTCGCCGCGATCAGCCGCGGGATGACACCGATCTTCGTCGTCAATTGGATAACCGATCGGCGGTTGCACCTCGAGATGGATGGCGCGCACCCGATCGGTTCGGCACACCATCAGAAGATCGTGGTGATCGACGACGCGCTCGCGTTCTGCGGTGGTATCGACATGACCGTCGATCGCTGGGACACCAGCGACCATCGGGACGACAACCACTACCGAACCGAGCCCAACGGCCGCCGGTACGGACCATGGCACGACGCGACGACCGCCGTCGACGGCGATGCGGCGAAGGCGATCGGCGAATTGGCCCGGGCCCGGTGGAAGGCGGCGACGGGACAGCAATTGGCCGCGGTCGACGAGATCACCGGTGACACGCCGTGGCCGGAGGGGCTGGAGCCGACGATGCGGTCGGTGGATGTGGGTATCGCGCGGACCTTCCCCGAGCTCGCCGACCGCGCCGAAGTCCGGGAGGTCGAGGCGTTGTATCTGGCGGCGATCGCGGGCGCCAGGCGGTCGCTGTACATCGAGAGTCAGTACCTGGCCTCGCGCACTCTCGCCGAGGCGATCGCCGCTCGGCTGCGTGAGCCGAACGGTCCGGAGATCGTGCTGGTGCTGCCGCGGCACGCCGATGGCTGGCTCGAGCAACAGGCGATGGACGGGGCGCGTCGCCGCCTACTGCAGCTGTTGTGGAAGGCCGATACCGAGAACCGGTTCGGCGTCTACTATCCCGTCACCGAGGCCGGCGCGCCGATCTACGTCCACGCGAAGGTATTGGTGATGGACGATCGGCTGCTGCGGGTGGGATCGTCGAACCTCAACAACCGTTCGATGGGCTTCGATACCGAATGCGATCTGGCCGTCGAGGTCACCCCCGCCACCGCCGACGGTGACCTGCTACGGGAAACCATCCTCGGTATCCGCCGCCAGCTGATCTGCGAACATCTCGATGCCGAACCCGCGAAGTTCGACGCCACACTCGCCGAGACGTCGTCGCTTCTGCGTACCGTCGAGAGGTTGCGCGGCAACGGCCGGACCCTGGTGCGGTTCGAGCCGGGGACCGTCGAGGACGAGGACAGCCCGCTCGCGGAGAACGAACTGATGGATCCCGAACGCACGCCGCCGAGCCTGCGCGAGAACCCGTTGCTGATCCGGGGTATCCGCAGGCTGAAGACAGCGGTGGCGGTGCGCTGATCTACGGGGGACTCACAGGGCGTTCGTCGACCCTTCTTTCTCGCGGTCCTCTGGCGGTGTATCGGAAAGGGAGGCGAGCAGCTGCGTGAGTGCGCGGCGATCGTCGGCGCATAGCCGGTCGGTGTAGGGGGCCAGGGCCGCGCGGATCTCTTCTTGCAGCCGTCCGGCGAGTTCGCTGCCCGTCGGAGTGATGAACACATCGACCACCCGGCGATCCTCTGGCGATTTGCCTCGTGCCACGAGACCTCGGCGCTCGGCCCGCTCGACGAGCCCGGACATCGTGGACTTGTCCAGCCCAAGGAATGCCGCCAGATCGGTCATCCGCGGTCGGCGGTCGCGCAGGAAGCCGAGTAGCCGCAACTGTGTGAGGGACAGGTCGTGCTCCGAACCGATGCGGGTGAGCACGGCCGTCACCCGGAAGGACGTCCGAACGAGGGCATCCTCGAGCGCATCGTCAGGTCTCATGCCGTAATCGTACTTGACATAGTTTGTATTACCAACCAAACTCGGATTAGTTGGTAATACAAACAAACCGAGGAGTCGCCATGCACGCCGCCGTTGTCACCAGCTTCGACGCTCCACCCCGGTACAGCGAGTACCCCGCCCCGGTCGCCGAGGGGGAGAACGAGATGGTCGTGGACGTTCTAGCGGCCGGTTTGCACCACCTGGTCAGGGCTCGGGCCAACGGCACGCACTACAGCAGCACCGGCAGGCTCCCGTTCGTTCCCGGCGTCGACGGAGTCGTGCGCGACCGGCACGGAAACCTCAGGTACGCGGTGCTGGACGACAGCGACCTGGGGATGTTCGCCGAACAGACGGTGATCGATCCCCGTCGCAGCGTGGTACTACCGGGCGACGTCGACCCGGTGCACATCGCCGCCGCGATGAACCCGGCGATGTCGTCGTGGGTCGCCCTGCGCTGCCGCATCGCGTTCCGAAAGGGGCAGCGCGTCCTCGTCCTGGGTGCGACCGGCAGCGCTGGACGCATGGCGGTGCAGATAGCGAAGCAATTCGGTGCCGCATACGTGATCGCCGCCGGACGCGATGCTTCCCGGCTCGCCACGCTGCGCGACCTCGGCGCGGACGAGACGGTGACGTTCGAGCAGACCGACCGCGCCGCCGACGTCGACGTCGTCCTCGACTACGTGTGGGGAGAACCCTCCGCCCGTGCGATGACCGCGGTGATCACCGCACGCCGCGACCGCTCCGCCCCGCTGGACTGGATTCAGATCGGATCCGTCGCCGGCCAGGCGAGTCCCCTCGACTCCGCGCTGCTGCGCGCATCCCGGCTACAGATCTGCGGTAGCGGCATCGGCTCGGTCTCCTCCCGCGACATCCTCGCGGAGCTTCCGGAACTCGCCGTCGCGGTGCACACCGGCGCGATCGACGTGCAGCCACGTCCGGTGCCCCTCGCTCGGATCACCGAGACGTGGAGCGCGGAGACGGAAGACCGCATCGTCTACGTCCCCTGACACGAGGCCCGCCAGAATCCACCGACCCACGGAGAGTCCGCGCCGACAGCGACAAGCTTTGCCTCCGGAAGCGGTCTCCGCTGTCAGCGCTTTCAACCAACCACATGCCCCAGTGGCCGGCGATTGCCGCATGGAGTGCATGGTCGGCTCCGTATCCGGGTTGCTACTGGCGCAGATTGCGGTCGAACAGGGCCAGTAGTTCGCGGTAGTGCCGTTCGGCAGCTTCGGGGTCGTGGGCGGAGGTGTCGGCCTGGGTGTAGCCGTGTCGGGCCCCTTCGTAGACCTCGGTGCGGTAGCGGACGCCGGCGGCGGCGAGTGCCTTGTCGAACCGGCCGATGTGTTCGGGAGTCATGTGGTCATCCTCGCCGGCGTGGGCGAAATACAGCTCCGCGCTGATGTTTCCGACGACAAGGTGCGGACTGTCCGAGGTATCGGTGACGAGCGGGCCGCCATGGAAACCGGCCACCGCCGCAACCCGATCGGGGAACATGGCAGCGACCAGCACTGCCAGCCGCGCCCCCATGCAGTAGCCGGTGACGCCGACCTTCCCCTCGGAGACATGCGGCGAGGCTGCCAGCCACTCGAGGTAAGCGCCGGCATCGGAACGCAGAAGCTCCGGTGTCAACTCGCGGATCATCGGGAAGACCTGCTGGAAGATCTCCGGCCGCTCCGCCGGGTCGATAAAGTCCGGCAACTCGATTACCGGCGCCCGCCCGTGCCGGTAATAGGCGTTCGGAAGCAGGACGGTGTAGCCGTGGGCGGCAATACGATCAGCCAGCGTCCGCAGACTGGGCCGCAGTCCGAAACCGTCCTGAATCACCAGTGCTCCCGGATGGGCGGCACCATCGTCGGGGTAAGCGAGATATGCGTCGGCGACACCATCGGCTGTCTGCACCTCGACCGGCGTACCATGCGTTGCAGTCATCGTTGAATCCTTCTGTCGTGGTTGATGTCTTGTGATCAACACGACGAAGGCGGAGGCCGCGCAATACCGCGGAAGCCTCGATCGACAAGCCGGCCGACACCGGCTCGCGCGGCGTTCAGAACAGCGCCGGGTAACCAATCCGTGTGTGGCGCATCGCCGTCCCGGTAGTCATCGCCTCACACCGTAGCCCACCGGACAGGACATATGTCAACTCTGAGGTCGTCATCGCCACTCGGTGACCTCGCCGCCTGACTAGCGTCGACGGCCTCGCGGTGCGTCAGCGTGGCCCAGCCGGTCCGTCCACCCATGGAGAATCGGGACCCCCGCCGGGCTCCCCTTCGGTGCCTGATCCTTCGCCGCCACTTATTTCGATTCGCCGCGGTTTCACCATGCGCCGGATGCCGGCGGCCGGAGCATCGTCACCCGCTCGTTTCCGCCGCAGCGCGTCGAGATCGACGACATTCCCCTCAGGCTCGGCGCTGCCCGGATCACGCACGGCGGCGGGGTGGCGTGTCGCGCCTGGGTCGACCGGCCACCACCCTGTCTCCCGCTGCAGTTCCGATCGCAGTACGGGCTTGGTCGGTGCAGGATCATAGACGGAGCCACCTTCCGAGCGCCAAGTCTTCTGAAGACGCTCGCCGGCCTCTTCCGCTACGCGCCGCGGGCGACGCGGTAGCCGGGTGACGTTCGACGTGCCGTTTCCGGCTCCGGGGGTCTCCACAGCCCTGCTTCCTTCTTCCGACTTCCTGCGCGACTGTTCCAGCTCGTCGAATCTCTTCCCGCCGGGCCCTGTCGAGGATTCCCGTCCCGGCACCTCTCGCTCCGACATCGAACTAGCCGCCGACGAGTGCCACTGCACCCGTCGGCGCCATGACCGCTGGTAGGCCGAGCTGATGTTTCCACTTATCGCTGATTGCGTCGCTCACGTCCATATTCTCCCTCAATAGGAAACCACTGAGGGTTCTCGGGCACGCCGGGTGGCCCTGGCTTGCGGAGGGGAGGAGTGCGGGCTCCCGGAGGGACCGTCCGGTTCAGCTTCGGATGCCGAGCGTGCCGGTCCAGGTGGCCGTGTCGAGACCGGCACGCGCGGCCAGGGTGAACATGGCGGTGAGGTCGTCGTCGGTGCGTGGTCGGGGATCGTCCTCGGGGTAGTGCTGTGCCTTCAACCGCACCATCGTCTCGGCGAAGGATCGAAGCACGGTCTCGGTGACAGCGCCACGCTCGGCGTCGTCGAGCAGTTGATCACACAACTCCGGCATCCCGGTGTCGGTGTTGTCGAACTCCAGCCGTTCGGCGATCTCGCCGACGGCGCCGGCCCGTGTCGTCAGAGCCGAGATGCCACAGTCGAGCCCGTCGTCGACCAGATCGTCGGGGTAGGGGGCCCGGTGCCAGGCCCCCTCGTCGAACCAGTAGATACAGCCGACCATGTAGTCATCGATCAGGTCCCGCAGGTAGAGCCGAGGTAACCATTCCGGTGCTCCGGCCAGCAGGTCGATGGCGGGCTCGTACCCCTTGACCCGGCTCGACTCGTCCTCTCCGACGAGCACGGCACGGCCGTCGCCGAACCACTTCAGCACCCACCAGGTACAACCGCAGTCGTCCCAGTGCAGGCCGTCATCGTCGATCCAGTATCCCGAACGATGCTGCTGCGGCTCGCGCTCTTCGTCGCGATCGTAGGTAGCGACCGCTACGGCGGCCCACCGCGCCCACAGCAGCCGCGCATCCGGCAGATCCTCAGGACGCCCGGGCCGGTGTAGCTTCGCCAATATCGTTCTCCTGGTTCGTGTTCGATGTCAGCTTCCACGGTCGATGTCACGCAATCGGCTCCCCGGCACGGGGTTTCGTGTCGATTGATAATATTCGAGCCGCTGTCGGGCCACTGGATCGGCGGCGGGAAGGGGGCGTTGATGGAGGTGGAGGACGTCCACCACTCATACGGCAGACGGTCGGTGCTGCGTGGCATCGACATCGTTCTGCCTGCGGGGATGCTGGTGGGCATCGTCGGTGAGAACGGGGCGGGTAAGTCGACACTGTTGAAGGTTTTGTCCGGAGAGCTGCGACCGGACCGGGGTACGGTCCGGCATCGTGGGCGGTTCGGTTACTGCCCTCAGCAGGTGATCCTGAACGACGCCTTGACGGTGCGTCAGCACCTGAACTTCTTCGCCGCGGCCTATGCGATCCCGGACCTGCGCCGCGCCGAGGAGACCATGGAGATCTTGCGTTTCTCCGAGTATGCCGGTGAGCGGGTCGGGACGCTCA
The DNA here is from genome assembly GCF_055590505.1 of Nocardia sp. NPDC041819. NCBI lineage: Bacteria > Bacillati > Actinomycetota > Actinomycetes > Mycobacteriales > Nocardiaceae > Nocardia > Nocardia sp. NPDC041819. Next base: position 315,832 of record NZ_JBVJAP010000006.1, on the reverse strand, counting down.
GCGGCGGCACGCGGCAAAAGCTCAACCTGACGCTGGCGGTGATGCATGATCCGCAGGTTTTGCTGTTGGATGAGCCGTATCAGGGTTTCGATTGGGAGACGTATCTGCGTTTCTGGGATCTGGTAGCGGAATTCCGTGACGCCCGCCGATCGGTCCTGGTTATCTCGCATCTGGCTCACGACATCGACAAGTTGGATCAGGTGTGGAGGTTGCGCGACGGCGTCTTGCGCGACGGACAGGAGCAGGCCGATGCGTGATAGTTTGCGACTGTTCGTGATCGCGACGCGCTACGACCTCATCCAGCATGCTCGTAACCGGTTCGCCATGCTGTTGGTGGCCGTCTTCCTTCCCATATTGATCACTGTGGTTTGCGTCGCCGTCACGGACCTCGAGGTGCCGTTCCGGCTTCGAGACACCGGTTTGGTTCTGCGCGCCAACGGTAATGAGCTCGCTCAGGTCAGCGGCGCCCTGATGGCGGTCTCGCTGATCATAGGGTTCATGATGTTCGCGGCCACTTTCGGCAGCGGCGCATTCGACCGGCGTCTGACGATGGCCGGGTACCCCCGGGTCGCTTTGGGTTCGGCGAAGATCGCCTGTCTGGTGGTGGCCTCGCTGGTGGTCTGCGTGTACGCCACGGCGGTCATCTGCTGCTACTGGTCGCCGCGGCAGCCTGCCCTGCTCGCCGCGGCGCTTTTCGGCGCGGCGATGACCTACGGGGCGTTGGGTGTTGCCCTCGGCGCTCTGCTGCGCCGCGAGGTGGAGGGGATGTTCGCCATCGCGATGATCAGCTGCTTCGACATGGCCGTACAGAACCCGATCGCCAGTGCCGGGGCCGACAGCGAATTCGTGCGCTGGCTGCCCTCCTATGGGGCAATGCAGGCTTCGACCACGGCTGGTTTCTCCGACGCCACGCCACTGACGGGATTCGCCGTACAACTGGCCTGGTTCATTGCGAGCGCCCTCGTCGGTCTGATCGCTTTCCATCGGCGCACCCGCTCCTCTCTTCGACCTACTACGTGGATGCGCATCCCCCGCCCGATGTGGTCCGGACAGCCGGCGAAGCACTGACGAGGCATCCCGCGCGACCAGACGGTGGAGGCGCGGGACATGACCCCGCTCGTGCCGGCTGCGGGCTTACGACGCCGTAGGAGCCGGTTCGGCGGCCGGGAGGTAGACCTCACGGCGCAAGCGTTCGAGATCCGGCGCTGCGGTAACGGAGGTTTGCGTGTACCGATCGCTCTCACGCCCCCAGAGCCCGACGCTCGTGATGTTCACATACATCTCCGCGTAGTCCTTCCCCTCACCCGCCAGGCCGGGAAGGACGCGCAGGAGCGCGGGGACGTAGTGGATCACCGCCTCGAGCTGGGCGCGTTGATCCGCCACTTGGCGCCGCACCTGGTCCACGGCTTCGCTGCGAGTGCACCCGGTTTCGTGATGGACTGCCCGCACCAGGTTGTAGGGAACTCGGTCTGCCTCGTCCTGATCCAGTCCCACCAGGTCGTTCTCCACGAAGGTGACCCAGAAGGCGAGTTCCTCGAGACGGCGGATCACAGGGTGTTCCCGCAGCGTCGATGGCAGTTCCCGGTCGTGGTACACCTCCATGCAGGCGATGGCGGTTTCGATCCCACTGGTCGACATCCGCATCGGCAGGTAGTCGGCCGTGGAAGGGATGTAGCCACTGATGCGATGGTGCGCTTCGCGTTCGGCGGCTTCGAACCACTGCTCGACACCGTCGAGGAAACGCTTCTGCCAGCGGATGGTCCGGCCCTCGCGCAAGCGCGGCCATATGCTCGCCCAAGCCGTCGGAATCGCGCCGGGCCGCCACGGTTTCTCCGGGTCCTGGCGCAGCGTCGCCACCATGCCACGTCGCAACGCGGTCACGGCTTCCGGGTCACTCAGCTGCGGATCCTCGAAAAGGTCATCCCAGGCGAGGACCAGCACGGCCATCGCGTAGGCGGTCTGTTCACGGACCGCATTCGCTGCTGGGGCCAATGTGTGCGTAGGGATCTGGATCGCCCCTGTCCACCGGTGGTAGTCCGCCTCGGCGGAGGAGGCGGCAAGGCCGGTGTCCAGCAGCCAGTTCCGCAACCATCGCGCGAGTTGCGGCGAAAGCCCATCGCCGTGAGTTCGAGGTGCCCGCGTCGACCGCCGGGGGACCGAGTGACCAGAAGTTCGCCGGTCGAGGATGGACCGGGCGTAGTCGGTGACCGCGCGGCGAGCGCGCGGGTCGACGGGCAGAGTGGCGAGCTGACCGGCGGCCCGGTCCATGAACTCGTCGGCCACCGCCTGTGCTTCGTCCACGGCGCCGCAGGCGATGACGAGCTCGCGGGCACGCGCAGCTTGCTCGAGCGTCATTCTGCTTTGCAACAGGGCAGCAAGGCTTCGGTCGCGGGCGGCCGCGCGGATCACGGGCAGTGTGTAAATGCCCGCGGACAGGTCCGCGTTGACGGGCTTGCCCATTTCTTCGGCGGTGGAGGTCAGATCGAGGATGTCGTCATACAGCTGGTAGGCCAGCCCGAAGTACCGGCCGAACTCGGCCGACGCCTCTTGCTGATCGTCAGGCCGGCCGGTCTGCATCGCGCCCACCCGGCATGCCAGCGAGAGCACCGCCGCCGTCTTGCCGTCGATCGCGTCCAGGTAGGACTGCTCGCTGCGGGACGCCACGTGGAGGTCGGCGGCCTCGATCACCATGCCCGCGCACATCTGCTCACCGGCGATTGCCCCCGACAGGACCTCGCGCCGACCGAGTTCGGCCAGCATGCGCACACTTGTGAGCATCACGGAGTCCCCACCCAGCACGGCCATATGCGAACCCCACACCACATTGGCACTGGGACGGCCTCGTCGCTCGTATGCGTGATCGATGACATCGTCGTGGTAGAGCGAGCCCAGATGCAGCAATTCGACGGCAGCGGCGGCGCGAACCACTCGCTCGTCGGCCGGGGCCGCGGAATCGGTGAGCAGGTAGTACGACAATAGGGTCAATGTGGGGCGGACCAGGCGGCGGGAGGTGTCCGGCCCTTCGTCTGTGAGTGCGGCCAGTTGAGGCCTACCCTCCAGCCGAACGGGTCCGAGAACGTCACGGACACGGTCCAAGTCCGCGTCCAGATGGGGGAAGACAGCCGAATCTATTTCACGTGGCACGCGGGCACTCCTGACTGGTCGCATCGGTCATCCAGAACACCGCCGATCAATGGCAATTCGACACCAGTCGCAGCGGAAGATGTTGGGATCGGCCAAAATTGACGCGTGCTCCGTGGTTGCGGTGCGGCTCGAATTCATTTTGATCGAAGACTCCGTCGACGGCGAAACGTTTGCCGCGGTGCGGCTCTGATCAGCGGGGATGCAGGGTAATCCTGGCGTTGTGGGCGGGGCTGAGGCCGGTGTGATAGCGACGTGGGGGTTCGACGGGACCGGTGGCCGCGCCGATGCGACGGTGCTCGAGGATGGTGCGGAAGAGGATGCGCGCTTCCGTCAAAGCGAATTGGGCGCCCAGACAGCGATGCGCGCCGGCGCCGAAGGTCAGCCAGGTGCGGCCGTTCGGTGGCTCGTCGAGGAAGCGTTCGGGGCGGAAGACCATCGGGTCCGAATAATGCCGTGGTGATTCGTGAATGAGGAGAATCGGGACTATGACGATGGCCCCCTTGGGCACGTGGACGCCGTTGACCACGGTGTCGCGCAGCGCGCGACGCCCGGTGAACGGAGACACCGGGCGGATTCGCATCGTTTCGGCGACCACGGCGTCGAGGTATGTGTCGAGCCGGGCGCAGTCGCCTGCGTCGACCGCCGCGTCGAGCTCGGCCATGGCTGCCGGGTGGGCGGCCAGCATGGCGGCGATCCAGCCGAGCGTGATCGCGGTGGTCTCGTAGGCGCCCAGCAGGATGCCACGCATATTGCGGGCCAACGCGGGGTCGTCGTGCTGATCCAGTTCGGTGCCGACATACCGCGACAGCACATCTTTCCGGCCGTCCCTGTCACCGGGCGTGGACCGGCGCGCGGCGATTTCCTCGATGATGAGGGCGTCGACCTCGGACTGGCGGCGGCTGAGCGGCGGGTAGGGCAACGTGTAGCCACCGACCAGCGGTGTGAGCAAGGTGACGGCGAGAAAACCGCGACTTTCGATTTCCCCGAACCACCGGATGATCGCCTCTTTCAGCCGGTCCTTGCGGGGCGGAGCCACGTCGCCGAAGACGACGCCGAGCAGCACCCCGATGGCCAAGTCGTAGCCGACCTTCAGAAACTCGAACGGTTCACCAACAGGCCAGGTCGGCAGTTCGCGCTGGACCACCTCCACCATGAGATCCTCGTAGGACCGGAGTGCCTTGCTCTGGAACGGCGGCGCGAACAGTTGACGTTCGCGACGATGGTCGTCACCGTCGAGGAAGATCAACGTCTGCTTGCCGAACATCATGTCGTGGCTGGAGAAGCGGCTCAGCACCTGCCCGACCGAGAAGTCGTCGTGGTTGGCGAACAGTCCTCGCACATCGTCCATGTCGTAAGTGACCAGCATGGTCGGAAATCCCGGCGGCGAGACGACGAACCGTTCGCCGAATTCCAGCAAGGGGGATCGGTGCGTACCGGGGCGCATCAGTCCACCGATTTGCGCGATGTGGCGGGTGCGTAGCCGTGGGAGTTCACGCAGAGATATCGGGGTATGCGACATGTAGCCATCCTTGACCCGTTGCTCGACGACTCGCAAACCTGAAATCCCCGCAGTGGCAATAGATACCGCTGACTCCGCGCGGCGGCCCCTTCCTTACGCTGCGAAGCCCAGACCGAGCGCGACGGCGACCGGAATCAGGTAGAGCATCGGAAACGCCACGGTCTTGTACGAGCGGGCCCGCAGCACGACGATCACCGCGCCTGCGAAGTACAAGATCAGGCCGATGGCCGCGGCGATTCCGATCGCGGGAATGAAGAGGCCGGCGATCAGCCCGAGCGCTCCAGCTGCCTTGGCCGATCCCAGTGGCGTCCACCACGATTGCGGCACGCCGTATTCCACCAGCGGGTCCACGACGAACGCGGCCCGGCGCAGCAGTGAGACCGCCGAGAAGCCGACCCAGGCGGCAGCGACGATGGTGACGACGATGTATGCGGTGTTCATGGGAATCTTCTCGGTTTCTCTTCGGTAAGTCCTGGCCCGGATGGGTTCGCCTCGATGACGACGCAGCGCGCCGGGGTGTGACATCGGGCAGCGCTCGTCGATGATTTCGCCGGTTCGCACGCAGGCATCGGCGGTCGGCGCCAGGGCTTTGTAGGAGACGCTGCTACAGAATCCGATACATCCGGTGGTCGATGCGGCCCGGGCCGTATTCGCCGTAGCCGACCACGACCAGACCGCACAGCCACGAATAGCGCTCGTCGGAGGTCTCGAATCGCGGTGTCGGTCGCACGTAGCTCTCGTCTACGGACAGCCGCTGCCCGTCGGCCAGACGCTGTCGGCCGTCGGGCGGGAACCGGAGCACGCCGTGGGACTCGTAGTGGATGAGGACGCCGTCGTCGGTGCGCAGGGTCGCGCGAACGTCCATGCGACTGACGCCGTCGGCGCCCAGCCGAACCCAGTCGCCACCGCCGGGCAGCATTTCGCCCCTGAAGCCGGGTCCGTCGAAGCGACCGCCCTTGGTCACGAAAGTCATGCGGGTGCCGAGCGGAGTCGAAATCAGCTGGGCGGGCTCCAAATCGATGCTGAGATCGCAAAGGTGCTCGACCGGCAGCGCATCCAGCAACGCCCGATCGAACAACGGCATGGTCGAGCCGAGGGCGGTCACGCTGCACCCCCGAACGCGGCTTTCAATTCGGCGAAATCGAAGAAGGTGTCCTTGCGGGCGACGAGTCCGTCCGATGCTACCTCGACGACGTCGAGGCAGTGGACCGCCCGGCGATCTTCAGCGGGCCGCTGGAAGGTCAACGTCCAGTCCAGCACCCAATGCCCGCTGCCGAACAGCACACGCCGCTCCTCGAAACCGAACCCCGGATAGAGCTCGAAGACCTTCGCGAACTCGTCGCGCAGCGCGTCGTGGCCATAAACCGCGGCGCCGCGGCCATGGGCTTGGAACTGCGAGTCAGGGGTGTGCAGAGCGACGATCGCGTCGACGTCGTGCGCCTCCCATGCGGCGAAATATCGTTTCGTGATCGCGGAAAGGTCCAGGGGCCTCGATGGGGTCGTCATCGGTATCTCCTCAAATCGGATACGCCGACGCTAAGACATACGATCGTATGTGTCAATGCGTATGGTCGTATTGTTCGATACGATCGTACGCATGACTCGAACAGGGGACGCCCGTCGCGCGGCGATTGTCGGTCGCGCGTTGCATGTCGCGTCGGTGGAAGGTCTGGAGGGGCTTACGCTCGGGCGTTTGGCGGAGGTCCTGCGCACCAGCAAGAGCGGCATTCAGACCCTTTTCGGCACCAAGCAGGAACTCCAACTCTCGATCGTCGGGGCCGCATCGCAGATCTTCGAACGTGATGTTCTGCTACCCGCCGAGCGGGAACCCGCCGGGCTCCCGCGACTACGGACGTTGATGTCGTTGTGGATCGACTACCTGGAGACATTCGAGGGTGGATGCCTTTTCGTCGCTGCCGCAAGCGAACTCGACGGCCGGTCCGGACTCGTCCGAGACGCGGTCGCCGACGCTGTCGGGCGGGCCGACGCTCTGCTTCGTCGCGACGTCGAACTTGCCCGTCGCCTCCGTGAGCTTCCGGCAGAAACAGATGTCGAGCAGCTTGTCTTCGAACTACATGCGATGGTGCTTCAGGCGAATCACGATCGCCAGCTTCTCCGCCGCGCGGACGCTCTGACCCGCGCTCGCAACGCGGTCAACCGTTTATTGGGGGTTGAACACGAACCGGGCGACGGAGCGTCGCCGACCCGATGAACTATCCCATTCGGCCAACTCTGAACAGCACACCGGTGTTTCGCGCCCGCGTCGGGCGTCTGCTACGCCCGGGGGCATGGCCCCTGTCGGCGTTGTCGTATTCGACCGGTAGGCATGGCGCTTCCAGGTGAGTCGAGTGTGAGTATTCCGCTGTCGGGTCGAGTTCGGTGATTGTCCGGTGGCCGCGGCTTCGGTCGCGAGTTCGGTTGTGGTGACGTGGTGGTAGCCGGCCGTCGGCGCAATCGGTGCAGATCGGCTGGTACGATTCCGGCTCAGTAAGGGCCGACGGCGAAGAAAACCGCGTTCGGTCTGCGGAATTCGAACGGCAACTCGTCATCCAACCAGTCCTGCTCGACGCCCCCGTCGAGCTGTCCGACGCCCTCACCCACGATCACACGCCATCTCAGTGGCTGCAGTTTCGCGATCACCCGACAGGGAAGACTTCCGGGCACCCGGGTCCGGTGGACTTCGTAACGCACGGCCGCCAGACTACCGAAATTCCGTACATTCCGGACCGCCCACAGCAGGTTGCCGAGGACCTCTTCCCTCGGCTGCCCGCCGCCGCGGCGGTTGACTCTGACATCGTGTGAGGCTGCAGACTCACTGGCGTGACCGACACCTCGAAGCTGATGTCCATCGGCCGCTTTTCCTCGTTGAGCAGGATCAGCGTGCGGATGCTGCGGCACTACGACTCGAGCGGTGTGCTGACTCCCGCCGTGGTCGATGCCAGCGGATATCGCCGGTATTCGCCCGAGCAGCTGGGTGATGCCGCCCGGATTCGGCAGCTGCGTGACGTCGGGTTCGGCGTGTCCGCCATCGGAGCCCTGCTCGCCGTGTTCGGCACTCCCGCGTATGCCGATGCGCTGCGATTGCAGCGCCGGACACTCGTGGACGAGGCCGCCTCGGCCAGGCATCGGCTGGCCCTCATCGAGCGCATGCTCGACCGGAACGAACTGGAGAACATCTTGTCCGACATCGAGGTTCAATTGATCGACATCCCCGCGCAGACGCTGGTGACACTGCGAGGGACAGTGGAAAACTATGCCGCCGAGGGGGAACTGTGGGAGCGATTCATGCCAGAACTCCAGCGGCAGAACATCGCGATCACCGGTGCGGGCGGCTGTATCGAACACGACGGGGAATTCCGGGAGACCGATGTCGACGAATCGGTTTTCGTGGAGACCGCCGCAGGTGTCGAAGCCCAAGGCCCGCTCGTGGCGCTGCACTTCCCGGTTCGCCGCGCGGTGTGCGCGACCGTGACCGGCGCGTTCGCCGAGATGATCCCGCAAGCACACGATCGAATCGCGGCCTTCATCAATGACAACGGTCTGCGAATCGCTCGTACCGACGACGACGTCTCGACCCACCACTTCAACGTCTATCGCAACGACCCCAACCAGGTGCCCGAGTCGGAGGCGATGATCTCGGTGACCGTCCCGGTCCTGTGAGCACATCCTCGCCTCACCGCCGTTGGTCGACTGCCGCGGCACAGGTGGCTCTGCCGAAGCGACAGTGCCGGTGACCGGCGGTGTCCGCGGACTGATCGACGCGGTGGCGGAGAAATCGCCTCCCCGCTGTTCGGTCGGCGCACGGCCGATACGTGTGGCTGCGGTGAGGCGGGGGTGCTGGGGCGGGCGGCGGTGCCACCCACACGGCCGCCGGGGCAGGGGCCGCCGACCCATCGGCTGATCCGCCGGTCGCTCCGGAGTCGCTGGACGGCTGGATACATATATCGAGCAACCGGGAACAAACCGGTTTGCTGGATACATATATTCTCCGTACGGGTGGCGACGACGAGTGGAGTGTCAGTGACTGAGCCGGATTCTGCACTGCTGGTGCGGGCGCTGCAGGCCGATGCTTCGCACACCCCCGAGTCGGTGCGCGCGGTGACCGCCCGGTTGATCCGGGACGGTGCGCTCACCGCGGGTGCGCGCTTGCCGACTATTCGCGAGGTCGCCCGGCGCTGCGGGCTGAGCACGCGCACGGTTGTCGCCGCCTGGAGCGCGCTGCGCGAGGAAGGTTTGATCACCACCAATCGACGCGGTGGCACGGTGGTAGTCGCGCTCGAGGAGGTCCCGGCGGGCCGTGCGCTCGCGGCCCGCGACCTGCTGACCGGAAGTCCGGACTACGCATTGCAACCCGATCTGGCGCCCGCCATGCTGGCCGGATTGCACACCGATCAGCTCAACCGACCCGGGCGTGACTACATCACCGATCAGCTGCGCGAAGCCGTCGTCGACGGGTGGCCGTTCGTGGCCGAGGCCTTCGCCGCGGCGGGCGGCGGTTCGGAGGGTTTGTTCCTCGCGGTGGACGCCGCCGCACCCGCGGGTTCCCTCGTCGCCGTGGAGGAGCCGGTGATGCCGGGCTTCCTCGACACCCTGGCGGAGGTCGGGTACGAGGTGCTCGGTATCGAATCCGACGAACAGGGAGCGCTACCTGGTGCGCTGGCGGCAGTGCTGCGGCGGCTCCCGTCGGTGGTGGTGCTCCAGCCGGAGGGCGGGTACGCGATGCGTGGCGCGCTGTCGGAGGACCGCGCCACGGAGTTGGCCGCCGTGCTCGCCGCGGCGGAGCAGGTGCCCTGGATTGTCGAGGACGACGCGGTGGGGCCGCTGGCCCTGGCGCAGGCGCCCTCGCTCGGCCGCTGGTTCCCGCGCCGCAGCGTGCGGGTGCGCAGCTATTGCAAGGCCTACGGCATGGATATTCGGACCTGTGTCATCGGCGGCAGCGCGGAATTGGTCGACCGGGCCATTCGTGCCCGGGTCCACGGCATCGCCGCCAACAGCCGGATCCTGCAGAACGCCTTGGCGCACCTCATCATCGACCCGGCGACCGCCGCACTGATCGATACCGCCCGCGATCGCTACACCGCCCGTCGCGAAGGGCTGCTCGCGGCGTTGCGCGAGCGCGGCGTCACCGCGTGTTCCGGTGTGAACAGCCTGGTGGTGTGGGTGGAGGTCGCCGATGAACAGGCGGCGCTGCTCGGGCTGGCCCGGCACGGGATCGTCGTCGGATCGGGGGCGAAATCGTATGTGGCACCGCCGCGTCCGGGCGTGGTGCGCGTCGCGGTGCCGCAGCTACCCGATGCGGCCGCCGGGCTCGCCGAGCTCGCCGGCCTGCTCGCCGAGGCCGCCGGTGCCACGCATCGGGAGTTCCTGGACTAGCGGACGGGCCGCGGATGCAGCCGCGGGGCTATCTCGGCGCTGACGCGGTGCAGGCATTCCGCGTATCGGGGATGGCCGACCGCGAGAGGAATGTGGAACAGCACTTCGGTGGCGGCGGCGAGGCTCCGGTCCGCGCGCAGCTGTTCGGCGATCTGCTCGGCGGTTCCGATCCGGATGCGGTTGTCCGCGAGGAACCGTCGCCGGTCGGCGGCGCTGGGCAGCTCCGGGTAGTAGGCCGGGCTCAGTCGGATGTCGGTGTCGAGCAGGTCGAGCGCGTCACGTTCGTTGTCACCGGGCAGCACCGTGATGGTCGACCCGATGCGCGGTGTGCCGCGGCAGGACGACAGATAGGCGTCGACGAGTTCGGCGACATCGCCACCGGCGCGCGCCTGCGAGTTGCCGTGCGGGAGGAGTCCGTCGCCCGCCGCGCCCGCCCGCCGCGCGGTGTCGATGTTGCCGGTGGACTGCCAGATCCGGGAACACAGGGTGCCCGGTGGCGGATACAGGGCGATGTCGTCGGTGACGCGGCCGTAGGCCAGTAGACGCCGCAGCGCGGCCATCCGGTCGGCGTACAGCGCCTCCCGGTCGGTGTCGGGAACACCGAATCCGATGTAGCTGGAGGCGGAATGGCCGAATCCGAGGCCCTTGCCGACACCGAGTTCGAGCCGTCCGCCGCTGAGCGCGTCGGTGACCACCGCGTCCTCCGCCAGACGCACCGGATGTTCGAACGGCATTGCCACCACACCGGTGCCGAGCCGGATCGTGGTGGTGTGCTGGGCGACCGCGGCGACGAACGGGAACACGGAGGGCAGTGCGGCGTGATGGGCCTCGAAATGCCGGGTCGCGAACCAGAGGGCGCCGAAGCCGAGTCGTTCGGCACGCCTGCCGATGTCGATGGTCTGCCGGTAGACCTCGGCGACCGGCGGACCGCTGCGCAACTGCACGAACAACGACGGCGCGCCGACCGCCGCTGATGAGGACGACGAAGTGATCACAGCCGGTAATGCCCTCTCAGGGTGGTGGTGTCGTATTCGGTGCGGAAGATGCCCCGCCGACGCAGCAGCGGGACGACATGATCGACGAAATCGACCAGCCCGCCGGGCAATTCGTCGATCATCACATTGAATCCGTCGACGGCGCCCGCCGAGAACCAGTCCGCGATGAATCCGGCCACCTGTTCCGGGCCGCCGACCACCTTGGCGTGCACACTGCCCGAGGCCAGCAGGCGCGCCGCGCCACGCGTGTCCGCGCCACTGGAGCGCACGTACTCGAGCAGTACCGCGCGTTGTCCGCGCGACCCCCCGTCGGTGTTCTCGTCGGGGATCCTCTCCCACGGGAACGGCGCGTTCAGGTCGAGATCGGCGGGGTCGAGGCCGAGCCGTTCGGCGAGGTTGACGAGTTGGACCTCGTCGGGAATGAGGTCGATGAGCTCGCGCTCGCGTCGCCGCGCCGCGGCTTCGGAATCGGCGAGCACGACGATCAGCCCCGGCAACAGCTTCACACTGTCGGGAGCGCGCCCGGCGTCGGCGGCCCGACGCCGGAGTTCTGTGCGGCGCTGTGCCGCCGACCCGGGATCGACGTGTGCGGAGTAGACGGCGTCCGCTGTCCTCGCACCCAGTTCCACGCCGTGGGTGGAGGCGCCCGCCTGGATCAGCACCGGCCTGCCGTGGGTCAGCGGCGGCGCCTTCAACGGCCCGGCCACCCGGAAGAACTTGCCGTCGTGGTCGATCGGCCGGACCACCGCCGGGTCGAGGTAGCGGCCGGTCGCCTTGTCACCGACGATCGCGTCGGCGGGCGCCGAATCCCACAGCGCGGTCACCACATCGAGGAATTCGGCGGCGCGGGCGTACCGTTCGGACTTCGGCGGGGCCTGGCTCAGGGAGTAGTTGCGGGCCGCGGCGTCGCCGCCGGTGACGACGTAGTTCCAGCCCACCCGGCCACCGGACACCGCCGACAGCGCGGCGAACGAGCGCGCCAGATTGTAGGGGTCGTTGTAGGACGTCGTGGCGGTGACGACCAGGCCGATGTGGCTGGTATGCGCGGCCAGCACGGACTGGGCGATGAACGGGTCGAGCAGCCGGCTGGGCGCGGTCCAGTCCTTGGCCTGGATGTCCGGTGAGTCGGCCAGGAACACGGCATCGAGCAGTCCGCGTTCGGCGGTGCGCGCCACGTCGAGGTAGTGCTCGATCCCGACGAAGTGCGCCGCGGGTTGTTCGGCGCGCCGCCACGGGCTGCCGAGGGTGCCGCCGGGTATCAGGTTGGCGTTGAGGATGACATGTCGTGGCTGGGCGGTCATGGCGGATCTCCGGGGATCAGGGTGAGGGGACGGGGCCGGGCGCGGGGGAGTCGCCGCGGACGAGGGGTCGTGCCGGGTCGGCGGTCCACTGCGAGAGCGAGCCGGGATACAGGGCGATCTCGATGCCGAGCGTGGTGAGGACGAAGACCTGCAGGGCCGCGGCCATCCCGCTGCCGCAGTGGGTGGCCGCGGGCGTCGCGGGGCCGAGGCCGAGGCCGCGATAGCGCGTACGCAGGGTGTGTTCGTCGCGGAGCAGTCCGTGCTCGTCGAAGTCGTCGAAGACCGGCGCGTTGACGGCATCGGGAATGTGACCGGCGAATGCGCCCTCGCCGCGATAGTGGCTGCGGGGGCGGGCATCGAGGAGGATGCCGCGTGCGGGCAGCGTCGCCACGGCGGCGGTACCGACCACGGGAAGTCCGCCGGGCCGCGCGGACACGGTTCCCGCCGCGACGGTTTCGGTGCCCGAGACGATGGGGCCGCCGGCCGCGCGCCACGCCCGCAGCCCACCGTCGAGGAGCCGGACGTCGGTCAGTCCGGCCCAGCGCAGGACCCACCAGGCGCGGGCGGCGGGTACCGAGCGGGAGTCGTCGTAGACCACCACGGTGCTGTCGGCGCGGATGCCCCAGCTCCGCAGCGCGGTGGTGAGTGATCCGGCTCCCGGCAGCGGGCGGGCGCCGGAGCGCGCGGTGGCGGTACCCGCCAGGTCGGCGTCGACGTCGACGAAGCGCGCTCCTGGCAGGTGTCCGCGCCGGAATGCGTCGGAGTCGGGCCCGCCTGCGCCGACCCGGACGTCGAGCAGCACCAGCTGTTCGGGTGGGTCGTCACGCAAGTTGCTCGCGGAGATGAGGTGGGCGGCACGGGCCCCGGACATCGCGATCCTTTCGACGCTCGGACTATGCGCGGTGCCGAGGATATGTATTCCGAGGCGGTGAAAACATAATTCGGGTCTGCGTGACTTTTTGTGTTCACAGTATCGCGGTGTGGCTCATATGTTTTCACCGCCGAGGTCGTCCGACCCGGCACATATCAGCGGGAGGACTGCTGTGGGAGACGTCCTGACGAGCCGAGTCGTCGACGCGGAATGGTTGCGGACCCGTCTCTCGGCACCCGGCGTCACCGTCATCGAGGTGACCAACACGCCGGGTGCCGAGTCGGACCAGAGCACCATCGCGGGCGCGCGCACCGTTTACTGGAAAGATCTGCTCTGGCACCACTCGCGCCGGGAATTCCCCGCGGCGCCGGTCCTGGTCGATCGTCTGCGCGCACTGGGTGCCGATGCCGAGTCGACGGTGATCTTCGCGGGCGAGCCGACCCAGTTCGCCGCGTACGCCATCTGGGTGGCCTCGGCCGTCGGGGTCGGTGGTGACCTGCGCTATCTGGACGGCGGATTGCCCGCGTGGCGCGCCGAAGCCGCGAACGGCACCGCGTCGAGCGCCGCCGCTGCCGCACCGATCGAACGCGCCGCCGACGCGGCCGAGCCCACCGACGACGCGCAGGCCTCCGAGTCGCCGGAGCCGCTGCCCCGGGTGGCGCCGCGCTACGACGAAATCGTCGTCGGCCGGGACGAGGTACGCGCGGCCCTCGGATCGTCCGTCGCGATCCTGGATCTGCGCTCACCGCAGGAGTATTCGGGTGTGCGGGTGTCCCCGCTCACCGAGCCGATCGATCACGGTGCCGAACGGGCGGGCCGGATTCCGGGCGCGCGGAGTTTGCCTGCGCAGGATCTGCTCGACGAGCACGGACTGCTGCGGCCGGTGTCCGAACTCCGGGAGCGGGTAGCGGAACTCGGTATCGACGGTGCCGAGCAGATCATCGCCTACTGCCGGCTCTCGCATCGCGCCGCGCTGGGCTGGCTGGTGTTCACCGACCTGCTCGACGATCACCGGGTCCGCGTCTACGACGGATCCTGGACCGAATGGGGCAGCTTGGTCGGCGCGCCCATCGAGGACTGAGCCGCGATGAATCCACACCGGCGCAAAGTGTTCGGCCGCATCGCGGGCGTAATCCTGTCCGCGGTGGCGATGATGTGGGCCGCGGTCACCCTGGCGTTCCTGGCCGTGCACATTGCCCCCGGCGATCCGGTCACCGCGATCATGGGGGAGTCCAGCGATCCAGGACTGCGTGCGCGGATCGAACAGGACTGGGGTCTGGACCGCCCGCTGCTCGTGCAGTACGGGCACCACCTGGGGCGGCTGCTGCACGGCGACCTCGGCTACTCATACGTGCGCGGCGAACCCGTGACCGACATCGTGTTCGGCGAACAATTGGGCAGCAGCGCCCAGCTCGCCGGATTCGCACTGCTCCTCGCGGTCGTCCTCGCGCCGCTGCTGGCCGTGCTCACCGCGGGAAGACGCGATGTACTCAGCCGGTCGATCACCACGGCCGAGATCGTGGTGGCCTCCGCGCCGCCCTTCTGGACAGGGCTGCTGTTGATCTGGGTCTTCGCCTTCACGCTGAAGGTGCTGCCGGTGACCGCGGGCAACGAGTTCCAGCGTCTGATACTCCCGGCCGTCACGCTGGCGCTGCCCATTGCCGCGGTGCTGGCCCAGGTCATGCGGGAGGGGATCGAGCGGGCGCTCGAGCAGCCGTTCGCGCTGACCGCTCGATCGCGTGGCATCGGCGCCACCCGCCTGCGCCTGCGACACGGACTGCGGCACTCGCTGATCCCGGCCGCGACCCTGGCCGGATGGGCCGTGAGCGGATTGCTCACCGGGACCGTCGTCGTCGAAGAGGTCTTCGGCCGGTCCGGCGTGGGACGGGCGACGGTCGAGGCCGTCGGCTATTCCGACGTTCCGGTGGTGCTCGGTGTCGCACTGCTGTCGGCCGCCGTCTATCTGATCGTCACGGTCGTCGTCGACATCGCCTATCTCTGGATCGATCCGCGCCTGCAGGAGGCCTCCGCATGACGACAGCCATTCTGCGGCAACGCTTCGCCCTCTCGGTGTCATACCGTCCCGTCGCCGTCCTGATCGCCGGCGTGGTGCTGGTTCTCGCAATGCTCGCCGCCCTTGTGCCCACCCTGCTCGCCTCCGGCGACCCGCTGCAAACCGATCTGGTCGCCGCGCATCGGCCGCCGTCGCTGTCGCATCCGTTCGGTACTGATCAACTGGGCCGCGATGTGTTCACCCGTGTCGTGCACGGCGCCCGGTTGTCGCTGTTCATCGGGGTGTCGGCGACGGCACTCGCGGTGCTGATCGGCGTGAGTGCCGGGCTGGTCGCAGGGATCGGTGGCCGGGTCGTGGACGCCATCGCCTCGCGCGCCTTCGATCTGCTCGGCGCGTTCCCCGAGGTGCTGCTGGCCCTGGTGCTCATCACCTTCACCGGCACCGGAACCGGCAATCTCGTTCTCGCCCTCGGCATCGCCGCGGCACCGCGATTCGCCAGGGTGATGCGGGCGGAAACCCGGGCGGTGCGCGCCGCCGACCATGTCGCGCAGGCGCGACTGCTGACCCGGTCACGCGCACGGATCGTCGTTCGCCACATCCTGCCGAACGCGTTGCGGTCGCTGCCGGTTGTGGTCACCCTCGGCCTCGGGACCAGCATTCTCGGCGCCGCCGCCTTGAGTTTCCTCGGCTTCGGCCCGCAACCTCCGGACCCGGAGTGGGGTTCCATGCTCGCCGAGGCGCACGGCGATCTGCGTATCGCGTGGTGGTCGGTCGCCTTCCCCGGTGCCGCCGTCACGGTCGTGGTCCTGGCCACCACGGTGCTCGGCCGCCACGTCGGCCACCGCTTCGAACGAAGGGCACAGCCATGACGCTCACCGCCGCCGCCGTGCCGAGCACGGACACCGCGACCGACACCGTGCTGAGCGTGCGGAACCTGCGCGTCGGTTTCCCCGGGAACGCGGGCGATGTCGTCGAAGGCGTCGGCTTCGACCTGCGGCGCGGCGAGATCCTCGCCATCGTCGGCGAATCGGGTTCGGGCAAATCGGTGACCACGCGCAGCCTCGTCGGTCTCGCGGGGGCAGGCGCCCGGGTGCGGGCCGACCGGTTCGAGTTGTTCGGTACCCCGGCCCTCGGACTGAGCGAACGGCAGTGGCGTGGGATCCGTGGCGCCCGGATAGGGCTGGTGTTCCAGGACGCGCTCGTCGCGCTCGATCCGCTGCGCACCATCGCCGACGAGATGGCGGAAGCGTTGCGCGCGACACCGCGCTCCGGCCGCGCGGCCCGCATCGACGAGCTGCTGATCTCGGTGGGGATCGCCGATCCCGAGGTGCGCAAGCGGCAGCGGCCGTTCCAACTGTCGGGCGGTCAGCGCCAGCGCGCGCTGATCGCCTCCGCCCTCGCGGGTGACCCGGACATCCTCATCGCCGACGAACCGACCACGGCGCTCGATGTGACGGTTCAGGCGCAGGTGCTCGACCTGCTGGTCCGGCAGGTCGCGGGCGGGCGATCGATGATCCTCGTGAGCCACGATCTGGCGGTGGTGGCCTCGGTGGCCGATCGCATCCTGGTGATGAAAGCGGGACGCGTCGTCGAGCAGGGGCCCGCGGAGCGGGTCATCGGTGATCCGCGGCACGAGTACACCAGGGCATTGATCGCCGCGGTGCCGCAGGGCCGGGCGGGCGCACCGCCGTCACCTTCGCGCGCACCGATCTTCACCGCGAGCGCGCTGACCAAGGCGTATCGGGTGCGGGGCCGTGCGGTGGCCGCGGTCGCCGGTATCGGCTTCGAGGTCAGGGCCGGTGAGGTGCTCGGCGTGGTCGGTGAATCCGGTTCGGGTAAGTCGACGGTGGCGAAGATGATCACCGGGCTGATCGAGCCGGACAGCGGCGAGATGTGCTTCACCGGAGCGCCGTTGACGCCGCGCACTCGCCGTCCCGGCCGGATCGGGCTGGTCGCGCAGGATTCGACCGGATCCTTCGATCCCCGCTACCGGGTGGGCGAGATCATCGGCGAAAGCGTCGCCCTGCGGGTCGGCCGACGCGAACGGCGCGCCGAGGTGATGGGTCTGCTCGACGCGGTGCGCCTGCCGGCCGACAGCATCGATCGTCACCCCCGCGAACTGTCGGGCGGGCAGCGCCAGCGCGTCAATATCGCCAGGGCGCTGGGCAGCAAGCCGGAATTGATGGTCTGCGACGAGCCGGTGTCGGCACTCGACATCTCGGTGCAGGCCCAGATCCTCGAACTGATCGCCGAACTCGCGCGCGAGCGCGGGGTCGGCATCATCTTCATCTCCCACGATCTCGCCGTCGTCCGGCAGATCTGTCACCGCCTGCTCGTCCTGCACAGCGGCGTGATCGTCGAATCAGGTTCGTCCGACGACATTTTCACGGCGCCGACCTCCCCATACACCCGTTCCCTGCTCGACTCCGTGCCGCGCCTGGCGGTACCGGACCCCACGGAAAGACCCTCGCGTGCGTAATCGCCTCACTCGACTGTTCACCGCACTGGCCGTCGGCATCGTCCTGGCCGCGGGCGCCTGCGCCTCGGACCCCGAACCCGGCAGCGGCCAGGGCGGACCGACATCGCCGGCGCAGCCGGGCGGCACCTTCACCATCGCCTTGCCGTCCTATCCGACCCGCGGCCTCAATCCCCATGTCGGCGCGGCATTCGACGCCTCCCAGGTGCTGCGCAACAGCTATGACAGTCTCATCGCCGAAGACCGCGACGAAAAGTTCCACCCGTGGCTCGCCTCCGAGTGGACCGTTTCCCCCGACGGCACGGTGTACGAATTCACGCTGCGCCGGGACGTGACATTCCACAACGGAGAGAAGTTCGACGCCGCCGCGGTCAAGGCGAACATCGATGTGCTGAGGAATCCGGACACCCCGTCCTGGACGGTGCTCGGCCTCCTGCAGTACTCGAGCGTCAGCGCGGTCGACGTGGTCGACCCCTACAAGGTGCGGATCACACTGAGCACACCCCGCGCGGACTTCCTGTCCACCCTCGCCGGACTCAGTGGCGCCATCGTGGCTCCCAGCACGCTGAACGTCGGAAAGGAGACCCTCACCAGCGGCATCGGGCTGGTGGGTTCGGGTCCGTTCATCCTGGACAAGGCGGTCCAGGGGCAGGAACTGCGCTTCCACCGGAATCCCGACTACCGGTGGGGTCCGGCCACCGCCGCGCATCAGGGCGCCGCATACGTGGACGATCTCGTCGTCGAGTACATTCCCGAAGCCTCCACCCGCGCGGGCCTTCTGCGCAGCGGCGAGGTCGACGCGATCGGCACGGTCAAAGCCACCGACATCGCCCTGTTCGACGGGATCGACGGATTCCAGTACGAACAGATCGGCTCGTCGGCCGCGCCCACGGTGATCATGCTCAATCTCACCAACGGCCCGACCACGGACGTGCGGGTGCGGCGGGCCATCGCCGCGGGCGTCGATATCGCCGCGGTGGTGGACAGTCTGACCAAGGGTTCCCAGCAGCGCGCCTGGAGCCTCATCTCTCCGGATAGCGCCTATTACGACGCCAAGTACGAGACCAAGGGCAAACCCGATGTCGCCGCCGCCCGTGCCCTGCTCGATCAGGCGGGCTGGACCGGCAAGGACGCCGACGGCTACCGCACCGACGCGGCGGGACAGCGCCTGACCGTCCGTCTGCTCGCCACCACGCCGACCTATCCGGAAGACGATTTCCTGAAGGCCTGGCAGGCCGAGCTGCGCCAGAATCTCGGAATCCGGGTCGACCTGCAGTTCGTCGAGAACGCCCAGGTCTACGATCTGCTGGCCCGCAACCAGTACGAGGCGTTCCCGCGTCAGGTCGGCGGACTCGACCTGTCGCTGCAGTTCAACCGCGCCTACGGCTCAACCACACCCGATCTGAAGTACGGCCAGATCGACGGCATCACCCTCGGTTCCATCGTCGCGGGCGCCAAACTCGCCGACCCGCAGGTGGACCGGTGGCTCATCGAATCGACCAAGGCGACCGACCCGCAACAGCGCAAGCAGCTGTTCGACACCATCACCGCGTACTTGCTCGACAACGCCGTGGCGATCCCGCTCTACACCGACCGCAACAGTGTCGCGGCGAGTTCCGCGATCCACAACGTGACCGCACTGTTCGACCCGCCCCGCAACACCGTCAACGCCTGGGCATACGACATCGCCGTCCGCTGACCAGTCTGCCGCCAACCCCTCGTTCCAGGAAGGCTCGATCATGACCGCCGCAACGCAAACCCTGACCTTCGATCGCAACATCCCGCGAGGCATCGTGCACCGGGAATCGATCGCCGAGGTCTTCCTCACCGACGCGCAGCCGATTCCCGACGGTGCGGTGTTCGCCGCTCAATTGCCCCGCAACCACTCGTATTTCAGTGACCATCGGGGTACCGCGACCACCTACGATCCGCTCCTGCTCATCGAGGTGTTCCGGCAGGTCGCGATCTATTACGCGCACACCTTCCTCGGGGTGGCTCGCGCGGAGAAGTTCATCTTCGGTTCGGCGGATTTCACCATCGCCGACTGCGACACTCTGCGGATCGGCAACTGCCCAGGGCACTGCGTCATCGAGGCACGGGTGATCGACGAGAAGCGCCGTGACGATCAGATCATCGGCCTGTCGCTCGAGATGGTCGCCGAGATCGAGGGCAGGGAAGCCGCCAGGGAGGTGATGGTCTACCAGTGGATGCCCGCCGCGGTGTGGAACCGGATCAGGGTGCGCGGGCGCGAAGCGCTGGGTTTGCCTGCCCAGCACGCCATTCCGGGGCAGATACCGGTCGCGCGGATGCGGCCGGGTTCGGTCGGCAGGCACAACCCGCGCAATGCGATCCTGGCGAATCCGGTGCTGTCGGGCAGGCACGAGCTGACGGCGTTGACCATCATCGACACCGACCATCCCTCCCTGTTCGATCATGCCCTCGACCACGTCCCCGGCATGTTGCAGTTCGAAGCGGCCCGGCAGGTCGCGATGGCGGCCGCGAACGCCGTCCTCGGCCTGGACACCAGCCGCATGGTGATGCAGCGGCTCGGGATCGAGTTCACCAAGTTCGGTGAATTCGAGCGCGAGACCATCGCCAGGGCCACCGTCGCTCCGCTTCCCGGGGCGGACGGCGGCGTGCGGGCGCAGGTGGACCTGACCCAGGGCGCGGATGTGATCGCCGTCGGCGAGGTGGAGCTGCGCTTCCGTCCGGCCGACGTCGGGACGATGGTCCAGTGACCGCCGCCAAGACGGCGGGGCCCTTCGTCTGGTTCGATTTCGGCGGGGTGCTCTCACCGCCGCTCGACGACCTGTTCGAGCGCTACGAGGAGGTCGCGGGCATTGCGCCCGACCTGTTGAAGTTCGCCATCGCCGAGGTCGGCGCCGAATACGGGCTCGCGCCGCTGGCGCCGATCGAACTGGCGCTGCTCGACGAACGCGAGTGGGTCGGCAAGCTGCACGCCGTGCTCAGGGCCAAGCAACCCGAGATCGACCTCTCGCGCAGCGAACCGGATTTCGGCAGGCAGTGGTTCGCCGGCCACCGGGCCAACAGCGCGGTTCGCGACTTCGCGATCGAGCTGGCCGAGGGCGGTACCCGGGTCGGGGTGCTCAGCAACAATGTCGTCGAGTGGGAGCCCTACTGGCACGCCATGATCGATCTGGACGGGGTCTTGAGCGCCCTGATCGATTCGTGCAAGGTCGGGGTCCGCAAACCCGATCCGGAGATCTTCGCCCTCGCCGCCGAGCAGGCGGGCGTCGCCTCCGGCCAGTGCCTGCTGATCGACGACCTCGCCGAGAACTGCGTCGCGGCAAGGCAATCCGGCTGGCAGGCGGTGCAGTTCCGGGATGCCGGGCAGGCGATCGCCGAGGTGCGCGAGGCGCTGGAACGATGGCCGGGCTGAGCGCCGTCTCACCAGGTGCCGGCAAGGTAGCCGTCCGGACGGACCAACGAACAGGTCCACGCCTGGTCCGGGGTCACCTTGCCGGTCACCGTGATCGCGCCGGCGGGGGCATGCGGTACCGGCATTTGCTCGTCGGGCCGGATCGCCACGAACCGGCCCGCCCGCAGCAGCTCGGTGAGGGTCCGCACACCGCCGTCTGCCTCGGTGACCACCAGATCGTGCTGGAATCCGGACTGGAACTGGCCGCTGATGAGCTGGGCGACGGCGTCGTGGATCGCCGGGATCGCGAGCATTGCCAGAATCGCCGCACGCAGCTCGGGCTCGCGGGGGTTCATCATCCGCGATTGCAGCACGGTGTTGGCGACCACCGCCGCCGCGACGGCGACCCGTTCACGCGAGTACTCGTCGAGGACGGCGGGCCGCTCGTGTCCGGTGATCACTCGGGCCAGCCGCCAGCCCAGCGCGAACGCGTCCTGCATGCCGGTGTTGAGGCCCTGGCCGCCGAGGGGATAGTGGCTGTGCGCAGCGTCGCCTGCCAGCAGCAGCCGTCCGTCCCGCAAGCGGGTGCGGTAGCGGCCGTGGTCGCTGAACCGGGTGAGGTGGCTGATCCCGCTCAGCGCGGGCGGTGCCCCGAGTACATATTCCAGGCGTTGCCGGTACTCTCGCGCGTCGGGCTCGGGCCGGTGGTCGAGGGCGCCGCTGAAATCCATGGCGATGATGCGCGCGGGGCCGTGGGGATTCGGATTGTGCAGGGTCCATCCGGACGGCGTCGGATGCCAGCCCGGCGGAATCCCGCCGTCCGGGGTCGTGACCGCCAGTCCGGCAATGGCGTTCATGGTCGCCGGGTACACCTGCGCCGGGAAATCGCCGATGCGGGCGACGAGGCTGCGGGCGCCGTCGGCGCCGACGGCGTAGCGGGCGCTGATACGCAGCGAGCGATGTCCGGCCTCGGCGGCCACATCGGCCACCACCGCGTCGTCGCCGGTCTCGAGTCCGGTGACGGTGTGACCGCGCAGGATTCGTGCGCCGAGATGGCCCGCGCGCTCCTCGAAGGCCGCCTCCAGTCGTGCCTGCGGAATGCCCGCGATCGGGCCGGGCTCGACGCTGGGCGCGCTGATCATCAGCACCGGTTGCGCCGCGAACTGGAACGGGGACCGGCGCACGCCGTGCGGATCACGTTGTATCGCTTCGGAAGTCGCGGAAGGCAGATATCCGCGGCGCGCCAGCAGCGACAGCGACCGGGCGTGCACCGTGCCCGCCCGCGGGCGCTGGTCGAGTTCGGTGCGGGTCTCGACCACGACGACCCGGATGCGTTGCAGCGCCAGTTCCGCGGCGGCCAGCATGCCGACCGGCCCGCCACCGACCACCAGGACATCGGTGTCGATGTCGGTGTCGACCGGATTCGGTCGGGGCCGGTGCGCCGTGCTCATCACATGCTCCTGGGGCGAGGTCTGGTCCGCGGCAGCGGTTGTACGAAGCTCGAAATAGATACTAGGATCATAGTACCTACTAATTATGTAGTACCTGTCGTACGTCTCGAAGTCCTCCCAGCCACCGTCCGAGTCCATTCCGACCGCCCCAGGGGGTATTCATGTCGACCGTCACCACCGAAACCGAAACCCGCGGCGCGCCACCCAGCGGTGCCACACTGCCTGTAGTGCTCACCGCCCAGTTCGTCACGCCGATGGCCATCGCGGGCACCGCCATCGCCCTTCCGCTCATCTCGCAGGACCTCGGATCCAATCCCGCCGCGCTGCAATGGGTCGTCAACGGATTCAATGTCGCCTTCGCCCTCACCACGCTGCTGTGGGGCGCGATCAGCGACCGCATCGGACATCGGCGCACCTTCGGGATCGGTACCGCGCTCGTCGTCGCGGGCAGTATCGGCAGCGTCGCCGCACCGAACCTGTTCGTCCTCGACCTGGCCCGCGTCGTCGCGGGCATCGGCGCCGCGGCCATCCTGACCGGCGCCACCGCGCTGCTGTCGGCGGCCTACGAGGGGGCCCGCCGGACCAGGGCGTTCGCCGTCTTCGGCACCGTGAACGGGCTCGGTCTCGCGCTCGGCCCCACCATCTCCGGCATCCTCATCTCCCTGCTGGACTGGCGGGGCGTCTTCCTGGTGCACGCGGTGATCCTCGCGGCCGCCGGGGTCGGCACGCGGGTGCTGCCCGCCGCGAAACCCGCTGTCGTCGAACACGGCCCGATTCTCGATCTCGGCCTGCTGCGCAATCGGGAATTCCTGGCCATGTGCCTGGTTCCGGTCGCCGGATCGATCGGCTTCGTCACCCTGCTGACCTACCTGCCTTCGGCGTTGAGCGGCATCACCGACCTCTCGGCGGGCGCGTCCGGATTGCTGATGCTCGCGATGACCATTCCGGTCTTCATCGCGCCGGTGGCCATCGGCCACCTCGTCACCCGCTTCCCGGCGCTGACCGTCGGCAGGGTGGTCTACCTCGCGCTGGGCGCCGCGATCCTCGGCAACGCCGGTGTGCTCGTGCTCTCCCAAGACCGTTCGGTGGCCTGGATCATCGTGCCGATGGTGTTGCTCGGCCTGGGTTTCGGCCTGCCCATCGGCCTCGTCGACGGTCACGCGCTCTCCGTGGTGCCCGCCGAACGCGGCGGCACCGCAGCGGGTCTGCTGAACTTCTTCCGCATCGGCAGCGAAGCGCTGTTCGTCGCCGGTTACGCCATCGTGCTCGCTACGGTCGTCGGCACCCGGCTCAGCGGGAAGGCCGCCGACGACACCGCCGCGGGCCAGTTCGGTCATCCCGACGTCTACCGCTCCGCCTTCACGATCACCGTCGGCGTCCTCATCGCCCTACTCGTGGTGCTCACCATCCTCATCGTCGCGGTGCGCGGCAACACACGAGCCACCGTGAACCGGGACATCGGTTCCAGTCCAGAAGGAGTCACCTCATGACCCACGCACTCGACGCCGTCCGGGTCGATCTCGACGGCATCGCCAATATCGCGCCGCCACTCATGATCGAACCATTACCGCAACAATCCACCGGCGGCTTACCGCAGGTGAAACTGCCCAGCGGCCACACCGCCGTGCACGTGACCACCTACCGCGACGTGCACGCGGTCCTGACCGACCTCAGCTTCGCGCGCGCCGAGACCAACGTCGAGGACGGGCCGAGCTTCCTGCCGACCATCATGCCGACGGAAATGCTGCTCAATCTCGACCACCCCGGTCACGGGCGGCTCAAAGGCTTCGTGGCCTCCGCCTACAGTGCCGCCACCATGGCCCGGCGAGCGCCCGCGGTGCACCGGGTACTCGACGACGCGCTCGCCGAACTGCGCGAACAGCACGAGCGCGGATCGGCCGATCTCGTTCGGGCGCTGCTGGATCCGGTGACCATCGGCGTCAACGTCGACTATCTCGGCATACCGACTGCCGACATCGGCTATTTCCGGCATCTGTCGCGGGCGATGCAGCTCGGCGACGGCAGCGATGTGGACAAGCTGCTGGGCGAGTTCTGGACGCTGTACCACTACATCGAGGATCTCGTCGCCCGGCGGCGTGAGCTGCGGCCCGGCCTGATCCTCGACCTGCTCGCGGCGCGCGATTCCGTGTCGCCGCCGGTCACCGACGCGGAGTACGCGGCCATCCTGCTCGGCTCACTGGTCGGCGGCGACCAGAATATCCTGTCGGTGATCACCAAGATCGCCTACGTGGCACTCGCCAGGCCGGAGCTGTGGCAGTACCTGGTGGACAATCCGGACGCCATCCCCGCCGCGGTGGAAGAGTTCCTGCGGTTGCTTCCGCTGGGACGGATCTCGACCTTCCCGCGCGTCACCACCCGTGAACTCACGCTGTCACAGGGGACGCTGTATCCCGGCGACATCGTCTACGCCGACGCGCATTCGGCCAACCGTGATCCCGAGGTGTACCCGGACCCGGCGGTGATCGACCCGGCCCGTAACGGTAGGCGGCACCTACAATTCGGCTACGGCATGCATCACTGCATGGGTGCGGCCATGGCGCGGCTGGAGATCACCGAGGTGCTGCGCAGGCTCGTCACCGAGCTGCCGACGCTCCGGCTCGCCGTACCTGAGGACGGAATCCCTTGGGAGACCGGCATTCTCGTCCACCGGCCGACATCGCTGCCGGTCACGTGGTAGCCGGCGCGGCCGGATGACGACCCCTGTCGGCGTCGAGAATCGCCGCCAGCAGGCCGGGAAAAACCTTTTCCATGTCCTCGCGTCGCAGGCTCGTCATCCGGCCGTTGCCGACATCACGCTGCCGGATCAACCCCGCCTTGCGCAGCACCCGGAAGTGATGCGTGCGCGTCGATGGCGCCCACGGCATCCCGAACACACTGCAGAACTGCTCGGTTCCCTCCGGCTCGGCATATAGTTGCGCGATCACACTGCGCCGATTGTCATCGGCGAGCGCGGCCAGCACCGTGGAGAGATCGAACTCCTCGATATCGGGATGCCCATCCGCATCGGTCACGACCCACTCCTTTCCACCGCACCAGCCCGCGAGCGGCGCCGAAGGTATGAGATCTATAGTACCTATGGTTCGGGGTTTCAGACCTGGCGGGTTGGGCCCGTCCTCGGTTCGGATACTCGGACGTTCCAGGAGTCGTTCGTAGGTCGGCGCCGAGCTGACCAGCAGGCCTGCATCGCGGGCCTACTCACCGGCTTCTCCGGAAAAGCGAGAAACCCGCGCCGTAGCGCGGGTTTCCGGTTTGTCAGCTCTCAGATGGCGCGGACGCTCTGAGCCTGCGGGCCCTTCTGGCCCTGCCCGATCTCGAACTCGACACGCTGTCCCTCATCGAGGGACTTGAATCCGGAGCCGGAAATCTCGGAGTAGTGAACGAAAACGTCGGGACCGCCACCGTCTTGCGCGATGAACCCGAAGCCCTTTTCGCCGTTAAACCACTTCACACTGCCTTGCGTCATGTACTTTGTATTACTTCCTGTAGTAAGCCGAGCGATCACTTCGACAGCCCGTGCTCGTCATCAAGCATGCCACATCCCCGGCTCCCCATCACCACGACCATGGCCTCACACGCCAACGCCGCGGCCGGAGACCGCTCCAAGTCGGCACATACCGGCACCTTGACCGACCGCGGAGCGTGCCGTGCCCAGCGATCACTGGACACGGCACCCGCGCTCAGCTCAGTGTGAACGTCGCCGTGCCCGAGATCTGCTCCATCTCCCTGTTGTTCGAGTCCAGCGCGACGATGCGAGCCTCTACCCGGCCGACGCCCGGCGCCGTGCCGAAACCGACGATCACGCCGTCCACCGTGTCTTGGACGACACCGTTCACGACGCGGTGCTGCTGCCCGTCCGCGTACCCGGTATCGAGGTTCTTGAATCGCACAGCAACTTTCCAGTCCGAGCAGCCCTCCCCGGTCTGGGTGACGTTCACCCGCACGCCGAACGTGCCAGGCTGCTCCTGCCGCACGGTGACCGCGTCGACGATCGCGGAGCAGCTGGTCGGCACCAGGCGCGTCAGGGTCGGCGTGAACGGAAAGCCCGGGTCATGCGGTATGGCGGTAGACGGCGCTGCGAACCCGACCATCCCGGCGGCGGTCACCGCTGCGACGACACCCGCGTGAGCCAAAAAGCGTTGCGGCTGCTTGTGATTGAGAGGCATGCCCGGTTTGTCGGGTCACCGGCGGCCGGTGTTACAACAGTCGTCGCGTTAGCAGAATCACTGTAACGTCTGGCGTGGATGCTGATCGGGATCCGATCGTTCCAGGACCGAAAGCCATTCCAGCTCCTGATATCTCAGGTCCATCGCCGACCCGACGGGGGAATGCGGTAGCGAGCGGTGGACGTCCTCGGACCAGTCCGGTCGAGATCCCGTGGCGGGAGCCAGTTCGACCTTCCAGTCGTCAGGACGAGGGCTGGTCCGTTTTCCGGTCGCGTGGGGGCGGGAGCCGGAAGAGGCCCTCGAGCCTGCGCAAAGCCTCGGTGTCTCCGGACACCGAGGCGGCACCGATCTCGATCGCGTCGGCGAAGGTCTGACCCTGGCTGGTGACATCGAGGAACGCTGCCTCGTTGATGGTGATGGTCGCGTCGGGGTGCTGGGCAGGCCCGTGTAGCGCCTCGATCGTCCCGTCGTCGATCCGGGCGTGGAAGACCTCGTCATCGATCCGGAACTCGTACACAGCGCGCAGCCCTGCCGCGGCCTCGGCGTCGAAGCAGGCCCGGAGACCGAGCACCGCCCACCCGGGATGGAACGCCTCGGTCTCGCGCCGTTCGCCCATGGCCCACTTCAGGCCCCAGCGGGCCAGTCCCAGGATCGGTGGTCCGAGTTCCTCGCCGGCCTCGGTGAGGGCGTACGCCGGGGTACGGGCGGGCGGTGGGAGCGTGATCTTGTGCGCGAGTCCCTCGCGTTCGAGGTGTTTGAGGCGGGCGGCGAGTAGGCCGGTGCCGAGGCCGCGCAGACTGGCCTGGAGATCGCCGAATCGTTTGGGGCCCGTCAGCAGCTCGCGGATCAGCAGCAGGGTCCAGCGCTCGCCGACGAGGTCGAGGGTGCGCGCGGTCGCGCAGTACTGGTTGTAGGTTCGCTGGTCCACTTCCTCACTCTAGACTTCGTGCTTCCGGATTATGAACGAGCTCGAGAAGCATTCGCGCGAGCGGTTCAGGATGGGTGAGCATCACATTGTGCGGGCCGTCCAACGCGAACGTCGGGTAGCCGAGGGCCGCGCCGAATTGTTCGAACGGGTAGGTCTGTGGCCTGCAGTAGATGGCGGTGCCGGGAATCCGATCGACCGCACCGCTGAGATCGGTGCCCTCGGTGAACGTACGCAACGACTGGGGGAGCAGGCGAGCAGCCAGCCGGTCCGCGTGGTCGGTGTCGACGATGCCGAACGCCGCCGGGGGTGGAGCCGGGATCTGCCATCCGTCTCCCCGCGCCTCGGCCGCCGCACGGATGGTCTGCACGAACGGGCCGGGGGCAAGGCTGAACATGCTGGCGCCGTCTGTACCCGCCCAGCCGTCCACGAGGACGATGTGACCGACGGCATCGGGCCGCAGGTCGGCCGCCTCCCGGACGACCAGGCCCGAGTAACTGTGTCCGACCAGCACAAGCTCGTCATCCGGTGCTGCGTCCAGGGTGGCGGCGACGATGGCGGCGTGATCGTGTAGACCGTAATCCCCGACCGAGCTGAGATCCGGGGTGAGAGTGTGCGCCCCGGCGGCGCGCAGCATCGGGGCGACACGCTCCCAGGCCCACGGGCCGTGCCAGGCGCCGTGGACGAGAACGAAGGTGGTCACAGTGAATGCTCCTTACGAAGGAGGGGCAGCACCTGGTCGGCGAATTCCTCCAGGCCCTCGTCGTGGTCGTCGGTGGCCAGGCGGATGACCAGATGGCGTGCGCCGGCCGCGACGTAGCCGGACAACCAGTCCGCGGCTTGACGTGCGGTCCCGGCGAATACCGCCTGGATCGATGCGATGAACTCGAGGGGCGCGTTGTAGTACCGCTCGATACTGGTCCGCAGGCGTTCGCGCGCCTTGTCCTGGTCCTCGTCCAGGCAAAGCGTCGCGTACAAGGCGGGGGTGACCGAGCGCGCTGCCGTCCGCTCGATAAGTGCCCGCTCGGTCGCGTAGGTCCTTGCCTCGGTGGGGTAGGGCAGCCAGCCGTCGGCGTGGCGGGCTACGCGCCGCAGCACCGGTCCTCCGCTGCCTGCCAGCCATATCGGCGGTCCGTCCGGGCGCGTCGGTGGAGGTGCCAGCCGAACGTCTTCGAAGGTGAAGTGCTTGCCGCGGTAAGACACCGCTGTGCCCGACCAGAGTCGCCGCATGATGTCGATCGACTCCTGCATACGGCCGATGCGGCGGGCGAATTCGATACCGAGCGCGGCGAATTGGGCCTCGGTGTTCGGGCTGGGAAACCCGCCGCCCATGCCCGCGACCAACCGCCCGTTCGATAGCCGGTCGAGTGTGGCGAGTTGGTGTGCCAGCAGGATCGGATGGCGCAGCGCTGGAAGCAGTACCGCGGTGCCGAGCGTGACCCGCTCGGTGGCCTGGGCGACGGCGGCCAGCAACAGCAGCGGATCCGCGCGCGGCCTGGTCACTGGACTCTCGCCCGCCCACGCCGAGTCCAGTCCCAGCTCTTCAGCCCGGCGGGCTTGCGCGACAAGCCGTCCTGGTTCGTGTTCGCCTCGCACAGTCTGATCGCGTGTCGGCATCAGATAGCCGATCTCGAGCCGCGCCATGTCACCTCCTGATCGTCGTGAGGTTCATGAGCTTAGCTATTGACTTCCTGTTTTTGAAGTGCGAAGTTCATAAAACAGTAGCAGTGAAAGGAGAGTGTTGATGACAAAGGTGCTTTACCGGGCGCAGGCACGTGTGGCCGGAGGCCGGAATGGTCACGGGCGCACGTCCGACGGACAGCTGGATCTCGATCTGCGCCAACCGAAGGAATTGGGTGGTGACGGTGCGGGTACGAATCCGGAGCAGCTCTTCGCGATCGGGTACGCCGCATGCTTCGGAACCACGCTCGCACTCGTCGGGCAGCGCAGCGAACTCCGCGCCGACGACGCGGAAATCGACTCTTCGGTCGCCTTGATCCCGACCGACGGCGGCCGATTCGAACTCGGCGTCGAGCTGCGGATCTCGCTGCCGTCGGTCACCGGCGAGCAGGCGGTCGGACTGGTAGAGACGGCCCACCAGGTCTGCCCCTACTCCAACGCCACGCGCGGCAATATCGACGTGACACTGGTGGTCAATGGCACCCGGCTGTGACATCGGCCCCGCTCGATTTTCGACGAGGGGAGCGGCGCTCGACCGCTGATGCCTCGTCCTGAGCGGGGATGGGTTCGGCTCGACCCGGAAGTCGAGCCCCGGCCGGCGTCCAGCCGCTGACCGACGACGACAGCGACGCCCTCAGAGTTGTGCCGCAGCCGATCAGACCTTCGGAGTATGCGGTGGTTACTTCTTCCTCAGTCCGTCCAGGGCCTGCTGGGCTTGGTTTCTGGCGATCGCGCCGAGTTCGTCCAGGTTTACCGAGGGCTCGCCGTGCTGGCGCAGGATGGGGATTCGTACTCGCACCGAGACGTTGCTGTCCTGCACGCCGACGACGTAGTCCATTCCATTGGTGTAGCTGGAATCCGATACAGCGGTGTGCCAGTAGCCCTGGGCGCCGATTCCGGTGATCTCGCCGGAACCTGCCCCGGACCCGGTAGTGGTGTCCTGGCGTTTCCAGTCGTTATAAGCGGGTGCGGCTCCGGCCGTTGTGAACTCGACGCGGAGGTCGATGGCCGCTTGATTCCAGTGGACACCGTCGCTCGCGAGGCTCTTGTAGCTGAATTGACATGACAGGCGGCCGGTGTCATAGGCGCTCGGCTGGGTTTCGTGGTGGTAGGGCGGCTGGTCCGGTGTGGACGACCACTTGTGCACAGGGGCAGGGTCGACCAAATCGCACGCATCGGCGATCCCGTTCATCGAATAGATTCCCGGTTCCGGTTCCGCACGCGGAGTAGTCGTGGCGGTAGATGATGTCACCGGCGCTCCGGCGGGCCCCTGGACAGCGGAGGACCGACTGCCACTGTCGCCGTCGGCGATGGTAATGCCGATCACCACACCGGCGCCCAGCGCAGCCACCGACGCCACGACACCGGCGGCGATCAGGCCTGGCTTACGATGACCGGCAGGCGAGGACGGGCCCTGCGGAACCGGTGGCTGATATCCCTGGCCAGGTGGGCCGGATTCGGTGTCGGGGCGTGTCCAGTCGCCGCTCGACAAGTGTGGTTGCCGCGCACTGATATCGGAGTCGTCCGGAATGGGGTGGCCGGGTGTGTGCCGCGGGTCTGTCATCTCTCGCAGCCCTTCGATTCCTCGACGCGCTCCCCGTCGAGACTCCTCAACTCAGCGCCGATCGTACTTTGCCGGTGGCCGTGTAGTCACCCGACCGTCCTCGTCGGCCCGTTCGATTCGATGGTTGCTAGTTCTGTCGCAGTCCGGCCAGCACCTTGCGGGCTTGGGATCTGGCGACCGAATCGAGTTCGTCTCTGTCCACCACCGGGGAGTTCTTCTCGCGCGAGAGGTCGATCTCCACCCGCACCGCGACACCGCCGTCCCACACGCACATCACGTATTCGGCGTCCACGATGCCACCGAAGTTGTCGGCTTCGAACTGCCAGTAACCTTGGGTGCCGATGCCGGTGAACTCCCCGGATGTCACCACCGATCCGTCATCGGCGAGGTCGGCGGTGCTGCGTTTCCAGTGGTCGTACGTTCGCGAAGCCGAACCGTCCATGACGTCGGCCCGGACCCTGACCGCCGCGGTGTTCATCGGAAAGGTGTCGTCGGTCGAATTGCCATAGTTGATGTTGCAATTCAGGATGCCGAAGTTGCCGGACGACGCAGTTTCCTCATGTTCGGGAGCGCCGAGCGGCGCGGAGGCCCACCTGGTCAATGGCGTGCGATCGACAAGGTCGCACGCATTGGTGATGGCCTTCATCGAATAGGTCGCCGGTCCCGGCGGCGCAGTGGCCGAGGCACCGGCGGGAACGGTATCGCTGTCTCGATCACGCACGGCGACACCGATCACCACCCCGATCGCCAGCACCATCGCTCCTAGCCCGGCAACACCGGCAACAACCAACGCCGGCTTGCGGCGACCCGCGCGCTGCGTCGGATCCGCCTGTGGCAAAGGTTGTTGCGGCGGCCAGTGCCCCCGCCCGGCGTGCTGGTGCCCGACGACCGGCTGACCGGAGGGCGAAGCCGCCATGTGAGAGTGGACGCCCGAATCCGGAACCGGCAGGCCATCTGTCGCCGAATCCGGTGGCCGTGGAACGGAATCGGCGTTGCCCGCCCCCACCTGATCACCCGAATCGTACGGAGCACCAGTCATTCCCGTAGCCCCTCCGGTCCTGGACGGACCCCCGCCACGTCGTCGAGTCGGCCCTGATCGTAGCTGTTCGATCGAAACCGGTCGAATACGCCTACTGCCGCGTCCAGAATGGTGATGCCGTAACTGCCCGGCGCTGTTCCCGCGGGCCCCCAGTCGAAGTCGATTCAACGCTATGCGTTTCACCGTGCCCACTCGTGTTGATGATGGCGGCACGCCTGCTGACTAAATGTTCGCTCTTTCCGAAAGGGCCCCATCTGGCCGAGCGTGACAGCTGGTCCCGGGTGATCGAGGCGGCCATCGAGGCCCTTCCGGGGGTGGTCGACGCGTCACTTGCGTTCCAGTACAGCCCGAACGGCCCCAACTCGTACTACACACCGGTTTGGGTTGCGGTGGGTGCGGTAGGTGCTCGGCTTGGCTGCCGATGAGGTTGGTCGGTGTGCTCGAGGTCGGGTTGGGGGTTCGTACCGGATAAGGTGGTCGCGGATGAAGTGGTGCACGTCACACGGGTCCGTGTCATGTCTCGGCGATCCGTGGTGTCTCGAGGGCATGACCCAAGAAGGAACCCTCCACAGCGTCGTCGTCATCGGTGGCGGCTACGCCGGAACACTCGCGGCCAACCGTCTGCGGATGCGCACCGATACCACCGTCACGCTGGTCAATCCCCGCCCGGAGTTCGTCGATCGAGTCCGGCTGCATCAGTTCGTCGCCGGGACCGGCGACGCGACGATCGACTACGCCACGCTGCTCGGCGAGGGCATCCGGTTGGTCGTCGACAGCGCCACGCGCATTGACATCGCCGCCCGTACTGTGCGGCTGGCGTCGGGTCGTACGCTGGACTACGACCATGTCATCTACGCTGCCGGCAGCACCGCGGCGATACCAGCCGTGCCCGGTGCGGCCGAGTTCGCTTTCCCCATCGCCGAATTCGAGTCCGCGCAGCGGCTGCGCGCCAAACTCGACGAACTGCCCCTCGATGCTCCGATCACGGTGGTCGGTGGCGGGCCGACCGGCATCGAGACGGCCGCCGAACTGGCCGAACAGAAACGCACGGTCACGCTGGTTTGCGGCGGAACCCTGAATCGGTCATTGAGCCCGCGCGGTCGCCGGTACGTCACCAAGTGGCTGTCCCGGCACGGTGTCGCCGTGCTCGAAACCGGCCGGGTGAGCGAGGTCGGGCCGGATGCGGTCGTCTTGACCGGCGGTGCGGTGCGTGCGAGCGCACTCACCATCTGGACCGCGGGTTTCGGCGTCCCAGGATTGGCCGCCGCGAGCGGGCTCCGAACCGACACACTCGGCAGGCTGCTCACCGATGAGACGCTGACCAGCATCGACGACGACCGCATCGTCGCAACCGGCGACGCCGCCGCACCCTCGGGCCAACCGCTGCGGATGAGCGGCCAGGGTGCCGGGCCGCTCGGGGCGCAGGCCGCCGACACCGTGCTGAGCCACATCGCGGCCACCAAACCCGCAGTGATCGACCTGGCCCTCACCGGGACGTGCATCAGCCTCGGCCGTAGTGTCGGCGTCCGGCAGCTCGCCCGCAAGGATGACTCCGCAGTGAACCTCTACATCGGCGGCCGCGCTGGCGCCAGGATCAAGGAGCTGACCTGCAAGATCGGGGTCGGGAAGATCCGCCGCGAGGCCCGCGAGCCGGGTTCGTTGCGCTGGCCCAAGGGCGGCCCGCGACCCGCACAGCCCAACTCCGCCGCACCGGAAGTCACCTCCGCATGACGACCGACGAGCATGCCGAACGATTTACCCTGCTGCGGCCGCTGCTGTTCACGATCGTCTACGAAATCCTCGGCTCGGCGACCGAGTCCGACGACGTGCTGCAGGACAGCTACTTGCGGTGGTCCCAGGTGGACCTGGCGACGATACGCGACACCAGGTCGTATTTGGCACGGCTGGTGACCCGCCAGGCGCTCAACGCGGTGCGCGCCGGCGCGCGCCGGCGTGAGAACTACATCGGGCCGTGGCTGCCCGAACCGCTGCTCCTCGACGAGAAGGACGCCTCGGCGGATCTGATACTCGCCGAATCGGTGTCGATGGCGATGCTCGTGCTGCTGGAAACACTGAGTCCCGACGAGCGTGCGGTCTTCGTGCTGCGGGAGGTATTCGGCTTCGACTACGACGAAATCGCCGCGACGTTAGGCAAATCCGTGATGACGGTGCGCCAGGTGGCCCACCGCGCCCGCTCCCACGTGCACGCGCGACGCAAACGTTTCGAGCCGGTCGACGCGGCCGAGCTCGCGCAGATCACCCAGCAGTTCATGACAGCGGCGACCACCGGCGACACGCAAGGCCTGCTCACGCTGCTCGCTCCCGACGCCACCTGGACCGCCGACAGTGGCGGCAAGGTCACCGCGGCGCGCCGACCGGTGGTTGGCGCAGAGAAAGTGGCCGCGGCCCTCGTCAACATCTTCCACAGGAGGCGACGGACGTCGGACATGCGGATCGAGATGGTCAACTACAACAACACGCCCGCGATGGTCGCCTACAGCGGCGGCCATCTGGAAGGGGTCTTCCTGATCGAGATCCTCGACGGCAAGATCGCCAACGTCTACGCCATCCGTAACCCCGACAAACTCGCCACCGTCGCGGTTCCGCGCCGGATCAGCCGGTAGTCGACCCGCCGCTGTGAAGTGACCCGCGTGGGCGGGTGAAGGTACCTCGGCGCCGCTCTCGATCTCGTCGGTGGAGTCGCTCTGGCAATTCTGCGAACGCCACAGCGTGATCTGGCGGCGTGGATCGAGAGCCCCACCCACCAGGTGCTGGTGGCACTGGCCACCGTTGAAGCGCTAGCCCTGCAAACGCCGAGTCCCGAGCGAATGAGGTGGCCCCTGAGCGAGAGTGCCTCTAAAATAGAGGCATGCATGAAAGTTTGGTTCTTCCCAGCTGGCGCAGTGGCGACATGAAGCGGGTCACGAGTCTGTTGTGCACGGACTCGACGTTCTCCAGTCCAGTCGCCGACTACCGCGGACGCGCGGACGTGGCGCACATGCTGGGGTTGATCGCGACAGTTCTGGAAGGAGTGGAACAGACCGGTAGGTGGGGTGGCGAGCGGGATCGCTTGTTCGCGTTCACCGCTCGGGTGGACGGCCACGAGCTGCAGGGCATTTTGCGCGAAGAGTTCGCCACCGCAGGTGGGCTCGAACACGTGACGCTGTTGTTGCGGCCCTATCGCGTGCTGCGCACGGCAATCGCGAAAATGGCGCAGCAGCTGAAGGTTTCGCCGTTGACCGGGCAATCGGCATAGTGGTGGAACCCACGGCTCCGCGCCCGGGGCGTCCGGTTCGAGGGTCGACGTCCGGGCGTCCGATCATGGCCCTGTTCGACCTGATCGGGCGGCGGTGGATGTTGCGGATCATGTGGGAACTCGACCGAGCCGATCATCCTCCGACCTTCCGGGAGCTGCGCACGGCATGCGGCGACATCTCGTCCAGTGTGCTTACCCGGCGGCTGCGCGAGCTCGTCGAAGCGCGCATCGTCGAACACATCACCGGTTACGCGCTGACACCGCTCGGCCGCGGGCTCGTCCGCCATCTCGAACCCGTCACAGAGTGGGCGGAAACCTGGGCGGAGCAACTCCATTGATACTGCCGTACCGCCTGGAAACTTCGACCACGGCGTACGCGGGGACCAAACGGATCGTGCTTGCGTGCTCCTTTGCGGTGTGAGCGTGAGTGAGTTCATAGAGCAAGCGCCACATTCGCAAGTAGGTTCTGGAATATGGACAACGACGGACCCAGCCGGACAGCGCTCATCACCGCGTACGCCCGCGCCTACCACCAGATCGCTGACCGCCCACAGATCTTCACCGACCCCCTGGCGGCCCGTCTGCTCGGCGTCACCGCAGAGGAACTGGCCGAACTGGGCACGCCCACAACCGATCACCTCGGTGGCGCGGTCAGCGATCGGCACCGCCGACTGTTTTTCGCCGCACGCGCGCGCCTCGCCGAGGACGCCGTGGCCACGGCCATCGCCGCTGGAGTGCGGCAGGTCGTGATCCTCGGCGCAGGCCTGGACACCTTCGCCTATCGCAATCCGCTCCCGGACGTGCGCGTCTTCGAGGTCGACCACCCCGCCACCCAAGCGTGGAAACACGAACGCCTTACTACCGCCGGAATCGACCGCCCTGAGACGTTGACCTTCGTGCCGGTCGATTTCGAAACCCACACGCTGGCAGAAGGATTGGAATCCACCGGATTCAAACGGACGGACCCGGCCGTATTCGTGTGGCTCGGCGTCGTCTTCTATCTGACTCCGAACGCCGCCCACGCCACACTCGAATACATCGCCGGTCAGGCCCGGCCGGTCGAGGTGGTCTTCGACTACCTGCAGCCCGCGGACAGTGACGAGGGCCGTGCGCACCAGCAAGCCCGTGCCGATCGGCTGGCCGGCGTCGGCGAACCCGTGTTGAGCTACTTCACGCCCGACGACATCGCCGCACAGCTGCGCGCCCTCGGCTTCACCGACCTCGAAGACCACTCCGCCCACGACCTCGTCACCCGCTACCTCGACGGATCCGAAGGATTCGGAGGCGAACCGCCCCGCGCACTACGCGCGATCCGCATACTGCGCGCGGGCCGCTGAGGATGCCCGCCACGTCGACCAGCACCACATTCGTCGCGACGGCCAGCATCTCCGGCATCAGCGTCTGAACTGCATTGCGTCGAGTCACGGTCCGCGGTCAGAGCCCCCGCCCTGTCCGCACAACGTCCCTCGCCGGTAACAGATAACGAATGGCGACAATGGATTTCGCGCGACTGCCCACGACAATCAGAATGCCGGTGCCGCGTCGAGCTACGGTACGTAATCCGGAAGGCAGGTCGAATGCGTCAAGCCACTCGAGTGGCTCGCGCAGCCGTTCACCGCAGAAGGTGCGCGACGAAACCCTCGCGCAGCGCAGTCATCTGACCGGAGCCACACAACTCATCGACGCCGGTCAAGCCCATGCTCGGCTTGCCGATAGTGCGCTGCGGATCGCCCGGGTCTCCTGAACGCAGCGGGTATCGACCAGGAGGATCCGGCGAGGCGGGGTGTCCGGCTACTGAGCCGGCAGCAGCCGGCCGGTGAAGCCGGCGTCGACGAGCCTGGTGTAAGCCGCCATCACATCGGTAGGTACGTCCTGCTCGATGGCACGTCCCTGCTGCGGGTAGACCCAGATGCGCTGGGTGTCTCCCACCAGCCCGGTGATCACCCGGTCGACGTCGCCGATGCTGTCGATGTACTCCGGCAGGGGCATGGGCTGTGATCCACAGATCACGTCGAGCTCGGGCCACTGCTTACGGCAGATTGCGTAGCTTCGCCGCTGTTGATAGGGGCGGGAAATCAGCATCGCGGAGGTGATCGCTATCCCGCGGTCGGCTAGGAGCGCTCGGGTCAATCCGATGTTGTCGGGTGTGTGCCTCGCCGCGGGTTCGACCAGAATCGCCGAGTCGGGGACACCGAGGCGAAGGGCGTGCTCGCGGAAGTGCACAGCTTCACCGCGGGGAAAACGTTCGACAGTGGTCGGTGCGTTCGCGCCGGTGAACACGATGAGAGGAAACATGCCTCGGTGGTAGAGGTGCGCGGCGTAGGTGGCTACGCCCGGGTCGTGTCCGCCGAGACCGATTCCGACGTCGACGGGGCGTACCGGGTGGTCCATCTGGTTGTAGCGCCACAACGTTTCCACGTCGGCGCGCAACTCCTCGGGCAAGGTCGTTGCAGGCATGGGTGCGTGTCCTCAGGGTGGATGGACCGTAAGGTCTGGCGTGTGACCGCGACCTGACGACTGTAGGTGAGGATCAATGTGGCCGGGCGCATTCATGCGCGAAGTAGCCGACGTCGCGGCCGGGACGTCGGCCCTCGACGCGTGATCTTGTAAAAAACAGCGGTAGCGAACCTGGTGTCCGGTCCCCCTTCCGGGACAACGGTCGGCATGGAGGGAGTCCCGGTCTGTGTTTCCGGGGTTCCCTCGGCGCCACGAGGCGGGGATGTCGCCGGGTGTCTCGCATAAATGACCGGATGTGCGAGTTCTGAGAATCGATCGGATCGACGGGAGTTCCCCCAGGTCGAGATTCGCAAAACATCTCTCATATCCCGCGTGTTCTGCGAC
This sequence comes from Nocardia sp. NPDC041819, assembly GCF_055590505.1. Classification (NCBI taxonomy): domain Bacteria; kingdom Bacillati; phylum Actinomycetota; class Actinomycetes; order Mycobacteriales; family Nocardiaceae; genus Nocardia; species Nocardia sp. NPDC041819. The sequence continues at coordinate 277,820 of NZ_JBVJAP010000006.1, read as the reverse complement.
TACATTTTTGCGAGAGTTCTGGAGTGCAATTGACTCCCGAGCAGGCCGCGACGGCGGTCGAGCGCCATCGGTGCCCGAGGTGCGACGCCCCGGCAGGCAGCGCGTGCCGAACACGCGCCGGCAAGGTCGCCGCCGCCGAGTACCACGCTCCACGGTTCATTCTGGTGCCCGCGGTGCGCGAGGATCTGGCGGTGCCCTCCCCGCCCGATCGGCGGCCGGGCTCGGTGTGGAAACCGGGTCCGGCGGTGGAGCCCGCGGCACCGATCGCGACGGCCGCGCCGATCCGCATCGGGTACGCCCGCTGCTCGACCGCGCAGCAGGATCTTCAGATCCAGCTCGACGCGCTCGGGGGCGAACTGTCGCAGCGTGTTCTCCGAGAAGATCTCCAGCCGGATCAAGCACCGGCCCGAGTTCGACAAGGCGCTGACGTTGGCGCGCGACATCAAGGCGGCCGCGCCGGATCAGGCGGTGATCCTGTCCGTGCACGAACTCAAGCGCCCGGCCCGCAACGCCGCCGAGTTGATGGAGCTGGCGGCGACACTGGACACCGGCGGCATCCAATTGGAGTTGCTGACCGGGCCGATGGCCGGGATCTACGACCCAACGGCATGGGCGCGATGCTGTTCGCGGTCCTGGCAGTGGCCGCCCAACTCGACCGCAACTACATCCGGGAGAAGACCCTCGAGGGACAGCAGGCCGCCGCCGCGAAGGGCAACCACGTCGGGCGGCCGAAGGTCATCGACGACGACGTGCTGATCCTGGCCCGCGCGCTCAAGGACAAAGGCGTGCCGATGAACGCGATCACCGGGCGTCTGCGGATCAAGACCGGCAAGAACGCTGGCGAGCATCCCTCGGTCGCATCGCTCTACCGTGCCCTGGCCGACGCTGCGCGCTGACCGTGTCCGAGCCTGGGGTTGCCCTGCATGTCGAGCATTCGCAACTCAGGTAAGCCGTTCGAAGATCTGACGGAGCAGACCGGGCTCGCGGTTGTCGAGCGCGATCTGGTGCAGCAGAAACAGCACCGCCATCTCGCCATTCGGGATCAACTGGTCCAGGAACGGACGACCGACGAACATGTTGTCTACGTCGGGATCACCGGGGCAGTAGCACCATTGCGCGCGCATCGCCGGTCGCAATACCTCGCCGAGGTACCAGCTCGATGCCGTAACTTCGCCAGTGCTACCGGGACCCCCCATTCATGTCGCTGGGCCAGCCAGCAAACTCCCAGAAGCCGTCGACGCCGAGACGGAGCGCAGGGAGCGGGTTGCCGTCATCGTCGTGCGTCGAGTTGGGGTAGCGGATGATGTCGTCGGCGAGGGGGAGTGTCCACGCACGATCGAGAAGGGCTGGCGGGAGGTAGTCCGAGGCAACGGTGAGCGGTAGACCGCGATCGGTAGCGAAGCAGGCCAGTGCGAGCAGATGCCAGGCGACGAAACCGGCTGATATCGGGCTTCTTTCGTTCGTTCCCGAGAAGCTTCTGTACTGCCACAGGGCGTCGAGAAACGCGGTGTTGAACTCAGTTGCCGTACCACTGACGGCAGCCTGTAGCGCCTGGATCGCTGGAGCCGCGCAGAGGGTAGCGTACTCGTCGCCCGCCGCCTTGGCGGCACTCTGGGCTGCGTGCAAGGTGTCGTGGACTGCCGGGGCGCCGCAGTGGATTTGTTGCCACGCCAGCCCCCACAGGCTCGCGTAGTCATTCGTCTCAGCGAGCGGGTAGCCGGGGCGGTCTGCACTGCCCAGCAGAAACATCAGCAGCCGTGGGTTGCGTGTGACAACGCTGATCCACAGGGCGGACAGAAAATCCGAGGCCGGCAACAGTGGTGACGTGCCGCCCGTAGCCGGGATCTGGTATACGTCGTCATCGATGATCATCGAGACGTAGCCAGCACCTACTGGCTGGCGCGCCGACTGTAACCGGGCCACCAACGCGTTGGCGGCCGAGTCGGCGTGGGAACGGACAATTCCCGAGCCTTCACCGAAATCGCCGCGGCTGAAATACCCTGCGAGACCTAGGAAATGGGGGGCGATGTCCTGCAAGGCGGTGAGCGGGCTGTCGGTCAGGCGCTCAGCCAGAATGGTTCGGGCGGTCAGCTCAGAATCGACCACTTGGCGGTACACAATATCGGTGACAATATCGCTGGTATCGACGAAACCGTCGTAGTCGGTTGTCGAGGTCATGTGGTCCCTCAATGTCGCAACGCTCCGCGGGTCCCGATCCATCGATTCGGTCGTCACAGCCGCCTCGGAAAGGCGGGACCATGTAACGTGGTCGGGCCAGTCGACTGCACGGTATCGAGTCGGGCGAAACCCCGGGATCGGCGTGATGCCGGTGATCTCCACCGCAGCCTGGAACGGAACCATGAGTGTTTGTTGCATTTCCTCGCATGCGAATGCGAGGTAATCCGCCTCGGGCAGCGACGTGTGTACCCCTTCGCCCCACACCGTCACCATCTGTGGCGAACTATCCTCCTTCTGTTGCCGCATCATGATGTCGGCGACAAAGAGAGACGCAGACTCGTCATCGTCGAAGTCCCCGTCCACCACGTCGGAGTTGTATTTCTGCTGCAGCCAGTCGCGCTGCGCTTCGTATCGGTTGTAGGCCAGCAGGGTCCGGGCTCGGTCGACGGCGGGCGGCAACGGTCCGGTGATCGCCCGATCCAGTGGGACCACCATCCCGTTGTCGTCGACTGTGTAGGCCTGCGGTGACAGGGGACGGGCCGCGTCACGGACTTCCTGCTCCACGGTCTGATACAGATGCTCGAGCAGTTCCGGATCACCTGGAGCGACGATCAACGACGTGTAATCCGGAATGAACGCCACCGGCCGATGCCGGTACCTGCGGGTACACGCCGCCAGCCAGCCCGGAACCAGCAGCCACGACGGGAGATAGCTCGGGTCGTCGACGACGATACGGACTATGGCACCCTCGTCGAACTCGGTGGTGATGACCGTTTCAGCGAGATTCTGCCGCGCGGCCTCGAACACCTCCTCCTCGCCCACGCCCCATTCGACCAGTTGCTGTTGTGCCGGGAGTGTGATCCGGCCCGGCTCGTCGATTGCCACCATCTCGTCGATGAACGGAAACGCCGGCCTCTGCAACCGGGAATCGGAATCTTCGAGCATGTGCGTGCAGGGCCGCAGAACAGGTCGCAACAGCGGACGGACCTGGTCCCAGCTCGACAGGGCCAGAGCTGGAGCGAGCATCGCGGTGACGAACCGCTCCACCTCAACCTGTCGTTCCTCGGCAGTGAAATCCCGCACCTGCTGGAAGATGTTGCTCAGATTGAGCACCATGCCGTCGTTGTATCGGATGACGAACTCATCCGAGTCATACGCCACTGCACTGGCGCCGACCTTCATCATCTCCTGATAGACCTGCAACGCGAACTGCCGTTGCGCAGTCTGCTCCGAGGGTATCGACATCCACACCTGCCTTCACGCCACATCCACTGACCCACCCCAGAAACGAATCCCCACCCCGTCGGGGCGAACATTCCGCGCTAGCATCCCAGCACGACCTCACGCATCCACCTTTCCACCTCTGGAAACCGACTGGCGGGGCGGGGCCCAAGAAGTCGACAGTTGGACATGCGACCTCACCAGTCCGGAACGACGACCTCGCCGAGGCCCATCGCGGGGGACTGTGGATCTAACGGCTCCTCTCCGTGTCAAGCCTCGATGAGTAGAGAGGTACCAACTTGTTGAATCGGAGCCGGAGTTCGTGGCCTGCAGCCATGATCTTCAGGCTGCGGTCGGGGTCGCTCGGCAAACACCTGTCGGCTGCTGGGGGCCTGCAGCAGCACCCCGCGGTGACGAAGCCACGCCAGAGCACCATCGAAAATGGTGTTGCGGCCATCGCCCGTCGTCCAAGCCCGCCGATCCACATACAGCCTCAGCAGCTCCCGGAAATCGGCGTAGTCACCCCAACCATCGACCCGGGCGATCTCCCACCGATGCTCCAACCGGGCCTGATCCCGCCGCACGTACGTCTTCACGCACGACACATCCGCGATCCCGAGCTGCTCGGCCAGATACTCCACCACGACCAACGGAACATAGATCGGATCCGCCAGGAACGTGCCAAGAAAACGCACTGTCGTCAACTGCAACGCAAAACCCAAGCGCGAGCTGGCATCTCGCCTCTTCGCGATCAGCTTCCGGTCCGCGTCGTCAAGGACGAAGAACCGCTCCAGCTCCTCCTCCGACGGAGGACCACCGAACCTGCCGTACAGCGCGACCTGCCGAGCAGTCAGGAAGCTATCCTCATTCAACGACACGAATCATCGACATACGCAAACCATCCGTGATCACATGCGTATGCGATCCGACCCGAACAGGTTCCGCTACCGCTGTTTTCTACAAGATCACGCGTCGAGGGCCACGTCGCGGACCGAGAGGTCTGGGTGAGGCTCCGACGGCGAGACTGGCAGCACCCGGCGAAATCCGTTCGCTCACCTTCTCCGGGGATGCGCAGAACCTCATCGTCACCGGCAGCTCTGGAACGGTGCAGACCTGGCGGATATTCACCCGCGGCGGCTGACAGCGTTGGTGTTCGGCTGCCGTAGTGCACAATCGGGCGTATGACACGATCTCTGCCCGAGGGCGAATCGCTTCTGGTGCGTACGGACTTCACCGACGACGTGGCGTGGGCCCAAACCCTCGCGGCGGTCATCGCGTCCTACGACGAAGACACGATGACGGAGCTGACGCCCGTCGACGACGTGTCCTTCGACGGGCTGACACTCGCCGACCTGGCTGATCTGGTCGATGGCCGGACCTATGTGTTCCTCGCCGACGCCACCACGATGACCGCCCCCGAGCATCCACTGCTGGCGGTCGATACCAGCGACGCGGAGGTCCAAGGGGACGGCAACCCGGTGTTCCGGATCGCGCCGATCGCGATGGCCGAGGTCGAGGTCAACTTCTTGCTCGCCAATATGGACTTCGAGGACTTCGCGAACGGCGTCGGCGACGACGGTGTTTTCCGCGGCTTCGATCGGTGAACGCGGCAGGCTTCATGGCCGGCCACCGCGAAGATATGGATGGACGACTGCTCTGGCGGGGTTGGCCGGAAAAGAACATCAGGTGCGAATGCGCGGTGTCGCACTAGGGACTGTCTCCCAACGGATTTCGTAGCAGGGGTGTGGCGGGCGCTCACCGGATCGTTTCGTCGGCGAGGCGTTGCAGGTAGCCGGCGAATTGGCGGCGGTCGTGTTCGTTCCATGTCGCGGTGAGCTGGTCGAAGCATCGGCGTTGCCAGTCGTGGGACGCGGCCAGCAACTCGTGCCCGCTGTTGGTGAGTTGCACGACGACTCGACGGCGGTCGTACGCTGAGCCCTCGCGCGCGAGGTATCCGGCCGCGGCGGCGTCGCGCACCATGCGGCTGGCGCCGGAGTGGTCGAGGCCGAGGTGTTCGGCGACATCGGTGACGGTAGTTTCCGCGCCGGTCCGTCGCGCGGTGGCGACAGCTTCCACGACCTGGATGTGCTGCACCCGCCACCGGTCATCGTCCGGTGCCGGGCTGGAGCGGGTGAATGCCTGGTTGCTCCAGCGGCGTGACCAGAAGCGGACCAGCCGAAACAGTGCCGGACCGCCATCGACGGCAGGGCCGGAGCCGTCTTCTGCGCGGCCGGCTGGGGTGTTTCGAGTGTGACGTGTGCCCACCCTCGACATTGTATGCGATACGCACCTATATTTGCGTGCGTATCGCATACAACGGATCTTCTGGTCCCACTACGCAGGAGGTGGCGATGTCCATCGTTCTCAATCACACGATCGTCCCGGCGACAGACAAGCATTCCGCAGCAACGTTTTTCGCCGAGCTTCTGGGGCTGTCGGTATCGGCTCCGAGCGGCCCGTTCGTGCCGGTGCGAGTCAACGACGATCTGACATTCGACTTCGTCGACCGTGGGCGGGTCGAGCCCGGCCATTACGCCTTCCTCGTCGATGACGACACCTTGGACGCCGTGCTGGGGCGGCTGGCGACCTGGCCCGCAGTCGAGTACGGCCCCGGCCCTGAACGCGGGTGGGACCGGCAGGTCAATCACCTGGCAGGTGGCCGCGGGGTCTATGTTCGCGACCCCGACGGTCACAGCTACGAGTTGTTCACCGCTGTTCCATGAACCCACACCATCCACTGCCGGCGGACCATCCGTAGGTACTCACTCGGCTAGCTCAGTGTCTTCAGTGCCGCCGCGTCATACGGCTTCAGCTCGCCGATCCGCCCCGCCAGGACCTTGGAGGCCCACTCCGGGTCCTGGAGCAGGGCGCGACCGACGGCGACCAAGTCGAATTCTTCGCGCTCCAGGCGATCGAGGAGGTTGTCGATGTTGCCGAGTTCGGCGCCCTCGCCGGTGAACGCGCGGAGGAAGTCGCCGTCGAGGCCGACCGAGCCGACGGTGATGGTGGGCTTGCCGGTGAGCTTTTTGGTCCAACCTGCCAGGTTCAGCTCGGAGCCGTCGAACTCCGGGAGCCAGTAGCGACGGGTGGAGGCGTGAAAGGCGTCTACGCCGGCTGCGGCGAGCGGAGCAAGGATCGCCTCCAGCTCCCGCGGGGTCTTGGCGAGCCGCGCGTGGTAGGCCTCCTGCTTCCACTGCGAGTAACGGAAGAGCACAGGGAAGCCGGGCGAGACGGCGGCACGCACCGCGGCCACGACCTCGGCGGCGAACCGTGTGCGGGCCGCGGTGTCGCCGCCGTAGACATCGTTGCGGCGGTTGGTTCGCGCCCACAGGAACTGGTCGAGGAGATAGCCGTGCGCACCGTGCAGTTCGACGCCGTCGAAGCCGATGCGCTCGGCGTCCGCGGCGGCCTCGGCAAAGGCGCCGATGACGTCGTCCAGGTCACCCTGGGTCATCGCCTTACCGACGCCCTCGGTGCCGTCGAGGCGAATACCGGAGGGGCCCACGGCGGGCGCATCGGGGTAGGGTGCGTCGCCCTGGTTGCGGACCATGCCGATGTGCCATAGCTGCGGCATGATCGTGCCGCCTGCCGCGTGTACGTCCTCGGCGACCTTCGCCCACCCCGCCAACTGCTCTTCGCCGTGGAACCGTGGCACCCGATCACTCTGCCCGGCGGACTCGTGGCCGACGTAGGTGCCCTCGGTGATGATCAGGCCCACGCCGGCGGCGGCGCGGCGGGCGTAGTACGACCGCACGTCGTCACCGGGAACGCCGTCGGGGGAGAACATGCGCGTCATCGGCGCCATCACGATGCGGTTGGGGACGGTCAGGCCGTTCAGCGCGACGGGTCGGGACAGGATCTCGGCTGTGCGAGAGGCGTCGGACGCGGTGACGATCACTGGCTACTCCTTAGGGGTACGACTGCGATGGTTGAGAACTTCAAGCAATGGCAACACGCTAGGGGTAGATATTTGAGATAGTCAAGTTTCTGCGGATAGGCTGGCTGTCATGGCAGAAGCTTCCCGCGTCGATACGGCCCAGCTGATGGAGCTGCTCTCGGTGTCGCTCGGCGTCTACTACGGCGACTTCACCGTCGCGGCGGCGAGTGAGAACCTGACGGCGAGCCAGGGCAAGGCGCTGACCGTGCTGCGCCGGGGGCCCGTCGCGATGCGCGCTTTGGCCGAGACCTTGGCCTGCGACGCCTCCAACGTGACCGGGATCATCAACCGGCTGGAGAAACGTGGCCTCGTGCGACGGGAGACCAGCGAATCCGACCGGCGCGTCACCAATCTCGTCATCACGTCCGAGGGCGAGCAGGTAACCGACACGATCCGGTCGAAAATGCGCGCCACCCAAGACGGCCTGAACAGGCTCGGCGACCAGGACCGGGCCTGTCTGTACGCACTACTGGAACGGATTTTCGTGTCCCGGCCGGTCACCCGATCGGACTCACCTACGCCGGTCGCAGATCACCGCTGCCCAGCAGTCCCTCCGCCCCGGTGATCTCCAGCCTGTTCGCCGTTTGTCCCCGGGCGAGGTCTTCATGAGCCGGACCGGAGCGCGTCGGCAGCCGGAAAGATACTCCCGCCACGAGGCGACCATAAGTACTTCACCTGAGACCTGCGGTTCGACCCAGACGCTCGGCGCCGCTCAGGGATCGAGTTGCGGGGGCGATGTAGAGCACACCTTGGTCGAGGTCGAGCATCAGCGGCCCTGAGGTTGCTTGCAGTTTTCTGCGTAACTGATCGGGGATGTAGTCCATGGTGGCGATTCGATTGCGGTAGTTGAGGAAACTGTGGCATCCGATCGCCTTGACTCCCGCTCGGTGGATGCTGGCCACAGCGTCCGGCAGTGTCCACAAGGCTTGTTCGGCCGGCTGGATGATATCGATGGCGTCGAGGTGCCGCGACCGGATCTGCCCCCCGAAGAATCTCGCTGCGAAGTGGCGGTAGAGCACATACTCCGAAGCACCGGTCCACTTCTCGTGCTCTATCGTCGCCAGGAATGCCTCCCAGAACGGTCTCTCGTGCTGATCCTCGACTCGCCGCATCAGGTCCGCGAGTATCTGCCTGTCGAACACCATGTGATGCTGCATCCCGCTGTAGGGGTCGACCGGCCGCCACTCGGCAAGTAGCCGAGTCGAGGCGGTGATCGCGGAGTGGCGGTCGGGGATCGCGTGCCGACGGGTGTCGAGGCGCCATTGCAGCGGGTATCCGAATGCCAGACAGGATTTGCCATCGTTTTCGACGAACACGACATCGTCGACGATCGCGTAGTCCGCATCGAGCACGAGGAGGTGTCGGCCTGTGCTCGGCAGGATGCGGAAGCAGTGCAGTTTGAGCAGCTGCTGGAAATACCACGACGAATTGCGGTGATGGCCACCCGATCTGCGTAGGGTCGCCTCGATGGCGGCCGGTGTCGGCGAGACCGCTTCCTCATCGATCCACTGCACCACGTGCTCGGTCCGCACCTGTGCGAGCAGTCGCGCGGACCCGACGATGTTCACCGATCGGATCGGATTACGACAGTGTGCCCTCAACCCGGTGATACAGGCGTCGAGGCTGAGCAGGTCCTTGGTCGCTACCGGGATCATGACGTCGATTTCCGGTAGGCGCGCAGTGTCGGTGGCCACGTTCACACTCCGTAGGCTGGGGCGGCACTGGTAACCATAGCCAGGATTCGCGCTCGGAAAGCGCCGGAACTCCAGCGTTTTCATCGCTGGCAGTCAGGGATGGCTATTCCTGCGCCTGGACCGCTTCGATGACACGATTCGACGGTTGATTCGGGATTCGACCCAGACAGTGACATGAAAACGACCGGCAGGAAGAACTTCGCGGTCGGCGGAGTGACCTCGGCGGACGTAGTCGCTGAGGTGAGGCCTCGAGCAGCATGATTCCCGGCGAACTCGGCCCACTTCGCGGGCTCGGTCGCGGGCTCGGTGTAGGTAGGATCCTCGGTGATGACGGGAGTTGGATGACCGAGGTTCACGATCGGAGCCAACCGGCAACCCGGCATTTCACAGAACTTCCCACGCGTCGTCGTCGCACACCGATGGCACTCGATGCCACTGCTCCGACACCCCAACCACTCGTGCGGGATGGAGGACCTCGGAAACTGCTCGGCGACAACGAAAGTGACGATCGGCTCGCTCGCCGGTACCGAGGCGGCGTTGCCCGCGGCTCTGCTGCGCGGCAGGCGGATCCGGATCAGCGGTAGCGGCGCGGGCTCGGTTTCGAAGGCCGCGATGATCGCCGAGCTTCCCGAGGTCCTTGTTCCTCATATTTCTCTACATCGCGGCTCGGCCAGTGGCAGCAGGTTCGTACGAGAACGCGTGGGCGGGCGGGGCGCAGGAGGGCGACCGCAGCGACCGGAGCTGACGTCAGAGACAGAGCTGCCGGACAAGCGTGGCTCATTAGGCTGGCTGGGTGGAGTTCACAACGGATTTGGAGCGTGGTGGGTGGCTGCTGGCGCGCGTCGGCGAACACGGGGTCGGCGGCGTCGCTGGTACCGGCTTCGAGGCTTATGCCCGAATCCTGCACCCGGTCGAGGCGACCCACCGCGACGTCACGGTCACCGACGAGTGGGGCAGTCCCGAGATCGTGGAGGAGGCGATGTGGCCGTGGGCCGAGGTCGCCGCGCGCAACGGCAGAGTGATGCATCCGCTGGTGCAGTGGCGCAACCTCACCGATGGTGAGGACGAAGCGGCGATGTCGTTCGATGACGGCTGGAGAGTCGGCCAGACTGTCGAGGGGTGGTTCGACCCGAGCCTGCTGGCCGCGCTCACTGTCCACCTTCGCGCGGCCACCGAGGCACCGGAAGAGGTGACGGCCGGAATATGGAATGGATTCGGCGAGCTGAACACATCCTCGGGTGCGGTGTTCGTCGCGTCCACCGACGGTGATCCGCAGAACCTCGAGCGCGCGCGAACTCGAATCGACGCCGAGCTGGCTGCCTCTGTCGCGCCGCAGGTCAGACGGGCGGTCGAGGCAGGGCCTTTCCTCCAGTGGCCGGGACGCGACTTCATGCTGTTCGACACCAGTCTCTCCGAACTCGCCGACCCCAGCTGGGTACACGCCGCGGGCCTGGGATGGACGACCGACTTCCCCGGAGTGACGCCCCAACTGCTCTGGCCCGCCGACCACGCATGGGTGGTAGCCAGCGAGATCGACTTCGACTCCACGATCGTCGCCGGCTCACGGGCTCTGATCGACGCGGTTGTGGCCGACGATCGTTTCGAGGCCTTCGAGATCGCCGAGGAATCGGATCTGAGCTGGGACGGCGACACGATCAACCCCGCGCCGAAGGACTGAGATGTCGGCGAGAGCTCGACCAGGGCGTGCAACCGAGGTCCACGACGAGCTCGCGAACAGGGCGGCAGCACTCATGGCCTGGTCGTAGAGGTCACGTTCGGCCGGGACGGGGGCTAGGCCTGCAGCGTTGCCTGCGCAAGGCGGGCGTGACACGCGTGAACTGTGGTAACGGGTACCCGGGCGGGTGCGACCGTAGTGTCGGCCGCTGTCACGAGCGTGGCCCTGCGGTCATCGTGACAGCGCCCGGAGGGCGTAGAGACCCTGGAGCCCCGCCACTGCATTGTTGGGCAAGTCCCTGGGTGTCGCCTCCGGGTGTCTCCTGACACCGTGGCACCGGGTTCTGCCCATTTCAAATGGAGGACAACATGCGCGAAAGGAATGGCATCGCCGTTTTCGAGGTCGGGGAAGACCACCCGGATCATCCGGCGTTTCGCGAGCTGCGCAGCATCTCGCTAGGTGACGTCCGGTTCCCATTCGGCTTTTTCATTGTCGACGAGGACGGACAACGATACGTTCGGCCGGCAACAGAAGAAGAGCGCAAAGAACTTCTCTTCAAAGTGTTCCCCGACGGGCCGAGCGAAACTGTTCTCGACTCGAACTTCTGCTATCTCCACGACGGCAAGTGCGTTGCTCACCTGTGTGCCCAAATAGAGCCCCCGTCGCGTTGTTTCAGAGGCTACGACGAGTCCAGACGACAGTACGGCTGCTGGTGTGAATCTATCTGGTGACAGTCGAACGTTTCTGCGTCAGAACATCGGGCCACCGAGAACGCGTTCGTCGCGGTCGGGCCCGGGGGCGCCCAGAGAGCAGGTCGAGCCGGTCTCCCCTTCCCACCTTGAACAAGATCCGAAGCGCGAAACGCGTGGACACGTCCACCTGATCGGGTCCAAGGCTCGGTTTCGCGCAAGCTTCGGCGACTCGGCCGCCGATTCCAGGAACGACAGGAGCAGCGGAGCGAGCTGATTCGGCCGGCGACGGCTTGAAATGGCGGCGCGGGTTCTCGGCCTTGCGGTGCCGGGACTCGGCCATCAACTCCAGCAGGCTTGCGCCGGCCTTGCCGAGGTGTGAGCCAAGAGTGCTGAAGTTCGTGCAGATTCCATCCGGTCCCGGGCCCGTCGACCGCGGTCGCGGCGTCGAGCGGTTCGCGGGCCTGGTCGTAGGACAGCCAGGCCCTGTCGACCCCCCAATCCCACCGCTGACAACCGGCCCCGATCGACACACTCGACCCGGAACGGCGTGTCTTCTGCGCGTTCGGTCCGACGCCCCGCGGAAATTTGACACAATTGATCCGGATGCGCGCAGGGTGGGCACCCGATTGTTTTCGCGTTCAACCCCGACAACTGCCCGGCAGGAAAAGCATGGGCGCGGGTCGGCGATATCGAGCCGACGACTTGATACGGCGGCCACGCTCGAAACTACTTGCGATGCTCGAGAGATCAGCGAAGGAATCTGGGCATGGCTCGATACCTCTTGGCAGCGAGTCCGATACCCGGGCATGTGGCACCCATGCAGGCCGTCGCGGCCGAGCTGCGACGGCGTGGGAATCAGGTGCGCTTGCTCACCGGGGCAGCGTTCGGCGCATCCGCTCGAGCGCAGGGTGTCGAATTCTCGCCGCTACCTCGAGATGCAGAGGTCACACCCGCCGCGCGACCACGTGGTAGGGCCTCTGATCTGCTTCGGCGGTGGGAAACCGGGCGGGCGGAGTTGCAGTCCGCTTTTCTCGCGCCGATCCCGGCGCAGTACCGTGCACTGTGCGCTGAGCTGGATCGCACGGACTTCGATGTCGTTCTGGTCGATGTGATGTTCACCGGGGCCATTCCGCTGCTCTTGTCGCAGCGAGAACGTCCGCCGGTGATCGCCTGCGGCGTCGTTCCGTTGATGCTGTCCAGCGCGGATTGCCCGCCGTTCGGGATCGGCTGGCAACCGCGAGCGGGTCGTGATTACACGGCCATGAACCGGTTCGTGCAGCAGGTGCTGTTTCGTGGCGTCCAGGCGAAGCTCGAGGTACTACTGCGCGCGGTCGAGCTGGGGCCCGCGCCGGCCTTTCTGCTCGATTGGCCCCTGCTTGCCGATCGAATACTGCAATTCACTGTGCCAGGATTCGAATACCCGCGACACGATCTGCCGCCGTCGGTGGTATTCGTCGGACCGATTCCGACTCCTGTCGCCATGGATGTCGCTGTGCCTAGCTGGTGGCCTGCTTCGGATGATGCGAGAAAGATCGTCCATGTCACGCAGGGCACCTGGGACAATCGGTGTTTCGATCAGTTGCTCCGCCCGTCTCTGTCGGCGCTGAGCCAACGCCCCGATCTACTGGTCATCGCGTGTACCGGTGGCTCGCGCTCGCCGATCGGAACTCTGCCCGCGAACGCATATGCCGCCGATTTCATACCCTATGACCGGCTTTTGCCACGGGTCGACGTGATGATCACCAACGGTGGCTACGGCGGCGTGAACGAAGCGCTGCGCTACGGAGTGCCGTTGGTCGTCGCGGGCGATACTGCGGACAAGCCTGAGACCGCGGCCCGCGTCGCATACGTCGGTGCAGGCATCGATCTCCGCACCGCCCGGCCCCGGCCCGCTGCCATCACGGCGGCGGTCGACAGAGTGCTGGGGTCTGGCAGCTTCCGTGCCGCGGCAAACCGGTTGGCGCTGGAAATCGCGAATCGGTCCCCCTTCGACGCCGTCGCGGCCGCATTGACGGAAGTGGCCTCTGGCCGTCGCCGCGCGGTATCCGCACCCGCCATCCAGGAACGGCATCCGAGGGCAGGGGACGAAAAATGACAATCGCCGCGGCATCGCGCAAACCGCTGTGCCCGCCGGACGTGTTCTGCCACCGGCGACAGCGTGAAGTCTCCATCTCGCGTGCCCGCCGATACCCGCGATTCGTGCTGCTGAGGAGGTGGCCATGATGCGCACGGAGCTCGACGCCGCAGGAATAACGGACCAGGAACTGCGGCAGTCGTATCGGATCTGTCGCGAAATCAACGCTCGCGATGGGAAGACCTTCTTTCTCGCCACTCGGTTGCTCGCACCCGATCAGCGACCCGCTGTGCACGCGCTGTACGGATTCGCGCGGCGCGCCGACGACATCCTGGACGAATTCGACCCGCATTCGTCAACGGCCGACCGTGCTGCTCGATTGGACAGGTTGGCACGGCAATTCGAAGCCGCGAACACCGGCGGTGATCCGGTACTGGCCGCAGTCCTGCACACCGCCGAGACCTACCGGATACCGAACGATCTGTTCGGTGCGTTCCTGGCCTCGATGCGTATGGATCTTTCCGTGACCGACTATCCGGACCGCGCCGCGCTGGACCGCTACGTCTACGGGTCGGCGGAGGTGATCGGCCTGCAGCTGCTGCCGGTGCTGGGCACCAGGGACTCGGCGGCAGCCGCGCCGTACGCCGCCGCCCTCGGCAAGGCATTCCAGCTGACGAACTTCCTGCGTGATGTCGACGAGGATCTGGCTCGCAACCGCATCTATCTGCCCGCTGACGAGCTGGACGCACACGGTGTGGACCGGGAATTGCTGTTGTGGTGCCGCCGACATCGCCGAGGCGAGCCGCGAGTGCGACGCGCGTTGGCGGCACAGCACGCGATCACCAGAGAAATCTACGATTACGCGCTTCAGGGGATCGAATTGCTCGCGCCTCGCTCGCGGCCATGCGTGACGACCGCGGCGACGCTGTATGCAGAGATACTCGACCGCATCGAAGTGGCGGACTTCGAAGTGTTCGGACATCGTGCCAGAGTTGGAATCGGTCGCCGACTACAGGTCGGCGCGGCGGGCCAGCTGCGAGCGTGGTGGATACGGCGATCCGCGAGACCGGTTCGGCCCCGCGCTTCGAACGTCCCCCTGGACGGGTCCGCCATATCGCTCGATTCCGCCGATCCGCGCGAACACACGTGAGGTGTTGGTATGGACCACTGGCGTTATCTCCTAATCCTCGTCGCCTGCCTGGTGCTGACCGCTCCGCTGGAGTTCCTCGGCCCGGGTGTCTACCGCAGGCCGCGGCTGCTGCTCGGCGTCCTGCTGCCCGTGGTCACGGTGTTCGTGGTCTGGGACCTGGTGGCGATTGCCGCCGGTGTGTGGGATTTCAACTCCCGCTATGTGCTGGGCGTGGTCTTGCCCGGGGCGATTCCGCTGGAGGAGTTGCTGTTCTTCATCGTTGTCCCGCTGTGCGGGTTGCTGACCTACAGCGCGGTCGAAACGCTGCTCGGGGCAGTCCGTCGCCGCGGTAGCAGAAGCGCGACGAAAGGGCTGCGACGATGAACTCGGTGGGCTGGGGGTATACGCTGCCCGCCTTAGCGGCGGTCGTGGCGGTGTGTCTGGTCGAGTGCGCGCTGTTGCGAACCGGGCTGTTTCGGCGACCCGGCTACTGGTTGACGATGCTGATCGTCCTGGGGTTCCAAATCCTCGTCGACGGGTGGTTGACCAGGCTCGACGCGCCGATCGTGCGATACGACCCGGACCACATCCTCGGACTCCGGTTCCCCTGGGATATCCCGGTGGAGGACTTCTTGTTCGGTTTCGTCTTGGTCACCTCGGTGCTCCTGGGCTGGGAGCGGACCCG
The DNA here is from genome assembly GCF_055590505.1 of Nocardia sp. NPDC041819. Taxonomy (NCBI): domain Bacteria; kingdom Bacillati; phylum Actinomycetota; class Actinomycetes; order Mycobacteriales; family Nocardiaceae; genus Nocardia; species Nocardia sp. NPDC041819. The sequence goes on along the minus strand of NZ_JBVJAP010000006.1, from coordinate 262,535 downwards.
GCAGCGGCAGAGCGAGGTGCGGCGATGAGACTCGATGCATCGGCTTCTCGGCACGGCAGGGATCCTCGGCGCGTGCACTATCCCGCAGCCGCGGGGTACATGGACGTCGGCCGTGGCGGTCGGCGTCCGCGGGCCGTCGTCGTCGGTGCCGGGATCGCGGGCCTGGCGGCTGCGACGGGGTTGGCCGAAAGGGGATTTCATGTCGAGGTCATCGAACGCGAGCGGTACCTGGGTGGGCGGGTCGGCGGCTGGACCGAACATCTTCCCGATCGCAGCGCGGTCGGAATGAATCGTGGCTTCCACGCCTTCTTCGCGCAGTACTACAACCTTCGCAAACTGCTCGCCCGCACCGATCCGCGGTTACGCAGGCTGCGCCGGCTCGACGACTATCCGCTCATCGACGCCGAGGGCCGCCGCGACACCTTTCGCCATCTGCCGAGGACTCCACCTTGGAATGCGCTCGCCTTCGCGCTGCGCAGCCCGACCTTTCGGTTGCGCGATCTGATTCGTATGGACCCACGCGCCGCCGCGCCGCTGGCCGCGGTCTCGGTCCCGGACATCTACCAGAGGATCGATCACCTGGATGCGGATACGTTCCTTCGTCGCGTCAACTTTCCCGACGCGGCCCGCCACCTCGCATTCGAGGTTTTCTCGCGCAGCTTCTTCGTCGCTCCCCAGCACATGTCCGCCGCCGAACTGGCGACGATGTTCCACATCTACTTCCTGGGCTCCAGCGAGGGCTTGCTCTTCGACGTGGCAGAGGACAATTTCGATGTCAGCCTGTGGGCGCCGCTCGCGGACTACCTCACCGCGCCGCAAGTGCCCGAGCGGCCGGGCACGGTCCGCGTGAACACGGGCGTGTGCGTCGACCGAATTGATACCGACGACGCGATCGGGTTCCGCGTGTTCGACGACACCGACGCCGAGATGACCGCCGACGCAGTGGTCCTGGCCGTCGATATCACCGGGTTGCGCCGGATCGTCGCCGCGTCCCCCACGCTCGGTGATACGCCATGGCGTGCACAGGTAGCCGGAATGGGTGTGGCGCCGTCCTTCGCGGTGCACCGTCTGTGGTTGGATCAGCCGGTGCGGGCCGACCGCCCGAGCTTCCTCGGCACCGGAAACCTGAATCCGCTCGACAACATCAGCGTGGTGGACAGGTACGAGAAGCAAGCAGCGGTTTGGGCACGCGGTAGTGGTGGAAGCGTCATCGAATTGCACGCCTACGCCGTTGCGGATGAGATTCCGCGCGACGCGGCACGTGACGAGGTGCGCGAACGGCTGCTCACCCGGCTGCACCACATCTATCCCGAGACCGCCGAGGCCCGCATCGTGGGGGAGAACATACTGTGGCGGCAGGATTGCCCACGGTTCGCGCCCGGAGACTTCGCTCGACGGCCCGGTGTTTCGACTCCGCATCCGCGATTGGTGCTGGCCGGCGACGGCATACGCGTCGACTTGCCGGTAGCTCTGATGGAACGCGCCGCGACCACCGGCTGGATCGCGGCGAACACGCTGGTTCGTCAGTGGGCTGGTGCCGGGCATTCCTTGCAAACGGTCCCGCACCAGGGTCGATCGGCGATCCTGCGCACGCTCGCCACTCGCAAGGGGACACGATGAGCAAACGCGCCGAGTTCGGCAAATGGCCGAAAAACGTTCCGTTACAGCGGTTCTCGCCGCAGGAATGGTCTCGCCAGCGGCCGACCCACGGGGATGCCGACCCTGGTCTGATCGCGGCCGCGCTGCGCTGGTCACAACAGCGTCCCTCGGGGAACTGGTACACCTTCGCCGCCAGTCGCAGTATCGGTCGCGACCGTCCGCTGAGTACGACCATCGGCGGGATCGAACTCGTGGCCTGGCGTGACGAGCGGAACGTCCTGCACGTCGGTCCGGGAGCATGTCCGCATCTGGGAGCACCACTTGCCGAGGCGCAGGTCGATGACGTCGCACTGATCTGCCGATGGCATGGTCTGCGGGTAGAAGCGACCGGATCCGCCCGATGGTGTCCATACCCCAGTTACGACGACGGCGTGCTGGCCTGGGTGCGGCTGGACACGATCGGCGAGCAGACACCCACCGACACACCGATCATCGGCCCCCGCCCCGCCGACACCACCGTCCACGCGGTGACGCGCTTGACCGGCGTATGCGAGCCTCGCGACATCATCGCGAACCGGCTCGACCCTTGGCACGGCTCCTGGTTGCATCCATACTCGTTCACCCACCTGGAGGTGACGCAGGCCCCGCCGCGGCACGACATCATCGAGGAGAATCATCGGTTCCTGCTCACCGTGACCTTCCGAGTGACCCGCCGGCTCGGGGTGCCCGTCGAGGCCGAGTTCACCTGCCCGGATCCGCGCACCATCGTCATGCGAATCATCTCCGGCGAAGGAACGGGAAGCGTCATCGAAACCCACGCGACCCCGATAGGTTCCGGCCCCGACGGCCGAGCGCGTACCGCGGTGATCGAGGCCGTGATCGCGAACTCGCAGCGGCCGGGGTTCCGGTACGCGCGCCGGGTCCTGCCGGTGCTGCGCCCGCTGATGACTCACGCCGCGACGCGGCTGTGGCGTGACGACATGGCGTACGCCGAGCGACGCTATCAACTGCGTACCCATCGTCGGTAGGCGGACCGGTACCCGGTCTTCCGATCGAACCCGCGGGCCGACTCAGGCCGGCGATTCGGACGAAGTCGGCGCGGAATTCTGCGGTGGGGAAGGTGGGGCCGGTTCGAGGGCGCACCGTCCCGGCTTCCGAGTCACCGGAATCCCCTCCACCGGCAGCATCACCGCCCACCCACCGGCGATCAGCAGCGCAGGGGAGAACTGCACCGAATCGGGCTGGTCGACGGGGTCTCGGCCGGGACCCGGCGGTGTCACAGTGGTCGTGTTGCGAGCACCGGCAGTGCTTCGAGCGCGGCGCCGAGATCGCGAACTGCCGCGGGATTCGTCAGCGATCGGCCGGTCAGTTCCTCGATTCGCCGCAACCGGTACCGCACGGAGTTCGCGTGCAGGTAGAGGCGTTCACCGGTCCGCGCGGCGGAACCACCTGCGTCGAACCAGGTTTCGAGCGTCTCTAGCAATCGGGTCCGTTCCTCGTATGGCAGCGCGAGCAGCGGGCCGAGCCGGAGGCGGACCATTCGTTCGGCTTCGGCGGGGGCTGCCGCCATGAGCATCGCGAGGGGGTTGTCGTCGAATCGCGCGACGCCGAAGGCGCGTGTACCCAGCCCACTCACTGCCAGGCGGGCGAAACGCAGCGCTTGTGGCGTGTCGGTGAGCGCCTCGTAGGGCGGGCTCATACCGACGCGCGCGCGAGACTTGCGAAGTGTGCGGATCGCCGAATCTTCTCGGTGCTCGGGCACAGACAGAACACCGATCTGCTGGTCGGGCAGCAGCCGCCAGGCAGAAGTGATCTGCGCGCAGCGCAGTGCGGTCTCGATCCCCGGCAGCGCCTCGCGACCTGCGGCGGGGACGTCAGCTGCTACCACCACATAGCGTCCCGCCGGTGGCAGTCCGAGGATTCGGGTGGCTTCGCCCAGGGTGGCAGGGTCGGCGATGACGCCGGTGAACAACGCTTCTACGAGTACCGAGCGCTCGTGCTCGCGCTGGAGCATCAGTTCCGAACTCATCTCCCGGTAGGCGGCGGCGACGGCGACGGAGTACTCGCCCGAGAGCGCCCATACTTCCGCGGCCAGGTCGACCAGCATCACGTCGGTGACCGAGGGATGGCGGCGGGCTTCGGCGACCAGTTCCGACCACAGGAATTCGAACCCGATGCGGAAGGCATGCAGGGTTTCCGCCAATGGCACGCCTTGTCGGGCGCGCAGTCTCCCGGTTTCCTTGGGCGGTTCGGGATCCAGCGGTGCGGTGGAGGTGAAGTGGCGCACCATGAGGGTGAGATTGCGGGTGCAGGAGGTGTGGATCGTCTCGAACGGCACTTGGGTCTGGTTGCGATAGGTGTCGAGTTCGGCGACGAAGCGCTGAGCCAGGCGCAACCCCAGGTCATCGATGCGCTCGAGCAGGATCGCGGCGACGTCGACGATCGCCCGTGGAGGCGTTGTTTTCGACATCTCCGCAGCTTACCGAGGGTCCGACTGTTCCAGGGAACAACAGTTCGCGGGCGATGTTGTTCGTGTGTCCATGGGTGGGGGCGACCGCGGGTGCGACGATTTCGTCCGTCTCGGTCCCGCGCTACACAAGCTCATTCACACGAGCGGATCCACAGGAGTATCCGATGTTCACCTTCGCCGGCAGTGACGGCACAACCATCCATGTACACGAGTGGCGTCCCTCCGGGAGCGCAGCCCGCGGCGTCGTCCAAATAGCGCATGGCATGGGCGAATACGCCGGGCGCTACAGTCATCTCGCCGAACGATTGGCCGGCCTCGGGTTCGTCGTCTACGCCAACGACCACCGCGGCCACGGCCACAGTATGACGGGCGCCCCCGGCGATCTCGGCGACGACGGGTGGAATCTGCTGGTCGAGGACATGGCCACGCTGACGGCGATCCTGCGCGACAAGCACCCGGGGCTGCCGGTGATCCTGTTCGGGCACAGTCTCGGCTCGTTCGCCGTCCAGCAGTATCTGCTCGACCACGCCCATCTCGTCGACGAGGTCGTGCTGTGTGGCACGACAGCCGTCGACGGGCTGTTCGCGAACATCGCCGCCGCTCGGGGTGACCTGCAGGCCTTGTTCAACCGGGACTTCGAGCCGACGCGCACGTCGGCCGACTGGCTGAGCCGCGACGAAGCTCAGGTCGACGCCTACCTGGCCCACCCGTGGTGCGGATTCGAACTCGACCCCGCCAACATGTCGCTGCTGGCCAGCGTCGCTACCGAGCGGCTGGCGGAACCCAGGGGAATCCGTAGCGATCTGCCTCTCTACGTGATGGTCGGGAACGCCGACCCGCTCAACGACAAGCTGCGGCTGAGTGACCTTCAAGTCCAGCGTTACCGTGATGCCGGTCTGACCGACATCACCTACCGGATCTACCCGAATGCCCGACACGAGATTCTCAACGAGCTCAACCGCGAGGAAGTCGAGAACGATCTCATCGACTGGATCACCCGCGGCGGATCCTGATCCTGCTGCTAGGGGACCTCTAGCACAGGCGCGGCTCCGCGCTGCGAGGCCGCGAATCCTTCGTGTCGCCACGGACCCGCCGTCCGAAGCCGCACCGCCGATCCGGCCGTGAGCGTGCGGTCAGGCATCACCGCGACGACGGCGGCGTGGAGTCGTCGCGGCCGCGGTCATCGAAATACCGGGTACTCGGTCCTTGCTCCTCAGGGACCTTCGGCCTTGTGCGCTGAACCGGGACGGTGAAGGTATGTATGCCGACCGGTTCGATTGCGAAAAATGGCAGCCAACAGCTTTGGCGCGTGTCCCGGGGGTGGGCAGTGAAACATCACGGATCGCAACGATTTCGGGGTACGCGGCGAACAGGCGCGCGAGCGGCTCGCCGCGTTCCTCGACGACATGGAGCAGGTACGCGTCCGCGCTTCGAACAACAGCGCGCCCGTGCCTTGGAGCGCGAACGCGCTCGCGCCGCGCGGTAGCGCCCGGGACGGTCGCGTTGATGACGCGGATGACGTTGGGTGTCAGCTGTCGCGCGTCGACCTCGAAGACCGGTGGATCGCTCGGCGGTGCGTCAGCGGCGGGGCGGCTCACCGATGGATTATCGTCGGCTTTCTGACAGACGTGCCAGCCGCCTCGAGCGCCGGTCTGCCCCGGCGTTCAGTACTGACCTCGAGTACGTATCAGGGAGGAATCGTGGACATCACCGAGCTGATCCTCGATGACCACCATGAGCAGCGGCGGCTGTTCGCGATCCTGGAGCAGATCGACCCCACGGAGACCGACGCGCTCTCCGCGATCTGGAGCAGGCTGGCGGCCTTCCTCGAACTGCACGCGCAGGCGGAGGAGGAGATCTTCTACCCCGCACTGCTGCAGGCGGGCTTCGCGGCTCGGCGCGCGGGCGGTGTGGAAGACGAGACACTCGACGCCATCCACGACCACAACGAGATCAGGGACGCGATCGCCGAAGTGGCGCGTCATCAGGCCGGCACCGAGGCCTGGTACGCGGCTGTCGCGGCGGCGAACTCGGCCAACAGCGATCACATGGCCGAGGAAGAACGCGAGGGACTCACCGACTTCCGCAAGCTGACCGGATTGTCGCGCCGCCATCAACTGGCCGTCGCCTTCGCCGCTTACGAGGCGCGGAACTACGCAGGCGTCGAGCCCGTCGACAAAGATCCCGTCAGCTATGTCCGGGCGGCGGAGAGGAAGCTGCCGACCGCTGCGAGCGGGTCGCTGAATGTCGGCACCCTGAAGCGGAACTGACCCGGCAGTCCGGCCGCGGCAGTCGGTGGCCGGACTGCCTCCAGCGCCGGACCCCGAGTCGAGGGTGGTGTGAATCCGTGGCAGACCGCGTGCTCGAGCGGCAAGGACGGCTAGTTCTCGGTGCGGCGATAGGGCGGAACGACCTGCTCCCGATCGGCGGCGATCTGCCGCCGCCGGGCCGCCATCGCATCCGCGGGGGAGGAGCCGGTGGACAGCGCGCGAAAGATGGCCGCCGCGTCCTCGATCGCGTCACGCGCCCCGACTCCTTCAGCGGGTGTGATGGCGTGATCGGCGTCGCCGCACAGGATCACCGGAAGCCGTGGAGCAGCGGCGGCGGCGAAGGGGACGTTGCGCGCATTCGAGACATGCACGGTCTCCGTCTCGGCCAACAGAAGATCTACCACGTCGGAGACGCCCGGGGCGACCGTTCGAATGAGTTCCGCCCACTCCGCTACCGGATGGAAGCCGATGTTCTCGGCGGGAAGAGGCGGGCGGGTGACTCTGGCGAACCAGACGGAAAGTCCTTCGTCCCAGAAGTGGCCGAACGCGCCCGCCGGGCGGCCGTCCGCACCGATCCGGCCGTCGAAATGCAGCACCGTGCTCTTGGTGCGCAACGCTAGGGCACGCTCGGTACGGCCGTAGAACACAATCTGCCCGGCGTACTCGGGTGTTCGCTCCGGCTCGATCCGGCGGCGGGCGAGGGAGTCGATGCCGTCGGCCGCGATGACGACGTCATCGGTAGGCAGCCGGGTAGGGCCGCTGTAGAGCACACCTTGGTCGACATCGGTTACCGCGGTGCCGTAATGGAATTCCGATGCTGTAGCGGCGGCGAATTCGGTCAACACCGACATGAGTTCGGCGCGCAGGTACAGCCGGTGACCACGGCTCGGCCCGAAACGCGCTTCGCGCGGCTGGTATTCGACCCGAAGGGCATCCACTGGATGAGCGACCTCGTCCAGCCGGTCGGCGGGCACGCCGAGGCCGGTCAGCGCGGCATGCGCTCGGTCGTCCAGCACCAGGAACGCACCGGCGCCGACCGATGGCTGACTTTCGTAAACCCGGGCCGGAATGCCGTCCCTCCCAAGAGCTCCGGCGAGAGCGGTCCCTGCGATTCCTCCGCCGATGATGGTGACCATGCACTCAGCGTAGAGCGACATCTGATGAGCCACCGCCGATCCCCGCATCGGCAGCGCAGCAAGACTGTTGCCGAGGAGGTCGGTGCCACGGAAGGGGGTGGACACGGCGGCACCTTCACGGAGCCGGGCCGGGCTACATCCGGAGGGCGGCGTCATGCGGCACTGCGCCGTGAGCCCGGTGCTCATGCCGCCGCTGTTCGGGCTGCTACCGAGCGAACCGGGCGATGTCTTCCGCGACGCGCTCTGGTGCTTCGAAGGGGAACGCGTGACTGAGCCCGGGGTAGATCAGCAATTCCGAACCGTTGATGTAGCTATGTAGCACGCTGGAGTTGGCAGCGGGTTCTTGCTCGTCGTTTTCAGCGCCCAAGATGAGGGTGGGCAGCCGCAGGGCGGGCAAACTGCTGACGACGTTGGTGGCGGGGTCGACGAGCCAGCCGGTCATCGCGGCGCGTTGACGGTTGAGGCCGGTCAGAGTCACCCCGACCCGGTTGGGGCGCAGAGCTGTTCGTCGACTCCACGCGGCCAGGGCATCGGGGTGGCCGCTGAAGTACAGTGGAATGACCTGGTCGGCAGGCACAAGCGGGTCGAATGCCGGCATGCCCCGGACCAGACCGGGCAGGTCGGGCAGCACCTGCTGTGATCCACCGGGGCCGGTACCCATCAGGATCAGCGCGCCGACGTCGTCGGGATGGTCCACGGCCATGCGTTGCGCGACGAATCCTCCGAGGGAGTAGCCCACGACAGTGGGTCGGTTCAGGTGGAGAGCCCGGATCAGGCCAGAGGCCTGATCCGAGAGTTGGGGGACGGTCGAAACGGCCGAGGACCCGGCTGGGGTCCGTCCGACGCCGTCGGAGTCGAAGATGACGACGTGATTGGTCGCGGCGAGTCGGTCGAGCAGCGCCGGGTCCCAGTCGTCCATGCTGAATCCGAGACATGGGGTCAGCAGGAGGGTTGGTCCGTGTCCGAAGCTGCGGTAGGCGATCGGCAACCCCGCGACGGTGACGACGTGGGTGGGTGCTCTCAACGACGGTGACCGGTCGAAGTGCTCAGCCGTTGTCGAGTCGATGTCGGTGTGGGCGGGCCGTCCGGCCGTGGGGGCGGCGTCAGCAGCGGCGGGAGCGATCAGCAGCATGCTGGTGGCCAGGGCCGCGATGACGGCGAGGGCGGGTGTCGGGTGTCGCGAGGTGAGCCGGCCACGGCGGGGCGTCCGCCCGCGGTCCGGCGTTGCCGGTGTTGGCTGCGGTGGGTGGAAAGCGGACATGTCGGCTCCTTGTGGTTCCGGACGGGCGGGGTCGAGGCTGTGCTGCGGTAGGGAGCAGCCGGATGCCTTGAATTCGTTCTGCGTGCTGCTCGCCTCACGACCTCTGCCTTTCCGGCTGAGGGGTCGTGCTGGCTATAAGAGACGCCGACGACCCGAAAGGATTCACTGCGGCTTTCCGATGTCTGCTGCCAGGGGAAGCAATCCGGCGCAGACAGTGATCATTCCGCCGCGGCATACTGACTGGCGGCCGATCCCAATTGATCTTCCTGGCAAGGGGTTTCGTCGTTGATTGGTAGCATTCGGACGGCTGACGGGCACCGTGTCGGTGACGGGCGAGGACACCTCGTAGAGGACGGCGTCCCGGTACGCACCGAGGAGAACTGGACTGGAGCCCAGGTCGAACCCCTCCAGCACCTCTTCGGCCGCGCTGCGTGGATCGCGCCGCCGAAAACGAAGAAAGGGCACGACATGCCGCACTACCGAGTGCAGTCCACAACCCCTGCCCCCGTCGGCACGGTGTGGGGGCTTCTGATCGACGGTCGAAGCTGGCCCCGATGGTCCTCCGGGCTGGACGAATTGGTCGAAGAACGCTCCAGCGACCTCGATCCGCACGGCCATGACGACATCGGAGCGGTTAGGGCGTTTCGCACCGGCCGCGTGGTCACCGGCGAACGACTCACAGAGCTGGTGACGGATCGTCGCATGGCGTACGAGGACGCCTTCAACTTCGCGATGAAGGACTACCGAGCTGTAATCGAACTCGAGCCCACCGCTGCGGGCGGCACGAACATCGTCTGGCACGGCCGCTGGCGTATGCGGCCCGGTGTCGGCTGGCTCATGCCCTTCGTGCTTCCGCGTGTGATGCAGCGCATGGCCGACGACCTCGCAGCCTATGCGGCCAAACCGCCCCGTAACCCCATCGAGGAATCCGGCTCGCTGAGATAGGCGCGGCAATTCCTCGGCCGAACAGTGGATCCGACGCCGCACTCGTCGTCGGTGCACCGCGAATGGCCCAAGAGTTCACTGCCGACGTCCACTCTCGGCACCACCCTGGCCGCAGTCGAGGCCCGGTTCGGCGGTCGCGGCCATGGTGGCGCGCACCGCCGATGCCACGGCGCGCTCGTGATCGGCGCGAGCAGTTGTGACCACCTGAGGGAGCTGCTTGCCTCGCCAGGCGCGTCCGCCGTCATCGGCGAGCAGGCCCGCGTACTCACCGCTGCCCACGCCTACACGGTCGAGCGGTCGATCGCCGTGATCCGCGCCGATTGAGATCACCGCCGATCCGACGACCGGGTCGGACATGCGCCTTCACCCCCGGGGCCGGGGGTCCTGGCTGGGCCGCCTCACCACAAGCGGTCCACCACCCGGTCGGTGGCAGAATCGTGCGATGACGGCTGTCAGAAGCGATCGCCACCGGACACTCTCGGCTTTCCTGGGTTCCCGCAGCGACATCGAGCTCGACGAGCTCATGGACACGGGTCGGTCCGACAGCGTGGGAGTGGGCGGCGGCACGGCGGTCCTGGATGTCGACGGCGTGTCGGTGTTCGCCAAGCGCATCCCGCTGACCGATCGGGAACTCGCCCACCGGGGCTCCACCGCTAACCTGTTCGACCTGCCGGTGTTCTGCCAGTACGGCGTCGGCGGCCCCATCGCCCGCAACGAGTACGTACTCCAGTGCGCCACTAGCCACATCCCAGACGACGTGCCGCCAGTCGTGGCCGCGATCCTGACCTGGTACGCACCTACCGCCGCGAAGATGAACGCCTTCTACTGGAAGTTGTTCGGCGGCGACCTCCACGCGGAATACCCGGGTTCGGTTGAGGGGTAGTGACATCCGGACGAGATCCGGCGTCGCTTGGGGCCGATCGGCGGGTACCCAGCCGCGACCAGCCACCGCCGTCCAGGTCGTGATCGATGCGGCGGCCGTCGAGGCAACGGACCGCTACCCTGCATGGGCGCGGTGCGGTGAGTAGTTCGGCGAGGGTGCGCCATTCGCGTTGACCAGGCAATCTCGCGGTGGCTGAAGCTCGTTGGTGGGTACGGTTCGCGACTGATCAGCCGACCCGCCCGAGTAACCCGATGACGTTTGCGGAAACGTTGCTGGTCGGGGAGTGGGGGTGGCCGACTCGGGAGGGAATAGCGCCGGGGGACTCCGTTCCATTCGCCTTCACTCCGCAACAGCGGACCCGGGATACGTCGCGGCTACCCGCACCCCGATACGCGCCTGTCCGCGCGCCGAAGCGCGCGGACAGGCGTCGAGATCCTTTCGGTATATCGGAGCTCAGCCGATGGTGTTGGTGTCCAGGGTGATCGCGCCGTTGAGGGCAAGGACGCTCCCGTTCACGGTGGTTCCGGCTGACACCGTGTCCGAGGTGAAGGTCAGGATGTTGCCGGCGAAATTGGTGTTGGCGCCCAGTGTGGCCGAGCTACCGACTTGCCAGAACACGTTGTCTGCGTTGGCACCGTTGATGAGGTTCACGGTGCTGTTCGCCCCGGTGATCAGTGTCGACCCGGCCTGGAAGATGAACACCGCATTCGGATTACCTTGCCCGTCCAGAGTCACGGTGCCGTTGAGACCGATCCCGCCGGTGGCCTTGTACACCCCGGAGGTCAGGGTTTGTCCCGCCAGATCGGCGGTCACGAACGCGGTGGGCGTGCGGCTCGCCGCGTCGAGGTAGGCAGCCTGCAAATCGGTGTGCGCCTGCGCCGCGACCAAGTCCCCGGCATGGATCGCTCCGCCGGTCACCGTTCCCGGCGGGAATCCGGTCACTGAGGTGCCCGGGCTGACGCCCAGGTTCCCGGTGATGGCCGTGGCTCCGGCGTTGGTGACTGTCGAGGCACCCAGCACCGCGAACGACGAGGCTGTCCCCAAATTGACCGGCGCCAGACCCGAAACGTAGGTGTAGGAGACACCGTTGCTGGTTCCGCCGGGGGTGGTGACGGTGACTTGCACTGTCCCAGCTGCATGGGCTGGGGTGAGCACGGTGATCTGGGTGTCGGAGTTCACGGTGAACAGGGTTGCCGGTGTCCCACCGAAACTCACCGCGGTGGCGCCGGTCAAGCCTGTGCCGGTCAGCACAACCACTGTTCCACCACTCGGCGGCCCCGAGCTCGGAGTGACGCTGATGAGGGTGGGCACCGCGATGTAGGTGAACGAGACACCGTTGCTGGTTCCGCCGGGGGTGGTGACGGTGACCTGCACTGTCCCAGCTGCATGGGCTGGGGTGAGCACGGTGATCTGGGTGTCGGAGTTCACGGTGAACAGGGTTGCCGGTGTCCCACCGAAACTCACCGCGGTGGCGCCGGTCAAGCCTGTGCCGGTGAGCACAACCACTGTTCCACCACTCGGCGGCCCCGAGCTCGGAGTGACGCTGATGAGGGTGGGCACCGCGATGTAGGTGAACGAGACACCGTTACTGGTGCCCACCGCGGTGGTGACGGTGACCTGCACCGTTCCAGCTGCATGGGCAGGTGCCACCGCCGTGATCTGTGTCGGCGAGTTGACCGTGAACGAGGTTGCCGGTGTGCCACCGAAACTCACCGCGGTAGCGCCGGTCAAGTTCGTCCCGGTGAGCACGACCGTCGTCCCACCGGACGCCGACCCCGAAGCCGGATTGATGCTGGTCACGGTAGGAAGCCCACCACCATAGGTGTAGGGCACCGGGTTGCTCGTGCCGTCCAGCAGTGCCTGTACGGTGACGTTCACCGTTCCGGTTCCAGGCGGGGCGATGGCCGTGATCTGGGTATCGGAGTTGATGGCGAATGTCGTTGCGTTCGTGCCGAACCGGACAGTCAAGGGACCGACATTGGCGAATCCGGAGCCGGTGATGATTACAGAGTTGAGACCCGCTGGAGGACCGAAAGAGGGGTTCAGCGAGGTGATGACAGGTGCCATTTTCTTACCTTCTATTCAGGAAAAACGTGAAAAGAGTTCCCACGCAGCAGCACAGGCCTGATTCTTGCTATGCCGCTAATACCAGTAGTCCTCCAGTGGAGGCACTTTGGCAATGCATTCCCAGTCCGTTTTCGTCCGGTTTTGTCCGGTTTCGACTCCGGCAGTTAGCTGTTGGGAAACTGGACACCAGGGGTGACGTTGTCACCTGGTTTTGGTGGGCAGCTTGGTGTCGTCGATCCATCGGCCATCGCTTCCTTACCGATGGCGCGGAAGCTCGGACGCATGGTGCCTGATGAGGCGAGCAGCGCTTGGGCGCCGACTTCGCGAACCGTATCCGGTGGGTAGATGTTTCGAGGCAGGCTCGCCCGAGGCCGCCGACGCGGCTACTGAGATCCTCGATATCTGGGAGGCACACCGGCAACGGGAAGCGCCACCAGCATGCCTGGCCAAAATGTAACGGAGAGGTCTGATCGGGCAGATTTCTGTCACCTGCTATTCGGCAGTACGGGATGTTTGCTTGATCTGAAAAGTGGGCGCGACGGCATGGGGGGCAGATATCAGCTTCCGCGCCGGAACCTCGAGGCCTTACCAAGGGTCAAGAAAGGCCCGTTCGCGGCTGCATATTTCATACGGGTCGGCGGTCTACGAGGAGGTTCACACTGCCCACATGGGAGATCTTGAAATCCGGATGGCGGGCATTGGAGATCTCTCGGCAATTCTGACAATCCACCATCAGCTTGCATCCGACGGCGCACAGCGAAAGCGCTGCGCGAGCTGTTCGAAAGCATTTGGCACCAAGGCACGGTCTACTCGGCGATTCCGCACGCGGTGCCGTTCCTAGCCCGGTTGGCCGGGGCTGGTATCCACACCGCCGCTGTACTAGGTCTGCTCGCCGCAATTGCCGCCAGCACAGATGATTACGGACTCGCAGAGCGAGGTGCCGCCCGGCACGCGGTCGGTCAACAGTAGGAGCTGCTGCGTCCCTTCGCGCAGGTCGCCGATGTCGAGATACGTCGAACGGCGCTCAACGCATTGATCCATACGCAGCGCACCGAACTAGTTCTTCCCTTGTTGGTCGGGCGCGCATGGATACACCACGGCGGTGAACCAACGGCACTTCTCCCCATGCCGGCAGAGGTACTGGGCCGAACCCATCAATCGACCGATTACCGGGGAGCATTCTCGCGGTCATCGCAGAACGGGCTACCTGACGGCTGACCCATGGAGGGTTCGTGGACGCCCCCTCCTCTGAGCGCCGAATCGGCCACTCCGAATCGTCAGGCATGGACGTATCGGAGGACGACCGGATCGCCTACGCCGCAGCCGCCCGACAGTCCGGCGCCATCTCCAGCTACCTACCTACCTACCTACCTGCACCTGACTCCTACGACCCCGAACTCGACGACTACGACCTCAGTCTGGATGACGCTGTCACCGATGACTGACTACCGATACCAGCGACGCTCACAGGGGCGGTACCCTGGCGTCGGGCCGGATGGACGAGCAAAGGCCTCCGGATACTCCTCCGGCCGATTCCCGGGGCACGGAGGATTTTTGGCCGAAAGCCTGCACTACGTCGTAGGTCTGTGGCGAATCAACCGCTGACATCTGGTCTTGGACGAGGCCTGCCGTCCCCGACTTACTGGAAATTCCAGCCCGTTGTGGCAGATCGGATGACCGACCCGGCCCACTATCACGCTGCCGACCGGTGGGGTGGTGGATTGCTTCACTTGATCTTGGAGATTCGCCCTGGACGACGACTAATACCCCAGCACACCAACCGCGGTGCGGGCGGCCTCGGCGACGAGAGGGTTGTCGGCTTCGGCGTTCTGCTCGGATTTAGCGGACAGCACGGCGATGACGAGCGGGGCGCGTCCGGGCGGCCAAGCGATCGCGACGTCGAGCGCGCCGCCGTAAGCGGGGCTGCCGGTCTTGTCGCCGACGGTCCAGCCGGCGGGCAGCCCGGCACGAATGCGTGCGTTCCCCGTCTTGGCGGCGACGAGCCACGACTTCAATCGCGCTCGCTCGGGTTCGGCGAGAACGTCGCCGAGGACGAGGTTGCGGTAGTCGGTGGCGAGGGCGGCGGCTGTGGTGGTGTCCCGCTCGTCGCCGGGAACGGCGGTGTTCAACTCGGGCTCCCAGCGGTCCAGGCGAGAGGCGGTGTCGCCGATGGACCGCAGGAACGCGGTGAAGCCTTCCGGGCCGCCGAGAAGCTTCAGCAGCTGGTTGCCCGCCGTGTTGTCGGACAGGGTGATCGTGGCATCGCACAGCTCGGCGACGGTCATGCCGGTGTCGACGTGTTTCTCGGTCACCGGCGAGTTGGCCACGAGTTCGTCCCGGGAGTAGTGGATCACCTGATCGAAATAACCCGTCGCCAGAGGATGGTCGCGCAGGAGGGCCCCGCAGGCGAGACCTTTGAACGTGGAGGCGATCGGGAATCTCTCCCCGTCTCGATGGACAACGGTGCGGCCGGTGCCGGTGTCGATCGCATACACACCGAGCCGTGCGGAGTGTGTCGTCTCCATCTCGGCGAACGACGGAATCGTGGCAGCGGGTGTGGTGTCCGAGGCCGCCGGCGCATCGGCGCCGGACCCGCACGCGGCGGTGGCCAGGGAGAGCGCGGACACCGCCACAGCGGCGAGGAAGCGACGACCGAACGAGGAACGGTGAGCAATGTCGGAAAGGGTCACTGCCGCACCACATCATCGACGCCGCCGCCGACGCCAATATCCGGCCACGGCGTGGGCGAGTCGACTTGGATATCGTCGCAGGTTCGCCCGCGATTCGGCGCCGGTCGGAGTGCTTGGTGGGCCGGCGGAACCGATGTCAGCGAATCCGCTGGTTCAATGACCGCATGGACCTGATCCGCCACCTTCGGTTCTTCGTCTCCATCGCGGAGGAAGGGCACTTCGGCAGGGCGGCGGCCGCGCTGGACATGACCCAGCCACCGCTGTCGCAGGGACTTCGGCGGCTCGAACGGCATCTCGGCGTCGACCTCATCCACCGCACCCGGCAGGGGGCCGTGCTCACCTCGGCCGGTCTGCAGCTGCTCCCGCGCGCTCGGCTGCTCGTGGACGACGCCGAGCGCCTGCTCGCCGAGTCGCACCGCATCGCGAGCGCCCACGGCGCCGTGCACTGGGGCGCGACCGCGGCGTTGCCCGACCGGGTGGTCACGGCGTGTGTGGGCGCGCTGCGCACGGCGGTCGTCCCGGATACCGCGGTGTCCACGACGGTGGGCGCCACCGTCGACCTGGTCGCCGACGTGCGCTCGGGACTGTGCGACGTCGCCGTGGTCGAGCATCCCGCGCTGGTCGACGGTGTCGAGGTCCGCCCGGTCGTCAAGATTCCGCGGTGGCTCGTGGTGCCGTCGGATCATCGCAGCGCCGGCGCCGAACGCCCCACCTTCCCTATGCTCGCCGGACTGAGTTTCGCCTGCCCGCCACGTGCCACCAATCCTCCTGCCTTCGACACCGTTGTGGATCTGTTGCGCGAGCGGGGCCTGGACGCACCGATCGTGCCCGCGCCCGACGATCGGACGGTGTTCGCGGCGGTGGCGGCCGGAACGAGCTTCGGGCTCACCGCCGTGCCTCCGTCGTCCGCGCCCGGCGTGACCTGGCTGCGCATCGCGCCGCAGGCGGTCGCCCTGCGAGTCCGCGTCGTCCACCGTCCGGACGCTGATGCCCATGCCGATGCCGTCGACCGGGTGCTGTATCGGGAGCGGCTGCGATGAGCACCGCCGAAGACAGGATCCGCGCCGTGTTCGCCGACGCGGGATGCAGCGGGTGGCTGCACGCCCGCCGGTGCGACGGGTCCGCGACCGAGATCTCCGTGGGCGGCGACGAGCGGGTAGTGCTCGCGTCGGTATACAAATTGCCGCTGTTCGTCGCGTTCTGCCGCCTCGTCGACGCCGGGCGCCTCGATCCTGCCACCCGGCTGACGGTGACACCGTCCGATTGCACGCCGGGGCCCACCGGCATCGCCGTCATGCGCGACCCGGTGACCATGAGCCTGCGCGACCTCGCGACGTCGATGATGACCGTCTCCGACAACGCCGCGGCCGATGTCCTACTCGGCGCGACGGGCCTCGGCGCGGTGGAGGGCCTGCTGGACGATCTCGGCCTCACCCGCACCCGGATCGTGGGCGGCACCGCCGACCTGCACCGCAGCCTCGTCCGCGACACCGACACCCACACCACCGCCGAAGCGTTCGCCGTGCTCGCCGAGAATGACGACGCATGGTCGGTGTCGGCGTACGACCCGTCGTACACGAGCGCGACGACACCGGAGGAAATGACCCGTCTCCTGCGCGCGCTGTGGAGCGGCGCGGTGCTGTCCGATCAGCAGACCGAATTCGTCCGCACCGTCATGCGCCACCAAGTCTGGCCGCACCGCGTCACCGCCGGATTCCCCTACCGCACTGTGGCGGTCGCAGGCAAAACCGGAACCATCGGGGTCATCCGCAACGAGGTAGCGGTCGTCGAATTTCCCGGCGAGCACCCCGTCGCGGTCGCGATATTCACCCGGGCGGCCCGCGCGGACCCCCACCTGCCCGTTGTCGACGCCGCCATCGCTGAAACCGCCCGCATCGCCGTCACCGAACTCCGCCTTCCCTTACCGCAAGGATGACGTCACGATTCCGGGCACGTTGCGCACGCTGGGTGTACGACATGTATTCGATTCTCGCGCTTCGAATTTCGCCGACGCAGGCCACGAAGCTGTGCACTTCGGAATCAGCAGCGATCTGATCCAGGTCACCTCGGTGTCGCGGTTACGGGCGACCCGGACCACATCGTCACCAGCACGTTGCTGCGACAGCACCTGCGGCAGTCCGCTCAGCCCGCTACCGTGCCCCGGACGAAGCCGGCGAAGCGGTTGGCGAACTCGGCGCTGCCCAACCCCTGTCGCCGATCGTTCCGGAGCGGATGTAGGCCAGCCGATCGCGGACGAGGGTGGCCCGGCCGAAAGACCGTCGCAGGATATGGCAGGTACTGGACGACCCCGAGGGGAACGAATCCTGCTTGTTCCGGTGCCGGGTAAGGGCGACACGCCTCACCGCCGCATCGGCGCTGATCGGTGCACCGGACCTCTACCCTGTGATCGGTGGCGACCACTCCTCGAGTTGCTCTATCCCACCACGACGTGAGCGCGTCGAGTTGCCCCGGCGCGCGGCCGGCGGACGACGCGCCCGTGCCTCGGCATATGACGGCGGCGCAATTCCGGGAACACGGTCGCGCCGTGGTGGATTGGGTGGCGGACTATTGGGAGCGAGTGGAGTCGCTGCCGGTGCTGTCGACAGTGGCCCCTGGCGCGGTGCGCGCACAACTGCCGCCGTCTCCGCCTGAGGTCGGCGAGCCGTTCGCCGCTCTGCTCGATGATATGGATCGCGTCATTGTTCCCGGCCTGACGCACTGGCAGCATCCTGGGTTCTTCGCCTACTACCCGACGGGTGCGTCGGGTCCCGCGGCGCTGGCCGATCTGCTGATCTCCGGATTGGGTGTGCAGGGGATGCTCTGGCAGACCGGCCCGGCCTGTACCGAGCTGGAACAGCATGTCCTGGACTGGCTGGCCGGGTTGATCGGCCTGCCCGAACGCTTCACCTTCGCGGGCAGCGGTGGCGGTGTGGTTCAGGACGCCGCCTCCAGCGCGATGCTCGTCACGCTGCTCGCGGCGCTGCACCGAGCCTCGGATGGGCAGGTCGCTCGTGACGGCATCGACCGTGGCCGCTATGTCGTCTACACCTCGACCGAAGCCAACTGCGGTTTCGAAAAGGTCGCGCGCGTCACGGGTCTCGGCTCCTCGGCCGTGCGTTTCATCGCCACCCGTGCCGACCTGTCGATGGACCCGAAGGCGCTGCGGGCGGCGATGGAACAGGATGTGGCCTGCGGTCGAACCCCCGTCCTGGTGATGGCGACGGTGGGCACGACGTCCACCGGCGCGGTCGACCCGGTGCAGCTCATCGGTCCGGTCTGCCGCGAATACGGTGTGTGGCTGCATGTGGACGCGGCGTATGCGGGTGTCGCGGCGATATGTCCGGAGCTGCGGTGGATCCACGCGGGTGTGGCCGAGTTCGCCGATTCCTACGCGACCAATCCGCACAAGTGGCTGCTCACCGCGCTGGACTTCGACGCCTGCTACGTCGCCGATCGTGGTGCGCTGACCGGTGCGCTGTCGGTGTTGCCGGAATATCTGCGCAACAGTGCGAGCGAATCCGGCGCGGTGGTGGATTACCGGGATTGGCAGGTGCCGGTGGGACGTCGGTTCCGGGCGTTGAAACTATGGGCGGTGATCCGCTGGTACGGCGCGACCGGGCTGCGCGAACATATCCGGCACAGCGTGGCACTGGCCCAGCAGTTCGCCTCGTGGGTCTGCGCGGACGATCGTTTCGAAGTGCTTGCGCCGCATCCACTGTCGCTGGTCTGTTTCCGATTGCGCGGCGGTGACGAGGCGAATCGGGCACTGCTGGACGCGGTCAACGCGACCGGACGAGTGTTGTTGTCCCACACAGAGGTTCGTGGGGTGTTCGCGCTCCGGTTGGCCGTGGGCGCCACCGCCACCCGCCAGGAGCATGTGGCCGCCGCGTGGACGCTGTTGAGCGAGTGGGCGGATATCGTCGATCCACCGCGGTGAGTGGTCTGAGCCGGGTAGGTCGGTGCGGCATCCCGAGCGAGTGGGGGACCGCCGCTGCCGAGGGACGCACTCGAATATTGCGGCTCTGGTTGCGGGTATGGGATACGCCGCCGGATCGGGGCTCGGCGGCGTATGTCCCTGTCCGGGAGTGTCAGTTGATGGTGAAGGTGCCGGCGAGTGAGGCCTCGGTTACGCCGGGGCAGGACTGCTCGGTGGTGACTGTGTAGTCGTCGGAGGCGGTGTGCCCGGTGTAGGTGCCGGACTCGATGATGATCGGGAAGGCCGCCGGGCCGGATCCATCGAATGCCCCGGCATGCTCGGCGCTGATCCGTAGCGTCTAAATTCGAATTGTGAATGAAATCGTCTATCCTGTTGCGGTTTCCATGGTGAAGGCCGTCCAGCGTGTATTGCGTCTGCGGACTCGGATAGTCGATGAATCACACCTACCCCGTGTCGGAGGTGCGGTGGTGGCCAGCAATCACGTGTCGTATCTGGACCCTTTCGCTATCGCCCTCGCCGCGGACAAGGTGGGCCGGATGGCCAGGTTCCTCTCGACGCGGGAGCATTTCGACCATCGGGTATATGGCGCTGCGATGCGCAGTATGCGGCACATCGCAGTGGGTTCCGGCGGGGATGGCGAGGCGTACCGCGCCGCGACCGCCGCGCTCGCCGCAGGGGAGTTCATCGCGGTGTTTCCGGAAGCGACGATCGCACGATCGTTCACCGTCCAGCGGTTGCGGACCGGAGCAGCACGGTTGGCGGCAGGGTCAGGGGTGCCACTGGTGCCGGTGGCCGTGTGGGGCACACAGCGGCTATGGACCACGCACCATCGTGAGCTCGATCAGTGGGGTCTACCACTCACGGTGATCGTGGGTGAGCCGATGTTCCCCGCGGCCGACGACGACCCGGAATACGTCACCGTCCAGCTGCGTGATCGTATGAAGGAACTGCTGGACCGGGCACAACGGGAGTACCCCGACTCCGGGACGGGACAGTGGTGGCAACCCCGTCATCTCGGGGGGTCCGCACTCACCCCGGCGGAGGCTGTGGCCCTGGACGCTGCGGAGAATGACGCACGACGTCGGCGCGAAGCGTGACATCCCGAACCCCCGTCGAGTGGCTCGGCGCGCCGGATACGCCGTGGGTCTTCGTGCACGCGCATCCCGACGACGAATCACTGTTGACGGCGGGAACGATGCGCAGGGTCAGCGAGGCCGGCCGGCGCACGGTCGTCGTGTTCGCGACCGATGGCGCCGCGGGACTCGCGGATTCGCCAACAGGTCCGCAGCTCGCAGCTCGTCGCGAGGAGGAGGCATTGGCGTCAGCCGCAGTCCTGGGATGTGACCGGGTGGAATTCCTGCGGTACGCGGATTCCGGGCTCGACGGTCGCGTCCCGGGCGGCTTCTGCGGCGTACCTGTCGCCCAGGCGGCCGAGCGGCTTGCCGCACTCTTGATCGAGGAGCGGGCCGGGGTGGTCACTTCTTATGACGCATCCGGAGGTTACGGACATCCCGATCACGTGCAGGTTCATCAGGTGGTCGCGGCGGCAGCGCGGCAGGCCGCCACACCGTTGTTGCTGGAGGCGACAGTCGATCGCGATCAGCTACTGAGGGTATTGCGCTTGGTGAATGCTGTCGGATTGTTGCCCTCGGGGGTGGCGATGGATCGGTTCAGCTCGAGCTTCGTCCCCGGCGCGGACATCACCCACCGGGTCGACGTGCGACGCTATGTGAGCGTCAAGCGCGCCAGCATGATGGCCCATGCCAGCCAGGCGGGCGGCGGTGACGGCTTGCGCACCCTGCGCTTGTTGGGGCGGCTACCTATGCCGCTGTTTCGCCGGGTCTGCGGCACGGAATGGTTTGTCCAGCGCGATGTTTGATCTCCGCATAGAAAGAGACCTCTGCGTTCCGATGCCGGATGGTGAACGCCTGCTCGCCGACCGGTACCACCGTGCGTCGAGTGCACCCGGACCGACCATCCTGGTGCGATCCCCAATGGGACGCCGACCGCTCGGCATCATCTATGGATTGTATTTCGCGCGCGCAGGATTTCAGGTGGTGGTGCAGGACGGCCGCTCGGCCGAGGATGTGTTACCGCTGAGCACCGAGCGTGCCGATGGGTTGGCGACGATCGAGTGGCTTCGAGACCAGGTGTGGTTCGACGGACGGTTGGCGTTGCACGGAATGAGCGCGATGGGGTTCGCGCACTGGGCTATCGCGGCCGACATCCCCGAATTGCGTGCCGTTTCGGTTCATGTCGCGGCCTCATCGGTTGCCGACACGATATTCACCGGCGGTACTACTGCGCTGGAGTCCGTGCTGATCTGGTGCTCGAATCACAGCTTCATCACCGCGCTGCGGGCGCCCCGTCGGGCGCGTCGGGCAATCGCGTCGGGCCGCCCGGCCGCGGAGTTGGATGTGCTGACCGGTGGTCGAACAGTCTCCTTCTATCAAGCCGTGATCGCCGACCTCGGCGCGGGCAGCCCGTTGCGGGAACTTCTCGACCACGGTCGTGCGCCCGCGGAATGCGCCGGAACTCCGGTACATCTGGTCGGCGGCTGGTACGACATCTTCCTGCCGGGCCTCGTCCGCGACTACGCCGCATTGAGTGCGGCTGGTGGTGCGCCGCGACTCACCATCGGCCCATGGGGGCATTACAACCTCCGGCAGTTCGTCGTCGCGAATCGGGAAGCCCGGCAGTGGTTTCACGCCCACCTGCGTGGAGGTGAGGATCGCCCGTCTCGCAAACCCGTTCGCCTGTTCGTCACCGGGGTCCGGCGCTGGCGCGAATACGCTTCCTGGCCTCCACCCGGAACCGGTCCCGTGCGATGGCACCTGCGTGAGTCCGGGCGGCTGTCGCGTGTGCCTGCCGAGCAGGCGGGAAGCGATCATTTTCGATACGACCCCGCGGACCCCACGCCCGCTCCCCGTGGTCCCGTGATCGTCGGGTTCTCGCGGCCACAGGACTGCCGGCAGATCGAGCGTCGACCCGATCTGCTGACCTACACCAGCGACCCGCTCGGCGCACCGCTCGAGATCATCGGAACGGTGGTCGCCGAGCTTCGGTTGCGCATAGCCACCGCACATCCGCCGCTGAGGCGTGGCGTCTGCGATGTCATCGTGCGCGTGTGCGACGTTCATCCCGGCGGGCGATCTTTCAACATCTGCGAAGGCGTTCGGCGGGTCGAGCCACACACCGATGAGGACGACGTCCGGGTCGAGTTGTGGCCGATCGCGCACCGGTTCGCCACCGGACATCAACTGCGCGTGCAGGTGTGCGGAGCAGCGGTTCCGCGCTACATGCGGCAGCCGGGCCCGGCCGCTTATGAGCTCATTCGCGACCCGAGCGGTCGTTCGTCGGTGATTCTGCCGACGGTCACCACCGGTCGCGGAACGTGTTGAGGGCGACGGCCTCGTTACGGCCCGACCTGTTCACTGTGTGGTGCAGCGCGCCTACGAACGCGCCCGCCGCCTCGATCGGAACCCCGCGAACTGGTATCACCAACCGCGGCACACCACGGCGCGCCAGGTGCCCGGAGATCCACACGTCGTCCTGCCATCGCATTTCCGGCGGCCAGCCGTCGAAATCGTGGACATCGTCGTCCAGCGCTCCAGGCGGAATCAGATATCCCCACATACCCATCAGCACATCGACTGGGGTGGCCTCGGACACCGCGGTTCCGCATACGTGTCCGAAATAGCGGGGGTCGCGATCGAACCGCGCGCTCGATCCCCGCACTCCCACAGCGGCTTCCGGCTCCATCCGATGCGCCGCGAGCAGATCCGCAACAAACGTATCGGGATAGATCGCGTCATCGTCGACCACCACGATGACGGCGTCCGGCTCGGCCAGCAAGGTGGGCAGCAGCTTTGTCACTGGGCCCAGATCCGTACACCGCAGCACCTCCACGCCCGATGGCAGTGCCGACGGGTGTGGGTAGGGGGCACCTGTGCGCAGCGAGTGCCGCGGCCAGGCGAGTACCACCCGATCGGCGGGTTCGGTCTGGTCGAGCAGGCTGCGCAGCACAGGACCCAGGTACTGCACACGGTGCGGCACAGTCGACAACGTGATGATCACGCGCTCGGCGCGCGCAGGCACCGTGCGCTCAGGCGGATCGCGGTGCAACAGCCGTGCGGCCCGCGCGAGGTCATGCGCGAAACCACTGATCGTCGTGTTGACGAACCGCTTTCGGAAATGTTCGGCGTTGCTCCACCCGATGCGGGCGACATGTGCTGGCGAGATCATCCGAGCGTGTCCTCCCCGTTGGCCGCTGCCATGACGCGCCGTGCGGCGTCGTCGTAGCAGGTGCGTAGCCGATCCAATACGACGGGCCAACTGAATTCGGCAGGGGGTACCGATCGATTATGGGCGCTGATGCGTTCGCGTAACGTCCGTCGCCGGCCCAGCGACACCAGCGCGGTGACGAGGTCCTCGGTGGAGCGGCCCAGCAGGCCCTCGCGGCCGTCCTCGACGAAATCTGCGACGCCGGTGCCGGATCGAGCGATCACTGGAACACCGGCCGTTCGAGCCTCCAAGGTTGCCAATCCGAAGGCCTCGCGACGTGTGACATTCAGGTACACATCCGCCGACGCCAGAATCTCGCGTACCGCCCGATGATCCTGCGAACCCACCAAATGCACCCACTCGGCCATGCCATGCCTGCGCAGATAGCGGAGCATCGCACCGCGGCGCGGGCCCGAGCCGACGATCGTCGCGCGCACCCGCACCTCACCGGCCAGGCGGTCCTGCGCCAGCCGCAGCACCTCGAGCAGCTTCAACGGTTGCCTGCGCGTGACCAGCCTGCCCACCGAAACGACATGCAGATCGGCGCCACTCGCGGACGGCGCCCTCCACAGATCGGTCGCGACCGCGTTGGGCACTACGACGGGGGTACTGGACAACGCCCGCCCGACCTGGTCGGCGACGACTGTACTCACCGCCGTGAACACCATGCCGTCGTGCCAGCCGCCCAGCCGCCCGATCACGCTGTAGCAAGCCCGGACCGGGGGATCCCACATGCTGTGCACCGTGATCACGAGCGGGATACACAACCGAAGCGCGTAGTGCGCGGAGTACAGCGCCAGCGGTGACGCCACACTCACGTGTATGTGCACGACGCTGGGCTGCAGTCGCCGAAGTATGCTGCGCACGTCGGTCATTCGGCGTGGCCGGTGGACCCGGAACGGCAGATCCGAGTCGCTGCCGCCAACGGTCGCGGTGATGACGTGAACTTCCTCGCCGACAGCTGCCTGTGCGCGAGCCAGGGACTCGACCAGCACCTCGATGCCCCCGACGCGGGGCGCGAAAACATCGGTCAGATGCACTATCAACGTTGGCCCCTGCGCCACGGTCAGTCCCCCTGGAAGTCAACAACCTTCGGACGAATAGTGCTGGCGGACAAGCGATGTCGAGAAATGACGGATAATCCTCGACATGGACGAGATGCGGGTCATCACCGAGGACGGCGTCGGACTGCATGTCGAACTCGACGGAGACCCGGCCGGTCCGCACACCCTCCTCTTCGTCAACGGTATCAATACCGGCTTGATCTATTGGGGCCGTCAGCGCGCGACTCTCGCCGACCTGGGCCGCATCGTGCTGTTCGACCACCGTGGGCACGGCCGCTCCGACGAACCGGCGACCGGCCGTGCCACGGTCGCGCAGCTAGGGCGCGACATCGGAACGGTCATCGACGCTATCGCATCCGAGCGTCCGGTAGTGATCGTCGCGCACTCACTGGGAGGGATGGCGGTGTCCGCCTTGGCCGAACAGCGTCCGGAGCTGTTCGGACGCCGGGTGGCCGGAGTCGCACTCCTGGACTGTGTTCCCCGAGGGTGGGGTGCGATCGCCCTGCGTCTACCTGATTTCGTCGTCGGTCCGGTGGTGCGGATACTCTGGTGGGCGATACCTCCGTTGCGTCGCCTGCTCACCGACACCAGCGAACGCCGACACCCTGACCTTGTCGGACGTCGGGCTGCGCCGAGCAGGCGCACGACGTTCGTCTCGCTACATCGGGCCCGCAGACTGATCGCTTCCCTGCGAACGATGACGTTGCTGTCATTGCTGGCCGATGCCTCGATCTGTGATCACAGCGCTGGTCTGTCGGCTCTCGGCCGCGCACGGGTCCTGGTCATCGCGGGCGCCGAAGACCGCATGATTCCTTTGCGACACAAGGTGCGCGCCGCCGCCCGGATACCCGGTGCCGAGCTGGTCATCGTGGCCGGGGCCGGTCACCTCAGCTCGATCGTCGAACCGGCTCGCGTGGATGGGCATCTGCGCGCCTTCATGAGCGCACTCCCGGTCCCGCACGGCCGGGTGAACGGCCAAGGAGGCGAGGACGCTCACGGTCATGCGGATCCGCGACCAATACTCACCCGAGACGGTGTCGTTCCCACGCGAGACCCGCGATCCTGAAGACAGCCATACCACCGGCTCAGCATCCGCTACGACCGCGAGGCCACCCACTTCCTCGGCTTCCTCACCCTCGCCGCAGCGCAGCAGCTGTACCTTCGGGGTTCGCGGGCTGCGATTGCGGCTTGGATTCGTCGTAGCGTGCGGAGGCCTTCTTCGCGGCGACGCTCACCATGCCATCGAAGACTGTGGAGCCACGCCAGCGGCCGTCCTGACCGCGGCGCCCCGGCCGGGCGTCGCTCCAGGCGGCCGGCGTCGCATCCGGGTGTAACAACTACTCACCGAGGCCGTGCGCCCGGCCCGGGCCGATGGTGCGTTTCGGGAACCTTGGATGTGGGGGACATCGACGTCGCAGCCCGCTGCGTACGGGTCCGGTCGCTTTCCCTAAGCGGCGATGCCCAGACCCAGTGCGACCGCGACGGGAATCAGGTAGAGCATCGGAAACGCCACGGTCTTGTACGAGCGGGCCCGCAGCACGACGATCACCGCGCCTGCGAAGTACAAGATCAGGCCGATGGCTGCGGCGACTCCGATCGCGGGAACGAAGAGGCCGGCGATCAGCCCGAGCGCTCCAGCTGCCTTGGCCGATCCCAGTGGCGTCCACCACGATTGCGGCACGCCGTATTCCACCAGCGGGTCCACGACGAACGCGGCCCGGCGCAGCAGTGAGACCGCCGAGAAGCCGACCCAGGCGGCAGCGACGATGGTGACGACGATGTATGCGGTGTTCATGGGAATCTTCTCGGTTTCTCTTCGGTAAGTTCTGGCCCGGATGGGTTCGCCTCGATGACGACGCAGCGCGCCGGGGTGTGACATCCGGCAGCGCTCGTCGATGATCGACGCCGTCGCCGACCTCGCCACGGTGCTGCTGCAACACAACCCGGACCTGCGCATCCTCGTCACAAGCCGCGGACCTCTTGCCATCGCCGGCGAGGCGACGCTGCGCGCCACTCAGCGTCCCCGCCCCCGACCGCGCGCCGTCACTGCAGGGCCTGGCCCCGTTACGACGCCGTGTCACTGTTCACCGAACGCGCCACCACTGCGGTATCGACATTCGCCTGACCGATGCCAACAAGTCCGAGCGCGAAACCAACACCCCACACGGCCGCTGCAACACTTCGAGGGGACCGTTCGCAGCCAGTCTCCGATCACGACGAGATCCGTGTCATCGAGACCGCGGGCGGCATCGACGAGGTGGAGCAGGGCATGCCCGGGATGGTTCGCGCTCACCCAGTGCCGGTCGGCATCGGTGATTTCGTCATCGATCCAGGCGAATGGGCGTCCGGCCGCCCAGTCCACCAGATTTCTTGTCTTCCAGTGCAAGCCGATCCGCCGGTCTTCTCGATATTGACCTTCGTCGGTGGACCGCGACCACGCGACCCGGGGCAGCGGCGGTAGTCCGATCCGCGTCGCGATCTCCGTATTCGCCTCCTCTTCCCAGGCAGTCGCCCAGACGAGCACACATGGCAGCGCCGAAAGCGCAGGCCCGGCCGCGCATTTCAGCCGCGCGAAGCGCCACTCCGGATCCGGGGTCGGGGGTCGCGGGCGCGGATTCCCGCCGATCGGTAGCAGCGGTCCGTCGATATCCAGGAAAAGTAGTGGAAGGGCCGTGCGGTCGTTCACCCGCATCTCCTGCCGTTGAGCGAGCTGATCAGTATCCAACCGGCGATGCCGATGCACCAGGCGCTCATGGCGATGTCTATGCCGAGACCGACCCCGGTCTGCAAGCCGTAGGCCAAGGCATGCGTCGTCATGTCAACCGGCCCGATGCCGATGAACATCCAGGCGAACGTACGGAAGGCGAGCATGAACAACCCGTCCCACCAGCCGAACAACAGTCCCCACAGCAGGACACCGAGGCCGAAAAAGGCCAAAAGCAGCCAGTTGCCGAGCGTCGTGCCGGACTCCGGTAGGAACCACTCGCTCCCATCCGTCACCTCCACGCCGACCACCTCCCCGTGCCAAAGTCGCAGTGTGGCCGGTTGACCCTCCCGTACCTTGCTGTAGAAGCTCGACGACACCTCGCGGGTCTGCCGTGTCCCGTCGGTCCGCTGCCAGGTGACTTCGCAGTGGGTTGTCGTGGTCGTGCTCGTGTGGCCGTCGGCGTCGGTCTGTGACGTCGTCGTGGTGTAGGTGCGCCGACCCGCAATGGAACCCCGCTCGCCGGCCAAACAGTCGCCCGCACTCTTTTCACACGTCACGGCCGCCCGGAACTCCCGGGTCTGCCGGTATGGGCCTGCGGCGGAGGCGAGCGCTAGGACAAGCACACCCAGACCGAGCGCGACGATGATCGACTGCCGAAGAGAACGCTCACCCAGGGATGTTCCGTACAGCAGTCGACGGAGCCTCACCACCCACCCCCACGCGATCCCACGCGACGTGGCGACCATGTCCGCCCTGCTCGGTTCGGCCACTGTTCATCTGTGCAGCTTCCGGTGAAAGTCATCGGCGTCGACCTCCTTTACAGGAGACAACCACCACGCATGCCGAAAGGTTGGGTCACTCATTGCGCGCCATCCGCCCCGCACAGCCCAGCCGTCGAGCGGGTCGCGGCCTTCTACCCGGAGGTCGCCTTCGCCTTCATCGTCGCCGACGAACGGCCCTGTCACGTGCCGCTGCCGTTTGTCGCCGTTCTCGTAACGATCCCGGTCCTCGTCGACCGCGGTTGCGGGCAGCCTGACCGCGTCGAGGTCGCACCTGACGCTCCCCACCTCGACGCCGGTGAGCTGACCTGCTGCCCGAGTGATGCCGGCTCAGACGGCGGCATCACTGCCACGCACCGAGGCCACCCGCAGAAACGCAGTCATCTGCCGCATACCGCGCGATGCGATGGGTCGAAAATGGTCGTTTCCAGCCCTAACTAGATGCGGCGCCAGTTCTGGGCATGACTCGGTTCGGATACGCGCGGGTCGGGCAGGATGACGACTCCCAGATCGATGCGCTCACCACGGCAGAGGTCTACCGGGTCCACTGGTCTAGCAACACCGCCAGGCGGGCGTCCCGCTGAGCCGGCCGCAGACGTCCACCGCGGTCCAGGGTCGCCAGCCCGTGCAGGGCGCTCCAGCCGACCTCGGTGAAGGTCTCCGGATCATGCTCGCCCGCGAACGGTGCGAAGGCGGCGAACATGACGGCGAACGCGTCCCGCAGCGGCTGCGAGGCGTTCTCGCCGAACGCGAGGTTCACCTTCATCAGAAACATCGCGTCGTAGAGCGCGGGCCGCGTCGTCGCGAAGTCGAGATAGGCCCGCGCCACCGCCGCCAACGCTGCGCGCGGCTCGCCGCCCGCGGACTCCAACGCCGCGCGGCTCCACGCGGCCATCTCCGCGATGCCCTCCTCGGCGACCGCCGTGACGATCTCATCCTTGCCCGCGAAGTGCGAATACAGCACAGGCTGGCTGTATTCGATCCGCTCCGCCAGCCTGCGCACAGTCACCGCGTCCCAGCCCTGCGACTCGGCCAACTCCCGAGCGGTGTCGATGATCAGCCGGTGCCGTTCGGCCCGTTCCCGTTCTCGCCGCGTCTGGATCCCCATAAACCGACTATAGCATCGCTTGACAATCTAGTGGCACTAGATTTCGCGACACGCTCGTCAGTAGCGACAAGGTGCCCTGTTTGCGTTCCGGACGTCAGGACACGGCGACTGCCAGATCACGGCCCCGCTACGCGGTCTTGTCGTTCGGGGGAGCGCCGACCTGTGGGCTTCGAGGGTGAATGGTGGGAAATCGCCTGGCAGCTGGGCGCATCTGGGGTACACCTCTGCTGGACCTCACCACGACGCGGAGCTTGCGCTTAAGAGATCCGGTAGAACATCGACATGGACGCCTCCTCTGCTGGCACATGGGAGTCATCGGCCGGCGAGTACGAGAAGACCGTCAGTGCTGCTGAAGCCGCTCTCGCTCACGTCGCCGCACTGTCCACCGGTGCTGCGCTCGATCGTGAACTGCGCGTCACGGTGCACTTCCACCCCGATGTGGTGTTCCGGGAGGAGACCGTGCTCGCCGCCCTCGCACGCGAGGGTGTGTACCGGTCGCAGTTCGAGACCGGGCTGGGCAATGGCGGGCTGACCGCGCATGCTGGTGGGGCGCGCTGGTTGTGGGAAAGCCGCATGTTCGGCGGCTGCTACGACTCGGCGCCTGCCTCGGCCCGCCCGAAATACGGCTCGCTGAACCACCGGCCTGACCGCTACGGCGGCTCACCCCGCTTCGGCTCGTGCTACCTGCGCCTGGCCGCCCACACCCTGGAGCGCACCACGTTCTGCTTCCCCGACAGCGTGTTCGAACCCGACGCCTTCGGCACCGCCGCCCGGATGAACCTCATCGGCATGGTGGAGACGACGACCGTGACCGACCCGCTCGACCACTACATCGAAGCGCACCTGCACGGCCCGCTTTTCCTGGACCGCGATGTCGAAGAACTGATCCTCGACCCGAGCTATCGAGACACCCCGATCCACGCCACCGCCACCACACTGCCCTGCCCGCTCGGCTGGCACGACGGTTACACCCTCGACGTCGACCGAATTCGCGCGCACCCCGGCTACCGCGGCCCCTCGGTGGTCGAGCTGGGCGAAGCAATTGCCGACGAGCACGGAACAATAACCCCGCGAGTCCTCGGTGCTGCTCGATCCTGGGCCGACCCCCAGGAACTGAAGCAGGTCTGGCACTACCTCGCCCGGTTCGGCAGACAGGACCGCACCTCCCACCCCACCTCATCGAGACACACACAACCCTGGATGATCACACGTGGCCGTCCAACTTCTTGGTAGACGCGCCCGGCTACGAACTATGGATGAAGTACTACTCCCGAATCGCGGACTCTACGATCGCTCGTGTGCGTGCCCCGAAACTTCGAGCATCCGATGCGAGCGGACAGACGCTGGATGATCCGACCGACACCCAAGTGCACGACCTCTTCGCGTGCCTGAACGCACGCTGGCCGTTCGCGATCGTGGAAAGGCTCGATCGCGAGCCGACGGGTCAGTTCTACTTCCGAATTCACCTCGATTACGTCGGTGACCAGGACCCGAATGCCGACGAAGAGGTTGATATCGACTATGACGTCCAGTTCCGCGACGGCGGCCCGGACAAGCACTACCGCGCCAGGGTTACCGGCGCGTACACCATCGCCGGAAAGGATCTCGCGTACATCGTGTACACCGTGTATCGCGCGTGGCGGAACGAAGATCCCCAGCTGGAAACCCTGCTGTCGTGGGAATTGCTGACATCCGACAGCTGAGCCGATGCATCGGCAAGCCTGAAGGTTGGTCGACGCGGCTGTTGGCGGTGGAGCAACCACCATCGGAGGGCGAAGTCCGGCTGGAGTGCTAGGAAGTCGGCGCCTGCCAGGCGGGGTATGGCTGGTCCGCTGCCGCCTGTTGCCCGGCGTCGATCTGCCGGATGACCGGGACGAGCAGAGCCGCGGTCAGCGCGAAGAACGCCGTCGTCGCCCACCACAGGATCGGCTGCTGGAGCAAGAGCGCGAGCCAGGTCCATGTCCAGGTCGTGAGCCAGCTCAGCCACCAGAACGCCACCAGCGGGCTGTAACTCGTCGAGGCGGCGTCGCCCGCCACGGGCGTGCGGCCGGCTCGGTGCACGTCGCCGACGACAAGCGCGGGGAGGACAAGATTTCCGAGGGGAAGAAACCAGCTGCCGATGGTCCAGCCACGCCTGAGCGTATGAGCACTCGGATCCAGATGTTCGGCATTGATTCTGGCCCGCCACAACCAGCACAGGAATAGCACGCCTGCGAGCGTCATGGTGAAGCCCCAAGCGAGGATTCCCAGGAGCGTGAGCGGTGCCCACGCATCCATTGCGGCCTCGTATTCGGCCGTGCCGGTCGGAGCGTCACGCACCGTCTGATAGTGAGGCGAGGCGATGGCGATCAACGCGGGCCCGGAGACGACAGTACAGCTCAGCGCCGCCGCGACGAGGCCGAGGCCGCCGCCCGGCGCGAGCTGCGGCACGGGGCGAACGCCCGGGACCGATGGCGCCGCAGCCGGTGACACGGCAGCCGGTTCCGGCTCCGGATCGGCGGCGAGGTGCTCGGCCCGCGCGGCTTGCCAACGCCCGATCCGGGTCAGCAGCACGGTGAGCAGACCGGTGGCGGTGGTGAGCAGGATCAAGCCCGTGCAGTGGACCAGCAACCCGGCATCCGCGGACCCCGCGGAATCCTCGAGTCCCCGTCTGACACCGATCGAGAGCAGGTAGGCCAGGAAATACAAAGTGGCTGCGAGGATGAAGGAAAACCACCAGGCGACGACGTACCTTGTCGTCGAGGAGGGAGGCAGGCGCATGGCGTTCCGGGGTGTGGCCGGATCGCTCGCCCGCTGGATGTCGTCGACCAGAATGGGCGGAATCACCCAGTTCACCACCGGGAGAAAACCTACGATGGCCCACACGCCGGGAAGCCGATGCCTCGCCGAACACAGCAATTCCGCATTCCGCCGGGCACGGTAGACCCAGGCGATGAACAGCAGACCCGTGAGCATCTGCAGGCACATGGCGATCCACGTGATGGCGCCGACGGCCGCCACCCACTGCTGCACCGAATCCTCGGTGCCGCCGTACCCGTCCGCTTCCCATTCCTGAAGCCGCGTACTCAGCTGCCAGGTCAGCACCAGCTCGACCGCGCGCAGACCCGTCACCGCCGTGGCCGCGGCGACGATGACGAGCCCCAGTCCGCGCACCGAGCGAAACGACGATGGGGTACCAGATGCGGAAAAGCTTACTGCGCGTCCGTGTTCGGTGTGGTTCGTGACCATGTACCCCCCGTAACGTCAGCGAAAGTAACCTGACAGTATGGCATGGTCTTGATGGGTGAGACTATGACGCGGAAGCGAGTCGAGCGTTTACCGGCGGCGCTGCGGCCGGATCAACCGGAACCATATTGCGCGACGAACTTTCCGCTTCACAGCCGGATCGGATGGCTGGACAGCGGCGGTCACGCAATGCGGTAGGACAAGAGTTTGTCCAACTCAGGGGCCAGGTCTTCGATGTCGAAGTCCCGTTCATAGGTGACGACGACCTTGTCGGGCGGCAGGTCGGGAGAGACCCAATAAGTGACCCCGCTGTAGGTCTTGCCGACGCGAAGCAGCCGGGTTGCGTCGATCTCTCGGTCCCAGCCGGGAATCCCGTCCGGCAGACCCGCCTCGGCGGCATAGGTACGCATGGTGCGGGGGGACAGTAGCCCGTAGGACTCCCAGTCCTCAGCGGTGTAACCGGCATGCACTTCCCGCAGGAAGACGCGGATCGGGGTGGGTATGCCCGCCCAGAGCGGTGGCGTGAAATCGCGGGCGGAATCCGGGTCCCAACCGATCCACACCACCCACGGTTCATCGACGCCCGCGGCGGCGTAGACGAGCACGCACTCGCCGCGCAGCACGCAGACGCGCACGTCGGCGAGCTGTTCATCGAGCGCCGCGGTGAAATTCGGAACCAGGCCGACCAGATCGCTGTTCCATAGGGAACGCGCGAGCCGCGCCCGGTCGGCCGGGTCGTCGGATTCCGCGATCGGGCGCCACCGGGCCGGGACCGGAGCGCTGTCCACCGTCGTGGCGTCGACGAAGACGACCGGGCTGTCCTCGTCGAGGGCGGTGACGATGTCCTCGGGGTCGATCCGGGGCACTATCCGCCTCCCTGAAATTCGAGAAGATCCTGGATCACGCGCATCAGTTCCGCTCTGACCCGGTTCTCCAGGGCCACCTGCGCGGTCTGCCAGTTCGGGTCGACCCCGAGTATGTCACCTACGCTGCGTGATCCCTTGGCCCGGTTCGCGGAGAAGGACAGCCATTGCAGATCGAGCGCGGCATTGGCGACCATGATCATGTATTCGGGCGTCAGGGCGAGGAATCCCGGCATGTGGAACAGTTCGGCCAGGGGCACGACATGGTCCAGCGATACCGCTGAGCCGCCTTTGGCGTCCTTGCCTATCCGGCCGCCCGGATAGGCCGGGTCGCGGTCGCCGACAGCAGGCCGGGACTGCCCTTGGAGCGGACCGGTGACCTTGCTCTTGCTGGGCGGACTGATCTCGCGCATGACCTCGTACAGCTCGCGGGCGGGTGATTGCCTCGGCACGGAGTATCCCTGCTTGCCGCCGCTGGGGTAGGGCAGTGTGTAGCCGGGCGGGACCTTGTTCTTCGCGGCGTTGGCGCTGTCGATCTGACGCGGGGACGCCTGGGCCGCCAGGCCGGCATCCGCCAGTCGCTGCACGGTGCCGACGCACCTGCGTAGGTTGTCTTTCGCGGTGGCGTATTCCTGATTCAGCCTGCGGGCCTCGGCGTTGTACGCTTCGTACGCCGTTCGCTGGCGCGGATCGAACACATTCGGGCGCGCATTATGTTGCGCGATTGCCTGTTCGACACGCTCAACGGCTACTTCTTGCGCTTCGCACAACCGTTTCGGGGGCTTGGGAGCGGGCTGCGTAGTCGTCGGCAGCGGCGGAGGAGGCGGTTGAGCGCTCCCCACCGGAGCGCCGATCAACACGGCGCACACCAGGAGCGCCGCCGTCATCACTATGCCGAGGCGGCTGGATTCAGCAGGCCGATGCGCCATGGTCCCCTCCGTAATCCCAACGGTAGCATCGTGTTCCGATGGTGAGCTACGGTGAAGACTATCGCCATCGACCGGGGGAGCAGGCAGTCGTGACCGATTCACCATCACCTCGGTTCGAGCTCTCTCGCACCGGGTTCATCGCGCTCATCACGGTTTTCGCGCTGGGCGGGATCGGTGGCGCTGCCGCGCTCGTGATCCAGCAGGCGCGAACGGAACTCACCGATGATGCGCAGATACGCTCGGTGCTCGGAGATTTCGCGGACGCCGTGGAGTCGGGCAGCACGCAGCAGGTGGTCGAACTGCTCTGCGCCGAGGAGGCCGCGATCTTCTCCGACCGGGTCTCCGGTGGCGAAGAAGCCGAGCAAGGCGGCTCGACCGGTGACCACCAGCGGCGCTCGGTCGACATCTCCGGCATCGTCATCCGGGGTGACATCGCCTCGGCTCGGGTCGCGCGCCCGCCGAGCGAGCCCCGGCCACTGTATCTCCGTAAAGAAGACGACCAATGGAAGGTGTGCGCGCCTGCCGCGGATCAGTTCGGATAGGCGATCTGCAGGACGCCTACACACTGGTCTTCGGTGGCCTGCTGCTCGGAGCGCGCGCCGGTGACCTGGGCTGGGACGGCGGCGGGTGTTCGTGGCCGGGCTGGCAGTGTTCGCGCTGGCCTCGCTGCTGGTCGGGTGTCACCGACCGGCGGCTGGATGATCGCCGCACCGACGCCCTGCAGGGCGTCGGTGCGGCGATCGTCGCCCCTACCTGGCACCTGCAACAGCACCGCCAGGCGATCCCCGAGTCGGTCACCCCGGCACGCATCCGAGAGAACTTCGACATCTTCGACTCGCCCTCACCGACACCGAACTCGCCTCCATCGACGCACTCGACACCGGCCGACGAGCCGGGCCCGAACCCGACCGGATCACCCGCCTGACCAGGAGTCGCCACCGCGACCGGGGATGTTCCCGAGCGTTTCCAGGTCGTGCTCGAGGCGCGGCGGACGGTTCCGGTTCAGCGTCCGCACCGAGACGCTCGTGGCTGCGGAGACCGCGCCGGGGGCGTGGACAGTTGGCGGGTGGGGCATCGCTTCGCCAACAGTTGGGCGACCCAGATCGCTCGGTCCGATGATCATCGGGGATTAGGGGTGAGTACGGGGGTATACGCGGAGCAGGCTAGGGCGGTGGAGTCGACGATCAACCCCATCCGCCCTCCGTCCGAGCAACAGCTGCCACCTACCGGAATGGATACGCACATGCAGATTCAGATCAACACCGACAGCAACATCGACAGCGGCGAAAAGCTGATCCGGCACGTGGAGGAGGAGATCGAGTCGGCACTCGAGCGCTTCATCGACCAGATCACCAGCGTCGAAGCCCACCTCAGTGACCAGAACGCGGGCAAAGGCGGACCGGACGACAAGCGTTGCGTGCTGCAGGCTCGCCCAACCGGTCAGCAGCCGGTCGCGGTGACCCACAACGCCGCGACGATCGATGACGCCTGCCGGGGCGCGGCCGAGAGTATGGCGCATCTGCTCGCCAGCCGGTTCGGGCGGCTGCACGAGACAAAGGGGGGCGACTCCATCAGGCACCCGCACAAGAACCACCCGCACACGAACTGAGTCAGCAGCACCGGGCTGTTCGGTACTCCGGGCGCGTGCCGCCAAGCGACCGCCATGGATCCGCCCTGCGCTCGGATGGTCGGTCCAGGGCGGACCCTTGACCAGCGCGGCAGAACCCATTGTTCTGTCGCGCCTCCGGATGACCTTCCGAAGTCGAGACGACCCGATGAGATTCCTCGCGGCAGCGGTCCAAGACACCCGGCGCGGCACGGCCAAGCCGGTCATCACGGCGTTGTACGAAGCGGTGAAGGCCCCGAAATCGAGGTCCAGCAGCTCCCCTTGGTGCTGAGTTCGTCGTGTATCAGCGCCGTCCCCGGAAGGTGCGGCGTAGGTCGTCGGTCCATTGGTCGGGGATTTCCCAGGGTATGAAGTGGCCGCCGTGGTCGTGAACGGTGAGGTTGACGTGGTTGTACCACTGGGCGCGGTCACCGGCGCGGAAGTGTTCGACGCGTTGGGCGGTGCTGACGCCGGGCGGGTTCTCGTACCCGACGAAGGTGATACCGGTGGGGGCTTGCACGACCGGGAGACGGTTGTGGGAAGGCGTCCAGGGGTAGCGGTTGTGGTTGGCGTAGAGGCGTATCGAGGTGCCGATGGTGTTGGTGGCCCAGTAGATCGTGGCGTGCGTGAGGAGGTCATCTTTGCTGAAGACGGTTTCGATGTCGCCGCCGTTGTCGCTCCATTTGAACCACCGTTCCAGCATCCAGGCCAGCATGCCCGCCGGGGAATCGGACAGGGCGTGGGCGAGGGTGCTGGGTGCGAGGAGGTGTGCGGCCAGGTGGACGGCGAAACGCTTGTCCAGCTCCACGATTCGTGCCCGCACCTCCGCGGGCAGGTCGTCGGGGATCGGCTGTCCGCCGCTGAAGTCCCAGGCACGATCGCCGTTGAAGAAGTCGAGTTTCAGTCCGGATCCGATGTGGATGGCATGCAGCTCGTCGGCGTACTTGTGGCCGAGCTGCGCGGTGACCAGTGCGCCCACGTCGCAGCCGGCGGCACCGTACTTCTCGTAGCCCAGAACTTCGGTCATGAGCGTGTGCCAGAGGTCGGCGACCTTCCAGAAGTTCAGATCCGGGCGGTTCGTCAGCGGGCTGGAGAACCCGAAGCCGGGAAACGAGGGCACGATCACGTCGAACGCTTCGGCCGGATCACCGCCGTGCGCCCCGGGATCCGCCAGCAAGTCGGCGACCTTGGACCAGTGCCAGAACGTCCAGGGCCAGCCATGTGTCAGA
Source organism: Nocardia sp. NPDC041819 (assembly GCF_055590505.1). Lineage (NCBI taxonomy): Bacteria > Bacillati > Actinomycetota > Actinomycetes > Mycobacteriales > Nocardiaceae > Nocardia > Nocardia sp. NPDC041819. The sequence goes on along the minus strand of NZ_JBVJAP010000006.1, from coordinate 225,483 downwards.
ATCAGCGGCGCCGGATCCGGGCCTACGCCAGGCCTGCGCATGAAATGCACTGGTACATGGTCGATTTCGACCTTGAAATGCTGGTAGGTATTGATCTCGGCTTCGGCTGCGCGCCAGTCGTACCCGCTGCGCCAGTAGTCCACCAGCTCCTGGAGGTAGCTGCGAGGAACGCCGTAATACCAGTTTTCATCGCCCACGTCGTCGGGCAGGCGGGTCAGATCCAGGCGCTGGAGCAGGTCGGTGAGGACGCTGTCGGGGACCTCGATCTTCGTCGGCGTCAAGGGGAACGGTCGGACATCGTGGGTTCTCTCGGTCATCTGGCCTCCTGCGCCGTTTGGGCTTCGACCTTACATAAGTAGCTTATTTAAGCAACTTTTATAAGTCCGAGATATAGTTGGTCGCGTGGACGACATCGACGATTTCGACGTGAACGCCTTCGCCGAGGCGATCGAGGACTTCAACCGCGTCTATATCCGCATCCCGGTACAGGAGAAGCTGCCGTTCACCACACTGTCGGTGCTCGACACCCTGGCCCAGCGGGGTGCGGCGCGGCTGACCGATCTGACCGAGACCGAGCAGCTGACCCAGCCGGGCATCACTCAACTCATCGCGCGCTTGCAGCGCGACGGGCTGGTACAGCGCCGCCGTGACCCTGGCGATGGACGGGCCGTGATCGTGCACCTCACCGAGGCAGGCCGGCAGGTGCGGCAAGCCCGCCACGACGACCGGGTCCGGTACTTGGTTCCGATGGTGGCCGAATTGAGCCCCGCCCACCGTCGGGCACTCGCCGCCGCGCTGCCCGCCCTCACCCGGCTCGCCCAGCTGGGACGAGAGCGCTGACCGCAGGGTCGAGCCGCGACCTATCGCTCGCTCATCGGCAATTCTCCGGTTCCGGCTGGAACCCGCGAAGACAACGCCATGGCCGCACTTGCGGACGAAGCGTTGACATCGCAGCCCTGCCCGACGAGCCGACCGATGAAAGCCGTCCCTGGGTGATTCCCGAACCCGCTGGCCGTAGGCTCGCTCACCCACGCAGAAAGGTAAGAAATCACCACGACCCGAGGCATTGTCGGCGCCCACGGTTGTGCGCGTCTCACGCGGAGGTGCTGCAAGATCAGTGCGCTGCGGGTCCGCCGCGGATAACGAGGATCGCCGGGCCGGTTCCGCAGGCGAGCCGGCCGAGCACGATGCAGTCCGCCGAGGGCCACGCGGCCGCCACGCACCACCACCCGGTCGAGCGGGATTCGTCAGCGATGAGATCGGTCATGGATAGGTCACTTCGGTCTGGGTTTCGGGATGCTCGCGGTCGACACAACGGCGGCTGTGGCGGCGAGGGCGGCCAGGAGCAGGAAGGTGGTGGCGTATCCGAAGAGGGATGCCAGGGCGGTGGCGGCGAACGGCGCCGAGGCCATGGTGATCATCAGCGGTGCGGCAAGCAGGCCGGTGAGGCGCCCGTAGTGCCCGGTTCCCCAGCGGTCGCTGACGGCGGTGGCTTGCAACAGGGTGAACACTCCGCGTGACATGCCGGCGGCGATCGCAGCTGTGATCAACGTCCACGCGGTGGTGAAGACCCCCAGTAGGGCGGTGGTCGCGGCGATGGCGAGCAGTATCACCACGGTGCGGGTGCGGACGCTGGTGCGCGCGGCGAACGCGGAGTACCCGATACGGCTGGCGACCTGCCCGGCGCCGCCGAGCCCGAGCGCGACCGCCGCCAGGCCGTTGTCGAGACCGCGTTCGGTCAGCAGCGGAACCAGGGTGACCACCACCGCGAACGACGCGAACCCCGCGGCGCTCAACGCGAGCGCCAGCGTCACGAAGGAGCGGCTACGCGCGATCGGGCCGGGGTCGGTGAGATGCGCGTGCTCGGGTTCCGCGTCCGGGCGGGGTGGCCACGGCAGCCGCAGCCCGAACCAGTGCCCCGGCACGGTCACCACGGCCAGAATCACCATGAGCACCAAATATGTTGCCCGCCAATTCAAGTGCATGGATATCGCGGCGGTCAACGGGGCGAATACCGTCGAAGCCATGCCCGCGACCAACGTGAGCACCGTGAGAGCACGAACCCGGTTGGGACCGTACCAGCGGGTCAGCGCGGCGAAGGCGGGGGGATACAGCACCGCTGCCATAGCGATCCCGGTCGACAACCAGCCGGCGAAGAACCACACCGGGTGCGATGCGGTCGCGATCAGGATCAGCGCCGGGATCGTCAGTATCGACCCCGCGCTCATCACTCCACGGGGACCGTGGCGGTCGATCCAGCGCCCAATCGGGATCCCAGCGAGCGCGGCCACGAGTTGTCCGGCGGAGAAGGCGGCGGTCAGCGTGGTCGCCGACCAGCCGGTGTCGGTGGTGATGTGCCCGAGCAGCACGGGGAAGGCATAGAACAGTATTCCCCAGCTGGTGATCTCGGTGACGCACAGCACCACCAACACCCGACGCAGCCGCACGGCACCAGTCGCTTGCCGTGCACCTTCAGCGGATCGTGGGATCGCGACTTTCGGATGGTCCGTCAAGTCAGTCCGCCGTCCGCACGGATGTTCTGGCCGGTGACCCATCGGTTGTCCGGATGGACCAGCAGGGCCACGAGGTCTGCGATGTCAGTGGGTCGGCCGATGCGTCCGAGTGCGGTCATCGCCGCCGCTCCGCCCACAGCGTCCGGTTGAGCGCCGGAGCGGAGCAGGTCGGTGTCGGTCGGACCGAGCGAGATGGTATTGGCGGTGATGCCGCGGTGTCCGAATTCGCGTGAGGCGACGCGGGTGAGCTGTTCGACTGCCGCCTTGCTCGCCGCGTAGAGCGCTTCCCCGGGACTGGGCCAATGGGTGCCGACCGTGGAGAGGGTGAGGACCCGTCCACCGTCGCGCAGTCGCGTCGCTGCCTGCTGAAGGGTGAGGAACGTGCCGCGGGCGTTCACGGCCATCACACGATCCCATTCTCCGATGCCCGCCTCGGCCAGTGGCGCGCTGGCGAAAACACCCGCGTTGGCGACCAGGATGTCGAGCCCGACACCGGCCTGCTGGAATATGGCGTCTGCGGCGGCGAACGCTGCGGTGATCTGGTCGGGATCGCCGAGATCGAGCCGCACCGCCGAGGCGTGTCCGTCGCGTTCGGCGATCTCGGCAACCAAGGTCTCGGCAGCTTCGGACCGCGTGTGATAGGTGAACACCACCGTGGCACCCGAAGCCGCCAACCTGGCGGTGATGGCGCGACCGATACCGCGCGAACCCCCGGTGATCAGGGCGCCGCGACCGGCCAGCCACCGGGAGGAAGTGACGGCGGGATTCATCGAAGTGGTCATGTCGGTAACAGTGGCATCTATCGCGGCACGAATCGCTCCGCGATAGATGAGAGGCTGATCGGCATGGTCGATACCAGTGTCCGGCTTTTGCGGCTGCTCGGTTTGCTGCAGACCCAGCGTTGCTGGACCGGGGCCGAGTTGGCTGGTCGTCTGGGCGTGAACACCCGCACGATCCGTGTCGATATCGCCCGGCTGCGTCGGCTGGACTATGAGATCGACGCCGCGCCCGGTGTGGCAGGGGGGTATCGACTCCGTGCCGGTGCCACGCTGCCTCCCCTGCAATTCGATGACGACGAGGCCGTCGCAATCGCGGTGGCTCTACGCACCGCGGCGCGCGCGGGCGTGGCCGGTATCGGTGACGCCGCCGCCCGGGCGGGCGCCAAACTAGAACAATTGCTCCCACCTCGGCTGCGGCACCGGCTGCACACGGTGCATTCGGCAACCGAACCAGTTCCCGATGGCGGCAACCCCTTGAACGCCAGCGTTTTTCGGGCTGTCGCCACGGCGATCGAGCGCACCGAGATACTCCGATTCGACTACTGCGATCGGCACGCGACGACCAGTTGTCGTCGCGTCGAACCACACCGGATGGTGCACAGCGGCGGACGCTGGTACCTCGTCGGCTACGACCTCGATCGCCACGACTGGCGTAGCTATCGCGTCGATCGCATCGACCCGAAGACACCGACCGGGCCCGGCTTCACGATCAGAGAACTTCCCGGACCGGATCTGGCGGCCTTCGTGACCCGCGGGCGGATGGCAGCGCTGTGGAACTACACCGCACGAGTCACGGTTCACGCGCCCGCCGACGCCGTCGCAGCCCGCATTCCCACCGGCATCTGGACCGTTGAACCGATCGATGCGCACACCAGCACGCTGGACGCTGGAGCGCAAAGCCCCCAACTGCTCGCGGCATACCTCGCCGCAATGGACCTGGACTTCCACCTCGACACCGAACAGGCACCGGAACTTGCAGCCGCCGTCACGATAATCGCCGCCCGCTACGCAACAGCCACGCGCGAGACTTGAGCGACCGTTCGCGATGCGACTGTCGACCCACGGCCTTCGGTGTGCCGCGCCGACCCTGGGACTGATCGCGAACGACGAGGTCGGCGCTGTTGTGGCTGGAGGGGTTGTCCACGCCGACCACATCGAGGGTGTAGGGCGCCGCCACCGCCCCCGCTTTCCTCATCCCGAATCCGGTAGGCGCAACGATCGAGGCCATCCTGACCAGCAGAACAACCCATTGGCTGCTGTCGCTCCGCCGTCGCAGTGATCTGCGGTTCCCACCCGCAGGCGCGCCCAGGCCTGCGGGCGCGCTTTCTCTCGCCTGGTGTCGGTGACGGGCCGAGACCCGGGCCCGGGGGGATGGTTGCCAGATGGCCGGGATCGACTGGTGGATCACCGACCGGAGGGCTTGCCATGGCTGGCAAATACCGGCATTGCGCTGGAACGTGAAGTGCGAAATCTTCTGCTTGGGGCGTTCCAGATTCTGAGGACGTATCTATCCAGGCGATGTGTAGGGACTGCTCGTGGTCGAGGTCGCGCATTGGGCCCTCCGGGATTTCGGCGCGTTCGTCGTTCCCGGAGCACGGAGAGCGCCGTGACGCGGGCGGGGGAAGACGAGCTGGCCGGGTTGGCCGATCGGATCGCGGGCGGGCTGCGTGAGGTGGCCCCGCCCGGGTGGCGGCGGCTGGAGGCGTGGTTCGCGATGACCGTGGTGGCCGAATCGGCGCTGCTGGTGGTCGACGAGGGTGTCCGGTCGTTCCGGTGGCCGGTACCGAATGCGGTGTGGGATGCGGTGCGCCGGCATCGGGAGCTGTCGGCAGAGGCCGACGGCGGGCCGTGGTGGCGATTGCTGGTGCGCATCGATGTGGACGGTGTCGAGGTTGCTGCCGATCACGGTGCGGTGCCGTTCCCTGGTGAGCAATTGTTCGCGCCGGAGGCCTACCTGGCCGATTTGGAACGCTATTCGCGGGATCGGCTGCCGGTGTGGTTGGCGGCCTACCTCGGGCGTGGCGAGGGGCGAACTCGGTCGCCGCGCGCCGCCGCCGCCGCGACGCGCGCGGATCAGCGGGCGGGTGTGCGAGCAGTGGCCGTGGATAACGAACTGCCGGAGCTGGCCGTGTTGTGGGCTCGGTGGGCGGTGCTGGCGGCAGCCTTCGTGGCGATCGGGTCAGGGCAGGGGCCACGGATCGGTCCGGCGGTGGGCATCTTCGAAGGCGCAGGACGCAGTGGTTCGACGCTGACGCTGCTGCCCGGCGACCGGGCAGTGCTGTCGGGTGGTGTATGGGATGCGCCGGTGCTGGACGCCGCGTACAACGCGGGTGCGGGCATGCCGGATTTGTTTGCCGGAGCGCCGGATTGGGTGGCCGACCCGGTGCTCAATCCGCGCGCGGCAACCGGTTTGCTGTCGTTTTGTTACTGGTGGGAGGCCGGACGGTGGTACTGCGGTGAATCCGCGCCGATACCAGAATGCGCGCCGGCGATGCCGGCAGTATGGACGGTCGGCACGGTGGCGGGTGTCGTCGGCAACCTGCTGGACGATCGGTCGGGTAGTAGGTCGGACGCGGCGCAGTCGTTGGTGTCGGCGGCGCAGGCCGGTGCGGTGACTCGCGAGGCGATCGTGCAGGCTTTCGGTGACGGTGACGGTGACGGCACCGACATCGATGGTGCGATGTTCCAATTCGTGCTCGCGGATCTGGACGCGAACCACGCCGATGGTATCGGCGAAGCGGATGCCATCGAACTGGTCCGGGAACACATCCGACGACGAAGTTATGACACTGCGGGATACCCGCTGTCGACGTTGCGGGCCGATCGAACCAGCGTGGGCTGGGTAGTACGTTCACCGGTGCCCGACGGCGGAATTGCGTTGGACCGCGCGGTTTTCTACGTCGCCGACGACGGCGTTGTGGAACGCTCGACAACGTCGGTGCCGCTGTCGGTGTTCGTCGCCGGTTTCGAGCGACGGTTCCGGCTGCGCGGCACCGGACGAGCCTGAACGAAGGGGGGATCGCGACGTGAACGGTGAACTCCGGTTGGATCCTGACCTCCTGCGTGATCGGGGAGCGCGGTTGGCCGCGCTCGGGGACCGCGTGGGGCAAACCTATGAGGGACTGCGCGATTCCCTGGCCCACGCCGAAGGCAGTTGGGGTGACGATGATCTGGGCTTGGCGTTCGCCAAGGAGTTCAAGCCGCATGCGGACCAGTTGCTGGCCAACCTGCGGGCAATGGAGGAGAGCCTGCACAGCACCGCCGCTGGAATAGTGGACGCCGCAGGTCAATTCGAAGTGCAGGACAGGTACGGCGCCGGCCGGGTCGGCGCTACTGCTGACGCCCTGGACCCGATCGGCGAGCCGGCGCAGCCCCGCGCGCACGCCAGCGCGAGCGCGTTCTCGCCCGCCGGCGCACGGGCACCCGTGACATCAGATTCCACAGCACCCTTTTCGGCCGCGGGAGACCCTGCGTATCCGGCGAATCCGGCGGATCCGACGAATCCTGAGCACGCCACCGACAGGACCAACCTCCCCGAACCATCCATCCCCGGCGGAGTGCGGACACCGGACCCGTCCGCGGGACACTCCACGCCCGAGGGTGGTCCGCAACGGGATCTTTCAAACCGGGCAGCGGGTCGAGAAGCGGACCGGGGAGTAGTCGGACCGGGGAGCGGCAACTCCGGCAAGCCTGCCGGAGACTCCGGTCGCCGCCCTCCTACCTCCGCGGTATTCGCCCCAACCACCGCCCGGGGTTCGCCTCGTGCGTCAACCGGTCAGCAGGCAGGGGTCGGCCCACCGGGCGGCGCGGGACGGCCGGACACCCCGTGGTCCGGACAGCCACCCAGAACGGCCGGACCACCCGCCGGTGCGGAGCCGAGGCCCTCGAGTCCTCGGTACGGTTCTCCGCCGCGGCCGCAGAAGCCCGCTGACGAATCGCGGCGCAGGCGCGATCGGCGCGGCTCCGGCGCGGTAACGCATCCCGTGATCGGCTGGCTGGCACGGACGCTGGCCGAGCACCACGATGTGCGGGTGGTCGGATTCGATACCCCCGGCTTGCAGGTGTCGGCCGTGCGAGAATTCCTGGCCGCTGTCGATCGGGTGCTCACCGACTACCCGGTGATCGCTCTCGATGCCGTCGCGGTGGCGGAGCTCGGTGCCGAAACCGGACCGGTGTGGTGGAGTGTCGAGCCACTCGATACGCCGGGCACAGGCACCGGCCGGTCGATCACCCTCGACCAGCGGACCGCGCGGGAATCGAGGCGCGCGGCCGGAACGACGGAGTCCGACGCCGAGTCGGCGGAGCCGGAAATCTACCGGGCGACGCTCCGTGAATTCGGCCGGGCACTCGACTTCGCCGGTGGCGGGCTCGCACGCGAGCAGGCACAGCGCGCCCTGATCGCGGAGTACTTGCGTCTGGAGGCGGAACCGAACAGCACTCTCGCCGAGGTGGTCAGCGGTTACCGGCGATGGCGTGCCGAGTTGGTCGGGGACGCCACGGACGCACCCGGTTTCGACGTGAGCCGGGCCCTCGGCGCCGCGTTCGCCGATGTCGTGCTGCGCGGCGATCAGGCGAGTGTTCAGGCGCGAGCGTTGCACGCGGTGCTGATCGACGCGACGGCACCGCGGGAGTAGGCGGTGCGGGTGGACGGTTCGTGGTCGCTGAACCCGGTCGTGGAACTGCGCACATTGTTCGAAGGTTTGCCCACTCCGGTGCGGCGCCCGGTCGAACTGGGGGTTTTCGGGGGAGACCTGCCGCGCGCCGACGTGTCGGGGATGCGGTGGATGGCCGCGGAGCTACGGGCCAAGGCCGCCGCCATGAACGGTCACGCGGAGGACGCGGAGGAGATACTGGCGCAGGAGGATTCGCTCGGCGTGCTGGGCGACCGAGTGCGCGAGATTTTGCATCTGCACCGCGAGGGCGCGGCCAGGCTGCGCGAGGAAGCGCTGGCCTTGGCCGATCAGGCGCACGCCGCCGCCAACGATGCGGAGAAGACGCTGTGCGTAATGTTCGCGTTCGGCATCGAGCTGGCCTGGCGCATCATCGCGACGGTCTCGGCAGCCGCCGCGGCCGGCCCGGCCGGAGAGGTTGCCGCGGCTCCCGCGGTGGAGTCGATGCTGGTCGAGGGCCGGGGCAAAGTCGCGCTGATGCGCGCGGGCCTGGAGCAGGCCTACAAAGTGAGCGCGGCGACGACGGCGGCCCGACTCTCTGCGTTGGGCCCGTACCGGTTGGTTCTGGCCGTCGGCAAGGCCGCCGCGCTGCCCGCCGGGGTGGATCTCGCGGCGCAGCTTATGCAGGTCGCGTCGGGGGACCGGAACTCGACCGTCAAGGGCCCGAACGGGGAGAACCCGAGGGGTATCGATCTGAAGTCGATCGAAGCCGCAGCAGTGTCGGGCGCGGGGGGTGCGGTGGGCGGCGTAGCCGCAGGCAGGTTCGCGCCGAAGGTCTTTCCTCGTCTGGAGACCAGCCGCTCGGCGTTCGGGCTGGTGCAGGGGGTCGCGGGCGCGGTGTCGGGTCTGGGTGCGGCGGCATTGATCACCGGCTGGCCGGAGAACTTCGAAGATGTTCTGGCGTCGCTGCTCAGCGGTGGACTCGGCGGAGTCGTCGATGTGCACGGTCGCGCCCACTCGGATCTCGGTTCCCCCCTCGGGAAAGTGGTCGACGGCAGCGGAGGCTACGTCTCTCCGGATCCTTCGACGGTGAGTCTCAGCAAGGATGCCGTGACGCGGCTGGCGGGGGCTCCCCAGGGAGTGAAATCGCTGACGCCCGCCCCGCCTGTCGCGGTGAACAGCAAGGGCGGTTCCGCGCCGCAGCCCGTGAACTCGGCCTCGCCGGGCAACGCTATGGGCGCCGGAGAACCGCAGCCCGAAGAGATCCCCGTCTCGTCGGGTCCGTCGGGAGCGACGGGCGATGGGCAGCATGAGCTGGACGAGGCGGGAGACCTGGCGCGTCGCCTCGCCGATTCGGGACCGGGTGAGCAAACTCCGGGCCCGGATGAACACGTGAGCGGTCAGGCGGGGGCGGATGCGCAACCGGGGGACTCCGATTCGCCTGCGGGGCAGGGCGAGCGGGCAGCGGCGGACCGTGCCGAGGATCGAGCGCCCGGTGTAGACCTCTCCGCCGGTGCCGATGATCCCTCCGGTGACGGCGCGCAGGCCGACGGGAATGCGCAAGGCCATGCTGGCGCTGCGCGGCTCCGTGATGGCGATGGGGCGCATGGCGGCGGCGCGCAGACTGGTGGCGCCGGCGAAGCGCGAACCGGGGACGGTGGGACAGCTGGTGGTGGCGGCGCCCAAGCCGGCAATGGGCAGGCGGGTGGCGGCGCGCACGGTGGTGGCAATGCGCAGGCCGATGGTGGTGTCCACGGTGCTGGTGGCGCACCGGCTGGAGGTGGTGTGGCTTCCGGTGCGGTCCTGTCGGGCACGGACGGCGACCAGTCCGGTTGGCAACGGCAGCGATCGGCAGAGCATGGCGAGGAAGAAGCGCGCGCGGTCGGTGGCAGCCGGAGGGCCCGGGCTCCGGTCGGTGACGGTACGGCTGGGCACGAGCCGGCCCACGCGCGGCCGGGATCGGCGAAGGTCGATTCGCGGGTGGAGGTGGGCGATGTATCCGGCCGCCATGGTGGGGGTGGTGAGGCCCCGCCCCGGGTTACGGCGCCGAAGCAGGCGGACCTACCGCCGGGGCACGGGCCGTCTGTGGGGAACTCCGAGGGTGCGGCCGCTGATGCTCGCCCGATCGGGTACGAGGAACCGAGCCGCCCGGCGCAGGAGTTGGCACAGCAGCTGGTGGGGTTGCCTTCGGCGGATCCGGCGACGAAGCAGGACCTCGGCCCCGAGCAGCAGACGCAGTTCAAAACCGCGGCGCAGAAGGCGCTGACACTGTACCGGCTGCGGCAGGAGGAGCTGGCCGGTGAGTCGTGGGAGCAGCGCAGACACGCGATGGAGCACGGCGATCGGGTGGAGTCGCTGCTGCGGTACATCGATGCGATGCGCGAGGGGACCGGAAAGACACCGCGGTGGAATCAAATCAAGGCGTTCCTGCTCGGTGAGCATGGGTTCATGCGTCAGATGGGCACAGGGCAGGGCAAGTCCATGGTCGGTGCGCTGGACACGTTGTGGCAGTTGTCGCGAGGTGAGCCGGTGGAGCAGGCGAGCGGTGAACCGGTGCGGGTACATCATGTGATCACCACAACGGAGGTGCTGGCCAACGAGGGAGTTCGGGAATTCGCACCGATGCTGCGCAGTCTCGGGTACGAGGTAGCGCGCTGGGATCCACACGATCCGCCGGTCGAGCCGGAACGTCCGACCGTGTACTACATGACCTACGACGAGCGCGCGACCGCCGAGCTGTTCGACCGGCCGCCACCGGGAAAGACCGCGACCATCGATGAGGCGGACGCGGTGCTGGTGCACAACCAGACGGTGCATTATCAGTCCGAGGGGCAGCGGGAGATCGCCTCGGGGGTGGAGGCCGCCGGGGTATACCGGGTGCGGGACTTCTTGAAAGCCGTCTTGCGCAGCAGGATCACGGCGTCGGAGGACCTGTCGGTGCACCTGGAACAGGCACTGCACGATGGGCCGTTGACGGCGGAGGAGGCGGGGGCGGTACGAGCGCTGACGGCGGAGGAGGTCGGGGCGGCACGGACGCTGTCGGCGCGGTCGCTGCGCGAGCAACCCGAGCAGTGCCTGGATACGGTGAACCGGCTGTGGGAAAGGTACGCCGGGCGGAATTTCACCGCTGAGGAAACCGAGATGGCTCGTGCTTTCCTCGACGTCAAAGCCGGTCGGCTGAAACTGAATCGGGATTTTCAGATCTTCGGAGCGGGTCTCGAGAAAAAGGTACAGATTCTCGACGAGTACGGCAAGCCGCGAAGCGATCCGAAGATCGGCACCGAGAGTAGGTGGTTCGGGGGGCGCCACAAAATGGTGGAGGCGATATTCGGTGCTCCGGTGTATTCCGATGGGACGGGATCGAAACAGGTCACCGTGGAGGATGTCCTCGGCAGGTACGAAAAATTGCATCTGATGTCGGGGACGCTGGAGCGGACCGCGGCGGAGATCAAGGAGAATTTCCCGGTCGAGGGTGGCTTGGCGAAGGTGGAGGACTTCGGCCGTTCGAAGCTGGCAGGGGAGGAGGATCGGATATTCCTGACCGAGCCGGAGAAATTGCGTGACGCGGTGGGCCGGGTGCAGCAGTTGCAGGGCGAGGGGCGGCCGGTGCTGGTGATCTGTCCCTTCAACGATGTGGCTCGGAATTTCTCGCTGATGCTGACCAAGGCGGGCGTGGAACACAATGCGATCGACGCCCGGTGGTTCGCCGATCACGGCGACAACAATGCCGCCGAGGAACACCTGCTGTCGGTCAAGGACACCGCGGGTGCTCGGGGCGCGGTGACTGTCGGCACGGGGATGCTCGGCCGGGGTTTCGACGTGTCGATCAGCGACGAGGTCGACCAGTTGGGCGGGGTGCACGCGCACATGCTGGGGCGTTCGCCGACCAATCCGGACGAGGACCATCAGTGGTCGGCGCGCGCGGGCCGCAACGGCCGCAACGGCAGCTTCTGTTTCAACGTCGCCGCGTCCGACCGCCTCTACAGCGAGGCTCAGCATCACGGTGCGCGGGTCGCGGTCACCCACTATCGGGCCGCGGTGGCCAAGCACGCCGAGGCCACCGCCGAATACAGCGAAGCCACCCGTCAGGTGGGTAACACGGACGCTGCACAACCGGGGCAGGCCGTGCAGGCGGCGCGAACCAAGGTCGCGGCTGCTGCGGCCGATGTCGCCGCGGCCGAGCGGGAGATGCGCAGCTTGACGTCCTCCTTGCAGAACGATGCGGCCGACCGCACGTATCTGCAACGTGCGATGCGCCGCGCCAACCAGGCCCACGCCCCCCCGGCCGCGAGAGATCTGGCTGCCACCTCGGCAACCTCGCTCCACAACACCAACCCCGCGGGCCTCCTGCACACCTGGCCGGGCGCGGCCCATACTGCGGCGGATAGTTACCAGACCAGATCGGACACCCGCCACGTCGGGGTGGATGTGGACCGGGCAGCGATGGATGCCGTGCACACCGGCCCTGACGCCTTCCAACCGCACCTGCGGGGGGACCGGTTCGGGCGGCTGGCCGCGTGGCTGGGAATACCCGCATCGATCCAGGCGGCCGTGTTCGACACCGACGATGACGACGACCCGTTGAGCCGACTGCTGGAACGAGCAGGCGTCTCCTCCGCTGCCGTGGAAGCGCTGAACCAGCACCTCGACCACGCCCCGCCCACGGCGGTGCTGCAGGCGGACGCCCTCACCGACGAGCAAGCGTTGAATCATCTGACGCCGCGGCGCAACCGGCTGGCCGCCGAACTCGGCTGGGAACCCGCCCAGGTGGCGGGCGCAGAAGGAGTGCGCCAGGTCGGCGCCGCCGTCGACACAGCCCGCAAAGAGCTGGCGGACCTGCTGGACCTTCCCGCCACCGAGGTGAACAGCGCCACTGCTCGCGACGAACTCGCCGACGCGGTCGCCCGGATGCTCGGCCCCGGCGAAACCGCCGACGACCCGGCCACCGACCTCCTCGTTCTCGCCGCCTCCACCTACCTGGCCGTCATCGCCATGCTCGACCTCACCGTCGCTATCCACCAGCGCAGCCCGAAGAGCTGCGTCAACAACGGCGTGACGATGATGCGGGTGCTGTACCCCCACAACGAGCACGCCTACCACATGCCGGACGACATGCCACTGCGGGGCCACACCGAGGAGGACACGGAGCGCGCCTTCGGCGGTGCCTTCCGGACTTTCGGGTCGCTGGAGGAGGCCGCCGACTCGCTGAAAGAGCGGCCCGGGGGCAGCCAGGCACTGGTCTACAAGTGGCTGAACAACGGGGAAGTCGAAAGCCACCTGGTGCTACTGGTCAACGACAGTGTCCGGGCAGATGCCCCGAATCTGGTCGTCCTGGATATAGCGGCCGCCCTCGGAGAGGCTCCGATCACCCCCACGGATCTGGCCGAATCCCGTGCGCTGCTGAACAAAGCCGTCCCCTTTCAGCAGTGGCAACACAAACAACAGCCCTACATGGACCAGCTCGACCAAGCCGACCGCGACATCTTGGCAATAGAATTCGACCATACGGGCGAACCCCTCGCTCGCCTGACCACGCCGCAGCGTCTGGTCGTCTCCTCCCCGGAGCCGGGCTGGTCCCCACCATCCCAATGGTCGAGCCGCAGCCCACCATTTCGCCAGGGCCGGTTCGCACTGGCAGGCTATCGACCACCTGTTGATGGTGAGCCTCCGGACAACATCCGCGCGTCCACTCCCACCCTCGCGATCCAACGGGAATCCGACTTGTCGCGGTCGGGTCAACACGGTGTTCCGATCGGCAGCCGGGCACTATCGGACCCGGCCGCAGTCCGATCTCCGCTGCCCGACATCGGTGGGACGACGGCTGCCGACAGTGACCCTCCCGGACATCAGCCCACCGGACCGGACCCGATCGCCGGTGATAACAGTAGCTACCCAAGGGAATCCACTCCGCGGCCCGGCGGCCCGGCACGAGGTGAATCGGCCGTGTTCTCACCGGACATGTCCGGGCAGCGGGTGGGCGCAATGGTGGCGGAACTGCTGGGCGATCCTTCCCCCGGCGCGGCGCGGTTGCGGGCCGCCGCCGCTCTGCTGGTGGACTACGCGCTGACGGTCGCGGCCGGAGACGAAGTCCGGCTGTCGTGGGCGACGCGGGACGGGACCGGACGCGAGGTCTTCGGTTCGGTCGAGGGAATTCGGGCGCCCGAGCCGCGAGCCGTGCCGGCGGACAGCTGGGGCGGAGCTCGTTTCGGCGAGTTCGCGTGGGCGGAAACAGGCGGATCCTGGTCGGTGCGATTGTCTGGCGAACGGAAGCGCTTTCGCCGGGTCGCAGAGGCGCTCCCCGCGCACTTCGCCGCTCTCGCCTCCGAGTTCGGTGCCCATCGGGTGAATTCGGTGATCACCGACGCGGTGGAGCTGGCGGCGCGCCGCCGTGGCGGCTCACTATCGGTCCGGGCGAGCGGCGAGCACCTGCGAGTGCGTGTGCTGGCCGACGTCCTGCCCGAGGAGATGATTCGCGACCAGGACGTACTGTTCGACCAGACCATCACGCGGCACGGAGTGAGCGGCGGTCCACAGGGATTCATCGGCAGTCGGCCGCGGGAAGAGGACGCGTCCGGCGACGACGCGTCCGCCGGTCCCGACTTCCAGGACTTGGTGCTCGCGGGCAGGGCGTCCGGAACAGCTGACCGCTCGTTGGTCGAGGATACGCCGGGGGTGCGGGTCGAATCGGTAACCTTCGGCAACGGCACCCGCGTCTTCGCCGAGACGTACACCGACCCTGTCGCAGCTCTCGAGCAGGTGCTGCAACGGAAAGTCGCTGAGATCATGGACGCGCCGGTCGCGCGTACGTGCCTGATTCTGCAGGACGACACCGTCTATCGGGAGATCACTGCCGGGCAGCCGGGCGACAGCCTGCCGGCACTGGACCGCGAGATTCTCGGCTCGCGCATGGCCGGGCGACTCGGCCTCTTCGACGCGGTGACCAGGACGAACCGCGCTGCGCGAGAGTGGAGTGTAAGCCCGGACAACGAGGTGCGAGGCGGTCGCGCCCCGTCCGCGATCAACGCGACGCCGACAGGTGCGTTCGCCGCGATGTTCGTGCGGCCTATCGACGGCCGTGAGGAGTGGCAGCACCACGGCATTCCGAGGCCGGAGCTCTCGGCCATTCGGGAGCGGGTGGCGTACCTGCAATCGTGGATTTCGGATCTTCCGGTACCCAACGAATACAAGCCCGCGCTGCATCACATACACGGCCGATACATGGACGCGCTGGCGGAGGTCGAGTGGCGCGGCGCGCAAACCCCGGGCGAGATATCGCATCGCGCCGGGCTCGACGTCGAAGCGCAGGCCAAGGCGCGGCTGGTCGAGGCGTTCAACCGCGACTACCCGCACATGCCGATCTTGGGGTTCGAACATCCAGATGTTCCCGCCCACGTTGTCGAGGAGATCCTCGGCGCGCTGGACGAGATGTTCACCAGGTTCCCGGGTCGTACCAACATCCGGGGACTATGGATCGATTACCTGGGTAACGAGAACGCCGGCGCCGCGTCCTTCGCCCAGCGCGACTCCGAAACCACGTTTCGAACCCTGGGGATACAGTTCAGCTTGCGCAATGCCAGCAGGCCGGCATGGACTGTCGAACGCGGTATCGAGATGCGGGAGCGCGGTTTCAATCCGATCGGTGACAGACCGTTCCACCATGATGCCGTCCACGAATTCGTCCACGCGATCGATGCGGTGGAGCTCCTGTCGGTAACCCTGCGGCAGGTGCTGGACGAGACCTGGTCCCAGCTCCACGAATTGGGCCTGATCCGAGAAACCGAGCAGACCTGGCTGGCCCGGCTGCCCACGTACGCCTTCGTCGACGGAACAAAGGCGACGCTTCGTGAATACGAGGCCCTTGCCGTCGGGTTCGCCGAGGCGGACATCCACGGCGCGGCGGTCGGCACGCCGCAGTGGGTGATCCACCAGTACGTCACCGCCGGTCGGCCACCACAGATCACGCCGGACCTCGTCGTCGAACTCCCGGCGCAGGGGAATCGACCGTCCTCGGCCTCGGCAGGCGACCCCGGATTCATCGGCAGCCGTCCCCCGGAGCAGTCCGATCCGTCGTTGGACGCTTCGCGGGGCGCGTGGCTCAAGAGGTTGCGGCTCGAACAGGGGATGAAGCAGAAGGACGTGGCGCAAGCGGCGGGCCTTTCCAATGCCGCGCTGTCCAATATCGAGAACGGGCGACGGACGTCACTCGGCACTTTTCAGCAGGTCTGCCGCGCGCTGGGGGTCGGGGGCGAGGCGCTGACCGAGGCCACTCGGCGGTTCTATCCGGATGTCGAACTCGAAACCGATGCCGCTGCGCATGATTCGCCGGGCGGCTGGGTCGCCGGGCATCGTAATACCCGGGGCATGACGAAGGCGGACCTCGCACGCGCGGTCGGAGTGACGCCGACGCGGATCGGGGAGATCGAGAACGGGGACCGCCCGCCACCGAATCTCTTCTTCCGTATCGCTCGGGTATTGGGAGTGGGTGAGCAGGCGCTGGCGGAGGCTACTCGTAGCCTCTATCCGGATCTTGTGCTCGATCTCGATCCGACGGCGCACGATCCCGGCTCACCCGGTAACTGGATCGTGGCGTTGCGCCACCACCAGGACGTGACCCAGGCCGAGGTGGCGCGAACCGCGGGCACGTCGGCGGGATACCTCGCCGGAATCGAGGGCGGAGAATACATTCCGAGCTCGATCATCTTCCGGCGGATCTGCCGGGCTCTGGTCGCGCCGGAACTCCTCAGCACCGCTACACACCATTTCTATCCGGATCTCGTGCTCGATCTCGATCCGACGGCGCACGATCCCGCGGCACCCGGCAGCTGGTTCGTGGCGCTGCGGCACGACCGGGATATGACCAGGACCGAGCTCGCGAAAGCGATCGGGCCCGGTTGGGGTCATCTCGCCCATATAGAGACCGGAAATTATGTACCGAGGTTCGCGGTTTTTCGGCGAATCTGCGAGGTATTGGGGATCGATGACGCATCGCTCGCGGTAGCAGCCCGGCACTTCTATCCGCACGTCGATCTCGATCTCGAGCCGGCGGCACACGACCTCGGCGGGTGGATCACCGCGCTGCGTAACGACCGGGACATGAGCCGTGCCGAACTCGCCCGGGCGACCGGTCTGTCCACGAAGTACCTGGCACAGGTGGAGACCGAGAATCAGCGCCCGCGGTTCGAGACGTTCCGGCGGATCTGCCGGGCGCTGAGCGTCTCGGGTGGCCTGCTGATCCATGCGGTGCGGGATTTCTACCCGGATGTCACCGCCGATATCGATCCCGCCGCACACCGATCGCTGGGGCGTTGGATCGCGGCGTTGCGTCACGACGAAGGGATATCGGCGGCCGAACTCGCGCAGCGAGCGCGGATGCCTCGCAAAACCGTCTCCAGTATCGACAATGATCTCTATCTTCCGCGGCTGCGCACATTGCGGCAACTGTGTCGAGCGCAGGGCGTCGGTGGCGAGTTGTTGCTGGAGATCGTCGAGCGGTTCTACGCGGATCGCTACGAGCCGTCCGGCTATCGAGACGAAGAAGAACTGTTCAAACGGTATCTCGTGACTCGGGTGGGTTCGCCCGAAGAGAAGGCGATTCAGGACAGGATTCTCGAGAGATTCGCGTGGGTTCCGGAGGCGGTGGCGCGTCGCGAACCCGCAGACATTCGTGACGAAGCCGTACAGGCCGCTTGGGTGGGGATGCTGGGCGCGATGACCAACCACGTTCCGTCTGCCTCGTTCGCCGCCCATGCCTGGGCAAGTTGCCGCGCGGCGGTATTCCGGTACCGTCTCGCGCTCCGATTCCCCGAACTCGACAATCGCACCCGTAAGCTCGTGAGCACGGTGGAAGCGCAGATCCATCGGATGGTCTCCGAAGGCGCGGCGCTCGAGGACAGCGAGATCGCGCGGCGAGCGGGATTGAAGGTGGCCGACGTCGGGCTGGCTCGGGAGATCCTGGCTCGGCCCATTCTGCGGCTGGATGCCCCGATCAGCGGCAACGACGGGTCGCGGCACTGGACCGTAGCCGATCCGGTTTCCCAAGGGTTCTCCGACCGTGACTTCGCGATGACGGTCCGTGCCGCCTTGGCCGACATGGCCGACCCCGCCACTGCGGAGCGGCTGGTCATGCTTCATCTGGTCGAGGGCATGTCGCTGGCCCGCGCTGCCCAGCAGGTGGGGTTGCCGGTTGCTGCTGCGGGAGATGTTCTCGCCGATATGGTGGTCCGATTGCGCAGCGCGTTCGAGTATCGCGAACCCGCCGACCTCATCGCGAGCGAGCAGCAGGCGAGGGCGGAGCCGGATCAGTCGCCGATTACATCGGCGAGGCGCGACGATTCCGAGCCAGGGGAGGGCACGACCAGGCCGGGCGGGTTCATCGGGAGCAGGCCACCCGAACCGGGTGAGTCTGCACATGGGCCGACTTCGGAGGAGACGCCGCGGACGACGCCTTGGTCGCGCGAGTTCATCGACGGACTATCGCTCACACCCAGCGAGACCGAAATTCTCGCGCATGTGCGAAAGGGCATTACGCACGCCCAGATTGCGATTATGCTCGATCTTTCCGAGCGTGATGTGCGGGCGAAGCTGGCCAGTGTCCGTCGCAAGCTCAGAAATCAGCGGATGCGGCTGTTGCGGCTGTTGACAACGGGCCGCCCTGCCGACCCGTCCACGACATCCGAATCCGACCGTCTCCGAGCGGCCATGTACGCCGCCCTCGTCGGCGCCGACCAGCCGGATCCGCGACAACTGATTGCCGAGGCGAGCCAAGAGCAGCTGGAACGCACGGTGCAAGGACTCGGCTCGGATCGAAGAGCGCTACGCCAAGTCCGAGCGGGAGCACGCAGCCAGGTGATCCGCAACATGGCGCTGCTCGCGGCGCGTCGATCGGTGAGTGCGCTCGCGGCCGAACACAACCGGTCGCAGGCGGTGTTGGCCACCGCGCTGGCCGAGGCGAGTCCGGCCGACCTGCGGACGGCACTGGACGAACTCACTGCCGCCGAATACCAACTCCTGATCAACCGGTTCGGGCCGGTGGTATCACCTGCCACCTTCGATCCGGAGGATTCCGTGCGTGGCTTGCGCGCGGTCGATATCGTCCGACACGTCGCGACGCGGATCGCGACCCGCGCGGGATTGTCCACCGACGGCGAAACCGATTCGGACAGAGGCGAAATCCAGCGCGGACAATACCTCGCGGAGAACGAACTTCTTGCCGCGGTGCAGCACACGCACTCCGCGGCAGCCCAGACATATACGACGAACGAATGTCTGGACGCGGTCGTGGAATGGATGGACCGGCAGGACCCGACGCAGGCGGATGTGGCCGTGGCATACCGCTGGGGATCGTTGCCCGTGGATCACGGTTTCGATGACGAACAGCGGCGGCTGGCCGACGAGGCGCTACGCGCGGGCGGTATCGACGACGCGGATAGGTTGCAGCGTTGGGGGCATCGCCTGTCGGCGGGTTCCGCACAACGCCGTGCGATCGAGAACGGCGAGTGGTGGGACACGCTGAGCGACCCCGCCGAGCCCGGTGGGCTGAGCAGCACGCAACGGGCGCTCATCCAGGTCTACCCACACCAGATCGGTAACGCCGACGGCCTTCCCGCTGTGATCCGCGACCACGCAAACCGGCTGTCGATCCGCCGCGAGCTGGACGAGTTCGTCGCCCGCAGGCCGGTCGGGGTGGGAATGCTCGACTGGATGCGGACCGAACTCACTGCCGCCGAGAGGAAACAGTTCAGCAACCTGATCCATGTCCGAAATCACCTGCGACAGCTGGACCTGCAGGCCGCCGAGATGCCGGGCAGTCCTCCGGTGCACCTGCTGTGCTACGACTCCACCGCCTTCCACGGCAAGGGCAAGGTCGTCGCCGCGCTCGGCAATGTCGACACCGCGCACACGGTGAACTGGCATGTGCCCGGTACGAATACGACGTCTTCCTCGCTCGCCTACCAGTTCAAGCCGCTGCGCAACCTGTATGCGGAGACGCTGCGCGTCGATCCGTCGCTGGAGCTGGCCTCGATCATCTGGATCGGATACGACGCGCCGACCGGGCCGCTGAACACCGGCTATGTGAAAGCCGCCTTCCGACGCCGCGCACGGGTCGGCGGAGACCGGTTGCTGTGTGACATCGCGGCACTGCATGCCACTCGGCGTCGCGCCGGAACCGCCGCCCCCGGCAGGCTTGTCAACCGGCTCTACGGGCACAGCTACGGTTCGGTCACCACATGTTATGCCGGCCGCGGCGGCAGGCTCGCCGGTCTGGTCGGCTCGATCACCCTCTCGG
Organism: Nocardia sp. NPDC041819; assembly: GCF_055590505.1. Taxonomy (NCBI): domain Bacteria; kingdom Bacillati; phylum Actinomycetota; class Actinomycetes; order Mycobacteriales; family Nocardiaceae; genus Nocardia; species Nocardia sp. NPDC041819. The sequence continues at coordinate 205,295 of NZ_JBVJAP010000006.1, read as the reverse complement.
GGTCACCGGGAGCGGGTCCGGTCCGCCACGCCGAGGAATTCGGCCTCGGCTCAGGCGCAGTCTATGTCCTCGCGTCGTGGCGCGACCCGGTAACCATGTTCGGAGCGGACAAGCCCGGCGCATGGAGCCGCTTCAACCCGAGGCTCGGACTCGGCATGGACCCCGCCACCGAGGCATTCGGCGGCAAACGAATCGGCGCCGAGTTCCCCGACTCACCGGCCTTCGCCGGCGTCGAGGACGTGCATCAGGGCTATCTGCACCACGACTCGGCGACGGGGCAGCCCAGCGAAGCATTGATCAACTCCGCGCAGATCACCGCCGGACGCGGCGCGACCCTGGCATCGGTGGATCGCCGTCGACCCGGCCGCAGAATGATCGCGCGACCGGTCGACTCCGAACACGGACGATACGCCGACGGCAACAGCGATTCCCGGCACGGCAAAGGCGACCCGAGCTCGGGCGGATACATCGGCAGCAGACCATCCGACAACTCCGATTCCACGGACGAACGGGGCTGGCGAGGATCTTCCAGCGCCGAGTCGAACGACCCCGCCGCCCAACGAAATCCCGCCGCGGAGACGGCGCATCGATCGACGTCAGGCAAGGCGGTGCCGGGGGGCACGCCATGGTCGCGGGACCCGGGTAACGCGTCGCGGCAGGGGGTGGGCCGCCGCAGTGGGACGTCCGATCCGGCAGTGCGCCGCGCGGGAGGTCATGCCGAGCAATCACCCGATCCATCGTCGGACGGTGACGGCCGTGCGGTTGGCCGGGAGCCGGTGGGCTCGCTGGGAGAGATGAATATACCGACGGAGTGGCTGCCGTCGGCGCAGGTGCCCCGCACGGTCGTATCGCTGATCCGCGGGATGCTGAAGGAGGGGCTGACCAGGGTGCTCGAAGACCCGTCACTGGGACCCGCGATCATCACCGAGATCGGGCGGCGGTTCGCGGAAACTGATGTGCCGCTGAAGATCGGTGGAACCAGCCGGCGGCTGACGGAGTTGTTCCCACCGGATGAGCTTGCCTACCTGCGGTATTCGTTGGAGCGATCGATCGCCTCGGCATGCCTGCAGTACAAGTTGACCGAGACGGCGTTGCAGCAGATGATGCACCGTCCCGAGCGAGTCACGGCGGCACTCCGGTCGACGTATTCGCACGTCGAGCCGGGCTATATTGCGTCGTGGCTGGACGACGATTACGTGATGCACGGCCGGGACGGATACCCCCGCGACAGCGGCCGGCACGCGTTCATGCAGGCGGCGGTAGAGCACCTGACCGTGGTCTGGGAGCTGGTGGACGGGCCGGCATGGCAGGATCTCGCGGCGATCAAGGATGAACGCACCCGGGACCGGGCACCCATCCTGAATTCGATTCCGCCGCACCGCCGGGCCGAACTCGATCTGCCGGCCCATTCCGTCGACGAGTTCGACATACCGGGCAACAACACGGTGCTCAGCGCCGCGACCAACATGGGCAGCGTGCTTATCGTGCTGCGCGGGTATCTCGAAAGCCTCGCCGAGCATGCCGACGTGATCGAGGGCTGGCCGTGGGCCCGCATTCAGCACGGCGTCCTGGAATTCGCCAGCCGCTTGAGTGTGATGGCCGGGGTCACGTTCACCACACTGGGAGACTTCACCGAGCCGCGCCACCCGCCGCGGTTCGCCGTCGAATTCGACATCGCGAGCCGGACGATCACGTCGGTCGCGATCACCGGACCGGCGAAACAGGCACGCGCTGCCGACCGTGGGGGTGTGTGCCCGGGTTTCGTCACGTTCTACCCGGCCGGCGAAGCCGAGGTGTCCACCGGTCAGCTCCGGCGGTCGCTGGCAGGAGTAGACGTCGAGCCGCACCGCTCGAGCTCCGGCTCCAACATCGCGATGATGGTCGGCGGATTCCTGCTTCCGCTCCTGGGTCGAGACTATCCGCAACTTCGGCTCACCAGGCCCACACTCACCGACCTGATGACCGGGCAGTCCGTCGATCCATCCTTACATCCGGCCATCCCGCCGACAGCCGCTCAGGACAGCGTGACGACCGGCGACAGGGGAAGTACCGGACCGTCCGGTCGCATCGACAGCCGTTCGCCGGAGGATGTCGACCGAGCCGAAACACCGCACCCTTACCGCGACCTCCTGGCCACTGAGTCGGCGTTGCGGGCGGAACTGGCGGTATTGCTGCAGGTGGATCCGAACCAGGTGCGCCAGGCAGCGGTACGCCAGGGATTGAACATGGTGTTGGAGCGGTTGCGGCATTTCGATCCCGCGAACTGGGAACGAGCGAAGCGGGCGGGTGATCTGACCCGGATCGGCCGCTGGATCGGGGAGTGGGTGCAGCTCGATGCAGATTTCCAGGCTGCGTCGGCCGACAGGATCCACAACGGAGGGGATCCGGCCCGCAAAGCCGAACTGGACAGCAGAAAGGACGAACTGGACAACAGGAGAACAGATCTCGCTAACGATCTGCGCCAAATTATAGGTCTTGCCGACAAGGCCTGGTTGACCGATACACCGGTCACCACCGACCCGCTGGCCGAATTGCGGCGAATCGCCGCCGAGATTCGATCTACGGAATTGGCGAGATTGATCGTAGCGGTCGCCCGGTTCCTCGACCCGGGTGAGCCCGGGCCGATTCCACTCCCGGTCGAGAGCCCGGTCACCGCACCGGCCCCGTTCGATGCGATGTGGACTGTGGAGCCTACCGTCGATTCCGTCGACCCGAGCGACGCGACCGAGCAGTGGCACGCTCTCCGCGCGTCGCTGGCCGAACTGATCGAGACAGACCCGGACGAAGTAGAGGCAGTGCCGCTGCAATGGGCGCTGGATCTGGCGCTGGATCGTTTGCAGAGTGCGGATTTCGAGCAATGGCGGGATGCGGTTGACGCCGACTCGGCGGCCCGCCTGCTGCCTTGGATCAGGGACACGATGCTGTGGAAGCGAGACGTCGCCACCGCGATGACACAGATGGCCCGGTTGGGACGACATGATCCGGCGGTCTGGGATCGCCTGCAGGGCAGGGCTGATCGGATCGAACAGGAGCTGATGGAAATAGTCGGCGGGGCGGATTCGGCGTCGGAATCGGGCGTCACCGATCCGGTCACCGAGCTCTGGCGGCTGGGTCGGCACACCGACGCCTCTCGGATTCTGACGCTAGTCACCGCCGCTGAGTCGTTCCTGGTACTGGACGAGTTCGGGGTGGCCCCGCGGCCCGACCCGGATACGGTGGCGCGATTGGCGCGTGCGGACCCGGACATTGCCACCGCGCTGTTGGATGGCAGCCGGTCTCCCACGACTAACACGGACCATCGGGTGCTCACGGTGGCCTCGTGGCTGGGGTATCCGATCGGCGCCGAGACGAGCGCTCGAGCGCTCGGTGACTGGCGAGCGGTGGCAGACCATTTCGTCGACAATGAAACACCCGACGTCGGGACAATCGATAGCGCACCCGATTCCGGAGCGAGCGGATTGCCTCGTGCGGGCACAGGTGGTGCCACAGCGGCCGATCCGACGCAGAACCCGGCGGCTGCGCCAGGTGAAAGCGATCGTCCACCAGGCCTCATCGGCAGCCGGCCACCGGAGGGATTCGAACCGACAGATCCTGCGCGGGAGGATCGCCGATCACCGCGAGGGTCACGCAGGGGCAGCACCCCGCCTGAGGCGTACGCACCGGTCGATCCCGTACACCCGCATCCCTGGCGGAGAGCTCTCGGCGCCGACCATACCGGCCCGCTGCCGGATCCCTGCGCCGAGACGCCTCATCGACCGGCGGGAGCCACGCCGTGGTCGGGGAGCCCAGGCAACTCGCCTCATCAGCCGGCGGCCGTGCAAGACGACTCCTGAACCCTGCCTCGCACTCGATGGGGAGATGTCGACCTGACTTGGCGCCGTCGCCGGTCCCAGGTGGGGTTCCGGTAGTAACCGCCGAAAAACCAACGGATATGGGTATCGCCGCGGCTGGCCGCCGGTGAGTCCCTGATTCGGCCTGCGATGTAGGCGGACTACTGGTTGGCTTGGCTCCCAACGCTATTGGTTGGTGTGGGAGGTCGGTTCGTGGCGACGCGGGTGTTCGCGGATGAGGAGTTGGCGCGTCTGCGGGAGTTCCCCGAGATCGGGCGTGAGGAGTTGTTCCGGTTCTTCACGCTCTCGCCGGCAGATCTGGCGTTCGTCGATCCGGGGCGCGGGCGTGGTCCAGCGGATCGGCTCGGTATCGCGATCGCGTTGTGCACGTTGCCGTGGTTGGGGTTCGTGCCCGATCGGGTGGTGACCGCGCCGCCGGTCGCGGTAGCCCGGCTGGCCGAGCAGCTGCGCGTCGACGGCACCGAGATTCGTTCCTACGGCCGCCGTGCGCAGACCCGCACCGATCACCTGCGCCTGGTCGCCCAGTATCTGGGCTGGCGCGCTGCCGGTGCGCTCGAACTCAAGGAACTCGACGAGTTCCTGCTCGCGCGGGCAATGGAACACGATTCCCCGACCCTGCTGTTCCGGCTCGGGTGCGAGTACCTGATCTCGGCGCGGGTGATCCGCCCGGGCCCGGTGAGCATGGTCGAACGCATCGCCCACGCCCGCGAGCATGCCCAACGCGAAACCTACGACCGCCTGGCCCATGAGTTCACCCCGGCCCGGTGCGCCGAGCTGGACGCGCTGCTGACCGTCGACGCCTCGCTGGGGGTGTCGCGGTTGCGGTGGCTGTCGACCGGTCCGGTGGAGGCGTCTGCGGCCGCGGTGCGCGCCGAGGTCGACAAGCTGGCGTTCCTGCGCGGACTGGGCGCCGATCGCCTCGACATGTCGGTGCTGCCCGCCGAGCGGCGCCGGTTCCTGGCCACGATGGGCCGCCGACTCACCCCGCAAGCCTTGGAACGCCGCGACCCGCAGCGCCGGTATCCGATCCTGCTCACCGTGTTGGCCCAGTCCGGCACCGACGTCCTCGACGAGGTCGTGGCGTTGTTCGACCAGGCGATCTCGGCGAAATTCGGTGCCGCCGAACGCCGGATGCAAGCCGAGCTCGCCGAACGCGGCAAGTCCGGGGAGGACCGCCAGGCCCTGCTCGACGACCTGCTGGCGATCGTGACCGATCCGGCGGTCGCCGATGAGGAGATCGGCGCGCTGATCCGCGGCGAGAAGATCGGCTGGGAACCCCTGCGGGCGGCGCTCGCGCAGGCCAAACCCCGGCTGCCCCGCGATCACGGGCATCTCGCGGCGCTGGATTCCTCCTACAACTACCTGCGCCAGTTCACCCCCGCAGTGCTGGCGACGGTGGGTTTCGCGGGTGGGACCGCGGCCAGTGAGCTGCTGATCGCGGTCGCGATGCTGCGCGAGCTCAACGCCACCGACCGGCGCAAGGTCTTCGACGAGGCACCGACCGGGTTCGTGCCCACGAAGTGGCGCGGCTACCTCGATCAGGCGCGAAAGTCCGGTAGCGCCACCGCGTATCGGCACTACTGGGAGCTGTGCGTGCTGCTCGGGCTACGCGACGGGCTGCGCAGCGGCGATGTGTACGTGCCGGGCTCGCGCCGCTATGCCGACCCGGCCGCCTACCTGCTCACCGGGCAGCAGTGGGAACCACAACGCGAGGAGTTCTGCCGTTTGGTTGGGCGCTCAGCCGATCCCGGCGTCGCCCTGGCCTCCGTGGTCGAAGAACTGCACGTCGCGGTCGACGAGCTGGAGGCGCTGCTCGCCGAGGGCGAGGGCCCGGTGCGCCTGGACGGCGAGTCCGGAGACCTGATCATCTCCCCGCTGACCGCCGAAGACGTTCCGGCCGAAGCGATCGCGCTCAAGGCCGAGCTGACCGAGATGCTGCCATTCGCGCCGATCGTGTCGCTGTTGATCGAGCTGGACAAACACACCGGCTACCTGGACTGCTTCACCCACGCCGGCGGCCAGGCCACCCGCACCCCGGAGCTGAAACGCAACCTGATCGCGGTGCTGCTCGCGCACTCGACCAACCTCGGGTTGACCAGGATGGCCGAGGCATGCGGCATCTCCTACGACATCTTGTCCTGGACCGACGAATGGTACGTGCGCGAGGAGACCCTGCGCGCGGCGAATCTGGTGCTCATCGACTACCACCAGAAGCTGCCGCTGACCCCGGTGTTCGGTGCCGGGACGCTGTCGTCCAGCGATGGGCAGCGGTTCCCGACGCGGGGGAAGTCGACGACCGCGCGGCCGATGAGCCGCTACTTCGCCAACGAGGGCCTGTCGACCTACACCCACGTCACCGACCAGCACGCCACCTACGGCACCAAGGTGATCGTGGCGACCAAACGCGAAGCCCACTACGTGCTCGACGAAATCCTGGGTAATGCCACCGATCTGCCGATCACCGAACACGCCACCGACACCCACGGGGTCACCCTGGTCAACTTCGGGCTGTTCGACCTGCTCGGCATGCAGCTGTCCCCACGGATTCGGGACCTCGGTCGTATCACCCTGTACCGGCCGGGCCCGCGCGCCGACGCCGAGACCCGGTTCCCGCACGCGGGCCCGTTGATGACCCGCAAGGCCAACCTCGACCTGATCGCCGAGCACTGGGACGACCTGCTGCGGCTGGCCGGATCGTTGAAGTTCGGGCACGCCACCGCCTCCCTGCTGGTCGGCAAGCTCTCGGCGTCGGGGCGCCAGAACACCTTGGCCGCAGCGTTGAAGGAGTACGGGGCGTTGCGGCGCACCATCTACGCCGCGAAATACCTCTCCGATCCGGACTACCGGCGCAAGATCGCCCGCCAGCTCAACAAGGGCGAATCCCTGCACGCGCTGCGCCGCGACCTGCTCTACGCGCACGAGGGGATGATCCGGGCCCGCCAGCTCGCCGACCAGACAGAGCAAGCCTGGTGCCTGACCCTGGCCACCAACGCCGTGATCGCCTGGACCACCGAGTATTACGGGCTCGCCGTCGAACAGATGCGCCGGGCCGGGCAGCGCATCGACGACGAGGTCCTGGCCCACATCAGCCCCGCCCACAGCGCCAACATCAATTTCTTCGGCGCGATCGAGGTCGACATCGACGCCGAACTCGCCGCACTCGGCCCAACCGGATATCGGCCGTTGCGGGTCCGCGACACCCTGTTCTGATCGCTGCCTCGGGCGGGATCCATAGGGCTTGCAGGTGTAGAGCGCGTCCGTGGTCACGACGGTCGCGCCGAGGGCATAGCGCAGTGTCGGCGTCCATCTCGGGCATCGGCTCCGGATCCGACTGGCGAGCCCGACATATGCAGAAGTCAGGACTTACTGCGTGCGAAAAGAATCGCTTGCTGAGCTTTCGCGTCCGGGTCGAGCAGCATCTGAGCCTCGACCACGAATCCGGCATCGCGCAGCCAGGATGCCACCTGGTCAGGCTGACGGCGGTGGACATGAACATTCATCGGGTGACCGCCATAGCCGTCCGTCTTCAACAACGACTCGTCGCCGACGTGAAACAGGAGCTGCAGCGGTCCGCCGGGACGCAATGCTCGGCGGAAGTGCCCGAACACGGTCGGCACCTCGTCGTCAGGGATGTGGATCAACGACTGCCAGGCGAGCAGGCCTGCCATCGAAGCGTCGGGGAGGTCCAGGTCCGTCATCGAGCCCACCTCGAACCGCAGGCCGGGGTGGTCGCGCCGGGCCACGTCGATCATCGCCGGGGAGAGGTCGACACCGAAGGCGTCGACACCGAGCTCATGTAGGTGGGCGGTGACTTCACCGGGGCCGCAGCCGACGTCCGCGACCGGCCCGCCGCCAGCGACCCGCACGCTGTCGGCGAACAACGCCAGAGCCGCGCGAAGGTACTGGTGTCCGGCGAGGGCGCCGCGCACTTGGTCGGCATAGCTGACCGCGACCGTGTCATAAGAGGTGCGGGTGTCGGCCAACCAGTCATTCGTGGTCATGACCGGCACGATATTCCATGATCACGACCTCGTGGACGGCCGACGCAGAGAGAACCGATCATCGCCCTGAACTCCGCCGCGTTTCCGCGGACCGCAATGCAGGAGAGCACACCATGGCGCTGGCCACCGAACAGCGCCGCCGTAACAAGCCGGCATCCGTGCTGCGATAATGTCGTCAAATGGCCCTTTGACGACACCCATCGGGGGCGGCTCCCGGGCCGCGTGGATCGTGCGGAAACAGCACTCCCGATCCATTGCCGTCCGTTCCGTATTGACGACAGGGTTTGACGACAGATAGAACGGTGAACGGAGAGCAACCGGATCGAAAGAAGGGGCGCTGCGGTCATGGCCGAACTCGTCTACACGCGGGTCTCCACCGACGAGCAAAGCACCGTGCGCCAGACCCACCTGCTCGCCGAGGCCGGTCTCGTCGACGGCGCGCACGGTGTGCGACTGTTCGCCGATCCGGCCACCTCATCCAAGATCCCCGCGCTGCACCGCGACGGCTTCCGCGAGCTCGCCCGATACGCGCGCCCCGGCGACCGGCTCACCGTGTCCGAGCTCTATCGGTTGTGCCGCGACCTCGCCGACATCCTCGCCGTGCGCGACTGGTGCCAGCGGCACCAGGTGAAACTGCGGGTGCTCTCCGGCGCGCTGTCGGGCATCACCGACCTGGCCGCCGCCGACGCGACCACCACCATGCTGGTCAACGTGCTCATCTCGGTCGGCCAGTTCCAGCGCGACCTGCAAAACGAACTCACCCGCGAGGGCCTGGCAGCCGCCCGCGCCAACGGTGCGATATCGGGGCGCCGCCCCCAGGTCGCCACGAACGGGGACCTCGAACAAGTCCGCCGCCAATATCGAGAAGGCGCCAGCATCGCCGCCCTCGCCCGACAACACCGAGTCAGCCGCGTCGCGATCCGCACCGCACTCGCCGACCTGCTGCCCGACCGGCCCGAACAACCCGCCCCCACCGATATCGACGAACCCCGCCCGATCCGAATCGAGATCCCGGGCAAGCTCGCCCACCACCTCACCGCCCACACCGCCGACCTCGGCGAAACCGAACGCCACGCCCTACGCGACGGCCGGCAGATACGGCGAGGCCAGGGCTACAGCCTGCACGTCACTGCCCCACCACACATCCACCAGGCACTGCTGGCCGCCGCCGAACCCCTCGCACACAGCACCGCGGCCGCCGACCGCAAGGCATATCGGATCTACCGCGACCGCCTCACCCAACAACCCCCGGCCTGACCGGCACCCAGCGCGCGTAACCCGCCTCTACCAGCGGGTTACGCCATATCCGCCCGAAATTCGGCCGATACTACGGCGACCCCATATCCGTTGGTTTTTCGGCGGTTACTACCGGAACCCCCAGGTGACGGAATCCAGGGGGTAAGGATGTTGGCCAGCACGGTTCGCCGTTGCTGTCCGATACCTTCGGCATGAGTGTGGACAAGATTTCGCGCGGTAGGTTGGCACCATGGCCTCCATTCGGCATGAAGTCATCATTGATGCGTCGCCACAACATGTTTGGGATGTCGTGCGCGACGTGGGCGCCGTTCACAAGCGGCTACTGCCCGGCCGAGTTCTCGATACCCGCATCGACGGAGTACAGCGGTTCCTGACGTTCCCCGACGGACATGTCGTCCGGGAGCTGATCGTTTCGAGCGATGACCAAGCCCGCCGGTTGGCCTACTCCGTGGTCGAGGGATCCAGGCCCGCACTGGATCACCATCATGCCTCATTCGAGGTGCGGGACGAGGGGAAGCAAGCTCGGCTCATCTGGATCAGCGACATCCTGCCCGACGCCTTCGCACCAGAAATCCGGATCCGGACCGAGTTGGGTATCGCGGAGATGAAGAGGGCGATCGAGGCCACAGCCACGCACGGCTGCTAGCCGAACCGGGCGTCCGACATTCGGGACCGTCCCGTGTCATCAGCGGTTCCTGCCCGGTATTCGTTGCGCCGGTGCCGCGATATCGGCCGTTGTCCGGTGCAAGAGCAGCGACGTACGCGGGATCTCGAGGCAGTCCGGTTTCAGCGTTCGAGAGGACGGAGCCCGATCAACGTCCGGGCACTGGCGTAGGTGTAGCGCCCCTTCCCGTGTGCGGCGAGTTGACCGGGTTCGGTGAGGGCATCGGGATCGGCGTTCACAGCGAGAAACGGAATGTCCCACGCAATGGCGCCGGTACGCGGGTCGACCGCCCAGAGTCCGGTGTGGTCGGAAAGGACAACGGTGTGTCCATCCCATCCCTGGAAGGTGCCGAAGCGAGTGGTCTCGGTCCGCCACAGCCGGTGCCCGGTGCGTAAGTCCAGGCCGGTTGTGGTGTGCGCGTCGATGTCTCGCAGCAGTGCGATGTCGCCGAGAATTGCCGCCGCGGTGCCGGTCGCGGCATTGATGTTGTATTCGTTGGTCTCCCGGGGTACGGAAATCAGGTCGGAGCTGCGCCATCTCGGGCTGCCGGTGCGGCGGTCATGGGCGCTGTCGCCGAGTAGGACGGGGATGGTTTCGTCGGTGGGGAGGTCGATCGAAAGGGTCTGGGCGACTTCGCTATCGGTGGCGGCAATGGTGCGGCCCGTGCGGTCGAGGATGGTGCTGCCGGTGATCCTGTAACCGCGGCATTCGGTTCGGGTGTGCACGACCAATGCGCCGCTGGTTGCGTCGGAGTCGGAGCATCCCTCCTGGGTCGCGCTCCAGGTCGGCTTCCCGCTGGTGAGGTCGAACCCGGCGAGATCGATGCCGAGGGTGAATACACCCTGGCCGTGGGACACATCCAAGGCGTCGGCGGGCAGATCTTCCCACGCGGTACCCATGCTGAACGCCTGGGACCAGTACGCATCCGGATCGGCGAGCGTTCCCGCATGGACGCGCACGTCATCGGATTCGACGTCACCCTCGGCGACATACACGCGATCGTCGAGTGTCGCGATGGCGAAGGGAAGCCAATTCGTCGGCGTGCGCGCGACCTCGCCGGTGGCAACGTCGTATCCGATCATTGCTTGGTCGGAGGTGAAGCATACGACCTGGTCGTCGACAGGGGTTGGCCCGCAACCGCGCAGGTCCGCGGCGGGGGTCCGCCAGCGCTGTGCACCGGTGCCGGCGTCGATGCCGACCAGCACAGGATCGCGCAAGTACATGCCATCGTCCGGCACACCGACCACCGTCACCAGCGTATCCCCCGCGTCGACAAATCCTGCTCCACCGGTATCGAATTCGGTGCCCGCCCTGGGGTCGCGGAACTCCGCGCGTGCTCGCCCGTAGGCGGCGGCGCTTGTCGACCACGCGAGGCCCGGAGCGGAATCCGCGGTGCCGGTGATCTTGCGCGTGCTGTCCTCGGGTTGTGAGAGGACCACCACCGCACCGGCGCTGGTGATTACGGCCGCCGTGGCGGCGAGCACGAGGTTGCGAAGCCCGGGGACCGTTCTCATCGCGACACCTCGAGGCCCGGATGCAGAGCGATCTCCTCGAGTAGCGCGAACGGCAGAGGCTCGGCGGGGGCGTCGGCGGAGGTGACCTGGATCCGTGTCCCGGACTGGCGGGTGACGCTGACAGTGCGGGTCGTTCGCGGCGACGGCGACGGGCTCCATCAGCGTGCTTCGCCATTCGCGGGTCTCGACCACCGCCCCGTCCGGCAGCCGCCGTGCCTCCACATGGGTCGCGCCATCGTTCGATGAAGTATCAGGCTCCTGCGGGAGGGGCTGTCCGGTGCTGATCGCGACGCTCAACTGCGATTGCCGGCCGGGTGTGGTTACTCGAACCGCCTGGCACACCCCGCCCGTGCCCGCTGGTAGCAGCACCCCCAACGGCCGGTCGAGGGTCAAGCCGTCGAGCGGAATCTGTGCCAGCACCGCGTCCCACCGGCGGGCCTGGGCCTGATCGATCACAGCGGAGGATTCCGAGCCGATATGGCAGGACTCGGGCGGGCTCGGTGTTCCGGGTGGAACAGGCGCGCTGACGCGGAGTCCGGGGGCGGTGACGAGCGCGACGAGATCATCGTTGGTCAGGGGGACGGCTCGGGCACGGCCGGTTCCGTCCGTGGCATCATCGGTCGCGTTCGCGTGGGCGACGGATCCGTCGGGCAGATAACCGGTGGCGGTGCGCGAAAGGGTACGAATCCCATTCGTCTCGTACCAGGTGTCATCGGTATCGACGATCGTGCCGTCGGGGAGGTGTCGCCTCTCGTCGAGGTTTCCGGCGACGCACCGCGGGATCGGCGTGGTGGACTTCCGAACGGTCACCGACAGCATGCCCGCTCGATCGCCGCGCAGCAGCGTGGCGTGCGCAGTGGTCCAACCGCCGAGTCCCTTATCCTCCGCGGGATCGCCGAGGATCGGTTGGAACACCAGCGAGCGATCCACCGATGCGAAGGCGATCTCGACATCACCGGGGAGCGCATCCTGTAGCGCCTGCGTCATCGCAACGGCCTTGGGGCCGGAAAACCACGGATAGGACGGATTGTCGTATCCGTGCGTGTCGAAGTAGGCCATCCCGATGGATTGCCCTTGCTGTGGGGGCTCGACGACATCACAACCCGGGATCTCCACCGGAAACGTGACCGGCGGAGTGACATAGGAGTATTCGGCCGGATCCGGCGGCTCTGCCGTGGTGGGGGTGACCGGTGCGGTCGTCGACTCCAGCTCCGGCTCGTGCAGCAGCCCGGCGATGAGAAAACCGGTCGCCACGATCGATACGCAGGTCAGACCCACCGTCCATCGGGTGACAGCGGGGGAAGGCGCGGTCGGGTCCTTGTCGTCACCGGTTTCCATGTCCTGCATTGTGTCTGCCCTTACCGACATGCCCCACTCGTAGAGGAGTATCGGATGACAGCCATTTCTCTTCACCAGCAGCTCGAGACGCTCGTACGAGAGCTAGCGGTCTGTCAGCAACGACACCACGCCCGCAGATTTCGCGGCTACCCAATCGCACGGCAACCCATCAGGCGCGACTGCCTCGCGCTCGATGGGTTGCCCGCCGCTACCGGCGTCATCAGCCACGTTCACCAGCATTCGATGACCGGTTCGCCGGAGACGCTCAGCGACCCGGCGATCTCGGCATGGGCTTGTCCGGGGAAGCGACCGAAAAACGGGCCCTATGCGGCCGTTCCGCGCGCGGAGTGAGCGCGCGGCTTGGCGCGCGACCCACCTTGCGCCGCACTGCCGTTGCGACGGCCGCTGCCTTGGCGCGGTCGGCCACCGCCCCTGCGCGGTCCGCCACTGCTACGGTACGGGCCGCCGCTGCTGCGGCGGTCGTCTTCACGTGCCGCCCGCTCGCTGTAGGAGGGGGCGACGAATGGGGCAATCGTGCCGACGAGCTCGGCTACCACGGGCGAATCGGCGGTGACCCGCTGCGGGGTCACAGTGATCTTGGCCTTGCGCATGAGGTCGGCCAGGTCGCGTCGTTCGCTGGGCAGCACCAGGGTGATCACTTCACCGGAGTTGCCTGCCCGCGCGGTACGGCCCGAACGGTGCAGGTACGCCTTGTGTTCGGCGGGCGGATCAACGTGCACGACCAGCTCGACACCGTCGACGTGCACGCCGCGCGCGGCCACATCGGTCGCCACCAGCACCAGGGCATCACCGGCGGCGAAGACCGCGAGGTTGCGGTCGCGGGCGCCCTGCGAGAGGTTGCCGTGCAGATCGACGGCCGGAATTCCGGCGAGGGTCAGCTGCTTGGCCAGTTTGCGAGCCTGATGTTTGGTGCGCATGAACAGGATTCGCCGACCCGAGCCGGAGGCCAGCCGGTGTACGACCTCGCGCTTGGCTTCGACGCTCGCGGTTTCGAAAACGTGATGTGTCATGGCGGCGACCGGGGAGTTCGCCTCATCGACGGAATGCAGCTTGGCGTCCGGCAGGAAGCGGCTGACCAGCTTGTTGACCCCGTTGTCCAGGGTGGCCGAGAACAGCAGGCGCTGACCGTCATTCGGGGTGGCCGCGAGAATGCGGGTCACGCCTGGCAGGAACCCGAGGTCGGCCATGTGGTCGGCCTCGTCGATCACGGTGACCTCGACGGCATCCAGCGAGATCAGACGTTGGTTCATCAGATCCTCGAGCCGGCCGGGGCAGGCGACGACTATGTCGATACCGGCGCGCAGCGCCCGGACCTGCCGGTTCTGCGGGACCCCACCGAAAATCGTGGTGACGGTCATGCGATAGGCCGCGGCGAGGGGTTCCAGCGCGGCCGTGATCTGGCTGGCCAATTCCCGAGTCGGCGCCAGCACCAGGCCGGTCGGGCGGCTCGGTGCGCGTCTACCGGCGAGACCGCCGCCGAGACGGTTGACCATCGGGATGGCGAAGGCGAGCGTCTTGCCGCTGCCGGTTCGGCCACGGCCAAGCACGTCGCGGCCGGCCAGCGAATCGGGCAGGGTGTCGGTCTGGATCGGAAAAGGTTCGGTGATCCCGGCGCGAGTCAACGCCTTCACCAGCGGGGCGCTCACGCCGAGCGCGGCGAAAGAGATGTCAGCAGAACTCATAGGTGGTGCGGTGCCTTTCGGACATCAGGTGGTGCCCGAGCCGTCTGTGGACCTTCCGGGTCCGCGCCGGGGGCACGAAATGGCGAGATTGCCGATGGGCAAAATCGATCGCCGTAAGAAGAGCGGATGCGGCAAGCGCTGGTTGCGAATGCGATCTACGACGCTTGGCGTGACTTGTCACGCACTCGATCGACAATAGCCTGTGATGGGCGGTTCGTACGCATCGGGTGAGGTTTCTCGCCTCTGGCCAGGGTTGGGCCGCCAGTGTCATCTCCGCCAGAGGATAAATGGTCGCCACGCCACCGACCTGGTTCGCGGGCGTTATCGGAAGTCGTACGGTGGTCGGATGCTTGACGGTCAAGACTTGCCGAGTGTGGGGCGGCCGCGGAACCGCACAGTGGACAGAGCACTGCTCGACGCCGCTGCGCGGCTGATCGCGCAGCGTGGGTACGGCGCGCTCACCCTGCAAGCGGTGGCCGAAGAGGCGGCGACGACGCGACCGGCGCTGTACCGGCGTTACGCGGACCGGGCCGAGTTGGTGGTCGCGGTCTTGATCGACCGCTACGGGGTACATCCCGGTTCGGAGGATCTGGGCGGTATCGAGGCGGAATTGTTCGCGATCCAGCGCCACCAGATGGAGTTGTTCACCGACGAAGTCTTGGGCAACGCATTGCCCGGCCTGCTCGACGACTTGTCGCGCAACGAGGCGCTCGCGGTCAGTTTCCATGAGCGATTTCTGCGGCCTCGCCGCAGATCCACCGCTTCCATCCTGGATCGGGCGGTGGCAAGGGGCGAGATAGCGCCGGGGACCGACCCGGAATGGATCTGCGATCTGATCACCGGGCCGATGATGATGCGTGCGCTGTTTCCGGCCGTCGGCCCCATCGATGAGCGTCTGGTACGGCTGACCGTGCGATCCGCGCTGGACGCCGTCGGATTCGCCAAGTGTGATTGACGCCACTCGGGAGCGCCACTACCCTCGCATCATTACGTTCCATTCTGTAATGAAAGGGGCTCGCCGTGCGCGCCGATGTGGAGTTCGCCAGTAAGGGTGTGACGTTGCGGGGGTGGCTGTACCGCCCGGCAGAGACAGTGGCTGACGCACCGCTGGTGGTGATGACGCACGGTTTCGCGGGAGTGAAGGAGTGGGTCGCCCCCTTCGCCGAAGTGCTGGCCGACGCGGGCCTCGCATGCCTGGTCTACGACCATCCCGGGTTCGGAACCTCCGACGGCGAGCCTCGTTTCGAGGTGGACCCGGTGGCGCAGATCGACGGATACCGGGATGCGATCACCTTCGCGCAGCAGCTCGAGGGCGTGGATGCGGAACGAATCGGGGTATGGGGGACGAGCTACGCGGGCGCGCATGTGCTCGTGGTGGCGGCCACGGACCGCCGGGTCCGCGCCGTGGTGTCGCAGGTGCCCCTGACTCGAGGCTGGGCGACCTTCACGCGATTGGTTCCGGCGGTGCAACTGCCCCTCGTGCACGAGGCGATCGCCGACGATCGGGAGCAGCGCTTCGCCGGCGCATCGCATGCCACGATCAAGGCGGCGTCGGACGATCCATCGGAACTGGTTGCCATGCCCGGCGCAGAGGTTTACCGGTGGCTCATGGACAACGGGCCTCAGGTTCCCACTTGGCGTAACGAAGTGACGGTCTCGAGTATCGATAAGTTCCAGTCCTACGCTCCCGAAGCCTTCATCAGCCGGGTCTCACCCACCCCGCTGCTGATGATCGTTGCCGCGAACGACACCCTCACACCGACCGAGCTGGCGTTGCAGAGCTACGCCGAGGCGTTGGAACCCAAGCAGCTCGAACTGATCGAGGGGGGCCATTTCTCGGTGTACGAGGAACAGTTCGGCCAGGCATCGACCGCCGCGCGCGACTTCTTCGTTCGCCACCTGCGCAAGTGACCCCCCGGGCAGTGGGTGATCGGCACGTGCCGCGGCCTGATCGCCCTCCGGGATCCGCCGCCGGCGCCACTCGGCGTGTTGCCCTGCCCGGAGCCCCTGTGCTCGAGGAACGATCGTGGGCCGCTCAGGCGTCGAGGTCGGCGGCAACCAGTGCGGCGACCTTGTCCAGAGCGGCTTGGTCATCACTGCTGACCACGACCGGGGTGCCCTGAGTGGCGCCGAGAGTCATGATCATCAGCGCCGAGCCCGCGTCGACCGGATCGCCGCCGGCGAGCGAGAGGGTGACGGTAACGCCCGCGGCCTGGACAGCTTCGGCGATGATGTTGGCGGGACGGGCGTGCAGGCCGATGGACGAGCCGACTTCGACGGTTGTCTGCAGCATGGGAACTCCTTTTCGGGGGGATTATCCAGCGGTGACGGTGGCGGGGGAGGACACGGTGGATCGGGTGCGGACCAGTTCTTTGGCGACCGTCACGCAGAGCGCGCCGACGAGCGTGCCCGCGGCGAGCGCGGCGAGGAACCACAGGATGTGGCCGACGGCGAAGAAGACGAAGATGCCGCCGTGCGGTGCGCTGAGCGTGGTTCCGGTGGCCATGATCAGCGCTCCGCTGACCGCGCCGCCCGTCATCATGGACGGGATGACGCGCAGCGGGTCGGCAGCGGCGAACGGAATGGCGCCCTCGGAGATGAACGACGCCCCCAGTAGCCAAGCCGCCTTGCCGTTCTCGCGTTCGGCGGTGGTGAACAGCCGGGGTCTGATCGTGGTGGCCAGCGCCATCGCCAGCGGCGGCACCATGCCCGCGGCCATCACCGCGGCCATGATGCGCAGTGACGCGGTATCGGTGACGGCCAGTCCGGCCACAGCGAACGAGTAGGCGGCCTTGTTGACCGGACCGCCGAGATCGAAGCACATCATCAAGCCGAGGATGACTCCCAGCGCGACGGCGGACGTGCCGGACAGCCCGTTGAGCCAGTTGGTGAGTCCGCTGGTCACCGCGGCGAGTGGCTTGCCGAGCAGAATGAACATGGCCGCGCCGACGATCAGCGACGCGAACAGCGGGATCACCACTACCGGCATCAGGCCCCTGGCCCACCGCGGCACCGCGAAGCGCGCGATCCACAGCGCCGCGAACCCGGCGATCAGCCCGCCGACCAGACCGCCGAGGAATCCGGCCCCGACGAACACTGCGACCGCTCCCGCGGTGAAACCCGGTGCGAGGCCGGGGCGGTCGGCGACGGCGAAGGCGATGTAGCCCGACAGCGCGGGCACGAGGAAACCGAATGCAAGCGAACCGAGTTGGAACATCACCGCGCCGAGATAGGTGGCCAGACCGCCATCGGGCAACGCCGTCAGCGAGTTGTCCAGGACGATGGCCTTGGCATTGTCGGCGATCTCGTAGCCTCCGAGCAGGAAGCCGAGCGCGATGAGCAGGCCACCCGCCGCGACGAACGGAATCATGTAGCTGACGCCGGTCAGCAGAATCTGGCGCAGTCGGGTCCCCCAGCCGAGGGCTTCCGGTTTCTCGGCGGGGAAGGGCTTTTCGTCGGGCGCGCGGCCGGCGACGGTATCGGCGCCGGGATCGTCCGCGGCGCGCAGGGCGTCGGCGATCATCGCGTCCGGCTCGTTGATCGCCCGTTTGACCCCGGAGGCCACCACGGGCTTGCCCGCGAACCGGTCGCGCCCGCGCACGCCGACGTCGGTGGCGAATACCACCGCGGCGGCGGACGCGATGACCGAGTCACCGAGGGGGGTGCTGCCGCTGGACCCCTGCGTTTCCACGTGCACGGTGATACCGGCGCGTTTACCTGCGGCGACGAGGGCATCGGCGGCCATGTAGGTGTGTGCGATCCCGGTCGGGCATGCGGTGACCGCGACGATGGTGCGCTCGGCAGCCGGTGCCTCGTGCCCGCGTGCCGTACCCGCGGGAGTGTTCGCCGCGGCGGTGATGGTGCGCGGCGTCGTAGCGGTAGCCGGTGCGTCGAGCACACCCTCGACCGAGGCCACGATGTCGGCGGGCGTCGCCGCCGCGCGCAGCTCGCCGATGAACTCGGGCTTCACCAGCGCACGCGCCAGGCTGGACAGTAGTTTCATGTGCTCGGCCCCCGCGCCCTCCGGCGCGGCGATCAGGAAGACGAGGTCGGCGGGACCGTCCGGGGCTCCGAAATCGACCGGCGAGGCGAGCCGGGCGAACGCGAGAGTTGCTTCGGTGACGGTCGCGGCGCGGCAGTGCGGAATCGCGATCCCACCGGGAAGTCCGGTCGCGGACTGGGCTTCCCGGGCGAGCGCCGCGTCGCGCAGTGCCGCCGCCTGCTGCGCACGGCCGGTTTCGGCCAGGCGTTCGGCGAGTGCGGCGATCACCAGCTCCTTGGCGGGGCCGAGATCGGCGTCGAGGGTGATCAGATCCTCGGAGATGATCGAGTCGGCCACCATGGCCTCCTTCAGATGTTGTGCAGGGCGTCCAGTGCCGTGACGGAGACGGCGTCGAGATCGATGTCATGCGGTCCGGGTACGCCGGTACCGGGAAGTGCTGCGGCAGCGCTGCCGTAGGCGACCGCGCGGCGCAACTGTTCGGCGGGCTCGGCACCGTCGAGGTCGGCGAGCAGGTAACCGGCCAAGGCCGAATCCCCCGCACCGACCGTGCTGCGCGGTGTCATGCTCGGTGCTGGCGCATACCAGGCGCCATCCGGGGTGACCAAGACGGCCCCCGCCTTGCCGAGAGTCGCGAGAACCGCCCGGACGCCACGTTCGACCAGCGTCGCGGCGGCACGCGCGGCGGCCACCGGATCCTCCAGGTCGGCGGGGTCGGCGCCGGTGAGCTGACCGAGTTCCTCGACGTTCGGTTTCAGCAACCTCGGCGGGTGGGAACCAAAGGTGGCGGCGACCGCCCGCAGCGGCGCATCCGAGGCGTCGATCGCCACCGGAATGCCGCGCAGCCGCCGCAGCAATGCGACGTACCAGTCGGCGGGCACTCCCGGCGGGAGCGAACCGGACAGCACCACCCAGGACGCGGCTCGGGCGAGGTCGTCGAGCGCCTCGGCCAGGGAAGCCGCGCAGGCAGCGGTCAGCGGGGGACCGGGTTCGTTGATCTTCGTCGTGGTTCCGTCGGTTTCCGCGATCGTGAGATTGGTCCGCGCCGTCCCTGGCATCGGGACAGCCCGGTAGGCGATGCCGGCGCTGCCCAGTTGCCGCAGCAGCGGGTCTTCGGTGTTGCCGGGCAGCACGGCCACGGTGGCGTGGCCCGCCGCGGCGACCACTCTCGACACGTTGACGCCCTTACCGCCGGGATGCGAACTCACAGAGGCGGCGCGGTGCACGGCGCCCCGGTGCAACGCCTCGGTCAGGGTCACCGTGCGGTCGATGCTGGGGTTCGCGGTCAGCGTGACGATCACGCCGTGACCACCTCGAGGCCGGACGCGCTGAGCTCGTTGCGCACCGAATCCGGCACGCCGGTGTCGGTGACCAGGGCGTCGACGTCCTCGATCTCGGCGAATCGCACCAGATCCTCGCGGCCGATCTTGGTGGAGTCGGCGACCACGACGACGCGGTGCGCGCTGGCCACCATGGCGCGCTTGATCGCGGCCTCGTCGATGTCCGGAGTGGACAGGCCGTGCGCGGTGGTGAGCGCGTTGGTTCCGAGGAAGCAGACGTCGACCCGCAGTTCGGCGAGCATGCGTTGGGTCTCCGGGCCGACGGCGGCCTGGGTGACGCCCCGCACGCGCCCGCCGAGCAGGTGCAACCGCACCGCGGCGTGCCCGCTGAGCCGCGCCGCGATCGGCACCGAGTTGGTGACCGCAACGAGCTCGCGGTCGGTGGGCAGCAGGGCGGCGATTCGTGCGGTGGTGGTGCCCGCGTCGAACAGGACGCTGCCGCCGGTGGGCGGCAGGAAGTCCAGAGCAGCCTTGGCGATGCGGTCCTTCTCCGCCGCGCGGGTGTGCTCGCGTTCGCCGGTGCCGAGTTCGATCGCGGTCAGCGCGGCGGCGGGCACCGCGCCGCCGTGTACACGTCTGATCAGGCCCATCCGGTCGAGGACCGCGAGATCGCGCCGGACCGTCTCGGTCGTGACGCCGTATTGGTCGGACAGCTCGGTGACCGACACGCGCCCTCGTTGCCCGACCAGCGTCGCGATGGCCTGCTGCCGTTCCTCGGCGTACATCCGACCTCCCGATTCGATGTTGGTTTATGTTGTTTTATATCTGACTGTGTTGCTTTGTCAATGGTTTGGCGTAGTCTGGATCACATCGATGGTCTGGCAGGTATGGAATCGGGGTCGCCGGTTCAGGCGTGGAGGTAGGCGAGGGATGACGAGATCTTCGCAGGTAGAAGTGGGATCAGTAGTACTGGACGGCACACCGGCAGTGCCCGGAGTGGCGTGCGCGCCCGCAGTCCGGCCGGTCGCTCGACCACGCGTTGACGAGTCGACTGATCTGATCCCCGAGTCCGGTCGGGCATCCGAGCAGGCGGCATTCGTGGCGGCGGCGACGACCGTCGCGGATCGTTTGCGGGGGCGCGCGGCGCGGGCCGGCGGCGCCGCCGCGGAAGTGCTCGCCGCGAACGCCGCGATGGCCACCGACCGCGGTTGGCTCGGTGCGGCGGAGAAGCTGATCGCGGCGGGCACACCGGCGCGTGCGGCGGCGGTCGCGGCCACCGACCGATTCGCCGGGATGTTCGCCGAGCTCGGCGGAATGATGGCCGAACGCGTGACGGACCTCCGGGACGTCTGCGATCGGGTCGTCGCCGAACTGGCGGGCGCACCCGAACCAGGCATCCCGTTGCCCGAGCAGCCCGCGATCCTGCTCGCCGACGACCTCGCGCCCGCGGATGCGGCGGGGCTCGATCCCTCGCTCATCATCGGCTTGGCGACGTCATTCGGGGGGCCTACCAGCCACACGGCGATCATCGCGCGGCAACTCGGCATTCCTTGCGTCGTCGCGGTGGCCGGTCTCGATGCAGTCGCGGCGGGTACGCACGTCCTGCTGGACGGCTCGTCCGGGCGCATCGTCATCGAGCCCGAGTCCGAGGTTGCGGCACGCGCGGTCGAGCAGTTCCGTTCCCGGGCGGCTCGTGATGCCTCCTGGGCCGGACCGGGGGCCACCGCGGACGGCCACCGGGTGGAAGTGCTGGTCAACGTCCAAGACGGCTCGGGTGCGCAGGCGGCGCGCCGGACACCGGCCGAAGGCGTCGGCCTGTTCCGCACCGAATTGTGTTTCCTGGACCGGGAAACGGAGCCCGCGGTAGCGGAGCAGGAGCGCGTCTACCGCGAAGTGTTCGACGCGTACGCGGGTGCGAAGGTGGTGATCCGGACCCTGGACGCCGGATCGGACAAGCCGCTGCGGTTCGCCGACCATCCCGACGAGGCCAATCCCGCGCTCGGGGTGCGGGGTATTCGCATTGCCGCGCGCGATGCCGGAATCCTCGACCGGCAACTCGACGCGATCGCGCGGGCCGCCGTCGGCCGTGTGCCTGCGCCCGGGGTGATGGCGCCGATGGTCTCGACGGCGGCCGAAGCGGCATCATTCGCCGAGAAGGTGCGCGACCGCGGACTGATCCCTGGCGCGATGATCGAGGTGCCGGCCGCCGCGCTCACCGCGGAGGCGATTCTGCGCCACGTCGATTTCCTCTCCGTCGGCACCAATGACCTCGCGCAGTACACGATGGCGGCCGACCGGATGTCTCCGGCGCTGGCCGCCCTCACCGATCCCTGGCAGCCGGCGGTGCTGGCTCTCGTGGCGCGTGCCGCGGCCGCGGGTCAGCGCCTCGGCAAGCCCGTAGGGGTGTGTGGTGAAGCAGCGGCCGATCCGGCCTTGGCTTGTGTGCTGGTCGGCTTCGGCGTCGGATCGCTGTCCATGGCGGCCGGCGCGGTCGCCGCGGTGGGAGCGGGGCTCGCCGAGGTGACCCATGAGCAGTGCGAGCGCGCCGGGGCCGCGGCGCTGGCGGCGACCGACCCGGCCGCTGCTCGTGCGGCCGTGCGAGCGATTCTCGACCAGGTGTCCGGCGCCTGACCATCTGCGGCACCCTGAGGGTTCGATCTTCACCGCGTCGTGCTCGGCGGTGATCCGCTTATCGCGCCGCGGACGGTGTGTGTTCGCCGCGAATGTACGCGAATGGACCTCCGCCGCAAGTCATTACGCGTGAACGCATCAAGTAGCCGGCGGGCGTTGACCGCTCTCGGTCAACGGCGCGCCGGTTCGATGCCGAGCGCGCGTTGGAGCTGGTTTGCCCACCAGCGCAGCTGAGCGGTCGAGTCTTGCGCTGCCGCACCGGCGAGGCCGGCGCTCCGACGGAAGTCGCTGCCGTAGAGGGGCTCGGTTGCCATCGCCTGGTGGAGGGCCGCGACCGCGAGTCGTGTCTCGTCGAGAGAACTTCCGGGAGGCCGGCTCCGATGCAGGGCGTCGACGACCGGGTCGAGCATGCCGGCACCACGGTCGCGCCATCCGGCCGCGTGCAGCGCCACCGCAAGTTCGCCGTAGCCGCCCCGATAGACGGACTCGAGCGACTCGACGAGCTCGAGGACATCGGCGCCGTGCTCCAGCCATGCGGCGATGACGTCTCGGAGCGCGGCTCGAAGCCCGCGTCCACCATGGCGAAGCAGTTCGGCGAGCAGCTTCTCGCGATTGCCGAAGTGATGGGAGACGCCGGCGTCGGTCATCCCGACCCGCGCTGCCACCGCGCGCACCTGTACAGCGGCGACGCCTCCCTCGGCCAGCAGCGAAGCCGCGGCGTCGAGGATCAACCGACGGGCTTCGTCCGGTGATCTGCGCGTTCTCGAATTGTTCACCTCGGAATCCTACCTTGACTAGCCAAGGTTTCCTTGCGTACCGTTACCTCGACGGCTCAAGGTAAATCGGAGAGGGTGTCTCGATGGTCGAAATCATGAAGCCGAGAGGGAGATTCGGCGCGGAGGTGGATCGGCGATGACAGACATGACCCTCACGCTGCGCGACGTCACACTTCGAGCCACGGTGACCGGCGCGGGCCCCACGGTCCTGCTGCTGCACGCGGGCCGAGAACGTCGCGACGTCTGGGCACCGGTCACGGAGGGGATGACCGAGTGCGGACTGCGGACGGTGGCCTACGATCTGCGCGGGCACGGCGAGAGTTCCGGACGGGCGACCACCTTGCGGGCGATCGCCGACGACGTGATCGAGATGGTGGCTCGCGAACCGGCGCCGATCGTCGTGGTGGGCGCCTCCCTCGGAGGGTTCGCCACCGTCGCCGCCCTCGCGGAGTCGTCCGTCGCGCGGCGTGTCGCCGGCCTCGTGCTCGTGGACGTCGTTCCCGATATCGATGCGGATCGCGCCCGCCGCTGGCTCGACGACCACGGACTCCTCGCCCGCGATCCCGAGCTCGCCGACGACATTCTCGCGTCCCGCTCCGAACTCCACACGATCGTCGCGGCATCGGACCTGCCCATCCTGCTCGTGCGGGGAGGACCACGGTCTCCGCTCGGCGACGCCGACGTGGACCGGCTACGCACGGCCAACAGACGCGTCACCGTTACCCGCGTACCGGACGCCGGGCATCTGGTCGCTCGCGACGCCCCAGAGGAACTCGCCCGCATCGTTTCGGCGCACGCCACCAAGTGGCTCGGTACCGACGACGTCGTCCACCGGGCGTTCGAGCTGCAGCGCATGCTCGGCGCCGAACGGATCGATCACCCAGGCGGGACCCTGTTCGAACACCTTCGCCGCGTGCACGCCCTCACGGTCGAATGGAACGCCGCGCCACGAACCCGGCTGGCGTCGATCTGCCACGCGTCATACGGCACCGACGGGTTCCGGCACGCCCTGCTGCCGACCACGGATCGCCGCCGGCTGCATCACGTCATCGGCCCCGACGCGGCGGCGCTGGTGTACCTCTACGGCGCATGCGATCGCGCGCGCACCTATCGCGAGTTCGGCCGACGGCCCTTGCCCGTGACCGACAGATTCACCGGTGGCTCGAAGACGATCGAAGGAACCGAACTCCGCGATTTCGCCGTCCTGACCATCGCCAACGAACTCGACATCGCCCGCCACGCCCAGCAGGCACCGTCGGTTCGCAGCGATATCCGTGACCTCGTCGCCGCGCTGGCCACGTACGCGCCGGACGAGGCGGCGGTAGCTCTCGCCGATGAAGCGCTCGCTCGAGCGAGCGCCGAGTGAGCCCACCGGGCTGCTCGAAGCCGTCTTGGCCCTTGGCCCGTTCTCCTACTCCGACATCGCCCGCAGCCACTTTCCTCCGAAGATGGCCCGTGGCCGTGCGGCACCCCGTCGCCGTCGTGATAACCCATGCTGTTGCCGGTGTGGGTCTGTCCTATCCGGCGGCGGGGCGCGAGTCGTGTCCGGCCGGTGGGCAGCGATCTTCTTCTGCCGCGCCGTCGGCGTGCGGTGTCGTCGAATAGCGGGTTCTGTTGGCTCACAGCTGGATTGGGCCGAAGTCTGCGGCGGTGCGGGCCAGGGCGCGGATCGCGGCGCTGTCGGCGGTGGAGCGCCAGGTCAGGGCCCATTGCAGTTCGGGGGCGTCGGGCATGGGCAGGAAAGCGATGCCTGGGGGGGTGTTGTAACGGGCCGCGAGCTCACCCAGCGGGTGGACGCACTGCCCGGACGCGACCAGGGAAAGGATCTCGTGGAAGGTCCGTGCGATCGGCCCGCGCGGGATGCGACGGCCCTGCGGTGTGTGGGTGGGGACCATGGACGCAACCCAGTAGTCGGGGGCGTCGGGACCGAAGTCGACAACACGGTTGTCGGCGAGATCTTCCAGGGACGCGGAGCCGCGTTGGGCAAGTGGATGGTCGGTGGCGACGGCCAGTACGCGGCGGCCGGTGAGCACGGTGGGGCCGACGGTGAGGTCGGGTTCGAGGACGGGTAGCCACAGCACGTTCACATCGTGTTCCCCGCTGCGGAGCGCGTTGAACGGATCGGCGCCGTTGACCTCGCCGAACGTGACGCCGCTACCCGGATAACGGGTGCGGAACGTCTCGAACAGGGGCCGCAGTTCGTGACCGGCGTGCCCGAATACTCCGATCTTGAGGGTCTGGCCTGCGCTGAGCCCGGCGGCTTCGGCGCGGGCGAGTGCGGCTTGGAGCAGGTCGTGGACTTGCTGTAGGTCCTCGCGCAGGCGCCGACCGACCGGTGTCAGCTGCACGCGGCGACTGGTGCGTTCGAACAGTGCCGTGCCGATGCGTCGTTCTTGGGCGCGGATGGCCTGGCTGACGCGGGCCTGGGACACGTGCAGGCGTTCGGCGGTGCGGCCGAAGTGCAATTCCTCGGCCAGCGTCAGGAAGATCTCGATATCGCGTAGCTCCACGAATAACTCCAGAGTTATCAATCGGTCCACAAAGCTTACGTTGATCGGCTGTCGGTCTGCCGCGAAGCTGGGTTTGTCACCGCGGCACAAGCCCCGGTGGACAGACCGACAGAGAGGCCAACCCGATGAGCGACCCGCTGGTGATCGTGGACCGGGGCGAGATCACCGCCCTGTGTGGCGAGGTCACCGACGCGGTGACGATGCGCGACTTCGACCGTGTCGCACGTCTGTTCACACCCGACGCGGTGATGCGGTGGCCGCACATCGACAAGGAGTTCGTCGGGCGGCACGAGGTCCGCTACCTCGACTCGACGCCATTGCCCGGTGCGCCGCTGACCAACCACCACTGAAACCGAAAGTCCTCCACCCCGCCTCACCGGCAGTCACGGGGACGGGTCCCACCGGTGTCCTGTGCCCGAAGCCCTCACCAAACGAAGGAAAGACAATGAACAAGTACGAAGTCGTCGTGGTCGGTGGCGGATACGCCGGCGTGATGGCCGCCAATCGCCTGACGCAGCGCGACGACGTCAGGGTGACCGTGATCAACCCCCGCCCGGTCTTCGTCCCGCGGCTGCGGTTGCACCAGTTGGTGGGCGACACCCACGAGGCGGTCGTCGAGTACCAGGACATCCTGGCCGAGGGTGTCGAGCTGGTGGTCGACAGCGTGAAGCGGATCGACGCGGCCGAACGCACGGTGGTACTGACCGACGGCGGCACGATCGGCTACGACTATCTGATCTACGCGGTGGGCAGTGGCAGCCCTACGTTGCGGGTGCCGGGTGCGGCCGAGTTCGCTTACCCGGTAGCGACTTTGGAGGCGGCACAGCGGTTGCGGTCGGTACTCCTCGACACACCCGTGACGGCCGCGGTGACGGTGATCGGGGGCGGCCCGACCGGAGTCGAGACCGCCGCCGAGCTGGCCGAGCAGGGGCGCGCGGTCACCTTGGTCTGCGGTGATGTCCTCGTTCCGTACCTGCATCCCAAGGCGCGGCGCACGGCCCACAAGTACCTCGCCGAGCTGGGAGTGACCGTCATCGAGGGCTCGGAGGCGGCCGTCACCGCGGTGACCCGCGAGGCCGTGCAGCTCGGTGACGGCCGGACGCTGGCGAGTGACGTGACGATCTGGACGGCGGGCTTCGGGGTGCCCGATCTGGCCGACCGTAGCGGGCTGCGCACCGATGCCGCCGGGCGTCTGCTCACCGACGAGACCCTGACCAGCGTTGACGACGAACGCATCGTCGCGGCGGGCGACTGCTCGGCGCCGTCGAATCTGCCGTTCCGGATGAGCGCCTACGTCGCCTACTGCTTGGGCGCGCACGCCGCCGACACCCTGCTGCGCCGGATCTCGGGTGAGCAGCCCTCGGCGATCGACCTGTCGTTCATCGCCATGTGCCTCAGCTTCGGCCGGGAAGCCGGGATCTACCAGCTCGGTCACAAGAACGAGACCGGCATGCGGCTCTACTTCAGCGGATCCATGGGCAAGAAACTGAAGGAAATCGCCTGCGAAGCCGGCATCAAGCACCTGGCGACCGAGGCCCGCAAGCCCGGTTCACACCGCTGGTTGAAAGACGGCAAGCACCGGCCGACGCTGCTGGCCCAGCGCGAGAACACGACTGTAGCGGTCGGGTAGGGCACCGAAAGCCGTCATCTCCCCGGCGATGGTGACTCGGCCACCCTGTGCGGCGATGCCTGCTCGCGGATGCCGCACAGGGTGGCCGGATTCCGGATCCGACGACAACCGGAGAGGACTACATGAACACCACACCCGACCCCGGTGTTCGGCAAATCACGGACCGTGACGGTGGTGACGCTGCCATCATCGAGTCGACCGAAACGTTTCTCGCGCACCGTAACCTGCTCTTCACCGTCGCCTACGAAATGCTCGGATCCACCGCCGATGCCGAAAACGTCCTGCAGGAAACCTGGCTGTGCTGGCGCAACATCGACTCCGGCCAGGTCGGCGACCCACGCGCTTACCTGATTCGGACCCTCACCCGCCGGTCCCTGCACCGACTGTGGTCGATGAAACGCCGCGGAGAATCCACCGCCGGCCCGTGGCTGCCCGAGCCGCTGCCGACCGCTGCGGACACCGCCAACCATGTCGAACTCGCCGAGAGCATGTCGAGGGCATTGATGCTGGTCCTAGAGATGCTCTCGCCGACCGAGCGCGCTGTGTACGTCCTGCGTGAGGCGTTCGACCTCGGTTACGAGGAGATCGCCGACGCGGTCGGCGCGACCACCGCCGTGGTCCGTCAGATCGCGTATCGCGCCCGCCGCCATGTCACCGTCCGCCGCCCCCATCGGCTGGTCTCCGCGGACCGGGCCCGTGAGGCGGCGGAATCGTTGCAGCGTGCACTCGAAACCGGAGAACCACAGGTCCTGCTCGAGGTCCTGGCTCCCAACGTCGTCCTCGTCTGTGACGGTGGCGGCGTCGAACGGGCCACGATACGGCCGGTCACCGGCGCCGACAAGGTGGCCCGCTTCCTCGTCGGCGGGCTCGGGACGAGCGCGGTATCGCTCACCGGCGAACCCGTCACCGTCAACGGCACTGCGGCGTTGGAGGTTCATGTCGACGGTGAACTCGACGGCATCCTGGCGATCGGTATCGAAGGAGACCGCATCACCGGCCTCTACTTCGTCCGCAACCTCGCCGAGATCGTCGGCAGTACCCCGGCGCCCGTTGTCCGCGCAACGCCGCTGGACGGCGGGAAACCCGATTCGGGGTCGGTAGCCGATTAATGTCTGGAACGGACATCAGCCGAGCAGCAACGACCAAGGAGACGCATGTTCACCCGATATCGTCTGGCCGGAGCCGTTGTTCTCACAAGCGCGTCGCTCGGGATCATCCCGTTCGCCGCACCGGGC
Organism: Nocardia sp. NPDC041819; assembly: GCF_055590505.1. Classification (NCBI taxonomy): domain Bacteria; kingdom Bacillati; phylum Actinomycetota; class Actinomycetes; order Mycobacteriales; family Nocardiaceae; genus Nocardia; species Nocardia sp. NPDC041819. The sequence goes on along the minus strand of NZ_JBVJAP010000006.1, from coordinate 176,905 downwards.
ATCGCCGCACCGCCCGATACCAGAATTACGGATCCGATCATCACCTGCACCGAAAACGGCACAGTCAACTGGGCGGGTTCCGGGTTGGGCGAGAAGCCGTCGAAGGTGGAATGGACGGCCACCACCGAATTCACCGACTGCAGCGGGCCCGCGGTCGAGGAGGGCGAGCCGTACCCCGTCAGCATGGACGAGCAGGGCAGCGAAGTCGCCTCGTGCGACGGGAAAGTCAACGTTCATCAGGGCACGGGCACTATCACCTGGTCCGATGGCAGCACCAGCAGGATCAGCAGCAAGTCCGCGGGCAACCAGAGCAAGTCCAAGGGGTCCGGTCCTGCGACCTTCCCGATCGTCATCGAGTCCGGCACCTACGCCGGGCATACCGCGTCGGATGACAACACAGTGAGCACCGAGCAGTCCTGCCCCGGGGTGACCGAGGCGTCGCTCGCCGGCACATTCACCGTCAACTGACTTTCCGAGACAGGTGCGAGCGCCGCCGAGCCCGGGTTCGGCGGCGTTTGCCATGCGGTTCCCAGGGCCCCACATTTCTCGAGTGCGCCCCTCGGCAGCGGCGGACTCGGGCCGACTCGGCTGAGGCTGCGCCGACCTGCTCGGCCCAGTCGACTCAGCGGGATGCGGCGACGATATCCGCCCCCTGGCTCAACAGCGTCCACGCGGCGGCCACATGCTCCTGGCGGGTGGCGGTGGCGCCCAGGGCCAACCGGAGCGCGAACACCCACGAACCTCTGTGTGGGACAACAAAACTCGGTGGTCGGCGCGGACGATCGTTTCGAAGTGCTCGCCCCGCATCCACTGTCGCTGATCTGTTTCCGATTGCGCGGCGGTGACGAGGCGAATCGGGCGCTGTTGGACCAGTGCCACACCCACCCACCTCTATCAACGGCTCCGTCGCCCGGCTACCGCTTCGCGTAGTCGGCGAAGCCCTGCCAGTCGAGCATGACGCAAGGTTCGTCACCCACGGTCCACGCGTCGTGGCCGGGTGGGATGATCATGAAGTCGCCAGGCCCGTATTCCTGTTGCTCGCCGTTGTCCATGGCGACCACCATCCGGCCGGAGATGCAGTATCCGGTGTGGGCCGACTGACAACTGTCGGTCTGGGCTATCGGCTTGACATGAAGCGACCACCGCCAACCGGGTTCGAAGATCGCCCGGCCCACCGGGCCACGATTCAGGTTGACGAGATCGACTCTGCCTTTGTCCTGCTCGAAAGGCCTGCTCTCCTCCGGAGATTCGAAACTCTGGCGTACCAGATCAGGCATGGCCGTTCTCCTTCGCAATCAATCCGCCGATGAGTAGCAGGTTGTAGACCCAGAACGGTGATCCATCGCCGCGGCACCGCGTCCATTTTCAGGACCGCCTGGCTCGCTCATCGTTCGTGGGAGGCTTCGCAAACTGTCGTGGCCAACTACTTCGAGACACTGCCTAGGCGTGGCGGCCGACTGCCGAGACCTATGCTGGACCTCGTCGACTGATCTGTTGCCGCCGAGGTGCCCGCCGGAATCGACCGCCACGTCCTGCTCCGCTGTAGCGCTTTCGCGCTGTAGCGGATTGAAGCTCTCGTGCCACCGAGTGCGGGGCCGGGGCGTCAGTTCATGCGGAGGTGGGGTCGAACTCGGCGGTGACGCGGTCCACGAGTTTCTTGGCTTCAGGGCTGTCGTGGTCGGTGGGCAGTTCCACGGGCTGTCCGTTGATCGGGACGGTCACGGGCCGACGGTTCGCCAGTACCTTCCCGTCACCATCGCCGAGCGGTACACCGGCCGAGGCCAGGATCCGGCCCATCACGGAGTCGGCGCCGACCGGCGGGAGGGCTATGACGCCCTGCGGCCACTGCACGCCTCTGATTTCGAAGAACTCATGGTAGCCGCCTATGTGCTGGTACCCGACCTGGTTCAAGTACAAATCGTCTGGCGTCGAGCCTTGCGTTTGATTTATCTCATCGTTGAACGTGCCTTGGAACACGCCGCTGGTGGGGTCGAAGTGTGCATATTGGCCCGATACGGACGCCTGCGTCTTGAGCAAGTCGAACACAACCTTCATACCATCGGGAGCAGGCTGATTGTTCTTGGAGTAGAGAGCCTTGGCGCCATCGATGTCGGGCGGGTTCCACATGTGCGGGACGATGTCGAGGTCGTTGGCGTAGCGCCGCACTCGTTGCAGGCGTTGGGTGGTGTAGTTGACGAATTCCTGATTGCAGAAACTCGGCCCGGCGGTCGAGAGCACGCCGATTTTGGCTTTCTCGGAATTGTCCCATAGCCATTGGGTGTCGCGCAGGAACAAGGCCAGCGTGAGTGACAGGGCACCGCCGAGGCTGTGGCCGGTGACGGTCAGGTCGATCGCCTTGTCGCCGAGCGTGCTCAGGAACTCGGGCAAGGTGTGACCAGCGCCGGGACGGGGGCCGGAGGGTTTGAGATTTATGAGGGTTTTCACCCCGATGGCCGTGCCGATCGTGTGCAAGGCGGCACTGTTCGCGAACCACGGCGTCTGGAGAATGAAGGAGTCCTCGACGAGCCAGTCGAACACCAGTGCGTCGGTGCTGCCGGCCATGGCGATCACGTACCGGGAGCGATCCTCGATGCTTCGCACCATGTACAGGGCGTTGACCGCGTACAAGTCGGTGTCGAACAGCGCGACTCCCGGACCCCAGACGATTTCCCACCCTCCGATGACCTCCCGGTTGGTGTCGAGATACTGCTGGATCTTCTGAGAGAGCGTGCCCTCCAGGTCGCTGTCTTCTTTGCTGATGCTGTTGACCAGATTCGCGTATTCGCACAGCTGGTACGCGATCTTGTCCTGCAGAGTCGGCTCATTGATCGTCGTGGATTGTGCAGTCATGTACCGCTCCTTACCGTATGAGTTTCATCCGAAACAGAGAGGAGAAAGCGGTGACGCGAATTCACACGCCGCGTCCGCATCAGGGACAGAACATCCCGGACCGGTAGCAGTGGATACGAGTCTAGACGATCCGCCACAAATGCGGGCGAATCACCCGCTTGTCCGGGACCTGACGTCGTCGCCCGCCGACGGGGGCCCGGTCCGCGGTCATCGGAGACGCTGGTGGCCTTCCCTTGGAGCCCGAGCACGAGGTCCACGAGCGGGCGCACCGCTTCCGGGTCCGCGTGCTCGGGATGACGGCGGCGCGTGACACCGGCGATGTGCTCGGCAAGCGCGACAGTCCGTACCAGGCCACCGACGAACTGGATGGCGGCGACCGCTTGCCGCAGTCACCGGCGCGAGCGAAAGCCTTGATGTGTCAGTAACGGCGGTAACTTGCCGCGACTGTGGCCGGCCATTCTGGGGTGGTGACGGACGAGCCAGTCGAACATCTTCGCGACTCTCCAGTTCACGGCGACGTCGACTCGTTCGAGCACTCTTTCCGGCTCGCCGCGAGCATTCCGCCAGCTAACCTGTTCCACTTCCATGGAAGTGGAACAATTGGCTGCACGCTCCGCGCCACACACCGTTGGACGGTTTTCAGCTTGCGACGTAGGCCGATCCGATTGCCACTCGTTCCAGAAATCGTTCCACTGGCCAGCACTGGGAAGCGATCCGAAACCCGCGTGCGGAAACGATTTTCGGTACGGTCTCGTCGTGATGATGGATCAGCATCCGGCAGGTGGCTGGGATCTCGGCTACGCGCGGGTCAGCTCGACCAAGCAGAGCCCCGACCGTCAACTGGCCGCGCTCGCCGACGCCGGGATTCTGCATCCGCGGATTTACGTGGATAAGAAGACACGGCTGCGGCGCCGGGAACACAAGTCGCTGGCCGCGATCGAGAGAAAGACCGGTATTTCGAAGACCTCCCTGCACCGTTACCTCGGATCAGCACCGGCCAGCCTCGACGTATCGGCCACCGGCTGACCCATGGAACCTGTTGCGACACAAGCGGCCGCCTCCTCAATTACGAGGCAGATCCGGCCACAGTCCCGATGGAAAGGCGACCCGCTGCTTGTATGTCCTGGGTGCCGGCTTGGCGGCAGCATCACTCGGGTCGGCGCAGCGCCGCTGTCCGGTGTCTCAGCGTTCACCTATCGGAGTAGTGAGGCCTGATTGAGCAACGGCCTGACCAGGGTCCTGGGCAGAATTGTGGAAGATCTGAAACGCCTGACAAGGAGGGGAGCTGAGGGTGTTGCGCACATGCCCAAAAACGCAGCTCGTTTTGTCAGGCACGATGTCGATGTGAAGGTGCGGGCCGATCAGCTCGGTGGGCGCGAGGTGGACAAAGCGGGTGAAACGCTGACAGCGCCTGAGCACAGGCAGGCGGCGACTGTCGACCCGCACACAGTCGACCGTGGTGGGAGACCGGACGATACCGCCGACAAACGCCCGCAGGAGATCGAGCGCCTTTCTACCGAACTATTGGAGCGAGGTGAACGTGATCAGGAAGTCCGCCGGAACATGAGTCATCCGGCGAGTAAGACAGAAATTGAAGCCATGCGGATGGTTGATGCGGATAATATTTCGTGGCTCAGGGGCGTTATCGCGAAACACGGTTGGCCAGGAACGGATCGGGTGGGTGAGGATGGAGCTAGAGCGGCCTGGCTGATAGTTCAACACGCTCCGCTGGATCTTCAGCAGCAATGCTTACCCTTGTTGCGACAATCGGTAGCCGAGGGTAAAGCGGATCGAGTACATCTGGCATATCTTGATGATCGTGTTCGCACGCGCGAGAAGCGCCCACAAGTATATGGCACCCAATCGTTTGGACTAGGAGGTCCGATTCGTCTTCTTCCTATGGAAACCCCAGGGCGGGTTAATGACCGCAGAGCCGAACTCGGGCTGCCGCCACTCGAGGAAGAAGATATCGCCAATGCTTGGACCATTGAAGAAATTTCAGCGCTTTCCATCACCTACTGACCGCCTCGACTTTCGCACTTTTCAGGTCGTGTCTGCCCAGGTTGCCGTCGGCGACTGCGATCTACAGAGTCCGCGCAGGTCATCTCGGCCCGGCGCTGCGCCGAGTCGGCAGGTTCAATGACGACGAACAGTCATGGCTGGAGACGGCATCACGGCCGGGTCCTACTTCCTCATTGCCCGATTGTCTGACCTCACTCTGCGCAGCGGCGCGGCAGCCCATCCCAGCGCAACCAGGTTCGGTGGCCGGCCGTTCGTCCCAAGACCCGGTCCTGGTGGCGCGGGTGGAACCTTCACCCAGGGGCACGGTGACCGTGAGAGGCAAGCCATTGTTGAGCCGCACCAATGACGCAGGCGGGCAGCCGATCAGGGGTCTTCTCACCCGGCACCTGGACCCGATCCAGGCCGGGATCAAGTCCCGCCGCCAGTATTAGGTGGCCGAATTGAGTGTGTACAGCCAGTCGGTGACGACGCGTTTGGATCCGGCGAGTATGGCCGCAAGCTCACGACTGATGTTGGGTATCTACCGCTGTATCCACGTACAGTTGCTACCTTGGCCGGACGCCGCTTGCCAGCGCCTTGCAACACAAACACTGCTGAGACACGGCCTAGCAGCGTTCATACTGACGCGCGTAGGGCTGCGACTCCGGTGAAACATCGCGCCAGGGTGGCTGGGGGCAACCGCCGACGAAGACCGCGAAAGCGGGGCCGTTGCGTGTTTCGATCGCGTAGTCGACCACGGCACCGGGCTGGGCCAAGTAGGGAAGATGCCGTTCGGCGAGTTGTGTTGCCTGCGTAGCGGTGAGTTGCTTTCCGACAGGAGGGTATATCGAGACATCCACGGTGCGGCCTGCTTTGCCGGGCGGGTCGTATACGGAAATCTCGACGAAGAACGGGGTGGGTTGATCGGTCAGGAGCCACTCCCACATCTCGAGTTCATCATTGGACGGGAAGCGGGGTCGGTTGTACGGGTAGCGGAATGGGCGGTCCTGGTGGAGCCACCCGGGTTCCAGGCTCGAGTAATTCTTGAACCCGCTCTCCTCATGAACGGTCAACACCGTCCAGTAGTTGGATGCCAGTTCGGGGAAGTCCTGGATGATTCGGCGCATCGCCGCGGTGGCATGGTGGGGTTCGGCCTCGGAGCCCGCTGAGACGCTGAGGGCGTTGTACATCTGGTCTACGTCGATGCCGCGTGACGACCAGTGCAGCTGTGCGCCGGGGGGCGAGACTCTCACCCAGGTGTGTGCCGAGTTCGCTTCCCTGCTCACGTCCCGACCGAACCGCCAATTCGCAGAATAAGAGTCCGTCATCCGGTCGAGATCGACCTCGGTCTGGTCGCCTTGGTAGCGCGGCGGAAGCTGCTGGGCGCCCATGGCACGCACCACGGAGGCGGCCTCGTCCGGTGTGGCGTCATCCTCGAGCTGCACATCGAGCCGGGAATGGTACGTGCGGGACTTGCCCTCGTAATCGAACCAATGTGACGCATCGACCACCCCGGGAAGGGCCCGGATGGCAGTTTCGATCACGCGTGACCAGCTGTCACGCTCGGTCTGGTCGGGTCCTTGTGTCGGAATAGTACATCCTGTCAGCAGGACTGCCGCCATCATCAATATGACGGTCGGGGTAATCAAGCGCATAACGTTTCATTCTGGTGTCCTGGGCGCCAGGCGATGCTAGCGGATTTCGGTCATGACGTTGGTCAGATCATTGCCAGCGACATCGCCAAGGTGGTGGCCGACCGACCCGGCGCGGCCACGGCGGCGGCGACACCACGAACTCGCCACCCCCACCGAGCCGGATTCGTCCTGGCCCGCGTCGTCGAATGGCTCGAAACATCGGGGAGACACGACCCAACGGCGGTTCACCGGGTGCTGTCACCGTTGCCCGGGGGTTCGCGTTCAAAGCCGACAACGTGAAGATCGGTTGAGGACGTGGTGGTGGAATGCTCGGTCCTCGGCAAGACGCTGGCCACGTCGGGGCCGCCGATGTTGGCAGTGCGTCATTCCCGATGCCTCGGGATCCAATTGCCGTGGAACCCGTTGGGCACGCGAACCGGAAGCCGCACCTCGGCGATCGGCCCGCTTCTCAGGTCGGCGGCGTCGATGATCGCCAGATGACTGGTGTCGCGGGTGCGGTCGTGGACGAAGGTCATCAGGTATCCGTCATCGTCGCCTTCGGTGTCGGCGCGCGATACGAATACCGCTTCCCCACAGGTGTTTCCGGCGGGCAACCGCAGCACCTGACGCGAACCGCCGGGGGTGAAGTCGTATTTGTAGATCAGGGAGTGCGACGGTCGTGGGTCCAAGGAGAAGCTCGTGACGTACCCGAAACGGTGGGGAAGCCCGACGTCGGCGTCGGCGACCCGCGGATACTCGATATCGGCATCGTCGAGCGGTTCTTCGGTGACCGTGCCCGAATCGAGGTGCAACGTCCAGCGATGCAACCGCGGCAGACCGCCTGTGAGATCGGCGGGGCCGTCGCGCCACAGGGTCGGCATGCGGCCGCCGACGACCACGATGGTGTTTCCCGCGTCGAAGGCGTTCATCGTGTGCCACATGTAGCAGGGCTCGACCTCGAACCAGCGCACGTCCCGGCCGTGTCGGCGCATGACCCCGAAGCGGGCGCCGTGCGTATCGTCCCACCGCCACGGCAACCCCGCGGCCGCGGAGACCGGGTCGAACACAACCGGCAGGTCCAAAAAGACCACCGCCGTGGCGGTGATCGCGAAGTCGTGCATCATCGTGGCCCGGGGAACGGCGATCTCTTTCGCCTGCAGCAAATCTCCGTTCGCCGCCGCACGGTAGTAGGTCAGGAACGGGGGACGCTGCCGGGCTCCGAAGAACACCAGTTCTCCCGTCGTCGGGCAGATCTTCGGATGTGCGGTCATCGGTGTGCGCAGCGCGTCGCAGAAGGTGAACGGTCCCACTGTCTCGAGCTCGGGGGTGATCTCGTAGGGGAAACCGCCCTCCTCGAGCGCCAGCACGCGGCCCGCATGGGCAACCACGTGGGTGTTCGCCGTGGTGACGCGGAAATCCATCGTGCCGTCGACCGTGTCGAAGGCCAGCTCGAACCGCGACTTCCCCGGATTCGCCGCCAACGGGGTCCGCACATACCGGTTGCGGTACCAGGCGGCTCGGCCGTCGGCGAGCGACACCGCGTGCACCATGCCGTCGCCGGCGAAGTAGTGTGTCGAGGTTCCCGTGCGCGGATTCGGTCCGTTGCGCACGAACACGCCATCGAGGTCGCGTGGAATCTCCCCGATCACCTCGGTCGGCTCCACGGTCACTTCCTCGGTCACCGGCGTGTTGTTACCCACCAGATGCAAGGGGCCTTCGTCGCGATTTGTCGCTGTCATCGCTGTACTCCAGTTCGTCGGTCAGGACGCCAGGGTGCAGCGACAATCGGCGCAGAAACAGTCTTGTTCTTCTCGACGCTGTCAGCCGGTCGCGGCAACCGCAGGTCACAGCGGTGCAGAATTCTGGTCCGCTGGAGCCGATCGGACGGAATCAGCGAGCGATTCGGCCGTTGCGGCGCGCTCGCTGTTCGAGGCGGCGCTGTTCTCGGCCGAGGAGTGCGCTCAGTTCGCGCAGGGCGACGATCTGTTCGTCCATCTGCCTGCGCCTAGCCGCGATCAAAACCGCGCCATCAGCACAGTCGATATCGCGAGCGCGCACACCTTCCATGACCTGACCGATCTCGACCAAGGAGAACCCCAGCGTCTGCATCCCTCGCAACAGCCGGACATGTTCGACAAGTTCGTCGGGGTAGTCGCGGCAGTTGCCCCGCGGTGCGGCCGAGTTTTGACCGTCGTGGAGACAGGCGACGCGGCCGGTGGTCAAGGCGTCCAGGACGGCGGTCCCCCGTGCATCATATTGTCGTAGTCCGAAACCAGTCGTTCGATCAAATAATTCTCGGTTACCCGCTGCCTCCCTCTGCGGCCGAATTCCAGCCGGAGCGGCCGATCTTCACACAGGCGTACGACCGAGGCAATGAATTCGTCGTCGTCATCGATTCCGACGAGGAAGCCGTTTACGCCGTGGATCACTTGGCCGTCGAGCCCTCCGATTCGTGAAGCGACGATAGGTTTGGATTTGTACATCGCCTCTGTGACGGCCAACCCGAATCCCTCCTCGATACTTTTCTGTACGACGATGTCCGCGCGGCGCTGGAGAGCGTTCACCCGATACTCGTTCGAGTCACGGTCATTGCCCACCATGGCCATCGCCACGATATGAGTTCGCGCGCGGACATCGCTCGGTAGTGCGTGGAACACTCGGAGCACTTCGTCGAGTTCCGCACGGCCCTCTGGGTCGTCGACCACCTCTCGGGGATCAGGCCCGGCAAGAACCAAGTGCACGTTTCGGCCGAAGTGTTCGGAGCACCGTAGTACGCCGGCAATCCCTTTGAGTGGATCCCAGCGACCCACCTGGAGCACGACGAGTGCCGACGAGGGAAGGGAGTGAGCCTGCCAGACCCGACTGATTTCCGTCTCCGCCGGGCCCGACTCATGAAGTCCGAGTTCGGTGAGGCGTGTGTTGACCTGATCGGCTGTCATCGGGGCATTCTTCGGTGAGTCGGCCCATATCGCGGGGCGGGCCTCCTCGACCACCTCGACAGGCGCATCCTTCAAGTATTCACCATGGGTGACCACCACTCTCTCCACTGCTTGCAGATCAGCCGAGAAATAGCGCCAGACCAGTGATTTCACCCCTGAGGGATCCGATCGTGACCCTACGTGACAATGCCACACGACCCGAATGCCGTGCAGGGCCAGCCCCGGCGCCAAACCCAGCGTTTGAGGGTCGTGCAAAACCACCGCATCTCCAGGTCTGACCATCGCCACGATATCGGCAAGAGCAAGAGCCAGTGTTTCTCGGTACACGTCTCGACCTGCGCCGGCAGTCAACAGATCGGATGGGGCGCCACGTCCGTGCAGCAAGTGATGGAGATTTTTGGTGAAGGAATAGAATTGGGGGCCACCCCTTATCACAGCCCAGCCGAGGTCGTTCCGCCCACCATTGGAGCTGAATATGACGGCGCGAATGAGTTCAGCGACACCCCCGCCGTTGGCACTGGTGTTGATGTGCACTATCCACGGTGCGCGACGGTCTCTTGGTTCGGCGATCCATTCAACGGCTACTTCTCGACTGTTCAATGCCCGGTCCTGTCAGTAGAGGGGGCGCCACCCACCCCGTAGGTTCGTCTCCAACACGATTTCTCCCACTAGCGCCATGGATCCAAGAGGATCTTCGGCGCTCGCCGCGGTGCCGCCAACTCAGCGAACGCCAGTGCCGCGTGCTCCAGCGGTTCGACTCGATCGATCAGCGTGTGGGCGTCGAGTGTGCCCGATCCGAAAAGCTCCACGGCGTCCGGATAGTAGTCCAGGCCGTGCCGGATGCCTCGGATGCTCAACCCGGCAAGTACAAGCTTATTGACGTCGATTCCGTCGGCTATCTCATCGCTGATTCCGATCGCCGCGATCCGGGCACCGACCGCAGAGCCACGGATCGCCATCGCCAGGGCTTCCGGGCTCCCCGATGCCTCGACGACCACCGAATAGGATCCTTCTTCGAGCTCTGCCGGGTCGAATCCATCCGATGCCCCCAATCGACCTGCCAGTTCCAGCCCGTTTTCATCGATCCCGATCACAGACAACCGGGCGACCCTTCCTTTCAGCATCTGCAATGCGAGCAATCCGATTGTGCCGGTCCCGATGATCATGACAGTGTCCGAATGCCGTATGGACAACGCGTCGATTCCGGCCAATACCGTAACGGCAGGCTCGATCAGTACCGCCGCGTCGGCGTCGACGGTAGCGGGAAGGACTGTCAATGCGGTCGCTGGAACCCTGACATAGTGAGCCGCAGCGCCCGCGCAACCGTACAGCCCTACTTCGACCATCCTGGTGCACTCGTTGCGCCGCCCCGTTTGGCAACCGCGACAGCTGCCGCACCAAATCATGGTCTGGCCCACGACTCGGTCCCCTGGAAACACCGAATCGACACCGCAGACCGCTTCCACTGCGCCGGCCCATTCGTGCCCGTATCGCAGCGGGAAGGTAGAGCGCCCGTCTCGGATATAACGAGCCGCGCCACGCAGAAGTTCTGAGTCGGTGCCGCACAGACCGACGCGCGCCACTCGGATCAAGACGTGTCCCGGCACCGGGTCCGGTATCGGAACTTCGACGAGCCGCACATGCTCGGGTTCCGTTATCACCGAAGCCCGCATCATGCCTGTGGGCCAATGTCCCGTCCACGGTCGCCCGGTCGCTTTCATGTCTACTCACCGTCCTCGTCGCTCGCAGGTGCACACGGCAAGCTCATCCTTCGGCTCTGCCGAGAAGGTCGCGCATCGCGGCGACGTCGGCATCCAACCTTCCGGCCACGTGTGCGTAATCGTTCTCCAGCAGTAGCGCTTTCGGCACGAAATGCGCCAGTACGTGATCGCGCACAAGAGCAGCGAGCTGCTCTCCGGTCAATCGCCGCCTCCGAGGCTCTTTGACATGTACCTCTGCGCAGACCCTCGACTGTGCCAGCAGATCACCCAAGAGCCTGCCCGGGTCATGACCGGCGTCGATGGCGTTTCCGGTATCGACTACCAGGCTGAGATTCGGCCGATCGACCGCATGGTAGAGCCGGATCGCCTGCGCGCTTCCCAACGCACTCTCCGATGCGACACCCATACCTCGGGCGGCGGCCGACTCCGCGACCGGCCGCAAGAAGGCGGCAGTAGCCATGAGCTGGCCGGCATCACCGATCGTGCTGGCACCGAAGCTCGGTATGTGGAGCGTTTCCGCCCCCAGGGCGGCCGCTACGTCCAGCGCCGTCATGGCCAGGCTCAGACAGTACGGGTTGACGCGGTTGTCTTCCGTGAAGATGCCGACGTCGTTCGCGTGGTTGAAGGCCAGGACCGGGACTGCCACGTCGGAGAGGAGGGGCAGCAAGCGGGACAGGCAGGCGCCGTCGCTGAGGACCGTTCCGCGCTGCGCGCCACCGAAGTCGAGATGAACTCGCCTGACACCGGCTCCGATCGCCTGCTCGATCGCCGCGGCTCGATCGATGCTCAGGCGCCACTGCGGCAACGCCAGCTCGACTTGCTCGAGGTCATCTGTCATGGCTGCCAATCGGGCCGGATCGTGATGGCAGCCTTCACCACTCGCCGGCTTGCGAATCGCCGCCTTGTCCCGTTGGCCAATCGAGCCAGCATCGCCTCCGCCTCGGCGATATCGACGACGTGGGTCACGAGCGGCCGATACAGTTCCGGGTGCCGTAGTAGTTCATCGACGGCTTCGATGAGATGCCGGTTCGCCACTCCCCGGTGACCGAAGACCGTGAGCGGCCCGGCGTTCGCGCGCGGGAAGGTTCGAATTATCGGCTGAGCCGGCTGTCCGCCGCAATTGGCGGCTCGGACAGGACCGACCGTGATCGCACCGTGCCTGGTAGTGATCGGGTCTCGATCCGATCCGGCATGCACATCCACATATAGCGCCGCGTCGCAGTGATCGATGATCGAAGCGATCACAGACGCTGTCGCGGTACGTGGGGTTGCGACGACCGCGGCGAGGGAATCCTTCGCCGTGCCGAGAAGATCCATGACCTCGGGATCTCCACAACGGAACGATATCTCGGGCCCGGCCTGTGCTCTCGACCAGGCGAGTCCTGCTTCTGTGTGGTGCACGTGCACGACGACCACACCAGGGTCACGATGTCGCCAATACCTGGCCGCCAAGTGTCCGATAGTGCCGTCGCCCCAGACGAGGAGAACCTTCGGCAGTTCCGACGCGGCAGCCATGGCTATTTCTCGGCCGTAGAGCACAGAAGCCAACGGTTCGATCAGCGATGCCAGCTCGACCTCCGGAACCCGGGGTAGCTCCAAAACCAAACGTGCAGCGACAGCCTCCGCAGGGATCAGTACGCGCTGGGCCCAGAACCCGCGAACGTTGTGCCCGAGCAGGAATCGCGCGTCGGTTGGGTGGGTCGGGTTCACGGTGACCACAGCAGACGGCTCGTACGGTCCGCTGCCGGACCCCGCCGCGACGACCGTGGCGATTCCTTCGTGCCCCAGAACATCCGTTGGGTCCGACCGCAGTCCCCGAAGGATCTGCAGATCGGTGCCACAGATACCGGCGACAATCGGCGCGAGCAGTAGCTCACCTGGGCGGGGGATCGGTGTCGGCAGGTGCTCGAAACGCACCCCATCGCGAGAACGCACCAGCGCGGCATGCCGGCTCACCGGACCACCTGCAGCTCACCTGTCAACATCCGGACCGCGCCGTGCAGGTTGTCGACGTCCTGGGCACCACACAAGCGAATGTGCCCCTCGAGCCATCGTTCGTCGCGGCCCCTGTCGACATAGGAGCGTTCCTCGCTCAGTTGACCGAACAACTCGGCACGGTAGTGCTCGCGAAGGTTCTCGACGACGCCGCCGCCGATACCGACAAGGTCGAGGTGGGGCACGATGCACCACAGCGTCCGCAGTAGTTCGGCGATCGGCGCGATGGCGATCCGGAGTACCTTCCTCGCAGTTGCGTCACGATCGGTCAGCCGGTCGGCGAATCCGTCATCGAAGTCGGTTCCACAGTCCAGCCCCGCTTGCTCGGCGAGGCGACGAATCCCCGGGCCGGAGGACACCGAGCCGATGTGGCCGATCGCGCCGCACTCGCAGGCAGGCAAGGCCGGTGGTTGTATCCCAGCGGGGAACTGGGCAAGGCAGTGCCCTACCTCTCCCTGCATGCCCCAGCCGTCGACCGGGATGCGCCGGCTGTTGATATCGGCCAGGCGAAGTCCGATTCCACTACTGACCGTGAGGTATCCGGCTTGCCGCGTGGCGTCCGTTGCGTACCGCGCGCAGAAGTCGGCGAGTCCGGCCGTCACGTCGTTGACTGCGTACCAACGGACGTCCGGCCGCACGCGGGTGAGTTCCGCGAGTAGATGGAACGGCTCCCTCGCGCTACCCCACAAGGGTGCCGAACCGTAGATAATTCCCTGCTCCTCATCCATCGCGGCTCCACACGACAGGGCCGCACACGCGCCGACGGGGACCTGCTCGGCGAGGAGCTCGATCAATCGCCGTCGCAGCGTGGAGACATCTTCGTTCGGACAATTCAACAAGCTCGGCGACCGCATGCGGCGAGTCGATGGTGAACCGGTGACCTCGGCACCATGCCGTAGACGTATCCACGTGCCGCCCAGGTCGACCGCGTACATGACGGCCGTCATCGTCGCTCCGATCTGTCGGTGAATATGACGTCGCCGCACAGTTGGTGCGTCGTGACCACGGATTTCGAGAAGTCGGCTACTCGCGGGATCAGGTGATCGAATTCGGCGAGATCGCCGACCGCGATTGTTCGGGCACCGCTGGCGATCCCGGCTCGAATTCCCGCGTGGGAATCCTCGAACACCAGACAATCGGCGATGTCCACCTCCAGCATGGCCGCCGCGTTCGAGTAGCCTTGTGGGTCCGGCTTTCCCCGGACGATGTCCTCGGCGCTGACAAGGATCTCGGGGATCGGGATTCCGGCTGCCGCCATGCGATTCAACGCCAAAGTGCGACCTGCCGAGGTGACCACCGACCATGCGCTCGCCGGGATCGATCGCAGGAGGGCGGTCGCGCCGGGTATCTCTGCGATGCCCTCGACCGTGGTTTCCTCCTCGGCCACTATGCGCGCGGTTTCCCGACGCGCGATCACACCGTCACCGATGAACTCGGAGACGGTGGTCCCGGTCGGACGTCCATGCGCGAAGGCCATAACTTCGTCCGCATCCAGCCCGTGCCGCTCAGCGAAGGCGGTCCAGGTGCTGCGGACGACGGCGGTCGAGTCCACGAGGGTGCCGTCCATGTCGAACAGTAGTGCCGAGGCTTTGTATTCGAACACGTTTCACATCCCTGGGTTCACGACAATGCACGAGATTGAGAAACAGGAACTCCGTCGTGGAGAGAATGCCAGCTACCTCCTTTGGCGACGACGAAGACGTCGCCGTGCATATCTTTCGCACGGCTCTCCGCAAGATTGCCGGCGAAGGGCTTGAAATCAGCGGGTGTCATGTAGTCGCTGTAGTCGAAGTCGGCGGGTCGCCGGGCTCGAATACCCGGCGTATCGACCATGCCCGCCGGCAGCACCTGCACGAACCGGATCTCGTCTGCGTCCTCTTCCTGCGCTACCGACTCGACGAGCGACGCGGCCGCCGCTTTCGTCGCGGCATAACCTGATCTCGCGGGTCCCGCGTTGTACACGACCTCGGAAGACACGCTGAGGAATACGCCCGGTCCAGCCTGTCGCAGAGTCGGAATCGTACTCTTCAGAACCATCCACAAGCCATGAAGGTTGATCTTCAGTTGATCGATCCAATCGCATTCACTCACATCAGGGAAGTACTGCCGTTTGGACGTGTAATAGATGGACGAGTAACAGACCAGGTCGATGCTGGGCGGCAATGTTTTCTCGATAACGGTCCGTGCCGCCGCAGCGTCCCGGAAATCGAGCTGACACCAGCGAAGTGATGTCGCGCCGTCACCGACCGGTTCGGATCGGCTGTATACCGTGACATCTAAGCCGCTGCCGGCCCAGGCGTCCGCAATGCCGCGCCCGATGCCGGTCGATCCGCCGACGACTATCGCATTACCCATGGACCGCTCCTAACGTACTATTTGCTCGGCTCCCGGTTTGCTGTATTCGAGACCGGGCGCCTGCCAGCCAATGTATTGCGGATCGAATCTCTTCATCTGTGATGTCGTTCGCGAACTCGTACCGGCCTATGCCGGTCACCAGCGGTATCCTCTGCTTTCCGTCGCGGTGTCGTATGGTGTCCGCCAGAGCTTGCAGCAAAAGACCTCGACTTTCGAGGATCGGATCCCACAGAGGAAGTCCCAGGTCCGCCATCGTCCGATAGATCCGGGTTGCCTCATCATCGGCGAGGTAGCCACGTCGCAGGGATATCGCTGTGGTGAGCGCCATATCGAGGGAAACCGCTTCCCCGTGCAGCAAGGAGGGCAGAGCTCGCATTTCGATGGTCGGGCTGAAACTGTGTCCGAAGTCGACGCATCGCTCGAGTTCCGCTTCCCAGAGGTTCGGCTGAAGTTCTTCCAACATGAGGTGAACCGCTTCGGTCAGAATCCATTTGGCAGCGGATTCGAGGGCGGGTGTGGTTCCTCTGAACCGATCCTGCAAGACATTTCTACCGACGCTCTCGAGTGTGACGAAAAGATTTTCTGATCGAACCAGCGCCATCTTCAAGATCTCGGATATCCCGTTACTCAGATGCCGCGCGGGAAGCGTCTTCAGGAAGGTTCGGTCGAGGAACGTTGTTTCAGCAGGAGCGTACGTGCCGAGTCGATTCTTCCCCGATCTGTAGTTGACACCGGATTTAACTCCGACTCCGGCATCGACCAGCCCGATGAGAGTTGTGGGGATCCTGATATAGGGAGTACCGCGTCGGTAGATGCTCGCCGCGAAGCCGACGATATCCATCAGGACGCCACCGCCGATGGCCACGACCGGTTCGCGTCGGCGATCGATGCCGAAGTCTTCCATCGCGTCGACCACCTGAAGCGCCGTACCATAGCTTTTGCATGCCTCCCCGGACGGTAATGAGACAACAGTCGCCCGCATGTCATGCAACTCGAAATACCTTCTGATGCTCTTGCCATGCAGATCATCCACATTGCGGTCGATGACGACGAGTCGCCGCTTTCCTCTGTAGGATGCCCCCGCTATCCCTTCGGCTGCCGCAGTGCTAGTCGGGCGAAATAGGTCATCGATCATCTCTACCGTGTAGCAGACCTGTTTGACCGCGCTCACGGTCCATATTCGACCACCGTTGTCGGCATAGCACAGTCCGTCGTGATCAAATCCTTCATCTTGCATATTGGTCCCCGCCTCTATCGACAACCCGAAACGCGCGCCGAACAGATTCGATCACAGGGGAGCCCGCCTGGACAGCGCTCCGCTCCATTTAGCTCCCAGCGGTGCGCAGGAGCTGGATTGCGCAAGCGGACGATTTTCGAGAATCGCCAGGTTATATGGATCGAATCGCGAGTAGGACCGAAGAAATTATCGACAGATCGGGAGAACGCATGTCACCCTCCTCGAGGTCCAAATCAAATACTGATCCGCTACCTGAATCAAGGCCATCCCAGCCCATGGTAGCGCAGCTATTTCGGTGGCAAGGGCCGATCGGCAAGACCTCGTCCGAATGTGACCTGCATCACAGTGATCTCGCGGCCCCTGCCGCGTCGAGCAGAGGGGGCCGTCACTGCACTTGGTCACGATGATCACCTCATCGGTCGTCTCGATCGCCAGGGTCTGATTTGGTTCCCAGCCAAGCTTTTTCAGTGGCGAGCGCGGAACGGCCGAAGTGCTCTGTGCTGCAACCGTCTCGGACCGGGTGCGTAATCGATGCTGCATTGGTACGAACGCGGCTTGAACCGAGGGCATGTTCCGGAGAACACATTGACGGCCGAATGCCGATGCTGTAGTTGCTCCTACAGCTACTCGGAGTCGGATCATGCTGTCTCGAAACGCTTTCAGCATTGCTACACGCCGGTACTTCTGTCAATAATTCGAGGTCATCCAGTGGGAATGACTTCGACTAGCTCAATCGGCACGAACAAGTTTTCTTCGATGACTTCGTGAGCAAGAGTCGAGCAATCAACTCCGGAGAACCGCGGGAACATCGACTCGGTCACTTACGAGAATAGGTCGAGTTTCTCTCAGGTGTCGGCGATAGTGGCCCATCGGCGTGCGAGTTCGCGGAATGCGTGGACGAGCTGGGGTGGATGTAGCTCGGTGAGTTCGGTGTCGAAGGTGGCGAGGATGCCGGCGATGCCGGCCCAGGACCAGGCGCCGAGAGTGAGTCGGCAGTGTTCGGTGTCGAGGTGTTCCACGACGGAGCCGCCTGGTGCCCAGCGGGCCACGATGTGAGCGGGCAGGTTGAGCCGTGCGGTGCCGGTGCATTGCCAGGCGGCGGGGGTGTCGCCGCGGTCGTGAGTGCTCATCACGAAGTTGGCGAGGTCGTTGCCGGGAAGCGCGCGGGCGGAGAAGTGCTGCGTGGTGGGGCGGGGGTTCAGTCGATCGACGCGGTGCACCCGCCATTCGTGGTCGGTGAGGTCGTAGGCGACCAGGTACCACCGGGAGGCCCAGACGACCAGGTGGTGCGGCTCGATGCGGTGGGCAGGTGAGAAGTCGGGGTCGCCGGGTTCGGGGCGTGTGCCGTCGGGACGCAGTGTCTCGGTGACGAGTAGGTGGCGGTGGCGTACCGCGGTTCCGACGGCGAGGAGAGCGGCCGGGTCGATGGGAGGCGCGGGGAACTCCCAGTAGTTCCGCAGCCGGGTCAGGCGCAGGGATTCCATGGATGCGCGCAGCACAGGGGGCATGACCTGGTGCAGAGTGGCCAGTGCCCGCGCTGCGTCGTCCCCGAGGCCGAACATCGTGCTGGGCGCGGTCTGCAGGGCCACCGCGACTGCGAGGGCCTGGTCGTGGTCGAACAGCAGCGGCGGCAAGGTGTGCCCGGCGCCGAGCCGATAGCCGCCGTCGGAGCCGTGGATGGTGGTGATCGGGTAGTCGAGCCGACGCAGTGTTTCTATGTCGCGGCGGACGGTTCGTTCGCTCACTCCGAGCCGGGTGGCCAGCTCGCGCAGCGGCCACAGCCTTCCTGATCCGAGCAGAGACAGCAGTCGCAACGCCCGGTGTGAGGTGTTCGCCATCGTCCCATCATGACCAATAGTGGCCACTCGGTGTCCACTACCGATGTCAGGGTGGGTTCTGTTCAGCGTGCAGTGGCAGAGAGGACGGTCGGGTATGCGGGTGGTCGTGGTCGGTGGCGGGATCGGCGGGCTTGCACTGGGGGCGGGCCTGCGTCGCCGGGGGTTCGAAGTTGCGGTATTCGACCGCGACACCGACGTGGCGGCGACAGGCGGCTACCACATCACCCTGGACGAGCGGGCGCAGTCGGCGCTGAAAGATCTAGTGGAACCGAAGATCATGCAGCGGTTGCTGGCATCGGGTTCGGCGCTGCGGCTGCGCGAGCGTGACGTGTTCTGGGACCGTCGCGGCCGACTGCTCGGCCACGGGCCGGATCTGAGTGGCAGCGGCAGTGTCGACGTGGATCGGATCACCCTACGGATGTTGTTGGCCGAAGCGGTGGGTGATGACCTGCACCTGGGATGCAGCGCGTCCGGCGTCGGCCACGACGACCACGGCGCGCCCCAGGTGCTGTTCACCGACCGGGCGCCGATCTCGGCGGATCTGGTGGTGGGCGCGGACGGCACCCACTCGGTGGTAGCCCGCCACCTGGCGGGAGGCCCGACAAACAGACCGGCGGGCATCATCGGGTTCTCCGGCCGCACCCTCGTGCGAGACCTCAGCTTCCGCGAGCAGCAGCGACTGGGGCCACGATCGGGGCTGGCGATCGGCCCGCACGGGGCAGCGCTCTATATCGGCTTTCTCGACCCGGTCGGCAACGCCGCGCTCGACGCTCCCGAGCTGCGGACGTCGATCACCACCGGACCGACCTATATTTGGGGCGCGATGTTCCCTGAATCCGCCGGCACCGACTCCCTGCGTGGCGGTGCGCTGCAGGCCGCTCTGCTGGGCCGGTTTCGCAAGCGGGGCTGGGCCGAGCACACGCTCGAGGTCATCGCACGTGCCGACCCGCACAGCGTGGCCGGGTTCCGCTTCAACGCCGCCTCCACCCGCGCGGGCGATCTCGCGCCCTGGCCCGCAGGTCGGATCACCGCGCTCGGCGACGCTGTCCACGCCACACCACCCACCGCCGGAATGGGAGCCGGCGCCGCCATCCGCGACGCCGCCAGCCTGCTCGAGCACATGAACGGCGCCGCCGGCACCGCCACCCTCACCGACGCCGTGGAACATTTCGAGGCCGACATGCGTCAGCGTGGCAGCGAAGTCCTCACGCTGGCCATGAAGACCGTCCGATGGATCCTGGCCACCGACACCACACTCGGCGCCGCAGTCACCGCCGTGAGCACCCCGATTCTGGCCGCAGCCGCCCGGCTACATCATTGACGAGCCGCGCGACGTCCGTGCCCTGCACTCGAACCAGGGTCTCGCGCACGCACACGGGCCGGTCGCGGGTGGGTCCGAGCTGGCCATCAGGAACCCTTCGAACCCGTCTGAACTCCAGTGGGATGCCTCTCTGAGATCGGCAAGTTCGCGCGGGCGGTTTCGCACTTGCATCCTGGCTCGCGCATCCCTGGCTTGTTGTGGATTCATGACCAAATGTGCTGCAGCACAGCGGGAGTTGCTCTAGGCACCGAAACTGTGAGGAACTCTTGCTGCCGGGCCCGCAGGGGTGCGACACGAAGGCGGGCAGCCTGTCGGGTCGGTAGTCGATGGTCGGTCCGGGCGTGCGCGGGTCGTAGTCCGTCGAGGAGCAGTGCGCGAAATCGCGCCAACGGTTGAGCATTCGCCTGCGATACTTTCTAGGAGCACGGCATGCTCACCAACTCTTGCCGATCAGGGGGCAACGATGGTCACACAGACTCATCGCAGAATTTTCACACTCGTGGCGGGCATTCTGCTGGCCGTTACCGCCGTCACCGGCAGCGCCACCGCCCAACAAGACCCCAAGCCGCCCAAGGTGTTCTGGTGGGATCGCGACATGCACGCCGGGGACTGCACGATGTTCGCCGGTGCACACTGGGTGCTGAAGTACGATGGCACAGCGCATTTCACTGCGAAGGTCACCAGCGGCGACGACAACGACGCGTGGCTCATGCACGCACGCTTGGTGAGCGGAGACGGTCGGCACTTGGGTCACCTCGTCGCGGGCGAGCAGCGACCGGTCGATGACAACACCAGATTCGTGATCAATCTGCCCGACTCGGACCGACAATACCCCTGGGAGTTCCACGCGACGTTCCGCCCAGAGGTATTCGACGACATCGGGCGCATCGAATTGCAGAATCACTGCTGAGTCCTCAGCCCACTCCGTGTGGTCGCTTCGGCTCCGCCGGCCTGGCCCGATGTGAGCAGCATCGACAATGGTCCCGAAACGGAGCGGGCTATGTTGATTGTGCAGTTCTGAGCTACTGGTCATCCACGTCGTTTCGATCCCAAAAGAGCAATCCGTCCGCTGCGGTAAAACCTCGTCGCGTGGATCAGGCGATCGCCGCGTCAGCGCCTCGGAAGCGGCACAGCCTCGGGGACGTGAGAGCGGCCAGTGAAACTTGGCTCTGGCGCATTCGGTGACGGGTCTACTACAGAAGTTCTACGGCAATGACGGCATCGTGCTCAGCGGTCCAATCGAATCGATCGTTGGCCGAGGTGACGATGTTCGTGTACCGGCCGCCTATGAGGGCTACGCCAAGCGTAGGGGGCGGCCTCGCCAGGTGGTGTCGCCGACCCCAGCGTCGGCCATGAGCAGGATGACGATGCCTCGTCGGTGAAGTCCTCGCGCGGGTGGCCGCTGCTCCGGCGCAAGGGGGCAAGGAGCTGTGACTCCCGGTGCTCCCGTGACTATACTGTGGGGCGTAATCGGCTTCCTACTTTCCACTTGCGGGGACCTTGTCACACCGCTCAGCTGTGAAGATCCTTCGTATCGGGAGTTCTACTCAGGGAAGCACCGGAGTAGTGGCTGATGCCCGGAGTGCGCGCACCGGCCGCCTCGAGCGGGTTCCGGCGGGCATTTGTGCCCCAGGGTGTGGACGCCACCGTCTCCCGTTATGTCGACGCCCACAGGCGGATGAGGACTGAGCCGTCCGTGAGTTCAAGCGGTTGACCGACCGGCAGGACGCCGAACTGGCCCGCGCCGGCTCGGCGAACGCCGAATCATCGACGCCCAGGGGGCGTGATGTCAGAGTCCGTTCGTGGAACCTCCGCGGTACATCCGAGCCGACCTGCCCGTCAGGTAGTAGCAACGTTCGACAACTACGCCGACGCTGAGAGCGCCATCGACTACCTCTCCGATCAGCATTTCACGGTGGACGAATCGGCCATCGCCGGTCGCGACATCGAGCTGGTCGAGCAGGTCGTCGGCCGATTGAACTACGGCTGGGCCGCTCTGCGAGGTGCCGCCACGGGCGCGCTGACTGGCGCACTGTTCGGCTGGATCTTCGGAACTACTCGACTGGGTCCAGCCGCTGCTCGCGCCTCGTGCTCGCCTGCTACGGGCTGGTGCTCGGCGCTGTTGTCGGCGCCCTGCTCGGCCTGCTCATGTACGCGCTGCAGGGCGGTCGGCGCGACTTCACCTCAATCCAGTCTTTGCAACCACACGAGTCCTCGCCGACGTCGAGGTCGCGGACGAAGCCGTCCGCCTGCTCGCCGGCCGGACCGATCGAAAGGAATTGAGTCATGGCGACCGCTGTAGGTATCGACCTGGGCACCACGAACTCGGTCATAGCAAGCTGGCAAGGCGGCGAGCCGGTGGTGATCGCCAATGTCGAGGGAGCGCGGACGACGCCGTCGGTGGTGGCGTTCACCGAGAGTGGGGAGCGGCTGGTGGGTCAGCTCGCCCGGCGGCAGGCGATCTTGAATCCGAAGGGCACAATATACTCGGCGAAACGCTTCATCGGACGTCATTACGACGAGGTCTCCGAGGAGGCCAAAGCGGTCAGTTTCGACGTCGTACCGGGTGACAACGGTGAGGCTCGATTCGAGGTGCGGGGCAAGAAGTACGCGCCGGAGGAGATCAGTGCCCTCGTGCTGCGCAAGCTCGTCGACGACGCGAGCAAGTTCCTCGGTGAGAAGGTCAAGGAAGCGGTCATCACCGTTCCCGCATACTTCAACGACGCGCAGCGCAACGCCACCAAGGACGCCGGCCGGATCGCAGGGCTCGAGGTTTTGCGGATCATCAACGAGCCCACCGCCGCGGCACTGGCGTACGGCATGGACAAGCAGACCCACGAGACCGTACTGGTCTTCGACCTCGGCGGCGGCACCTTCGACGTGAGCCTGCTCGACGTCGGCGAGGGAGTGGTCGAGGTTCGTTCCACGGCCGGCGACTCCCATCTCGGCGGCGACGACTTCGACCGACGGCTGGTGGACTACCTCGCCGACGAATTCCAGCGTGCGGAGAACATCGATCTGCGCAAGGATGCGCAAGCGTTGCAGCGCCTCTTCGAGGCAGCAGAGAAGGCCAAGGTCGAGTTGTCCTCGGTAACGCAGGCCCAGGTCAACTTGCCCTTCGTCACCGCTGACGCGAACGGTCCCAAGCACCTCACCACCACGATCATGCGATCGAAGTTCGAGGATCTGACGGCGGATCTGGTGGAACGCTGCCTCGGCCCGGTGAAGCAGGCGATGAGTGACGCCAAGGTCACCGCCAACGACATCGACGAGGTGATTCTGGTCGGTGGTTCGACACGTATTCCGGCGGTGCAGGCGCTGGTTCGCCGGCTCACCGGCGGCAAGGACCCCAACATGAGCGTCAACCCGGACGAGGTCGTGGCGCTCGGTGCCGCAGTCCAGGCGGGCGTGCTCAAGGGCGAGGTCTCCGATGTGCTGTTGCTCGATGTCACTCCGTTGTCCCTCGGCGTCGAGACTCAGGGCGGGGTGATGACCAAGATCATCGAGCGCAACACGACGATCCCGGTCCGGCGCAGTGAAGTGTTCGCCACCGCGGAAGACAACCAGTCCGCAGTGGATGTCGTGGTGCTGCAGGGCGAACGCGAACGGGCCGCCGACAACCGGGTGCTCGGTCGGTTCCGGCTGGAAGACATCCGCCCCGCACCCCGTGGCGAGGCCCAAGTCGAAGTCACGTTCGACATCGACGCCAACGGCATCCTCAACGTCACCGCCCGCGACAAGGACACCGGTAAGGAGCAGAGCATCACCATCAGTGAGCAGGGCAACCTGGACCAGAGTGAGGTCGAGCGCATGCTCGCGGAGGCCGAACGGAACCGGGCCGAGGATGAGGCGCTGCGCAAGGCGGTCGACGCGCGCAACGCGCTCGATTCGGTTGCCTATCAAGTGGAACGGCGACTCGCCGAACTCGGCGACAGTGCCCCACCGCACGACAGGGCACGCGCCGAGATGCTGATCGCCGACGCCAGGAAAGCCGTGAAAGACAATGCTCCCCCCGCGGAGGTAGAGCCACTCACCTCGGAGCTGCAGCAGCTGCTCTATGGGCTCGCACCGGTCCAGTCCGGCGGCGGAGACGGACACCGGGCAGGCGGCGGAGACGCTGCGTCGTCGGATGACAACGACGTGATCGACGCCGAATTCGATCGAAGCTGAGGCACACGATGGAAAGGTCTGCAGATCATTCGACGACCGAGTCGGCGACCGACGGGGATCCGGCCGAGACGGCGCCTGATCGCACCGACACGGCGGCCGAGCTGGCTCAACTCGAGGACCGCTGGCGCAGGGCCCTTGCAGATCTGGACAACCTGCGCAAGCGGTTTGCCAAGGATCTGGACCGTGCCCGCGCCGCGGAGGTGACGAAGGTTTCCGCTGCGTGGCTCCCGGTGCTGGACAATCTGGAGCTCGCGCTGGCCCATGCGGGCAGCGATCCCCAGGCCGTCGTCGAGGGCGTGAAGGCGATCCGGGACCAGGCGGTGCAGGTGCTGGCGCAGTTCGGCTTCGAGCGCCACGACGAGGTCGGTGTGCCGTTCTCCCCGGAGCTACACGAAGTGGTCAGCGTGGTGGCCCAACCCGAACTTCCCCCCGGGACCGTGATCGAGGTCTTGCGCCCGGGCTACGGGGAGGACGGTCGGCAGTTGCGTCCCGCCTCTGTGGTCGTCAGCCGACCCGAGGGGTGAGCACCGATGGCGCGTGACTACTACGAAGCGCTCGGTGTCCCGCGCGGCGCCGGCGTCGACGAAATCCAGCAGGCGTACCGCAAGCTGGCGCGCAAGTATCACCCGGACGTGAACAAGGACCCCACTGCGGAGGACAAGTTCAAGGAGGCCAACGAGGCCTACCAAGTGTTGTCCGACCCGGACACCCGGAAACGCTATGACCGATTCGGTGAGGACTTCCGGCGTGTGCCCGAGGACTACGACGAACGGGTCCGGGCAAGCGCCGGTGGGTACGGCGGCGCGGGCAGAAGGGTGCACTTCGGTCAAGGTTTCGGTGGCGAGGGCGCGGTCGACTTCGAGGACCTCTTCGGGCAGATGTTCGGCGGCGCCGGCGGGTACGGGCCGATTCCCGGCGCCGATCAGGAAGCGGAACTGGAACTGACTCTGGAACAGGCGTATCGGGGCGGCAAACGCACACTCAGACTCGACGGACGCCAGTACGACGTCGACATTCCCGCCGGCGTCCTGGACGGCCAGAGAATCCGGCTGGCCGGGCAGGGCGGGCGGAGCAACGGTGACGCGCCGCCCGGGGATCTGTACCTCGTGGTGCGGATCAAGCCGCATTCCCGGTTCCGGGTTCAGGGCCGGGACATCTACGTGGACCTGCCCGTATCGCCATGGGAGGCGGTACTCGGGTCGACCGTCGTCGTTCCCACCCCGGGTGGCGAGGCGAAAGTCAAAGTGGTACCGGGCTCGTCAACGGGAAGGAAACTGCGGTTGCGCGGAGAAGGAATGCCCAATCCGCGTGGGGCCAACGGCAACCTCTACGCCGAGATCAAGGTGATGGTGCCGTCGAAACCGACAGCACGTGAGCGCGAGCTGTTCGAGCAGTTGGCCACCGAATCGAACTTCGATCCGAGGAAAGAAACATGAGCACCCCGACCCCGGTCGCCCGGTACGTATTGGTTCGCCGTCCCGGATTGTCGCCAGATGCCTTCGCCGAACGTACCGGGCTGCACCCGGACCTGGCACGAAGGCTTGTGGCGCTCGGCCTGCTCGACGCCCACCGAGACGCCGGCGGCGAGATGTGGTTCGAACCATCCGAAGTGGCCCATGCCGCCCGCATCCAACGGCTGCGGACCGGTCTGGGCCTGAACTACTCGGCAATCGGGCTCGTGCTCGATCTGCTGGATCGAATCGAGAAACTCGAAGCAGCTTCCCGCAGAAGGAGGACACCCCATGGACACCGGCAGCCTGACTGAAAGGTCGCGAGAAGCCCTGCAGGAAGCCCAGAATGTAGCGACCAGAATGAGCCACACCGAGGTCGACGGAGAGCACCTGCTGCTCGCGTTGGTCGATCAGCGGGAGGGGCTGGTACCCCGACTGCTCGAGCAGGCCGGCGCCGACGTCGATGCCCTGCGATCCGATCTGGAACGTGAACTGTCGCGTAGGCCGAAGGTCAGCGGCCCCGGCGCGACGCCCGGTCAGGTGATGATCACCCAGCGCCTGGCCAAGCTGCTCGACGCCGCGGAACGGGAGGCGAAGCGACTCAAGGATTCCTACGTGTCAGTGGAGCATCTCGTGATGGCCCTCTCCGAGGAGGGGTCGGCCACTGCGGCAGGCCGGGTCCTCGCCAGTCATGGGGTCACGCGAGAGTCCTTCCTCACCGCCTTGACCACAGTGCGCGGCAATCAGCGCGTCACATCGGCGACTCCGGAGGGGGCCTACGAGGCGCTGGAGAAGTACGGACGCGATCTCGTCTCCGAGGCACGGGCAGGCGAACTCGATCCGGTCATCGGCCGAGATGCCGAGATCCGGAGGGTAACGCAGATCCTGAGCCGGAAGACGAAGAACAATCCGGTGCTGATCGGCGACCCCGGCGTCGGTAAGACCGCGATCGTCGAGGGCCTCGCACAGCGGATCGTCCGCGGCGACGTGCCCGAGGGCCTGCGCGACAAGACGATCTTCTCGCTCGACATGGGTTCCCTGGTGGCCGGCGCGAAGTACCGCGGCGAGTTCGAGGAGCGACTGCAGGCGGTGCTGTCGGAGGTGAAGGCGGCCGAGGGACGCATCCTGTTATTCGTCGACGAGTTACATACCGTTGTGGGCGCGGGATCAGTCGGTGGCGACGGGTCTCTCGACGCCGGCAACATGCTCAAACCGATGCTCGCCCGCGGCGAACTACACATGATCGGTGCCACCACTCTCGACGAGTATCGCAAGCACATCGAATCCGATGCGGCACTGGAGCGCCGCTTCCAGACCGTTCTCGTCGATGAACCCAGCATCGAGGATGCGATCTCGATTCTGCGCGGACTTCGGGAACGCCTCGAGGTGTTTCACGGCGTGAAGATCAAGGACGGCGCCCTGGTTGCCGCCGTTACCCTCTCGCACCGGTACATCACCGACCGCTTCCTTCCGGACAAGGCGATCGATCTGGTCGATGAGGCATGCGCTCGGCAACGCACCGAAATCGATTCGATGCCCGCCGAACTCGACGAACTCACCCGGAAAGTGACCCGGCTGGAGATCGAAGAGGCCGCGCTGTCCAAAGAAACGGACGCGGCCAGCAAGGCGCGCCTTGAAGAGCTGCGCAAGGAGCTGGCCGACCTGCGGGCCGAGGCCGACGCCAGGCACGCTCAGTGGGAGGCCGAGCGGCAGGCGATCCGGCGGGTGCAGGAGCTGCGGGGAGAGCTGGAACGGTTGCGCCACGAGGCCGAGGAGGCGGAGCGCAACTACGACCTCAACCGGGCCGCCGAGTTGCGATACGGCGAGATCACCGAGCTGGAACGCAGACTCGAGGCGGCGGAGGAGCAACTGGCCACCCGGCAGGGCCGGACTCCGTTGCTGCGTGAAGTGGTCACCGAAGACGAGATCGCAGAGATCGTGGCCGCATGGACGGGTATCCCGGTCGCCCGGCTGCAGGAAGGCGAGCGGGAGAAGCTGTTGAAGCTCGATGAGATTCTGCACGAGAGGGTCGTCGGCCAGGACGAGGCGGTGCAACTGGTCGCAGACGCGGTGATCCGGGCGAGGTCGGGTATCCGTGACCCGCGCCGGCCGATCGGTTCGTTCATCTTCCTGGGCCCTACGGGCGTGGGAAAGACCGAGCTCGCAAAGACACTGGCCAGTGCCCTCTTCGACAGCGAAGACAACATGGTGCGCCTGGACATGAGCGAGTACCAGGAGCGGCACACGGTGAGCAGGCTCATCGGTGCGCCTCCCGGGTACGTCGGATACGACGAGGGCGGCCAGCTCACCGAGGCGGTGCGCCGCAAGCCGTACTCCGTGGTGCTCTTCGACGAGATCGAGAAGGCCCACGCCGACGTCTTCAATACCCTCCTGCAGGTGCTCGATGACGGCCGGATCACCGATTCTCAAGGCAGGCAGGTCGATTTCCGGAACACGGTGATCATCATGACCTCCAACATCGGATCCCAGTATCTCCTCGAGGGAGTCACAGCCGATGGCGAGATCAAACCGGATGCCCGGGAGCGGGTGCTGGCGGAACTGCGCGCGCACTTCCGTCCGGAGTTCCTCAACCGGGTCGACGACATCGTGATGTTCACCCCGCTCACGCTGCCCCAGATCGAGCACATCGTCGAGCTACAACTCACCGATCTTCGCAACAGGTTGTCGGAGCGGCAGGTAAACCTGGATATCACGCCGGAAGCGCGCCGGCTCATCGCCGAACACGGTTTCGACCCGGTCTACGGTGCGCGGCCGCTGCGGCGATACATCGCCCACGAGGTCGAAACCAAGATAGGTCGTGCGCTGTTGCGCGGCGAGATCGAACCCGGCGCCACCATCCGTGTCACGGTGGACGGCGGCGAGCTCGCCGTAGCGTACGCCGAACCCGCCGTCGCGGCGGCCTGAGAAGAGGTGCCGTCATGGGATCCGAAAAAGTGAAGTGCCCGAACTGCGGCAAGGTCAACAAGGTAGCGGCGGCCGGGGAAGGAAAACCGCGCTGCGGGAACTGCCACGAACCGCTGCCCTGGATCGCCTCGGCAGGGGACGACGACTTCGCGGAGGTCGCCGAGAAATCCTCGGTGCCTGTGCTCGTCGACCTCTGGGCAACGTGGTGCGGCCCGTGCCGCATGGTCAGTCCGGCGCTCGAGCAGCTCGCCAGGGAACGCGCGGGTCGGATCAAGCTGGTGAAGATCGACGTGGATGCTGCGCCCAAGACGGCTGAACGGTTCACCGTCCGCGCCGTACCGACTCTGCTGGTGATGGACCGGGGCGCTGTTCTGGCTCGGCAGGCGGGCGCCGCTCCGGTACCACAACTGCGCACATGGCTCGATCAGGCGCTCTCGGAAAATGCAGGCAAGGAGACGAAGCCATGACTTCTGTGAATGTGGACCCACACGTGACCGCGATCCGGCCCGTCGTACCCCGGACCCCGCAGGGCTGCGAGGAATGTCTTCGCCTCGGCACCCCGTGGGTACATCTGAGGCTGTGCCTGACGTGCGGACACGTCGGTTGCTGCGACTCCTCGCCGGGCAAGCACGCGAGCGCGCACGCTCACGCCATCGGCCATCCGATCGTCCAGTCGATGGAGCCAGGTGAAGATTGGCGCTGGTGTTATGTCGACCAGAACTTCGTCTGAGGACGCCGCTCCCGTCCGCGGCACTCCGCCGGTCGACGACGAGACTCCGGACGAGCTGGGAGCATTCCCGCGGCTGACGGGTGACCAGGTCGCGACGCTCGAGGTCGGTGGCACGCGTCGATCGGTTCGCGCCGGCGAGGTGCTGATCCGAGAGGGTGAACCCAGCAACGACTTCTTCGTCATCCTCTCGGGCAAGGTCGCGATCATCGACGAGGGCGACGGAGACGGCGAACGCCGGATACTGCGCGTGCACGGTCCCGGCCGATTCCTGGGCGAGCTCGGGTTGCTGGAAGGCCAGGTCGCGTTCTTCACCGCCGAGGCGATCGAGGACGGCGAGACGCTCGTCGTCCCGGCCGAGCGGGTGCGCGAGCTGGTTTCCCACGATCCCGTGCTCAGCGATCTGATCCTGCGCGCCTATCTGGTGCGCCGGCACCTGTTGATCGGGCTCGGTTCGGGGTTCCGGATCATCGGCTCCTGCTATTCACCGGATACATTGCGGCTTCGGCAGTTCGCCATGCGAAACCGATTGCCCCACAGGTGGATCGATGTGGAGCGGGACGAAAGGGCAGAGCAACTGCTGCGCAGCCTGGATGTCGCCCCCGAGGACACTCCCGTCGTGATCTGGCACGGCGAGAAGGTGCTGCGCAATCCGACGAATGCGGAACTCGCCCGCATCGTCGGGCTACCGGTCCCGGACTCGGTCCGGGACGTGTGCGACCTCGTCGTGGTGGGTGCGGGACCGGCAGGCCTCGCCGCGTCCGTGTACGGCGCCTCGGACGGGTTGAACACGGTGACACTGGAGTCGTTCGCCGCAGGTGGCCAGGCCAGTACCTCCTCCCGGATCGAGAACTACCTGGGCTTCCCGGCAGGGATCTCCGGCGCCGAATTGGCGGAGCGGGCCGTGATCCAGGCCGGGAAGTTCGGCGCCCGCATCCTGGTGTCGGCGGAGGTGACCGATTTGGGGTCCGAGGACGGGCACCACGTGCTCCGGCTGGCGGACGGCGGCACGGTTCGCGGCCGGA
This sequence comes from Nocardia sp. NPDC041819, assembly GCF_055590505.1. Lineage (NCBI taxonomy): Bacteria > Bacillati > Actinomycetota > Actinomycetes > Mycobacteriales > Nocardiaceae > Nocardia > Nocardia sp. NPDC041819. The sequence continues at coordinate 146,716 of NZ_JBVJAP010000006.1, read as the reverse complement.
CCGTCGTACTCGCCACCGGGGCGCGATACCGCAAGTTGGCGGTTCCAGGGATCGAGGTACTGGAGGGGACGAGCGTGTACTACGCCGCAACCCATCAGGAAGCGCGGATGTGCGGCACCGACCCTGTGGCCATCGTCGGCGGCGGCAACTCCGCCGGACAGGCCACCGTTTTTCTCGCGGACCGTGTTTCCCACGTTCACCTGCTCATCCGCAGCGGTGACCTCGGAAAGAGCATGTCCCGGTACCTCGTCGACCAGATCGAGCGCCATCCGCGCGTGACCGTTCACCGGAATACCGAGATTCGCGAGGTCCACGGTGAGAAGTACCTCGACGAGATCGTGGTCGAGAACAATCACACGGGCGAACAGGACACCCTCCGGGTACACGCCCTGTTCGTCTTCATCGGGGCGGTGCCGCACACCGGGTGGCTGGCCGACACGATCGCACTCGACGACCACGGCTTCGTCCTCACGGGCGTGGACGCGGTCCACACCCGTGAGGACGGCAACCGGCGGATCGGCGACCGGCCAGCGAGGACGCTCGAAACCAGCCTGCCCGGCCTGTTCGCTGCGGGCGACGTCCGCAACGGCTCCGTGAAACGGGTCGCATCCGCTGTCGGTGAGGGAGCGATGGCGGTTCGCCAAATCCATGAATACTTCGACAGGAGCTGACGACATGCCAGTGATGGGTACCGTGAAATTCCAGCAATTCTTCCGGGCAGCCGCCGGCCTGCAAGTCGACCGGAACGACCTCAAGCGCTATACGGATTTCATCGACGACAAGATCTACGATCTGATCCTCATCGGCAAGGCCTCGGCAAAGGCAAACCTGAGGGACGTGATCGAACCGTGGGACCTGCCGATCACCAAGGGGCTGCAGGAGAGCATCCACCGGTTCGAGAAACTCGACCAGGAGATCGAACTACATTCTGTGCTCGATCAACTGACGGCCCGGCCGCCGTTGGACATGGCCCTCTCCGAGGCGACCGAACAGCGACTGCCGCTGATTGCCGGGGGCTTGAGCGTGGCGCTGGCGCACACATTCGTCACGATCGAACCGGACCGCAAGAACCCCGGGACCGCCGAATGGAACATCGCCTTCGACATCTTCCATCTCCTGCTCTGACCATGGCCCGGGGCTCGGCGAATCAGCCGAAAACCGGATCGGGCTGCTATCCGAAGACTTCCGCGTGCCACCAGCGATCGGAGTCGCTGAATCAGGGGCCGACCCGGTCCGCGTCGAGGACCTGTAATTCCTTCAGATCGATGTTGTACCTGCGATAGAGCGCTAAGATCTCGCGCAACCCGTCTTCATCGACCGCATCGAGATCTACGGTGAGGCACAAGGTACGCACCCGTCCTTGGTAGGACTCGATGCAGGAGGTCTTGTCGACCCACCCGGAGAACGCCGCCTCGTCTTGCGGCGAATAGTAGGTGACGCCGGTGGCCTCGATGACCGCGGTGCCGGTGCTGTTCATCGCGACTTCCCGCCTGGATACACGTTTGTATAACCACCTTTCTTCTCTTGCACATCCCAGTGCGGGCCGCCGTGCGCTGTCGAGCCTTGACCGGTTGGCACCCACACACGCCCATCCGCGTCGAGCCAGCCGGACCCCTTACCGTTCGGGTTCGGGACCCGCTTGTCACCGTCTTTGGGTGGCACGGATCCTTCCGCCTCGCCGGGACGGCCCGGGGCCTTCGGCCCATTGGGGTCATACGCTGAAATCCCGAACCTGCACGGCATCGCTGGGAGGGCTCACCGATGATTCGTGCGGTCGCCGAACGCGGTCAGAAATTGTTCATCGACGCAGTTGTCCCAGTCGTCGAGCGACCACCAGCCCCAGGGTGCTTCGGGCTCCGTCACCAACCTTGTCGGCCGACCGGTCGCCATGTGTTCGATCCGCTCGGCGGCCGCTACCGGTCGACCCTTCCAAGTCAGCTCCACTCCACTGAGCTGGGGCTCCGCGTCGGCATGTGGCCTCGATGCGGGTCAAGGTGGCTGCCCCAGTTGACGACGGTATGCGGCATTACCGCATGCTGGCTGATGCCGCGACAGTGCCATGCAAGGTCGCCGCCAGCGCATTCGCAGATGATCACTGCATGCCCAAAACAACCGACGCCGCTGCCACGGATAGCACCACCACAGTGAACGTTGCTCTCATCACCGGGGCCGGCCGGGCCCTCGGCTTGGGATTCGCCGTTGCCCGTGAACTCGCTACCCGCGGCTACCATGTAATCCTCTCCGGCCGCGACCTGAGCCGGACCACAGACCTGGCAAACCAACTCACCGCCGACGGACTCTCCGCAGACACCGCGCACCTCGACGTCACCGATCCGGCGAGCATCGCCGACAGCGCCGAATTCGTCCGCGCGACCTTTGGCCACCTCGACGTACTGATCAACAACGCTGCTGGCGGGTTCGATATCGACCAATCGTTGCTGGAAGCCGACATGGCCCGCGCCCACCTGGCGATGGAGGTCAACTTTTTCGGGCCGTGGCGCACCTGTAATGCCTTCGCACCCCTGCTGCTGCGGTCCGCCCACGGCCGAATCGTCAACGTCTCCAGCGAAGCCGGATCGCTCACGTCGACGAACGGCTTGACCAACCCACAGATTGGTGGTCTGATCCCGGGCTATTCGCTGTCGAAGAGCGCACTCAACGCGCTGACCGTCAAAATGGCGGGCGCCTTCGCCGGTACCAACGTCCTGGTGAACGCCGTTTGCCCTGGTGAGACGGCTACCCATCCGGAGACAGGCGACGAGCAGCACGCGCGCAGCCCGAAGGAGAGCGCGAAAGGCGTCGTCTGGGCAGCAACACTGGGTTCGGACGGACCAACCGGAGGGTTCTTCCATGACGGCGTCCAGCTGCCCTGGTAACCACGCATCCGCCGAAATCATCCGCTCATCGGCTACTTGAGACTGGATTCAGGACCGGGTCCCGGCCAGGATCTGGTTCAGGTGCCCGGTGAGATGCTCCCTCGATGCGGCTGCCCGCCATCGTGATCGGTGTGGCTCTCTCACGGCTTGCCTCTCACCGGGTGCCGTGGGGGAGTGATCCTAGCCCAAAGCACCGACGCACGGCCTGGTTCCGCGAAATCTCCCCGTTCGCCCACCTCGCCGCCGCACCCGACCGGGTTGTAAGCGCCACGCTCACCACCATCGCCGCCGCCATGGCAGTGATCGGACTGTACGGCTACGCCCGCCGCGACCTGAGAGGCTGACCCTCACCTCGACGGGCTTTTCGCATGGTCCAGCGGCAAGGAGGGGGTCGTTGTCGCCCGAACTGTCCGCCGCCGCATGACCAGGTAACGGGCTGAGCCCGCCGTGAGATTTGTCGGGCCATAGTGCCGTTTGGTGTAGGTCTCACCTGGCGCCGGGCCAGATGGTCACGGGGTCGGTGCGGGGTACCGGTCTCAGCTTTCCGAATCGGACGGCCTCCCTCACGGCAGTGCGATCTGGTCGCGGGACACCCCTGGTCGGAGTTCTTCCGGCTTCCGGAACAGCTCAGCGGGAATCCGTGCAGAGCCCGGCCGTGAGCCATCTCTACCGCTTCCTCCGACTCATTTCCGAGCGCTACAGCCAGGGCACCCCGGCCCGCAGCAACACATTGGCGTACGGCCGGGCCTCGCCGGTGCGCACCACGAACCGGCAGGCTCCGATGCGCTGTTTGAAGTCGTCGTGGTCGATCAACTCGGCGTTGAGGCCGCTGAGCAGGGTAGCGGCCTCCGGATTGGTGTCCGCGACGTCGCGACTGCCCCAGGCGGCTTCGACAGTTACCTCTCCCAGGATCAGCTCGAGGATCGGCTCGAACCGGGGAAGTCCGTAGCTGATGCCCAGGTCTATGACCGGCACGCCGACGGGTGCCGGCAGACCGGAGTCGCTGACGGCGAAGAGGTCGGTATGGCGCAGCGCCGTGAGTGCGGCGAGCAATTCGGCGTGAATGAGTCCGCTGGTGCGCAAAGTTCGATTCCTTGTCGAAGAGGGGTCAGACGAGGGGCTGGGCTATGGGGATGGCCGCGAGCGCCGTGACGATCTGGTCCCCGGTGGGGTAGGAGGCGTGGGTTCCCGGTGTCTGGACGGCGAGTGCACCGGCCGCGGTGGCGTAGGCCACGGCGCCACCGAGCGGCATACCATCGGCGAGCGCAACGGCCAGCGCGCCGACGAAGGCATCACCCGCACCGGTGGAATCCACCGCATTAACCTGTGGCGCAGCCTGATATCCCCCGGAAACCAGCACCGGGGCATCGCAGCGGTGCGCCCACACCGAACCGGCGGCCCCCAGTGTGGCGACGACGGATTCCACCCCCCGCAGGCACAGCGTACGGGCCAAGTGAAATGCCTGCTCGGGGGTCCGCGCGGTGGTTCCCGTCAGCGCCGACAGCTCGGATTCGTTGACGATCAGCGGATGGCAGCGGCGCAGCAGCTCATCCGGCAGCGCCGTCGCCGGAGCGGCATTCAGGACGAACCGGCGCGCCCGCCGCGCGGCCCATTCGACCACGCTGGGTGGCACTTCCAACTGTGCGACGACGACTTCGGCCGACCGCAGCAAGTCGGCCTCGGCTCCGGTGTCGAGTTCGGATTCGGATTCCCAGCCGAAGTTGGCACCGGGATCGACCACGATCTGGTTCTCGCCGTCGGCGACGGTGATATAGGCGGTTCCGGTCCGCGCGTCCTGCACCTCGCGCAGCGCAGTGAGCTCGACACCATACTCGCGCAACGTTTTCCGAAGTCCGGGATCGGCATCACGGCCGATTCTGGCAATGAATTCGACCCGGCCGCCCGCTCGTGCCGCCGCTACGGCCTGATTGGAACCCTTGCCGCCCAGATTGGTTCGCGAGCGCAATGCCAGCACGGTTTCGCCGGGCCGCGGCAGCTGTTGCACCTCACAGACGATGTCCTGGTTGACCGAGCCGAGGACGACAACCGTCACGACTCGGCTCCGTCCGGGGTGATCTCCAGATTGCCGGGTGCGGCACCGGTGATCAATGCGACCAGCCGGTCGCCGTCCACTTCGGCGATCCGATGTGCCGCAACGGATCTGCCGCGTCGCAGGACCACGACGTTGTCGCAGATCCGCATGACCTGTGCCAGATCGTGGCTGATGATCAATACGGTGATCCCCCGCTCGCGCAGGCCGCGCACCAACTTCTCCACCGCGGCGGTCTCCCGTACGCCCAGCGCGGCGGTCGGCTCGTCCATGATCACCATGGATTTGCCCCAGGCCACCGCGCGGGCGATGGCGATGCTCTGGCGTTGTCCGCCGCTCATTCGGCGCACGGTGGTGCGCACCGAGGGTACATCGACATCCAGATCGCGCAGGATCTCACCGCTGCGGGCGATCATCGTCCTTCGGTTGACGATGCCGAGCGGATATACCAGCTCGCGGTTGAGAAAAAGGTTCTGCCATACGGCTAGATCGTCGATGAGTGCGAGATCCTGATACACGGTCTCGATGCCCATCTTGCGGGCATCCTCCGGTGAGCGCAGGCGCACCGGTTCGCCCTTGAACAGGATCTGCCCGGTATCCGGTGTCTGCACGCCGGTCAGGCAGCGCACCAATGTCGACTTGCCCGCGCCGTTATCGCCGACCAGTGCGGTGACCTCACCCTCCGGGATCGTCAGCGAGACCCCGGCCAGCGCACGCACCGAGTCGAAGGACTTGGTGAGCACGCGCGCCTCCAGCAATGGAATCGTCATGTTCTTGATCTACTTTCGGAAGCGGGCGATCCCGGCGGCCAGCAGCAGCACCGCGCCGACGGCGACCGGCTGGTAGTACTGCGAGATGCCGAGAATGGTGAACCCGTTGATCAGCGAGGTGAACAGCACCGCACCGCAGACGGTGCCCAGCACCGATGCCTTACCGCCGGACAGTGACGAACCGCCGAGTACCACCGCGGCGATCGAGCTCAGCAGGTAGGTGGTCTGTAGCGACGGATCCGCACCGCCGTTGCGAGCAACCAGCATGACACCGGCTATGCCGCACAGCAATCCGGACATGGCATAGGCGAACAGCCGGATCCGGTTCACCGAAATGCCGGTGTCGCGCGCAGCCTCCAGTCGCCCGCCGGTGGCGAGCAAGTGGATGCCGATCCGGGTGCGGAAGACGATGCCCGCCACGACCAATGCGCCGACCAGTGCCAGCAGCCAGAACCAGCGCACCGGTCCGATGCCGTCGAGTGCCAGCCGTTGCAGGAAGGGGGAACTCACAGCCTGGGTGTTGCCGTGCGTCAGCAGCAGGGTGATTCCGTTGAGCACGCTCAGCATGCCGAGTGTGACTACGAAATCGGTCATATGCAGTCGGCCGACCAGCAGGCCGTTGACGATGCCGACCACCAGTCCGGCGAGGATCGCCGTCCCGATGGCGACCGCCATCGGGTAGCCGTGGCTGGCTAGATACCCCAGAACGGCCGCCGCCCAAGGCAGATTGGCGCCGACCGACAGATCGATGCCGCCGACGGTGATCGCGAACTGCTGACCGAGCGCGAGCACTGTGAGGATGGTCGAGGCGACGAGCAGATCGCCGATATTGTCCGCCGTCAGGAAGTTCGGGGTGGCGATGAAGAACGCCAACCACAGCACGACCAGGGCCAGCGGTGCCGCGAATTCGGCGACCTTGGCGAGGATCTCCGTGCGCCCCTCACGCGCGCGGAGATCTTCGGTTGCCTCTGCAGTCACTTGTTCAACAGCCCTTCCACCGGGTTGTCGAAAGCGACGATCGGACGCGGGAACGCCGCGATCTGCTGGTCGACATTGTCCTTGCCGATGAAGGCGATGGGGGAGACCACGCGCTCGGGCAACTTCTTGCCCTGGTGTTCGGCCAGGCAGCTCTGCACCGCGAGTTGACCTTCGGCATACGGGTATTGGGTCACCGTACCGGTTAGGCTGCCCGCCTTGACGGCGTCGAGGGCGGCTTGGATGCCGTCGACGGAGATCACCTTGATCTGGCCGGTCCGGCCCGCGTTCTTGATGGCCTGCGCCGCGCCGAGGCCCATCGTGTCATTGGCTGCGAAGATGCCCGTAATATCCGGATGCGCCTTCAGGATCGCCTCGGTGACCTGCAGGCCCTTGTCCTGTTCGTAGTCGGCGGGCGCCTTCTGCACGATCTCCAGCTTGCCCGCGACGGCATCGGTGAAACCCTGGTCGCGGTTGATGCCGTTCTGCTCGCCCGCGATGCCCTGCAGGATGGCGACCTTGCCGGTGCCGCCGAGCGCCTCGAGCATCTTCTGCCCGGCGATGCGGCCCGCATCGAGATTGTCCGAGCCGATGAAGCTCGCATACGACACCCCGGCCTGCGCGGAGGCCTTCGCATCGATCTGGGTGTCGAGATCGAGGATAGGAATGTTCTTGCGCGCCACCGGCGTCAGCGGGGTGATCACATTCGTGGAATTGACCGGCACCACGCCGAAGCAGTCGTAGCCCTGCGCGGCCAGGGTGGAGATCTGGGCGTTCTCACCGTCGGCGTCGGTCTCGGACTGTCCGGCCTGCACCGTGACCTTCACCCCGAGCCTCTGTCCCTCCGCGAGGGCACCGTCACGCAATGCCGCCCAATAGGGGTTGGTGAAGTTCCGGGTGACGATCGCGATCTTGAAATCGCCATCGCCCCCGTCCTGACCACCGCGACCGCAGGCAGCGGCGGTAAGCGCGCCGATGAGGACAAGCGGCGCCATTGCACGCCTGAATCGAGCATTCATCGTCAGTTCGACCTATCCATCTCAGGTATCAACTCGTGTTGATCAACGCGAGTTGATGAGTAGTGTGTGACCCGAGTCACCGGCTGTCAAGTCACCTGTGAGAAGTGCTTGGATGGACGGTCGGAGCAAGGAGAGATTTCCGATGACAGTCACACGAGCCGACGTGGCACGGCTGGCCGGTACGTCACCGGCGCTGGTGAGCTATGTGCTCAACGGCGGACCGCGGCAGGTAGCGCCTGCGACCAAGGCCCGGATCGAGGCGGCCATCGCCGAACTCGGCTACCGGCCCAACATGTCCGCGCGCAGCCTGCGCATGAACCGCGGACATGCGCTGGGCATGGTAATTCCGGACGGCGCCAACCCGTTCTTCGCCGAACTGTCCGCGGTGATCGAGGCGGCTGCCTTCGCGCGGGGGTATCCGCTGTTCGTCGGCAATGCCGCCGGTGACGAAGAACGCGAACGTGCCTATGTCCGCACCTTCATCGATCGTAGAGTCGAGGGGCTGCTGGCGATTTCGTCGTCCTGGAAGACCGGCATCGCCGACGCCTGCGAGGAGGCGGGCATGGTTTTGGTGGCACTGGACCGCGTCATCGATCCGGCGCGTTGCGCGCACGTCATGTGCGATTCGGTCGCAGGCGCGGAACGAGCCGTAGCCCATCTCATCGAACACGGCCACCGCGAAATCGCGTGCCTGAGCGGCCCGCACGTGTCCACTGCCGAGGACCGCGTGCAGGGCTACCGAAACGCTCTGGCGGCCGCAGGACTTGCCGAAGGACGTATCGTGCGAACGGATTTCGGCGGCGCTGCGGGCTACCGCGCACTAGCCGACATCATGGCCGATTCGCACCGCCCCACAGCGATTTTCGTGACCAGCGACCTGCAGGCGATGGGTATGCTCCGCGCCGCCTACGATGCCGGGCTGCGAGTCCCCGACGACCTCGCGGTGGTCGCCTTCGACGGAATCGAATACTCCCGCTACACCCGCCCGGGCCTGACCACGATGGCACAGCCCACCCGACTCATGGGCGAGACCGCGATTGATCTGCTGATACGACAGCTCGACGAACACATGCCCCGCCCCGGAGTGGTAAATCTCGAAGCAGTACTTCACACGCGGGGTTCATGCGGTTGTCCCGACGAATTCTGAGGGCTGACGGTCGAGGGTGAGGTCCTTGGCTTCCAGGATGGCGGCCAGGTTCGAGACCTCAATGGAGGTCTCACCCGTTTCACAGCGTTCGATAGAGGAGGCCTCGGCGTTGCGGATCGGATTTCGTCGCGCCTTCCGGGGCGGCCCCCACGCTTACCGGCACCGCCCGGGATCGGCAGTCCAGCCGGAGGCGCGGGTGCCCGGGTCACTGGGAACGTTCCTGTCTTTCGCGGTACCGACCATCATGGAAGAGATCCGCCGCCATTTCCGTGACTTCACCCGGGCGCTGCGAGTACCACGGCGAGTCAAGGAAATTCAGCAAAGCCTCGACCCATAGTCGTAGGAGGCCGACAACGATGCGCCAGAGGCGTCGAGGACGGATTGTCGTCAGTGACGAGGCCGCCCGGTATCAGTAGGGGTGAAGCTCCGCCGGAACCACCTGAACGGTTATCGAAGAGTGTCCGTTGTGTGGCTGTGCCGCGCTGTCGGCGCAGCCCCGCCTTTACCGGCCGGAGGTCGAATGCGGGGCAGGTTCCGTCTAAGCGTCCATCGGCTATTTTTCCAGTTCAGGGCTAGTGCATCGGCGTTAGGGTGGAGGGGGGAGAGTGCGAGGAGTCGAAAGATGAGCACCACCATTGTGATCGTGATCGTCGTCGCGGTTGTCGTCATTTTGCTTCTGGCCGGTGTGTGGGTGTTGATGCGCAAACGGCGCGAACACCAGCGGGTCGAAGCCGAAGGCATTCGTAGCCGCGCGGCGGAACAAGAACTCGAGGTCGGTCAGCGGGAGGCGCGGGCGAAGGAAACTGCCGCCAAGAGCCGGGCGGCAAAAGCCGAAGCCGAGGTCAAGGCGGCGCAGGCCGAGCAGCTTGCTCAGCAGGCGCACGTGCATCGCGGTGCGGCGGCGGAATCGCGAACCGAGCTGGACAAAGAGTGGGAGCGCGCGGATAAGGTCGATCCGGACTCGAAGGCGGGTGAGACGCCACGCGGGGCTGATCCTGAACGGCCGTCGCCGCCGAGAACCGGTGGCGTTGCGTGAACTCCACACCCCTGGACGCGCTCGTACGCGACAATGCCCTCGTCCGTGAGAGCACACTGCTCGAACGCCCCATCGGCATCTCGCCGACTGAACCGGCCACCGACGCACACGGACAGCAGGTCGCCTCAACGTAGCCGATCCGTAGGTTTCAAATAGTCTCCGGCCCGCAGCCGCCGATGGAACAAGTCACCGGCGTAGTAAGCCCCGGCCGTCGGGACGCCTGATAGGCGGTGGGTGGAAACGGCGTGAAGAGTTTCCTGGACAGTTCATGGTCATGGGCGACGACTTCGCCGCTGCGCGAAACCGGTCGCGCCAGCTCAGGGTCTAGATACGTTGTATGTCTACGATGTAGACTTACAACGATAATAGATCAGAGTTCCGACCGAGAGAAGGCGCCGAGTCGATGAGCCGTGTCAAGGCCGGACCAAGCGGTTCCGCGGACGCCTCAGCGGACCGCGCCGCCCTGGGGGGCCACGCGGGCAGCCCGCTGACGCGGTCCGCGATGTTGGCGGCCGCCCTCGAGATCATCGATCGCGATAGTGTCGAACACCTGTCGATGCGGCGCCTCGGCCAGGCGCTCGACCGCGACCCGATGGTGCTCTACCGGCACGCGGCCAACAAAGCCGCACTTCTCGACGGAGTCGCCGAAATCGTGCTCGAACAACTCACCGTCGACCCCACCGACCCGGACTGGCGCCGTCAACTGCGCATCATCGCCCGCGACTTCCGCCGACTGGCAGTAGCCCACCCGAACGTGGTTCCCCTGCTGGTCACCCACCCGCTGTCCACCCCGCTCGGACTGCGGCCGCTCGGCATCCTGCGGCCGCTGGAACGCACCCTCGACCTGCTCACCCGGGCCGACTTCAGCAGTACCGACGCCCTACACATCTACCGCGCGCTGTTCGGATTCCTCTATGGTCACGTCCTCAACGAGCTCCAGGAAATCATCGAACGCCCCGAAGAGACCGACGACGTGCTGCGTCTCGGCTTGTACCGCCTACCCGTCGGCGAATTTCCCTTACTTCGCGGCCTCGCCTCGGATCTGGCTGCCTACGAAGGCGGAGTCGAACTCGAACGCGGCCTCGACATTCTGATCAGTGGTCTCACCGAGACCATGACACCAGCCGCCACGCGGCCGAGATAGGAACGCCACAATCGACCACAACCACCCAGGGGCGGCCGGTGCCGTCCACCTCTCGCCCGCGGCTCGAGCGCGACGCAGCGGGCACCGGCGGGGTGTGGCGGCCGTGCGGCAACGGCCTCGCACCGAGCTACCGGATTTGCTCACAGCGCTCGGAGTCCGGATCGGCCCGATTCATCGAGTGAGGTGAGCAGGATGTCCAGGCCCCGCGTTCGAGTTCGGCTTCGCCGTCGTAGGCGGCCAGGACGGGCGCGAGTTCGCGCAGCAGTGGGAACTCCGCTATCGGTAGGCGATGCAGACCGAGCCGCGGTACGTCGTCGGTCTCCTCGGGACGCTCCACGTTCTTCTGCAACTCGTTGAGAACGTGCCCGTACCGGAAGCCGAACACCGCACGGTAGACGTGCAGCGCGTCGGCGCCGGAGAACCCGGTACGGGTGAGCAGCTGGAGGATCTCTTCCCACAGGCGGATCACCGCATACGGCCGCAGCCCCAACGGTGTGGCCGACGGCCCGGTTACCGGCAACGGCACCACCCGCGGATACGCCGGCGCCAGTCGCCGGAAATCCCGGGCGAGGGCGCGCAGTTGCGTCGCCCAGTCCGGGGCGGCGGGATCGACCGACAGCTGCGCCAGCACCAGTTCGGTCACCCCGTCGAGCACAGCCGCCTTGTACTCTCGTAACAGCGGACCTACCAGCGGGGGCCAGATCCTCGAGGACGGGGCGGGGTCGCTGCCGCGCAGGTGATCGGCATCCGGTGGGCCGCCCCTCACGAACTCTGCTTCGCCTCCTATTGGATGATCGTCGCGCAGGATTGAGCCGTTTCCGCCGGACGGCGGATACGCGTCGACACGATGGCGGGTCGAACAGGGGCGCGCTACCTGAGTGGGCCGACACACCGGCTGCCATCGTCAGTCAGATCACTATGCTCGCGCTATGGCCCTGATGGTGCATCTGACGCCGGAGAAGAACGCGCGGCGAATCCGCCGTGCGGGCATCGCGGCGAACGGCTTTCGTCGCGGAGTGTTCTGTATGCCGGTGATGCCGTCCTACGTGCTGTCGCATCAATGGTTGCGCGAATTGCGCCGCGGCGGACAGCGGCTGATCGTCGCGGTGGACTTCCGGATTCCCGACGACGAGCCGTCCTCGTCGGACACTACGGTGCAGCGCAGACAGAATTGACCGCTGCTGAGGCCGTTTCGGTCATTCTTCGCGCCGGGGACGCGCGAGGGTATGAGATCCTGGTGCCTCGCGCGATCGTACCTGTCGAACTACGTCGAATCCGGCGCGTGCGGCAGGTAACGGGGTGGCGGTATCAACCGAACGCTCATGGTCGACGTCCTTGCGCCTGTCCGGCGTGCTTGGGGCGCGGTGAATTCAAGGCCGCTGACCTTCGTCGCCGGTTCGCCACAGACGAGCCGGAGTCGACCAAACCGCAACTGCTGGCCCGATTGCGTGAGGCCGACAACGACGACGATCTGATCGACGCCCTCTACGGACTGGCTCGAAGGAGTCGCGGCGACGTCGTTGACGTCGCACACCTGATCGATCACCCCAACCCGGAAGTCCGTTGCGGCCTGGCATCCGCCTTACGCCGGTACCGCGGCAGCGAGGCGCGGGCACTGCTGGCGCGGTTAACCGCAGATCCTGATTCCGATGTACGCGACGCGGCTGCGCAGTGACGGCTGCCCCCGGCGGACTTGTTCTCCTACAGAAGGATCAGCGAATCGGCAACGGCCGCGTGAGAAGTTGGTGATATGGCGAGGTCTCCGATAGTCGGTTGAACGACCAAGCACAACCGGAGACCTCTTGAACAGCGTAGCGGCAACGCGCCGTGCGGATCTGACCGATGCCCAGTGGGCGAAACTGAAACCGCTGCTGCCTGCAAGCCGGACAACGGGTTCCACCCAACGCCACCGGGCTTGTGAAACGCTGCCTATCGTGCGCCGTCGAGGATCAAGCGGGCGAGCGTGTCGGGGTCCTCGAGCATCGCGAGATGCCCGACTCCGCGAAGGTATTCCAGCTCGGCACCCGGCACCGCCTCGTATTGGTGCGCCGATGCCGGGTCCCAGCGAGGGTCGGAATCCCCGAAGATCACGAGGAGGGGCTTTACGGCGTGGATGAGGCGCTGGGGCACGGGCCGCGTGGCGATGTAGTCGACGTTGGCGGCGAGAATCGCGCGGAAAGCGCGATAAGACGTCCTGCGCATGTCGGCCACAGCCTCGTCGGGCACCGTGATCGGGGCCGCCGCAGTCGCTGCCAGTCCGCGCCGGATCATCGAATCGGTACGGATCGCCCACACGAGCGGCCCGAAGGGTGGCGAGGTGAGCACCCGGATGATCGCCGGCTCGGGGAGAAGCGCTTCGTGACTCGGCCCAGTGCTGACCAGGACCAGTTCGCCGACCAGGTCTGGACGACGCTCCACGAGGGCGGTAGCGACATACCCGCCGCTGGAGTGACCGACCACCCTCAGATTTCGGACGCCGAGCTCGTCCAGCGCCGTCGCCACCCGATCCGCTTGTTGTGCAACGGTGTACGTCGGCACCGGCTCGGACCGGCCGCATCCAGGAAGGTCGATCGTGATCACCCGATACGTCGTGGCGAGCGACGGCACCACCGGTGCCCACGTCGAACCGGTTGCGCCCGAGCCGTGGATGAGTAACAGGGGCGGTGCGGCCGGGTTCCCGACGATGACGACGTGTAACCCGCGGACGGTCGTATCCTCGTATGTCCGGGTAGGACTCGGTTCGCTCATGCCGGCAGTTTCGTCGCGGGCTCGTCACGCTGTATTGAACGAATGTCACGTTATCGCGCTCCGGCTAGCCTTGGATCCATGACCGTAACGGGCCGATTCGACTGGAGTGGGGTCGACGTCGCTGTCCCGGTCGGACTACCGACTCCGGGAGTTCAGATCGCGGGTTTCCGATACCACGAAGATGCCCCCGTCGACATCACGATTATCCCGCATCCCCTGGTAACGCTCCTGCTCGATCTCAGCGAGCATGGAGTCGTCTACGACGTTCTCGGGCGCCGGGTCACGGGGAACGTGATCGTCGGCCTGCATGCCGGCGCTGTAAACATCACGAGCGCAGGGGTCGGGGACGTCCTGCAGATTCGCATGTCCCCCGTCATCGCGGCAGCGATCCTCCGGGACACCGACATCATCGGCGGCGCCGTGACACCGCTGCCGGAACTGTGGGGCAGCTCCACCGCCCTTTTGACCGAGCGACTCCGTTCGACGCCGTCGTGGGACGACCGGTTCACGATCGCCGCCGCGTTCCTTCGAAGCCGGGTCCCTCGCGGGTTCGGTGTCGCACCCGAGATCGCGTACGTCTGGGACCGGACCGTCCGCACTAGAGGCCGGCTCCGCATCGAAACCCTTGCTGCGGAAACCGGCTGGACCCGCCAGCGACTCTGGTCTCGCTTCCGGACCCATATCGGAGTCTCGCCCAAGCATGCGTCCGAACTCGTCCGCTTCGACCATGCCGCCCATCTCCTAGCGGGAGGGCGCCCGTCTGCGGAGGCCGCCGTCGAGGCCGGCTATGCCGACCAATCTCATCTGCACCGTCGAACCAAGGCGATTACCGGTATGACTCCCACCGCCGTCGCGAGGGCGCCGTGGCTCACGATCGATGAAGTCGCTTGGCCGACGAGATGATAAGGCGTATTCGTCGGCGGCCAACCGTGCTTACCTGCGGCGCGCGGGATCAAGGCAACTATCCCGATCAAGGTGGATCAGGCCGCGCATCGCGTGGCGAAGGGCAACGCCGGTGGACGGCCGCCGGCGTTCGACCGGCGCCTCTACAAACTTCGGCACGCCGTGGAATGCACGATCAGCCGCCTCGGCCCTCGCTCAATCGGTCGATCTCGAACACAGCGCCCTCCCTGCTGACCCTCCGAACACTCACCCCCTCAACGGATCCCGCGTCACCTCACACCGACACACCGGCGGCGGCCGCGACACCGAAAGATCACACCGCAGACCGCCGCGAGTGACGTTGTGTATCGACGCTCCGCCGGACACCGACAAATCTGCCGGACCGGGCCGGTCAAGCGCCGCAGCCCCGCACGGCTACCGCACTACTCTCATCGGCAGTGACAAGGCTGCGTGGCCCTGGGATGGTGCCGAGCGGTTGGCCCCGCAACCGGACAGTACCGTTGCGCCGCGCATATAGCAGATACGCCGCTGTGCCGGCCTCGGTCGGCTCGTGCAGGTGTCAGACAGTCTTGATGGTGCCGCCGTCGATGACGAAGTCCGCCCCCACGATATTGGCAGACTTATCGGAAACGAGGAAGGCGATCAGTGCCGCGACCTCTTCCGGCTCGGAGATCCGGCCGGAGGCGATATTGAAAATATCACCGAGGTTCTCCAGTAGTGCGGCATGAGAAATACCCTGTGCAGCAGCGACATTTGTTCCGAAACTTTCCGGACCGCGCCACAGCGGACTACCCACCACACCGGGCGATACGGTGTTGACGCGCACCCCGTGCGGGCCGAACTCGTCGCTGAGTCGTTTGCTGAGGGCAGTCAGCGCAGCCTTTGCCTCGCTGTAGCCGATCGGGCCGGGGGTAGGGGTTTGGGCGAAAATCGAGGAAATGTTCACAATCGATCCACGCCGTTGCAGTAGGCTAGGCAGCGCTGCCCGGGTGGCCCATACGGCGCTGAATAGATTGAGGTCGAAGAGATTTCGCCACTGATCGTCGGTGACATCGAGAAAACCGCCCAGCCCCAGCAGATCCGCATCACCCGCGCCCACGTTGTTGACCAGGATGTCGATGCCGCCGAGCTCGGCGAGTGCACCGTCGATCAGCCGCGTCGCTCCTTCCGCAGTGCTCAGATCAGCTGACACCGCAGCGATGCTTACCTTTTCCAGTTCAGGCGTGATGGTGCGGGCGCCACCGACGACCCGCACGCCTTCGGCAGTCAATGCCTCGGCGATGGCCAATCCGATACCGCGGCTCGCTCCGGTGACAACTGCTGTCTTGCCGGTCAATTCGAGATCCATGCAGATTCTCCTTCCTGCACTGCCAGTCGAAGGCAGCCGGTGCCGGGCTCAGCCGCACCGTCGCTTCGGGTCGGCCCGGGGTAGGCCGGGCAGCATGCGGGGATGATATCCGATCATTTCGATCGAGATCGGCAAATCCGAGCGAGACACGTTGAGACAGAGCATAATTCGGCACATCGGGTTGTCAGCGGTGTCGACGACGGTCAGCCGGGCTCTCTAAAAGCAGCGCCACGTAGTCATCCAGGGTCAACCGTGGTTCCAGGTCGACCACTCGGTCGTGGCAGTAGGTGCGGCTCACGGCGCTGACTTGTGCCACAGGTGATCGGCACTGCGGCCGGGCCGGGTGTGTGGGCGCGGATGGCGCCGATGATGCGGGTTGCCCAGTCGATGGGCCGGTCGTGGCCCAAGAGGTGGGACAGACGTTTCGCGCGAGTGCGGCGCTCGGTGCGGTCGAGGGACAGGGCGCGGGCCAGCGTGGTGGTGAGGTCCTCGAGGGAATTCGGGTCGGTGAGCAGGGCGGCGTCGCCGAGTTCAGTTGCGGCACCGGCGTAGCGGGACAGCACCAGCACCCCGGGCCGGAAGCCGGGTCCGGTCACCGCCGACTGAGCGGCGACGAATTCCTTCGCAGTCAGGTTCATGCCGTCCTGCAGGGACGTTACCCAGAACACGTCCGCGGCCAGGTAGTGGTCGATCACCTCCGGGAGCGGCAGATTATGCGGGATGTAGTCGATTGGTTGCCAGCTGCCGACACGCCAGGCGTCGTTGATCTCGGTGGTGCGTCGTTCGAGAGTGCGGCGAGTGGTGTCGTATGCGGAGATGCCTGGTTCCGGTGGTGGGCAGACGAGCCGGAACACCAGTCGGCCGTGCAGGTCCGGGCGGTGGTCGAGCAACGCCGCTATGGCGTCGACTTTGTGTACGGGGGCTTTGGTGTAGTCGAGACGTTCGACAGAGAGCACCAATGCGTGTCGGCTGGGTCGTATGCGCGAGGCGCGGCTGCTGGCGAGTGCTTCGATGGCTGGACGGTCGATACCCAGCGGATGGACACCCAAGGCCGGCAGTGTGGGCTGGCCGACCAGGGTTTGTCGAAAGTTGTCCGCGAAGGCATCGGTGTGAAAGCCAGCCCAGTCCAAATGTCTGAGCGAGCAGAGGATTTCGTCTGCGGCGGGCAGGGCGGCGAACACCTCCGGCGGTGGGAACGGCGTGTGGTGGAACAGTCCGACGCGCAGATCGGGTCGGATCCGGCGAAGCAGGCCGGGAACGAGCCAAAGGTTGTAATCGTGTAGCCAGACGGTCGCGGCGGGTGCTGCTCGATCGCCTATGCGCTCGGCGAAGCGCTGGTTGATCACACGGTAGTGGGCCCAGTCCGCAGCATCGAAGCGCATCCGGTGCGGCTGGGACATGAGGATCGGCCACAGTGCTTCCTTGCATGCGCGATGGAAGTAGCCGCTCCATTCGTCGGCGGTCACCGGCAGCAGTGATAGTGGAGCCTCGTGCTCGCGTGTGTCGACATCGTCCTCGCCAACCCGAGCGGCGACCCAGATGCCCGGCAGCCCCTGGGCGAATAGGGCGGTCAGGCTGGGTAGAATCCCGTTGGGGCTGGGCGGTGATCGTCGCTCGGCGCGGGGCAGTGGTGGTCGGTGATAGCCGACTACCAGGCAGGACCGGTCGTCGGTGCGGTTGTCCGGTGCGACCCACCCCAGCGCGTGCAGCGCTGTGAGAATCCCGCCCGCGCCAGGCTGTTCGGGGCGATGGACGCGTGGATTGGGGGGAACGGTCCGGTAGAGGGCGGCCTTGGGGCCGCCGACTATCACGCCGTGCGCGCCCAGTTGGAACAGCGATACATCGTTGAGCGAATCACCGGCCACCAGGACGCGATCCATTGACCAACCGAACTTTTCGGCCAGCGCCGCCACGGCGTTGCCCTTCGATGCGTTGGGCGGCATGACGTCGAAGTAGCGGTCGGCGGAGTACAGCCACCGGCAGCCCAGCGCGTGGACAGCGGCGGTGAGTTCTTCGGTCAGCTGGTCCGGTGCCAAGTGGTACGAGCAGCGCCCGTCTTGAGCCACCCGCTGGTACGCCAGTTGCTCGAAGCGGATCAACGCTTGTCGAACTCGTTGTGTCCCAGGCCATCCGGCACGAAGTTGGTCTTGAATATCCCCGATGGGCTGCAGGTTGGTGCCGTCGACGACGGTCGCGCCGACATCGGCGATAATCCAGCATGGTCTCGGCACCAGTGGGTTACACAGCACATCGGCTACCGACGCCACGCCGCGTCCGGTGGCGAAAACCACCGTCACTTCCGGATGGCGGGTAAGCGCTGCACACAGTCGCCGCTGGTCGACGATCTCCCCGCCCAGCAACGTACCGTCCAAGTCGGTGACCAAGATTCTCATCACCAATCCCAAGCTAACACCCACAGCATGAATTCTTTGCCCGCCATATTCATCCGACCGCCCGCATCCGGCACCCACGCCGGTACGGTCATCGGATGGACACAGACGAGCCTGGTCGTCGGGAAATTCTGGTGGTGGGAGCCTATTTCGTGGACCTGATATTCCACGGGCTTCCCGAGCCCATCCGACCCGGCCGTGAGGTCTTCGCAGACGGGTTCACAATGATGCCCGGTGGCGCCTACACCCTGGCCATCGCCGCGCATCGACTCGGGCACGATGTTGTGTGGGCGACCGACTTCGGCACCGACCCCTTCAGCGCCCATGTCCTTCGCGCGGCACGCGCGGAGGAATTGGACGAGAGTGCCTTCCGGTATCAGCCGAACCCGCTGCGCAGTCTGACCGTCGCCATGTCCACGCCGGAGGACCGGGCGATGGTCAGTTTTCAGGACCCGAGCTCCCCGCAACCGCTCCCGTCGCTGCTACGGCAATACCGACCACGTGTCCTGATGGTGCCACAACTACGCTACGACGCCGACACGGTAAGCGGGCTGGAGCTCGCCCGCCACCTCGGCATCACCGTGGTGATGGACTGCCAAGACGTCGGCGTCGATGTCGGCACCCCCGGAGTGCGGGCCGCGCTGGCTTCCACCGATGTCTTCGCGCCCAACGCCGAGGAAGCACTGCGGCTGACCAGGGCACCGACCATTGATGATGCGATGTCGCGGCTGAACGAGATTGTGCCGACCGTGGTGATCAAACTCGGCAGCGCCGGTGCCACCGCAACACAAGACGGCAAACGTTTCGACGTTGTTCCCCAACCTATTTCGGCTCTGGATACCACCGGCGCCGGTGACTGCTTCAACGTCGGTTTCGTTCATGGCCTGCTCGCCGGATGGCCGCTGGCGACATGCCTTGCCGCCGCCGTGGCGTGCGGAACGGCAGCGGCCACCGGCCTGGGGTCCGACAGGGCTCCGGGGACCGCCGACCTCGAGCGGTGGATCGCGCGAACCACAATATCGAGTCGCGCGGCTGCGGAGCGCGAACAACGCTGACCAACGGTTCAGCCTCCCGCAACGCAGTGAAATGCGTCGCATACCGCGAGCTGGCGGGCGACATGCGCCCGGAACATCGCTTTTCAAGAGGCTGTAGCTGGCACCGCTTCGCTGGGCGAGCGAGCGTCTTCCTCACGGCAAATACAAAGGACCTACAGGGAGCGACAGCGGTTTAAGGGACCGCTGCCTCGAACCAGATCGGTGAGGGGAACGCGATAGCATCCGGCGCGGGACGAGACAGATGCAGAGCAGTGTGGAAGACCGTCGGTCTCTTTCCCCTGCGGGTCCCCACGGACACCGCGGCCGCCTCGAGTGCGTACCGCCGCTCCGAGGCGTCGGTGAATCGACGTTGCGGAAATGTGCGTGAGGCAGCCTTCTCAGTGACCAGGCCCTGTGAGGCAGAGCATTCGGCGATTTCCTGATAGGGGGCCGGTACGCAGCACGAATGCCGCGACCCACATCGGCTCGTCGGCATTGGACAGCAGCGGCCGGAAGCTGCGCGCGGACAGGCGGGAGCTGCTCGTTGGTGATGCCCGGTGCCAAAGTCCTGGATACCAGGACGCTGGTACCGAAAAACGGGACTCGATCGGAGAATTGTCGATCGGGTGCGCGCACCGCCGCCACATCCGGACGAGAACCGAGGACTTCTATGATCACGCTGAATGACTTCGACCCCCGAACCCCATTCCTGGGACAACTCGCCGAAGAAGGGGGGCGGCCGGTGATGATTGTCAATACCTTTGTCGCGCCCCCGGACGGCATCGATGCGGTGATCGAGGTATGGCGAAGGGATTCGGAAGTGATGAAGACGTATTCCGGTCTTGTTTCCGCGCAGCTGTACCGGGGCACTGGTGGCAGTCGGGTGCTGACGAACGTCGCGGTATGGGAGTCCGCTGAACGTCTCAAGGATGCTTTCGCCAGCCCGGAATTCCAACAACTTCTCCCGCAGTATCCGGATGGATCCGCGTCGTATCCGCACCTCGTTCGGCCGGTTGCCGTGTCGGGGATCTGCGCGGGTGCTCCTTGGGGGTATTCGTTCGATGCCTCGACTGACCGTGCCGCGGGCAGCGTATCGACGATCGACTTCTTCGAGCTCTGCCCGGAAGTGACCTTCAAGTCCCAGCTTTCGGCAACCCACGGCCCATTCACGCTGCTCGATATCGTTATCGCCCCTGAGGGCGGTGTGGACACTGCCATTGCTGCGTGGCGCGAGACCACTCGGTTCATGCGACAGCGCGCCGGACTCCTCCGTGCAGACCTCTACCGCGGATCGGCCGGCAGCAACGTGTTGATCAACCTGGCGGTGTGGGAGTCCGCTGCAGCGCTGCTCGAGGCGGTGGAAAATCCCGGGTTCGCCGAGGTGACGGGTGGCTACCCGCCGGGGTGCACGTGCACGCGCCAAGCGATAGCTCCTGTCGCAGTCGCCGGAATCTGCGTGTCCTGACATCATCTGTCAGCGGGGCGGCTTGCGTTCGGGACTGGTCACGAGACGCCAAGGCAAATGCCTGAGCACAGGTCGAGCATGAGCGAAGGAATGTTTGTGCTCGACCGCCCGGGGGTCAGATCATCGCGAGGGCAAGGCGGCTGACGCGCCGATCCTGGGCCGGTTGCGTCGCTGGGCGGCCATGGCCCGCATTGTCCGGCAGGGGGTTGCGCGGGAATGGTCGACGTGTGGCCAACTGGGCACATCGGACGGAAGCCCCGTGCCCAGTTGCCGCCCGCCCGGTGAGCGTGATGTCAGCGCTTGCGGCCCATTATCGCGTTGTAATCCTGCGAGTCGATGATCTCGCGTCCGTCCACGCTGAATTCGAGGAGTACGCGCCACAGCATGCGGACCTGGTGATCGGCCCACAATGCTCTGGTCGGTGTGATGCGATAGAAGACCTGTTGGCCTTGGTCGGGCAACTTGACGTTGTCGTACATCGATGAGTCGGCGAGCCAGGGGAATTGGGCGAGGCTCAATTGCACGGCGTGCTGGATCTCGTCGGCATCGGTGACCAGCGTGGCGCGGCCCTGCATTTGCAACGAGCGGGTCAGGCGGCGCCCGGCGTATCCGTCATCCGGCAAATCGCTCACGACGTAGCTGACGTTCGGATTGGCCTGCAGATAGGCGTGCTTGCGGTTGTACTGGAATGTGTGAATGTAGGCAATGAGCCCGTCACCGGCGATGTGCATGGCCGCTGCCGAGGGGAAACCGTCGGCATCGATCGTGGCCAGGGTTGTGAGCTCCTCTGTACGCAGCAGCTCGGCGATCGTGTCCCGGATCTGTTCGCGGGTGGGTTCGGCTTTCATGCGACGCGAACCTCCGTCGCGGCGGGACCGATCAACCGGGTTCTCGGGTCGAAGTCATGCAGCACGATCATCCAGGTCTCCTCTTCGATGGGGTGACTAACTCCGCCCATCGTAGAAATTCCTTCCTGGAAATCGGTATGCACGTCCTGATATTCAGGAGTCGCGAAGTTCGAGCTGGCGTGAGATCGCCGCGGCCGCGTCTTTCACTGCCGACTGGACATCGCGGAGCCGAGTGCGGGGCACGCGGGCGGCGAGGGCGGCGACGCTGACCGCGGCGCAGACCGAACCCGCGGCATTTCGTACTGGTGCGGCCACGCCGAGGATGTGGGGGTCGAGTTCGCCCTGCGACACCGCGATTCCGGCTTCGCGGATGCGAGACAGTCGTGTGCGCAATGCTGCGGGATCGGTGAGAGTCTTGGTGGTAAAACGTTCGAGCGGGGCTTGTTCCAGTACCGAGGTGACCTCGTCGGGGTCGGCCCAGGCCAGCAGGACTTCGGCCGCCGCGCCCGCGTTGATCGGCAGGACCTGGCCGCGCTCATAGGAGAGTCGAACCGCGTGCTGGGCTTCGACGAGATCGAGGCAGACCACCGAGCGACCGGAGCGTCGGGTCAGCAGCACCGTTTCGTCGACATGTGCGGCCAGCATCCGCATCACCGGCAACGCGGCCTCGGATAGCCCGAGGCCGGCACGGGCGAGGCGAGCGAGTTGAAAGATCCTGGGACCGAGACGAAATCCGCCGGGGGTTTCCTCGACGAATCCATTGCTGGACAGACTCTGCAGGTACCGATAGCCGGTCGAGCGGGCGACGCCGAGTCCGGCGGCGACTTCGGTGCCAGTCCATACCGGCTTCTCGGCCGAGAACAGGAGCAGGATGTCGAGCGCGCGATCTGCCGTGGAGTTGCGTTCCCGGTAGGTGCTCGGTGCGGCGTTTCGTTCGGTCATGGACACACGCTAGTCACCCGAATGGTGTCCTGTAAAGCAGGATGTATGTGCCGCTATATAGGATGTTGAATCTACGGTGGGTTGTGTAGCAGCAGCGATGGATCTCCCATACGCTCGGCATGGTTGAAGGAGGCCCATGGAAGACCCTAGGTACGCGGTGGTCCAAGCCAGTCACGCGTTGGCCGCCGCGGGGCTCGGCGACATGGTCTGGGGGCATGCTTCGGTGCGTGACCCAGGCGGTGACGGGGTGTGGATGAAGGCATCCGGGTGGGGGTTCGAGGAAATCGATCTCGATACGGTCGTCCTGGTCTCGCCGACCGGTGAGGTGCTGGCGGGGTCGGGGCGCCGGCATCTGGAGTTCCCGATCCATACCGAGATCATGGCTGCCCGGTCAGATGTCGGCGCGGTGGTGCACACGCACGCACCCGCACTTGCGGCCTTCGCTTCTCTGGGGTGTGAGCTGTTGCCGATTTCGCACGACGCGGTGCCCTTCGCGTGCCCGCAGGTGCCCCGATTCGAGGAAACCGGGGCGCTGATCGCGACGACGGAGTTGGGGCGCGCACTTGCTCGCGGGCTGTCCGGTGCCAACGCGATCCTGATACCCAACCACGGCGCGGTGACGGTGGGATCCGACATCGGTACCGCCGTCATGTACGCCGTGCTGCTCGAACGCGCCTGCCGGACACAGCTTCTTGCCGCGTCGGCGGGTGGCCCGGCGGTGTGGTCTGACCAAGCGGAGACGGAGTTCAAACGCGAGCAGGTCTGGAACCATGCTCAACTCGATGCTGGATGGCGATACCTGATCAGGCGGAGCGAGGCGGGGCGGCCGGATTCAGGGCTGTGAGCCGAGCGCTTCGGCGAGCGCGCGCAGGTCCGGCAGTGCCGCAGCGATGCGGGCGCGGGACTGCTCGCTCAGCGTCGCCAGCGCATCGGAAACCCCGGCGTCGAGACGATCGGCGAGTTCGGTGCTCGCGGCTCGCATCTTGGCGGTGGGATGGAGTTGGATCACCCGGCCGTCCGCAGGGTCGGCGCGGCGGTCGAGGAATCCGTCCTTGGTCAGGTTCGAGACCAGTGTGCTGACATTATTGGCCTGCATGCGCAGTGCCTCGGCGATCTCGCGGACGGTGATGCCGGGACGGCTATCGACCAGTTTGAGGACCTCTACCTGGGCGAGCGGCCGTGGATTTTCGCCGCGGGGCGTTCCCTGACTCTGTCGGAGTGCTCGATGCAGCGTCCAGCTCGTTCGGGTGATCTCGGCCGGCAGGTCGCCGTGGTCGGTGGGAGGCACACCCCAGTTTACCTCTAGTGGTAGATCATCCCCCCTCGCGATGTGTCCTGCGTTACAGGATGCTGCTTTTGTTATGCAGGACGCCATCGTAGCGTGGCGCTCATGCCGATAGATTCCATCGCCGCCCTCGCCCTGACCGACAGCGGCCGAGCCGCGCAGCTGGCGCCGGGGATGTATTCGATGGCACTGCCCCAGCCCATCGGTGTAGCCGCGGTGATCGTTCCCTGGAACTCGCCGATCATCCTGGCGGTGCGCTCGTTCGCGCCCGCGTTGGCCGCGGGTTGCACCGTCGCGATGAAGATGCCCGCGCAGACCACGCTGACCAACGGGCTGCTCTACGAACTCATCGCCGAGGCGATGCCCGCCGGTGTCGTCAATGCGTTCACCGAGTCGGGCAACACTGGTGCCCCAGTATTGGTTTCGGACCCGAACTCCGATGTGATCAGCTACACCGGCTCCACCGTGGTGGGGCGCGCCATCATGGCGGCCGCGGCCGAGCGCGTAGACCGGCTCGTCGACGAAGCGGCCGGATACGCGAAGGTACTGGTCCGCGGCGGGCTGGTCGAGCCTACCGGCACGAGCGCCTTCCTCCGTCCCGCGCTGATCGAAGTGGCCGACGTGACGATGCCGGTGGTGCGGGACGAGACCTTCGGGCCCGTAGCGACTTTCGAGATCTTCGATACCGAGCTCGACGCGATCGAGCGCGCCGACGCCACCCAATACGGGCTGGCCGCCTCGATCTGGACTCGGGATGTCGATCGCCCGATGCGGGTCGGACGCCGGATCGACGCAGGCACCGTGTGGACCAATACCTGGGGCGTCATCCACGACCAGATGGAGGAAGGCGGCTTCAAGCACAGCGGTGTCGGCAGGCTCAACGGACACCGAGCGATCGAGGAGTTCCAAGAGATCAAGCACATTGTCCACCAGGGCAACTGAGAACCGTTCAAGCGAGGATCAATGCTCAATCCAGATCACGACGTGGTGATCGTCGGCGCGGGACCGGTCGGGCTGGCCACCGCGCGAATGCTCGCGCTCCGCGGCCATGATGTCGTCATCGTGGAACGCTGGCCGCAACCGTATCCGCTGCCACGCGCAGTGCATTTCGATGACGAGATCGGCCGGATATTCGGATCAATGGACCTGACCCAACAGGTCCAGGCCATCTCGGACCCAGTTCCCGACCATTACGAATGGCGAAACGCAAACGGCGAGGCGCTGCTACGCATCGACTGGTCGGGCACCGGGCCCAACGGCTGGCCCACAGCCAACTTCTTCTCTCAGCCGCAACTCGAACAGGTACTGGCCGACGCTGTCGAGACTATGCCCAACGTCACGCTGATTCGGGGCGCTGAGGTCGTCACCGTCGACGAGCATCCCGGCCGGGTCGTCGTCGGTGTCGCCGATACCGGGCCGGCCTCGGAACAGTGCGTGCCCAGGTCGACCATCTCCCGGACACTGACCGCTCGCTATGTCGTCGGCTGCGACGGTGCCAACAGCCTGGTGTGCAAGCGTATGGGCGCGACGATGCACGATCAGGGCTTCTTCTTCGATTGGCTGATCGTTGACACGATCCCGACCGACGACATCGTCTGGTCGCCGCAGAACTGGCAACTGTGCGATCCGGCACGCCCGACCACGATAGTTTCCGGGGGGAAGGGTCGGCGCCGCTGGGAATTCATGCGGTTACCCGGCGAGGATCCCGCCGAACTCGGCACCGTCGATCGGGCCTGGGAGCTGTTGTCTTCGTGGGGCCGGACTCCGGCCAACACTCGATTGGAACGGCACGCGATCTACACCTTCGCCGCCCGCTGGGCCGATCGCTGGCGCGACGGACGAATGATGATCGCCGGCGATGCAGCCCACCAGATGCCACCGTTTGCCGGCCAAGGCATGTGCTCGGGCCTGCGCGACGCAGCCAACCTGGCCTGGAAACTGGATCGAGTCCTGCGCCGGGTATCGCCGCCGGATCTGCTCGACACCTACACCAGTGAACGAAGCGCGCATCTGCAGCACGCGATCGCGATGTCGGTGGAGCTGGGAAAAGTGATCTGCGTGCTCGATCCGGAACAGGCGGCGCAGCGCGACGCCCGCATGATCGCCGGAAACGCCGATCCCGCAGTGGTATTGCCCATCACGGCGCGTCCCATACTCGGGGCGGGAGCGGTACGAGCGAGCGGGGAACTCTCGGGGACGATGACCCCACAGTTCCCCGTCGCTGTCGATGGCGCCGCGGTCCTGCTGGATGCTGCCACCGGCTACGGCGCGCTGTTGATCCTCGCCGCAGAACGACCAGCTGCCGACCTGCTCGACGAGCCACTGCGCGCGTCGCTGGCCACGGCAGAGGTGGCGGCACTGTCACTGGCAGCCAGCGGCAACCCCGACCTGCGCGATTGCGACGGAGTCTGGACGGCATGGCTGGCTGCCAATTCCATTGCCGCCGTTTTGATCAGGCCTGACCACTACGTGTTCGGCACGGCCGAGGCCATCGAGGGGGCCGCAACCCTGGCGGCCGACTACATCGCCTGCCTGACGACCAGCGTCTCCTGACGCACAAACATCACACAGAGGAGAACAACTGTCATGCGTATTGCGAACTTGCGGGGCCGCGGAGCCCTTGTCTACGGCGAGCGGGGCCAAGAGCGCGCCGTGGAGATCGCCACGGCGTCGGGTGGTCGGTTCAGTGGCGACTTCGCTGAGCTGTATGCCAACTGGGACACCGTGCGGGAATGGGCGGCTGCTCTGACATCCGAAGAGATCGACGGCCACTCGGTCGCGCTGGACCGCTCCGAGTTGGGCGCACCATCACCTGCCCCGCGGCAGGTCTTCGCGGTCGGACTGAACTACCGGGCACACGCGGCGGAATCCGGATTCGATGCGCCCGAGCATCTGCCGCCGGTCTTCACCAAATACGTTTCCAGCTTCAGCGGCCCCGACACCACGGTGACCATCCCCGAAGAGGGAAGTGTGGACTGGGAAGTCGAACTCGTGGTGGTCATCGGACAGACACTGCGGTGCGTCGAGCCGGCGCAGGTGTGGGCTGCGGTAGCAGGGCTGACTGTCGGTCAGGATATCTCCGAACGGACTTCCCAGTTGCGCGGTCCCGCTCCGCAGTTCGGGCTTGCCAAGTCCTTCCCCGGGTTCTCGCCCCAAGGTCCGTGGCTGGTGACACCGGATGAGGTCGCCGATCCCGACGATCTCGCGCTCGGGTGCTCCATCAATGGTGAAGAAGTACAGAAGGGCCGCACCAGGGACCTGATCTTCCCGATCCCGTCCCTGATCGCTGCCTTGTCACAGACGGTCACGTTGTTCCCCGGCGATGTGATCTTCACCGGCACACCGGCCGGAGTTGGCGTCGGCCGCGAGCCGAAACGGTTTCTGCAGCCTGGTGAACGTCTCGATTCCTGGATCGAAGGAATCGGTGCATTGCAGCAAACCTTCGTCGCGACGCGGTAGGAGCCGACATGGCACTGCACGGACTGGGCAAAGTCACCATCGGAGTCCCCAACCTCGCCGAAACCATCAGCTACTACACCGATTTCGGCCTCGATCATCTCGGTGAGGGACGATTCGCAACCCGCGACGGCGGTGAACAACTCCAGGTAGTACACGCGCCGCTGCGTAAGCTGCTCGACCTAACCGTCGCCGCCGACGACAGCGATGACATCGCTTCGGTGGCCGGCAAGCTCGCTGCGATCGGGGTGTCGAGCGACAGGAATCCGTTGTCGGTGCGTGCCGTCGAACCGGTCACCGGCACCGTGGTGCGCGTGCTGGTGCGACCGCGAATCATCACCGAGCCGGCCGTAGCGCCGACACCGTACAACGGCCCCGGCCGCATCGACCGGTGGGGCCGGGCACCGTTTCTGTCGCGAACCGAACCGGTCCGGCCCCGAAAGCTCGGGCACGCGGTGCTGGGGAGCACCGACCTCGCCACGACCATGCGTTTTTTCGTCGACGGACTGGGTTTCAAGGTCAGCGACTACATGGGCGACAAGGCCGCGTTCTTGCGTTGCTCGGTCGAGCACCACAATGTGCTGGTGCTGGCCGCGCCGGTCAACTTCATGCATCACACGAGTTGGCAGGTCGACGACATCGACGAGGTGGGCCGGGGCGCGCAGTCGATGCTCGAAGGCCATCCCGAACGTCACATCTGGGGTCTGGGCCGCCATTTCGCCGGCGCCAACTTCTTCTGGTACCTCAAGGACCCGGCGGGCAACTTCTCGGAGTACTACTCCGATATGGACACAGTGCCCGAGGACGAGCTCTGGAGCCCTGCGGTACTCGAAGGTTTGCAAGGCCTGTACGCCTGGGGTCCACCGCCACCACCGTCGTTCCTGGAACCTGATGACCTGGCCGCACTGATGAGCGGCGCGCACTCCACTCGAGGGTGACTGTCAGTGAATCTGGGTTATTGCCAATGGGTCTGAGCCATGGTCAGCGATGCGGGACCGGACGCGCGTCCAACACATGACGAGCGGCTGGCCTACTGACGCGGCGTCCGTCGCGACATGTCGATGTGACCCCTACGGCTTTGCCGACGAGGTGGTCGGCGTTCCGACCGGGACCGCGGAGCCCCGTACCTCTGCGTGGTCGGGCAGCTCGATGCCGTTGATCGCGCGTTCGACCAGCAGCCCATCGCCACTGGGCGACCGGGTTTCGAGGTAGAGGTCGGGGGTGTCGTTCAGGCGGGCGAGGATTGCGCGGGGCCGACCAGCCAATTCCGCTATCCGCTCGCTGTCCGAGGGAGTGCGGGCCGAGTGCGGGACCTCCTCGAACAGGGCCGGAGGCGGCATCGCCGGGCGGCCACCGCGCCACCGATGCCGACGCGCTGGCTGAACGCGCCGAAGACCGCTTGGTCGCGCGGGGTGAACGACTCCGCGACCAACATGCGCCGCTTAGGTCCCATCTCGGTCGGGCCGAAGCCCAGTTCGGCATCGACGAGGCCGTTGACCACATTGGCGCCGCCAACTCACCGCCTCGCTCGGCTGCTGTGGCTGGTTCACGATGCCGGCCACCACCTGGTCGCCGATGTTCATCGGGCCGTTGGGGACGCCTTTGTCCAGTTTGACCACGCCGAGCATTTAAGTATAGCACTATAGCTATAATATTAGAGTCTTATCGCAAGTGCGAGGTGGCTCGTGCACAAGCGGCCTACGCCCATCAGTGTCCTGTCTTGTAGGACGGAGCTTTTGTAATGCAGGACAACGTGCATAGGGTTGGCCATCGAGTTCGTCCGACAACGGGAGAAGGTGAGGTGATGGCGCCGGTGAAGTCGCCAGACGAAACCGAGGTGGTGATCTGCGGTGCCGGACCGGTCGGTCTGACGGCCGCGGCCCTGCTCGCCGCACGGGGCGTCGACGTGGTCGTGGTCGAACAGAATCACTCGACCAGCGACGAGCCCAAGGCGATCAGCATCGACGACGAGTCTCTGCGGGTGTACCAGCGCGCGGGCATCGTCGAGCAGGTGCTGCCGATCGTGGTTCCGGGCACGGGCACTCGCTACTACGACCGCCACGGGATGCCGCTGTTTCATGCGCGCGGTCCTCGACCGTTCCGTTTGGGGTACCCGTTCAAAAACCCCTTTGCTCAGCCCGATCTCGAGCGCGTATTGGTCAAAGCGCTGGCACAGATGCCCAATGTGTCGTTGCGTTTCGGTGTCGAAGTGACCGGATTCGACCAGTTGGCCGACTCGGTGCGAGTCCACGCTCGCTCCGGCAGCGGCCCGGTGACCATCGACGCTGCCTACGTCCTCGGCTGTGACGGCGGTCGATCGGTGACTCGACTCAGCCAGGGCATCGAGATGACCGGGCGTAGTTACCCTGATGTGTGGTTGGTCGCCGACACCCTCGACGATCCACACACCGAACGCTTCGCGATGCATCACGGAGATCCGGCCCGGCCGCACGTCATCGTGCCCGGGCTCGACGGCCGCTGCCGTTACGAATTCCGGCTCTTCGACGGTGAGGGGACACCCGCCGAGGCGCCGTCATTCGAGCTGATCCGCGCGTTGGTCGCGCCCTATCGCGACTTGACACCGACGCAGATCGAACGCGCGGTGAACTACCGGTTCAACGCGGTCATCGCCGACGAGTGGATGGTCGGGCGTTCCTTCCTGCTCGGCGACGCGGCGCACATGATGCCGCCCTTCGCCGGACAGGGACTCAACTCCGGAATTCGTGACGCGGCGAACCTGACCTGGAAGATCGCTGATGTGCTCGCCGGCAGACTCGCCCCGTCGGTGCTGGCCAGCTACCAGAGCGAACGCGCTGCCCAGGTACAGGCAACGGTGCGGATGTCGGAGCGCATGGGGCGTGTCGTGATGACCACATCGGCACGATTCGCAGACCGGCGCGACGCATTGATCGAGCAAGCACTGGGTACCGAGGAAGGCCGCGCCTACCTCGAGGAGATGCGGTACCGACCCTCGCAGCGCTTCACCGAAGGTTTGGTCCTCGGCGCCGATCGACATGCCGGTGTCGGGGTCACGGTGGGGCAACCCCTGGTCTTCGACACCGCCGACCACAGTGTCGCCCGGCTCGACGACGTGCTCGGCATGGATTGGGCGCTGATCGGCGTCGACGTCGACGAGCAGGATTGGGCAGCGGTGGAGCCGGTAGTCCGGCAGCTCGGAACGACTACGGCGCTGCTAGCGCTGGGGGAGTACCTCCCACGGACCCGAGGTCGGGTCCTGATCGATGTCGACGGGGCAGCCGCCCGCGAATTCGAACCTTATTCCCATCAATTCGTGCTTCTCCGACCAGACCGGGTGGTCGCGGCCGCCTGGCATCCCGCCCGGACCACCGACACGGTGACCGCCATCTCGACCTGGACAGAAAGGGCTTTGAGCCATGGATAAACCACAGCGGATCGTCTTACAGGAACGCGAGGCAGCGGGCACTCTGACCCGTACCACCGTGTCCCACATCGGATTCCGCGTGCCCGATGTCGCCTCCTCGGCAGCGTTCTACGGCCGGGTGCTCGGATTGCAGGTGCACGAGCAGCTGACTGACGGACTTCGCTTGGGCTGGGGCGCCGGACATCACGTCATCGATCTCATCGAAGGCGAGAAGGGGCTGCACCACTACGGTTTCGAGGTCCGCGACCTCGACGGCGTCGAGGGCATCGCCAAGCGGCTGGCCGCCGCCGGTCACACCGTCTCGCCACTGGACCCGACCTATCTCGACGCGGGACGCGGCAACGCCACCGGCATCGTGGTCACCGACCCCCACGGCACACACGTCCACTTCCACACCGCGGTAGCACGCGAGGGCGAGAATGCCGCCGACACCGGTCGCCGACCGATCAAGTACCAGCACATCACTCTGGCCACCGACGATGTGGTGCCGATGGTGGAGTTCTTTGTCGACACCGTCGGATTCCGCATCTCCGATCAGCTCGAGGACGGCCGATTCGCGTGGCTGCGCAGTGACCGCGACCACCACACCCTGGCTGTGGTCAACGTCGGTGCAGGCGGCGACATCGACCACTACTCCTTCGACCTGGCCGAATGGGAGGACTTCAAGGCGTGGTGTGACCGGCTGACAGACGAGAACGTCGATGTCAGCTGGGGTCCCGGTCGCCACGGCCCGGGCAACAATCTGTTCATCTTCTTCGACGACCCGGCGGGCAACCACATCGAACTGTCCGCCGAGATGGAGAAGTTCCACGACGACCGCGTGACCTATGTGCCGCGCCGGTGGAAGCCGATTCCCATTTCCGTGAACCTGTGGGGCGGCCAGCTCGCCTCCTGGCGCAAGACCAGCGAAGGACACTGACATGGCGTACGTGACCTACGAACATCGCGGCGAACGCCGCGTCGGCGAAGTCCAGGGTTCGGCTCTGGTCCCGCTGGACGGCCTCACCGAGATCGGCGGCAACACCACCTCGGAAGCGCTGGCCGACGCCGAACGTGATCCCCATGGGCGAGTCGAGATCGATGCGGTCCGGCTGTTGCCGGTGGTGCCCAACCCGTCGAAGGTGTTCTGCGTCGGGCTGAACTATCGCGAGCACGTCACCGAGACCAAACGTGAGCTGCCGACCTATCCGGTGCTGTTCCCCAAATTCGCCGACAGTCTCATCGGTGCCTACGACGACATCGTGCTGCCGCCGGAGTCGACCCAGGTGGACTACGAGGGTGAACTGGCGGTCATCATCGGCAGGCCCGGCCGTCGCATCGCCGAAGCCGACGCAGCCGAGCATGTACTCGGGTACAGCACGGCCAACGACATCACCATGCGTGACTTCCAGTACAAGACCCACCAGTGGATGCAGGGGAAGGCTTGGCAGGCGAGCACGCCGCTGGGCCCCTCGTTGGTGACGCCGGCCGAGGTCGACCTGTCGACGGCGGGTATCCGCACCGTGCTCAACGGCGAAAAGGTCCAGGAGTCGGATCTGTCGATGCTGATCTTCTCCATCCCCCGGCTGATCGCCGAGATCTCGACCTTCACCACCCTCGCCTCCGGCGACGTGATCTTGACCGGCACCCCCGGAGGCGTCGGCTATCGCCGCGACCCGCAGTTGTTCCTGCGCGACGGTGACCAGGTCAGTGTCGAGATCGATGGCGTCGGATCGGTCCGGAACCTGGTTCGCAGCGAGGTGTTTCCGGCATGAGCACTCGGCCCGCCGAACCCCGGATCGACCGATCGCTGCGACTGCAACTGCAAGGTGATTGGGGCACGGCCAATCTGCACCGGGTGTGTGGCTGGATCTCTCAGGAACTCACCGACCGGGCAGGCCCACATACTCGGGTCGGCATCTGGAACGGCCGCGGGTTTTCCGACAACGTGCGTGCGGTCGGACGCGGTGAAGTCGACATCGCACTGACCACACCTGCCGCGTTCACCGCTGTCGCGCTCGACGGCCGCGGCACCTACCGTGACGAGCACTATCCCGATTTGCGCGCGCTCGGCGTTGTGCCCCAACGTGATCGACTGGTCTTTGCCGTGCACGGCGATCTCGGGGTCACCTCGTTCGCCGACCTGCGCGAGCTGAAACCGGCGCTGCGAGTGGCGACCTCTGTCAACGACGGGGTCAACGCCGTGGGCCTGGCGGCACACGAACTGCTGATCCGGTCGGGCGTGGATGTCGAAGGCTGGGGCGGGCAGTTCCTCGGCGACGAACGGCCCTTCGAATCACTCGATCATGTCCTTGCCGGCCGCGCCAACGCGATCGTGCACGAAGCCGTCATGTTGCCGCACTGGCAGCAGTTCGGCGCCGACTACCGCTTCCTCGAAGTCGAACCCGAGGTGCTCGCCTCATTCGACCGGGACTTCGGGTGGCCCTCCGCCACCGTCGCCGACGAATTCTTCCCCGGTCGCAGCGCGTTCCAGACCTTGGACTTCTCCGATTTCCTGGTCGTGACCCGAACGGATATGGCCGAGGACCTCGCCTATGCCGTCGCCTGGATTCTGGGGGAGACCCGCCACCTCATCGAGGCGCAATACCGGCACCTGCCGCCCGAGCGCAGCCCTATCACCTACCCTCTCGACCCACCGACCATGGGCATCGCCCCGATTCCGCTGCACCCCGGCGCGGCCGCCTACTACCAGGCACTGCCTGCTGCCGAATTCGTTTCCTGACGAGACAAAGAGGTCTCTCCATGAGTGTTGTCATCGAAGACATCGTGACCATGACGTCCGCGGTTCCCCTGCGCAGCATCCACCGCGACGAACGGAACCTGCTCTCCCCACCACACCCGGGCAAGATGCCGATGAAGCTGTGGCGCGACCATCCACCGCTGACGGTCGTCCACTTCCCCCAGCATTACCAGGCACAGCCGTTCGCGCCACCGCGCGGGGTCTACGAGAACGACCAGATCCGCATCGAATGGCAGACGATGGACAATCGCCAGCCCTTCTATCACCGCAATTGCGATGTCGATGAGATCTCCTACCAGATCGACGGCGAACGTACCCTGATGACCGAACTCGGCACCATCGAACACCGACCCGGCGAGTTCTCCCGCATTCCTCGCGGCGTCGCCCACGACAACTACGGACGCAACGAAAGCCATCTGCTGTTCTACGTTCCGGCGCCGGTCACCGAAACAGGCAGCGCTGTGCGCACATCGACGGCAGTGCTGCCACCGTTTCCCGGATGGCAGCCGGCACCGCTCAACGAGGCCGTCACCCAGTGCATGGGTTCACTGGGCCACGACATCACCGTTTTCCCCATCGACGAGCACGCGCTACTCGACCGAGTCAACGACGAACCGGACCGGATGTCGGTATTCGTTGTCGGCCCGGGGTCGAATCCGCTCTTTGCGACCGACCAATTCAAGTTGGGCACAGAGACATTTACGCCCGAGCGGGGCGACGTGCGGCGCTACCGACGCACCCTTGACGCTGACGAGGTCCAGTACCAGGTCAGCGGTGTACGCACACTGGTGACCCAACGCGGGATCATCGAACTCGGCCCGGGCGACTTCGTGCGAATCCCGCTCGGCATCGCCCACACGAGCGTCGGTCATGAGGACGGCGCCTACCTCAGCGTGCTCTCGAATCGCGAACTGCCCCAGGTTGCCGAGACCTCGCGCACCGCACAGACCTGGACACCCCAACATCTCGATGCCCTCGC
The DNA here is from genome assembly GCF_055590505.1 of Nocardia sp. NPDC041819. Lineage (NCBI taxonomy): Bacteria > Bacillati > Actinomycetota > Actinomycetes > Mycobacteriales > Nocardiaceae > Nocardia > Nocardia sp. NPDC041819. The sequence continues at coordinate 112,158 of NZ_JBVJAP010000006.1, read as the reverse complement.
CGGGGAAAGTAGCTCCCGATGACCATGCTCGCCGCCCGTGCCACCCAAGGCTCGAACACCCTGGCCCTCGAACAGATCCCGATCCCTCAGCCAGGACCACTCGACGTCGTGGTCAAGGTAGTCTCCGCCGGGCTGGCACCAGGCATGATCGCCCTGCTGAAAATGGGTGCGTTCAAACACCTTCCGACGACTCTCGGTCACGAAGCCGCCGGCACCGTCGCCGCAGTGGGCGAGCAGGTCACCGACATCGCGGTCGGCGATCGAGTGCGGGTACACCCCAACCTCAACTGTCGCAGCTGCGACTACTGCCGCACCGACCGCGACATGATGTGCCCGCAACAGGCGATGATCGGGCACGCGGGCTTCGGCACGGTGGCGATGCCTCTCTACGAGCGTTACCACGACGGCGGCCTCGCCGAATACGTCCGTGTGCCGCACTGGCTGATCGACCAGCTCCCGGGCAATGTCAGCTTCGATGTGGCCGCCAAGGTGCACGATCTGGCGAATGTCGTACGGATTTTGAAATGCGCGCAGTTGCCGCTGGGCTCGACAGTTGTCACCACCGCCGCCACCGGGACGATGGGCACCGCGACGATCAAGCTCGCCGAGCACTTCGGCATCGCCCGACTGGTGCTGGTCGGCCGATCCGCCGAACGGCTGGCCGCAGTCACGCCGCTGGCAGGCAAGGTCGAGGTCGAGACTATCGCCCTGGATGAGCTGCCGGCCGATTGGGAGAGCACCGGCGGCCTCACCCGCCGACTGCGCGAGCTGGCCCCGGCCGGCGTGCACGCCGTCGCCGACTATATCCCGGCAGGCGCGGCCACCGGCCAAGCAATGGCGGCGCTGCGCACCGGCGGCACCATCGCCCACATGGGCGGCAACACCACACCGTTGTCGCTGCCGCCCTTGGCGTTGATGGTGAACTGCTGGCGCTTCGTCGGCACCCGCGCCTGCACCCGGTCCGACGCCGAACAGGTCCTGGCTCTACTTGGATCCGGCGCGCTGAACGTGGACGAACTGATCACCCAACGCTTCCCTTTGGCCGACGCCGACACAGCGGTCCAAGCGATGGTGAACCGCAAACAGCCGATGTGGATGACCGTGGTCAACCCCTGAGCAGTCAGTCTCTACGGAAGGCGAAACGCTATGAATATCACACACTTCGGGCATGCCTGCGTTCTCGTGGCGCTCCCGAGGGCGGGCGCCTCGACGCGAATCCTGTTCGATCCGGGTACTTATTCGCAGGGTTTCGAGGACTTGGCCGACCTCGACCTGATCCTGATCACCCACGCCCACCCCGACCACCTCGACGCTCCCCGCCTCGCGGCGCTGCTGGCGGCCAACCCCGCCGCCCAGTTGATCGTCGGCGAGGGCACACTCGCGGCACTGGACAACCCCGACTACCCCGAACAGATGCGTCGACCCGCGCACGTGGCGCAGCCCGGCCAGAAACTGTCGGTGCTCGGCCACGACATCGTGGTCACCGGTGGTGAGCACGCCTGCGTCCACTCGGCGTTGCCCACCTCGGAGAACCTCGGCTATCTGATCGACGATGCCGTCTTCCACCCGGGTGACGCTTTCGATGAGATCGCTGTCGCGGTCGACGTGTTGTTGCTGCCGATCGGCGGGCCGTGGATGAAGATCGGCGAGGGCATCGACTATCTGCGGTCGATCGTCCCGCGCGTCGCGGTGCCGATTCACCAGGCCGGTCTGGCGACCGCACACCAGAACATGCATTGCCAGTTGCTGAAGAACCTCGCACCCGAGGGCACCGAAGTACTGGTCCTCGAACACGCGACCTCGCACCCGATCTCGCCCTAGCGGTGTCCTGACTCGCGGTCGGCCTCGCCAACATCGAGACCGGCCGCGAGCCGAAGCCAGGTCCCTCGGGCTATCGACCGTGCTGAGGCCCCCGCCCGGCGGCCGCAGCATGACGAGAGCCCGGCCTGGCTCGGCCGACGGCGAGTTGTCGACCCTCCTCGCCCGGCCTCCGACCTTCCATGACCGGGTCCGGTCATGGAAGGTCATCCGGCTATTCCCTCTCATCAGGAGACGCCCGATGTGGCGCACTTCCGCCACCGGATCCGTCGACGTCTATGGCGCCTACGCCGCTTACCAGCGTCAGCACTACGAGATCGACCACACGCACTGGGACTGGACCGTCCCTGACAACTGGTACCGGCAAGCGAACTCATGACCGCGCTCCCCAAACCCATTGATGTCGGATGCGCGCCACGGAACCGCCTAGGCCGAAGTGGACGCAGCTGTCCTGGCTGCCCCCCGCCTGCGATGTTTCGAGCCGACCCACACGGCAGTTGCCGAGTTACGGGTGTTCCCAGAACTGCTGGGGACTCCCGCCGTCGCCATCAGCCGCTAGGCAAAACGGGTAGTGAGCTCGGTCGAGATCTCGTAGTGACGCTGAGGAACGAGCGTTCATCGAGTTTTTACGCCGCATCCAGCCAGTCACCTCGGCGTTGTGCTGGCGCTCGCACGATCCGCAGGCGGGCGCGACCGCCGTTTTGCGTGCCTGCGAACTGGCTCTCGGACTCTCCGGACACGACGGTGGCGCAGGCGCCGAGCAGATCGGACTGACGCGGTACCCGCCTAGCGGCCGTACGCAGCGATGGCAGTTCCAGCGCCCATGACCGTGAAACCTTCCGCTCGGTTGCCGTGTATCCAGGCATGGCCGGGGTCTTGCCGCCGCGATCCGAACGTCTGCGCCGCGAGACGACATAGCTCACGACAGTGCCGGTCCAGCCGCCCGGCCGCGGCTCGGGCGAACCACCGGATCGAGCTGGTACATGTTCCGGGGCCCGTACTGGGTCGATTGTGGCCGGTCACAGCATTTACGCATACTACCGACTGGTAATGAGAGGCGTCACATGCCGGCGGCGGTCCAGAAGTTAGCTGGTCTCCGGGGAGGTGAAATGCGTTGGCGCACAGCGCAAAAAACGCCGTTACGTGACTTCATATTCTGGCCGGGATGGGGTAGGACGAGAGTGCATGATAAATACCGATGGGTCGGTATTTATTATTGCTCGGCCGGCAGATGAATGCCGCATGAACAGCGCAGTTTCCGACGGCGGAGACTTTATTGTGTCGCGCGGTGACAGTTGAAGTAAATCTACCGCGGACGCGGTTCTGTCAAATCGTCTCAGACGGCGGGTTTCCCGCCATGCTTTCCGTGGTGCGCGGCTTTGTTTCCGGAAACATAGTCGATAAAGTTAGCCGAAAAATTGCCTTCTGGCGAAACGTCTTGTTCGGCCGTGGGTTTCGAATTGCAGACCACATAGGGCGCGTGTACAGATGTGAGAACGCGGGGCGGTGTCGTGGCACGCCGCACGCGCATGGCGGGACAGCGAGATCCGACAGTCCCGTCCGCCGATATCGGAGGATGAGTGAACGCGGACTCGGCAAGTGTAAAAACCTATGCTGAACTGGGCATTTATGATTCGAAACGGCCGGGTGGGCGTAGATCGGCGCAGATGTTCCGAGCCGGTGTAAAGGTTCGTCGCGCGGTGGAGGTGGCGCTGAATGAATGAATTCGATGCCGTGACCGAACGAGTTCTCACGATGTTCTCGCGCGGTCTGCATGCAGTCGAAATAGAGCAGGACACACCGTTGCTGGATTATGGCTTGGACTCGGTGCGGTCGGTGGAGTTGGTGATCGAGCTCGAGCGCGAGTTCGGCATCGCGATCTCCGACGAGGAGGCAGCGACGCTGCATACCGCGCGCGCGGTGATCGCATGCGTGACGTCGAAGACGATCCGTACCGGTCCCACCCGGGCCGAGGCGCGGGCGTGACCGCGCGTGCCGGGCGGCGGGAACAGTCGCTGCCCCCCGATTCCGACTCGTTCGGTGACTTCACCGCCTACAACCGACCCGGCCTGGCGGGACTGCTGCGAGCCTGTCACCTGGACGTGGTGTACACCGCCGCGGACGGCGACCATCTCCTCCGCGCGGACGGCACCAGGGTGCTGGATCTCGTCGGCGGTTTCGGCGCCGCGCTCTTCGGTCACAATCATCCGGCGCTGGTACGGGCCGCTACCGCGACGCTGAACCAGCAGGTGCCGTTCGTCGCGCAGGGCAGTGTCCGGCCCGGCGCCGCGCGGTTGGCGCGGCGGCTGTCCGAGTCGGTCGGCGCGTGCACCGGCCGGGAGTACGTGGTGACATTCGGTTCCACCGGAGCCGACGCGGTCGAGGCGGCGATCCGGCATGCCACGGTCGCGCACGCGCGCGCCCTGTCCGAACTGGACGCCGAGCTACGGCGGACGCTGCGCCGGCTCCGCCGCGACCACCTGCACGATGTGCGCCCGTCCGCGCCTGACGGGGACGCCGAAGCGCGGACCGCCGCGGCCGTGGTCACCGAATCGCTGGACCGGATCGCGCGGCTGCGTGAGCGCGGGCCGGTGTTCGTCTCCCTCGCGGGCGCGTTCCACGGAAAGAGCGCCGGCGCTTTCGCGCTCACCGAACAGGCTGATACCCCGGCGGACCTGGTGGTGCCCGGACCGCCGCGACGGCGGCTCGACAGCTGGGTGCCGGACGAGGTGACCGGCGCGTTCGCGGACGAGCTGTGCACCGTGGGCGTCATCGGCTTCGGCGCCGACGGCGCGCCCGTGCGCACATGGCGGCGGCTGTCGTCCGTCGCGGCGGTGTTCGCCGAGCCTGTCCAGGGAGAAGGCGGTGTGCGGGAGATTCCCGCCGATACCCTGCGCGCTCTGCGCGCACTGGCGGATCGGCACGCCGCGGCGCTGGTCTTCGACGAGATCCAGTGCGGCATGGGTCGCACCGGCACGTTCCTCGCGTCGGCGCCGTCGGGTGTGCGCGCGGACTACTACCTGATGTCGAAATCGCTCGGCGGCGGATTGGTGAAGATCGCCGCGCTGCTGGTGGACCGTGCGCACGCCGTGGCCGATTTCGGTCGCTACCACACCTCGACCTTCGCCGACGACGAGCTGTCGGCGACGGTCGCGGACGCCGCGCTGGACCTGTTGCGCGACAACCAGCTCCGGATCAGCGATGCGGGAGCGCGGTTGCGATCGCAGCTGGACGAGGTGGCCCGCCGCTGGCCGCGCGAGATCGTGGCGGTGCGTGGGCGCGGACTGTTGCAGGGCGTTGAACTGCGGGCACCGGAGCCGGAATCGGCGCTGCTGCGCGAGATCTGCGCGCCCGACATGTTCGGCTACGTGGTGGCCGGATATCTTCTGCACCGGCACGCGATCCGAATGCTGCCCACCCTCTCGGCGCCGACCACCTTGCGCGTCCAGCCCTCCGCCTTCGTCACCGAATCCGACATGGCACGGCTGGCGACGGCGTTGGACGACGTCGCGGCACTGCTGCACCGCGGCCGATACGACCTGCTGCTGGCGCACCTGGCCGCACCGGTCATCACGAAGACCACTGTCACGGACCGGGCTCCGCTGCCCCGGCGCGCCGACACGCCACCGGCGCGGGACCCGCACGCGCCGACGAGGGTGGCGTTCCTGGCGAACCTGCCCGAGACGGCGGACCTGCGCCGGTTGGCCCCCGAGCTGGAGGCGTGGACGGACGCCGAATTCGCCGCTTTGCTCGAACGCCTGCGCCCCGTCGCCGATCCCTTCGAGGTGACCAGACGGACGATCGCATCGCCCACCGGCGCCGAGGTCGAGATGATGTTGTTCGCGCTGCCGCTGACGGCCGCACAGATCGTCGCGCATCAGCGTGCCGGCGAGCGGACCTACGTGCGCGACTTGGTGTGGCACGCGGTGGAACAGGCGGTCGCGGCCGGAGCCACGGTGATCGGGCTGGGTGGCTACACCTCGATCGTCACCGATGCCGCTCGTGAAGTGGCGGAGGACGCCGTCACGGTCACCTCCGGCAATTCGCTCACCGCGGCGTGCGCCTACGAGATGCTCAGCGCGGAACTGGCCGCACTGCCGCCGGGGCAGCGGCGGGTCGGCATTCTCGGCGCACTGGGCAACATCGGCGCGGTCATGGCCGAACTGCTCGCCCCGCTGGCCGATTCACTGATCCTGGTGGGCAGGACGGGCGCCGGCACGCGATTGCGCCGAGTGGCCGCCGAGCTACCGGGCGAGGTGGTCGTGAGCGAGGATCTGACCGCACTGCGTGACTGCCGGGTGGTCGTGACCGCCACCAACTCGGCCGAGCCGCTGATCACCGCGCGGCATCTCGCCGCCCGCCACCCGGTGCTGATCTGCGATCTGGCCGTTCCTGGCGACGTGGACCCGGCCGTCGCCGAGCAGCCGCACCTCACCCTGCTCGACGGAGGCCGCATGGCGCTGCCGCTCGGCCAGACCCCTTCCCTACCCGAAACCGGGTTGCCCGCCGGAGTCGTCTACGCGTGCATGGCCGAGACGCTGCTGCTCGGCTTCCAGCCGCGTACCGCGAGCCCGTCCTACGGCGCGCTCACCGTGGCCGGTGTCCGCGCGGCGCGGAGTCTCGCCGCTCGCCACGACCTGCGCCCGGTTCTACTGCCGACAGGAGCCACCTCCGTGATCACTCCGACGACCTCGTCCGCCCCGATGTTCCTGGGCGCGGCCGACTTCGCTCCCACTCGGGCGGGCGGCAAAGCCGGCACCCTGCACGACTTGCTGACCGACGGATTCGCCGTTCCGCCCGGGTTCGTCGTGCCCGCCGATCTGGACCTGGACGGCGTCGGCGACGACGATCTGTCCGGCTGGGTGCGGGCGATCGGCGGGTTCCCGGTGGCCGTGCGCTCCAGCGGCGTCCTGGAGGATCTCGACGACGCCAGTTTCGCGGGCCAGTACGAGTCCTACCTGGACATCGCGGACGCGGCCGCGCTGCGCACGCATATCGAGCGGTGCCGGGCGTCGGTGCGCAACGAACGCGTACGAGCCTACCTGTCCCGCCACGGCATGGCCGACGCCGAGGCGACCGTGGCCGTCCTGGTGCAGCGAATGGTCGAGGCGCGTTGTGCCGGTGTCGGATTCAGTATCGATGTGCTCACCGGCATCGAGGAGCACGCGGTGCTGGAGACGTGCCACGGCGTAGGGGAGCGTCTTGTCTCCGGACAGGTCACCCCGACTCGCTACGCGCTGCGGCTGTCCGACGGGGGTGTGGTGGCGCGCGAGGCGGGCGACGAGGACGTCCGGCTCGCCGACGCCGACACCGAGGCGCTGGCGGCGCTGTTGCTCGCGGTGCAGGCACGCAGGCATCGGCCGCAGGACATCGAATGGGCGATCGATGACGACGGCGGCTTGTGGCTGCTGCAGTCCCGTGCGGTCACCGCGATCAGCTGGCGCACCGACATCGACCAGTTCTCCGATGCGGACCTGCGCGACGGCGGTGTCTCGGCCCGAGTGTGCACGCCCATGATGTTCTCGTTGTACGACAACGCCTTCCAGTACTCGATGCAGCGGTTCTTCGAGGGTTTGGGCTTGGCCGGGCCGGGCGAGGAGCCGGACTGGATGGCGATGTACTACGGCCGTGCCTACTGGAACGTGAGTGCGGTGAAGAAGTGCTTCCAGCGCATACCCGGCTTCGACGAGCAGCATTTCGACGACGACCTCGGTGTCCTCAACGAGTACGGCCCGGAGGGGCCGATCCGCACGCCGAACACGCCGCTGGCCATCGCCCGCGCGCTGCCGGTCGCGCTGGCGGTGCAGCGCAGCTATCGCGAACAGCTCACCGCCGTCGACGCATTCGCCGCGAGCTGGCCCGTCAAGTACCAGGCGTGGCGCGAGCGGGTGCGCGCGCTGCCGCGCACCGACCAGGCGACCTTCGCCGCCGACCTGGCCGACTGCCTGCTCACCCTGCACGCCGCGACCGAGCGCACCTACTTCACGACGATCTATCACAACTCCAGCGTGCAGACCGACTTCAAACAGCTGCTGGACAAGATCGACGCGGCCACCGGTGCGACCAGCTCCGCCATCGACCTGATGGGTGGCCTCGCCGAGATCAGCCACATGGCGCTGCAACGCGGGATCGTCGAATTGTACCGGGTGGCCGGAGAATTCGGCCTGGACGGTCCGGAATGGGACGAGGCGCTCGCGGCTTTCCTCGCCGAGCAGGGCTTCCACGCCGACGCGGAACTCGACCTGACGTGCCCGCGCTGGTCGGAGGACCCGGGGCGGGTGCGGTCGATGATCGCGGGGATGCTCGAACACGGCACCGCGCCGGCCGACCCCGCGGCCACACTGGTGGAGCAGCGCAGGCGCTACGAGTCCGAATCGGCCGCGGTGCGCGCCCGGGTTCGTGCCCGGCCCGCGACACGGGTGCGGTACGCCAAGGCGCTGGACAAGCAGATCGAGCGGATGCGCCGCTATCTCGTCGCCCGGGAACGGATGCGGGAGTTTTCGTCGCAGTGCTACGCCGTCGTGCGCGCGTACGTGGTGGAGGCGGGCACCCGTTTGACCGCCGCGGGTGTGCTCGAGCACGCCGACGACGCGTTCCAGCTGACCATCCACGAACTCACCGACTTGGTCGAGGGCCGAGCCGACGCCGCGCACCTCGCGCCTGTGGTCGCCTACCGCCGTGCGATGTACGAGGGTTATCGCGATCTGACGCCGCCACACGAACTCGGTGGCGGTGTGACGGTGGCGGCGGTGCGCGCCGACGGCGACGGCGACCTGCGTGGCCTCGGATGCAGTCCCGGTGTCGCCGAGGGAACGGCCCGGGTGATCACCGCGCTCACGGGCATCGACCAATTGCGCCAGGGCGATATTCTCGTCACACGTTTCACCGACCCGGGGTGGACTCCCGCGCTGGGTTTGGTGGCGGGGGTGGTGACCGAGGTGGGCGGCATGCTGTCGCACGCCGCCGTAATCGGGCGCGAGTACGGCATTCCCGCCGTACTGAATGTGGCGGGGGCGACGAGCGCCGTGCGATCGGGTCAGCGGATCCGAATCGACGGCAGCGCGGGAGTGGTGCGGATCCTGGACGCGGACTCGGTCGAGGCCCCGGCGGGGAACGAACCATCCGCGGACCCCGGGCGAGCGGAGGCCGCCGCTCGCGCGCAGCCGGATGAGGTCGCGCCGCCGACCCATGTACACCGCGAAATATCCACGTCGGCGAAAAATCCCGCCCCATCACCCCGCGTGGGGCGCGGCTCCGGAAAGGACACGACACTGACCGCACGTAAACGTCTGATCTGCCTGGCGGGCGGTGACGGCTCGGGCAAGACCACCCAGGTGGCGCGGATCGCCGCCGAATTCGAGGCGCAGGGCCACAGTGTCGCCGCGGTGACGATCTGGGACGCCTTCCTCGACCCGAAGGTCTCCTCGAAACTCCCGTGGGGAAGTCCCGCCGAGATCTACGGCTACCTCCAGCTGCTCACCCCCCTCAGCCGCGCGCACTTCCTGTTCCACGCCATGCAGCTGTCGCTGGACCTGGCGGCCGAGCGCGGCGCGGATATCGTGCTCGCCAACGCGTACTGGTACAAGTACTACGCCACCGAGGTCGCCCATGGCGGCGACCCGGCCGTCCTGCGCAGCCTGGCGGCGGGGTTCCCGGAACCCGACCGCACCTTCTACCTCGCGGTGCGGCCGCAGGACGCGCTGAGCCGCAAGCGATTGCGCAGCGACTACGAGAGCGGCTACGGCGACGAGGAGTCGTTCCTGGCCTTCCAGCAGCGCAGCCATGAGGCACTCGACGCGCTGTCGGACGAATTGGGCTGGATCCGGCTCGACGGCACGGCGGCGCAGGCCGAGATCACCGGCGCCGTGCTCACCCAGCTGCGCGAGGACGACCGATGAGCGGCCCGTACACCCGCCGGGTGGCCCTGGTCGGCATCGACGGCGCGGGCAAGTCCTCGGTGCTGGCCGCGCTTCGCGCAATGGCGGTGCGGTCCGATACCGGTGGGTTCGCGTCGATGACCTGCCCCGACTTCCACGACACCCGCGATGTTCCGCTCGCTGATCTGTCCCGGCAGCTCCGGGCCTTCAGCGTCGGCTGTGACGAGATCGGCGACGTGGCGATGAAGGCCACCGCCATGTACCTGCAGATGACCCTGTTCGGACCGGTGGAACAGCACTTCCTGCGCACCTGGGCCCCGGATGTGCTGGTGTGCGAACGGCATCCGCTGATCGAACTGCTCGTCTACGGCCCGCTGTACGTGGCGCTGGCGGGCACCGACGGACGCTGCCGCGAGCGGCAGGACGAGATCGCGGCGGTGCTCGAGCGGCACCGGCCGGGCACGTTCGCCGACATCCTGGCGTGGCAGCACGCCCAGGCCGCACGGCTGGGCAGCTCGCCGGACCCGTGGCTGCTGCTGTCGGAGATCGCGGAACTGGTCGGTCGCGATATCGCGGGCGCGGTGTCCGGCTTCGCCGAACGGTTCCGCACCACGCTGCCGGACGCGGTGCTGTGGCTCGACGCGCCGCCGGAACAGGCCGCGATGCGCTGTGTGCGGCGGTCGGGGCGCGGGCCTGTCGAAGCCCATGAGACCGCCGAGCGGCTGACCGCCCTGCGCGCGGGCTACGAGCAGGTGCGCCAGACCCTCGCGATCGCGTTCCCGGAGGTGGCATTCCACCGCATCGACACCGGCGACGACGTCGACCTCGAGGAATCGGTGCGCGCCTGCGTGACGGAAGGGAAGTTGCTCGGATGAGCACACGCGACGATATCGGCTCGGCCGATCTGGAAGCGCGGGTCCGCGCGATTGTCGGGGAGGTGCTGTGGGTGCCCGCGGCCGACCTCGACCCGGCGGCGCCGTTGATCGACTACGGCCTCGACTCGCCGACCGCCATCGAACTCACCATTCAGCTGGAACAGGCCTTCTCCGTGAGCATTCCGGAGGACGTCGCCGTCCGGCTGACCACGGTCGCCACGATCGTGCGCTATGTCGAGGACCGGAGATGACCACATCATCAGGGACACTGCGCCCGCGACACCCGAGCATCGTGCACGCGCTGCTGTCCGGCGGCGAGCGAGGTGCGGCGGCGGCATCGACGGTCATCATGCCCGAGCGCGCCGGCGCACGGCACGACGACGAGATCCGCTGGCGGCATGACGATCTGGCGAGCGCCGCGTGCCGGGCAGCGGCGGGTCTGGCCGCCCGCGGCGTGCGCCGGGGCGACCGCGTGTTGCTGTGCCTGCCGACGTCGGCGGAGTTCGTCACGGCCTTCTTCGGTGCGTTGCTGCTCGGCGCGGTGCCCACCGCCATCGCCACTCCGGGTGGCTTCGGGGCCGCCGAAATCTTCCTGGACCGGTTCACCCGGCTTGTGGACTATCTGGATCCGACGGGCGTGGTGAGCACTCCGGCGGTGTTCCCCATGTTGCCCGTGCCCGCTTCGGTGGCGGCGATCGACGCGTCGGCACTGCACGCGCTGGCACGCACACCGGACGTTCCCGCGCTCACGCCGCATCTGCCCGCACCGGACGATCTCGCGTTCATCCAAGCCACCTCCGGCTCGACCGGCGCGCCGAAAGGGGTGCAGGTCACCCACGCGAATCTGGCCGCCAACTGCGAGCAGATCGCCCGCGCCGCCGCCATCGGACCCGGCGACACCTGGGTCGGCTGGCTGCCGCTGCACCACGACATGGGCCTGATCGGCGGGTTCCTCACGCCGCTGTTCCGCGGCATCGACGCGGTGCTGATCCCGCCGAACCGGTTCCTGCGCCACCCGGCCGATTGGCTGCGCGCGGTGCACAGGCATCGCGGAACGCTCACCGCCGCACCGAATTTCGCCTACGGCTACGCCGCGGCGCGGATCGCCGACAGCGAACTCGACGGAGTGAATCTGTCCGCATGGCGGTTCCTGTTCTGCGGCGCGGAACCGATCCATCCGCCCACGGTGCGGCGGTTCGTCGACCGGTTCGGCGCCTGGGGGCTGCCCCCCGACGCGCTCGTCCCGTGCTACGGGTTGGCCGAGGCGTCGCTCGCGGTGACGGTGTCCGATCCGCGCGCGCCGATCGCGTTCGACTCGGTCTCCCGCCGCGGACTGGCCGACCACGGCATCGCGGTGGATGTCCCCGCCGGTGACGGCGACGCGCTCGACATCGTCGACTGCGGTGCGCCCGTGGCGGGTACGGAGGTCCGCGTGGTGGGCGAGGACGGGACACCGTGCGGCGCGGATCTGGTGGGCCGGGTGCAATTCCGGGGACCGTCGACCACGCCGGGCTACTTCCGGTTGCCCGAAGCCACCGCCGCCACCCGGGTGGAGGGCTGGTGGGACACCGGTGATATCGGCTACCTGCGCAACGGCCGGTTGCGGATCACCGGGCGACGCAAAGACCTGATCATCATCCGCGGCGCGAACTACCTGCCCACCGACTTCGAGATCGCCGCCGAACAGGTGCCGGGAGTACGGCCGGGCGGCGTGGTCGCGGTGGGACGAACCGAGCCGGGCGGCGGGTCGGAAGAGTTGCATTTGATCGTCGAATCCGCCGTGGCACGAGCGGAGTTCGACGCGCTGGCCCGCGCGGTGCGCGCCGCGGTGAGCAAACGCACCGGGGTGCTGGCCGCCGGGGTGCGGATCGTCGCGCCGCGCAGCATCCCGAAGACCACCAGCGGCAAGGTCCAGCGGATCGCGGCGCGGGTCCTGCTGGACGCCGATGCGGACGAACAGGTCGGCGCCGCGCGCGGGCAAGGCGCGGCGCGATGACACCATCGACGGCAATCGGCGAGCGCCGCCTCGACGGTCCGGCCACCCGGCATCCGCTGGGCGCCTACGCCCGCTATCGGACCGACCCGCTCGGCTTGTTCTACGAGTCCGCGCTCCACTACGGCAGTGTCCGGCTGCGCCTCGCGCACCAGTACGTGCACCTGCTGGCCGAACCCGATCACATCGAGCAGGTGCTGGTCACCCGCGCGGGGCGCTACGAGAAGGGGATCAGCTACCGAAGCCTGAACCACCTGCTCGGTCCCGGCTTACTGACCAGCGGCGGCGAGTTGTGGAAACGCCAGCGCGCCCTGATCAAACCGGCCTTCGCGCGCCGTCATGTGGAGACCGAGATCCCGCTCATGGTCGAGTGCGGACAGCGCATGCGCACCCGCTTGGACGCCCGCGCCGCCGATGGCGCGGCCTTCGACCTGGTGCCCGAGCTGATGGGATTCGCCGCCGACGTCGTCTGCCGCGCGGTACTCGGCGCGGATCTCGACGGCGTCCTTCCGCAGATCGAAGACGACGTGCGCCAGGGCGTTTCGTGGGTCATGCGGCATATGGCCGCGCCGATCCAACTGCCGCCACACCTCCCGACTCCGGGTAACCGGCGCCTGCGGGCAGTGCGGCAGCGACTGCATCGCGTGGTGGACGAGGTGATCGGCAGGCATCGGCACACCGACGACGACGCGCACTCGCTGCTCGCCCGGCTGCTCGACGCCCGCGACGACGCGGGACACGCGATGGACGACGAGCAACTGCGGCACGAGGTGCTCACCTTCTTGCTCGCCGGTCACGAGACCACCGGAGCGGCGCTGGCCTGGACAATCTACGAACTGGGCCGAAACCCGGCCGTGCTCGACCGGGTGCGCGCGGAGCTCGACGCGCTGCCCGACGCGCCGGACGAACCGGATGCCGTGCGGGCCGCGCTGCCCCGGCTGGAGTACACCGGCCGCGTGATCGATGAGGCGATGCGCCTGCATCCTCCGGCGTGGGCGTTCAGCCGCACCGCGCTCGAACCGGACCGATTCGACCGATTCGACCTGCGACCGGGCGCGATCGTCGTGATCAGCCCGTTCGTCAACCACCGACTGCCCCGGTTCTGGGACGCGCCGCTGACCTTCGATCCCGACCGGTTCACCAAGGAGCGGAACCGGGCGCGGCCGCCGTTCCGGTACTTCCCCTTCGGCTGGGGCGCACATCTGTGCGTCGGCCAGCAGATGGCGCTGATCGAGATCCGCGTGGGTCTGGCGATGGTGCTGTCGCGCTACGACATTCAACTGGTGAACGGGATGCGGGTGCGCGAGCACCCCGAGATCTCCAACACCCCCGACCCAGTCCTGGTCCGGTTGACCCGGCGCGAGCGCGCCGCCCCGGCGACCCGGACCAGACAGGAGGCCGCACGATGACCAGTGCCACCACCGGCGCGATACTGCGCGCCGAAACCCTCGCGACGGATCCGGCGGCCGCCGCGAACGCGGGAGCCAAGGCCGCCAACCTCGCCGAGCTGCGGGCCGCCGGGTATGAGGTGCCGCCGTTCGCCGTGCTCGGCACCGACACGTGCGCGCGGCTGCTGGCCCCGGCCGCCGATGCCGTCGCAGGCCTGCTCGCCGAACTCGATTCCGACGATCCGGCCGCCTTGCGGTCTGTGTCGTCTCGGATCCGTGCCCTCGTCGAGGGCCGACCGCTACCCGGTGACATCGCCACCGAACTCGAGGCCGTGGTCGCCGAACTGGCCGCCGCCGGTCCGGCCGCCGAGGGCGAGGTGCGCTTCGCGGTGCGATCGTCGGTGCGCGGGGAGGATTCGGCGACCGACTCCTTCGCCGGACAGCTCGACACCGTGCTGAACGTCGCGGCGGCCGAGTTGCCCGCCGCGATCGGGACGGTACTCGCCTCCGCCTGGTCGGAGCGCGCGCTGTTCTACCGGTCGCGCCGTGGCCTCGGCGACGTGCCGGTCGCCTGCGCCGTGGTGGTGCAAGTACTGCTGGACAGTGCCGTCTCGGGGGTGGTGTTCAGCTGCAATCCGCAGAGCGGCGATCCCTCCGAAGCCGTGGTGGCGGCCGCGCTGGGACTGGGCGAAGGCGTGGTGGCGGGCACGGTGGACTGCGATACCTATTTCGTCGACCGCGCCACCGGCGCCATCACCTCCCGGGTAGTCGCCGACAAGCGCAACCGCGTGGTGGCCGCGCGTCACGGCGCGGGCACCACTGTCGAAGAACTCGCCGACCCGGTGACCGCCGCGGCGCTGTCCGACGCGGAGATTCGCGAGTTGGCCGAGGTCGCGGGCGCACTCGCCGACCACTTCGGCACGCAGCAGGATGTCGAGTTCGCCTACACGCCCGACGGACGATTGCACCTCTTGCAGGCCAGGCCGGTCACCGCGACCGGGGCGCGCGAGACCGTCTTCGACAACGTCAACGTCGCCGAGTCGTATCCGGGACTGTCGAGCCCGCTGACGTTCTCGGTCCTACGCGCCGCCTACGAGCGGGTCTTCCGGACCTGTCACCGCGATTTCGGCGCCACCGCGCGGATCGTCGACCGCAACGCCGCCGATCTGTATCCGTATCTGGTCGGCACCGCGCGCGGCCGGATCTACTACAACATCAGCAACTGGTACCGCCTGTTCCTCGAGATCCCCGGCATGGAATTCGCCATCGAAGGGTGGGAGGCCGCGCTCAATATCGAGAACCGATACCAGCGGCCGCCCACGTCGCCCCGTGGCGTCGCCCGGCTGCGCGCGCTCGCGCTGCGCCTGCGGATTCTCTCGATCATCCTGCTCGGGTGGCTGCGCCTGCCGCGGCGACTGCGCGCGTTCTTCAGCGCGCTGACCGCGGCGACCGCAGACCTCGACCGCAGGCTGGAGCGGGACACGCCGGAGCGCGAACGCGACGCACACGCGTTGCTGGCGTGGACCGAACGCTTCTTCGACGAACTCGTGCCCGCCTACTCGGTGCAGATCTTCAACGATTTCCTCGCCCAGCAGATGTTCCACCTGGTCGGACTGCAGTTGCGGCAAGCCGGCCTCGCCGAGGAGGTGGCGCTCACCCTGCGCAACGAGTTGTTCTGCGGCGAAGACGGTGTCGACAGCGTCGATCCGGTGCGGTCGGCACTGGCGCTGACCGCGCGGGTGCGCGCCGACGCGGCGTTGCGTGCGCTGTTCGACGGCCCTGCCGCCGCGCCGCAGGTGTGGACGGCCCTGTCGGAAGACCGGTTCGCGACCTTCCGCGCGGCATGCCTGCGCCACATCGCCGAGTTCGGTGACCGTACCGTGGACGAACTCAAGCTGGAGACCGATCCGCTCAGCGAGCACCCCGAACGACTGGTGCCCATGCTGCGGAACTACCTGCGCGGCGGGCAGAACGCCGACGACATGATCGCGCGCGAGCAGGCGATCCGGCAGGCGGCCGAGCGGACGGCGGCCGAACTGTTCGCGGGTGAACGCTTGCGGCGGTGGGTTTTCCGGTTCGCGCTCCGGCTCGCGCGCGAACACGTGAAGCAGCGGGAGAACATGCGACTGGGCCGCAGCCGCGCCTTCGGTCTCGTGAAGCGGGTCTTCCGGGAGTACGGCAGGCGGCTGCACGCCGACGGCCTGCTGGACGATCCGCGCGACGTCTTCTGGCTCACCTACGAGGAGATCGCCGCACTCACCCGCGGAACGGCGGTGGACGCCGACACCACGCGCACCGTCGCCCTGCGCAAGGCGGATTACGACCGCTGGCAGCCGCAACGCCTGCCCTCCCGCATCGTCACGACCGGAATCGCCGCCGCGGGAATCAGCGATCCGGCACTGGAGGAACCGGGCCGGGATGCCGCGGAAGGAGCGCGCGTACTGCACGGCATCGGCTGCGCCCCAGGTCGCGTCGAAGCGCCCGCGCTGGTTCTGCACACCCCGGATCCGGAGGTCGCGATCGACGGGCAGATCCTCGTCGCCGCGACCACCGACCCGGGCTGGGTGTTCCTCATGGTCGCCGCGGGCGGCCTGGTCAGCGAACGCGGCAGCCTGCTGTCCCACACCGCCATCATCGGACGCGAACTCGGCATCCCCACGGTCGTCGGCGTTCCCGGAGTCACCGGCCTGATCGCGAACGGTGAGGTCCTGGTGCTGGACGGCCGCGCGGGAACCGTGACCCTCGGGCAGGAGCAACGACCATGAGCGCACCCGATCTGACCCACGGCGAGAACTTCAGCCTGGAGCACTACCTCGACCCCGCCGCGCACACGTTCGACCAGCGCTTCGCGGAGTTCCGGCCCTATGCCCAGCACGCTCGCGGCAGCGGTTTCGTGTTGCGGGAGGTGGCCGGGCCGTCCGGCGCGGTCGTCGCGATCCGCGATCCGGCGACCGGCGCGACCGACGAGCTGATCATGCTCGGATCCAACAACTATCTCGGCCTCGGCAACGAACCGAGCATCGTCGAGGCGGCCATCGCCGCCATTCGCGAATACGGTGTGGGACATGGCGGCCCGCCCTTGCTCAACGGCACCACCACCCTGCACCGGCGGCTCGAGGAACGGTTGGCCGAACTGAAGGGCTGCGAGTCGGCCATGGTCTTCTCCTCGGGCTACGCGGCCAACGTCGGCTGGGTGACCGGCCTGCTGCGCAAGGGCGACGTGCTGCTCTACGACGAACAGAACCATGCCAGCCTGTATGACGGCATCCAGCTCGGCCGGGTGCGCTCGATGGCCTTCGCGCACAACGATGTGCGCCATCTGCGCCACCGGCTGATGCAGATCCGCTGGCGCAATCCGGGGGCGAACGTGGTGGTGGCCGTCGAAGGCGTGTACTCGATGGACGGCGACATCGCGCCGCTGCCGGAGATCCGCGCGCAGTGCGACGCGTTCGGAGCGTGGCTGGCGGTGGACGACGCGCATGGCACCGGAGTGCTCGGCGCGCGCGGGCACGGCACCGCGGAGCATTTCGGGCTCGGTCCGGGATCGGTGGAGCTGACCATGGGCACGTTCTCGAAGGTCTTCGCGGGCACCGGCGGCTTCGTCGCCGGATCCCGGGACCTGGTGGACACCCTGCGCTTCTTCGCCCGCTCCTACATGTTCTCCGCCGCGCTCGCGCCCTCGGTGGTAGCGGCGGTGCTCGCCGGAATCGACTTCCTGGCCGCGCATCCCGAACGCGTGGCACGACTACACGACAACGTCGGATATTTCGTGAGCGGGCTGCGCGCGATGGGATTCCCCGTCGACCCGCAGACCGCGATCATCCCGCTACTCGTACCGCCACGGCTGGCCGTCGCCGACGTGGTCAGCGCCCTGCACCGGGAGGGTGTCTTCGTCAACGGCGTCGAATTCCCGGCCGTGCCCCGCGACCAGCAGCGCCTGCGGATCAGCATGATGGCCACCCTCACCCGCGACCACCTCGACCGCGCGCTGGACCGCATCGACACCGTCGCCCGCCGCTTCGGCTTCCATCCCCACCAGGAAGGGATCGCTTGACATGACCGACACCGTGATAGCCGCGGGCGGGACGGACGCCGAACGGCTGCTGGTGCACGCCGCGCTGGCCGCACCCACCGGAGAAGAACGCGCCGAACTGGTCGAGCTGGCCCACCGGGTCACCGACTGGGCGGCCTTCTTCGAGCTGGCGCAGCTCAACGCGACCGTTCCGCTGGCGCGGCGCTCGCTGATCGCCGCCGAGGTCTACGAGCTCGTGCCGCCGCTGGTCCGGGTACGGTTCGACGCCACGACCGAGCGGATCGCGACCGCGAACGACCGCCGCCTGGCCGCAGCGGTGGAGCTGTTACGGCGGTTCGACGAACGGGGCGTGCGCTGCGTGGTGCTCAAGGGCATGCTCTTCGCCACCGAGATCTACCGCGACCCGCGCTACAAGCGCATGAACGACCTGGACATTCTTCTGGAACCGGACCAGATCGACACAGCCGTCGAGATCTACCGGGAACTCGGCCTGTTCGCGACATCGGAGTTGCTGGGCAAGGCGCCCAAGATGCGGCTCGAACGATCTCACCACCTGCCGTCGTTCGTCTCGCGCGACGGCGCGCTCGTGGTGGGCACGCACTGGGGACTGATCACGCCCCTGGCGCCCTACACGGTGGACTACACCGCGATCTGGAACCGCGTGCGGCCCATCGACTTCCACGGCGTACCCGCGTGGGCGATGGCGCACGAGGACAACCTGCACCATCTGGGTATCCACCTGCCCTACTACAAGACCGGCGTTCGCGAACTCGGCGACATCTGGAACCTGGCCCGATACGCGGGGACGGACCTGGACTACGACCTGCTTGCCGACCGGATCGCGGCGGCGGGCAGCGAGAGTTTGATGTACCACGCCCTCGCGCTCGCACACCGCCTGGTGCCGAACCCCGACTTCGCGGCGCTGCTGGACCGGATCGCGCCGCGCGTGGACCGATTCACCCGCGCCGACACCACGCGCAAGGTCGCCGACGCGCACACGCTACTGCGCAGCCGTTCCACCCACACCTCCCGGATCGAGAAGGCCTACACCGAATTCAATATGACCGCCGACGCGCGGGAGAAACTGGACGGCTTCGGGCGGCTGTGGTCCGGGTTGCTGCTGGTCCCCGGTGCGGAGGCGGCCCGGATGAGTTCGCTGCGCGACCCGGGCGCTCTGGCCGCCGTCGGCGCCCGGCTGATCGCGCCCTACCGGCTGACCCGGGTGTTCCAGCGTGACCTCGGCCGGTGGCTGTTCCCCGCCGCACTGGCCAAGACGGTCTACGACCTCGGCGCGGCATATGCCGGTGAACTCCGGTCCCGTACCGGACTCGGCGGTGCGCGGTCCGCGCCACCCGGCATCGACGCTTACGCCGCTCGCCTCGGGCTGACCAGAGCCGATCTCCAAGCGGTACTGGACAGCCAGGAATGAGTTCACGAGCGACCGTCCTGTGGGATCTGGACGGCACGTTGATCGGGCAGCGGCGGCGCGCCTTCGCGACACTGATGCCCGTGGGCGCTGCCTGGGCGTTCCGCGATCTGGTTCCACCGCATCGTTTCCTGCCGCTGCTGCGCCGCACGGTGGGTGACGTGCGGGCCAACGACAGCGACCACACCAACACCGAGCTGATGGTCCGGCTGCTCGCCGAACGCCTCGGCACCGGCCGCGACGTCGTCACGGACCGCCTGACCCGGCTCGCGGAGGTCGAATTCGCTCGGTTGCGCGCGTGTTTCCCGCCGCGCCCGGCGGCGGTGGCGACGGTGCGCGGGCTGGCCGAGGCAGGGGCGCGGCAAGTGGTCGCGACCAATCCGCTGTGGCCGCGCAGCACCGTCGAGGCCAGGATCCGCTGGGGCGGAATCGATCTCACCTCGTTCGCCTTCGTCACCAGCGGTGACACCATGCACCGCGCCAAGCCGCGGCTCGAGTTCTATCGCGAACTGCTCGACCAACTGGGCGCCGTCGCGGCCGACTGCGTCATGGTCGGCAACGACCCGGCCCACGATGGCCCCGCCGCGCAGCTGGGCATCCCCGTCTTCCTGATCGGCGCGCGCGCCACCGACATACCACCAGCCGTGACCCGGACCGGGCTGGTCACCACGGGAGACCATCGCGCACTACGCCGATGGCTCGGCATCGAGGAGGATTCGTGCTCGTCGTCCTGAACCCGCGCGCGAACGCGGGCACCGCGCTGCGACGCTGGGAGCCGGTGGAATCCGCGCTGCGCGCCCGTCACTCGGATCTGGCGGTCGAACTGCCCGCCGACGCCCGGCACGCCACCGAACTCGTGCACGCGGCCGTCACCCGGCCGGATCCGCCGTCCGTGCTCGTCGCCGCGGGCGGCGACGGCATGGTGAACCTGGTGCTGAACGCGCTCATGAACCCGGCCACCGATCGCCCGCGCGCCCCCGGCTCCGCATTGGGCGCGGTGGGACTGGGCAGCTCGAACGACTTCCACAAACCCGTGCCCGACAGCGGGCGTATCGCGGCCGTTCCGGTGCGAATCGACGCCGCGCGCACCGAACTCGTCGACGTGGGCAAGGCCTGCGTACTGCTGGCCGACGGCACGCGCGCGGTGCGCTACTTCCTGCTCAACGCGAGTATGGGACTGGTCGCCGCGGGCAATCATTCGTTCAACCAGGCCACCGGGGTGGTCGGCCGGCTCAAGGCGCGCAGCGTGGAGGCGGCCATCCTCGCCACCGCGCTGACCACCATCGCCACCCATCGGCCGTTGCCGGTCGCGGTGCGTGGCCGCGACTGGAGCCATGCGGCCCCGATCACCAACATCGGCGTGCTCAAGAGCGTGCACTTCGCGGGCGGCATGCGTTACGACACGGCGGTCACGCGCGCCGACGGCCGGTTCGACGTGAACATCTGGGCCGAGGCGGGAAGGCTCCGGACGCTCGGCTTGGTCGCGGGCCTGTACGCGGGCCGATTCCGGCGGTCGCGGCTGGCGGTATGCCATCGGGATTCGGTCGTGGAGCTGCGACCGGATCGTCCGGCGCCGCTGGAACTGGACGGCGAGATAACGATGGTGGAGTCGGCGCGGCTGGAGGTCCTGCCGCGCGTACTGAAGGTGTGTGCCGCGTGACGGTCGTGCTCATCACCGGAGCCGCCAACGGCATGGGCGCGGCTACCATGCACCATCTCGCGGCGCTCGGGTACACGGTCGAAGGATGCGACCGAGTCGCCGCGTCCGGAATCGCTCGGGTCGACGTGCGCGACGAAGAGGCGGTGAACCGCTGGGTTCGCGACGTGCACGCCAGGCACGGCAGCATCCAGGCAGTCGTCACGTTCGCGGCATACGGCGTCGTCGGCGCGGTCGAGGAGACCACACCCGACGAGGCCGCGGCGCTCTACGACACCAATGTCCTCGGCACGCACCGCGTACTGCGCGCGGTGCTGCCGTTGTTCCGCGCCCGAGGGGCGGGCCGCGTGATCGTCGTGAGTTCGGGTGCGGGCGCTGTCGCCGAGCCCTACGGTGGCTGGTACTCGGCCACGAAGGCCGCTGTGGAGCGGATCGGCGAAGCCGCGCGCACGGAGGCCGCCGGGACGGGCGTCCATGTGTCGGTACTCATCCCCGGGTGGACCGTCACCCCGATCATCGACACGGCGGTACACGTGTCGCGTCCGATCGCCGCCTACGACCACGACCGTGCCGCCGTGCTGACCCTCGTACGCGGCTACCTGGCCGCGGGCCAGCCCGCCGCCGCCGTGGCCCGCAAGGTCGTGACGATCCTGGCCTCGGACCGGCCACGGCAGACCTACCTGTGCGGCCGTGACGTCCGCTTGTCCTTCTGGACCCGGAGGCTGCTTCCGAGCCGCGTATACGAGCGAATGGTGTGGCGATACTACGGTTTTCGACCGAAGCCTGTCCTCCGGTGATTCGCCCGCCTTCTTGTGCGGCCAGGCAGGTTTCCGCGGGTGAGACGTTCGGCCGCCGACCATCCGCACGCCCGCGAGCCGCGAGATGTGCGTCCATTCGGCGTGTCGCTCGAGATTTGCTCACGATGTCGGATTTGAATGCAAGCTGGCTGGTCGACGAAACGCCGCGAACTACCCGTGGAGGTCAAGGTCATGATCCGGCAGTTTCTTCTTTCACGCGGCAGCAGGCGCAGCGGTTCATGTCGGTCCTGTAGCGCGATCGGGGGTGTGGCACTCGCGCTGCTCCTGGCGACGACGGCAACGGCGGAACCGCTGTATCCGCGACCCGATCCGGACCCCTTCTATGCCGCCCCGGCGGATCTGGCGGCCCATCGACCAGGGGATGTGCTCGGCGTGCGGGCAATGCCGCCGCTGGCGATCTTCCCCGGCTCCGCCGTCACGCTGGTCAAATTCCGGTCCACCAATTCGCGTGGGGCGCCGATCGCGGCCACGACCACGGTTCTCACCCCCTTCGGCCACCGGTCCGGCGGGCCGCTGCTGTCGTATCAGCACTTCATCAATGCGCTCGGTACCAGCTGCGCGGTATCGCACGAGCTGTACGGCGACGATCCCAATCTGATGGCGACCACGCCGATCTTGAACGTGGCGCTGGCGCAGGGCTGGCAGGTCGCGCTGCCGGATCATCTCGGACCGCAGGTCGCGCTCGGGGCCGCGCGTTTGGGTGGCCAGATCGTATTGGACGGCATCCGGGCAGTGAAGCGGCTGCCCGCACTCGAACTGCAGGACAGCCCCACGGTGATGACCGGCTACTCCGGCGGTGGCCTGGCCACCGCATGGGCTGCCGCGTTGCAGCCGACGTACGCACCGGAGCTGAAGCTGGCGGGCGCGGCCATCGGCGGTGCCCCGATGAACCTGGTGTCGATGGCGGAGGCGCTGGGGCTGAACCCGCACCCCTCGTTCGGGTTGGCGATGGCGGCGGCGATCGGTCTGGAGCGGGAGTATCCGGACCGGCTGCCGATCAGCTCGTATCTCAACCCGCGCGGCCTCGAGGTCGGTGAGGCCATGGCGAACAGCTGCAGCAACGATATCCTCGCCGCGGGTATCGGCGGCAGTGCCGGCGAGTACCTCACCAGCACCTCGATCCTCGACAGCCGCGAAGCCCGATCGGTGGTCGAGGAGAACAGCCTGGAACTCTACGCCGGGGTGCCGGATACACCGATCCTCGAATGGCATTCGCCGGACGACCAGCAGATTCCGGTCGCTGCCATCGAAAACACCGTCCGCCGTTGGTGCGCGGCAGGGGTGCGGGTGCAGACGCTTCGGGTGCCTACGGTTGGACAGGAACCCGCCATCGAGCATCTGGCCCCGGCCGTCCTGGGCGCACCCGCGGTGATGCAGTGGCTCGACGCCCGGGTTCGCGCGGAACCCGCCCCCACCAACTGCTGACCAGCGCGCGTTTACCGACAAGCCGTGCCGGGCGAGTCTCGGCTAGGGTTCTCAGCCCAACTGTTCGGTGCCGACCGTCCGCGCTGTCACTGCGAGCCGATGTCGCCTTTCGAGTTACTGGCCGACAGCGCTGCGGCGGTAGGAGGTGGCTGTGAGCGACTGGCTTGCAGCCGGGGCGCTGGAGTTGCCAGGGCCGACCTCCGACATGTGTTGTGTGTCACATCAGGAACTGGTTCGACGACTTCTCCGACCTTTTGACGGCTGCGATTCCGCGCTGCCACAAGGAAATCGGGAGTTGAGACGACAGTGATGTTTCGCAAGGGCGCTGCGGTGGCCGCCATGGCCATCTCGGCATTGTGTGTCTCGGCGGGAACTGCGACGGCGGATCCCACGCAAGAAATTCCGGACGTGCACTTTCAGGCAAACGTGGTCGACCGATCGGTTGTGCTCACCATGGATGCCGGGGCGTTGACCGTCGGCGATGGTCATCTGCAGTTCATCGATCGCAGCGGCACGTCCGTCGCGACTCTTCCGTTGACCTACGTCCACGGCGGCAGCGCGATGCCGATCGCAGCGCAGCTCGACGGCGACACCGTCACACTGACCCCGAGCACCGATCCCGCCGACGCGCACCCGATCAGCGCGGCGACGGCGCAGGAGATCGATGCGCTGTCTCATCCGAATTACAACGCGGCCCTCGGCAACTTCAGCATGTCGATGATGGCAGCGGCGACTGTCGGCAGCCTGCTGGGTAGTGCGATCGGTGGCGGCATCGGATGCGTCGCCGGCGGCATCGTCGGCGGTGCGACCGGCGGTGTCGTGTCGATCGGCCTGCTCGCGGTCCCGGCGGCGATCGGCGGTTGCCTCATCACCGGCGCCGCACTGGCAGGCATGGGCGCGGTGGCCGGCACCGTCATCGTGGGTGTCCCGGCGTTGATCGCAGCCGGTATCCAGTTCTGGAACGACACTCACTGAGCGGTTGACAGATCCGGAAGTCGTGGTCGGGTGCCGGACCCTCCGCGACGCCCGAGCGGAACGACACCGTGGACAGCTGATCCGCCACGTCTGCTCGCGGTGGGCCCTCTTCGCCACGGCGGCGCTCACCGGAGATGCGAGGTTCCGCGTCAGCCGTGGCATATCGTCGTCGGCGAACATCTGTTGCGCTCGTTTTCTCGCCGTGAAGGAGAGGTCTCGACGATGAACAGTTCTTGGTTGGTGCGTGCCGCGTCGGCAGGCGCTGTCGCGGCCTTCGTGGCGACCGTGCCGGCCGCTCCAGCGCTCGCGCACATCACTGTCTCTGGGCCTGAAGCGTCTCGCGGTGGATCGGGGGTCCTGGTTTTCCGGGTGCCGAACGAGTCGGGCACCGGTAGCCCCACGGTCGAAGTTGCGCTGCAGATTCCCGGGGTGACAGCGGCGGATACCGAAGCTGTGCCGGGATGGAAAGCTGTAGTGCGGAAAGACACTGGACGCAACGTCACCGACGTCACCTGGACGGCTGATGCCGGGGGTGGCATCGGGCCGAGTCAGTTCGGGCAGTTCTCCGTGCTCGCGAACGGGTTGCCGGACGTCGAGACGGTGACGATCCCCGCCGTGCAGACCTACGCGGACGGTCAGGTCGTGCGCTGGGACCAGAAGGCGGACGGCGACGGGTCCGAGCCGGAACGTCCAGCTCCTTCGCTGACCTTGGCTGCCAAGCAGTCCGGTGGCGTCGACAACCATGGTGACATCCAGTCGGCGGCGTCCGGTCCGAGCTCGTCGAGCGATACGACCGCTCGCTGGCTCGGTGGGATCGGCATCGTGCTGGGCGCTTTGGGCCTGCTCGCGGCACTCGGCATGGGGGTGGCTCGTCGCAGGTCCTGATCATGCTCGGCCGCTGCGTGATCGGTCTGCCCGGCCCTGCGGGCGAGATCGTGGTGGAAGCCCCGCGGGACAGTTCAGGCATGTGAGTGTCATGATGGACGGCGTTATGAACACTGTGCCCGCGCCCCGGAACGCGCGCGCGGCACGTGCGGTCGTGTTCGCGGGGATCGCGGTGTTGTTGTCGGCGCTGGGGCACGCGGCCTCGGCGGGGCACAGTGTGTCGGTGTCGGCTTCGACGGTGGCGTTCGCCGCGACGGGTTCGATGGCGTGGGCGCTGGCCGATCGCCAGCGTGGCTTCTTCGCCATCGGCGGTGGGCTGGCGCTGATGCAGGCGGTCTTGCACGTGTGGTTCGGCATGGCGTCGATGTCGACCGCGCACGGCGCTGCGACGGAAACCGTTGACTTGCAGAGCGACCCTGTGACGATGTTCGCCGCGCACGCCACGGCCGCGCTGGTGTGCGCTGTGTGGTTGTGGCGCGGGGAAGTCGCCTTCTTCGCGATCCTGGCGGCGCTGTACACACGGATCCTGGCGCCTCTGTTTCTGGTTCTGGTGCATCCGTCGGTCGACAACGACCCCCGAACCGTGCCGGAAGTCGACCACCGCATCGAGGCCTTCCGCGAGGGTGTACTGCGTCATGTGATGGCGCGGCGTGGGCCTCCGGTGGCCGCGGTCCAGTTCTGAGAGTTCGCCATCGGGAGCACCCGCGTCTTGTGCTGCCGCAGAGGCAGACGCTGTCCGACCGATTGTCGATCGGCGGTATTCAGCGATGCCGGTATTCCGGGCGAACGTAGCCGTTCGTGTCATCGATGCGCGTGCGCAAGCCGTCAGGGTCTGCCGCGACGCCGGTGAGCACGCCCGGCTTCCCGTCCAGCGGCAGTCGGTCCTCTGTGCCGGTGTGCGCACCACGCGTCCGGCTGCCGGTCTCTCCGCACCACCGAATGGCGGTGTCGTGAACAGAAATTGTGCGAATGTTGTCTCTTTCTCTGCTGTCGGCTGTCTGCCGCGGCGACGGTCCTTCTCCTCGATCGCTTGCAAGCGCTGAGCGCCTTCCCCTGTGCCGGACGCGTCGATGTGGAGGACGCGGATGTCCGACGAACTCCTGACCGCGCTGGCGTTGTCGGCAGGTGCCGGCAACCGAAAAGCTTTGGAGCAGTTCATTCAGTCGACGCAGCGCGATGTGTGGCGTTTCGTCGCGCACCTGACCGATGTTCAATCCGCTGACGACCTGACCCAGGAGACGTTCTTGCGGGCTATGGGCAGTCTGCCGCGGTTCGCCGGGAATTCGACCGCACGAACCTGGCTGCTGTCGATCGCTCGCCGCGTGGTGGTGGATCGGTTCCGCAATGTCGCCGCCCGTCCGAGGACGACTCAGGTGCCGGAATGGTCGCAAGTTCTCGAGCAGCGCCCTGATCAGCGTGCACCGGATTTCGCCGAAGAGGTGGCGTTGAACGACCTGCTGTGCGGTCTGCCGCAAGAGCGGCGCGAGGCGTTCGTCTTGACCCAAGTCTTGGGTATGTCCTACGCCGAGGCGGCGCAGACGGTGGGTTGTCCGGTCGGCACGATTCGTTCCAGGGTGGCCCGTGCCCGCGAAACTCTTGTTTCGGTAGTGCGAGGAATCGATGGGCCCGCCGACGAAGATCATCTCGCGGAACCGACGGGAGTGGTGGTGCGACTACTTCCGGGCACACCGGTCGGCGTGCGGGTGACGGCCCGAAAGGAGGTGGGGTGATGGCAGGGCTGAGCCTGCGCTTGCGGGGAGTGTCGTGTCGGCACGGACGTGTCGACGTGGTCAGTGATGTCGACCTCGACATACCTGCCGGTCAACGGGTCGCGTTGACCGGCACCAACGGCTCCGGCAAGACGACGCTGCTGCGCGCGGTGATCGGCCTGCACATGGCTGTGCGGGGCGAGATTTCCGTCGGAGGTCGTGGTGGCCGCACCTCGGCGGACCGCGCGTGGCGGCGGCGGGTGTGCGGGTGGATTCCCCAGCGGCCCGCCGCGGGCCGATTTCCGCTGCTGGCCGGTGAGCTCTTGGCCACTAGCGGAGACGCCCGTCACGCGCAGGCGATGGCGACGCGGCTGGGCGTAGGCGAGTTCCTCGGCCGACCACTCGATACGCTCTCGGGCGGGCAACTGCAGCGTATGCACCTGGCCCGCGCGGCAGGGTGCGTGGCAGCCGGTGCGCGCGTCGTTCTGGCCGACGAACCCACGGCCGCACTCGATTTCGCGGGCCAAGAAGAGGCCGCCGACGTACTCACGGAGCTACCTGTCACGCTCATCGTGGTCACCCATGACCGCGCCATGGCGCGACGTTGCGACCGAGTCCTGGAGATGGCCGCGGGCCGACTGCGGGAATCGTCGTGAACGGGCCTGCGCAGGTGTTCGATCTGCTCGGAATGGGGTCGGTGCAGCGTGCCGGTGTGGCGTTGTTGGTGGGCTCGGTCGGGCTGCCGGTGGTCGGCGTCGCCATCGTGGGACTGGACATCATCCCGGTTCGGTTCGCGATGATGCACGTCGCGCTGCTGGGTGCTGCGGTCGGCATGCTGACCGGATGGGATCCGGCGTTGTGCGGCCTGCTCGCGTGCGCGGCCGCCGGGGCTGGGATCAGTCCATTGGCCCGCACGCCGGAAACGCTCTCCGGTGCGATGGGGCTGCTGATGAGTCTGGCCGTCGCGGCGGCGTTGCTGGTGCTGGCGGTGGCGGGAGTGAACGCTTCGGCGGCCTTTTCGCTGCTGTGGGGTTCGATTCTCGCGGTCCGAGTCCAGGACGTCGTCATGTTGGCGGTACTCGCGGTGGTGGTGCCTGTGCTGTTCTGGTGGCGAAGACGTGATCTGGCGCTGCTGTTGCACGATCGCGAGCTGGCGTTGGTTTCCGGTGTGGCGGTGGGGCGGCTCACGCTGATTCTGCTGGTGCTGATCGCGGTTGCGGTGGCCGGAGCGATCCGGCTGACCGGTGCGCTTCTCGTGGATGCGCTCACATTGCTGCCGGCGCTCGCTGCGCGGCGGTTGGGCCGCTCGCTGATTTCGATCATCGTCTGGAGTGTCGGTATCGGCGTTGCCGTGAATCTCGTCGGATTCCTTCTGGCGCTGGCCTTCGACCTTCCTCCTGGGCCGGTGCTGGTCCTTACCGCGGGCGCAGTTGCTTTCGCGGCTCATCTGATTCCTGAACGGAGAACACTCTCATGGCACGCTTTCGACCATTGACCGCCGGTTTGAGCCTGACGACGAGCGCGGTCGCGGCAATCGTGTTGCTGAGCGGCTGTTCCAGCTCCGAAGGCGAGCGACACGACCACCATGGCCACGCTCATCCGGTGGTCGTGGCGACCACGACCTGGGAGGCGGCGTTCGCCGAAGCGGCGGGCGCCGAGGACGTGAAAGTCATCGTTCCGCCATCGGTTCATCATGCTCCGGACTACGATCCCAAGCCGTCTGATCTGACCGCCGTGGCGGAGGCGGATTTCGTGCTCTACGCGCCGTTCGAGCCGTTCGCGGCCAAAATCGAGGAAGCTGCGGGATCGAGGGCCGAATTGATCGAAGTCGATCTGGACAACTCGGCGGACAAGGTGAAAGCCCAGGTGCAAGCGCTGGGCCTGCGCTTCGGCACCACCGAGGCGGCGCAGGCGTGGACCGCGACGTTCAGCAGCGAGTACGACAAGCTCGGCGGGGACGTCCGCTCGGCATGGCCGGGCGGGAAGCAGCCGACGGTCATCGCCCAGGTGTTCTCGACGTGGGCAGCCGACCTGGCCGGTGCGCAGATCGTGGGTACC
Source organism: Nocardia sp. NPDC041819 (assembly GCF_055590505.1). Taxonomy (NCBI): domain Bacteria; kingdom Bacillati; phylum Actinomycetota; class Actinomycetes; order Mycobacteriales; family Nocardiaceae; genus Nocardia; species Nocardia sp. NPDC041819. Next base: position 83,221 of record NZ_JBVJAP010000006.1, on the reverse strand, counting down.
TATGGTCCTGAAGCCGTCACGCCCGGTCAGCTGGCGGAATTGACGGCGAAGAAGCCGCGGTTCGTGCTCGACAACGCGCACATGTCCACCGGCACCGTGCTGCCGGACTCGGGTGTAGCACAGGTGTCGATCGTGAACTATCCCGAAAAGGGCGAGGACCTGCTGTCTGTCTATCGGAATGCCGCGAACACGCTGAAGAAGGCGTTCTCCCGGTCCTGACAGAACGGGCCGGGAGGAAAGCGGGGCAGCCGTTGAAAAGGCTGCCCCGCAGTATTTCAGTGCCGGGCCGTCGTCATCCGAGTTCGCAGTGCCGCTCGATCGGGCTTGCCCGCCGGGGTCAACGGCAGGGCATCCAGCAGCAGGAGCGATTCGGGGTGTTTGCCGCGCTCCATGCCGTTGGCCGCCAGGTGAGCACACAACCCTTCCAGGTCGACCACGCTGCCCGGCCGTGGCACGACGCAGGCGGCGAGTCGTTCACCGAGCACGTCGTGGGGAACGCCGATGCACGCCACGTCGCGGACATCGGGATGCGTGGCCAGCATGCGTTCGACCTCGGCGGGACTGATGTTCGCGCCGCCGCGGATGACGATCTCCTTGAGCCGTCCGACCACGTGCAGGCGGCCTGCGGGGTCGAGTACGCCGAGGTCACCGGTGCGTACCCAGCCGTCGCTCGTGCGGTAGCGCGAGTCCAACTGAGGGTCCGCGACGTAGCACAATGGTGTCATCGGACCCCGGGCGACTATTTCTCCGGTTTCACCCGGCGCGGCGATCCGGCCGGTGTCGACTCGGTCGATGCGGATTTGTGCCACGCGCGGGTCGGGCCGCCCGACCAGGACTCCCGAAATTCCATCCTGGGCATGAATTTCGTCGATGTCCGTGTGGCAGTTGACGCCGTCGGCCGATCCGTAGAGGTTCACCACTGTGCATCCGAAAGCTCGTCGTGCCTCCCGAGCGGTGGTGGCGTCGAGTTGCGAACCACCGAGCACCAGTGCCGTCAGTGCGGAGGTGTCGGTCTCGGCGGCACCGTTTTCGAGCATCATCCGGATCATGGTGGGGACGCCGAGCACATGCGTGGGACGATGCCGTTCGATCGCCGCCAACGCTTCCACCGGCGAGAAGTGATCCAGCAGAATCAGGGCGCCGCCGTGGCGGGCCAGCGTCACCGCTGTGCCGTTGCTGCCGAATGCCGTAGCGAGCGGTACGAGAAACAGGCCCCGGAGCGGTCGGTCGTCGGTCAACAGTGATGCCATGAAATTGCCGCGGCCGCCTGCCAGTGCGTTGTGGGAGTAGGCGACCATTTTCGGTTCCGACTCCGATCCGGAGGACACCAGGATGCGAGCGGCTGCGTCCGGATCGGGACGAGCCGGGACGAAGTCGTAGTCCTCGGCGGTGAACAGCTCCGCAAAAGGAACACAGTTCTCCGGCGCGGAATCGGTGCCGACGGCGACGACGAAACGCAATGTCGGCGATCGGCCGAGCAACTGCGCGAGATCTGCGGCGTGGGTGTGTCCACGGAACTGGGTGGCGGCCAGGACACCGACGGCTTCCGATCTTCGCAGCAGCGACTCGGCCTCGCGCATGCCGCGACCGGCGGGGAACGGTAGGGCGACCGCGCCCAGTGCGCTCAAAGCGAGGTCTGTGATCACGGCGGCGCGGCAGTTCGGCAGCTGGACGCCGACGACATCGCCGGCATGGACGCCTCGGGCGGCCAGACCGGTGGCCAGTTGCCGGGCCGAGGTGTCCAATTGCGCGTAGGTCACCTCGCCCTCGTTGTCCGCCAACGCGGTTCGGTGCGGATGCTGGCAGCGGCGTGCCCGGAACAGCGAATACAGGTCCAGGTCTGGGTAGCTGCCGTCGGCCGCCCAGGTTCTGCGTAGCGTGCGGGGGACCAGATCGTGTAGCGCCACGCTCATCGGAACCTCCAAGGCGACGACACGGCGACGGCGCCGTGTTCGTCGCGTGTCATGGCACCTGCGAAGCGGGTGTCGGTGGGAAGGGTTGTGAGATCGGTCGTTACGGGGGTGCTGATGATGCCTCGGCTGTGAAGCATCGCGCGAGCGTCGTCGGTAGACAGCGCACGCACTTGTGCCGCGGTGTCGGCTGCGGCGGCTGCGTGCTCGTCAGCGGGTGCGAGGAGCCCGTCATCGGTCGGCAATGGGCGACGGAATCCGGCGGGGCGGCGTAGGGGATGACCATCGCGCGCCCGGTGCACAGCCGGTGTGGTGAGCAGCTGGGCGGCGGCGAGGAGTGAGGATTCCACGCGCACGCCACGGCCGGTGCGTTCGCGGGTGAGCAGTCCGGCAAGGATCGCTTCGGTGCCCAGCATGCCGCCGAGCACGTCGAGCAGGGTCATCAGGGACGGTATCGGTGGTTCGTCGGCTGGGCGGGCCGCCTCTCCGACAGCGGTGCGGGCTTGCACCATGAAGTCGGTGCCCATGGGTGCGCCGGGGAGCCGCCCCGCCCAGCCGCTGGTGTAGGCATAGATCAGGCCGGGGTTGGCGGCCGATAGCCTGTCGGCGTCGAGTCCTAATTGCTCAGCTTTGCCGGGCGCCCAGTTGTGGAGGAAGACGTCGGCCTCTGCTGCCAGTTCGAGTAACCGTCGTCGGTCGGAGAAGGACTTGATGTCGATTTCGACCGCGTCCTTGCCCCGGTTGAGGGCCAGCCAGCGTGCGGAGATGTCCGAGCAGGTGGGTGGCATACCACGTAGCGGGTCACCGCCTGGCGGTTCGATTCGCACGACGGTCGCGCCGAGGAGTCCGAGCAGGTGCGCGGCGAGTGGAGCCTGAACTCGACGCCCTGCCTCGAGCACGGTCAAGCCCGCGAGAGGACGCTCGTCGCTACATCGGCCGCGTGCCGATACCGCCGCGGCGATCCCCGGGTGTGGGGCCAGTTCCCATGGCAGCGTCGATTCTCCGCCGTCGTGCAGTTCCGTCGAGCGTTCGGCGAGGGTGTGCAATCGGCAGACGTCGGCACCGGATTCGGCCGCGGCGGCCTGTACCTGCGCCCACGTGCTGCCCAGCGTGGTGTGATGCAACTCGTCGGGGATCGGAGCGCAGGCGGTGGCATAGCGGAACTGGAAGGGCCGCCATCCTTTTCGCGCCGCTTGCATGGGTGCTCGCATGGCCTGCCAGAATTCGGCCCACACCGCGACGTCCAGGGCTTCGAGTTCGAATCGAACGCCGTCGGCAGTGGTGAATGGCGGCCCACCGGGTGCCAATGGGCTGGCTTCGTCGTCCTCGGCGCACGCTGCGGCGAGGTACTGCGAGACGGTCAGCAGCGCCACGCGGTCGAGCGAGACGTCCGCCGCGGTGACCGACGTGCCCCTCGCGCGGCCGATGAGCGCGGCCAACAGGCCTTGGACGGCGAGTACGCCGGAGGCGGTCGAGATGTAGTCCACGGCCAGTCCGCGGGGTGAGCCGTCGCGACGTCCGTGCACGAGCATCAGTCCCGCGGCGGCCTGCATGGTCGCCTCATCGCACACCTCATTGTCCGGCCTGCCCCAAGACAAGCGGGCCTCGACCGTCGTGCCGTCGACATCGGTGAGAGTCAGCGCGTCATGGTCGTCCGTGGAAGGTTCAGCGCCCAGCAGCCGCAGGTGCTGCGCCGCGATCGACACCGGACCCGGCGGTCCACCGGTCTCGAGCCGCGCCCCCTGCAATGGTTTCGTCGTCAGTTGGTTGTCGGAGGTCCGCGTAGCGCCGAGTGTCATGGCTCTCCTTCTCGAACAGAGTGACCGCCGCGGGAACTCGGGGGCGATCGCCGCCGACCACTCCCGCGGACAACAGCAGTCGCAGCGCGGGGACGTCGAGTTCCCGGCAGACCAGGAGAAGCCATGGACCCGTTCGCATCTCACACCCGTATGCCCGCCGGCGGGGACGACGGCACCTCGCTGCGTGAGCGTGTGGAAGCCTTTGTGGCACAACGAGTGATGCCACAGGAGATTCTGCTGGACGCGGGTGGCGCCGACGCTGCCGCAGTGCGGTCACAGTTGACCGATGCCGCGCGGGCGGCCGGGCTGTGGGCTTTGCCGCTACCGAGGGATCTGGGTGGGCAGGGACTTCCTTTCGGCGAGTACGTGTGCTTGGCCGAGGCCGAGGGCGCCAGTGACCACGGGCCCGCGGTGCTCGGCTCGGCCTCGCTGTTGGATGTGCGGATGTTGCAGCGTCATGCCGGTGACCGCGTTCGGGAGAGCTACCTGAAGCGACTGGTTTCCGGGGAGATGCATGCCGCGTACGCGATGACCGAACCCGACGCACCGGGCACCGATCCGACGTTGACGGCCACCCGAGCGACAGAGGCTCCGGACGGTGCGTGGATCCTGTCCGGTCGCAAATGGTTCGTCAGCGGGGCCCAGGACGCCGATGTGATCACTGTGCTGGCTCGCACCGACGGGCGGGCTTCGGATCGGGATGGATTATCGTTGCTGCTGGTGCCGACGGACGCTCCGGGCTTCCGGCTCGTGCGTGAACTTCCCGTACTCGGTGTGGGTGGGCAGTGGGAGATCGCCCTGGACGAGGTCCGGCTGCCGAAAGACCATCTGATCGGCGAGCGGGGTCGCGCGTTGCCGATCGCGCGGCAGCGACTGCAACTGGGTCGGACGTTGCGCTGTCTGCGCTGGCTCGGCCAGGCGCAGCGGGCCTATGACCTGATGCGCGAGCGAGCTCGTACGCGCAGTCAGTCATCGGGAACGCTGTCGCAGCGCCAGCTGGTGCAGCAGCATGTTTTCGAGTCACTGCTGGCCATCCGGAGCACCCGGCCGCTGGTGCACAAGGCGGCCGCGCTCCTCGACGCAGGTCATGACGCTCGCGTGGAATCCGGTTTGGCGAAGGTGGCGGCGGCTCGGACACTGCAACAAGTGGCCGATTCCGCGATACAGGTGTACGGGGCTGCTGGGCTGGGACCGGATACCGCACTGCCGGGGCTGCTGCGGATGGGGCGGATGGCGCGCTTGCTGGATGGTCCGGACGAACTGCACATCACCTCCGTGGCCAGGTCGATATTGCGCTGAGGCCGCGTCAGGTGTCGAAGGGAGCGACCAACCCGGTCTGCATGGCCAGAGCCGAGGCGAAGAAGAAATCGCCCCAGATCAGCTCATGGCTGGTGGCAAGCCCGCGGCCGAAGTCATAACAACCTCCACCCAGCCTGCCGGGTTGCTGGGTGCCTGGACCGCTCAGGAAGTCGGTGACCAGCCGTCGCGTGATCTCGATGGCTCGCAACTGCATCGCCTTGGATTGTGCTGTGAGTGGTTGTATAGCAGCAAGTTTCAGAAGTGCAACCGCCTCGATCACGGCGGACGAGGTGTCCGTGGGCGCGTCAGGGCGGTTTTCGGCCCTGGGCACCAGTGGTTGGTCGGCGCCGAGGAGCGTGCAGGCATCGACGAGGAATTCCGGTGACAAGTACCGGCAGGCGTCGGCCAGCGCGAGCAGGAGCCAGGCCCGGCCCCGGCTCCACCCGCGCTGCGGTCGCGGCGAGGGCAGCCACGTGCCCTCCGACCAGCCCCATGCCGGTGTGCCGATCGGTGTCGTCCGCCAGAGGTTCAGGTGTGTGGCGAGATGTTCGCGGGCGATGTCCGGGCTGCGTGGGTCCATGTCTGTGGCCAGAAGTGGGACCAGGCCCGGAATTCCGTCCACCCGAGCGAGGAGGCGTGGACCACCGAACGCCGAACCCCATGGCAGTACCCCGAGACCCTGATCGAAGTCGGAACGGCACTGGCGTGCGGCGCGCTCGCGCAGCGCCGAGGCGCTTGTGTCTCCACCGCGCCCGGCTGCCAGAGCCGTTCCGTACCAGAGGATCAACCCGCGGGTGGAGGTGTCCGACGTCACCCAGCCTGCCAGGCGTTGTGTCGTTTCCGCGGCGGCGCTGCGATGCTCGTGCCGACCGCTTGCCAATGCACGCAGCCACAGCAGGCCGGCCCAGAAGCCGCCGGTCCAGGATCCGCGTGAGGTGGTCGTCCATTCGCCGGAGGTACTGTCGGCGTAGAGCGGAAACCGTGCGCCGACAGCGGCGTATGTGCTCGATACGCGGTCCATGACGGCTTCGAATGCCGCGCCTGCCCAATCCGTCACCATGGTGCGCCCCCATACGATTCCGCCGCATGTAGACCCTGTGGGGAATCTCGTGAAACAGTCTGTGGCCGAGTGACTTCAGGTCTACCGCAGCGTGTGTCGTGCACAGTCGTCACGCCTGCACCTCGACGCGGGGCGCTCGATCGCGCACTGTCCACAGCGCCGCGACCGCCGCCGCGACCACGAATTCCGCCGCCACGATCAGCCAGCTGTCGCTGTATCCGATCGATGGCACTACGGCACCGAAAAGCGGTGGACCTACCGCGAACCCGGCGAAGAACCCCGCCGACACCAACGCTGAGTTGCGTCCGGCTCGTCCAGGAGCCGAGCGTTGGATCACCAGCACCATGGACACGGCGTTACCCGCCATCCCGAAGATGCCGACGGCGATCACCGCGACCCACACGACCCCAGCCATCAGTGCGGAGGCGGCCAGCAGCAGCGCCGCGATCCCGGATCCGAGCGCCAAGCCGGCCGGCAGGACGACGGCGGCGCGCGGGTTCCCAGCCACACGTGCCCAGCCGATGCGGCCTGCGATACCCGCTATGCCGAGCACGGCCACCAGGGTCCCCGCCGCGGCCGCGCCGAGGCCGAGCCGTCGCTCTCCGAACAGCGCCAGGTAGGTGTTGATCGATGCCATGGCGGCCCCCAGAAACAGGGAATACACGGCCAGCCAGTACACAATGCCGTCGGTCCCGCGTTGTTCCGGCTGGGCAGCGATGCTCGAGCTGGACGTGCCCTGGTGCTGTCGCGACGGGTCGGCCGGCAGGGAATGCCACACCCACAGCACGACCAGCAGCGCGATACCCGCCGCCGTCCACACCGCGGTACGCCAGCCCGCCGAAGCGGCCAGCGCGGTGAGCGGTAATCCGGCGGCAATGGCGCCGAGCTGGACGCCGGACTGTTTGGCGCCGGTCACACCTGCGCGATCGGCTGGCGGGATCGCCTCGAGGATCGCTTTGTTCGTTGCGGGGTTGGCCAGCGCCTGCGGCACCCCGCCCAAGGCCACCGCGGCGAGGAGAACGGCGTAAGCCGGTGCGGCGGCGATGACGCCGAGGGCGACCGTGACGGTCAGCAGCAGTGTGATCAGGCATCGTCGCGGCCCCAGCAGATCCACCGCTCTACCGGCCAGCGGTGACATCAGCGCAGCTGTCCCGAAACCTACGGTTGTCGTCAATCCCAATGCGGTGGTGGATATGCCGAGATCCGGAACGAGGCGCGGGCCCAGCGCGCCGATGACGAACAACTGGAGCATGGAGAAGGCCATGGTCGCTGTCAGTACGCCGGTCACCGAGGCTGTCGTCAGCCGGTCCTGTCCTATCGCGGGGTGTGTCTGCACTGCCGTCCTCCCAGCCACGCCACGCCGCCCGTCAGCGGCCTCGAGGTCAGATAGTCGGGTGGCGTACGGGTTCGGTTCCGTCGGGGGCGGACGGTCCAGCCGATCGGAGAAGGCATCGGCGGTGCAGTGGCTTCTGGTTCGCTGACGTCGGGAACTTCGCGTCCGCACGATCCGACCACTATGCGCGAGCTGTCTCTTCCGGAGGCAGTACTTTCTGGTTGGAGGTCGGGTGGATCCACGGTGGACGTGAATCGCTGGGATGTCCGTCATGTTCGGATCGTCGCGGCGGTGGTGTCGCTGGCGCTGGTCACCGGCGCCGTGCTGGCGATGGGCGAGGTTCCCTACCGCGCGGCCGGCACGGCTTATCCTGGGCTTGCGTCCGCGTTGGGCTACGCGCTGTTGCGGACGGTGGCCGCGCTCGCGGGCGCGGTGGCACTCGGCTCTCTGGTCTACGCGGTGTGCTGTACGCGGTTCTCCACGCAGGGCCGGATTCTGGTCGACGGCTATGCGGGCTTGCGGCTGGCCGAGCGCGCCGGTTTGGTCTGGTTCGTCTCGGCGCTGGCATTGATTCCGGTCACAGCGGCGAATTCGGGTGGGTTGAGCCTGGCGGGTCTCGTGCGCACCGGCGCGCTCGGTGCACTGCTGGATGCGAGCGAGAAACCCAAGGCATGGGTTGTCGTCGCGGTGCTGGCCGCCGGGGTGAGTCTCGGCGCACGGCTGACATTGTCCTGGATCGGGGCCGCCTTACTGACGTTGCCTGCCGCCGTGGCCGTGCTGCCGCCCGCGTTGGCCGGCAACGCGGGTGAAGGACCGAACCACGATTACGGCACCGGCGCGATGATCCTTTTCCAGGTCGCGGTGTCGGTGGGGCCGGGGTTGTTCTGGTGCGTGGCCGAGCAACTGCGGCGCGGCGGTTCGGACACAGCGGTCGCGGTTCGGCGCGCCGTTGTCATCGGGGCCCTGTGCACAGTGACCGCCGTAGTGAGCGGGCTGGTGCTCGTGGTCGTGTTGTTGCCGTGGTCGTGTGTCTTCACGACGGGGTACGGCAGGTTGGCCCTGTTCGCAGCGGTGGGGCTGGTCGCGTCGGGGTGGACGTTGTGGCGTTCTTACCGCACTCGGGCGCCGAATGGTGAGAAGGTGTTCGTATTCGCCTGGAGCGCAGCGTTTTCCGCGCTGATACTGAGCGTGCTGGTGGCGATGGCGGTGCAACCGGCGCCCGCGTTCGCCGACCGGTCGTTCACGGCGCAGGAGGTGTTCCTCGGTTTCGAACTGACGGATCGGCCCACTTTGTGGCGGCTGCTGGTGTCGTGGCGCTTCGATTTCGTGCTCGGAACGGCGGCGTTGGTCGGCGTTGTGGCGTACGTCCTCGGCGTGCTGCGGCTGCGTCGCCGGGGTGACCGGTGGTCGCGATGGCGCACTCTGTCGTGGATGGGTGGTTGTCTGGCTCTACTGATCGCCACGTCCTCGGGCATCGGTACCTATGGTCTCGCCATGTTCAGCATGCACATGATCACTCATATGGCCCTGAATATGTTCGTACCGGTACTTCTTGTGCTCGGCGCGCCGGTGACGCTGTTGCTGCGGGCTTTACCCTCAGGTGCACGGGCTGCGGTACACGGGCCGCGCGAGTGGGTGCTGGCACTGTTGCATGCCAAGCCGACCGCTGTCCTGGCTTACCCGGGCACAGCGATCGCGCTGTTCGTGGTCTCGTTGTACGGGTTGTATTTCACCCCGCTGTTCGAGAACCTGATCCGCTACCACTGGGGCCATGTCCTGATGAACGTCCACTTTCTGATCGTCGGATATTTGTTCTACTGGGGGATCATCGGCATAGATCCGGGTCCGCGCAGGTTGCCTCATCTGGGACGGCTGGGGATGTTGTTCGCGGTGATGCCGTTCCACGCGTTCTTCGGCATCGCGATCATGTCGACGAATTCCGTGGTCGGCCAGCGGTTCTACGGCAACCTGCAGTTGCCGTGGGCGATCGATCTGCTGGTCGATCAGCACGTCGGGGGTGGCATCGCCTGGGTTTCCGGTGAGGTCCCGATTCTGCTGGTGGTGGGCGCGTTGCTGACGCAGTGGTCGGCCCAGGATCGGCGCACCGCGGTGCGCACCGACCGCAAGGACGACGAGTACGGCGATTCCGACCTCGCCGCGTACAACGCGATGCTGGAGCAGCTGGCACGCAGCCGTCGGTGATTCTTCCCGAGGTGTTCCACCGTGAAGACGCGCCCGGCGCCGATCAGCCGCCCAGACGTGTTCGGCGCAGGCGCAGGCTGTTGGAGACCACGAAGAACGACGAGAATGCCATCGCCGCGCCCGCGATCAGGGGGTTCAGCAAGCCGAGCGCGGCGATCGGGATGGCGACGATGTTGTAGCCGAAGGCCCACACCAGGTTCCCTTTGATGGTGCGCAGAGTCGCGTGCGCGAGCTCGATCGCGTCGGTGGCCGCGGCGAGGTCTTCGCGCACCAGGATGACGTCGGCGGCGGCGATCGCGACATCGGTGCCCGCGCCGATCGCCATGCCGAGGTCGGCGGTGGCCAACGCCGCACCGTCATTGATGCCGTCGCCGATCATGGCGACTCGATGTCCGTGCTCCTGCATCTGCGCGATCAGCTCGACCTTGCCCTCGGGCAATAGTTCGGCCACGACCTCGTCGATGCCGATTTCGTCGGCGACGGACTGCGCGACGTACGCGTTGTCGCCGGTGAACATGCACACGCGCAGGCCGAGTCGATGCAGTCGGGCTACAGCGGGAGCCGCGCTGTCTTTCACGGTGTCGGCCACCGCGAGAAGCGCGACTGCGAGCCGGTCCACCCCGACCAGCACGACAGTGCGACCGACGCGTTCTTGACGGCGGAGCTCCCGCAGCAGGGCCGGGGGCACGTCGATGCGTTGCTGGTGAAAGAGCCGGAGCCTTCCCACGTGCACTTGTGCACCTTCGACGGTGCCACGTGCACCCAATCCCGGGAGTGCCTGGAACGATTCGACCGTCGGCAGGGTGTTGTGCGCCTGTCGTGCGCGCCGAGTGATCGCGGCCGCGACCGCATGTTCGGAAGCCGATTCCACGGCCCCGGCCAAACGCAGCACCTCGGTGTCGGTGAGTGCGCCCTCGACGGTTACGGCGACGACATTCATCACCCCGTGGGTGAGGGTGCCGGTTTTGTCCAGCACCACCGTGTCGACGCCACGGGTTGCTTCCAGCGCTTGATGGCCCTTGATGAAGATGCCCAGCTGCGCACCACGGCCGGATGCCACCAGCAGGGCAGTGGGTATGGCCAGGCCCAGCGCGCACGGACAGGCGACGACCAACACCGCCAGCGCTGCCGCGGCGGCACGCTCACCTCCGCTTCCGGTCATCCACCACACGCCGAAGGTCGCGCCTGCGAGCAGGAAAACGCACGGCACGAAGACCGATGACACGCGATCGGCCACGCGCTGCATGCGCGCCTTGCCGGTCTGCGCCTGCTCGACGAGCCGGATCATGCCCGAGAGTTTGGTGTCGGCACCTACTGCGGCGGCCTCGACGATCAACCGTCCGGTCAGCGCGGTGGTACCGCCGATCACCGCCATACCCGGCGCGATGTCGACCGGAAGCGATTCGCCGGTCATGGCTGAGGCGTCGATACTGGATTCGCCCGATACCACGAGTCCATCAGTAGCGATCGTCTCGCCGGGGCGGACCACGAACCGCTGCCCCTCGACGAGTTCGCCAATCGGAATGCGCATTTCGTGATCATCGCGGGTCAGCACGGTGACCTCGCGCGCGCCGAGGGCGGCCAGCGCCCGCAACGCGCTGCCCGTCGCGCGCTTCGCCTTGGCCTCGAAGTATCGCCCCGCGAGTACGAACGCGGTGACGCCCGCCGCGACTTCGAGATAGATGGCGTCACTGGCCCAGATCGCGGCCCACACTCCTTCCGGGGCGATTCCGGTCCGGGCGGGGTGCAGATACATCGTGTCCAGGGACCACAAGGTGGCGGTGAGGACGCCGACCGAGACGAGGGTGTCCATACTCGCGGCGCCGACTTTCGCGCCCGCGAACGCGCGGCGGTGGAACGGCGCGGCGGACCACAGCACCACGGGCAGCGCCAGCGCGGTGAGAATCAACTGCCAACCGGGAATCCTGGTGGACGGCACAGTCGCGAACATCACCGACAGGTCGGCCAGCGGGAAAAACGCCAACAGTGCGACCACCAGGCGCCGCAGGAGGTCCTTGACCTCGGCATCCTCGGGAGCGGCGCTGATCGCCACCGCGTGGTCGGTGATGGGCGACGCGCCGTATCCCGCGGCGTCGACTTCTGCGCAAAGGTCTTCGGCGGTGACATCGTCGGCGGCATCAATGGTGGCGACTCTGGTCGCATAGTTCACCGACGCGATGACACCGTCGACTTTGTTCAGCCTGCGCTCCACCCGGCTCGCGCACGCGGCACAGCTCATTCCGGTGACCGCCAGCGAGATCCGGTGGGGTGCCGAGGTTGTCGATTCGAGCTCGATGGTCATGTGAGTCCCTCTTACTATGCCGCGGGATCTTGGGTCGAGCGGAGATGATCTGCGCGTTTGCCCAATCGGGCGCCTGCGGGGAGGACGAATTCGGTGGGTGCGCGGCCGCCGACCGGGGGACAAGTGTGAGGTTGTCGCGTGCGGTGAACAATCGTGACCAGCACCAGCGCGACGACCAATACGCCGTGCGACGCGACACGCGGCAGGGGCACCATGCCGGCATGCAGGTCGTCGACTACGAAGGCGCTGAGTACGGCGACGACCGACGCGAGCACGGGCAGCACGCCCGCGGTGGCAGGCGGGCGTATCGCGCAGCAGAGCAGACCGACCCCGATGGCCAGGTTCCACGCGGTGCTTTCGTTGAGCAGATGACGGGTCATCTCGACACCGTGGTGGCTCATCCCGAAGTCGAGGCCTGCGATCTGGGCTACCGCGAGGCCGACCTGCGCGACGCCGAGCAAACCCAGCAGCAGTCGTGTCAATTCGACATGGGAGCTCGGGACGATGTCGCGCAGTGTCGAGGAGACCGATCGCCTCGGCCGTCGCAGTTCGGCTGCGGCGAAGATCGCGTCGGTGAGGTCGGGCGCGTGCGATCGGCTCCCGCGCACGAGCTTGGAGATCTCCACGGCCGTGACGTACCAGGAACAGCACTCTCGACACTGCTCGAGGTGCTCGTTCACCCGTGCCGAGGGGACGGCTTCTGGCTCACCGTCGATCCGGGCCGACAGTGCTGTCCGGCAGACTTCGCACTCCACGTGCAGATTGTCGTCCACTCCGGCACTCGAGTTCCCCGAGGGCCGCGATTACCGTCCGGCGGGTAACCGCAGCCTCGGAGCGGGCGGGGCTCGGAGGCATGGGCAGCGCCCATCCAGTGTGCCGTAGCCGGGCTCGACCTCGCTTCGGCCTCGGGGTACGCGGCGATGTCGCGTTCGGCGGCCCCGATCTCCGCGGCGAGTGGTTCGAAGTCGGGCGACGAGAACAAACCCGGGTTCGAGCAGCTGCCACCGCCGTGATCGAGACCGCTGTCGCACGGTCAGGTCGACATGATGCCGGACATCGGCGAGGTCTTCGGAAACGGGAAATAATGAGAAAGCCACCGCTACAATCGAATACGCGCTCTGGCATGTGCAGTGCTTCATCCCTGGGTGTTCGATCGGCCCGCATGTGCGCCGACAGCCGTAGAGCGTAGTTCGTAACCAACTGCTGGTCGCTCGTCTCCACTCGCAAAGGGGAATGCCGTTCGCTGCACCACGATCTCATCCGACACAGGGCAACATGGCTACCAGTCCGCTCGGGAAGTTTTCCATATCCGGGGCGGTCTATGTATGAAGGAGCTCCACAGATGGCGGCACGATCGTACTGGGTACGGGTATACAACTACACCGGGACCGAACTCACTCTGACGAACAAGGAACTGCAGCACGGGATCTGGAGCAACAACGGCGGAGCTACCCCGCCCGACGTCATCCCTGAAGGTCATCGAGCGGAATGGGGCAGCGAGTCCGATGGATTCGCCACGGCACAGAGGGCGAGGCTATCTACGCTTCCGGCGCAGGTGAATTCAAGATCTACTGGGACAACCCCTACATAGGCTCCGACCAGAGCGCCGTACGAACGCCGAAACAGTTCACCTCCGTCAAGGAGGACAGCCGCGGAGACAACGCCACCCTCGCGGTAGCGCTCGTGCAGGAGGATTGATGCGGCGTCACCATTCAGCATTGACCAGTAGGAGCCCTCTCTCGTTGGCTTGAATAGGTTCCGTGGGCCGGGCCGTGACCCCGACGCAGAATTCGAAAACTCGAGTACACCGCCGTTTGATGACGTCTTCAACTGTGACTTCGATGGCCTGCAGGGCGATACGGGCTGTCTGGTCCGGTATGTGATAGCGCAGCTGAGGTGGGAAGCTCTCGAGAGCGAAGGTGCCGGGTCACGATACGGAATCACATCGCCTCGGCGGTCAGAATTGGCCGGTGGATGATCGGTTCTCGACATCCGGGAACATCTGTCCGGCAATCCTGGCTTGCTGGTCCTGGCATGAGGTCGATGATCACGGTGCCCGCCCTTCTTGTCGTTGCAAACTACGCCGATTCGGCGATCCGGTATGCGATCCTGGGCAGGATACGAGCGCCCGATCGTTTGCTGAAGACCGAGATGGAGGGTTCCTCATGCGTGTCGTTTCCGTCCTTGCAACAGCTTTCGGGGCAACGGCGATATGGCTGACGCTGGCTTCGGCGCCGGCTATGGCCGAATTCGCAACACCAGTCGACACAGAGACGTTGGTGTCTTTCGAATTCCGCTCAGGCGGACCTCGCAGTGAATGTCGCAGCGGCAAATTCCTATGCGAGCCGAACGAATTCAAATGCGACAACGACAGATGCGTGCAGAAACAATGGCTGTGCGACGGCGACGACGACTGTGGCGACGGATCCGACGAACGGAACTGTCAGTAGGACCCACTCGCTCCGCTGAGCGGCGGAACTCGAGATTCTCGCCTCCGCGGAAGTCCTTGCAATCCTTGTGATCCTCGCTCCGGCGTCACACAGTCCAGGTGTTCGACGAGCGGTCCACATCGGTGGTGGTTCGATCGGTACCTCGCCCACCGGTCTGCCGCTACCGGGAATGGGCGTCGAGATGGTCGAACGCAGAGCACAGTGCCTATTCCCCGCCGATGGCCACGACCGGATCGCGCGGATCCGGTACCGGTCATCGGCGGGGTTCCGGTGGTCCAGGCGCCTCGCGGCTATCGACGCCTGCGGCGGCTCACCATCAGCGGGCTGCTTCCAGCATTGACGAACTGTTAGGTTTATGCAACAGTTTGTTGCATGAGTCCCGTGAGGCGTGGGAAAAATCTTCCCATTTACAACCGCATCGGGGTGTTGCGTGCCGAGCGGAGAATGAGCCGGGCCCAGCTTGCCGAGGCGATCGAGGTGAATCCGCAAACGGTCGGGGCGTTGGAACGGGGCGATCACTACCCGAGTCTCGATCTGGCGCTGCGGATCTGCGATGTGTTCGGGCTGCCGGTCGAGGCGGTGTTCTCGCGGGAGGAATTCGCGCCGCTGTCCACGGCGGTCTACCGGAACGACCGAGGGGATATTCGATGACGCACCCGAATCTGCTGGAGCGCTACCAGGCTCGCCGAACACGCCGGTTCGAGTTCCACGCCGAGCGCTGGGCACACATGTTGCCGCGGTGGCGGACGCGCCGCCGCCGTCGGCTGCTGGTGGTGGCCCTCGCGACGATGTTCCTGGCCCTGGCGGTCGCCGCACTGCTGATCGCGTGCGGTCTGGAGCGGGGACCCCTGCTGTGGGCGCCGGTCTGTCTGGTGTTCTTTCCGCTGTGGATATCGCTGCAGATCGTCTCGGGACGCCAAGCCGACGCGCCCGTCGGCGCCCTGGACGAATGGGAGATCGAGCAGCGCAACGCCGCTCGCTCGGTGGGGCTCACCCTCACACAGACGCTGGCGATGATCCCTGCGATCTGGCTGATCGTCGTGGGCGGGTTCACCGACCTCGACAATGTCCAGGCTGCCTACGCGGGCGGGGTGATGCTGCTGACCGCGTTGCTCGTCGGCGGCTGCACCCCGACGATGATCCTGGCCTGGACCAGGCCCGACGCGGAACCGGAGGACGAGTGATGAACCTGCTCGCCGGAGACCTGATGCTGCTGCTTCTCGACGAACGCACCGGGCATTCGATGGCCGACAGCACCCGTACCCCAAGGGTTCTCGCGGGAGCGGTGCTGCTGGACCTGATCGACGCCGGGGCGATCCGGGTGGCCGGGCCGGGCGACACGGCGAAACCGGGCCGGATCGTGGTGAGCGCGAACAAGAGTGCCGATCCGATACTGGGCGATGCGCTCGCCAGGATCGAGGCGGCGCGTCCGATGAAACCCCGAGTTGCGATTGAGAAACTGTCGAAGGGGTTGCGGCCGAAGGTGTTGCACCGGCTGGCGGACGAGGGCCTGGTACGCGTCGACCACCACCGGTCACTGGGTATCTTTCCCCGGACCGCCTGGATACCGAGGGGGCACCGCAAGGAACTCCGGGACCGGCTGACACTGCCGTTCGCTCACCCTGACGCCCCTGTCGAGCCTCGCGCCGCCGCCTTGATCTCGTTGCTGTCGGCGGCCGACGCGGCGCCGAAGATCTTCCCCGACCGCGACCGTCGAGTGGTGACGCAGCGGGCCAAAGAGATCGCCGCCGGGGACTGGGCTTCGAAGGCGGCCAGGGACGCGGTGCAGGCGGTCGACGCGGCGCTCACCGCCGCCGTCGTGGTGAGTGCCGTGGCAACGGGCTCAGCATAGGTCTCCGCGGCACAGGGACAGGGACCGCGGCAACCGGAGCGGCGACCGGGACAATTCGACGGCGGTGAGGCGTGTCGCCCGTGAGATGCTCCCGGCGGCGAGTGCCAGCCGTTGCGCCAGCGCTTACCTGTGCGAGGGTTGATCCCCACGATCCGGCATGCTTCCCGGCTGCTGTATTCCTGCCGCATGAGCTCGAAGTATGCGGCTCGCTTACGGCCTAACTTCTTGGGCCCCTGCGGCGTTCGGACCTTCCGAACCTCGAACTCCATCGCATCCCTTTGTGGTGCCTGCTACGTGCTGCGCGCTCGGCCTCGATACGACCGGCAAGCGGTTGTTCGACAAGGCACTGCCCAACGACGAGTCCGGGCTACGCGCGGTGTTCGACCAACTCGTTGTCCACGGCCCGCTGCTGATCGTGGTCGACCAGCCCGACAACATCGGCGCGCTGCCGCTCACCATCGCCCGCGCCTACGGCCACGACGTGGCCTACCTGCCCGGCCTGTCGATGCGCTGCATCGCCGATCTCTCGTCGAATAACAACAGTGCGATCACCGCCAAGTGGACCGTGACATTGTCCTGCTACTTCGAGAATCTGGACCGGACAGACGCCACCGGCCCAGAGAAAGTACACCGACACCGGAAAGACCAAGGATGCGGCCGAGATAGACGCCTGGAACAAGGCGCAAGCGGCCGCACCCAAGGGGCGGAAGATCAAGCACTGCCGCGTCGAGAGCTCATCGAAGAAATAGCAGGAAGGTTGTACATGGACGACGACGAACGACACGTCTGGGAGTTCGCGGTAGGACTCGGGTTGCCGGACGCGACCGGACCCGGCGCCCTCGACGGCGAGGGAATCCATCCGGTCGCGCTGGCGCTGGAAGAGAGCACCCACCGGGTCCGCGGGGTGAACCGTATCCCGTGCTTTACCAGCTTCGGACGGGTCACCGCGGTCGATGAGTTCGCTCAACGCGCGTGGGGCGACGCATGCGACCCGGCACACGTCCCTGTTGAATGCCGTCTCGTCGTCTATGTGACCGATGTGGAGCTGGACGAACTGGTGTCAGCGGTCGTAGCGGATTTCGGCATCGATGAGGACGGATACTCGGCGGTATTCGGCCGGAAGGTCACAGTCGGCCTGCGGGCCATCTCCCTGGAGTCGCCAGAGAACAGCTTCTACCAGCACCTCGTGGACCAATATCGGGATCCACGGATTGACTTCGATCCGGAAGCGCCCGGGTGACGAGGACTCGGTGCACATCGCGGCGATTCGCGCAGTGAACTCCGCTACCTGAGCCCGAGTGGCCGCTTGACTCGCTTCGTCCGCCTCTGCAACCCGCTGGATGATCCAGGATGCGAGGGTTGCCGTCACGACGCCGAGTAGAGCGATGCCACCAACCATCACCCCGGCTGCGATCAATCGGCCGGCGCCGGTGACCGGCGCATAGTCCCCGTACCAGCGGACCGAATAGTCGACGGCGAAAAGCAGCCAGGTGCCCCACAGCACTGCTTGGCCGATCCGTGCCGCCGGGCCGGTTCTGGCTGACGACTCTGGTGCACCGATTCTCAACACGCCGACCAGATGTTCGCTGCGATGGCGTGAATCAGGCCGGCCGAGCTCGGTGAGCTCGGCCGGCCTGATTCAACGCGCGATTCGGAAGTGGTTCAGAACACCGCCTCGACGAGCTTCTGGGTCGCCTGCTGGAACGGCACGGCCAGGGACAGTGCGGCGTCGTCGACGTAATTCAGTGCGGCGGTGAGTGTTTTGCTGCCGTCGGGGGTGCTGAACATCAGCGCCGCGTGGCCCGCCGCGCCTCCGTTATGGGTGATCACGGTCCCGCCGGAGGCTGTGTCCTGCACGAATACTCCGAGGCCGTAGCCCATGCCGGGGATGGGCGTCGCATGCGGGTTACACATCTCGGCCAGCAGCGGGGCCGGCAGCAGCTGGCCGCTGATCAGGGCGGAGATGAAGGTCTGCAGGTCGGCGGTGGTCGAGATCATGTCGCCGCCGCTGGAGATCCATGAGGGGTTGTGGCGGGTGACGTCCACCGTCTTCTCGACACCGCCGTCGACGTACCGGAAGTAGGCGTGGGCGTGCGGTTCGGCGATCTCGGTCTGGGTGCTCGGCTCCACGGTGCCCGACAGGCCCAGCGGTCCCAGGATCAGCCGCTGCATCTCCTCGGAGACCGGGCGGCCGGTGACCTTCTCGATCAGCAGCCGGGCCAAGACGTAATTGGTATTGGAGTAACTCCAGTCGGTGCCCGGCTCGAAACGAGCCGGCATGGACAGCGCCAGCCGGACCAGTTCCTCCGGCCGGTAGGTCTTGAAGCGGTTGTCCACCCACTGCTTGCCCGAGGTGGTGACGGGTATTCCGGGCACCATCGTCCCGTCTGTGTAGTACTCGCCGGTGAAGTTGAACACGCCGCTGGTGTGCTGCAACAGCATTCGCACCGTGATGCGCGGGTCGAGATCGAACTCGGCCAGGTAGTCGGCGGCCGGGGTGTCCAGGTCGATCTTGCCCTCGGCCACCAGCGCCAGCACCAGGGTCGCGGTGAAAGTCTTGGTGTTGGAGCCGATCCGGACATACCCGTCGACCGGCGGCTTCGCGGTCCCGCCCAACTCCGCCACACCGGCGCTGCCGACCCACTCACCGTGCTCGTCGCGCAGCCGCAGGGTGATCCCGGTGATGCCGGAATCGACGATCCCTTCCAGGATCTGCTGGAGTTCCGGGCGATCCGGCCCGGCAGCGTTGTCCGCAGCGTCGAGGGCAGCGGTGATCTTGGCGACCATCGCGGCCGCGGTGGGGCTGGGCTCGCCCGTGCGGGACCGGCCCGCCGCGTCGACGGCGATCAGGACGGTGCTGCGGAAGTTGTCGGCCTCGGCCGGATTCTGCGCCAGCAGGTGCATGGCCGCGGTCAGGGCAGGCAGCACTTGGTCAGCGAGCTCGGCGACGGACTTGCCGTTCAGCGTGATCTTACCGGATTCCGCGGCGAGCACATGCCCGACCAGGCCGGTCGCCGAGGTCAGGGCGATGGAGGCGTTGGTGGCGGACCGGTGCGGCGTCCCGGTGGCAGACAGCAGCGAAACGGCACCGTAGGCGGCGGACCGCAGGATGTTCTTGTCCTGTTCGGTCAGGGTAATCGACATGGCGCTTGTTCCTTTGCAACAGTGTGATTCGGTTGATATGCGAATACTGTTGCCAACCTGGCTGATACCGGCCTGACACCGATCTGACACGGCCGCTGACACCTGACTCGATCACCAGCGAACACCCCGCGCATGCGCCGGATGCCGTTACGGCGGGTTGGAGAAATGCACGTCATAGGCCGCGGCGGTCACAACCAGCCCCGTCGGCGCCCGGCTGGATGGCCCGTCAGATACGCGCCCAGCAGCAACTGCTACAACGCACGGTGAAGGTCGAGTCCGCCCAGGCTCGCCGCCGCAAGGTCAACGCGCTCGAACTCGTCCCCCTCGTCCGCGCCGGAGCCCTGTTCCACAGGGCAAGCTGCTGGAACGCCCCCCAGGTCGAGGTAGACGACCTGCTGACGACCATGTTCGACCACCGCGACCGACACGAGCGTGAAAGTTCCGTGAGCGGCGGCGAGTTCATGCCTGTTGCTCATCGGTTTGTGTGCAGATGGCGAGCAAGTAGACGATTCCGAGTTCGTCGCCCGCGGCGAGGACCGGTTGCGTGGGTGACACGGCCAGGACGGTCCCGCGGCCCCGCAAGGGGAACGTCCGCTCGAGCGTCAGCGTGCCCAGGTTCCACAGTCGCAGAGTCTGGTCCAGCGACACCGTCGCCAACCACGGTGTGCCGGGAACAACCGCGCTGCCGGTCACGTGGAAGCCGTGGCCGCGCAGGGTGGCGCGGGGGCGGAACGTCGGCAGGTCGAAGACGAGCACATCCCCGTCGCGGGTGACGACAAACGAGTCCTCACTGAACAGCGGCGCCCGCAGGTCCCCTTCCGGAATATAGAGCGTGCACCTGCCCTCGGCGAGATCCCAGCACCGCAGTTCCCTGTGCATCTGTCCGCCACTGCTGAGCCGACCGTCGGACACTGCGGCCAGATAGCGCATGTCCGTTGACGAGGCGAGGGACGCTACGCAGGTCTCGAATGCCGGCCCGCAGCGGGTGAACCTGCGCTGGCGCGGGATCTCCTGCCACCAGCTGCTGGATGCGCCTCCCAGCTCGTGCACTATGACCCGCCCCGCGTCGTCGCCGGTGGCGACGAGCCCGGCGGACTCGCTGATCACGCAACCGCCGCGGCCCTTGGTTCGCTCGACCTTCCAGCCGTCGTCGAGATGCACCAACCGGGCCTCGTTCGCGCGTGCGTAGTCGCCCGCGGCGGGGACGAAAATCAGGCGGCGGCGCCGATCTGCCTTCCATTTCGGCGGTAGATACCGGTCGAGTCGGACGGTGGTCACGCCGGAGTGCACGTCGATGTCGAGTACCTGTGGTCCCCGCGCGTACCCGCCGTCGGTGGAGACGACGATGTGGGAGTCGTCGACGAAGGCGCATGCGGTGATCCCGTTGTGCCCGGCAAGCAACTGCACGCGGTGCGCGCCGGTCCGCGCATCCCACAGTTGAACCGAGCCAGACGGGTCGCCGTGTTCGTCGCTGTCGCCACCGCTGACGAACAGCGACCCGTCCGGCGAGAACACACCGACGCTCACCCCTAGTTCATGGCGGGGCACGTGCGAAGCAGACCCGGTCTCGGGCGGCGGAAGCGGCCACGTCCGCACGGTGCAGTCCCGCGAACCGGTAATGAACAGCGGTCGGTTCGGGGAGGCATCGCAGGCCTCCACCCAACTTCCGTGCCCCGCGAGCGTCACCCTGATCGCCCCGGTCGCGGCGTCCAGGACATAGAGGGATCGGTTGCGCGAGCCCACCGCCACCCACCGACCGTCCGCTGACATCGCCACACTGGTGGGCGAGGGCACAGGGGTGGTCCACTCGACCTGGCTGAGCCCGCCGCGGGCGAGATTGACCGTGCCCGAGAGATTTCCGTGCATCTCGGTCCAGACAGTCGTTCCACGCACAGGGCAGGCGATCGCGGTGATCTCACCCGCGCACGGACGCCGGGCGAGTTCCGCGCCCGTCTCCCGGTCCCACACCGCCAGGCTGTTGCGATCCGACCGGTACCCGTCTCCCGACACAACCGTGGCGCCGTCAGCGGCGAAGCGGACGCACGACACCTCGTTCTCGTGGCCGAGGACCGCGTGGCGCGCCGACCAGTCCCTGGTGTCCCAGATGACGACCTGGCGGCGATACCGGTCGCGCGGAGTCTCACCGCTGTAGTCGTAGCTGCCGCCGCCGGTGACGATTCGGTGGCCGTCGGACGACCAGTCACAGCTGCGCGCGCTCAGGCCGGCGCGGCCGCGCAGAACGGCGACGCGTTGCCCTGTCAGAGCGTCCAAGACCGTCGGTGACCCGCCGCAGACGACCACGAGGTGGCGGCTGTCGGGCGCCCAGGCGCACTCGGCGTTCCCCGATTCTTCCCCGTTGATGATCCGCCGCAGGGCCCCGGTCTCGGCGTCGCGGACGTGGATGGCCCCTTGGTAGTCCACCGATGCGATCCAGCGGCCGTCCGGGGAGTGGCGGCAGGCGGTGATCCAGTTCGATGACCCGTCTCCGCCCTCGCCGGGCTTGCGATGGCCGTCGTATATCAGCCCGAATTGTGGTGATGCGGTGTCTTTGTTGAGGTGTTGCAGCCAGAGCCGGCGCTCCTGCCGCGCCGCCCAACGGCGTCCGGCCGCCGCGGCGACCGCGCTGGAGTCCGGCTCGTTGGCGGCGGCCTGAAAGGTGCCGGCGGGATCGTGGAGGAGATCGGGAAGGGAGCGTGCCACGAAGCGGGCGAACTCCGTGGTGGGCTCGTCGGGTCCGAAAGCGACTTCCGCCGCCGTGTACTCGGCCAGCAGTTGCGGTGCCAACCGGGCAGCGACCTTGACCTCGAGGTAGTCGAGGTCGCATAGCGTCGCGAGGCTGCGTTGCCGGTCGCCGGCCCGTAGGCGTTGCGGCAACAGTTCCTGGGCCTTGCGGAGGTTGGGTGCGGTCCGCGCCTGGTCGAGGAAGCCGGGCTGGACCTGGAAGTAGTCGCCGATGCGGGTGCGCACGGCCCGCTCACGCTCCGGGGTCGCCAGCACCCGGCGGTGCACCGCGGCATCCAGGCTTTCGTGCAGAAAGCTCAGCAGACCCGACCGGTTGGCCAGCAGCGGCTCGGCCGCGAGGTGGAAAGGTACCCAGCGCGCAGCCGGCAGCGGCTGCCCGTCTTCCCCGAGCAGGTCGAGCAGCTCGGCATGCGACATCCCCACCGCGGCGCAGGCCAGTACTGCCAGGGCGGAGTCGACGACAGTGGCGCCGAAGTCATCCGCCCAGCGCTGAATGATCAAGTCGAACAGTGCGGCCGCGTCCCGGGCACCCAGATAGCGCTCGATCATCTCGTCGAGCCGGTCGTGCTCGCCGAACTGCCGCAGCTCCTCGAGCATGCTGCACGTGAACAGCGGGACTGCGGACTGCTCGGCGGCGACGATGCGCTCGAGCCGGTCCCGGTCCAGTTCGCGGCGGTGCGCGGCGAGGAACCGCACGACCAGTGCCCGGCGTTGGGCGATGTCCAGGGGCTGGACGGTCAGCCGCGGCCAGGAGGGATCGAGTGCGTCGAGGACCGGCCCCGGCGTCGTGGAGACGATCAGCCGCACCCGGGGATCGGTGCGGGCGGGGATCCAGGTGAGGTCGTCGCCGCCGTCCAGTTGGTTGACCGCGTCGATCACCACAGCGAACGAGCCGCCCGCCGCGGCCTGCTCCAGGAAGCGAGGGAAGGCTGCCTGCAGTTGCGGAAGGCCGAACGGGACCTCCTCGGCGATACGGTGCCGGCGGCGCAGCTCCACCATGAGCTCGCGCAGCAACTGGGCGGGCGTCGTGACGGCCGATGTCACCCCGATGAAGTAGCCGAGCACAGCCAGGTCGGGGTCCCGTCGCTGCCGGTGCGCGATCCAGTTGGCCAGCAGCGCCGTTTTGCCGAGCCCGGAATCCCCGCACACCACCAGCGGTGGCTCGCTCCCGTGCAAGTGCGCGTCCAGGCGCGCGAAGTCGCGGTCGCGGGCGACGTAGACCTCGGTCAGCCGCCGACGTAAATCCCAACCAGCGTCCTCGAAGCGCTCCTTCGCGGTCTCGGCGCCAGGAAACAGCGTGTCGATGAGGCGGGTGAAGTCCTCGAGAACCCAGGAGCCGAGCTCAGCCGGGTCGCGGTATCCCTCTCGCAACCGGCATCGGCCATTCGCTGCCGCCTCGCGCAGCAACTCCTTGAGCTGCTCGAGTCTATTTCGCCTGTCCACGGACTCGCCGTCGCCGAGCGGACCGTCGGATGCCGCAGAGAGTGGTGCTCGAAAGTAGAAATGCCGACCTCCGATCCCCGCCCCACCGGCCCGTAACCCTTGCAAGATTTCGAACTCTGTGACCGATCGATCGCGCCGGTCGAGGACCCACGGTCGCTCGGTCACCAGCGGCGGCCCAACATCCTGCGGTATCCAGCCGTAGCGATCACCCAGCAGTCCGATGAAGTACGGCGCGCACCGCTCGACCTCGGTGAGGCAGATCGGCAACACCCGGCCTTCCGCGGTCGCCTCGTCGGTGATGCCCCACCGCAGGTCCACCTCCGACCAGGAAACCCCACGTGCGGCGGCGAGTTTGCGCAACTGAGGGAAGACGACCTTCACCAAGTGGTCGCGCTCGCCCTGCATGTCTCGGAACGTCGAGGACACGAAGACGCGCAGCTCGCGCTCCGCCATGCCGCCTCCCCTTGGAGCTGATCAGCGGGCTCACCCGGCTATGACACCGTGGGCACTTCGCGCCACCCGCCATCGGCCAATACGACCACTCCTGGTTCATTCTCACCCGGAAAATCATGAAAAGGAGTTCGTCCCTGTCGGTTTCAGGACACCACCTCGAGATCTCATGCTGGCGTCAACGGGATCTGGCGGCGGGCCTGCTCGATGCGGTCGCTCAGTTCCACATCCGACGGCACCGTGCACCTGGCTCCGCGGCGGGATACTCCCGGGATCAGCTGGTGCTATTCGGGCAGCGGTACCAGCACGCTAGCGCTGCTCATCGCGCGGCTGATCGATGACATCACCGCAGCCGCCGCCGACAAGCTCTACGGCGGCGGCCCTGGACTGGAGCAGATGTTGGAGGTGCCTGCCCGACGGCACCACCTTCACCCGCGCCGACCGTGACGCCCACGCGCTTCGCTCACCTGGCGTTCCGAGCGCCGGACCGGATTCTCGCCGTTGCCGCCGACCCTCTCTACGCTGCCGGTCTGGGCGAGAAGATCGACCTCGCTGAGCTGGCGGTCATTGCGCGATTGGGTATTTCGCTCGGCGGCGTGCTGTAGCGCGGCTCGGTAGCGCTCGGTCTACAACGGAGGAAACCTGCTGCGTCCGGGGACTCGGGGTTCCGGTAGTAATCGCGCGAGAATACGAAATTGGCTTGACCAGCGGCGACGTCGGACTGCCGGTGCCGGGTAGTGGCGGGGTTAGTCGCAACGGGCGCGAGCGTCAGGTCCGGGGCGGGGTGGTGCTGCTGCTGATGATCCGGTGGATGGTGGAGCGGCCGACACTGTATTCCGCGGCGGGGTCGGCCAGGCTCGCGTCGTCGGGGTCGTGGCAGCGGCGATGGATCGTTTTGCGTGCTGCGAGTGGCAGTTTCGGTTGTTTGCCTTTGAGGCGCCCCTGGCGCGGGCCTTGGCCATGCCTTCGCGGGTGCGCAGGTGGCCCAGGTTGGCTTCGAATTCGGCGACCAGTGGTACACAGGTATTGAATGGCGACCAAGACCTCGATACTCTGGGCCGATGCTGGCCGAGTTCTTCGAAGGCATGGTGCCCGAAAGCGGGGGCCATGGTCACGTCGGGTGATCTTCCGGGACTGGATCTACCGCATATCGACGCGCACGCCGAATTAGGCGGCCTCGGCGCCGTCGAACTGCACCATCCCACCCAGGACGTCGACCAAGACGGTCTGCTCGACAGCGTGACCATCACCGGCGACGATGCCATGCAGGTGTGGACCGACGTCGATCACGACGGCTTCGCCGATCACCTCAAGGTGGTGGAGAAGGACGGCGACTATACCGCCTGGGAATTCCATCGACACCCGGACGGAACCTCGGAGTGGATTCGGACGGATCAGGGGCGGCTGGGCACTTGAGCGGCGCCGCCTTCCCGTGGAGGGAGGGTGCGGCAGCGCCGGGTCGGGCAATGTCGGAACTGCGCTGACACTCGTTGCACGGCACCACGCTGATGAGTTGTCGATTCGGCGAGACAGCGACCCCCGTCAGCACTTTGCAGCGTCTGAAACAGCTACCAGCTGTAGTCGGTCACCGAGAGATCCCATCGGCCTCCTAGCGGGTGCGGCGGCATCGATCTCGTCGCGGGCGCGGAACCACCCCGATCCTGTATCCCCTTAGCGGCGAAACAGTTCGAACTGGTTACCGGTTTGACGGCAGAACCAGGTCTTACCCAGCCCTTCTTGACCGAATTCGGCCACTCCATTCGCGACACAAGCTCCGTGAGTGGAGTAGTAGTCAACGGTTTCATCAGCCGCCGCCGTACCAGCCGCGCCGAAGGAGAAGGCCGCGATCATCGCCCCACTGATCAGATACTTCGACATGGCGGGGAAGTCTATAGCGTCACACTACTGCGCCGCGCCTGAAATACGTTGTCTAGGAGCAGGTTCCGTCGGTGTCGAGGATAGGGCTGCCGAGGCAGGACTGGGTCGACCGTGACAGCACGGTCGGATTCGGAGTTGTGGCATTGATTGCCACGGAACTGATCAGCTCGTCCTGGCCAGCCGCACGCAGCTTCGCTCCCAGCTCGGAAATCACCGAGCTCGTCGACAGAACTGTCGAAGCACGACAACCCGCACACCACCGCCGCACTCGGAATCAACCCAGATCAGCACCCAGAATAGGTCCGGCCACGATCAGAGCCCCGATGGCCGAAGACGATCCCGGTTCGAGGTTGCGGCTGGGTGCGGGCGGCTGGTCGAGGTGAGCGTCGGCGGAGCTCCATCCGGCACCTGCATAAAAACCACCCGCACACGAACCGAGTCCGCAGCATCGGGTCGTTCGGTACCGGTAGCGACCATCCGTGCAGGAAGCCGCCTGCTCAGTGACCCGTCGGACCCAGGGCCCGGATCGCGACATCTATCGCGGTGGTCAGACGGTCGAGGTCGTGGCCGGCGCGTTCCCGCACACGGAGGCCGAGGACAGTGGTGAACAACAACTCCACTGCATCGTCGAGGTCGAGATCGGAGGACAGTTCCCCACGAGCGCGCCCCTCGGCCAGGGCCGAGCGCAGGGCCCGCCGGGTGACCTCGAAAGCGGCCTCGGTCCGCTGATGGATCTGGTCGTCGGTGGTGCCGAGTTCGGTGGCGGTGTTGACCACGAAGCATCCGCGACCGGGCTCGCCGTTGGCCGGGCAGGTGATCAGCCACAGCATCCATTCCCGCAGCACCGCACGCACCGGGCGGCCGCCGGTATCCAGCCGCCGCTCGGCCTCGGCGGAGTCGGTGGACCGGTAGTGGTCGAGTGCGCGCAGGAACAGGGTGTGCTTATCCGTGAACGTCCGATACAGGCTGCTCGGTGTGAGATTCAGCGCGACACCCAGATCGCGCACCGAGGTGGCGTAGTAACCGCCCCGCCAGAACAGTTCCGTCGCCGTGTTGACCGCATCCTGCTCATCGAACTGCCGGGGACGTCCCATGAGTCCATCCTACGCCACTTGTGTAGCGATCGCTCCCATATTAAGTTCTGGGATATGGGAGCGATCGCTCCCATATCGACAGGAGGCTCCGATGACGACCGCAGAACACAGCCCCGCTAGAGCGCGAGAACCGGAAGTTCCGGAGAGGAGTCACTGGACAGCGGTCGCCGGGGTGGCGCTGGGTACTTTCCTGCTGGTGACCGCCGAGCAGTTGCCGATCGGTCTGCTCACCTCGGTAGGGTCCGCGCTGTCGGTCTCCGAGGGAGCGGCGGGGCTGATGGTCACGGTGCCCAGCATCGTGGCCGCGTTGGCGGCAGTGCTGGTCCCGGTCGTCGTCGGTTCGCTGAACAGGCGCATCCTGCTGGTCGGACTGATGGCCTTGATGACCGTCGCCAACCTGGGCTCGGCCCTGGCGCCGAACTTCGCCGTCCTAGTGGGGTCTCGGGTGCTCGTCGGAATCGCGATCGGTGGATTCTGGGCCGTCGCCGGCGGCCTCGCCGTGCGCCTCGCAGTCCCCGAAGACGTACCACGGGCAACCGCGGTCATTTTCGGCGGTGTCGGAGCCGCAAACGTCTTCGGCGTGCCGCTCGGCGCCTTGGTCGGCGACCTCACGGACTGGCGGATCGCCTTCTCCTCGCTGAGCGTCTTGGCGCTGGTCACCCTGATCGCCCTGCTGGCGGTGCTGCCGGGACTGACTGCCGCGGAGGCTGTCCGGCCGAAGCTTCTATGGGCGCAGTTCAGCAGCCCAGGAGTGCGCGTCGGCATCATCGCGACGGTGCTCATTGTGTTCGGGCACTTCGCCGCCTACACGTTCGTGAGCCCGGCACTGCAGCAGCTGTCGGGTATCGACGAGCGCTACATCGGCCCGCTGCTGTTCGCATTCGGTGTGGCCGGCATGATCGGCAACTTCGTCGCCGGCTCGGCGCTCTCCCGCAGCACGTACCGAACTGTGCTGACCATCGCCGTGGCCTTGGCAGTCGCGATGCCGCTGTTCCAGCTTCTGGGCGGAACCACGGTCGGCGGTATCGTCCTGTTGATCGCTTGGGGTCTCTCCTACGGCGGTGCGTCCGTGGGCCTGCAGACTTGGATGATCAAGGCCGCCCCCCGCGCGGTGGAAGCGGCGTCGTCGCTGTGGGTGGCGGTGTTCAACCTGTCGATCGGTCTCGGCGCGCTGATCGGCGGCGTCATCGTCGATTCGCTCACCCTCCAGGGCGTGCTGTGGCTCGGCGGTGTCTGCGCCCTGCTGGCCGCCGTGGCGATCTGGACCGCCCGTACCGACGACGCCCTGCGATAACCGGGCCCTTCATTTGAGCTGCTCCACGACGCCAACGCCGTCAGCCGGTTCTCCGGCCGATGTGCAGTGGTCAGGCCAGGTCGGGGTCTCATCGAGCATCGACGAGAGTGCTGCGCTCACAGTGTTGGCCGCAGCGATCCGGGCATCGAGGGCGTCGAGCAGGGCGTCGAGCTCGTTCCCGGACAAGTGCGCGGCGGCGATCGCGGCAGCCGCGCCGGGGTACTGGAGTGCAGGGGTGCAGCCGCCCGACTCGACCGAGAACTCGGGATCGCCGTGACGCTGCGCGAATTTCTCACTACCCCGACGATCGCCGGACTCAGTAACAACCAACCGCACAACGCGCTCGACCTCTTGAACCCGTTGTTACCTGCCTTGCCGATCGACGAGCAGTTCCGGATCGTCTGGCGATGCCCCCGGCCGACCGGGGGAATACGAATTCGACGCGCGGGTCGGACGACCGAGTCTTCGCACGACGTCGAGCCGACAATTTGTCAGCGCATTCGAGCTCAGTCCGGGCGACAGAATCTACTGGCTGAGCCGCCATGGGAACGAACAGGGCCGGAACGTGTCGGCTGTCTGGGATTCCGAGGACAAACCTGGAACCGTCTGCGTTCTGTTCGATCAGCTGATGTTGGGAGACACTTTCTGGCCGGAGGAGTTGTTCGTCCGGAAGGTGTCCACGGAGCGGCGGTGATGGTGCAGCCGGCAGACTGTCTTGACTCGTCGTGGGATGATCTGCCTGCGCGTGATGACCTTCGCGGCCTCACTGCGCCGCAGCGAGGCCGCGGCGCTGTCCCTCGGGGACCTGTCGCTGGTCGACAGCCCCGAGCGTTCCGGGTATCAATCCCCGATACAGTTGCCGGAGACCCCCGGCCGCGCGGTCGATTCGTCACCCCGACGAAGATGTACCAGGGTGCGAGAGCGTCCGACCGATGCCGCCCTACCCCCCGGGTCCCTTACGGTGCGGCGCCTGCGTCGTTCACCCTGCGGAGCATTCAGTAAGGGCCTGGTACCCGCGTCCTGGCGAATCACTGTGCGCGGCAGGCTACTTGCGCCGCTCGCGCTTGTTCGGTGCGATGGCAAGATGTCCGATATGGGCAGCCCTACCAAGATCATGATCCGTGGCGAGCACGTCGAGATCACTGCCGACCAAGTCTTTCTTGCCACCCGCGACCAGACGCCGGACAAGCCTCACACCTATGGCGTGCTTGTCAACGGTGTCCTCTGGCCCCCGCTCCAGCTGATCGCACTGGCGACAGGTGTCCCGGGCAACTCCGGCGAGACGCGCAACTACAACTCGCACACGGCGTTGAAAGCCCTGAACGAGCTGGGATTCGCCACCTTCGAAGAAGTCACCTACTCGGGCAACGGCAACGTCGTGGTACGCGAGAACCGCAAGCGCGGGTAACCGGCCGCCGCGACCCCAGCTGTTCCAGCACGGGACTTCTTGGATCTTCGTTTCATCGAATCTTCAGCGCGGAATCGACGTCTCCTTGTGTAAAAGTGCCTGTACGACGGGCACTGGTGCGTCCCCGCCCGTCTGTATGACCATGGCGGGGGAGTCGCAGTACTCAGGAGGTTTCTTGTCGGCGACATCTCCCGGGGGCAGCTCGTGGGACCGAGGCTGCATGCATCGCTGGGCGGCCGGTGTGAAGCTGACGCAGCCTTGCGGCCAGCAGAGAAGGAACCAGATGGAGGTAAGTTGCGTCCAATCCTGTGTGACCACTCCGCAGCTACCAATCTCGATCAAACACAAGTTCTCCGGAGGATCGGATCGAAGCGATGACAGACTGTCGAGAGCTGTTGGTGGAGGACACCCCACCAGTTCAGAACTTCCGCGAGCAGGCTGGAGCGGCGCGCGCCGACACCGCCGAATTCATGACAGGGCAACGCCCACCCGGCCAGGACTGGACGCGGGTCGGATTCGTCGTCTTCGCTGCTGCGTTCGTTCTCGATATGCTGCTGCACGTCGTGGTGGGCGGACTGGTCTGGTACGCGATGGAGCGATCCCCGGATGCTGCCGTCTCCCCGATCGTGGCTGGCGTGGTAGCCGGTATCGCCGCCTCATTCATCCACCGGACGCTGCTGCAGCGGCTGTTCCGGACTACAGCGGGTAAAGCGGTGTTCGGGCTGCAACTGAGGCAGGCCGACGGCGGGTACCCAAGCCTGTGGCGACTGGTCGAGCAGTGGTTCCGAGGTGTCCTGGCCACGATCGGAGCGCCGTTGCAGCTTCTTGGCTGACCTGCCCGAACACCTCGGCGAGGACTCGAGCCGAAAGATCTTGAGGCGCAATGTGTTAGGTTCGGCTTCTCTAGATATCCGGTCGCGACGGGGGTGGGGTGAGCCAGATCGCAGAGGGCCGACATCGGCAGTAGGGCCCCTCGAGTGGTCACCAGCGACGATTGCGCCGTATCCGATCAGGAGGCGACAGCGGCCTGGATGCGTTCGCGGGCTGTCTCGCCGGGCCAGAATTCGGCGCGAGAAGGTTGCCGCTGCCGAGGGCCGCTGTGGGGGGATCTGTACACCGAATGAAGAGATGTGACATTGACCGAAGTATTGAAAGCGTCACCGGCCGAGATCGCGGGCATGTCGGCCCTCATGGGGACGATCGGGACTGACCTGCGGAATGCCTCCGCTTACGTCCACACCTATGCGAGCCCGTCCAACAAGCCAATGGGGCGGATCATCTCCGAGATCGTGCCCGCCTGTGGTGACCTGGTCGATTTCACGGTGCAGCGGTTCGCCGACTTCGCCTCGATCACCACCGTTTCGGGCACTAACCTCAACCGCGCGGCGTGGATCTACCACGAGCAGGATCAGAAGAACTACGAGGCACTGAACCAGGCGACCCTCGAATACCCTACGACTGCTCCGGCCGGTGCGAACGCCCCGGAGCAGGGTGTCACCGCCGCGTATGCGAATCCTGTGGCCTATTCCGCTCCGACGACGATCTCGCTCGGGCCTCCGGACACCATCGAAGAGGACCTGGTTCGCAAGATCGAAGAGAAGAGTGGCTGGCTGGGCGACTTCAACCAGGGCATCCGGCAGGCCACCAACAACGAGTGGAGCCCGCTCAACCAGCTCTTTGAACCCCTGAGCGGCAACTGGAACGAACTCAAACGCATCGGAGCCACCTACCGGATCGCTGGAGCCGCTGTCGAGGACAGCTCGAAGAACCTGTCGTGGGGAGTGAACAAACTCGGCTCCCATTGGGACGGCAAGGCGGCGATCTCGTTCGAGGACCACAGCCGAAACCTCAGCGCTGCCCTGGAATGGTGGGGACCGGTCGGCCGAACGGTCGACTTCGTGATGACCACGCTCGTCCAGCAGGTCACCGAGGCGTGCCTGGCCATCGCGAACAAGCTGAAAGAGATGCTCGAGGCCGAGGTCGACGTCTCCGACGGCAAAAACCTGGTCAAGGTGGCGCTGAAGAAGGTGCCTGTCGCCGGTACCGCCTACCAGGTGGCGAGTCTGGCGAACATCGTGCTGAGCGTCTGGAACACCATCAAACCGCTGCTGGAGAAGATCAAGAACCTGGTCACCTCGGCGAAGAACTTGCTGTCGAGCATCACCGGCAGCAAGAGCGGCGAACCAGGCAAGTTCGCTCGGCTCAACGAAAACCTGTCTCCGCTTACCCAGACTGCTGTTACTGCGCAACAGGCGGCGATCGTCAGCTCCGATGTCGCGCGAATCGCCGCAGGCGCCGAAACGCAGCAGAAGGCGCCCCAGCAGGGCTACGACGTCGGCGCCAACCCCTGGGAGAACGGATGATCGACCCCGATCTCGACCCCGAGGTCGAAACACAACTGCGAGCGTTCATGGCTTCGGCCGCGGACCTGTCCACCGCGACCATCCAGCTGGACAACGCATCCCTGGACGACATCGTGCAGCCGATCCGCGTCGAAGAAAAGTTCATGACGTGGCTGGCATCGGCACCCGACGCCTCGCCGCAGCTGCGCCAGTATGCCGCCCAGGTCCTCACCGGACACTGCAGGTGGCCAGAAATCGAAAAACACCTCGCCCCGGACCTGCCGCCCGAGGTGATGGCGTTGAAATCGTCGCCACACTACATATGGCCGTGGGAGGTGAGCCAGCCCGATCCGCCAGCGACCACGGTTTCGAGCGCCAGCCCGCCACCGCCCCGCCCGGACCGAACGATGCACAGCCCGAGCCGCCGCAGACAAGCGCCCGAGACGGTCGGGCCCAGCGATTGGCCGGACGACTTCGATGACCACCCCAACACGCAGAGGAGCTGGCTTGTCTGAGTTTGCTCGTATCTCCCTCGCAGTGATCGCACCGGCCGCGGCCGTTGTAGCCATCACGGGATGCTCTGAATCGAATCCCGATGCCGCACATACGCCTGCGTCGGCGACGTCCACAGCGAGCTCGCCGGTGTCCACCACACGTGCCGCGCCGAGCGTGAGCCCGATATCTGGCCTGGATGTGTGCGCCTTGCTGACCCCGAACGAAGTCTTCGACGCGGTCGGCAAGCAAGGGCTGGCTCCGCATCGAACAACCGACGAGAAAGACGGGCGAGTGGTAGCGGAATCCTGCAGCTGGGGTTCGGAAACAGAGGGACTGATCTCGGTGAGCTGGATGCGCGAACCGATCCCGGCGTGGGGCGAGAACGCACAGTCACGCGCCTTCACCGACACGGTCGGCCGTCGTGTCACGCTGAATGCTTGGGAGGGCAAGGGCTGCACGGCTTTCACCGAAGGTGCGAACGGTAACCTCGGAGTCAATATCGTTCCGTCCGATGCCTCCTTGACCGCTCGGCCATCGAGTCCCGGAGACGACGTCTGCGAACGGAACCGATCAGCGATAGCCGCAGCGTTCCAGCGAGCGCAGCCCGCATAACATCCGAGGACGCATTCACGAGCCTTTGCAGTCCCTCCGAATAATGGGTGACCCGCGGTGCTGTCGTCGTGCCGATGGCCGATGGTATCGACCGAAACCGTGACGTAAAGGCATCAGCCCTACAAACCATGTACCGCATGTGCGAAGGACTGAAGGTGTAGGCGGGTTCGGGGACGTATTCGGTCAGTGACTTGTTCCAAAGGCCCGGATGCAAGCGAGCACGCATTCCGCAGGATGGGTCGGCAACCGGCGTCCGTCGCGAACGCTCACGACCACGTGGCGACCCGCGCATTTCCGGACTCCTCGGCGTCGATGCGGTGCGAGCGCTCCACCTTCCCGTTCAGTCGCGGCGTGCGGGGCTTGATGTAGACGTGGTTGATGCCCTTGTCGAATACATGCCAGTGGAAGCCGGACTGGAACTCCGCCCCGTTGTCCGTTGGATGGTCTCGACCGCGAATGGCAGCTGCGAAAGCACGTAGTCGAGGAACTGGATCGCCGTCCTCTGGTTGTTGCGCGGGTAGATCCGCATCACCCGCAGCCGCGTGCGGTCGTCGATCGCGGTGAATCGGTAGAACTTCCCACGCCGGCCAGCCGGTTTCGCCGCCAAAGCAGCACCCGGTTTGCCGGGCAGAGGCTCGACGAACTTGACGTCAATCTGCACGTGATGGCCCGGTCGTTGCTTCTCGTACCGCTTCCAGCGGCGATCGTGCCGCTTGTACCGCTGCGACGCCGGCAACCGGCCAATGTCCAGGCGTTTGAGGATGCGCCACACTCCGGATTTGCTGATCTCGATGTCGTGGTAGCGCTGCGGGTACATCAGGCGATGATCGAACTCGGCCGGGCCCAGAAGACCGTCCGCCGCGACGAACAGGAGATGAGCGTGTTGTGCCTGCGGATCTGCCAGGCCGCCCTTGTCTATGTGAACGTGCTCATGATTCAGGACATCCTCGACGACCCCGACTGCCCCGTCGAGCTCACCGCCGAGGACGAACGCGGGCTGACCCCGCTGTTCTGGTCGCATGTGCTCCCTTACGGCGAGGTCAAGCTGAACATGAACAGCCGCCTGGCACTCGGCGGATAGGACTCGCGGTGTGCAGCCTTCCGTCTCGCAACCATGGTTTCGAGACGGAAGGCGGTCCCGCGCAGTGCAACCAGAAGTCCTGGTGATGCCCTGCGGAGGTGACAGGGCGGGCGAACGCACGCTACTCATGCCGATTTGCGTGCACCGCGTTTTGTCCCGGGTCTGTAATCCCAGCGGTGCGTGGCTGCGGGGCCGCGAACGTGACGGGTGTCACTTCGTGTCAGATCCGGGTGGTGTGGCGTGTCTCAAGGGCATGACTGATTTCAACGCCATCACCAAAGTGGTCGTCATCGGCGGCGGTTACGCCGGTGCCGTAGCGGCCA
The DNA here is from genome assembly GCF_055590505.1 of Nocardia sp. NPDC041819. NCBI lineage: Bacteria > Bacillati > Actinomycetota > Actinomycetes > Mycobacteriales > Nocardiaceae > Nocardia > Nocardia sp. NPDC041819. The sequence goes on along the minus strand of NZ_JBVJAP010000006.1, from coordinate 48,708 downwards.
ATCGGCTGCGGCTGCGTCGGGATATCGAGATCACGCTGGTCAATCCGCGCCCCCAGTTCGTCGAGCGCATGCGGTTGCACCAGTTCGTGGCCGGTACCCACGAGGCCGTTATCGGCTACGACACGCTGCTCGGCGCGGGTGTGCGGTTCGTCGTGGATCGCGCCGTCCGCATCGATACCGCCGCTCGCATGGTGGAACTGAGTTCTGGGCGCGCGCTTGGATACCACTATGTGGTCTACGCGGTCGGCAGCACCGCCACGGTGCCCGCGTCGGTACCTGGTGCGGCCGAGTTCGCCTATCCGATCGCCGAATACGAACCCGCCCAGCGGCTGCGCGCCGCGCTGGGGGAGGCACCCGTGGAGGCGCCGATCGTCGTGGTCGGCGGCGGGCTGACCGGAATCGAGACCGCCGCCGAACTCGTCGAGCAGGGCCGCACCGTCACGATCGTGAGTGGCGATAGGTTGGCGGCGAACTTCTCGAATCCGGCGCGGCGGTCGGTGGCGAAGTGGCTGGCCGGGAATGGAGGCGATGTGCGCGAGGAGGTGCGAGTGCGCGAGGTGCGACGCGACGGGGTCGTATTGGCCGACGGCGATGTGCTGCCCAGTGCGCTCACGATATGGACCGCCGGATTCGGGGTGCCCGAGCTGGCCTCGCGCAGCGGCCTGCGCACCGACGAGCTGGGCCGGTTGCTGACCGACGAGACGCTGACCAGTATCGACGACGATCGCATCGTCGCCGCCGGGGACGCGGTCGCGCCCTCGGGGCGGCCACTGCGGATGAGCTGCTATGCCGCCCAGCCTCTGGGCGCCCAGGCCGCCGACAATGTGCTGGCCCGCATCGCGGGATCCGAACCCAGCGTGCTGGACGTGGCGTTCGTGGCGTGCACCGTGGGCTTGGGCAGCCGCGCGGGTGTGATGCAGTTCAGCCGCCGTGACGACACACCTGTGCCGATGTACCTCGGCGGGCGCGTGGCCGGGCAGATCAAGGAGCGGGTGGGTCTCGCCGGCCCGATCGCGACCATCCGCAAGGAAGCCCGCAAGGCCGGCGCGATCCCCACCTTCATGGGCTTGGGCAGGCGCAAGGAACTGCGCGCAGCCGAACCGGAGAGGACCGTGCAGCCGTGACCCCCATCGATGAACGCACCGAGCGTTTCGTGCACCTGCGACCGCTGCTGTTCACCATCGCCTACGAAATCCTCGGCTCGGCGACCGAAGCCGACGATGTGCTGCAAGACAGCTATCTGCGGTGGCGAGGCGTGGACCTGACCACTGTCCGTGACACCAAATCCTATCTGGCCCAACTAGTTACCCGGCAGGCGTTGAATACGTTGCGGGCCGGTGCCAGCCGCCGCGAGGACTACGTCGGCCCGTGGTTGCCCGAGCCGCTGCTACTCACCGACGGTGACGCCTCGAGCGACGTTGTGCTGACCGAATCGGTCTCGATGGGGATGCTGGTGGTGTTGGAAACGCTCACCCCCATCGAGCGGGCGGTCTTCGTGCTGCGCGAGGTCTTCGGCTTCGACTACAACGAGATCGCATCCGCCACAGGTAAATCCATCGACGCCGTCCATCAGACGGCGCGCCGAGCCCGCAACCACGTGCAAGCCCGGCGCAAGCGATACGGCCCCGTCGACACCGCCCGGACCGCTGCGGTCACCGAACGTTTCATCACCGCTGCGACCACCGGAGACATGGAAGGCTTGCTGTCGATGCTCGCGCCAGATATCACCTGGACGACCGACAGCGGCGGCAAGGTCACCGCGCTGCCGGAACTGGTGATCGCCGGCGCCGAACGGGTGGGCGCGATTCTCATGGCGGTCTTCCGATACGCGCAACGGCGACCGCAGGTTCGAATCGAGACAGTGAATTGCAACAGCCAACCGGCACTCGCGTGCTATATCGGCGACAAACTGGAAGCCCTTCTCGTATTCGACATCGCCGACGACAGGATCATCAACGGTTACGGAATCCGTAACCCCGACAAACTGTCCGCCCTCGGAATCCCTCGCGCGATCAGTCGCACCGAAACACCCATGACGTAACCCCACCCCGCACGCGGTGCCGACCTCCCATAATGCCGCGACCAGCGCGGCCATTCGGCATGCTGAACGTCCACGGGCCGGGGGGATAGCCACCGCAAATGCCTTCATTCCGATGGAACATCAAGAGGAGTGATGTCAACCACTGCGCAACATGAGGGCCCAGCGAGTTCCCAAGAGGGCAGGGGGTCAGCATTGGCAATCTACGCGACTACGAGGGAGATCTGCCAGGTAGAGCACTTGGGGGACGGTGCCTCACCGCGTCGCCCGCGACATGCGTTTGTTCAGTGATGATAAAACAAATAGCGTTCACTGTTGGTGAAGTTGTTCGGTCGAGTGAACAGAGATGCGTTGATGCAGGACAAGATCGGGCCCGCGTTGAAGCGGGCACGCATGGACCGCGGCATCAGCCTGCGAAGCCTGGCAGCCGCGGCCGGTATTTCGGCCAGTCGGCTCTCCTGGTGGAAACCGCGCCGGGAGTCGGCGAAGCCGACGTGCGGGCAGCCACCGCGGCGAAACTCAGGACGGCGGTCGCCCCTGCTCGATGACGCTGTCGTGTGCGGCCTACGATCCCGTGGCGGCCGCACACGACAGCCACCGCATCAGCGCGTCGTGCCGTACAGGGTGAGAGTGTCGTCCACGCAGCGCGCGATGAAGGCCTCATCGATCGGCTCGTCACCGACGAGCAGCCGGAAATACAGTGGCGCGGACAGGGTTTCGAGCACGGCTCGCGGAACAACCGCCGCGGGCAGTTCACCACGCTCGATCGCCCTGCCAATCACCTGAGAGCCGAGTTCGAATCGATCACGCCAGAACCGGCGACGCGCGGCATCGACCTCCGGGTCGGCCGACAGAGCGACGGTGGTACCGATCAGCCGCGCGATCCCCGGCTGCAAGATCAGCTGCGAGACCTGCTCGGCGAGCAAACCCAGATCGCCGCGCAGGCTCCCGGTGTCCGGTACGGGATTACCGGCGGCGGCGAGTTCGGTGACGGCGTCGGCGATCAACGCCATTCGGGTGCCCCAGCGCCGATAGATCGTGGTCTCGGCGACACCGGCGCGGGCCGCGACATCACCGATCGTCAGTCCCTCGATGCCGTGCTCGGTGACCTGCTCCAAGGTCGCCGCGAGCACCGCCTCGCGGACCCGCGCCGAGCGCCCACCGGTCCGCTTGCGCGGAGCCGGGGGCATCGACTGCCGCGGATCATCGATATCGGGAGCGCGCTGGTCCATGGTCCCAGTTCTACGCGACACCGAGGTGCCGCCGTGCAGGTACGCCTTTGCGCTCGGTCTGGTCTTCACGTGTCAGCGCAGGTAGGCCTGGATCCAATTGCCGAATTCACAGGCCAGGTGCCACTTATGCTCGCTGACGTACAAACCGGGAACCGCGGCCGGGAACGCGACTTTGAGCTGGCTGCGGAACCCGCCGCCGGGTTCGTCGCGAAACTGATGACAGACCCCGCCGATGAGTTCACCATCGGCGAGGTAGGCGGCACCGGCAATCGCATGCGAGTAGGCCGGATCCGCGGGCACCACGACCTTGCCCGGGTCGGTGTACTCGATGAGGAACCTGCTGGCCAGCATCGCGCCGCCGGTCACTTCGACCACCTCCTGCCGCCCGTCGGGTTGAGTGGCGATGATGTAGTGATCAGGGCACGCATCGGTCCACACCGCGCGGTCGTTTCCCACCCGCGCGCGGTCGAACCAATCGACCATGCCTTGGGCGCTGCCGCGATTACTGACGATCTCGACGGCCCCCACCACCCACCGTCCACCCGACGCGGCCAGCGTCGCGCGGGTAGCGGCCTCGGAGGCGACCAGCTCGCCGGCGAGCAGCTCACGCAACCCATCGGGACCGATCAGCACGCGGGCCCGGGCCAGCGCTGCTCGCGCGCCGGGGACATCGTCGACGCTGGTCTCGAAGCGGGTGAGCAGCGAGTCGAGTTCACCGGTCAGCAGCCCGACATAGTCCTTACGCAACCGTGCCGCGACCACCGAGAGCCGCCGACGCTCCCATTCCAGAACCCTGAGGGGGTCGACCACAGTTCCGTCGATGACCGTGCGCAGCCCGCCGATATCTGGTCTCGCTGGGGACGCGAACGCGGTTCCTGCCTCGACAAAGGCCGTGGCAGCGGTAACGGCTGCTGTCGCACCCGCCGTACGCATCATGAAGCTTCTCCTGGTCAGCACCGACCATTCCTCTCGGGTCCTGATTCCGGCGGGTGGGGGCCACCCGTTAACGCAAGTCTTTATTGCGTTAACAGCTTCGGTTGCGAGAGTCACGATGTCAAGAGGTTGCGCATAATTAACGCCACTATTTATGGCGTTACCGTCAGCCTTGGCTGATTGCTCCCGCAGCGCAGTCGGATCGACCCTTCGCGCCACCGCGCTTGCATGCAAGGGAAGGCTCGTGGAGAGCTAGGCGACCACATCGCCGTAGCTACCGCAGGCTGGACGTCGTCAGGGTCACGAGCCAGACGCGGCGAACGGAGCCGAGGCGATCAGCCAGTTGCTGAACTCGCAGGCCAGATGCCACTCGTGCTGGTGAATCATCCGGTTGGGCAGCGAGCCGGGAAACTGCGCGGTCACCAGCGCCTCCAGGCCACCGGCGCGGTCACGGAATTGGTGCCGGACGCCACCGATGACCAAGCCGTCATCGAGCAGGGCGGTGCCCGCGATCTGGATCGGGTAATTGGGGTCGATCGGAACCGTGACAGCGTCGGTTCGGTTGTAGTCGACCAGAAACCGCGAGGCCGCCGGGGCACCGCCGGTCGTCTCGACAACTTCCTGACGGCCGTCGGGCAGGCCGCGCACCAGATAGTGGTCAGGGCAGGCCACGTCCATGGCGAGTTCATCGTTCACCACGACAAGGTTGCCGAACCACTCCGCGAAGCGATCCGCCGACAGGCCGGGGGCGGTGAGCCGGGTAACCGAGTACTTGACCTTGCCCCGGCTGACTCGGGCACCGATCCGGGCCATGCGCTCCGACAATGCCAGTTCGCGTTTGAGCACGGCGTACACACCGGCGTGCCCGAGCCGAAGCTTCAAGGCGGCCAACGCTTCCCTGCGAGTATCGAGCGGAGCGCCGCGTAGCTCGCTGATCGTCGGGCCGGCCTGAAGTTCCTCAGCTCCCCGAGCGCCGAGTCGTGCCGCGAATTTGGCGAGAACCATGTCGGCACGCCGCGACTCCCACGCCAGTACGTCCTGCCGCGAAACTTCCCTCCGGCCGACGATCGTGCGGATGTCGTTCGAATCGACCATGACGTCTCCCATCTCTCCGTATTGCTGCAACCACTGAGCCGCACCAACCTTAACGCCAGGAAATATAGCCTTAAGCGGAGTGGTCGCGGGCACACTTTCGCGATCCGCGCATTTTGAGGAGCTCGGACGGAGCCCGCCGGCCTCAGGGCGGGAGCAAGACCGCAGCCGCTCGAGGCGGGCCCGCAGTTCCGGCAGCCGCTCATCGACCTCGCACGGGTACATCCAACCGGCTGGCGAGTTCGGAAGCGTGATGCCGAAGGTGTCGCGGACGACGACCGCGCCGGGTTCGATATCGAAGATCGCGAGGTCGGTGTAGACCCGGGACACGCAGCCGATCCGGATAAGAGGGTAGGTGCATGACGGGACCAACTTCGCAGCGCCGTCCTTGCTGAAGAGCGTCATCATCACGAAGATCTGCTTGGCTCCGGTGGCGAGGTCCATCGCGCCGCCCACCGCGGGGATGGCGTCGGGCGCGCCGGTGTGCCAGTTCGCCAGATCACCGGTCGCGGAGACCTGAAAGGCGCCCAGCACGCACACGTCGAGGTGCCCGCCGCGCATCATCGCGAACGAGTCCGCGTGGTGGAAGTAGGCCCTGCCGAGTAGCTCGGTGACCGGGATCTTGCCCGCGTTGGTCAGGTCGGGATCGATGTCGTCACCGACCGCCGCCGGGCCCATGGTCAGCATGCCGTTCTCGACCTGCTGCAGGTCGCCGACGGCAGTAGACGACAGCCAAGTCGAGGTGCCGCCGACTCCGCCGATGACAGTGCGCGCGGGGGAGGGGGAAACGATCGGCACGGCCAGAGTCGTGCCGGCGGCGATGCGCCGGTGCAGCGCCCAGTAGACGCTGGCCGCGAGCACGGCGGCAGCGCCGAGCGCGGTGACGATCGCGGGAACCGTCATAACCAGCCACAACGGTGTGAGACACGGTCTGAGACCCCTGGCCCTTCAGGCTGCGTCGCTGCTACCCGCGGTGGTCGTCTGTTGGCTGCCTGATGTGCACGCATCAGTGCCGTGGCGTCGAGATCACCTCCATCGCAATTGTCGACACCGTGGTTGCGGTGGAATGATTTTGCTCCAGAAGTCGTGGCGTACTGCATCCCACAACTTGGCCATTTCCGGAAGGAGTTCTCGCGCTTGTGCCAGATCCGGAAAGTCCTCGGGGCCGAAGGATACGATCGGCGTGGCACCGGATGTCTCGTGGACTGCCACGATGGAGATCAGGTGGTTCTGGAACGGGCGCCATGTCGCGCGCAATCCGCCGACTTCGGTTCGTCGCATATCATCCATTTCTATTTCCAACTCGTCGACTTTGTTCGAGAGTGATCCCCGACCGTTGTCGAGGTCGACCTTCTGTTGATTCTGTTGCGCGATTTTCCATCGGCCGGCTCCGGTGCGGTAACAGGGCAGAACACGCAAAATCCCCTCGTTCACAAAGCGTAGAAGTACCGGGTCGTGAAATCCTTCGATCGGCGGCGCTCTCCAGCGCGTGCGATGCCGTTCCGCGGCGCGAGCGGTCGACGCTGATCGACCAGAGTAATCCGCGCCTGCTTACCTTCGGTAAGTGCGGGCAACCAATGCCGAGCGGAGACGCCATAGCCCGCTCGCCATGGTGGGATCGAATCCGGTTAGCTGATCGATCCGCTTGAGCCGGTAATCCACGGTGTTGGTGTGTACGTGCAGTAGCCGCGCGGTGCGCCTGCGGTTCAGGTTGTGCGCTATATGGATTTGCAGAGTCTCCAGCAATTCCGGATATTCATCCAGTGGATCGAGCAGCGACCCGAGCTGTTCGCGGGCGGGGCCGGGCCGGGTGAGCTGGTATTCCAGAGCCAACTCGTCGAAGTGATACAGGCCCGGCACCGACCCGAGCCGGGTGACCATGTCGAGCAGTTCGTGGGCTTGATCCGCGGCAGTGGGCACGGTGTCGGTAGCGGCAGTGACCTCGGTCGCGGTGATGTGCACGCGGGCCGCCCGCGACAGATGCCCGATCAGTTCCTTCAGGCTGCCCTTGGTGATGTGATCGGCGGGAATGAGCAGGGTGCCGCCGTCGACCGAGAGCAGCGACAGCACGGTGTCGTCGCAGCGGGTGGCCAATTCCGCCTGCACACGCCGGAGTTTGCGACGGGCAACGACTTTCGCGTCCAGCATCGGGTTGGACTCGTCCGGGTGAGACGGGATGGCGAGCGCTATGACCCGATAGCGGTCGGAGATGTCGATTCCACACTCTCGGGCCATGGTGGAGGTGGGGTGTCCGCCGAGCAGCGCCGAGGTGAGCGTGTGCACCGCCGTGTGGTGCTCCGACACGACCGCGCGCAGTTCACGCACATAGGCCGCCGAGACCGCCGTGGTCATGGTGTCGAGCATTTCGACGACGAGTTTGGCGCCGTCGAGGATGCTTCGATAATCGGCCGTGCTGACGGTGGGCATCGGCTCGGTGTCAGCTGAGCCGGAGGCACGCTGCTCGGCGAAGGCCGTGGACACCACCAGGTCGAAGCCGATCTTGAAGCCCTCATGGATAGCGTGGTGAATGGTACCGATGGGCACGCCTTCACGAGCCCATTGCGCTGCAGCCTCTTCGAGTTGCCCGGTCTTCTCTGAAATATTGCTGCCGTCCAGCATGCTGACTGCCAGCTCCAAGCACACGCGGGTGATGATGGTGATGTCGCCATGGATCGCGTCACCAGGCAAGGTGCCGCAGGGGGCGACGGTTTCGACAAAATGCCCGACCATCTGCCGCGACAAGGCGCGCACGTCTTTCAGCGGCAGGGACATGGGCCGACCGGATACAGTGAGTCCTTGCCGTCCGGCGAAGGTGAGAGACATGGTGGAGCTTCCTTCCACCCCCGTTAACTGTGCTATTGCACCAGCGTAACTAGAGCAAGAACGTAGAGAACGGTTTACTCCGAGTAACGTGAATATCGGGAGAGCCGTCAGGCAGCGATGGTGATAGTTCACAATGACAGTTGGCTAGAGCCTCGACCTGATGTGCCGAGAGGCTGGTGAGCTGCGCAGCGCACTCTATCGGCTGTGCGCTCGCCTGCCGCAGGGGAGCGCACAGCGTCGGTGGATCACCCGTAGGCGATCTTCTCCAGCAGATCCAGCGCTTCGTGCACCTTGTTCAGTTCGTCGGACGGCAAGCTCTCCGACAGAAGCCGCGCGAAAGCATCGTGCAGTGCTCCCTGTTGCCCCCGTGCCCAGGCAAGGCCGTCGTCGGTGAGCATCAGGTTCACGCGGCGTCTGTCGATCGGGTCGCGTACGCCGACGAGCAGCCCTTGATCTCGTAACCCGTCGATGACATTGCGCATCGTCTGCGGGCGCAACATCTCCAGGCGAGCCAGATCGACAGCGGACATGGCTCCGCATCGATGCAAGCGCCCCAGCACCGCCCACTGCGTCGCGGACAATCGGCAGTCATTCGGATCCCTCCGGACGCGGCGCAAAATCACGGTCAATGCAATGCGCAGGCGCGCCCCCGTGGCGGCCAGCGCTCTGGCATCCGCGGCATCAACGGCCAACATGCAACTCCTGACTCCCCTGACCGGAAGCGAATTATGGGTGGCGTTCGGTCTCGACGCCGCCTGTCGGATGCTTGGTCACGTGGAGGGTCGATGCGCCGCCCAGGCAGCCCTCATCGCGCTTGGTGACCGTGCCGGTGTGCGGGCTGTTCGCCTGATCCTGGCGCCGGCCCGGTTTTTCAGTACCCGATTATCGATCTTTTGCGCAGGCTGCGCGGCGGTGACGACTTCGAACCGGAAAGCGCGCCGTTGCGCTCACCCGGGACCATGTCGGCACCGCCGCGTGCCACTCGAGCTAGCCGGCTACAGGCAGAGGCTCAGCTCGACAGGGCCGACCGGGATGGGTACGCACACCTCCACCGAGCCCGCGACCGGGGTGGCTACGGGGGTATCTGCCGAGGCCGTGCCGACACCGAGGGCGGTGGCGGACAGCGCGAATGCGACGACGGCGAGCGGGCGAATAATTCTCGAGTTCATACAGTCATCCTCAGTCGTGTTCATGGAGAAATTACCGGTTCGGGACGGAACGATCAGATCATGAAACCGAGGGTCGTTGCACGTCGTTTTCCAGACTTTGTATTTCTAGATCAACTATTTACCGAGTGGTGGTAGATCATCACAGCAAGCAGTAGCATCACTACTAACTGTGACCCGAATGTACACGATAGTTCAGCTAATTACTTGTGGCATTTCGTCACCGGCATCGAATATGCCATGTCGACCATGATGCCTGCGGTGCTACACCCGGTGCCTGCGCTGCCAGGCAAAACCTCTGTACAGCGGCGCGCTTACCGTCACATGTAGACCAGTTTCTGAATCCAGATTTTGTCGGTGGCCCGTTGTGACGCCGGAGGAGGCGCTGCCCCTCGGAATAGTGCCGGTCACAAAAATTTGTTTGGGCCGTTTTCGCTGCGCTATCGCCAGTACGTTGATACTGGAAAACTCCTGATGCTGGAGAGGCTGCCGGACACTGATATCTCGGAACCGTCGTCCCGCAACTGCTTTCGATGCCTGATGTTCGACCGACCGGCCCGGCCCGTAGGCCTGGCGAAGGAGAAATATGTCCACGGATACCGATGCTTGCCGTATATCGGCCGCTCCATCGGGGAGCCCCTGGTTCGATCGGCTTTCGTCGATCGCCCGCCATGATCTGCCCGCCTCGATCGTGGTGTTCCTTGTCGCCTTGCCGTTGTCGCTGGGCATTGCCATCGCCTCCGACGCCCCGATTGCCGCCGGCCTGATCGCGGCCGCTGTGGGTGGCATCGCGGTCGGCTTCCTCGGTGGGAGCCCGCTGCAGGTCAGTGGTCCGGCGGCCGGCCTCACCGTGGTCGTCGCCGAGACGATCCACCAGTTCGGCTGGAAGACAACCTGTTTCATCACCGCCGCAGCCGGCCTGTTGCAGATCATGTTCGGTTTGAGCCGGATCGCGCGTGCCGCGCTGGCGATCGCGCCGGTCGTCGTGCATGGCATGCTCGCCGGTATCGGTGTCACAATCGCGCTGCAGCAGGTGCACGTGCTGCTGGGCTCGGCGTCGCGCAGCTCGGCCTCCGAGAACATCACCGAACTCCCCGGTCAGCTGCTGAACGCGCACGGTGACGACTTCGTCATCGGCGTGATCGTCATCGGCATCATTGTCGCCTGGCGCCGGGTACCCGAGAAGGTTCGCTTGATCCCAGGCCCGTTGCCCGCGGTGCTGATGGGTACGATGCTGTCGCTCGTGCTGCCTGGCGATCCGGACCGCATCAAGATCGACAGCTCGCTGTTCGACGCCATCGGCCTGCCCGCCGCGCCCAGTGGCAACTGGGGCGGGGTGGTGCCGGCGGTGCTCACCATCGCCTTGATCGCCAGTGTGGAAAGCCTCCTATCGGCGGTGGCCGTGGACAAGCTGCACACTGGCAGGCGTACCGACTTCGACCGCGAGCTGGTGGCTCAGGGCGCGGCCAACATGACCTCCGGCATGCTCGGTGGACTTCCGGTCACGGGCGTGATCGTGCGGAGTTCCACCAATGTGGCCGCCGGTGCCCGCACCCGGGCCTCGGCGATTCTGCACGGAGTGTGGATTCTGGTGTTCTCCATCGCGCTCGTCGGCGTCGTGCAGCAGGTCCCGAAGTCGGCGTTGGCCGGGTTGCTCGTCGTGGTGGGCGTCCAGCTGGTGAAGCTGGCCCATATCCGGCTCGCCCATCGCACCGGCGAGCTGGCGGTATACGCGGTGACCATGGTCAGCGTGGTGTTTCTGAACCTGCTCGAGGGCGTGCTGATCGGCTTGGCTATGGCGTTCGCGATGCTGCTGTGGCGAGTGGTGAAGGTATCGGTGCAGGTCACGCCGGTGGCGGGCACCGACCGCTGGATCGTCCGCGTCGAGGGCACGTGCACGTTCCTGGCGCTGCCGAAGCTGACCCAGAAGCTGGCCATGGTGCCGACCGGTACGGACGTGCTTGTCGAGCTGACCGTCGACTTCCTCGACCACGCCGGCTACGAGGCCATCCACGATTGGGTCCGTCAGCACGAAAGTACTGGTGGAAAGGTGGAATTCGTCGAGATCGGCACCGTGCGCATGGAGCACGCCATGACCGGCCCGCCTCGGCGCGGCCGGGCGCGCGGCATGCTCGACGAGGTGCTCGGCCCGTGGCGAGACCGAAACGGTGACGCGGTCGCCGCCGGCGTCGTCGCCTACCATCGCAGCCACGCCCACGTGATCCGGCCGCACCTCGACCAGCTGCGTGACCAGCAGAATCCGCACTCGCTGTTTCTCACCTGTGCCGACTCGCGCATCGTGCCCAATGTGATCACCAACAGCGGTCCTGGTGACTTGTTCACCATCCGCAATGTCGGCAACCTGTACCCTGCGGACGGCTCGGACGCGTCGGTCGAGGCTGCCCTGTCCTTCGCGGTGGACAACTTGAAGGTGCACAACGTGGTGGTCTGCGGCCATTCCTCCTGCGGTGCCATGACGGCCCTGCTGGCCGGCGCCTCCACCGGACCGGGACTGGACAACTGGCTCGCGCATGCCCGCCCGAGCCTGGATGCCTACCGTGCTGGGCACCCGGTGCGGGCGGCCGCGGCGGCCGCGGGTTATGACGAAACCGCCCAGCTGAGCATGGTCAACGTCGCCGTTCAGCTCCAGAGCCTGCAACACCACCCGGTGATCGGCCAGGCCGCCGCTGCCCGCGGCCTGACGGTATCGGGCCTGTTCTTCGACATCTCCACCGCCGGCATGCTCGAAGTCACCACCGACGGCGTCAGCGAATTCACTGATCAGGTCGACGAACCGGTCATGGTGACTGGCAGGGGGCGAGTTCGCTGGTCTGGCCGATGAACTCGCGTCCATGGTGATGGCAACACGTGCTCCGGCCAACGCGGTGCCCTTCGGAGTCCGGCTGGACTCCTATGCGTGACCATCTCCCCACTGCCCGCGCTGTTGTGATACACCGCGAGGGCGTGGCACCGCCACCCGTCGTCTGCCGACCGGGAACATCGGTGAAGATGTGTCGAGACGCGGCTCAACCTCTCCGCAGTTCGATGAGGGCCGGGTCAGCGGCGGGAAGGTGGGCCCGACAGTCGCCCGGCTCGCCACCGTGCCGTCGCCCGCCCGATCTCGGTTGCTGGAGGCTCGCCGTAGAGCCACTCCCGGGCCAGTCGATGCCAGTTGTTGGTCGTCTCGAGCTGACCGAGTGCAGCGAAGGTGAACAACTCCGCACGCTTGGAGAACACGTGCTCGGCCGGAAGCAGTTGATGCCGCATACCGCGGAATTCGTCCGCCCTCGGGTCGACGGCGAGCACCACTGCCGCGGTGGCGAGTTCGGGGGTGATCGTGATCTCCTCGTCGAGCAACTGCCAGCCCGAGGCGGCCCACACGTACTCCAGGCAATCCTGTGGTGTAACGCTCGCGTCCGGGTCGATGATGCCGCGGCCGATCCACGCCTGGTACAGATCCTCGGCCCGGTGTTCCCCGGCGGCGAGCAGGGACGCGCGCTCGAATTCGGCGTCCGTGGGGTTCATCCGGTGATAGAGCCCGAAATCCACGAAGGCGAGGCGACCGCTCCCGTCCAGAAGGATGTTGCCGGGATGCGGGTCACCGCAGAACTCGTAGTCGGAGAACAGCGAACCGATGTAGAAGCGGTAGATCAGTTCACCGATCCGATCTCGGTCGGCTCCAGGCAGAGCTTGCATCTCTTGGAAGGACCTACCTTCGACGAACTCTGTCACAAGGACGTGGTGCGTGCAGTGTTCTCCGACGCTGTCGGGGACGGTGATGAAAGGATGTTCGTGGAAGCGCGACGCGACTGCATGCTGAGTCCGCGTTTCGCGCAGGTAGTCGAGTTCACCGCCGATGTTGCGTGCGATCTCGTCCAGGACGGCGGCGTCGGCTGCGCTCGGCAACACGGATCTCCACAATTTGGCGAACAACTGCAAGTTGCGCATGTCCGCGTGGACGGCCTCGTCCACACCGGGGTATTTCACCTTCACCGCGACCATGCGTCCGTCATGCAACTTCGCCCGATACACCTGGCCGATCGAGGCTGCGGCCACCGGCGTCTCCTCGAAATCGGCGAACACTCGGGACATCGGCCCGAGATCACCCTCGATGACCTTCCGCATCGCCCTGAACGGAACCTCCGGTGCGCGATCTCGAAGTTCGGCGAGCTTCACCCGAAACAGTTCACGGTGGGATTCGGGGACGAGGTCGACATCGAGAACCGACAGCATCTGGCCCAGCTTCATCGCCGCACCTTTCATGCCGCCGAGCACTGTAACCATTTGCTGCGCGGCTTGCAGAGCGGACCGTTCGGCGAGTATCTGCCGGGCTTCGTCCGGCCGGCCGATCATGGACAACCGGGTCCCGACTCCACGCGCCGCCTGCGCCGCGACCAGTCGGCCCAGCCGAGTGCCCCGCGCCAGTCGACCTCTGGACAGCTGACCGTCCGCCATCAGCACCTCCGTGGGCCAGCCCATGACCAATATCGCGTGCCGCTGAGGTCGGCCGTTCCCGCGACGTCGGCCGTCGATTCAACGGTCTAACAACTTACAAGACGCGGCAGTGATAATCGACAGCTGAAGGTGAAGTGAGCACAGCTCTTTTTCAGTCCGAAACCAGGGAAGTGTGATGCCGCACAGAGCCGCCCGACAGCGCCGCCGTCCGACCCAGCGGCGCGCGAAGGAGACGAGGGAGCGGATACTCGACACCGCGGCGCGGTTGTTCGGTGAGTGTGGAATCGCTGAAATCTCGACGAACCGGATCGCGGCGGAGGCCGGGTTGAGTATCGGCACGGTCTATCGGTACTTCCCCGATCGGACCGCGATCGTCGATGAGCTGCTCGCGCGCCTTCTCGAAACCGCGGAGCGGCGCTTCACACACTGGGTGTCCGACTTGTCGCAGCGCCGGATTACCCAGCTGCACCCCTCGGTTCCGAGAATATCCACGGAGATATCGGATCTGTTGGCCGAAGAGTTGGTCGCCAACGCGCATCTGGTGCGCGCGCTGGGCGGCGAAATGCAATCCAATGGCAGCCGGATTCCCGAGTTCGAACTGCGTCTGCGTCCGCTGGTCAAGGTGCTGTTGATCCAGCTCCTCGGTCCGGGAGACGATCACAAGCATGATGTGATGGCGTACGTGCTGATCAATATCGGCTTCGCGGCGGTGCTGCGCACAACGGCCCAGGAGGTCGACGACCACAAACGCCGCGAGGCCATCGCGATGACCGCTCAGATGATTGGCGCATGGCTCGAAACTGAAGTACGGGCAGCTCGACTGACGTCGCTACCCTGAGCCCTGCTGCCAGGACTGTTTCGGCGCGTCCTGCGAGTAACCCCGGGAGTGTGTGCCGATCGGCCAGGAATCGAAGGTGGCCGGGTTGGCCAACTCGTCCGGCCGCACTCGCAGGTTCGGTGTGCAACCAGTTCACCGCTCTTCGAGCGCCCCGTCCGCGCTCGTAGGGTGGCAACAAATCCGTCCAACGGCGTTCATCGCCAACCGCTCGATCTTCTGCGATCTGATGGACGATCTGTGGTCGGCACCGAATCCGTCGTTCCGCCCTGCTCGGACTGCGACGACTGGCGTCCACAGCTGGATCCAGTGGCAGCAGGATCGCCCAACTCCTGGCCGACGCGCGCTACGCGCTCGACCTGTGAGCGCTACCGCAAAAAGTGAGCAAACGTCTCGCATGATCGCCGCAGAATTTCTTCGACTGCCGGGACCAACGGTGCTACGCCGCAGGTTAATGCCGTTATTCACCGATGTCGAGGGGTGGGGCAAAGAAGAGTGGAAGGTGAGTTCGACATCCTCTTATCGTTGGACCAACCGATCAAGGGCCGCAGGTCGAATGCGTGCGGCGTGGGAGTTTTTCGGCGCGGCGGCCGAACGCACCATCGGCCAGTAGAGCCGCAGCAACTGGGCGGAAGGGAGTCGACGATGACAACCAACGGGGCACTTCGGAATGGATCGACCGTCTCGGGCGAACCGATGCCAATACCCACACGGGGCGTGCAGGGGGCGTCTCGGCAGCTGGCCAGGCACTCCATCGACAACGTGTCGACCGCCATGCTGCCCGGTGACGACGTTGCCCGGTTCTGCCTCGAGCTGTCGGTCAGCATGCTGGACGGGCAGGATATTCCGGCGAAGACTGGTCGGCTGTCCGATGCGGCGGCCGATTGGGCCCGGGAGGGCGTCCCGATCGACACGATCCTGCATTCCATCCATGAAGGATTGAAGCTGGGTATGGATCTCGTCTTCTCGAACGGGACGGTGAAGGACTACACCAGTCTGGTGGACGGCATGAAACTGGTTGTGGAAATGCTCGACATCATGAGCGCCACTGTCGCCCGTGTTTATGTCCGTGAGTCCAAGGCGGCGGTCAGTGAACATCACACCGCCGTTCACACTCTGACCTCCGCACTGCTGGGGGGATACACCACCGCCGCGATGGTCCGCGCAGATGGAGTAGGCATCGCCGAGGAGTATTCGGTTCTGGCAGTGGAGGTTCCGAACCACCCGGATGAGCAGCATCCGATGCTCGACGGCAAGGTCGTCGCCCGCCGTAAGCTGCGCCGCCTGCAGGCCGAACTCGCTACCCGTTGCGGCGAGCATGCACTCGCGCTGCTCAGTGTGGACGGCGGGACGATCCTGATCCCGACTGTGACGCTGAGCGACGAGCGCCTCGACGAACTGCTCGCCCAGCTGTCGGCGGCCGCGCGGGTACCGGTGACAGCGGTTGTTGTCACCGCGTCGGCCACTGGAGTCCCCGGTGCGGCCGATCGCGCTCACGAGCTGCTCGACATGGTGCGACGGCTGCAATGTGCCCCCGCCCTGTATCGTTTCGCCGATATGGCGCTGGAATACCAGCTGACCAGGCCGGGGCCGGGTCGTGAAGCTCTAGGGTCGCTGCTGGACTCCCTCGACGATCATCCCGAGCTGTTCCAAACCTTGCGGAGTTACATCAGCAACAACCTCATTCGCCAACGCACCGCCCGCTCGTTGCAGATCCACGCCAACACTGTCGACTATCGGCTCAGGCGCATCAGCCAGGTCACCGGACTCGATCCCACCACCACGTCGGGTGTGTGGCAGCTACGTTCGGCGCTCATCGCCCGCACGTTCAGCAAGCGCAGCCATCCCGATATCCATGTCGACGCCGTGTGAACAGCCAGGCGGACATATTCGCCCTCTTCATCTGCCTGCCTCTTGTTGTGAGCAGGTTTGCGCACGAGCTGTCAGTCGTTGAATATGACCGCAACGCAGCCGAGCGGCCAGCTCCGGAGCCTAATTGTGGTGGTGGTTATCCGAAGCTTGACAACGCCGCGATTTCGGCTTCGGCTCCTGCCGCGATCAGGCGGGCGGTCATGACGATGACTTCCCGGCGCTCGCCGATATCGGCGTCGAGTAGCGCGGCGCGGACTGCCGCCGCGAAACCGACGTTGATCAGAACGAACGCTATTGCGTCATGGCCATTTTCATTTCCGGGGCCGAGCACCCGGATCAGCAGAACTTCCAGTAGCGCGCGCAGGCGTGGTTCGAATTCCGGGAGACCACTGTTGTAGTAGGCCAGCCCTCCCGCCAGCGCCCGCACCAGCGAGGCGTTGGCCACCAGTTCGTCGGTTATGGACTCGAGAATGCGGACGGCCAGCTCGAGAACGGTACTGCCGACGGAATCGGGCACGCTGCGAATGAGGTGCTGTTCGATACTTTCCAGCAGCCTTTCCAGCAGTTCGTCCACCATGACCGCGCGGTCGGCGAAGTGTCGGTAGACGGTATTGACGCTCACCCCGGCCTCGGCGGCGATCCGGTTGGTCGAGGTATTGGCGATCCCGTGTTCCCCGAACAGGCGTGCGGCACAATCGAGGATATGCTCCCTGGTGGCTTTCGCGCGTTCCTGTGTCGGACGACGAGTCGCCTTCTTCGCCGGGGTCACGTACCCGCTCCTGTCTGCCGGCGCAGGAGGCCCGGTGTAGTGCGACCTGACGGTGCGCCGATTGTTCCGCGTTCAACCTGCGTCATACCGAGTCCTGCGTGCGTTCGGACTCGACCCACGCCGCGACCGCACGCGCGGTGATGCTGAGAGCCTGTTGACGTTGCGGGGTGTCGATCTCGAGCACCGACGCGCGGAGCGCTGCCGCGATCCCGGTATTGATCAACACGATGCTCATGATGTCGTACTTGTGGTCGTCGCCCGGTCCGAGGAGCTGGATAACCAGCACCTTGGCGAAAAGCCGTAGACGCAGTTCGAGTTCGGGGATGCCGGTGTCATAGAACGAGACGCCGACCGAGAGCGCACGTATCAACTGGGCGTTGTCCCTCAACTCGTCGGTGATGACCTCCAAGATGGAAACCATCAGCTCTGCGGTGGTTTGCCCAGCGAGGCCGAAGACATGCTGAGTGAAGCGTTGTTCGGCATTTTCCAGTAGCCGCTCGATCAGCTTGTCCACCATGACCGTGCGATCGGTGAAGTAGCGGTAGACGGTGCCGACGCTCACTCCGGCCTCGGTGGCGATCCGGTTGATGGAAGTGTTGGCGATCCCGTGTTCTCCGAACAGGCGTGCGGCGCTATCGAGGATATGCTCGCGGGTTGCCTTCGCACGTTCCTGTGTCGGACGACGGGTCCCACTGTTCGGCGGCATTAGATACTCCTGCCTGCTGTCGCCGGGAAGATCACCGTCGCCAACTCTACGGTCTGTACCAGCGGCCGCAGCCCGGAACTGCCGCAACGAAGCGACGACTGGGGCAGGCGCTCCTACTCCGTGACGGCAAGTCCAACCGAAGGGCACCTAGGTAGGCCCAGTAATTGCATGAGTCACATTTTCGCGACGGGCGACCGCCGCCTACACTGGTCAGCCAGTCCCAGGCCAGCCACCCGAAGACTCACAGCGAGCGTGGGGGCATAGCCACTCGGTATGGCGCCGTGGCGTTCGGGGCGGGGCGGGTGTAGGCCCACAAGCCTGGCTACGGTTGGCTCCCGGGGCCCGAATTCGACCGGCCTGGTACCGAGTCGTCGCCAAAGAATATCCGCCGGAGGCCCGATCGGAGGTGAAGATCGAGTTAATTACATTGCGAAATCAGAAGTCTGACCGCACTTCAAGATCCAAATGCGGCCTATATAACGATTCCGATTCCGGATATCTATCCGTCATTGGCCCCGGTGGTCGTGAGTTTGGGGTTGAAGATCCGTCGGGGGCAGTAATTTTGTCGTACTCTTCGGCTGTGCGTGAGTGTTTGGATCAGGTCACGAAGCTGGCGGTTGTAGTGCTTGACGTTGGCCTGCCCGGTTCCGGCCTTTTGACCCTTGAACCAGAACTTGCCCATGTCGAAGGCGATCTTGCCCTTCTTCTCCAGCTTGTCGGGCGCGTTGGGGTCTTGCGGCAAGAAGATGCCCACCACGCCGATGTGCCCGGTGAACCGCACCGAATCGACCAGCCGGTTCATGGTCATCGCCGAATCCTCATTTCCCTGCGGGTCATGAGCCTGATAGCCGACGCACACACAACCTTTGTCGGCGCCGTGCCCGTTGGTCTGCTCCAGCACCTGCTCGACCGGGTCGCCCTTCGAGTCGTCGATCGGTATGACGCCGATCTGCTCGGCCAGGCGCAACCGGTCTGGATGCCGGTCCACTATCATCACCTTGCTCGCGCCCTGGATCATCGCCGAATATGCCGCCATCAAGCCCACCGGGCCGGCCCCGTAGACCACCATCGAATCGCCACCGCAAATACTCGGCCTGTCCGCCCCAGAACGGTCCCATCCCGGCGAAACCATACGCGGCGCCCGCCATCTTCGGATCCGGATGCACCGTCAGGCAGAACGCGGTCAATCCTTCCTTGCAGTTTCGGCAGAAACCGCAACCGATGTTGAACGGCAGGCACACCCGGTCCCCGGCGGTGACCTTTACCACCGCATTGCCCACCTCGGCGACGATCCCCAAGTTCTCGTGACCGAGGACCATCCCGGGCTCCAGATCGGTGCGGCCCTCGTACATGTGTAGGTCCGACCCGCAAATGTTGGTGCTGGTGATCTTTACCAGCACATCGGTCGGCTGCTCGATCCTCGCATCGGGCACATCCTTCACATGAACCTCACGGGGCCCGTCGTACACAAGCGCTTTCATCTCGCTACTCCCTTACATGCGGCGTTTCCGGTTGCCGCCCGGCGGCCACAGGCGGTTACGTGTGACCGACCGAACGAACGAACCGTTCTGCTAGGGCAGCCGACGCGACAGCGCACGCAACGGAAAGAACACACCAAAACTAAGGCACACCACCATGTTTCGCGTCATCGACAACAAGCAGTGGGTGCATTCCAGGCGTCGTCATTCTCTCCACCCTGGAGTCTCCTCTTTCGACTCCGCGATCGCTAGGGGTTGACATCGGTCTCATTGATTTGTGGGCTCGGCTCCTTCTCTTCATCGGTCGACGGTGTGATGCTGGATCATGTCCACCACCTCGAACAGGAGACCCGACATGGCCACCAAGGCGCTGCTGGTCCGACTCGAAGCCAAACCCGGCAAGGAAAACGCGGTCGTGGAATTCCTGCGATCGGCGCTGCCACTCGTCGAGCAGGAGCCCGGCACGAAGCCCTGGCTCGCGGTACGGTTCGGCCCCTCGACGTTCGGCATCATCGACGCATTCCCAGACCAGGCCGCCCGCGAAACACATCTCAATGGGCCGGTCGGCAAGGCCCTCGGCGAACGCGCCGACGAACTCTTCGCTGCGCCGCCCGAAATCAGCAACCTCGACGTGCTCGCCAACAAGCTCTGAACCCCCGCTGGAAACAGCCCGCCCGCAAGCTCGACAGAACCCGCGTCACCCACCCGACCGCGAACTTCGGCACGCGAGTCCGCCGAACCTGTCGGATTCTCGGTGCGCAACGACGAGGTGAGCGCAGCCTGATGGTCACCGGGCCGCCACCAAAGTTCCGCGCAACTCGGGACATCCTCCACGACCACCATGCTCACCAGGCCAAAGCAACTCAAATCGGCGTGGGTTCGGTCCGGAGTTGGTGCCGGGTGGGCGTAGGAGCACAGCATGTGTCCGATGGGGCGTCTCAGGCGTCGGGGGCGGCCTCGCCAGGTGGTGTCGACGACAACGGCGTTGGCCATGCGCAGGATGACGATGCCTCGGCGGTGGAGTCCTCGCGCTGGTGGCCGCCGTTCCTGGCGCGAGCGGACATGGAGCCCGTGACTCCCGGTGCTCCCGTGGCTACACTGTGTGGCGTAGTTGGCTTCCCACTTTCGACCTGCTGGGACCTTGTCACACCGCTCAGCAGTCCCGATCTTTCGTATCGGAGTTCTACTCGTGGAAGCACCGGAGTAGTGGCTGATGCCCGGAGTGCGCGCACCGGCCGCCTCGAGCGGGTTCCGGCACTTCTATGCCCCAGCCGGGTTGGGAACGCCACCGCCTCCCGTTCTGTCGACGCCTACAGGCGGATGAAGAACTTTCAGCGGTTGAGCCGCCCGTGAGTTCAAGCGGTTGACCGACCGGCCACACGCCGAACTGGTTCGCGCCGGCTCGGCGAACACCGAATCATCGACGCCCAGGGGCGCGATGGCAGAGTCCAATCGTGGAACCTCGCCGATACGTCCGAACCAACCTGCCCGCCAGGCAATAGCAACGTTCGACAACTACGCCGACGCTGAAAGCGCCGTCGACTACCTCTCCGACCACCATTTCACGGGCGACCGAGCAGCGACTGCCGCATCCATGCGAACCCTCATTTCGAGCTCACGTAATTTCGAAACTCAACTCGCATGCTCCCACCGCTATCCACTGAACCTCAGCACACTCCCACACAACTGAAACTACCCATTACCAGTCTCCGCTCTGTCCTGCCGCGCATGGACGCAAAGGCCGGTGAGATGGTTACCGCAGCGCAAATGCGGGCGTTATTCGGTCACTGCCTACATTCGAATGCCGAGGCGATGATCGCCGCCGGAGTAGAAGCACTCGCCGCGGAGGGCATCGACTTCGGTGAGACTCCCAAAGTTGGACCACTTCGATTGTGCCGCGACCCCCATTTCTGGGAAATTTCCTCTGCGGTTCTTGTGAGATGCTATTTATACGATCTCAATCGTCGGCACAAGGTGGCTTGATGGATATCAACTCGTCGAAGGGCAAAACAGGTCCCACGCCCTCACCATCCCCGGGGCCGTCGCCTATAGCACCCCCCAAGGGCTGGCAGGTGCCGCTCGACCCTCCACCCCGGGCATCCAAGGCTCTCGCCGACTACATAGTCGCCGCCCGGCGAGTATTCCAGGATCTGGTTGATACGCTGGGCACTCCGCGATACGCGGTACCGCCACCAGTGGTTCCACCCGCCGCTCCCCCCTTGCTGCAGGCCGGAGCTACCAGTCCGAACGGGTCGGCCGCCGCATCGTACGCGAGCTCCCAGGATGTTCTCCGAAGTCGCTCAGCGGCGTGGCGCGGCACGGACGGCACGGTCATCACCACCGCTCGAGAGGTCGCCACGATAGGTTCGGCGGCGCTGAAGCAAATTCAAGACCTGGTCCATCGGTTGCAAGACGTGTTGAACGCGGCCAGCCTCGAGCGAACAGTGCCTGCCGCTTACATCGAACGCCCTTCCACTGATGTTCTGGCTTCTTACGCGGAATATCAACTTGTCCTCGCCGTCGAGCGAACGCTCCAGCGAGCAATCGATGTCCTCGAGCGCGCACAAAAAGACCTGGGCGATAAATACGTGTTCGGTCCAATTACGCCGGCGATTCCGCTGGTTCCCAAGGGGACGGTGCTGCCCGAGCCCGTCCCTATGCCCCAGCTACAGCGGAATCCGCGGAATCAGGGGACGATGGCGGTATGAACCCCGGCCGGATCCCGAATCGCCGGGCTAGCCGGCAAGCTCCTTACCGTAGCGCCGGGCATCAATCGACCGTCGTGGCGATCCATGCGATGAAATCGGCCTGCTGCGAGACGACGAATTTCTTGCGATCTGCCGTAACGCGCTGATTTCAATCGTCGCCACACCGAGTTCGCCGCGGTCGACCGCAGCTGTCGTGTCATCAGGTATATGAAGAGCCGGACCGAGAACGCCAGGGCTTTGCTCACGTTGCCAGAAATGTTCGGATGGCTTCGTCGGTGGTGAGGCGGTTGGAGCCGACGGTGACATCGATCGTCGGGTAGTTTCTGCGCACGGCTTCGGCGATGCCGGTCAGGCGATCGGCGACTATCGCGGGGTCACGTAGCGAATCCTGCCCAAGGCCGTCGAAGCCGGGGAACCCGTCGGCGACCAGGTTTACCTCGGGGTTGGTGATGATGTCGTCGTAGGTTTGGAATTTCACGCTGACGATCTTGGAGGTGTCGACGCGGCCCGGGGTGGTGAATACGCGGTCGCTGACACCTTCGATGAAGTTGGCTGCCGAATGCCCTTCTTCGAGCATCGGATTCAGCCGGATACGGTTGGCGTCGATACCCAGTACCATGCCCGCGGGGTGGAACCGCATCGTGCCGTCACGGACATCGGTCCAGCTCGTGATCGTTCCGTACACGCCGGCGATGTCGGTGCCGTCGGTCAGATAGACAACGTCTCCGGCGGTGCTGTGTGACGCTGTGCGAATATAGCCTTCCTCGGCTGCGGTTTCGTCTCTGCGAAAAGCCCTGGGAAACACTTGATCGACTTGCCACAGCCGTGCTCCGTTGTAGAAGCGATCCGGCGAGGTGGATCCCGAGTGCGACAGCGGACCCGGGAGCGACGGGTCGCCGGTATCGAAAGCGTGCCGAAGACCTCTGTCGGCGTCGGAAAGCACCCTGGCCGCACCCGAGGCTTCCTTGGCGAAGGGTCTGACGCCGTGTTCGGCATCCGCCCTTGCCAGTCTTTCGATTTCGTTGCTCAAGTGCTGGGCGAATCGGGCGTATGCCCGTGCAATCCAGTCGGATCTAACCAGCAAGACAAACCCCTCGGTCTGGCCGCCGCAGCTTCCTCATCTTCTCCTGGCACCCGTCGCCCGATGTCTGTGTGTCGATGTGGTCTCTGGCCTGGAAACGGCCGAGTCCAGCCGAAAGCTGCCGTCGGGGATCTTGTCCTTGCGTATCTGTCGGTGCGGGTTGCTGCGGTAGCGGTGTCACTTCGAGCCGTGCCACCGCTGCGACTCTCCTTGTAGCTATCCATGAAGTCGTTGCGCGACCTCGGTGGCCCAATAGGTGATGACGATGCGTGCCCCGGCACGGCGGATCGCGGTGAGACTCTCCTCGATCGCCCGCTCACGGTGCAGCATCCCCTGCCTGGCAGCGGCCTCGATCGCGGCGTACTCGCCCGAAACCTGGTAGGCGGCAACGGGCACATCCACCGTGTCGGCCACCCGGCGGACAACGTCGAGGTAGAGTCCAGCGGGTTTGACCATGACCAGGTCAGCGCCCTCCTCGACGTCCAGCCGCACCTCACGCAGTGCCTCGCGGAGGTTGGCCGGGTCCTGTTGGTGGGTGGACCTACCGCCGACCAACGAGGATTCGACGGCCGTACGGAAAGGCCCGTAGAAGGCTGAGTCGTATTTGGCGGCATAGGCGAGAATGGGTACGCGCTCATGTCCCGCGCCGTCGAGTCCGGCGCGAATGGCGGCGACTTGACCGTCCATCATGCCGCTCGGTGCCACCAAGTGAGCTCCGGCTTCGGCCTGTGCCAGTGCTGTTCGGGTGTACGCCCGCAGCGTGGCGTCGTTGTCCACGTCGCCGTCGGCCCCGAGCAGGCCGACATGACCATGGTCGGTGTATTCGTCGAGATTGATGTCGCCTATCACCACGGCCGCGTCACCGACTTCAGCCACGACATCGGCAATCGCCAGTTGGGCGATGCCGCGCTCGTCCCAGGCGCCACGGCCGTCCGGATGCTTCGCATCGGGTATGCCGAAGATCATGACGCCGCCCACGCCCGCCTGGACCGCGGTCGCTGCCGCCTTGCGGAGGCTTTCGCGTGTGTGCTGCATCTGGCCGGGCATCGCGGGGATGGGCCGTGGCTCTGTGATGCCTTCACGCACGAACAGGGGCTGGACAAAATCGGAGGGGTGCAGCCTGTTCTCGGCCACCAACCTCCGAAGCGCGGCGGTGCGACGCAGCCGCCGTGGTCGGACCACGGGAAAGTTCATGACGTAGCCTCCAGTGACCGCTCGACGTGCTCCACGACGCCCCGGGATGGCTGCCGGTACCAGTATCCGGACGCGGCCTTGGCGGTTATGCCGAGATCACGTAAGCCGGCCAGGTGTTCGGCGGTCTTGACCGCCAGCCCACCGGGGTCGATCACCGGCAGCCCACACAGCTGCCGGATCTGCAAGTGGACGAGCAGCTCGTTGGGGATGCCCTCCGCGGGCACCAGCCACTGCGCGCCTGCCTTCGCTGCCCGTTCGGCGGCGGCAGTGTACGCCCGTACGAACGGATCGAAATCCTCGGCCAGCGCTCGGGAAACGACTACAGCACCGTCATCTATCACCTGGTAGGAGGCCAAAGTCGCGCCGGCAGAGGAGATGTTGTCTGTGATCGGCTCGGCCAGATGCGGAATGAAGCCGATCACGCCGAGCCGGTGCCGCTCTTGCCGGGCGGCATGCCAGGTCGCGTCTCCGTAACCAACGACGGGGATGGTGGTCCGGATGCGCGCGGCGGCGAGTCCAGGGTCCTGGCCGGCACCGCTGATCCACGCGGCGCAGCCATCCCGTTCGGCGGAAACGGCCGTGCGCGCGAAGTAGTCGCCGAACATCAGACCGAGTGAACCGTAGCCGACCAACTCCTCGGGCAGCTCGGTCGCATACGTCAGTGGGGGCAGGGTGCGGATTTCGACCGTAGTGCCCGGAGCCGAGACTCTCGTCAGATGGCTGGTGTAGAGCTTGTCGAGCAGCGGCGTGCGCCCCTCGACCGCGTGTTTTTGGAACCGTATTCGCATGTCAGTTCGCCTATTCGAAGGAGTTTGTGTCGAGCATGGAGGCTTCGGCCAGGTAGGCCCTCGTCGCTTCATCGTCGGCGGCGATGGCCTGCACAGTGGCGACGGCGGCGGGCAATCGGGCGGCCTCACCGTCTTGCACGCCCACAACCCTCGCTTCGCTGGCCGGGACGACGTGGTCGATCAGGACCGCGTGACGGCGCCGCGCCCACCTTGCCAAGGCCGACGATGATGCGGGCCCGGCGAGCACACCGGCCAGTGTTCTGCCGAGATCGACAGCGTCGTGGAGGCCGGCGTTCATGTTGAGACCGCCTGCGGTCGATGTGACGTGCGCGGCGTCACCCGCGAACAGCACCCGGCCGTGATGGAAGGCGTCGAGGACCCCCGCGGCCAGGTGGTAGCGGTGCACGCCGATGACGTCCAGGTCACTGAGTTCCAGTCCGGCCACACGCTGCGGTAGAGGCTCGCCGCGGGCCAGCCTGAGAATGATCCGCCAGTGGTCGGGCAATCGCAACAGGCTGCAGGACTGGACCGGGTCGCGGATGTAGGTCACCGGCGCAAGCCCCGGAAGCAGTTCATCGAGTGGGGACCGGGTGAAGACTCGCAGTGCGTGCGTCGGATAGACCGACCGCCGTAACGACAGACCGAGCGAGGTCCTGACGGTGCTGTGTGCGCCGTCTGCCGCGACGAGATACTGAGCCCGCTCTCGTCCGCTCGAGGTCCGAGCCTCTACGGCCGGGCCCGTGTCGGTGACGGATTCGATCCGAGCGCCGAACCGGACAACCACCTCCGGGTATGGTTCGAGAGCATCGAGCAACAACCGGGTGAGCACTGCCTGCTCCACGTGCAATCGGAAGGGATGGCCGGTTAGGCCATTCAGCGCGGCCATCGTCATTTCGGCGAATACGGTTCCCGAAAGGTCGCGCCATTGCATGCGATCCACGATCACGCCGTGCGCCACCAGCTCCGCGGCCACCTCCAGGTCATCGAGAAGGTCGAGCGTGGCGGGGTGGATCGTGGCGGCACGCGAGCCGGTTCTCAGCGCGGCCTCGCATTCGAGGACCAGCACCGACACCCCGGCCCTGGCGAGGGTGAGCGCCGCGGCCAGCCCAACCGGCCCGGCGCCCGCCACGATGACATCGGCAGTCATGGCGCGGCCTGTCCGGCCCAGGCGTTCCGCTCGGTGCCGTCGAGTATGGCGCATTGGCGCGTGCTGGTCAGCGCCCACCAGGCACCGCAGAGGTTCGAGGTCAGGATGATTCGCGCGTTGTTCTCCGCCAGCCGAGCAATGGCGCGCAGCGTCGGCATGCCGGTGCCGGTCAGCAACAGCACCGCGTCCCGCGCCACCCCGGCTTGCTCGATCTGCGTGACGAGCTGATCCGTGGTTATCTCGTAGGGCGCGAAGCGCCGGCTTGCCTTCACCGGCACAAGCTGGGCGATCCGCACGCCCGCCGCCGTCCAGAATTCTTCGGCGCGGGCGGTCAGCCACGGCTGATAGGGCGAGATCAGCGTGACAGCCCCGGCGCCGAGATGTTCCAACGCCCGCCTGGTGGCCTCGGTAGCGGAAGCGACGGGCAGCCCGAACTCTGCGCTCAAATCGGCACAGCGGCGCCGGTCCTCCGCCGGGCCCAGCAGATAGCGTGAACCACTGCAGGCCATAACAAGGGCATCGAGCGGAAGACTGCCGAACGAGCGGATCATGTCGGGCAGTGCACCGTTGTAGGCGTCCAAGCGCTCGGCCAGCGAGAGGCCGGGCTGTACGGGGAAGCGGGTGACGTAGAGGTCCGCGCGCGTAGCCAGGAGACGTGCGAATTCAGGCTCCACGGCCGGGTTGGCCGGTGGCACCACGACACCCACTCTGGTCATCGTTTGCCTCCTGAGATGTCGAGTGGGAAGAGCACGTGGATCGCATCGACGAGAGCGGCGTCGCGGGCCAACCGAGATCCGAGATCGCCGAACAGACCCTCTACAACCCGTTGAATGGCTCGCTCGACCTCTTTGCGGGCGCCGGCGTCGAGTCCAGGCACCCGGTTGTCCAAGCGTCGCAACTCTGCCTCACGAACGGCCGCCGCCCAGTTCCACAGCGACGACAGAATTTCCGGCGCGCCGACGGCCGCAGCCTGATCGGAATCGGTGCCCGCGTCCCGCTCGAACGCTCTCATCCAGACGCTCCGTGCTGCGGCGGTGGAAGACAGCACCGCCGTGCTCATCGGTGGCCCGGCCACGTGGCGCCCGTCGCGGCCTGTCGCGCCTCCTTGCCGAGAACTTCGCAAACCGCGCGGGCCGGCATCGCTGCCAACTCGTCCTGGGGCTGGTGGGCCGCCCTCACGTCGGGCTCGATTGCTACGAGGAGTCTTCGCTCGCGCCAGGCCTGGTTCGCGACGCGTTGGCGAGGCCGACAGGAATCAACGTGCATCCGGCGCTCCTAAAGAGTATCGGCGCTGGGCAGCAGGATGCTGGCCAGACGTTCACAGGCGACCAGCGGAGTCCGGTGCGAGGACACGCCGTGGATGCCGAAACTTGTCGAGCCTTGGCAGGTCCAGGGATTCGGCCGTATCGCCACAACAAGGATCGGGCACCGACGGCAGTCGGACGTAGTAGGGAAAACCCTATTTGCGGGCGGGGGAAGCCTGGGCGCGGGACAGTCGCACACCCACATCGATCCGAGGAATCTACGATGTGGCGTCAAGCTTGCCCGCAGAGCGCCTGAACCCCTCGAGTCCTTCATCGGCGTTGCATCGACCCACACTTTCACCCGCCATCCAGACGCGATCGGCACAGCGGCCGCACACGCGACCAACCCTTTGTGACGACCGTGTTTCCGTACAGGGCACTGCATACCCGGTGTGGACGCCGGCATTGCGATAGATCAGTGGCAGCCGGGCTCGACGTTCCATCCCTGCGAATACTTACGGTGCGACAGCGGAACTCGGTCCGATTACGATGCACCGGCATAGCTCGGATGGTTAGGCGAACCGAGCTGTCGATCGCCCGGAGGTGAGATATCGGTGGGCTTGCCGGAACGAGATGTCCGGCCACTGGTGGGTCGTGCGGCGGAGATCCGCAGCCTCCACGCGGCCCTCCGTGCCGTGCGAGAGGGAGGGACATCGGTGATCTCGGTGACCGGCGAACCCGGCATCGGCAAGACGCGGCTGCTCCGTGAAGCGTCGGTGCAAGCGGAAGCCCTCGGTTTCCAGGTACTCGACGGACAAGGCGCCGAGCTGGAACCCGAGATTCCCTACGCCATGATGATCGATGCCCTCGATCAGCCCTTCGGCGAGTTGCGCCGGACGGAGTTGCGAATTCTCTGTGCCGAAGAGCTCGCGGAACTGGGATGGCTGCTTCCGTCGCTGAGCGCATTGGTGTCCCCCCTGTCGACGCCATTGCAAATCGAGCGGCACCGCTGCCACCGTGCCGTGCGGAGGGTCCTACACCATCTGGCGGCATGGCGACCAGTGCTGCTCGTGCTGGACGACGTGCACTGCGCCGACTACGCCTCGCTGGAGGTGATCGCGCATCTCCTGCGCCATCGGGTACCCCGGCTGGCATTGCTGTTGGCCCATCGTTCCCGGCGACTGCCGGACACGCACGGCTCGGTCCTGGCCTGCGCTGCCCGCAACGGCACCATGGCCGTGCTCGAACTCGGTCCGCTGTCCCTGGAAGAAGCCGCTGAACTGCTCGCCGGCAACCCTCTCGACGACATCGAATTGGCGCAGTTGTATCGCTCTTGTGGCGGCAACCCGTTCTATCTCCAAGAATTGGCGCACGCCCACGACGGACGCAGCGGGTTCATGGGCGGCCCTGGCGATGCTGTCGACCCGTCGGGTGTGCCCCCTGCGATCCAGTTCGCGCTGGAGCAGGAAGTTCGAACCCTCTCGCCGAATGCGCGTTTGCTGCTGCAATCCGCAGCTGTGACGGGCGAACTCTCCGACCTCGAGCTGGCCATCGAGGTCGCCGATCTGGACGAGGCCGAGGCACACTGCGCCACAGACGAATTGGTTCGTGTGGGGCTGATGAACGAGACAGGAGCGCCTGGACGGCTCGCGTTCCGCCATCCCATCGTGCACCTAGCGATCTACCAGCGCAGCGGATACGCCTGGCGGAGGCGAGCGCATCACCGGGCCGCAGCGGCGCTGGCCCGGCGGGGCGCGGCGGTGTCCGTACGCGCTCTCCACCTCGAACATTGCGGGGAGGTAGGAGACGAGCATGTCATCCATTTGCTGACCGAAGCAGGGATGGCTGCTGCGCCGCGCGCACCACTCGCGGCAGAGCGCTGGTTCCGCGCAGCGTTGCGTCTGCTACCTGACGACGCCCCGGCGCGGCGGCGGCTTTCGCTGACCATGGCGCTCGCCGATGCACTCAGCGCGACCGGCCGTCTGGACGAATGCAGCGATGTGCTGCGGCAGGCGCTGGAACTCGTTCCATCGGACGAAGCCGGCGATCGCGTCCGGGTCCTGGCACAGATCGCTTTGACCGAGCAGGGGCTGGGCAATGCCACAGAGGGACGGCGGCTACTCACCGCGGCACTGTCGCTCAGCGTGCCGGGGAGTCTCGAGGCTGCCCGCCTCCGATTGCAATTGGCGAAGAGCCACCTGATGATGCATGACTGGTGTGAGGCGGCCCGGCTCACGGCGGAGGTACAGCAGTCGACCACGGCGCGCGACGACCGGTGGCTGTATCTCGTGGCAACGGCGGCCAGCGCGTTCATGGGTACCCTGCATTGTGGACAGTCACTGAGCGACGGTGGCCGGTATCTGGACGAGGCGGTCTCGGCGCTAGACTCCCTCACCGACACCGAGATCGCGCCGGCGCTGCTGGACGGGCTCACCGACGTGGCTTACGCCGAGATTTCCATGGAGCGGTGGGGTAATGCGGTCGCGCATTCGGATCGGGGCATCCGGCTGTGCCGCGACACCGGACACGGCAGGCATCTGGTCGAGCTCCAGCATCTGCGGGCGCTGGGACTTCTGCTCCAGGGTCGACTCGACATCGGCCTTTCCGCCGCGACGAACGCCGCCAAAACCGCATCATTGCTGCACAATTCGCCGCTGATGGCGCTGACCGAGGCGACCCGCGGCTGGGTGCTGACACTAATGGGCCGCACCACCGAAGCCTTGGCGTCCGGCGCGCTCAGCATGCGCCTCAACGCCCAGAGGCCCGATGCCCTATACGCCTGGCACGCACCGCTGGTCTACGGCTCCACGTTGATCGAGGCCGGCCGCTATCGCCGCGGGCGCCAGGAACTCATCAAGATCGTCAGCGAGGTACCCGGGGAGATATACCCGACCCTCATGCCACATTTCTATCGGTATCTGGTCGATGCCGAACTCGCTCTCGGACGGATCGACGCCGCGGAGAAGACGACTCGACGCGTCGAAACGATCGTCGACGGCATGCCGATGATGCATATGCGGCTCGGCGACGCACGATACTGCCGCGCGCACGTACAACTGACCCGCGAGGAGGTACGGGCGGCCGCCGACAACGCCGAGCAGGCCGTCACCGAGTACACCACCAGCGGCACTGCTCTGGATGCGGCCCGTGCTCGTCTGTTGTTCGGACACGCGCTCGCCGATCTGCACGACCTCACCGCGGCGAAAGCCCAATTCGACGCAGCGCTCCTGGCATTCGAACTCTGTGGCGCGGAACGGCTCGCCGAGCGTGCTCGCCTGGCTCTACACCGGGTAGGCGAGCGGCAGACGTCAGGACCACGAAGCCGTTCCCGCGCGACCACGGTGCGGCTCGGCAATCTGACCGAGCGGCAATCCGAGATCGTCGACCGCGTCGTACTCGGCCGGACGAACCGCCAGATCTCACAGGAACTCTACGTGAGCGAGAAGACTATCGAGGCCCATCTGACCCGCCTTTATACCAAGCTCGGCGTCTCCTCACGGGCGGAACTCGCCGCCCTGGCGGCCAGCGAACGCATTCAGCCTCGGACATGACCTGCAGCGCCGGCCATGTGGTCCGATGCTCGGGTCCGCGCGGCTACTCGGCTGGTGTTCCGCGCCTGAAATTCCTTGTAGATATCGTGCGAGGGAGCGCAACATGACGAATCCGGTCGCGCGCTCGACAAGCGTGCCGATGGCGGAGCAGTTCCCGGCCCCGGTGATGGTGGGTCGGTCCGGGGCGCGGTGCCAGGATTGCTCCCGGTCCGTTTCCCCGGACCGCCCGCCGCACCGGACGTGCATGTCTCCATGCATCCGGCGCTCCACGGGTTCCCGCGGTTCAGACAGCAACCGGAGTTGTTGCCGTGCTCGTGTTCCATGGTGTGGGGATGTTGCTCGCTCTCCACCGGTATCGAGTGAGCTCGACGGTGGTGGTGTCGAACATGATGACCCCGTTCTCCGCCGGGCGGTTCCCGGGCCTGCCGGTCAGGAACCGTCGGTAGAGCTGCTTCCAGTTGA
The DNA here is from genome assembly GCF_055590505.1 of Nocardia sp. NPDC041819. Lineage (NCBI taxonomy): Bacteria > Bacillati > Actinomycetota > Actinomycetes > Mycobacteriales > Nocardiaceae > Nocardia > Nocardia sp. NPDC041819. The sequence goes on along the minus strand of NZ_JBVJAP010000006.1, from coordinate 17,134 downwards.
TCCGTTTGTGGCGTTTGCGAAGCCAGCTGGCTACCCGCCTCCAGGTGAAAGCGTCGAGGTAGCCGAACGTGGTTTTGGAGACGCCGTGCCGGAAGTATTGACACCATCCCCGCAGCACCGGATTGAGCTGGCGCAGCAGGGCTTCGAGCGTTCGATGTCGTGTCCTGGCCGTGAGCGACCGGACCTTACCCATCACCGAGAGCAGTGACTTCTTCGACGGATAGGTATAGATCGCCCACGTGTTCGTTCCCTTCCTGCGTCGCCGTTGGATGCGGAATCCCAGGAAGTCGAATCCCTCGTCGACGTGGCAGACCCGGGATTTCGATTCCGACAGGCGCAGCCCCAAAGGGGCCAGCACTTGCCTCACCTCGTCCCAGAGCGCGTCCGCGTGTTCGCGGGAGCCGCATACCATGATGACGAAATCGTCCGCGTAGCGGACGATTCGGTAGAACGCCCCTCCGCGTTTGCGGTGCGTTTCGCGTCGCCATCGCGTGCCGTGATCGTCCTTGGCGTAGAAATGTTCATCCAGTGCCGAGAGGGCGATGTTGGCTAGCAGCGGTGACGCGATGCCACCTTGGGGCGTGCCCGATGCTGTTCCCCGGAGTTGCCCGGACTCCGGCAGGATGCCTGCCCTGAGGAAGGACTTCACCAGGGCCAGAACCCGCTTGTCACCGATTCGCCGACGCAGCCCGGCCATGACGGCCGAGTGCGACAGTTCGTCGAAACACGCAGCGATATCAGCTTCGAACACCCACTGGTAGTTCCGGGTGCCCAGCGCATGAATCTCTGCGATCGCGTCCTGAGCGCGCCGTTTCGGGCGGAAGCCGTAGGACACCGGCTTGAAATCCGCCTCGAAAATCGGCTCCAGCACGAGGGCCGCTTGCACCAGCCGGTCCCGTGCTGACGGGATACCCAGCCTCCGCAATTTCCCCGGCTGCCCGGGCTTCGGAATCAGACGTTCCCGCGCCGGCAGCGGGGTGAACGACCGCGATCGCAACTGCTCCCGCGTCTCGCTCAGGAAGGCTGCGGTGTCGGCCTGATCGGAGATGAACGCCGGGATCACCCGGTCCACCCCCGGCGTGCGCGCGCCCTTGTTGGCCACGACCCGGTCCCAAGCCACGGCGAGGAAGTCCGGGTGACAGACGAGATTGAACAGATCATCGAACCTGCGGCCGGGATCATCGGCCGCCCATTGGTGCAGCTTGGTCTGCATCCGTCGTACCCGCAGCCACGCCAGATCGGCGTCAGGCCACGGCTCACCGGTATTCACCAGCGTCTCCATCCCTTGCAGTACGTCGCGTGCGTGAACCCGCTGGACCCCTTCGCCATGTGGACGGCTTTCCCGCCCTCGGACTACTACGGGTCCTCCGCCCCACCACCGAACCGTCGACGGACGACGCGTCTATCCGGAAGGCGACCACCTGGCCGGCGGACGGGTCCCGGAGGCTCGGGGTGGTTCCCACGTTCACCATGAACCGATCGACGGGTGAGGTGCCCAGCTATACCCCTGCGGTATCGCCACGGCTACGCCGCAGACATTCACCGTGGCCTCCGGAACGAACGACCTCGATGCCGCTCCGAAGTTCCCCACCGTTGTGGCGGGTGTGCACCGCAATCCAGCCCAAATCCACCGGGTTTCGAGCTGGCGGGAGACTTGAGGGGCGTTAGACCACTGGTTCCTCGCGTACACCTTCCCGTCTTGCTTGCCGGACCCGAGCCATCCGGTAGTGCTGGCCCGTCCCGGCGTTGTCGGGGCTGCTTACCGCCCTCACCGGCGTCTCCCGGTTCGGGCTGCCCCCAGCTTCGTTATGCTGCTGCGACAGCACAAAGGTGCAGGTCTTCCACCTCCACTCGGTTACATGGCGCCTCGTGGCGCTCGGGATCTCCTTCCCAGTGGCCCGGCACTGTCCGGTCCTCGACTTCGGCGGGACGTTGACTGATCGAGACCGCACCGGCAGGCCGACTTCGACGTTCGTCGGCCTTGCGGTGCGGCTTGCGTAGCGCACGTCCGGTTCGCAGACACTGCGCCAATTCACGTTTGAGCGCTTCTCGTCTTCGAACGTGGAGCGACTGATAGATCGTCTCGTGGGAGACACACATACACGGATCGTCGGGAAATCGACCAGCAGCCGCTGGCTGATCTGCTCGGGGCTGTGCTTCAACAGCAATTGCCGCTCGACAGAGGCGCCCAGTCGGGAATCGCGGCGGAGCAACGCGATTTTGGGGACGGAGGGCGCGCTTGTCGGCGAGCGCCTGAGCAACAGTCACCCGATATCCCGTCTTCGGTCGGCGAGTGCCACGCGGGATCTCGCGGCTGACGGTCGAGGCAGACCTTCCGATCGACCTGGCGATCGCACTGATACCCTCGCCCGCCCCGGCCGGGGTGTCGATGATCTCGCCCTCACGGATCCACGCTCAGAACGAACGCTGAACCTCAACCGATATCGCAGGACGCCCCAACTCGAACCCCTCGTCAACAAGGGTGTTGCGTTGCGTTGACCCCTTGAACCTAGCCTGGTTCGTTCTGCGCGGAGCCTCCAGCCGCAGCCCGGACCAATGCGGCGACGGCAACAATGCCGGGCGAGGCTTCGGGTTTCCGTTGGGCCAGCATCAGGTCGACGGTTTGCGGGTGTCGGAGATGGCGGTAGGTGATGCCGTCCAGTCCCGAGGGGGTCTGTCCAGTCTTCGGTGTAGCCCGCTCTCCTTTCGGTTGTTGACTCGGGTTAGTTGCGGCCGGCGGACAGGCGTCCGTCGAAGGTGATCTCGAATGCGTTCAGGGCGGCTTTCCAGCGGTTGGACCAGCGTTGGCGGGCGGTGCCGGTGGGGTCGAGGCTCATGATGGCCAGGTAGACGCATTTCAGGGCGGCGGCCTCGGTCGGGAAGTGGCCGCGGGCCTTGACCGCGCGGCGGATGCGGGCGTTGACCGACTCGATGGCGTTGGTGGTGTAGATGACCTGGCGAATTGCGTTGTCGAACTGGAGGAAGGGCACGAACTCCGCCCACGCGTTGGTCCACAACCGGATGATGGCTGGGTAGCGTTTCTCCCATTTCTCGCTGAACTCGGCGAACCGATCCAGCGCGGCCTGCTCCGAGGGTGCGGTGTAGACCGGTTTGAGGTCTTTGGCCAGCTCCGGCCAGTCCTTGCGGGAGGCGTAGGCGAACGAGTTGCGCAGCAGATGCACCACGCAGCCCTGCACCAGCGCTTGCGGCCAGACCTGGCCGATCGCATCGGGCAGCCCCTTCAAGCCGTCGCAGACGACGATGCACACATCTGCGACGCCACGGTTTTTCAGCTCCGAGAGCACCCGCAGCCAGTACTTGGCGCCCTCGCCGTCGCCGTGCTCACCCGCCCACAACCCGAGGATGTCGCGGGTGCCCTCGCACGGTCACACCCATCGCGACATAGATGGGCCGATTCGCCACGTTTCCGTCGCGGATCTTGACATCCACGCAGTCGATGAACAGCACCGGATACACCGGATCCAGGGGCCGGTTCTGCCACTCGGCCATGCCCTCCATCACCCGGTCGGTGATCGTGGAGATCGTCTGTTTCGACACTTCTGCCCCGTAGATCTCGCGCAGGTGCGCCGAGATCTCTCCGGTGGTCAATCCCTTGGCCGACAACGAGATCACCATGTTCTCCACACCATTCAATCGCCGCTGCCGCTTCTTGACGATCTGCGGCTCGAAACTCGCCTCCCGGTCCCTGGGCACCGTAATTTCCACCGGCCCGGCCTCGGTCTCGATCGTCTTGGACCGCTTGCCGTTTCGGGAGTTACCCCCGTCACGACCGGCCGGGTCGTGCTTGGCGTAACCGAGATGATCGTCCATCTCGCCCTCGAGCGCGGACTCCACCACCAACTTGGTCATCCGCGCCAGCAGACCGCCCTCACCGACCAACTGCAGCCCGTCGCGGCGAGCCTCAGCAGCCCACTGCCGGATCTGCTCGTCCATCGACCTCGCCGACACCGGCTGGGCAGCCTCGCCGACCTTCTCATCAGTCACAGGTGCATCCATCTTGCCCAGGAGTTACACCGAAGAAATTACAGTCCCTATCGACCGTGCCGCTCGGCGAATGCGTCCATGAGTGTCGATGCCGGAGGCGCCATGGAACTCGAAGTTCCCCAGCGAGGCGGGCAGCCCGTCCGCACTTTCCGATTGATCGCACCGCCGGACTCGGTGAGTTCGCGCAGATCGCGGACCGGTACCCGGTTTTCCGGATTGACCCCGCAGGGCTAGTTCGGGCCGACGCCGGCTACGGCCGGGTCTGTCCAACTTGTCCTTCTGGCTGTTGCAGCCTGGAGGCGAGTACCGCTGCTTGGGTGCGGCGTTCGACGCCGAGTTTGGTAAGCAGTCTCGAGACGTAGTTCTTGACGGTCTTCTCTGCCAGGAACATTCGGCCGGCGATCTGCCGGTTGGTCAATCCTTCCGCGAGTAACGCGAGAAGGGTGTGTTCCTGGACGGTGAGGCCGGCGAGCGGGCTGGTCTCCGCTTCGGCACGGAGCTTGGCCGTGAGCGCGGCGGCCGCCCGATTGTCCAGCAGCGATCGACCGTCTCCGAGGACACGGATGGCATCGATGAGCTCGAGGCTCTTGATGTCTTTGACGACGTACCCGCTTGCCCCGGCCAGGATGGCATCGAGCTTGGCCTGTTCGTCGGTGAAGGAGGTGAGGATCAGGCAGCGCAGGCCCGGATCGTCTGCGAGCAGTTCACGGCATAGTTCGATGCCGTTTCCGTCGGGCAACCGCACGTCCAGCACCGCTACGTCGGGGCGGAGCGCGGGAATGCGGGCCATTGCTTGCGAGTAGCTGCCTGCTTCACCGACGACATCCAGATCGGGCTCGAGGTCGACGAGGTCCGCAACACCACGGCGGACGATCTCGTGGTCGTCGACCAGGAATACCTTGATCATGGATAACCCCTTCGTATGGTCACCCACAGATTACGGAGTCCCCGGCCGGCGCACCTGGATGTTGGTACCTCGGATCGGGGACCGAGGTCCCTTGACAGAGTTGCCGCGCGCGTCGGCGAATCCGCCCGGGTAGGGACGGCCACCGCTATAGGTCCGGAACCGTGGTGACTGTGCGACTCCGACATCGGGCTCGCGAGAGCGCGACGTACATGATCGAGTGATTGATATCAGGGGCGGGACGCGGCTCGTTGCAGTTCCGCGGCTGCCAGCCGTTCCGCCCACGCGCGGGCTCGTTCGAGTTCGCCGTTGGCGAGGGGGCCGATGACATCAGTGACAAGGAAATCCATCGGATCGGCGGCAAGCTCGTAGCCCGCCCGGCGCAGCCGTCTAGCCACGCCGCGTGCGGCTGACCCGGGCAGCCAGGACGGAGTGGCGGCTTTGGTGCCGAACGCCGCAGCCCTGCTGCCCGCTGGGACCGCGAATGCCGCATCGAGCCATTCCCTGACACCGATATCGACCGCGACCGGTGCTGTGGTCCGCTTGGCGGCGTCGCGTCGGGTACGTTGTCTGCTCAGGCCGAAGGCGTGGGTGGGCGCACCGACGATCAGTAGATCCACCTGCGGCGCCGCCGCGTCGGCAGCGGTAGCGACGTCCAGTACTTCCACCGTGCCGTATCCATCGAGGCCCTGGGCGATGGCCCTGGCGACGGCGGCAGTGTTGCCGAACATTGATTCATAGACGACCCGGGCGAGCATCTCGATCTCCTCTGCGCTCATATCTGCATGGTGTTGCCACCGCCGACGTTACGGATGGGGACAGCAGCCACGGCAGTGCTGAAGCGACTCTTGCCGAGGGACTTTCGACCGTGGGCCGCGCGAATGGAGGCAAACCGGCAGCGGCTGGTGGATACCAACACACGGCCGCGGTGCACGAAGAGAGTGACTTTACTGAGTAGGGGTCGAATTGTGCGGCATTGCAATATATTCCAGTATGTCCATCTAATCCGGAAGCGTCGGCTGAACGGGATTCGGGGATATGTGCCCCCGCTTCATGGACTTTTGGCCCTATGTGCCGATCGGTTGCCTTGGTGGCATGAGAAGTCAGTTTGTTCGCCCGAGGAAGTGAGGCCGGTCCGTGTCAGTGATCGAGCGGCTGTCGCCACCGGTGGATCCGGTGATGGCGATCGAGACGCGTGGGAAGGCGGTGGATTGCGAAACGGCTCGGTTGTCGCGCGTGCTGGCCCGGGTGTTGCGCCGCCACCACATCACCGCAACGGCGCGAGTTCGTCTGTCCGTGCCAGGCGCAGACGAGCCGGCTCTCGTGCAGGCCAACGTCCGGTTTCTCGATGCGCCGACCCGGGTTCAGATCAGCGGCCCGCGCGGATTCGTCGCCAGCTTCGCAGCTGAGCGACTCGATCGGCAGTTGACCCGGCTGACCGGGCGAGGAGAGCCGCGCTGCTGGCCCGACCCCGCTCGTCCGCCACTGGGGTGGGTGTCGCACGAGCGGCCGATCGTGCGGCGCAAGGTATGCGACCCCATTGTCACCAACCTGGCCGAGGCCGCAAGGATTATGGACGCGATGGACTACGACGCTCATCTGTTCGTGGACGACCACACCGGCGAGGACGCCATCGTGTTCTGGGCAGGTCCGGCCGGAGTACGGCTGGCCCGGCAACATCAGGTACTGCCTGGAGTGCCCGCCTCAGCGACGACGTTCACCGTGCAGCCGCGACCGGCACCGCACCTGGCCGATCATGAAGCCGCCGCTCGGCTGTGCCGATACGGCCTTCCGTTTCTGTTCTACACCGATCCTCGCGGCCGCCGTGGGCGGCTGATGTACCGCAGGTACGACGGGGATGTGGCGGTTGTGATACCTGCGGGGTCCGAATCTCGCGGTGCGGCGAAAGGGCTATCGTGATCGAAGAGGAGATCGAAGGCGACGCGTTGCGTGATGTCGTGGATCTCGGCCGCGTCGAGGCGCTACGGCTGTTGGCGTCCGCTCCGCTCGGCCGAGTCGTCTACACGCGCAACGCATTGCCCGCGATACGTCCGGTGAATCACCTGGTCGACGGCGGGCTGATCGTGATACGCACTCGTCTGACCTCCCGGCTGGCGGGCGCCGTGCGCGGCAACTCTCCGGTGGTCGTCACATACGCCGCCGACGACATCGACCCCAGCCGACGCGTCGGCTGGTCGGTCTCGGTGACGGGGTTGGCGCATACGGTGACCGATGTGGAGCGCATCGCGCGATACGAGCAGTTGCTTCGGCCGTGGGTCGAAGGGGTGATGGACAGCGTCATCACCATCGAGCCCGACATCGTCTCCGGCATCAGACTCATCGAAAAACGATCCACCGCGATCGACGTCTCTTCATCTGAGCGCACCGCGTGAACCAGGCCGAGGCAGGACTCGGGCACGGACTCCTTGGCTGACACCGATTGGTGGACATGGTAACTGCCTGCGGCTGTGTCGCAGCGGGATCCCGAGGTCGATTCGATGTCCTCGTCTGGTGCGACGTGTCGGTCGCTCGGCAGCCGGGGGTCGGATTGTTGGCTCGTTCTGCTGCCGGTGGCGGCCAGAGCGGCGACCCTTTCTCGATCCATTCGCATTTGGCCCAGGGTGTGGACCATCCCGCTCCGGCTTCGGTTCCCGGCGTGCCCCATGCGGGTGACTATTGGTCCGATTGCTCGCACCCCTCGAGACCCACCAACGGCGTGGGATCAGTGATCGGGAGTGTGGCGGGCTGTGTCCCCGCGGTCGGCGAGGGCGTGCTCGAGGATCAGTCGGCGTTCGGCGGCGGCCACGGCGCGCCGAGCGGCAGGAGCTGCGTCGGGTGTGACCGAGATGGAGGTGATACCCGATCGGACGAGGTGTTCGGCGAACTCTGGATGGTTGGAGGGGGCTTGGCCGCATAGAGACGAGGTGATGCCGAGGCGGCGGGCGGTGCTGATGATGCGGGTGATGGCGTCCAACACGGCGGGGTCGGATTCATCGAAGAGTTCTGCGCATTGCTCGGAGTCGCGGTCGACACCGAGCATCAGCTGGGTGAGGTCGTTGCTGCCGATGGAGACGCCGTCGATGCCGAGACCGACGTATTCGGGAAGCCAATGGACGACCGATGGTACCTCGGCCATCACCCACCGATGTAGGCCGCGTTGCCGGCCCAACGGGCTGCCATCGATAATATGCAGACAGGCCTCCAGCTCCCAGCGCGTACGCACGAACGGAATCATCAAGTGCAGATTCGGGGTTCGTTCGCGTACGCGCGCCAGAGCGGTCAGCTCGAGGGCGAAGATCTCGGGTTCGCGGATATAGCGGTAGCAGCCACGGTAGCCGATCATCGGATTGTGTTCCACCGGTTCGTATTCGGCACCTCCGGTAAGAGCGCGGAACTCGTTGCTACGTAGGTCGGTCGCACGGTAGATCACCGGGCGTGGCGCGAAGGCGGTGGTGATGCGCAGCAGGGAGTCTGTCATCTTCTCGATGAATCGGTTCTCCTCGCCACGTGCGATCAGATCGCGCGGATGTCTGCCGTCCAGCGCCTGGGTCAGGAGGGTTTCCGCACGCAGCAGGCCGACGCCGTCGACATCTGTTTCCGCGACGCGCTCGGCGGCCTCGGGAATGGCGAGATTGACGTAGACATGAGTCCCGGTCGGTTCGTTCGCGTTGACGGTTTGCGCAGCGACTGGAAGCCGAATCGCGGGTGCTTCCGGTCGCCCCGCGCGGACTTCGCCTGTCGACCCGTCGACGGTGACGACGGCTCCGTCGGTGAGTGCGGTAGTCGCGGTACGTGCACCGACCACGCAAGGTACGCCGAGTTCACGGGCAACTATCGCGGCATGGCAGGTCATGCCGCCGCTGTCGGTGACGACGGCGGCGGCGCGAGTGAGGGTGGGCAGCCAGTCCGGGTTGGTCATGGGAGCCACCAGGATCTCACCGTCGCGCAGCGTGTGCCCTTCAGCGGGGGAGGACAGGACACGCACCGCCCCGGTCGCCGAGCCGGGCGCGGCGGCCAGCCCGCGCACCAGCGCCCTCTGCGGTGTGGCGACCGCCGCGGGTTGATCGGCGGGTTGATCGGCCAGCACAGTGATCGGGCGAGCCTGCACCAACCATAGATTCTCGTCGTCGAAGGTCCATTCCACGTCCTGGGGTTTGCCGCCGTGGTGTTGTTGTACGGCGAGCGCTAGCCGGGCCACCGCCATCGCCTGCTCCTCGTCGAGCACCGCAGTTCCGGCCGCGTCGGCGGGCAGTTCGACTTTCCGGTCGCCGTCCGGGCCGGCCACGATCGCGAAACCTTGTTTGCCCGTGTGCGTTTCCAACAGCGTGGGGCCGGCCGAGTCGAACAGATAGGTGTCGGGCTCGGTGCTGCCGGATACAACCACCTCTCCTTGGCCGCGCGCGGCGTCGATCACGACACGATCCCGGCGCCCGGTCGCGGGGTCGGCGGTGAACGCGACACCCGCGCTCTTGGAGGTGACCATGCGCTGCACCACGACGGCCATCACCGGACGGCCGTGCATGCCGCGCCGTGCGCGATAGGTCACCACTCGAGGTGTGAACAGCGACGCCCAGCAGTCGATGACGGTCTCGAGCAGTTTCTCGTCACCGTGCACATTGGTGCGGGAGATATTCATGCCGGCGAACGACGAGGTGGCGCTGTCCTCTCCGATCGCGGAGGAGCGTACGGCCACCGGCACTTGGTCGCCGAGTGCGTGATAGGCGTTCAGGATCGCGGCGCGGGCCCCGTTGTCCAGCCGGGCTTCATGGACCAGGCTGCGCATCCGATCACACAATTCGGCTACCCGCGTGTTGTCGGTGGCCGCATGAAGCGCCTGGTCGTGTAGCCGATCCAACTGCGGACCGTTGGGGCCGGCGGCTATCACCTGCTCATAGCAGGCACGCAGGATCACGAATCCCGGGGGGACCGGGAGTTTCGCCGCCACCAGTTCGCCCAGGTTCGCGCCCTTGCCGCCGGCGCGGTCCGCATCCGCCAGACGCAATTCCTCGAATCCCGCCACGTAGTCGCCCATATGTCGGCTCCCATTCCTTTTTCCAATTCGAGCGTCTTCGTCTCATGGTCGTTCGCCTCCGGCGCCGGCCGCTACGGCCGAAGTGCCCGCCCTGGTCCGTCATTGGTCCCTGACGCGAGACCGGCTCCGATGTGGTGTCGCGGCTGGAGCGAACGCGACTACTACTATTTTTTGGTCGAAATGTAGGTGGACACGATCACCATCACAGCGAAGGCGATGGCGATGATGACGGCGGCGGTAGGCCAGTCCATGACGGCTCCCTCTATCGGATGAGTGCTACATCCACTTTCGGTTGTTCGCCAGGACGGGTGTAGGGGAATAGGTCCTGTAACCGTGGCTTCGGGAGGAATAGTGCGCATGCGGGCAAGACCGTCGCCCGAGGGAGCGGTTCAGTCGCGTGATGACTTTACGGCAGTGGCGCCGACCAACGCAGCACCGTGCCGCCTCCGGGCCGGTTCGCGAGGCTGAAAATGCCGCCGGCGTTCTGTGCCCGCGCCGCCAGGTTCGCCAGTCCGCTACGACGTGCGTTGTCTTCCGGAACGCCCTCGCCGTCGTCGGTCACTTCGATCGTGACATCGTCCTTGATCTGTAATTCGACCGCCACGGTGTTCGCGCCCGCATGCCGGACCACGTTGCTCACCGCCTCGCGTAGTACTGCCTCGACGTCGTCGGACAGGGGTGGCGCCAGCACGGTGACCGGCCCGGCGAGCCGGATGGTGGTCCGAAGGCCGGTATCGGCGGTCATATCGACCACGATGCCATGCAGATATTTCCGATACTTGGTCGAGTCCGCCGCCGAATTACTCTGCAGATCGAAGATCGAGTGGCGGATGTCCTGAACGATGCTTTGCACGTCGTCGATGGTGTCCATCAACCGGGATTTGACCTCGGGGGCGCGTGCTCGCTGCGCTGTGCCCTGCAGGGAGAGGCCCACCGCGAACAGCCGCTGGATCACGTGGTCGTGCAGGCCGCGGGCGATGCGGTCTCGGTCGGAGAGGACGTCGAGTTCCCGCATCCGTCGCTGGGTGTCGGCCAATTGCAGCGCCACGGCCGCTTGATCGGCGAAGGCCGCCATCATCGTCTGGGTGGCGGTATCGAGCGGGGGCGCTCCCGCCGGTCGCAAGGAGGCGAGTACCCCGATCACCGAACCACGCGCACGCAGCGGCAGGATCAAGACCGGTCCTGTCTCGGCCGCCGTCTCGGCGAACGTCTCATCGAGGAGTTCATCGGCAGAGACCGGCTGTCCTGTTCGGAATGCGTTGCCCGCATGCGACCGGTCGACACGCACGAATAGACCGTTCAGCGCTTCCGAACTCGGCCCGGCGGCGGCGGTGACCAAGAGTTCGGTCACTTCGTCGTGGGGGATGTCCGGGTCCTCGGGCAGAGCGAGGAATGTGATCGCGGAGTCGGTCAGTGTCAGTGCGCGTTCGGCGACGAGCCGCAGGACCTCCTCGGGTTCGCCCCCGGCCAGGAGCTCGGTCGCTACGTCGCGAATGGCTTCGAGCCATTGTTGCCGGATTCGGGATTGTTCGTAGAGACGGGCGTTTTCGATGGCGATACCCGCCGCGGCGGCCAATGCCTGGACCACGACCTCGTCGTCATCGGTGAACTCCTGTCCGTCCGCCTTTTCGGTCAGGTAGAGGTTGCCGAAGACCTCCTCGCGCACTTTGACCGGTACACCGAGGAAGGTGTGCATGGGCGGGTGGTGTGCGGGAAAGCCGACCGAGGCGGGGTGGTCGGCGATTCTGGTCAGTCGTAGGGGTTTGGGTTCTTCGATGAGCAGTCCGAGTACGCCGTGCCCGCGTGGGAGGTCGCCGATCATGACGCGGGTGCGGTCATCGATCCCTTCGTAGACGAATTCGGCGAGTTGATTGCTTGTTTCGTCGGTTTCGCGGACACCGAGGGCGCCGTATCCGGCGTCGACGAGTTCGATCGCGGCGTGCACGATGGTGCGCAAGGTGTTGTCGAGGTCGAGACCTGCGGTGATCACCAGCATGGCTTCGATGAGCCGATCCATACGGTCGCGGACATCGACGATCTGGGCGATCCGGTCCTGCACCTCGATGAGCAGTTCACGAAGTCGCAACTGCGACAGAGTCTCCGTCACCGAAGCCCGGCCGTTCGATCTGGGCGTATACCGCTGGCCCTCCATGGACTGCATTCTTCCATGATCGAGCCACCCGTTCCGCTGCGTGCGATCATCGAACCCGGCCGTTCTGTCGGGGCGTTCCCGGGGCGCTGACGGGACCTCGACGCTCGAGTTCGACCACCAACCGCGAACTGCTGTCTTCTCGGATTACGGCGTGCCCGTGAACTGCTCCTCCGAGTTGGACCTCGGATTGGTGACCGAGGTCCCTTGACAAAGGCCCGTTCCATGCCCACGCGCGGCGGTTACGAGTCGCTCGGTCCGAACAGTCGCGTGCGGTCCGGCCCTTGACCGAGGCCCGGTCATCTGCCTGCGATCACGATCGAGGTCGACGGAAAACCTGCTTCCGCGATGGCTGACCCGCCTGCAGTTTCGCGATGCGGGCGCCGACGACGAGCGCGGTCACGGCTACTATCCCCACCACCGTGATCAGCCGGTTGATGTCGACGGCGGGCAGCCAACGCACTTGGCCATCCTTCACGACAAGGGCCCCCACCGGTTTGGCGCCTACGCCGAAACCGCCACCGGAACCCTCCTGTCCCGATTTGTCGGTACCTTCTCCCGAGCCACCGCCACCAGAGATTGCGGCGGCTGCGATCACCGTGAGCCCATCTCGCTCCACCGGCTCCGCATACACTCGCGTGACCGTCATGGAGTCTTTCGCCGTGGCGAGAACATCTGCGAGCTTCATGTATTGGCCTCCGTACTTCTGATCCGAAACAGCCGCTGCTCCGGCTTCTCTCCCGAGTATCGATCGCGATTCGACCTGAATTGAGGGTCGTTAGGCCCCTATGGGAAGGCGGAATGACAGCAGGCCGGCGGCGTTTCGTTTGAGCTTCAACGACGGGGTGATATATCCGTTGGTTTCGGTGAGGTGGGTGTGCCGTTGATCTGCTTCCCAGCCTCTCTCACCCCGTTACAAGGCGGGAAGCCGGTCGTCCGACGCGCTCGGCCGGTGCCGGACGGCGACGGCGTGCTGCATTCACTCGTTCGTTGTCCGATGTGCGGTTCAGCGCAGTGGGACTGTCCAGCACAATCGGGTGCCCGCTGTGTTGCCGTCCGGGCCGGTAGCGGCGGTGATGGTGAAGGTTCCGGCGGCTTGTTCGGCGCGCTGGGCGAGGTTGGTCAGTCCGCTCGGGGTGACGTCGGTGGGTATTCCGTGTCCGTTGTCTTCGATGACGATGGTCAGGTCGTCGGCCACGGTGATCTCGATCGCGACCGCGTCGGCGCCGGAGTGCCGGACGGTGTTGCTGACTGCTTCGCGGATTACGGCTTCGGCGTGGTCGGCCAGTTCGGGGTCGATCACCGAGAGGGGTCCGGTGATGCGCACGGAAGTGCGGATATCGCTGGGGGCGGTCTGTTGGCGGATGGCTTCCTCGATGCGTTGGCGTACTCGGGCGCTGTCGTTGTTGCCGCTGTGCAGGTCGAAGATGGAGGTGCGGATTTCCTGGACGACGTCTTGCAGGTCGTTGATGGCGTCGGTGATGCGTTCGCGTACGTCGGGGACGCGGGTGCGGGGTACGGTGCCCTGCAGGCTCAGTCCGACGGCGAATAGGCGTTGGATGACGTGGTCGTGTAGGTCGCGGGCGATGCGGTCGCGGTCGGAGAGGATGTCGAGTTCTCGCATGCGTTGTTGGGCGTGGGCCAATTGCATCGCCAGCGCCGCTTGGTCGGTGAAGGCGGCGGTCAGCTCGAGGGTCTCGTCGTTGTAGGGTGCGGCTTCCGCGGCCCGCAGCGCCACCAGCACGCCCACCGTGGAGTCGGAGGTCTGCATGGGCAGCACGAGGGCGGGTCCGGCGTCGGGGAAGATCTTGGCGAGATCGGCGCGGCGGCAGTCGCCGAGGCGTTGGGGGGTGTGCAGTTGCAGCGCGGTGGCGATGGTGGTGTCACCGGAGGGCAGCTTGGCGGGCGGTTTGTTGTCCTGAGCGCCTGCTGTGTGGGTGATGAGGAGTTCGGTGATCTCTTCAGGGTTGGTGTCGGGGTGCGGAACGACGGCGAGGTATGCCCGTTGCGAGCCGGTGAGGCGGCGGGTGGCTTCGACGAGTTGGGTGAGGACTCGGTCGGGTGCGGTGCCTGCGAGGAATTCGGTGGTGATGTCGCGGGTGGCTTCGATCCAGGCTTGGCGGGTGCGGGCGGATTCGTAGAGGTGTGCGTTGTCGATGGCGATGCCCGCCGCGGCGGCGAGGGCTCGCACGATGACTTCGTCGTCTTCGGTGAAGGGCTGGCCGCCGGCTTTTTCGGTGAGGTAGAGGTTGCCGAACACTTGGTCGCGGATGCGGACGGGTACGCCGAGGAAGGTGTGCATGGGTGGGTGGTGGGCGGGGAAGCCGACCGAGCAGGGGTGTTCGGCGAGGTTGTCCAGCCGGATGGGTTTGGGTTGGTTGAACAGTAGTCCCAGGACGCCGTGGCCTTGGGGGAGGTCGCCGATTCGTTGGCGGGTGGGTTGGTCGATGCCTTCGTAGATGAACTGGGTGAGTTGCTGGTCGTGGCCGCGGACGCCGAGTGCGCCGTAGCGGGCCTCGACCAGGGAGATGGCGGTGTGCACGATGGTGCGCAGGGTGCGGTCCAGATCCAGGCCGGAGGTGATGGTGAGCATGGCCTCGATCAGGCCGTCCATCCGGTCGCGGGCGTCGATGATCTGCTCGATGCGATCTTTGACCTCGCCGAGCAGTTCGCGCAGCCGCAGTTGCGAGAGCGTGTCACGCACCGAATACGCGTCAGATGGCGTGTCATCGGTCATCGCGGCTGCTCCCGGGTACCGATCTGTCCTTGGCAGACGGCCATACCGCAACAGTAGTTCACCTGTCTGCGCAAGGTGTATGTCCAGCGCTTCGGAGGGAGAGTCGCGGCTGCTTCCGGTGATCTACGGGGCGAGTATCGGATTTTCGCGGGGTGTCGCGATAGGCGAGCCTCAATATCCTGCGTCGGGCCCGGACCGCTGTGAGCGGAGTTTCGACACGTAGACGGCCGCCTGGGTGCGGCGTTCGAGACCGAGTTTGGCGAGCAGTCGGGAGACGTAGTTTTTGACCGTTTTCTCGGCCAGGAACATGCGCTGCGCGATCTGCCGGTTGGTCAGTCCTTCGCCGAGGAGGTCGAGTAGTTTGCGCTCTTGGTCTGTGAGGCCGGCCAGGGGTCCGTCTTGCTGGGTGTTCGTGCGCAGTCGTTGCATGAGGGCGGCTGCGGCGCGGTTGTCCAGCAGGGAGCGGCCTGCGCCGACTTCTTTGATGGCTTTGGCCAGTTCCATGCCCTTGATGTCTTTGACGACGTATCCGCTGGCTCCGGCCAGGATGGCGTCGAGCATGGCTTGTTCGTCGGTGAAGGAGGTGAGGATCAGGCAGCGCAGGTCGTCGAGTTTGGACAGCAGGTCGCGGCACAGTTCGATGCCGTTGCCGTCAGGCAGGCGTACGTCGAGCACGGCGACGTCGGGGCGCAGTGCGGGGATGCGGGCGAGTGCCTGGGCGACGTCGCCGGCTTCGCCGATCACCGACAGTTCCGGGTCGTCGGAGAGCAGGTCGGCCAGGCCGCGGCGGACGATCTCGTGATCGTCGACCAGAAACACCGTGATCATCGATAGTCCAATCCGGTAAGGGTTTTGCGTCGAGATTACGCAACGGGGGAGTTCCGGTGAGGACCAGTCTCCATTCCCGGCGACCGTTCATGACTTCACCCGTCTCTGCGGGACTCGGGTCGGGGGCGCCAGGGCGCACATGTAGCCACCGGCCTCTGAAGCGGCTGGGCACGGCCGGGGCCTGTGTGGCCAGAGGACCCGCTGTTCGGTGACCTTCGGCCGTCACGCATGCCGCCGGTTCGCGCGATGCTGAATCACGAAGGGAGCGGGCACGCCAGCTGAAAGGGTGATTGATTGTCATGGCCGAACTCGAAGGGAGAAGCGCGGTTGTCACCGGCGGTGCGCGTGGCATCGGCGCCGCCGTCGTGGCCGCTCTCGCGAAGGAGAACATCTCCGTCGTTGTCGGCGATCTACTCGAAAACGAGGGTGCCAGGTTGGCGGAGTCGCTCGGATCCGGCGCGGTGTTCCGCCGACTGGATGTGACCGACGAGGTTCAGTGGCACTCGGTGCTGGATGACGCCGAGGCGGAGTTCGGTCCGTTGGCGGTGTTGATCAACAATGCAGGCATCGTCGACTTCGGGGACATCGAGTCCGAACCTCCGGCGATGTTCCGGCATGTCGTCGATGTCAACCTCTATGGCGCCTGGCTGGGCATGCATCTGGCGGCGCCGCGGCTGCGGGCCGCGGGCGGCGGGGTGATCATCAACATCTCGTCCACCGCCGGCCTCATCGGATATGCGGGTATCGGCGCCTACGTCGCCAGCAAATGGGGGTTGCGGGGCCTGACCAAGGCGGCCGCCCTCGAGTTGGGGCCCGCGAACGTGCGGGTGTGTTCGATACATCCGGGCCCCATACACACGCCGATGACCGCGGCCATGGACGAATCCGTCGCCGCGAATCAGCCGCTGGCCCGTTTCGGTGAGCCGGAGGAGGTCGCTGCGATGGTGCGATTCCTGGTCACCGAGGCCACCTACTCGACCGGCTCTGAGTTCGTGCTCGATGGTGGCGCCACCGCCGGTCAGGTCTTGGGCCTGCCGGACGAATCTCGATGAGAGGCAAGCGATGCCGAAAACACATCCCGATCTCGATACGCTGCGATCAGTGTTGGCGCTGGCGGTGCGTGCGCCGTCGGTGCACAACAGCCAGCCGTGGCTGTGGCGGATCGGGCACGAGACCGTGCATCTGTATGCCGATGAGAGCCGAAGGCTGCCGCACACCGACCCGGATGGTCGCGACCTGCTGCTGAGTTGTGGAGCGGTGTTGCATCATTTGCGGGTCGCGGCCCGTGCGGAGGGATGGGAGACGACTGTTCATCGGCTTCCGGACCCGGCCGCGCCCGAGCATCTCGCGTCCGTCGAATTCCATTCCACCGCATTCACTCCCGTGGACGTCGAGTTGGCACGTGCGATCGGCAGGCGCGGCACCGATCGTCGCCGGTTCAGTTCCTGGGAGGTGCCGGCCGCGCACATCGCGGCCATC
>NZ_JBVJAP010000005.1:0-425973 GCF_055590505.1 Nocardia sp. NPDC041819 | reverse complement strand
AAAGTCGTTGTTGGATCTCATCGAGGTAGGCGAGTTCTTCGTCGGTCCATTCCCGGGAGTGACCGGTGTTGTCACTCATGCCGGGCCGCCTGCTGCACCAGGTTCGCGGCATCGAATGAGACCCTGGCAGAGGCCTTCACCACCGGATGAGCGTTGCACGAATTGCCCCGCCGTCATGTTCCGCGCACCGACAACGAAACCATCCAGGCCGCAGCGAACCTTGTGAGCCGGATATTGGACCGCGGCGCTGTCGCCACCTGTGAGCGCCACAGCAACGGTCGGCCCATACAGGCTGCCGACATCGCGATCGGTGTCGCGCACCGTGATCAAGCCGGCAGAACACGCACGGCCGAAACGCAGAGACGCACTGGGTGCAGAGTCGAAGTTCGTCGGTGGTCTCGGTGAGCGCGCTCGGAGCGGGCTTCTTCTCACGCTGGTGATCCCTGCTGGCGGTTCGCGGTTGGCCTTGATGTGGACGATGCGCCACAGATCTACTGGGCTCGGCGAGCATCGGCGGGTGGGCATGTCCGATGAACGCACTGTATTGCCAATTTCAGCGTGGTGGCCGCCTTTCGGGCGCTCTGCGTCTCGGGATGGAAGCTGTAGAAGGCCGTTGATGGGCGCTACCCCACAGTTTCGGTGAGTACTCCCTCAGGGTTGAGGTGCGAGGTCGCTGCGGGCTCGGCCAGATCGTCGGGCCGGCCGGAGTTGACCGGATCAGTTCTCGTCGATTACCTCGTCCAGCGCCGCTCGTGCCACCTCTATGAATTCACGATGGGCTGCCATGTAGCTCAGTCCAGTCGCTTCGGCCGCCTGTGCCCGTTCGAAAGCATCTTCGCCCGCTACTGCGTGTACCTGACCGAACTCTCGAACCTCTCGGACCAAATCAGCCTGCACTTCGATCAGTTTGCGAGCAGACTCGGCTACAGCCGAGGGGCCTTCGAGCAAGACCCTGTTCCTCCGCTGCTCAGCGTCTTTGAACAGCTGCCGCACTTCCGATACACGCGCTTGCTGCACAGGCACAGGCACAGGCTCGGTCGCGCGGCGGTCGCGGAAGTACAGCTGATTGGCGCGGTCTGCGGCGTCGACGGCATCAAGAAAGTCGAGGTAGGCGGACTGCCGACGTTCACGGCGCCATCGCAAATGCTCAACACGCACTTCCAGTGCCTGAGCATTGCGCTGGGTCAACACTTGCTGCGCCTGCAGCCGCTCCAAAGCGGCTTGCCGACGGTTCTCGGTGCGGGCCGCGATGATGGCCGTGAGCGAAGCTCCGAGCGCGGTTCCCAACACTCCTACGACCGCGACAAGAACACTAACCATGATCCCTCAGCATGCCAACATTTGTTGCGCCGCAGCGGAAATCGTCACCAGTTGTTTGGCTGAGTGTCGGTCCAACGCAGTGGGATGCCGCTGAGCGCTCGGCCGGCGCAGGTGCAAAGCTCCGGCCGGAGCGTGTGGTGTCGTCGAAGTAAGGATGCGAGCGTCTGGAACTAGCGATCATCGCGTGCGAAACCAGCCGGGATCACGACATCGCCGCATATCGTGTCAATCAGCAGCCCGCACTCGTCGTCGTGGCGAGGTCGTCGGAGAGGACGTCGATTGTGGTGGCTGTCTTGACCGGCCCGAGTCTTCGACCCTTGTGACCGGTCCGGAGAGTTGCCGACGAACTCGGGATACGGTGTGATCAATCAACCATCGTGTATCGGAGGTATCGAACGTTGGCCGCATTGGAGTTGGGGTCGGTGTTCGCCGGATACACCATCGAACGCCTCCTCGGTGTCGGCGGCATGGGCGAGGTCTACGTCGCCCGACATCCACGGCTACCCCGGTCCGACGCGGTGAAGGTGCTTGCCGCGCAGTTCACCCGCGACGACTCGTACCGACGTCGTTTCGAGCGCGAGGCCGACCTCGCCGCATCGCTGTCGCATCCCGGCATCGTCAGCGTCCACGATCGTGGGGAATCCGACGGGCGGTTGTGGATCGCGTTGGAGCTGATCGACGGCATCGATTTATCGGCGTCGCTCACCTGCTCGCCGGGCGGGTTGCCCGGTGCCGATGTGGCACGCGCGATCATGGAGGTAGCCGATGCGCTCGACTACGCGGGTGCTCGGGGGTTGATCCATCGAGATGTGAAACCCGCCAACATTCTGCTCGCCAGGACCGGCCACTACCTGCTGACCGACTTCGGGATCGCACGAATGGGACCGGAGAACTCCGACCTCACCGGAACGGGCTTGACCCTCGGCACAATCGCATACGCCTCCCCTGAGCAGATGCGGGGCCTGCCCGTCGAGCCGCGATCCGACCAGTATTCACTGGCCGCCACCGCCTTTCATCTGCTCACCGGCGCGCAGCCGTTCACCGGCACCAACCCCGTCGCGGTGATCGTGGCTCACGCCCAGCAGCCCGTTCCCAGTGTGCGAGAGTATCGGCCAGATCTCGCGCTGGCCGTCGATTCGGTGATCGGACGGGCGATGGCGAAGAGTCCGGAGCATCGTTTCCCCACCAGCAAGGATTTCGCGGCCGCCCTCGGTCACGCCCTCGCCGCGCCCGCGACCCACCGACAATCGTCAGCCGCAACAGCGGTACCGATCGCGGCGGCGGCCGACCGCTACGCAGCCACCGTCGTACGCGAGGCCCCTCTCGGGCTCGGACCCCATCGTCCGGCCCCGCCGATGCCGCCGGGTCCCGGGGGCACGGGATCACGAAACGCTCGCCGCCGCCTAATCGGAGCAATGGTGGTCACGGTGGCGCTGGTCGTCGTCGGCTTGCTGGGTGTCCGGGCATTCATGCGCGACGCGGGTGCGGAGGAAGCCGCGCGACTGCCCCGCCAACCCGTGACGCCGATTCTGCCCTCGCTCGACAAGCGGCCCGACAGCGCTATATGGACGTTGCAGGATATTCCTGGCCCTCCCGGTTCCCAGTCGGACGGCGCGTCAGCGCTCGGCGGAGATTCCGAAGTCGTCATCTTCGGCCGCAGAGTCCACCTGGCCGACGCGAACCGCATCAACTACCTCGCCGTAGTCGATGCGGCCACCGGCAGGCTTCGGGCCGGCACCGAGCCAATCGCAGTGGACACTAGCCAACGAAGCCTCAGCCGCTGTGTCGTCAGCGCAAGTCATGCGGCAGCGGCCTGTCACCTCGACAGCTCGTCGGCGCCCTCCGATGCCGTGGTGGTCGTCGACCTCGTGGCGAGCCGGATCATCGACACCTTTCCCGCCATAGGCCAGATCGACAGCCTGACAGCCGCAGATGGGCGTTTCGTATTCGTGGACAGGACGGTTCAGTCTCAACTGCCGGCCCTGCGGTCTATCAGTGAGGACGGCCGGGAACTTCCGGCGATCCGCTGGACCGATGCCAACCCGCGGTCGGGGTCGACGGCACCGCGCCACTCGATGGAAGTCTTCGACTTGGTCCGGCTGGCCGTGGTCAAGTCCGCACCCGACCCGTCGGAACCGTTGTCCAAGTGGGAGTTCCGCGTGATCCGGCTCGAAGACGGCGAAGAGGTGTTCCGGCGTGATTCCGCCGAAGAGATCGGTGACAAGGACTGGAACGTCTTCATCGACGGATTCGTCGTCGCCGACGGCCGGTCACCGACCGGGATCTACGACCGCAATGGCATCAAGACCGCGGATCTACCGAAGGGCTGGCGACCCAGCGAGCGCCCGACAACGCCGGTCGGGCAGGGGCCCGCAGAGACTTCGGTGCCGACCGCCATTCAGACGCAGGGTAATAGAACGACCTACGCGGGGATCAGCCCACGCACCGGCATCATCCTGTGGCAGAACAAGTCATTCGGCGCCGACAACAGGCCCGAGCGACTCCTGTTGCGCGGGATCGGAACACTGATCCTCACCACCGATTCGGGCCGTGTGGTGGACGCCTATACCGGGGAGTACGTGATCCCCGGCCTCGTACCGAAAGGCACCCAGCTCGGCACCGACGGCAGCCGGATCGCCGTCAGCACCGACTCGGCCCGTTCGGGCAACTCACTCGAAGTGTGGAACCGCGACGGTGAAGTCTGGGAGATCACCAGCGAGTACACACCTGTCGTGATCGGCGACAAGGTCTATGTCGGAAACCTGAGGCTCTTCTGACCAACAGGATTGGTACTGCACCGGTCGGGCGCCACCTCGACACCGCAGCTACTACGTTGCCGAGGTCTCGGCAGCCGGGGACGCGGCGGTGACATCGGCACAGGCGTCACGGCCCAGGACCGCCGACGCGGCGATGACTCCGCCACCGACCCCGCCGACGCCGACCTGGTCGAGTCCTTGCGTGCGGTCGGACCTTCTCAACGTGGGTCGTACTCAACAGCCGACCACCAGTAGGCGGTCGAATAGCTGGTGAGCTGGGACTGCGCGAACACAGCCTGGTCGGCAGGGCCGTGTGTGGCGAAATAGTCGGTGGCGGTGCCGGCAGGAGCAGGCTGCCGAAGGCGAGCGCGTAGGGGGTGACCACCCATTGGCGCTGAGCGTCGGTGAAGCCGAGATCCTGCTGCGCCGAGGGCGATGTTCACGATGGTCGCGTCGAGCACCACCGATGAGCAGCAACCACTTCGAGCCGCTCGGGCTGTGCGGAGGAAGTGCCGTCGGAGGTCTTGGACAGTGCGACGGCCGTGTGCTCGGACATCGACCACCTCTCATGTAGTACGAAGGCGTTCTAGTTGAAGGTAGACAGGGGGCTCGGAGAAACGCAGCCGTACTATTCGAGGTGCGGGGCGCGTCTCCTATCGGGCAGCGCGGGCGGGGACGCGTAGCGCGGGCAGCACGATGTCGTCGATGAACCGGGTCAGGTAGGCGGTATCGGCGAAGGAGCCGTCGTAAACCGGGCGCGTGACGAAAACGCCGAAGAGCAAGTGCGACAACAGCTCCGCGGCAGGCGGTCGCGCGGGCAGTTCGCCGCGCCGCACCGCCAGGTCGATGAAGCGGGCGAGGGCGGCCGTGTCGGGCTCGAGCAGAGCGGATCGGAGCGTGGCCGCCAACTCGGGATCGGTCAGCGCAGCGTGGTTGAGTGCGGCGACCAGTGCCGTGTCCTGTTCCGCTCGAGGCACGAACCTTTCGGTCATGGCCACCAGGTCGCCCCGCAGGCTTCCGGTATCGATGTCGCTCGCGTCGGTCGGTCCGGTCGCGCGCAGGGCTGCGGCGATGAGTTGCGGCTTGGTGGGCCAGATCCGGTACAGCGTCGCCTTGCTGCAATGTGCCCGCGCCGCAAGGTTGTCCATCGACAACGCTTCGTATCCGACCTCGATCAGCAGGTCCAGCGCCGTGGTCAGCAACTCGACCTGGCGTGCGGGTGTCAGGCGAGGTCGGCGAACGCGTGTGGTCTCGGGCAATGCGGCCTCTTCGCTGGGAAGTACGGTTCAGTACTTACGATAGCGGCCGTTATTCGGTCGGCGCGCGAGCCGGGTAGGGAAACGATCGGTCAGGACCGTACCCAACAGCGACAGCATCGCCACGACCGCGACGAGCGTTCCGAACACCAGACCGATGCGAGACAGGCTCCAATATCGGGCGGCCAACCCCACGCCGACAACGGGGATGGAGATTGCGAGATAGGCGACCAAGAAATAGCTGGACGCGATCTCGCCGCGTCGTGATGCCGGGGCCGTCCGCACCAGCGCGCCGAGGCCCTTGGTGAAGCTGACGCCCTGTCCGGCGCCGCCGACCGCCGCTGCCGCGATCAGTGCGGGCACCGACCCGACGGTCAGGGCTACCCCGATGAGCACGGCGCTCAGGGTCAAGCCCGCACAACCCAGGATCAGCGCCGCCGTCACAGGCCAGCCCCGGGCCGCGATCTGGGCGCCGGCCGACGCGGCGAAAACCGTGGAGACCAATACTCCGGTGATGAGCTTGTTGTGCACGTGCAACGACTGATTGAGAAATGTCGGCATGACCGAGGTGAACAGGCCGATCACGCAGAAGCCGGCGAAAGCTGCCAGTGCGGCCCGCAGGAAGGCGAGGCCTGTCCCGGGCGGGACCGACAGCCGCTGTACGGTGAGGCGACTATGCTGTTGTGGCGCAACGGTTTCCGCGGTTCGTCCGATCGCCAGTACGGCCAAGCCGAGTAGCGCCAGATGGACGGCGAAAACAACGCGCAGGGGCCACGGACCGTATTGCACCAGTGCTCCTGACAGTATCGGTCCGATGCCCAGCCCGCCGATATTGGTCACGCCTGCCACGACCACGGCTCGGGTCTTCCAAGACGCCGGTGCGGCCTCGGCGATCATGGTGGTCGCCGTCCCGGTGAACAATCCGGCCGACAACCCGGACAGCCCGCGCCCGAGTAGCAATTGCGCCACCGACTCTGCGGTGAGGAACATCGATGAGCTGGCTGCGGAACAGGCCAGACCTGCGAGCAGCAGCGGCCGGCGTCCGAGGAAGTCTGACCATCGGCCGAACAGAATCAGCGCAGCAATGACACCCGCCGCGTAAGTCGCGAAGATCATGGCGGAGGTGTCGATGCCGAATCCGAGTTCGGCCGCGTACAGGGTGTACATCGGAGTCGGCAGAGTTGTCCCGAGCATGACGACCGCGAAGGCCAGGCATACCAGCAGCATCGCCTTGATCGCTGGGGCGTCTTTCGCGGTGGTGGCTGCGTCTTCGATACGCGTCTCGGACGCCTGCAGGGTTCTCATGCTGGTAACACTGTTAGACGGCGGACGCTCCGTCAACGCTTATCGGCAACAGTGTGACCGATATTATGGAGCGCAGGAACTGCCGAAGTGAGGGAGAGGCTGTCGATAGATATCTTCGGCTTCCTCCGGAGGGACCCCGAACATGCGGAGCAGGTCCTCGGTGACTCGGTCGCTGGTCTCCGCATCCTGGTTCGCCCGCGTCGTCCCCGACCTCGATATCGAAGGCGCGGAGCTGGAGCGCCGGGGGCGTGCAGAGCGGGAGTGGTCGACACTTGACTGATGATAGTTTCGTGAGTGACGATACTATCAGAATATGTGAGCGGTGAGCCCGCTGCCGAAGAGCCCGGGCGGGGTCGGTGCCGAGCTGAATTATCCGAGTCGATTGCGGGTGCGGATTGTCGCCGGTCTGCACGAATTGCCGGGGTGCTGCGCGCCCAGCTCCGCGCCACCGCACTGGACACCCACGAGGTCGAGCGAAACCGCACGTGCGCAGCCTGATCCGATTGGCGAAGCTGACCGGAACCACCATGACCGAGGGCGGTGAACTCGGCAATCTGCTCCGTCGCCTCAGTGCACCGCATCTGCATCGGATCCCTGGCTTCAGCACCAGCACGGCCAGTTGGGAAACCCCGCCGCTGCGCCGGGTCGGGCATGGTTCAGCGAGGCCGGTTCGGAAAGAGCCTGGCCGGGCGATTGGTCCCGAACGTCCGCCTCGCCGACGGCCGCCGGATCGATCAGGTCCTCGGTGGCCGGTACTCGATCGTCACGACCGTCGCGAGGCCACGGACGAAGACTTCGGCCACCTGGCCTGAACATCCCATCACGGCAATGACTTTCCTCGAGTCGGTCAACGGCGTCAGGCGACCAGGCCCTGGACCTTCTTCAGCGATTTGTCGAGGGCGCCGACGAGCGAGTTCTTGAACACCCCGCCCATCGGGCCGTCGATCATGCCGCCATCGATGCTGGCCGTGATGTCGACCGTAGTGGCGGCGGCTTCGTCTCGCAGGCTGATGGCGAGTGCCAATTTGACGCCGGCCCTGGTGGTTCCGCCCATGGTGAGGGCTCGTCGCGCGTCGACGTTCTCGAAAGTCCAGTCGATGGTGACCGGCATATTCATCACGCTCGCGCCCGCGGTGGCGGTGTCGCCGCTGGCGAGCTGGGCTGGGACGGCGCTCTTCCACGACTTGTGAATCACCAGCCAATCGCCCCAGCGCGACGGATCGCCGATGACCTTCCAGACCTCATTGGGGCTGGCCTGGTAGCTGGCTGGTCTGCACGGTACGCATGTGACTCTCCTGGCCCGGAAGGTTAATTCGGCTACAGTGTATCCGAATTAGAGTAGCTCGCGCCACAGCGGAGCGGCACGAGCCCGAAGGCCAGCAAGCGCAGGCGGAAGTGGAATTCGCTTCCAGGGTCTGTGCCGGCAGATGATCGGCGACGGCGATCGTGGCGGGGAACTGCGCCGGATCGAGCTGTTGATAGAGCACTGTGAGAGTTGCGGGCTCGATGGTGGCATCGGTGCTGTGGCCCTGCGGCTGTGCGGCGAAGCCGATGGCATAGCGGGCGATCGTGGCGTAGGCGAGCCGCGGATTTCGGGGCAAAACCTATGGGTGAGCAGCATTGCCGGGCCCGCTCACGCAGGGCCGGCGACGGGGCCCGATCGGCACCTGCGCGATGAGCAGTGCGATCCCGGGGTGGCGGTGCAGGACGGAGAAGATCGCGTCCCGGCCGCGATGCAGGCGCGCTGCCAGTCCTCGCCGATCTCGTCGTCGGCGATGTCGATCTCGCCGAGGGCCCAGTCGGCCACGTGGGCGAGGAGCTCGGCGCGATTGGCGACTGCTCGGTAGAGCGCCGCGGTGCCGGTGTCGAGTCGTTGGGCGAGTATGCGCATCGAAGGTGCGTCGGCTCCCTGCTCGTCGACGGTGTGCAGCGCGGTCGTCACGATCCTGCCGAAGGGGACTCGCGGGCGGCCGGGGGGCGTCGCGCCGGCGTCTGAATCTGCAGTGCTCACACGTGCGTCCTTTGGTCGTCGACGGGGTTGGACGCATGATCAGTATATCGGTCACGATGTTGCCGGTATAGCTTGACCTGGGGGCATATATCGGCAACACTGTTACCACTATGAGTAGACGAGCAGCCGACCTCGATTCGCGCTTCGCGATCGTCGAGGGCCGCAACATCCACTACAAGCGCGCTGGGACCGGATCCCCGGTGCTGCTTCTGCACGTCAGTGGATCCTCGCTGCACTGCTTCGGCCAGGTGGCCGCGGGCTTGCCCGCATTCGACGTGATCCGCCCCGACCTGGCCGGCTTCGGTCTCACCGGGCCGCGCGGCGATCGGGACTGCCGCATCGCGGTATTCGCCGAGACGATCGCCGCTTTCCTGGACGCCATCGGGGTCGCGAAGGTCTCCGTGGTGGGCAATTCCCTGGGCGGCAATATCGCCTGGAATTTCGCGCTGGACTATGCGCACCGGGTGGACCGGTTGGTTTTGATGGATGCCATCGGCTATTCGGGCAAGTCGTTGCCGCTGGCGCTGCGCCTGGCACGCAACCCGATCGGACGCGTGCTGATCAGTCACCTGTCGTCGCGATCGGCGACCGAACGCAATTTGCGCTCGGCCGTGGGCTCACGTAAGTCGGTGGTGGACGACGCGATGGTCGATCGGGTGTACGCGATGCTGACCGGCCGGGTAACCAGCAGGCGTCCATCGACTTCGCCAACGCAGAGCAGATCGATCGCACCGCCGAGATCCCGGCGATCGGGGTGCCCACGTTGGTGCTGCGTAGCGCCTCGGTCGACGGACAGTATTTCAGCCGCGATATCACCGGCAGCCTCGAACGGGCGCATCCCAGTGGCGGTCATCTATTGCCCGACGCAGGATCCGGAATGGGTCGCGAGCGCGCTATTGGACTTTCTGACCGCCGAGTCGGCAACGCCGAAAAGGAGCCGACGATGAAGTATTTCGTAGCGCGCGGCGAAACCCGCCACCTTGATCAGCCCACCCGCGCGGAACTGCGCGGTGATTTCCTCGAATGCAGTGCCGGGACCACCTATTACGAGATGACCGGACTCTTCACCGGAGCGCACTTCACCGCGATCGCCTACGGACGTGCGGCAGCCGAGGAACTGGCGGTTATGCCGTGGCCGTCGGCGGGCGCAGGGCTGATGAAGATCGCCGTCGATGCCGGGGAGCCCCCGAATGTCGATGTGGTGCTCGGCGATATCGCCGGCTCGTTCGCCCAGACATACGGTGTCACCGACTCCACCCTGCTGTTGATCCGCCCCGATGGATACCTCGCCTCCATCGTCACTACCGACATGGGCCGGACTGTCAGTGCTCAGGCCGCCTCGATGTCGCCCGCCGTCGAAGTTCCTGCCGTGCCCGACTTCTGAGGTTGGAAATGCAATGTTGTGGCATCTGACCGTTGATTTCGGCGTCGGTTCACCATTGCATTCCCTTGCCTCCCACGACGCTGCCATCACGTTCTCGCGGGAAGCCGTCGAGGGCGGCTGGGCTCGGGCCGTCGCGGTCGATGATCGCGTGGACCAGAGCTATCCGGCGATGCCGTGCCAAGGCCTGTTATCCGCGCCGTGCCTGCCGGATTCCGCGCACATTCCGAATTTCACCAGAAAGGTCGCAAATGCCCCCTGAAACGATGTTGGCCGCGGTACTCGGCGAGCCGGGAACGATCACCACGACGCGGCTGCCCGTCCCCGAGGTCGGACCGGACGATGTCCTGGTTCAGGTCCGCCGCGCGTCGCTGTGCGGATCGGACCTCAAGATTCGCAGTCAGAAGTTCTTCGGCGGCGACGGTCCGCCTTCGGAAACCTTTGTCCCCGGACATGAATACGCCGGTGTGGTGGCCGCGGTGGGCAGCAGCATCGACGAGTTCGTAGTCGGTGATCGAGTCGTGACCGAGGCGCATCGAGGCTGTATGCGCTGCGTAAACTGCCTGTCTGGGTCCTATACCGACTGCCTGAACTACGGCAAGCTGCACAAAGGACATCGGACGCAAGGCATGACGATCAACGGCGGATTCGCCGAGTACGTCGTCAACCACGTGTCCACGCTGCATCTGCTGCCGGACGCCGTCGATTTCGACGCGGCTGTCATCCTCACCACCGTCGGCTCGGTCATGCACGCCTTCGATGCCCTCGGTTCGCTCGTTGTCGGCGCGAGCGTCGCCGTGATCGGTCCCGGCCCTATCGGACTGCTGGCCGTCCAGGTCGCACGCCAACTCGGAGCCGAACCCGTTGCCCTGATAGGCACCCGGGCCAGCCGATTGGACCTCGGCAAACAGTTCGGCGCCGACCTGGTGCTCAATTCGCGCACCGAAGATCCCGTCGCCGCCGTGCGCGATCTCACCGGCGGGCGCGGCGCCGACATCGTCCTCGAGTGTTCCGGCGCCGCGCCGGCGGTCGATCAAGCGATCCGGATGGCCAAACGGTCCGGAAAAGTCGTGCTGGTGGGTTTTTTCGAACAGCCGGTGACGGCGGACCTCAATCGTGCCGTCATGAATGGCATTTCGCTGCAAACGGTCCGCGGCGAAGGGACCGGGTCCGTGGCTCGGGCCGTCTCGCTGGCAAGCCGGGGGAGGCTGGACACCAATGCACTGGTGACACACCATTTCCCGCTCGAGGACATCGGTGAAGCGTTCGACACCTACGCCGAACGCCGTGGCGATGCCATCAAGGTGATGCTGGATGTGTCCGACGACCCGCAAGCGCCATGATCGGCGAAGTGCCCACGCAGGCCACCGAGACCGGACTGCGGCGGGCAGTCGCCGCCGCGATGGTAGACGCGGTCATGGCGTGGCTGGACACATTGACCGACCACCAGCGTTGCGCGGCGCTCTTCGATTCGCCGTTGGTCGCCGAAGCCGACGCGGAACGAGTGCGGTGGTATTACACCCCGACCGACCACGGCGGGCTGGCCCTGCGTGACCAGTCCGCGGCCCAGCAGCGGCTGGCGATGCAACTGGTCGCCTCCGGGTTGTCCGAGGCCGGGTACGCCACCGTCGCCACGGTGGTCGGTCTGGAGAACATCCTGGATCAGGTCGAAGGCTGGAAGGCCGACTGGGCGCGGGAACGTGGGCGTGATCCAGAGCTGTACTGGCTCAGGCTCTTCGGTAGGCCGGGCAACCCGGTGTGGGGTTGGCGCTTCGGCGGTCATCACATCTCGCTCAACTACCTCATCGTCGACGGCTGCCTCGTTTCGACGACCCCCTGCTTCATCGGCGCCGACCCGGCGAGCACCGCCCTTCTGGGGGGCTCGCCGCTACGGCCGCTCGGCGGGATCGAGGATGTCGCACGGAATTTGGCCCGGTCCTGCACCGCGGAACAGCGCGAACAAGCCCTGCTGCACGAGTCCGCGATCTCCGACATCGTCTCCGGCAATCGGGCTCGAGTGACCAGCGGCGACACCATGATGCATATGCAGGACCTGTGGCGCGGCCAATTCGCCGATCCCTCGCTGAACAAACTCGTCGACGACATCGATCGGCGTGCGGAAGCTGCGACCGGATACACCGAGGCGGATCACGCGGCACTGGCGATTTCGGTGCCGCCCAAGGGAATCTGCGCACGGCGTCTCGATGCCACGCAACGGAATGACCTTCGTCGATTGATCGCGCTGTACACCGGCCGCGCTCCGGCTGCCATGGCCGCTGTACACGCCGCGCGATATGCCACCGATGCGGTCCTCGACGTCACCTGGTTCGGGTGGGCGGGAGGTATGGCACTCGATGATCCCCACTACTACCGGATCCAGGGCCCGGACCTGCTCATCGAATACGACAACACCCAGCGTCGGGCCAACCACGCGCATGCCGTATGGCGGGATCTGTCCGCTGACTTCGGCTTCGACGCCCTCGCCGAACACCGAAAGCACCACTCCCACTGAGAGACCAGACCGCGAAAGAGACACTATGACGAACAATGCGAAGACCAGCCAGGCCGGATTCGCCGAGCGGCTGCGGTCCGGAGCGCCGGCCGTGGGTTACTGGGTGGTGTGCGACAACCCGGTGGCCACCGAACGTATCGCGATGACCGGCTACGACTATGTCTGCATCGACGCACAGCACGGTTTGATCGAATACCGGGGCCTGCTCGCCGGAATCACCGCGATCGACGCCGCAGGGGTTGCCGCCCTGGTCCGGGTGCAACTCAATGACCGGTTCTGGATTGCCCAGGCACTCGACGCGGGCGCCCGCGGTGTCATCGTGCCGATGGTCGACACCGCGGCCGAGGCGGAAGCGGCGGTGGCGGCGTGTCGCTTTCCGCCGATAGGCCTGCGCAGTAACGGTGCGCTGCGCGCAGGGCTGCGGATCGGTCCGTCTCCGGCCGAAGCCAACGCCGAGGTCGCCTGCGTGGTGATGATCGAGACTGTCGCTGGTCTGCGCAATGTCGCCGAGATCGTCGCCGTGCCCGGCGTCGACGCGCTCTACGTCGGCCCCTCTGACCTGCGCCTCGCCCTCGGCGGCGCCAGCCCCACCGACCCCGCGATCGACGCCGAGTTCGACGAGGCACTTCGCGTCGTGCTGAAGGCCGCCGCCGCGGCCGGAAAGGCCGTGGGCATCCATTGCCCGGACGGCGCCACCGCCGCGCGCCGCCGCGCCGAGGGCTTCAACTACGTCAGCATCGCCAATGACCTGATGCATATCGAACACGCTGCCAAAAGCCACCTCGCGCAGGTGACCGACGAACCGGTGCGACCCAGCTGACCGCCCGACTTCACAGGGACGCAACAGATTGCGTGCGAGGAGACACCTGATGGAAGCCGCCGCTGCTGCCCATCGGCGTCCTCTACGCCCCCTTCGTCGAGCGTGCCCTGGAACCGTGGTCCTACGGCACTTACGCCGGCGGGCAATCGATTCTGGTCGGCACTCCGTCCGGCGTCACCCTGGCCGCCGTAGGCGGAGCGCACCAATCCATCAAGACCCCCTCGATCGGTCTGGAACAACCGGCTGCGTCAGCTGCGAACCCGCGTTCTCGATCGATGTCGAGTGGACCCCTGTTGGCATGCCTGTCCCAGCTCGGCCGACCAGACGGCTCCTCGGCCTACCTGTGTCTGTCGACCCGGCCCGTCGACCAGCAGCTGGCCGCGGTGCCCGCGGCCCCGCGGCCCGCGCTCGCCGGCGCCGAATGTGAACCTCGCGCCCGCTCTCATGAGCTTCGAGGCTCTAGATCTGTGGGCGAAGAGGGATGATGCCGGTCGCGATGTCGCGAACGACCAAGAGCTGGGGCGCGACGCCGTTCAACATATTGGATACAGTGTTTCCGTTATAGGGGGCTGTGTCAACGTCAACGGTCCGAGGTCGCCGTCGCTCGGCTCAGATGGCACCCAGGGCGGCGTCGAGGTCCGCGGCGTCCGCCCAGGTGCCATGGAATCCCATGGAAACCCGATGGTTGAGCTTGATCCGGGCAATAGGGGCGGCCGTGAAATCCTGTGCGTCCAGGACGACGACTTCACTCCGGTCGGCGGCGGGGTCCCACCAGATCGACAGCAACCAGCCGTCGTCTTCGGCGGTCGCACCGGGACGCGGCACGAATTGCGGTTCGCTGGGCGAGGTCAGGGACCCGTCGAGGGCTTGGATCGCGGTCTCGCCGGTGCGATAGTCGTGCTTGGCCAGACCGTCGGTGAACCAGTCGCCGACGCCGCGTGTGGTGGCGTAGTAGCCGTATCGGTGCGACAGCCCGGTCCGTTGCTCGTTGATTTGTGGGAACTCGCCGAGAACGTCGGTCGCCTGGCTGTCTTTCATCATCCCGGTCGCGAGATCGAGTTCCCAACGCCAGGGCGTGGCAACCAATCGCTTGAACCACCAGTTCCAGTCCCCGCCCGGCGGCGGCGACTCGATGTCCTGTTTCGTCGGTCCGAATCGATCGGTTCGATGCCCGTCGACGACGATCGTGGTCCCATCCTGATAGGCGTTGAGGAAATGCGTTTGTGTGTAGGCGTCCGGGGCTTCGAACCACCGCACCGCGCCGGTCTTGCGGTCCAGGACTGCCCAGCGGCAGGTCTGCAAGGTCTCGGGTTCCCAAGTCGTGGACGGCAGGCCGCGAAAGATGTTCTCTACCCGCACCATGGCGGGGTTGACCAGGAAGACCGCGTAGTCGGCGGTGACGGCGTAGTCGTGGATGAAGGTCGGTACGCCGAGATCGATCTGGTGGCGGTCGAGGACTTTGCCGCGATTGTCGGCCCGGTACCAGGTGAGCGCGCCACCCATGTTGACGAAGAACAGCAGGTCGCCGTTGGCTGGATCGACCTTGTAGTGCGCGGTCATGGGTCCGATGACCTCACCGCCGAAGTCGTAACTTTGGCTGGTCGTGGCCAAAGTGTCCGGTCGCAGCTCGTGCGGAACGGCGGTCTCGCACAGTACCAGCAAACGGTTGTCATAAAGAGCGACATGGGTATTGGCGGGATTCTTGGGAGCCACGCCCGGCGGTAGCGGGGTATCGCTGCCGTGCATGAAGCTACCGAAGATGGCCTTGCCATGCTCGCGCTCGAGCTGCAGCCCCGCGGTCGCCACATACCGGTTGCGGTAGGTGGCCCGGCCGTCGCGCAGGAACACTGCGTGAACCATCCCGTCGCCGTCGAACCAGTGATAGCGGCTGGGGTCGGTAGGGCGGTAGGCCGGGCTGGTGCCGAGTCGGTAGAGGGCCCCGTTCAGCTCGGGTGGCAGTTGTCCCTCGATCTCCAGATCGAATGCCTCGCCCTCCTCGTGCCACGGCGTATACGGGCCGTTGAGAAACATGTTCGTGGGGTCCCACATGGACACCCCTCCTCACCTCATATAGTACGGAGACGTTCTATATGGAGGATGGCAAGAGCTCGGAAGAAACGCAACCGTACTATATGAAATGTGTCGTGCGTCACTGCATAGGCGGATGCCGAAATCACGGTGTTCGGTGCGGAGCAATTCACCTGCAACGCGGTTGCCCCACAGGGCATCCCATATCGCCTGGTCCAGCCACGCACAGCGTCGGCGGTCGCCGACTACGTCGAGGGCATGCTGGCCGATGCGCCGGCCTTGTTCGATGTGCGAGCAATGCAAGCCGCGCGCGTCTACAAGGTTCCGCACGACCGCGACCATGTGCTGAATCTGGTCAACGCCTACGCACGGCTGTACCGGCAGGCCGCGCAGATAGACGAATGGGTTGTTGCCACGCGGGACTGACTGTGGCCCAGAAAACGCACTACATTGCCGCGTGGCGCACTTATCCGCGCTCAGGCCCGCGGCGAGGAGATCCCTGGCACCTCTGCCTATCGCAGCGGGCCACCCCGAGACTGGTCGCTGGTGTGGGTCATCGACGTCATCACCGTCACCGTGGTCGAGGCCAAGGGAATCAAAGGTGGTTGGGTCCGCAAGCCGGCGCCCAAGAGCGAGCGCGGGTGGCGGCGAAACCTGTTGCCCGCCCACCGTGGCCCAGCGCTCGAGGACCTCACGGTTGTCGGGCACCGTCTCGGGGACATCGACGTGGTGGAGTTTGGCCACCACGGTGGTGTCGCCGAGCTTGGCGTGCCGCGCGTTCCGGGCTGTCGAGGCGTGATCGACTGCGGTCGCGGCGCCTTCGCGGAAGGTGCGTGGCGTGACCGCCTGGGTGTCGATCACGGTTACCGCGATTCCGCGCCACCGCGCCGATCTGCGCTCTCGCAGTGCCCGAGGAGGCGCAACTGTGATCAGCGCGCGTGAAGATGGGAAACGATCGTCCTCACGAAACTCGCGGGGATACGCGCGGCAGTGCCCGCGGTGGTGGAATCGCCGACGATGAGCACCCGGCCCGGGCAGGTCACGGCGATTCCCGTAGCGCCGCGACCGGGCAGGCATTGATTGCCGCGCGGGCGGGGCCGTGCTGGTCGGGCGGCAGGTCGGCGCCGTCGAAATGGTGGGTCAGCTCGGCGTCATCGTCGAGGCCGAACACCGCGGGCGCTTGTTCGCTGCACAACCCGTGGCCTTCGCAGCGGTCGTAGTCGACGGTGATCTTCATCGGCGGGTCTCCTTCTCAGGCGGGGATCAACCGCAACGGCAGGCGCGCGTAGCGGTGGATGATGTTGTTGACCGCCCACTCGGCGGGCCCGGTGACCTCGAGGCGGTCGACTTGCTCGACGAGGGCGCGCAGGATGGCTTGGGTTTCCAGGCGCGCGAGGCCTTGCCCGGCGCAGCCGTGGGTGCCGTGGCCGAATCCGAGTTGGCGGGCGGCGTCGCGGCCGATGTCGAAGGTGTCGGGGCTGTCCCATTCGCGGGGGTCACGGTTGGCCGACCCGTAGAGCACCAGCACCCGCGCGCCCGCCTCGAGGGTGGTTTCGCCCAGGCGGGCCGGGGCGGCGGCGAGGCGGGAGAACGCCCGGATCGGGGAGTGGAAGCGGACGACTTCGTTGACCGCACCCGGGATCAGTGAGGGGTCGGCTTTGAGTCGCGCCCACTGGCGGGGGTGCGTGGCGAACAGGTGCAGGGCACTGGAGATGGCGCTGATCGTGGTGTCCAGCGACGGCGCCAGGTAGTCGATCATCAGGGCCGGGCACTGGGAGCGCGGCAGGTGGCCCTCGTCCGCGGCGCGCAGGATGTCTTGCGCTGCTCCGCCGGGGGTGATCGCGCGATCGGTGGCGGTGCGCCGGGCGAAGGCCAGCATCTGCAGGCTCGCCGGCGCTGAGCGCACCCACTGGCGGTTGATCGGTCCCAGGGAGTCGAATGTCGCCGCGGCCCAACCCAACAGGTGTTCGCGGCCGTGCTCGGGCCAGCCGATCAGGTCGGGCACGATCGACATCGGCAGCGCGGTCGCCAGATCGACGCCGTCGATGTCGCCGCGCGCGGTCGCGGCTTGCACGACCGCGCGGGCTTGGGCGTCGATGTCCTCGGCCATGTACCGCAGCGCCCGCGGAGTCAGATGCGCGGCCAGTAGGGCGCGGCGGCGGGCGTGGTCCTGCCCGTCGCTGTTGAGGATGGTGCCGCGCGCGAGACGGTTGCTGACCGGGTTGAGTGCGACCCCCTGCCCGGAGCGGAAGGTGGCGTCATCGCGCAGGACCTGTTTGCATTCGCTGTAGCGGGGGAGTGCGTAGACGCCCTGGCGCGCCAGCCACACCACCGGGCCCAGTTCGCGCAGCCGCGCGTAGTGGGGGTAGGTGTCGCAGATCGCCGACCGGGAATACAGGTCGGGCTCATAGACCGGCACGTCGGGGCGTTTACGCATGAGAGTTCCTCGGGTCGGGGGGTGGGCCGGCGGCGGTGCGGGCGCCGTGTGGTGGGTGTGGGCGGGTAGTCGGCGCAGCCCCGTGCTGTTCGCCGAGCCCGATGCCGACGGCACCGATGCGGTTGCGGTCGGCCAGCTCGGGCCAGCCGTTGGGCAGGGTGTGGCTGGTGTCGGCGACAGTGCCGTCGGGTCGGATCAGAGCGGCGCGTGCTCGCCCGGCGCGCAGCCAGGCGGCCAGTGCGGTGGCGGGTTCGGCGTGCAGCCAGTACCGCGCCGCCGGCTGCGACCACGGGCAACCCGCCAGCGCGCCGCGTAGATGCAATTCCTCGGGCAGTCGCAGCGCGGTCGTGAACCCGAACGCCGCAGCGAAGGCTTCCGCGGCGTCGAGATCGGGCTTGTCGAACTCGAGCCACGCCAGATCGCACACCTTGATGGTCGGGTTGGCCGCGCGGCCGCGATGCTCACCAGCGGCGGGACCGTCTTCGCTGTGCAGGTCTGCGTGCGGATCGTGCGGGTCGCTCATCGACCCCTCCCTTCCTTCCTTCTGAACATATCCTCACTTACGAGGAACCATTCAGTCAAGGGTTCTGAAGAATTCTTCATTCCTGATCCCGCGGGTTAGGATGGGGGCGGATCGGACGGAAGGTGAGTGACGACGCCGCAGCCGCCGACCACATCGCCGAGGACCTGCTGCGCATGTTCGGCCTGCCCGCCGCCGAGGCACACGCAATCTGCCGACGTCCCCTGCCCGAGCTGGAAGCCCTACCCCAGCGAGACACCGCCGCCTGATCGGCGCGAGCGCACAGCACATACGCTTCAGGCCCGAGCGTCACCAGAAGCCGCCCTGGTCACGGTGCCTGTCATTCGTGGCCCGCCGGCCCGGTCGATCCATCGGCGCCGCAAATAAGAGGTGGTGCCGATGTACTTCGCCCGATCGGGCAGCGCCTCGGCGATGCGGTCGCTGCTGATCCCGGAAAACAGGTGCACGTCGGGTGTCAGAACTCGTAGCGCGCCGATTCCACCGAATGCCAGCCGAACCACCAACCCCACGGAGCCGCAGCCGCTGTCACCCGGAGTCGACTTGACGGCCTACCGCATCGTGCAGGAGGCGCTCACCAACGTCACAAACATGCCGGAACAGCTTCGGCGTCGGTCCGTCTGGACTACTCCCCGTCGCTGCTGACGATCAGCGTTTCCGACAACGGTCACGGCTCCGAGCAGGCGGGCGAGCCCGGCTACGGTCTGATCGGCATGAACGAACGGGCCACCTCCGTCGGCGGTGAACTGTCCGCCGGAATCCGACCAGGCGGCGGCTTCGAAGTACCACGAAACTACCCCTGGAACCGCGTACCGACGGCCACGACGAGAAGGACACCGAGCAGCGATGACCATCCGCGTCGTGATCGCCGACGATCAAGCCCTGCTGGTCGGAACCTTCCGGATGCTGATCGTCTCCACCGACGACATGGAGGTGGTCGGCGTCGCGGGAACCGGCAGGCAGGCTCAGGAAGTCGTACGAGCCACGAAACCCGATGTCGCACTGATGGATATCCGCCTGCCCGAACTCGACGGACTCGCCGCCACCCAGGAGATCTGCCGCGACGAGTCCCTGGCCACGCGCATCCTCATCCTCACCACCTTCGAACTCGACGAGTACGTCGCGCGAGCCCTGCGCGCCGGTGCCGGAGGCTTCCTCGGCAAAGATGTCGGACCGCGGGAACTGCTCAGCGCCATCCGCGCGATCGCCGCCGGAGACACCCTGCTCTCCCCAACTGCCACGAGGGCTCTCATTGCCCGTTTCCTCGCGTACCCGGCACCGCAAACCGCACCCGCCGAATCTCTCGAGGTGCTCACCGCGCGCGAACGCGAGGTCGTCGTGCATGTGGCGCAGGGATTGTCCAACGAGGAGATCGCCGAGCGAATGTATGTGAGCCCATTGACTATTCGCACCCACGTTCAGCGTGCCATGACGAAGCTCGGCGCTCGGCATCGCGCACAACTCGTGGTCATGGCGTTCCGGACAGGTCTGGTACGCGTCGAGCCACGAGGCTGAGGTCTGATCGCCTCGTACCCGAGGTGGAGAGCGCCGCATAGTATTGACGAAATCGTCATCAACAGGTCGGTGGTTCCATGGCTGCGGATCCAAGGAGGAGCGTGTGTGCCGATGACCTCGGGGTCCAGTGGTCTATCCCAATGGGTGCGCGAGCTCGCCCCAGCGGATCCGGCGGCGCTGCACCGCTCGGTGCTGCCGCCGGAGAAGGTCGCGGAGTTCGCCGCCCGGGTAGGTGCCGGTGCTGCCGGGTATGCCGTTGAGCTCGGTCAGGCGATGGCGGCACATATCCTCGCCGAGATTCCCGAGCTGGATGTGGACGGAATCGTGCAGATGGTGCGCGGCGGCGGCGAAGCGGTGGCGTTGGAAGCCGTCGGGGTGATCGCAGGCGTCAAGGACTTCACGGTCGAGGCTGCCCCTGGCGTCTTGCTCGGCCCCGCCGAGGTGGTGAGCCGCGGGATCGGCATCGAACATATGCTGCGCAGCATTCAGGTGGGTCATTCGATGGTTGTCGAGTACGTACTCGACGCCGCCGAACGACTCGTGCCCGCAGCGCAGCGGTTCGCGGAAATGCGGCGTATCACCGCACTGTCGTTCGGCATCGCCGATCGGCTCACGAGCGAGATGGCCCAGGCGTATGGCAATGCCCATGAGGCGTGGGTGGCGAGTTCGGCCGCGGCGCGGATGGAGGTGATCCAGCAGATTCTGCGCGGTGACGCGGTACCGCTCGATCGGGCGGTGCGCTTGCTGGGCTATGACCTGACCAGGCAGCATCTCGCCGTGGTCGGCTGGTCCGGCGAGCAGGTACCCGTTGGTACAACGCGGCTCGAAGACATGGTCGCAGGCCTGCTGGAATCCGCTGGATGCTCGTCGACGCTGGTGATACCGGTTGGCGGTCGCCGTGTGTGGGCGTGGGGTGCGAGCGTTCGCCGACCGCCTGCCATACCCGTTCCTGTACAGCGGCAGGCGGACGGTGTCCGCGTGGCGGTCGGCCTGTCCGGTGCGGGCGTTCGTGGGTTCGTCACCAGCCATGAACAGGCATTGGAGGTCGCCCACGTGGGCATGCTGGGCTCCGGCGAGCGCTGGTTGTTCGATTACGGCGAGCTCGATCTGGTGGCGATGCTCGGTGGCCGATTGGACAGGGCCCGCGAGTTCGTGCTGCGTGAGCTGGGTGCGCTGGCGGAGCGGGGGGAGGCCACGGCTGTTCTTCGCGTGACGCTCAAGTGCTATCTCGATGTCGAGCGCAGCCTCAGCGTGGCTGCGGAAAGGCTGCACGTGGCGCGGAACACCGTCGCCTACCGCGTGCAGCGTGCCGAGCAATTGCGAGGTCGCAAGATCGGCGTTCGGCGTATGCAGTTGCATGCCGCGCTCGCGCTGGCCGAGGAGTTGGGTTCGGTGGTTCTCGACGATGAGTGACCGGTTGCCACGCTGACGGCGGATTCTCCTCTCATATGGGTTCGGGTCCAAAGTGCCAGCGGGTGTTTTGCATGGCAGTCCAAGCGCCTCGGGGGCGCCCCGGGGTTGGCTGATGGGTACTACGTATCCGTGTCCGGCACCGCTTCGGCGGAACATCGGTGCCCCTTTCGGGAGACCTGGTTGTCCGTGAATCCGGTGGCCGGGGCCCTCGAACGCATCGAGCGACGCGGTCGACCGAGAGGACAAGACACCATGACTCATGAGGCCACCCCGAATTTCACCAACCCGGCCGCACCCGACCTACTGGCCCACTGGGTGGTCAAGACCGCCCGAAGCCAGGAGATGATCGCTTGGTACGGCGCGGTTTTCGGAGCCCGCGTCGTGCATGAGGACAAGCAGATCGCATTCCTGGTCTGGGACCACGAAAGCCACCGCCTCGCGCTGATCAAAGTGCCACGGGTGTTGCGCTACCTGTTTCCGCTGGCACGTTTCCGCCGCAAGATCTACGGAGTCGACCATCTGGCACTCACTTTCGGCTCCTTGGAACGTCTCCTGGTGAATTACGAACGCTTGAAGGGGATCGGGATCCGCCCTGTCTGGTCGATCAACCACGGGCCGACCACTTCGCTGTATTACGAGGACCCCGACGGCATTCGACTGGAGTTCCAGACCGAGAACTTCGCCACGGCCGCCGCCACAGCCGACTACCTGGCCGGTAGTGCCTTCGCCGCCAACCCGGTCGGCGTCGAATTCGACCCCGATTACCTCCTGGAGCGACTGCGTTCCGGTGACGACCCCTCGACGCTGCTCGAACAGGGAGCAGGCACCCGTCCCGGTACGACGTCGCGCAGCAACAAGAGCGCCCTTACCTGGAAGACGTTGTAGTCACGACGCTCTGGTGCTCCTGCTACGCGTCGCGCTTACGGTGCGACGCCTTCCTCGGCGGTGGAGATCGCTGAGCCGCTGACCGTCCGCTCCAGCTCCGCCGCGGCGAAGGTGGCGTCCGCGGTGGTGCGCCAGACCACGTGCCCGTCGGGCCGGACCAGTACGGCGCCGTGTTCGCCGACCTCGAACAGGTCGAGCACCTGCTGTCGGTCCGAGGCGATCGCGGCGTCCAGACCCACCACCGTGACGGGCATCGCCGGTCGGACGGCGGTGCGCCAGGCCTGCGGGTCGGGTGTGAACAGCGTGTAGTCACGCAGGTCGAGCAGGTCGTGGGTGGACACGGCGTCGTCGTCACCGGCCAGCCACGCGTGCGGTACGCGGGCACCGGGCCATGTCGTCGGCACGTAGTCCACTACGCCGACGTCGTTGATCGGCTGCGGCGTCGGTTCGGTCCGGATGAGTGGCCCCGAATAGGCGTAGCCGAATTCGAGTCCGGTGGAGGCGAAATGCTGTAACTGGTCCGGTATTCGGGATTCGACCATGGCGCGTCGGTCGCGAGCCGCGGTGCTGTCTCCCAGCAGTTTCGCGGTCGGCCGCGTCGCCAGGTTCATCATGGCGTCGGCGATGCGCTCCACGATCGCTGCCCAGCGGCGATCGACGGCGGGGGCGAAAGCGCGGGTTACCCGGGCGAGAGCGCGGTTGCCCGGGGCCAGGCCGGCCATGACCTCGTCGAGCCGGAAGTGGTTGTCGACGCTCTGTTCGGCGAACCGTTCCACCACAGGTCGCCGTTCCGGCTCGTAGCTGTGCAGCAGCGAGGTCGGCGCGCGAGCTTCGAGAAGGGCGGCGAGTTTCCACGCGAGGTTGTGCGCGTCCTGCACGCCGCTGTTGAGGCCGAAACCGCCGGTGTGCGGAAACCGGTGGGCGGCGTCACCGGCGAGGATCACGTTGCCCTTGGCGAAGGTCTCGGCGGCCTGACTGGTCATCGTCCAGGTGCCCGTGGAATGCATTCGGAACGGGACGCGCTGCCCGATCACTCGCGGTAACGTTCGCGCCCAGAACGCGCGACCGTCCCGAGCGATCTCCTGGTGCTCGCTGAGGAACGGGGTCATGAGCACGTAGTCGTCGTTGGCATGCGCTATCAGCACCCCGCAGAACGCGGGGGAGTAGATCCAGCTCAGCAACGGGCGGACGCCGTCGGTGAACAACTCGGCGTTGAAGAAGACGCTGCCCATGTTGGCCAGGACCCGGCCGCGCATCCCGATACCCAAAGCGGCACGCACCGCACTGTTGGCGCCGTCGGCACCGACCACGAATCGCGAGGAGATCGCGGTCGTGCCGCCGCGCATGTCGGCCGCGTGCACCGTCGTGCGGAATGGCGTCGTCCGCACGTCGCGTACT
Source organism: Nocardia sp. NPDC041819 (assembly GCF_055590505.1). Taxonomy (NCBI): domain Bacteria; kingdom Bacillati; phylum Actinomycetota; class Actinomycetes; order Mycobacteriales; family Nocardiaceae; genus Nocardia; species Nocardia sp. NPDC041819. The sequence goes on along the minus strand of NZ_JBVJAP010000005.1, from coordinate 402,398 downwards.
TCGGCGCCGCGACGGAAGTCGACGCGTGGGTCGGCCTCGAGGGCATCCCAGAGCACCGGCATGAGCTGGTGCTGGCCGATGTGCGAGATGAGGTACCGGCTGTGGCTCTGCACGCGTTCCACCTGCTCGGGGGAGGCCAGCAGGTCGATTTCACCGAGTGGGGCGGCGCTCAGGTCCGTGAACCAGCGGATCACACCGACTTGCTCGGGCGGTGGCGCCAGCGCGCTGATCTGCCTGGCCAAGGTCGGAGAAGCGTGGTGCCAGATTTCCTGGGACCGGGCATTGACGACATGCGCGGCCGGATGGTTCAACGGGTCGGTCCGGCGTTCGAGGACGGTGCTGGCGAGGCCGTAGCGCGACAAGAGCAGCGCCAGGGTGCATCCGGTCGCACCGGCGCCGACGATGGTTACCTCGGACGGCAGCGCCTCGAGGTTGGCCGGTGGTGTGGTGTCGGACATCGCTCGTTCTCCAGGTTTCCCGGTCAGCGCACGGTGTTGCGCTGCGTGCCGAGGTCGAGCACGCCATCGTCGGTGCGGATGGACGCGGTGACGACGTCTCCCGGCGTGAGGTAGGCGCGGTTGCGGGACTGCGTCCGTATGAACAGGTCCCACTTCTTCGCCTCGGGCAGCAGTCCGGCGAGGCGTTGCACGATCGGCTTGGGCGATTTGATGGCCACCCCGCCTGGCGTGCCGGTGAGCAACAGGTCACCCACCGCGAAGTCCTCCAGTTGAGAGAATTCCGTGAGGGTCTGCGCGGGTGTGAAGACCATTTCCGTGGCCAGCGCCGTCTGGCGGGGCTCGTCGTTGACCGCGAGGCGGAGCCGCAGGTCCTTCCATCTGTGCACCTCGCCGGGGTCGGGCACACAGAGGTAGGGGCCGACCGGACAGAAGGTGCGATAGCTCTTGCCCTTGTAGTACTGCCCCTGAGACAGCTGAACGTCCCGGGCGCTGACGTCGTTTCCGACAACGAAAGCCCCGACGTAGTCCGGGAGGTTCTCCGTGGTTACCGTCACCGGGCCGGTGATCGCCTTGCCTATGACGATCCCCAATTCGATCTCGTAGTCCAGCAGCCGTACGTGTGGCGGAGTGACGATGTCGTCGCGCGCCCCGGTAAGCGAACCCGTGGACTTCGTGAAAAACAGGTTGAACGGCTGGTCGGGATCCACCCCGGTCTCGACCATATGCGCTCGGTAGTTCGTGCCCTGGCAGTTGACCTTCGCTCCGGGTAGTGGGTTGAGCGGGGTGACGTCCGCCAACTCGATGCCGGAATCGGCGGATTCCGTCAGCAGGGCTCGAGCCACCTCGGCACCTTCCTGAAGCACCTCGCCGGCCGTCGGGTACTCGCCGGGGAGCGGCAGCACCCGCTCGCCGCGAACGACGCCCCAGCCAGGGGCGCCCGATTCGGTGGAGTAGCGCAGAAGGTTGATGCTCACACCACCAAGTCAACCCGCGCCGACCAGCCCTCCGCTTGGACCACGCGCCAAATCCGAGCCGTCGATTTGGACTCTGATGCAATATCGATCGGCGGCACTCGGGGCGGTGTCGCGCTCGGGGCGCCTGACCCGCGGTCGACTCGGAAGACACCATCACCGAGACAGGAGCCGAAGGGTCGCAGTGTGTTTCGGGCGGACCTCCAGTGTTCAGGTCGAGCGGTCGGGTGTCACGCGCACCAAGGCGACCCCATGTGGCGGGATGTCGTGTGCGGTGATCGGACCTGTTGTCGTTGTGGTCGTGTGTGCCCATAGGTCACGGACCCGGTACTGCTCGGATGTTGCGAGTCCCGTCGCCGCGGTGGTGGTTTCGATGGTTGTCGGGCGGTCGCTGTCGTTGTGCAGCGCTACCGCGACGGAGCCATCGGTGAGTGGTTTGACGATGATGCGATGGTCATCGGGCAGGGCGGCGCCAGGTGCGCGTGTCGGGTCTTGGTCGATGGCGATGACTTCGCGGTTGGTGAGGATGTCGCGGGTTTCGGCGGACATTGTTCGCACGTCGTTGCCGGCGATCAGTGGTGCGCCGAGCATGGCCCACAGTGAGAAGTGGGCGCGTTGTTCGGCGATGGTGAGGCCGGCCTGTCGGCGGAGCAGGTCGAGCAGTGGCGGGGAGATGCGTAGAAGGGGACCGAGATGTTCGGCGTCCTCGGTGGACAGCGCACCCTGTTTGGCGGCCATGGCGGGCATGCCGTCGGTGTGTGCGCCCAAGAACTCGGCCATGGTGATCCCGACGACGAGCATGTCCGGATCGCGCCCGGTGCGGTTTCCGGTGGCCGTGGTGGTGTATTGATCTATGACGCCGACGAATCCGCGGGTGTCGAAGCCGCCGATCTTCGTCGGTGGTAAATCGTTGCGCCACAGGGGGATCAGGTCGCCGGTACTGCGGGTCATATCGGCCACCGTCGACCAGTCGTAGGTGGTGCCCGCGTCGGCGTCGTCGGAGCTATTGGGGTTGATGCTGTAGACGATCGCGCGGCCGGTGGCGCGTAGCTCGTCTCGCATCGCGGTGAATACGTCGACCTGTTCGTTGTGGTCGGAGTCGGCGTGGCACCAGTCGTATTTGAGGAAGTCCACGCCCCATGCGGCGAATTGTCGCGCGTCCTGGGCCTCGTGGCCGAGGCCGGCCGTGGCTCGGGTCTGCCCGCAGGTCTGGTTGTAGGGGCTGGAGTACAAGCCCAGGAGCATGCCGTGGTCGTGGACATAGTCGGCGACGGCGGCCATGCCGTGCGGGAACTTTTCCGGATCGGCCTGCAGGTCGCCGTGCGAATCTCGTTCGGGTGCGGCCCATCCGGCGTCCAGGTTGACATACCGGTAACCGGCATCGCGCATGCCGGAGGCGATCATGGCGTCGACGGTGTCTCGGATTGTGTTCTCGTTCAGCGGAATTCCGGAATTCCAGCTATTCCAGCCCAGGACCGGGACGGGGACTGTGCCGGGCTCGGCCGGGGACGCGTGCGCTGGTGCCGTCGCCGCGGCCAGGACCGTACCCGCGACAAACACCGCGAAGGTCATTCGCCGCCGCATCACCGCTCCGCTACTTCCAGACAAACCCGCTGGTAGATGCCTGCGGTACTGCTGACCATGACTGTCTGCTCTCGGGTCGTGGGTCACATGTGGACGGTCGGTGTCCGCGAGTCGCTTTGTTCGAGGACGCCGCGGCGGTACAGCAGAGCGGTGACGACCATGCCGGTGCCGAGGATGGCGGCCGACCACCAGTAGGCGGTGGCGTAGCTGGTGAGCTGAGCGTTGGCGAGTACGTCGGGATCGACGGGGCCGTGGGATGCCAGGTAGTCATTGGCTGCGCTGGTCGACATGGTGGTGAGGAACGCGGTTCCGATCGAGCCGCCCACCTGCTGCGCGGCATTCACGGTCGCGGACGCGGCACCGGAGTCCGCGGCCGCCACCCCGAGGGTCGCTGCGCTCATGGCGGGCGCCACGATCAAGCCCATGCCGAAACCGGCGACGAACAGTGCGGGCAGCACGTGGGTGAGGAACGCGCTGCTCATGTCGAAGGTGGTCATCCACACCAGTGCGATCGCGGTGATCGCCATACCGGGCGGCACAACGAGTTTGGGGGTGATCCGGGGGATCAGGACATTGTTCGCCGTGATGGCCGCGATCATCAGACCCAAGACCATCGGCATGAACGCCAGGCCGGTACGGATCGGCGTGTACCCGAGATCGAGCTGCAGATAGTAGGTGAAATACAGGAAGATGCCGAACATCCCCGCACCGCTGATGAAGATCGCGGTCATCGATGCGGCGCGAGTGCGGTCGGTCAGGATCCGCAACGGCAACACGGGATGATTTGTGCGGGTTTGCCACCATACGAAAGCTGCCAGCAAAACGGCGCTGGCCACCAGCAGACCCCAGGCGGAAATATCTGCCCAACCGTTGGTCTCCGCGTTCGTGCAGCCGTAGACGAGGCTGAACAAACCGGCCGACACCAGCGTGATACCGGGTACGTCGAGCCGCGCGGTGCGGTCCCGGCGAACACGCGGCAGTAGGAGTGCCCCGCCGATGACCGCACCGAGCGCGAAGGCCAGATTGACGAACAGCGTCCAGCGCCAGGTCAGTGTCTCGGTCAGTACACCGCCGAGCAGTAGCCCGATGGCGCTGCCCGCACCGGACACCGCGCCGTACACGCTGAAAGCGGTCGCTCGTTCCTTGCCTTCGGTGAAGATGGTGGTCAGCAGCGACAACGCGGCCGGGGCGAGCAGTGCGGCGAAGATGCCCTGTCCGGCCCGGGCGGCCACCAACATTTCGAAACTGGGTGCGGCACCGCCCACCGCGGACGCGACGGCGAAGCCGACCAGACCGACGAGGAACGTCGCTTTGCGGCCGAACAGGTCTGCGATCCGGCCGCCCAGGAGTAGCAGGCTGCCGAAAGCGAGGGCGTATGCGGTGACCACCCACTGCCGCTCGTTGTCGCTGAAGCCGAGGTCGTGCTGCGCCGATGGCAATGCGATGTTCACGATGGTCGCGTCGAGTACCACCATGAGCTGCGCGAGGGCGATGACGATGAGTAGCCACCACCGCGAACCTCCGAGACTTCGGGAGGAATCGGCGGGGTCAGGGTCGCTTTTGGTCAGTTCGACAGCCGCGTGCTCGGGCATGGACTACGCCTCTCTTATAGTACGAAGTCGTTCTATAAGAAGAATCGCAGCGGCTCGGGAGGAACGCAATCGTACTATTTAGAGTGTGAGGTGTGTCTCATGAAGACGACTCGGGCTGCTGCTGTCGGCTGGACGCGGCCGAGACTCAATCAGCGACAGGCGGAGTGGTGCAGTGCCGGTAGCACGATGTCGTCGATGAATCGGGTGATGTAGTCAGCATCGGCGAGGGAACCGTCGAAGACCGGCCGCGTGACGAACACGCCGAAGAACAGGGGGGACAGCAATTCGGCGGCGGGGGGCCGTGCGGGCAGTTCTCCTCGTTCGACCGCTCGGTTGATGAAGCGGGCGAGATCGGCGGTGTCGGGCTCGAGCAGGACGGCTCGCAGGGTCGCGGCCAAGTCGGGATTGGTGATTATCGCGTGGTCGAGGGCGGCGATCAGGGCCGTGTCCTGCTGTGCGCGCGGTACGAACCGGTCGGCCATGGCCACCAGGTCGCCCCGAAGGCTTCCGGTATCGATATCTTTCGCGTCGGCCGGCCCGGTGGCGCGCAGGGCCGCGGCGATCAGCTGTGGCTTGGTCGGCCACATTCGATACAGTGTCGCCTTACTGCAATGTGCCCGCGCCGCAAGGGTATCCATCGACAGCGCCTCGTATCCGACCTCGCGCAGCAGATCCAGCGCCGCGGTCAGTAGCTCGTACTCGCGATCAGGCGTCATGCGCGGCCGCCGAATGGGCGCGTTCTCGGTCACGGCGGCTCCTCCCTGGGAAGTACGGTTCAGTACTTACCATAGCGGTCCGCTCGCTCGGGGGTACGTGCGCCTGGTCCTAGTCGCATTCGGCGAAGCATCACCGCTGCCGAGGGCGTGGCCCGCACGCCCTCGGCGGGATTACTTATCCGACCGTTGGATCGACCTGCTGCTCAGATGAGCGGTGTGATGTGCTCGGGGATGCCGAGCAGGGCCTTGCCGTAGGTTTCCATCGAGACGTGCGGCAGGGTCACCGCGTGCCGCGCGGCAACGTTGGAATCGCGCCAAATCCGCTGCATGGCATTGACTTCGGCGAACGATGCGGCGCCGTGTGCATCGAGCAGGATGTTCAGCGCCTCGTTGATACTGCGCAAGGTGATCGCGACATCACCGCGAATCCGGGCGCGGGCGATGAGCTCCGGGAACACTCCGGCGTCCGCGTGCGCCTGGACGTCATCGGCGGCACGGTAGGCGTGCAGGTGGGCGGTTTCGATCTTCATCGCGGCCTCGGCGACCAGCATCTGGAAGGCGACGGAGTCGGCTTGCCGAGTGACCGTGGTGTACGCCAGTGCCTTTTCCGCCGCCTTGGTGCGGACCAGGTTCAGCGCGGCCCGGCCGAGACCCAACTGCGGCCCCGTGACCGCCGTGTTCAGAAACGACGTCAAGGCCCCTCGGTAGAGGGGCGCATCGGGATGGGCGGAGATGTGCTCGCCAGCCAGGTACGGGCCGAGCGAAGCAACGCGATGTTCGGGGACGAACACGTCCTCGACGACGATGGTGTTGCTGCCGGACGCGCGCATTCCCGCGACGTACCAGGTGTCCTCGACCCGGAAGTCTGCCCGGGGGATCGCCACCGCGACCTGGTCGAGCGCCTGATCGTTGCCGTCGACCAGTAGTGCCCCGTTGGTAGTCCAATCGGCGTGCAGACTGGCCGAGGCGTATGGCCAGCGTCCGTCCACCCGGTAGCCGCCGGGCACCTTGCGGGCTTTGCCCGAGGGTGCCAGCACGCCGGAAACAATCGTGTCGGGACCGTCGGCGAACGCCTCGTCGAGGCCGCGACCGGGATGGAGGGAAGAGGTCCAGACATTGGTGTTCGACAGCGTGACTACCCATGCCGCGCCGCCGTCGGCCTCGGCGACCGCCGACGACACATCCAGCAGTGAGCGCAGGCTGGCCTCCAGGCCACCGAAACGCCGTGGCGCCACGACGCGGAACGCTCCGGCTTCCTTCAGCGCCGCGATCGTCTCCTCGGATACTCGCCGGTCCGATTCGCCGGCGGCGGCATTCTTCCGGATCAGCGGCGCCAACTCGGCGATGCGCGTGAGCACATCCTCGATGGTCTCGGTCCTGTCGTTCTCTACGGTGGTCATGCGTACTCCAAAGTTACTGTGGTGGTTGAAATTCGGCGGGTTCACGCCGGGTCGGCGGCAACGATGCGGTTTCGCAGTTCGCCGACACCGTCGATCCGGCTGATCAGGGTCTGGCCGGGCTCCAGGAAGCGCGGCGGATTCATCGCGCTGCCGATGCCCGCGGGCGTGCCGGTGAACAGCAGGTCGCCCGGCAGCAGCGGGAGTAAGGCCGACAACCGTGAGATCAGCTGCGGCACCGGGAAGATCATGTCTTTGGTACTTGTCTTCTGCACTTCCTCTCCGTTGAGCGTGCAGGTCATGTGCAGGTCGTCGGGGTCGGGCAGCGTGTCGGGTGTGACCAGCCAGGGGCCGATCGGGCCGTAGCCGGGAAGAGATTTTCCGAGGCTGAATTACGGTGCGGGACCGCAAAATTGGATGGCGCGCTCGGAGATGTCCTGCGCCACCGCGACCCCGGCGACATGCTCCCAGGCGCGGTCGGCCGAGACGTTGCGGGCACCGACACCGATCACGACCGCCAGCTCGATCTCCCAGTCGGCGGTTCCGTCGGTCGGTACGGGAATGCTGCTGTGGGCGCCGGTCAGGCAGCTCGCGAACTTGGTGAACACGAGCGGGTCGCTCGGCAGGTCGAGACCGGACTCGGCGGCGTGCTGGCGGTAGTTCAGTCCGATGGCGAAGATCTGTGGTGGGCGTGGCACCGGAGGTCGCAGGCGTGCCGGGTCCAACGTCTCGGCGTCGGCCAGGTCGGCGCCGTGGGCCCACTCCCGGAACGCGGTCCAATGCTCGTAGACCGCCTGGGGATCCGCGGTGAAGCGGCCACCGCTGGCGCGTTCGACGTCGACGGCTCCGGCTGCCGTCACGATGACCAGGCGATCACCGAGGTCGCCGATCTTCACTGTCGCTCCTTGGATGAAAGGTGGTGCGGTACTGCTGAATTCGGTGTCGGTCAGGTGATGAGACGGCGATACCGTGAGCCGTGGAAAACGAGGGGGCGTGCGGTGGGATGTGCGTGGAGGCCCCGGATGGCGAGCACGACGATCGTGTGATCGCCTGCGCGGAACTCGTCGTGCAGGGCGCAGTCCAGCCAGGCTGTCGCGCCGGATAGCAACACGGCGCCCTCGGCGGTGCACTCGTATTCCACGTCCGCGAACCGATCCGGGGAGCGCGACGCCAATTGCCGACACATCGGCTCCTGTTCGTCACCCAGGATGCTGAGCCCCAGCCTGGGCGCATCCCGCAGCGAAGCCCAGGTCTGGGAGCTGTTCATGATGCAGATCGACACCAGCGCTGGGTCCAGCGACACCGAGGTGAACGAGCTGACCACCATGCCTGTGGGTTGTTGGTTGCGCATCGCGCAGACCGCGATGACGCCACTGGGGAAACAGCCGAACGCCAGCCGCAATTGATCCGGACCGCTGGGCGTGGTCAATGGTGACGGCGTGGCTTCGGTCCCGAAGCTGTTGCTCAGCCAATAGCTTTGCGGGAACCCCGGGAGCCGAGTTCCGCCGGATAGCGGTTCCGTGGTGCTGGGAAGGCGAGTGGTTTGCCTGCCGATTCGGGCAGGTTTCTTCCCGGTATCCATGGTCGCCTCCTTGTTGCGATCCGCCCTGAACAACGCACGGCACCGGTGCGATGTACCGGTTCTGCTGGTGCGGCGGATGGGTGAGTCGGGTCACATCGAGTGATCTGGCGATAGCGTAACAATTTCATTGATTTGATGTCAACGACTTGAAATCAACTTGTTTTTTCCCAGGTCACCCGGCACTATCGGGCGGAGAGGTGTTCGGTGACGGAGGGCGCAATGACTAGCACGACCGATAAGAGTCGACCGACCTCGCGCGCCGCGCAGGCCGCCGAAACCCGGCAGCGCCTCGTCGATGCCGCGGTCGAGTTGTTCGCCGAGCGCAGTTATGACGAGGTGGCCGTGGCTGACATCTGCCGGGCCGCCGATGCCGCCCATGGGCTGGTGTTCCACTACTTCGGCACCAAGCGTGGCCTCTATTTGGAGGCGATACGGGACACGTCGAATCGCGTGCTGCAGACCCACGTGCTGCGTCCCGAAATATCGCCGGTCGAGCAGATCCGCAGCGCGTTCACCGCGCAGTTCAGGTTTCTGGCCGCTCATCGCGGGCTCGCCCTGCGCTTGGTGCTAGGGGGTCGGGGCGCTGATCCCGAGGCCTGGGAGGTGCTCGAGGCGGGCCGGTGGCAGACCATCGAGGCTTGGATCTCGCTGCTGGGGCTCGATCCGCAGAATCAGGCCTTACGCATGATGATCCGGTCGATTGTCGGCGCGATCGACGAGGCTGCCGTCTATTGGCTGCAGAACGATGAGCCGTTCGACGTCGACGCGGTGGTCGAATGCCTGATGGAACTGACTGTTACGGCGCTGCGTTCGGCCGCCGCACTGGACCGCACTCTCGACGTGGAGTCTGCGCTTCGGCCGTTGCTCGACGAATTCTACGGATCCTGAAGTTCAGTAAGGATTTTCGCGGATAGCTCGTTGTGGGTGACTCCGGAGTGGCGGGGTGAGTTGCGCGGAGGCGGCCTCGGTGCCTTCCGTGCCGGGTTTGGGCATGGTGTCGGTGCCGTGGGACGGTCCGCGCTGTCGAGAGCGGATCACTGGTGACGACATATCCATCGACGCCACGCCGGATCAGTAACCCACTGCCGCGAGGCTGTGCACGCCATCGGGGGGCGGTCCCGCGATGCGGCCGAGCGGGGCGGCCCCGAACTGGATTCACGTGCAGATAGTTGTTCTACCTGTTAGTTAATTCGGCTACGCCGTAGCCGAAGAGTCGCGGCAAAATAACGGCAACAATGTTGCTGAAACCTGTTGACGTCTGTCGTTATAGCGGTCACACTGTATCCATTATGAGTGGACGAGCTACTGTCGAGGATCAGATCGACCCGGAATCCGCTCTTCGTGACCAGCGTGTCCACGGCAGCTCCGAGGGGGTGCTGGAGTCACAGGATGCCGACGCGGTGAACGCTCGGGCGCGAAGCGCGCGGCGCACACGCGCCGCGCTGATCCAAGCAGGCCGTCAGGCATTGGGTAGCGGCCGGGCCGCGCGGCTCGGTATCGCCGATCTGGCCCGTCACGCCGGTGTCGCGACCGGATCCTTCTACAACCACTTCGGTGGCAAAGATGAATTGCTCGACCTGGTTATCGCCGAGGTGGTCGAGGACCTTGCCCGAATCCTGGACAACGCGGCCTCGGGCATCGATGAGCCGGTCGAGGTCGTCCGAGCGCAGGTGCGGGCGCTCGGTGCGCTCGGCCTCGCCGATCCCGACGCCGCCGCGATCGTCCTCGCCGCGCGATACCGGATTCTCGATAACCCCGATATCCGCTCACGCCTATCGTCCGGCATTCGAGCCGGGCTGTCGGCGGGGTGCTTCCACGTCCACGATGTGGGAGCCGCTCTGGATCTGACATGCGGGGTCGTTTTGGCGATCCTGCGAACTTCGCGGCGTGATCCGGCCGCTCTGACAGCCGAGTGGATCGAGACCCTCGCCCAGCAGGTGCTCTTCACCCTGGGACATCCGGTATGCGAGAGCATCCCGAGCGAAAGATAGATTGTTTTGACTCTGGCACCAAACGTGTCGATCGAACAGCGCAAAGATCCATCCGCGCTGCGAATCGTGCGAGCAAACTTCTCCGATACCGCCGTATCGGGTCTACGCACCTGGGGACGGACGGTCGATCTCGCGATCGAGTCCGTCCGGGAGGGGCTGTTCGATCTGGTACGTGGCCGATTCCAGTGGCGAGAGATGCTGCATCAAGCGTGGTACATGGTCACGGTCACGGCATTGCCCGCGATCCTGATGGCGGTTCCGTTCGGTGTGATCGTCTCGGTACAGATCGGCAACATGATCCGAGAATTGGGCGGTGACTCGCTGCTGGGGGCGGCGAGCGGGCTCGGAGTCATCAAACAGGGCGCCCCGATCGCGACGGGACTGCTACTCGGCGGTGCCGGCGCCGCGGCGATCGCCGCGGACCTGGGCGCACGCACGATCCGCGAGGAAGTGGACGCGCTGCGGGTCATGGGCGTGAGTCCGGTCCGCCGCCTGGTGATTCCGCGCATTACCGCGATGGTGCTGGTCGCACCGCTGTTGAACGTGCTGATCATCTTCACCGGTGTGGCCGCGGGCTACATCGTCGCGATCAGCGCGCAGGGCGTGACCTCGGGAAGCTATTGGGCGACTTTCGGTTCCTTCACCACGGTCACCGATGTGGGGATCTCGCTGCTGGAGGCGATCCTTTTCGGGTTCATCGTGGCGGTCATCGGCTGTCAGCGGGGGCTGGAGGCCAGGGGCGGGCCCCGCGGCGTGGCCGATGGCGTGAATGCCTCGGTGGTGCTGTCGGTGGTGTCCGTGCTTGTCGTCAATCTCGTTGTCAGCCAATTGGTTCAGATGTTCGTACCGACGAGGATGGCCTGATGACCGCGACGCCGTACGCGCCGAAAGGACTGCGCTGGGCGTATCGGGTGATCCGCCGACGGCAACAGCTGCTGCTGCCGATCGACTCGATCGGGTTCATGTTGTCGTTCTGCTGGCAGGTGCTGTCGGCGATCCCGTCGACGCTCAAGCACTATCGGACCCAAACCATTCGCGCCATCAGCGAAACGTCCTGGGGGAGAGGCTCGCTGATCGTCGGCGGCGGCACGGTGCCGATGCTGATCGTGCTGGGTATGGTGCTCGGCGCGGCCGTGGGTATCCAGTCGTACGGCACGTTGAACATGATCGGGCTCGGCCCGCTGACCGGGATCGTCTCGTCGTTCGCGAGCACTCGGGAGCTCGCGCCGATCATCGCGGGTATCGGATTCGCGGCGCAGGCCGGATGCCGGATGACCGCGGAGATCGGGTCGATGCGCATCTCCGAGGAAATCGACGCGATCGAATGTCTGGGTCTGCGGTCGATTCCGTTCGTGGTGACCACCCGGGTGATCGCCGGCGTGGTCGCGATCGTGCCCACCTTCCTGATCACACTGATCCTCAGCTATGTGTCCTGCGCCTTGGTCGTCGTCGGGGTCCACGACCAGGCGTCGGGGGTCTACCAGCACTACTTCAGCCAATTCGTCAGCGGTCCCGATATCGCCGCTGCCGTACTGAAGGTGATGGTTTTCGGCATCGCGGTAATCCTGATCCATTGCTATCAGGGGTTTTTCGCGACCGGTGGACCGGAGGGCGTCGGTATCGCCTCCGGACGTGCGGTGCGAGCCAGTTTCGTCGCGATCATCACTTTGGACATGCTGTTGAGCCTGGTCATCTGGGGTTTCAGCGCGACGATCACATTCACGGGGTAGCGAGAATGCCAACGTATGGGTTGCCGGGGGCGGCCACCACCGGGAAGTCCGCACGGCGGACGGGCGTGATCGCCCTCGCAGTCGTCGCGGTCGTGGCCGCGGTCTGGGCCGGGGGTCAGGCGGTGCGCGCGGATGATCGAATGCGGGTAACGCTGCGCACCGAGCAGATCGGCGACGGCATCGTCACCGGCGCGCGAGTGCGGCTGGACGGGGTGAATATCGGCGAAGTCACCGGCATCGAAAGTGCCGGGGCGGGGCAGCAGCAGATCACGCTGCGGTTGGATAAGTCCCAGCTAACCGGACTCACCGACGCACTCGTCCTCGACTATGCGCCGTCGAACCTGTTCGGCATCAGCGAGGTCGAGTTGCGCCGCGGCCAGGGCGGTGTCCCGTTACACGAGGGCGGAACCGTCGATCTCACCGGCGCGTCGGCGTCTCGGGTCTCGAATGCCACGATGGGCAACCTGATTCGGTCGCTGGGGCAAACGACCGACCGGGTACTGACGCCACAGCTGGCCGATGTGCTGACCGCTCTGGCCACCGATGCCAAGGCCTTCACCCCGATCTTGGAAGCCGTCGTGATGCTGAGCCGTGCGGTCGCCGAAACCCAGCGCTACGATCCGTCCTTTCTGATCGGGCAGTATGCCTCCACACTGCATGGAACGGCCGAATTCGCCGGTGCCACTGTCGCTCTGCTCGACCACATCAACAACATCGAAGTCCTGCGCACCGACCAGCCGCTATTCGACTCCGGAGTCGATATGATCGCCGGCAAGCTGTTCCCCGCGATCACGAACCTGGGTTACACCGGGCAGCGGCACTACACCGGCTACAGCGACATGCTGACACCGTTGCTGAACGTCACAGCTCAGATGGTGCCCACTCCACAGCGGTCGAGCGCGGAACTGCGATCCCTGTTGCAACGCATCGATAATTCGTTCGTCGCCACCCCCGAGGGCCCGGTTCTGCGACTCGAGCTCACCTTGCGTGGGTTTCCGGTGCTGGCCGCCCCACTGCTCGGCGCAGTGGGCAAGGGAGTCGATGTCGCTACGCCTGCACCGGGCGATCCCGCCGCGATTCCGGGAGGTACACGATGAAATCGACTGTCGGCGTCGTTTTGCGGCTCGTGGCATTCGCGGCGGTGATGGCGGTGCTGTTGGCCACGGTGGTGGCGGCGATCCAGCGGCCGGTCTCCGGGAACACCGACTCGTTCCGCGTGATTTTCACCGACGCCAATGGTTTGAAGGCCGGCGACGATGTGCGGATGTACGGCGTGCAAGTCGGCAAGGTACTGACCATCGCGTTGGATGAGGGACGAGCCTCGGTGGGTGTGAGCGTGCAACGCGACCACCCGGTGTTCGAGACGAGCACCTTCGCGATCCGCTACCAGACGCTGACCGGCCAGCGGTATATCGACCTACGTCAACCCGCCGCGCCGGGGGAGAGACTGGCGGCAGGCGCGACCGTCGCGCCCGAGCACACGATCCCGTCCTTCGACATCACCACCCTGTTCAATGGGCTGCAACCGGTACTTCGGGAATTCTCGCCCAGTGCCCTCAACCAACTCGCCGAAAGCGTCCTCGCGTTGATCCAGGGCAACGGCACCGGCCTGGGACCGGCGCTGGACGCGGTGGAACAGCTGAGCCGCTATGCCGTCGATCGGCAGGTCGTGATCTCCACGCTGGTCCGCAACCTGCATGCCATCGACGACCGGGTCGGCGGTAAGTCGCCGTATCTGGAAACTCTGATCCTGGGGCTGACCGACCTGTTCACCGTGCTGGAGGACAAATTGAAAGGTCTTGTCGACTTCGCCCTTGCCGCACCGCCGGTGCTGGGCCCCATCGACGATATGCTCGCGACCCTGGGATTTACCCCCGACACCAATCCCGACCTCGAAAATGCCCTGCACGCCGCGTTTCCCGATCCGCAGGCGGCCACCGAAGTATTGGGCAAACTCCCCGGACTCCTGCAAGCGCTCGATGCGACGTTGCCTGCGGCCGGACCCGAAATGGACGGGACCTGTTCGAAAGGAAATGCGCCGGTGCCAGCGCAGCTGCGGGTGTTCATCGGCGGTCAGAGGATCGAGCTATGCAACCGTTGATTTCAGGACTCCGCAAACGGATTCGCCTCGCCGGCGATCGCCCCGTCGCCGATGACCGATCGGTGCGCCGCCGTGAGCTGCGGCTGGGTCTGATCGGCGCGGCCGCAGTGGTGCTGGTACTGGCTGCCTGTGGCGTCCTGTACGCGATGCCACCGGGCCGGGCGGAATACGGCGCCGATATGACCGAGGCCGGAGCCATCCGCGCCGGTGAGGACATACGCATGGCGGGCATCACGGTCGGAACGGTCAAATCGCTGGAACTGTACGACGATCGGGTGCACATGACCTTCACGGTGGATTCCGATGTCTTCGTCGGCGATCAGTCCACCCTCGACATCCGCATGCTCACCATCGCGGGCGGACACTATGTGGCACTGACATCGGCCGGTTCGAAACCGCTGCGCCACAAAGTGATCGCGAAAGATCGAGTGCGCCTGCCATACACTCTCGGTCAGGCGTTCCAGGACGCGGTGACCCCGGTCCGCGATGTCGATGGTGAAACCCTGCGCCAGAATCTCGGCGAGCTGCAGACGGCACTCGTCCGGAGCCCGGACGGCCTGCGACAACTGGGACGTGCGGTGGATTCCGTCGTCGATATCCTCGACAGACAGAATGCGGACGTCTCACGGGCACTGGCGGTTTCGCAGGAGTATTTGTCTGCGATCAGCGGCAACACCGCGCTGTACGGTCGACTCGATCGCGAACTCAACCTCACTACCGACATCCTCGTCGGCAAGCGGGCCGAGTTACACGCGTCGTTGGATCTGCTCGAACGGATGCTGTCGCGCCTCGCGGCGGCCGAACCGGCTTTCGACAGCTCGCTGAAACCCATGCTCGACAAACTCGGCGAGGTGGTCCCCGAGCTGGAGAGGCTCACCGGCCGACTCGACCAAGTCGTGGCCACCGTCGAGCACCTTGGGCAGCAGCTGCAGCAGATCGCCGGTGGACCGAATGGTCCCGCCATAGACCGATCCGCGACAACTGTGCCCGCGCCCGCACTGTGCGTTCCGGTGCCGGGGAGGTCGTGCTGATGCGCCGATTCCTAGCTTCCCGCGGATTCATGTCGGTTTCGGCCGTCCTGGTCATCGTCGTGCTCGCGGCCGCCGGGTACGTCGTGCTGACCGGTGCCGACAAGCCGATGCGCTCGTACTGCGCGATGATGCCGGACGCGGCGGGGCTCTACCTGGGCAGCCACGTCACCATGCTCGGCATCCCGGTCGGCTCGGTGACCCGGATCGAACCGTCCGGTGACGGAGTGCGGGTCGACTTCCGAGTCGAGTCCGACCACCCGCTGCGCGGGGACGTTTCAGCGGTGACCCTGTCCGACACACTGGTCGCCGACCGTAACCTCGCGATGCTGTCGGCACCGAAACCCGCGCCGAAGTGGGACTCCGGTCGATGCATCACCCGCGCACTCACTCCCAAGAGCATGACCCAGACGCTGGACGCCCTGTCGAAACTCGCGACCGAGATGAGCGCTCCGGACGACCCGGCCCGACAGGGCACGGTCAGCGGCGGTGTTTCGGCCCTGGATGCCGCCGTGTCGGGCACCGGCCCCGCACTCAACGAGTTGCTGTTCACGCTCGGTGACGCACTGAAATCACCGGACGCCGCGATCGGACGCATCGGTGAGCTGATCGATGCGATCAACACACTCGCCGCGGCGATGAAGAACAACTGGGGCGATCTCGAACATATGCTCACCCGCCTGGCCGGCATGTTGGACCAAGCCAACAACGAGGTCATCGCGCCGTTCGTCGGGATCATCGACGCGCTGCGGGTACTGCTGCCCTGGTTCAACGACATCACCACGAAATTCGGGCGGCCGCTGCTGAACCTCGTGCGGGCGAGCGTGCCGATGGTCCGCTGGGTCGGCGCGAATGTCGGCACACTCGAGCAGTTGGTCGACATGATTCCGACGCTGACCGACGCCTTCCGAAGGTCGGTCGATCCCGGCACCGGACAGGTCGCACTCGCCTACGCCGCCCCCAAAGTGGCTCTCGCCCAACCGGATGCCGATCAGCTGTGTGCGGCGATCAACGTCGCTGTTCCCGGCCGGTGTCGCAGCGCGGAGCACGGTTTGGCCGATGTCGATCTGGTTTCGCTGATACTGGCCATCGCGGGAACGAAATGAGGACCGGGTTGCCGCTGTCGAAAACTGCGCTCCGCAGCCGCGGAAGGCACTGGGGTGCGATGAAACTCACGACGAAGCTGCTCGCGCTCGCGGTGACGGGATGCGCGCTGGGAGGCTGCGCACTCGATCCGTCGGCCATTACGGTCCCGGGCATGGGCCGTGGCGACGGTTACCGGGTGCATGTCGAGTTCGCCAACGCGCTCAACCTGCCGGGGCGGGCGAAGGTGATGGCCAACGGCGTACAGGTCGGCGACCTCGCGAAAGTGCGCGTAGTGGATCCCGCGGCCACCGCCGCAGGCCATGTGATCGCGGATATCGATATCGATCGCGCGGTGAAACTGCCCACTGCCACCATCGCACAACTGCGGCAGAACACCCTGTTGGGTGATGTTTTCATCGAGTTGACCACACCGCCGAACGGGTTCGACAAAACCATCGCCGACGGCGGCACCATCCCGATCGCACAGACGAAACCAGCCGTACAGGTGGAAGACGTCATGGCCGGCCTGGCGACATTCGTTCAGGGCGGTGCGGTGCAGCAGTTACAGGACCTGGTGAATCGCATGAACGCGGTATTGCCCGAACAGCCTGCCGACAGCGCGCATATCGCGCAGGTCATCGGCGCGGACTTCACCGATGTCGCACGGCATCTCGGCGAGGTCGACAACTTCCTCGACGGTATGGAAGCCAATGTGGCCATGGTGCTCGACCGCGATCGAGCACTGAGCGGGCTGCTGAATGAGCAGGGCGCCACACATGTCACCTCGGCGCTGAAATCCCTGATCCTCGTGCTCGGGCTGGCCGGTGCGATGGGCGACATCGCCCACGCCCTGACCTGGATGACGCCGCTGGTGACGGCGGGCGACGCCGCGGCGAAAGCTTTCGTGCCATTGTTGTTCACCGATCGGCCACTGGACCTGAACGCGCCATCGAACCTCAACCGACTCGTGTCACTGCTTCGGGACCAGATCATTCCGTTCGTCGAGCACGGGCCCAAGGTGGACATCACCGGTGTCGACACCGGAAATGGCGTCCCCGCGCAGGAACAAACCAGTCGGATCATCGATACCTTGCGCATGATCGGAGCAGTGCGTTGAAATCACGAATCCTCGGTCCCGCACTGTCATTGAGCAGCATCGCCGCGGTAGCACTGCTCGCTCTCGCCTACCTCACCTTCGACGTGGTCGGCGTCGACTGGTTTACCAGCTTTTCCAAACTGACGATGACACTGACCAATTCGGGCAGCCTCGGTCCGCAATCACCGGTATTGCTGTCCGGGGTTCGCGTGGGGAAGGTCGTGTCCGTGCGCCACGGCGACGGCGGCGTCCAGGTCAGCATGCGAGTGCGCGACGATTACCACATCCCGGTGGCAAGCACGGTCAGCATCGAAAACCTCTCCGCGCTAGGCGAACCACAGGTCCAATTCACGCCCGTAAAGGACGCGGCCGCCCCGTATCTGCGCGACGGACAACACATCGACACTCGGGCCATCCGGACGCCGACCTCGATACCCGAGGTGGCCCGGCAGGTGACCCATCTGATGGAACAGCTGGACCCGCAGGCGATCGGTGACCTCGTCGATACCTTCACCCGAGGATTGGCGGGTACCGAAGTGATCGTGCCGCAGCTGGCTCGATCCACCAGCCTGCTCGCCGCCACCCTGCTGTCCCGCACCGACGCCATACACAGCATGCTCATCGACCTGCAGGCGTTGGGCGCGGATATGGATTGGACCGGCCCGGCGATGAGCGCTGCCGCACCGGGCTGGGACCAGGTCGGAACATCGGCGGACAACCTCGCGCAATCCATCGAGAGACTCGTCCGGATCGGACGGACGCCGGACATGTATGTCCAAGATACCGGCCTCATCCCGTTCTCCGCCGAATTGACCGACTACCTCGAGCAGATGGGTCCCGACATGGCGAAGCTGGTGCCGGTGCTCACTCCATTGACCACGCATGCCGCCGGGCAGCTGAGTCGCGTCGACCTCGGCGCGCTGATATCGCAAGCACTCGCCGAAACCGGGGACGGCGCCTTGCGTTTGCAGATCAATGTCAAATAACCGGCGAACAGATCGAAAACAACACCCCAGGAGCACACATGACCATCGATGCCAACGAACGAATCGACGAAGAAACGACAACTGACCGGCCGGCACGGGCTGAGGACAACTCCGTACCGACCGGGCGCGCAGCGGGGACGGTGTCGATACGACTGTCCGCCATCGCACTCGGAGCCGCGATCATCGCTCTGGTGGCGGCAACGGGCGTATTCGCCGCGCTGTGGCTTTCGGCTCGCGGTCAGCTCCGCGACCGCGACGCCGCCGCCGCCACCGACCGCCGTGCCGAGCAAGTCGCCACGGATTACGCGGTCGGCGCCTCCACCATCAACTTTCAGGACTACAACGCGTGGATCGCCAAGCTCAAGGCGAATACCAGCCCGCAGCTGGCGAATAAATTCGATGCCACCGCACCGAAACTGCGGGAAATCTTGGTGCCGTTGAAATGGTCCTCGACCGCAACACCGGTCAGCGCCGTGGTCACCTCGGAGACCGGCGGCGTATACAAGGTGAACGTCTTCTTGAATGTCAACTCCACCAACGCCCAGACTCCCGACGGAGGCCAAACGACGGTGACGTATAACGTCACCGTCGATTCGGGTGCGGGATGGAAGATTACCGATGTCGGCGGTATGGACGGCGCTCTACCGCTGAAATGAGGCTATTTCCGCTGCTGGAAGAGGCCGGTGAGATGCTCTTCGAGGGTCGTCATACGGAACGACGGCGCATAGGCTCCGACCGTATTCTCCGATGCGACGGAGCCGTGGCTGTCCCAGTAACGAGCCAGGGGAATGATCGATGAGAGTCGGTGTCCACGCCAGCGGAAATAGGGAAGAGCGGCCAGGAAAAGGTAGTAGGTGGGGAACCGCGGCGGCGCTTTGACCGTGCGGCCAGCCGCTCTCGTCAGCAATTGCTCGACCTCGTGCACGGCGTAACTTCGTGGTGCGACGAAGTCGATATCCCCATTCACCACACGATCCTTGCAGACCAACTCTTGCACGATGAACGGGCCACGTCTTTTTGACTCACGTAGCTGATGTGGCGCGACTTGTCGATAGGCAACAAGAACCTGCCCTTGTTGAGCAAATCCAGTCGCGGGTCGAAAACATCTTCCATATATGATCCGCATCGCAGCACGCTGTAGCCGATGCCACTCGACGCCAACAAGCGTTCGACCTCGAACTTGGCGTCGAGAACACCGACGCCGGTGTTCCGGCCTGCTCCCAGCGCGGAAGTGTAGATCAGGTGCTTCAGCTCGGCGGCCTTGGCGCCGGCGATCACAGCGTTCGCGGCCTGGAACTCGGTTGAGGGGTCATTCTGCCGCGTGATCGGTGTCAAGAAGAATGCCGCGTCCGCGCCGTCGGCTGCCCGCGCGACGTCGTCCGCGTTCATCATGCTGCCGGCGACGATCGTCGCTTCGGGATAGCGACGCGCGAGCGTATCGGCGTCGCGGGCGAGGAGGCGGACCGAGACTCCTTGGGCTAGCAGGCCGCGTACGAAGACTTCCGCCACTTGGCCTGAACACCCGATCGTGGCGATGGTTTTCCTTGGCTCGTTCAATCGAACCACCTTTCCGGTATGACCGAATCTGTACCGAGCCGCGGGCCATGAACGGCGCGCGGTGCGGCTGACAGATATCAGGCGACGAGCCCCTGAGCCTTTTTCAGTGATTTGTCCAGGGCGCCGACGAGCGAGTTCTTGAAGACCCCGCCCATGGGGCCGTCGATCATCCCGCCGTCGATACTGGCTGTTACCTCGACCGTGGTGGTCTCGGCCTCGCCTCGCAGGCTGATGGCGAGTGCCAGTTTGACGCCTGCCCTTGTGGTTCCGCCCATGGCGAGCGAGCGCGGCGCGTCGACATTCTCGAAAGTCCAGTCGATGGTGACCGGCATGTTCATCACGCTCGCGCTTGCGGTAGCGGTGTCGCCACTGGCGAGCCGGGCTGGGACGGCGCTCTTCCACGACTTGTGAATCACAAGCCAATCGCCCCAGCGCGACGGATCGCCGAGGACCTTCCAGACCTCGTCGGGACTGGCCTGGTAGCTGGCGCTGGTTTGCACGGTACGCATGCGATTCTCCTGTTCTCGGCACTCGCGATCTCGCGCACGACGGCTATCGCCGCGCGGAATCCGGGCATCTAATTCGGCTACAGCGTATCCGAATTAGAACCGAGCGCCAAGATGGATCGAAAGCAGCGGCATCCGAACGAATCAGGTGGGGTCCGCCGCGTCGTGTAGCGGCACGAGCCCCGCGACGAGCAGCTGCAGGCCGAAGTGGAATTCGTTTTCCAGGGTTTGCGTCGGCAGGCAATCGGCGACTGCGATCGTGGCGGGGAATCGCGCCGGATCGAGTTGGCGATAGAGCGCGGTGAGTGGGGCGGGGTCGATGTTGGCCTCGGTGTCGTGGCCCTGTAACTGGGCGGCGAAGCCGACGGCATAGCGGGCAAGGGTGGCGTACACAAGCGCCGCGGACTTCGGGGGAAAGCCGTTGGCGAGCAGCAGGGCCAAGACTCGCTCGCGCAACATGAGCGAATTGGGTCCGATCGGCACCTGCTCGATGATCAGAGGTGCGATTCCTCGGTGACGGTGCAGGACCGCGAAGATGGCCTCTGCGGCGGCGATGCATGCGCGCTGCCAGTCGTCATCGGGCGCGTTTTCGTCGATTTCGATCTCGCCGAGGACCGAGTCGACCACGTGGGCGATGAGTTCGGCACGGTTGGCGACTGCTCGGTAGAGCACGGCGGTGCCCGTTTCGAGGCGTTGGGCGAGCGTGCGCATCGACAGCGCGTCGGCGCCTTCCTCGTCGATGATGCGCAGCGCGGTCGTCACGATCCGGTCGAAGGGCACCCGTGGGCGGCCGGGGGAGCGGCGAGCCGGGGTCTCGACGGCGTCTGAATCGGCGGTGGTCACACTCGCATTGTTGCGCATCGACGGTCTGGACATGTGATCATCATATAGTGGTCACATTGTTGCCGTTATCACTTGACCTGCGGTCATGTACCGGCAACACTGTAACCATTATGAGTAGACGAGCAGCCGCCGATGACTACATCGACCCTGATTCGCGCTTCGCGAGCGTCGAGGGCCGTAACCTCCACTACAAGCGGGCCGGGACGGGGCCGTCGGTGTTGCTACTGCACGGCAGCGGTTCCTCGCTGCACTGCTTCGATGAGGTGGCCGCCGCGTTGTCGTCGTCGTTCGATGTGATTCGCCCGGATCTGCCCGGCTTCGGGCTCACCGGTCCGCGCGCCGACCGGGACTACCGGATACAGACATACGCCGAGACGGTCGGCGCGTTCTTGGACTCCATCGGGGTCTCCGAGGCGTCTGTGGTCGGCAATTCCCTCGGTGGCAATATCGCCTGGAACTTCACGCTGGATTATCCGCAGCGGGTGGATCGGCTGGTGTTGATCAATGCCACCGGTTACCCGGGCAAGTCGTTGCCGTTGGCGCTGCGCCTGGCGCGTAACCCGATCGGTCGGGTGTTGGTACGGAATTTGGCGTCTCGCTCGGCCACCGAACGCAATCTGCGCTCGGCGGTGGGATCGCGTAAGTCGGTGGTGGATGACGCGATGGTCGACCGGGTGCACGCGATGCTGACCCGACCCGGCAACCAAGAGGCGTTCATCGACTTCGCCAACACCGACCAGATCGACCGCACCGCCGAGATTCCGGCCATCGCAGCGCCGACGCTGGTGCTGCGCAGCGCGTCCGTCGACGGACAGTATTTCACGCGCGATATCCCCGGCAGCCTCGAACGGATTCACCCCAGCGGTGGCCACCTACTCCCCGACGAAGATCCGGACTGGGTTGCCAGCGCGCTACTGAACTTTCTGACGGCCGAGGCGAACTCGCCGGAGAAGGGAAAGCGATGAAGTACTTCGTGGTGCCCGGCGAGACCCGCCAGTTGGACCAGGTCACACGTGCCGAGTTGCGCGGTGACTTCATCGAATGCAGTGATGGGATAACGCATTACGAGATAGCCGGCCCCGAGGGCGGCGAGGTCGTCGTGTTCGCGGGTAGTCTGACCACCCCGCTGTTCTACTGGGACCAACTCGTCGGTGAGCTGCATTCGCGCGGATTCCGCACGGTTGCCTACAGTCCGTACGGACGCGGCTATTCCGATCGCGTACGGGCCACCTACGATGAGGCCCTGTTCGTGCGGCAAATCGCTGATCTGACCCAGCGGCTGGATCTGACCGAACCTTTCCATCTCGTCGGAGCTTCGATGGGTGCGTTGGTGGCTATGGCTTTCGCTCAACGCCACACCGACCGGATCGCCACCTTCACGTTGGCCGGTCCCGCGGGCCTGCAGCCCACCCCTGCCTTCGCCCCCTTGCTGCGTCAGGAGGTGCTGGGCACCTTTCTGGCGAAGAAGCTGGGTAGCAAAATGCTCGACCGGCATCTGTCCCACAATGTCCGGGATCCGCAGCAGTCCGCGGCGCTCACGGCGATGGTGCGAGAGTGTTATCAGTTCGAAGGCTCGATCTACGCCTTGGCCGCCACGATCGCCGACTTTCCGCTGGGTGGCCGTCAGGACCTCTACCGGCGAACCGGGACGCTTCCGTTTCCGAAGATGTTGCTGTGGGGCGACGAAGATCAAGTGACCCCGATCACGAGCTTCGACGAGGTGTCCGCGTTGTTCGCGCCGGCCGAGGCGCACATCGTCTCGCCCTGCGGGCACATGGTCCCCTACGAGGAGCCGACCCGGGTGGGTCTGCTGTTCACCGCGTTTGCCGAAGCTGCCAGGAAGGGGTCGTCACGATGAAGACAGAGTCGAGCACTCGACTGATCGACGTCCTCGTCGTCGGCGGCGGGCCGACCGGCACTGCGCTGGCGATCGATCTGACCCGACGCGGCCTGGCGGTGCGGATCATCGACAAAGCCGCGAAGTCGTTCGACGGTTCACGCGCCAAGGGAATCCAGCCGCGCAGCCTGGAAGTGCTCGAGGATCTCGGCGTCCTCGAGGACATCCGCGCAGGCGGAGGAGAGTACCCCCTGTTGGGCATCCATGCGGGCCCTCTGACGATTCCGTGGCATATGGTCTCCCGGAACGAGCTGACATCCGATGTGCCGCACCCGAATACGTGGTTGATTCCCCAATTCCGCACCGATGCCGCGCTGCGCGCCGGACTGCAGCGGCTGGGCGTGACCGTCGAATCGAAACGTGAATTGGTCGGATTCGAGCAACATCGGGATGCGGTCGTTGCGACGGTCGCCGGTCGCGACGGTGCCGAAGAGATCGGCGCCCGCTACCTTGTCGGCGCCGATGGTGGGGCGAGCACGGTCCGCAAAGCAGCGGACATCGGCTTCGAGGGCTCGACGGACGAATCCGATCGGATGATCATCGTCGACGCCGTGGTGGACGGTCTTTCCCGGGATCGCTGGCATGTGTGGCCGCGTCCGAGCGGCCGGTTCGTCGGTGCGTGCCCGCTGCCGCACTCCGATGTCTTCCAGGTGATGATCCGTCTGCAACCCGGTGAGGAGCCCGCCCTCGACAAGGACAGCCTGAACGCGCGCATCCGCAAACAGACCGGCGACAGCCGCCTCCGCCTGTCGAACATCGGCTGGACATCGGTATTTCGCCCCAACATTCGCCTGGCGGACCGGTACCGGTCGGGACGGGTATTCATCGCTGGTGATGCCGCTCATGTCCATCCCCCCGCGGGCGCGCAAGGACTCAATACCGGTCTGCAGGATGCCTACAACCTGGGCTGGAAACTGGGCCAGGTGCTCGCCGGTGCGCCGGACAGCTTGCTCGACACCTACGAGGCCGAGCGGCAACCGATCGCGGCCGGGGTCTTGGGGTTGGCGACCAAGAAGTACGACGGCCTGGCCAAACTCGACCCGTCATCGATCAAACGCGGCGATGACGAACGCCAACTCGGCCTGCACTACCGCGGCGGCCCACTGGTGACGGCCGATGCCGAACGAACCGGAACGCTACGAGTGGGCGACCGGGCGCCGGACGCGAAGCTGCTGGATGCGGCCGGGGGAGCGCAGCGTCTGTTCGACCTCTTTTCCGGACCACATTTCACCGCAATCGGCTATGGTCCCACGGCCGCCGAGGAGCTGGCCGCGTTGACGTGGCCGTCGGCGGGCGCGGGACTGAAAAAGGTCGCCATCAATGGCGGGGAGCAGGTCGACGCCGACGTCGTGCTCGTCGATATCACCGATTCCTTTGCCCGGATCTATGGCGTGGCCGATTCCACACTCCTGTTGATCCGCCCCGACGGCTACATCGGCTCCATCGCCACCACCGACATGGCGCGGGTAACCCTGGCACACGCCACCGCGATGATCCCGGCGCTCGATGCCCCCGCCGTACCCGATGTCGGGGGAAAAGGGTGAACCTCGACAACGTCCTGCGTGGAACGGCTGCGTTGCGACCTGACGAGCTTCGGACACCGAATGCTCGAAGACGATCGGGCTGCCGGCAGCGCCGCTGAGGGCGTTTTATCAGTTTGGAAATGCGCTGATGTGGCATCTGATGGTCGATTTCGGTATCGGTTCACCATTGCATTTCGTTGCCTCCTACGAGGCGGCCGTAACGTTCGCGCGGGAGGCTATCGAAGGGGGTTGGGCTCGGGCCGTCGCTGTCGATGATCGGGTGGACCAGCGCTATCCCGTTATGCCGTGCCAATGCCTGTTTTCGACGCCGAGCGGGCCGGATCCCGCGTACATGTTCAAAAACGCCGGTTGACGGCTGCCCGGGGGACACCAGGGCAGCCGTTCAACCAACGTCGTTCAATGCGAGCGTCGGCGATGCTCAGCCGGACTGTTCAGCCCGAAATCCGAACGCGGGTTGGATGAGTGAGATCGCCGACCGGGTAGCCACCAGCGTCGGATTCACCCCTCGTGCGGTGGCTCGTACCGGGCAGGTGACCGCCGCACTGCTGTTCGCGATGGAAGGCTTGGGCGTAGCACTTGTGCCCCATAATGTCGTGCCCGGCGGCTGGGTACAGCACACCAGACGAATCGGCCCCGATATCTACCGCGAGATCGTCGCCTACAGCCGCAGCGCGCCGCGACCCAACTGGCCCAACGGTATCGGGACTTACTCGTCTCCCTCGAGCTTCCGCTCACCGCGGCGACGGATCTTCCGGCAGACGCGCTGCGCTGTCAGCGGCCACGGTTCGTGCGCGCGAGATCAGAAGGGGCAAGCAGGCTGGTGCGCTCGGTTCCCGGGTGGGCGAGGATGAGACGGCCTCGGATCTCGAGGTCGAGCTTGGGGCGGACCATGTCGAGTGGAGCCGCGAAGCCATAGGCGGACAGGTCGATCCGCGCGGTAGTCGCGGCAACGATTTCGGGGCCGTCCGGTTCGAGCTCGACCTCGAGGTGCATTTCGGTCGTGGTGCCGCGAACGGTCAGCTTGCCGACTACCGCGAGTCGCCCTTGGCCGCGACTGACGGCGTCGCCATGGAACGAGATCAGTGGGTGGGTTCGCACGTCCAGGAACTCGGGCGCGCACAGATGCCGGTCTCGCATTCCGAGACCGGTCGCGATGCTAGCGGCGTGAAGTTCCAGCAGCACCGTGGCCGATCCATCCTTACCCCAGGTCAACGAGCCGGATGCTCGACTGAAGCGGCCGGGTACCGGAAGCAGCCCCCAGAGCCCGCGGGCGAAGAACCTGATGTCCGCGGTTGCGGGATCGAGTTTCCAGACACCGGTTCGCTCTACCGCCTCGGTGCGTTGCTGAGCAGCCGATTCATTTGATACCTGCGGCATCAACTTCCTCAGCGTGCTGTCGAGCTCAGTTGACGAGGGATTCGCGCACACATAGTGGTCGGGACGAAGTACGACGAATGGCTGTCGCCTGAAGTATGGACGGGCCAGCTCATGAAGGTCTTCGAGGATCTGGGTCCGCGAACCATGATGGACGGGGCGCTGCCCCGGCGAGATCAGCGTGACATACGTCGCGCCCAAGACGTCTTCGGCGATGCGGCGGCCGTGTTTCGATAGCGCTTCGCGTGGATCGGCGTCCCAGCCGATGATGCGCCAGCCAGAGCCCGAGATGTCATCGAGGCGGTGCTCCGCGCCGCTGAACGTCCGCACGATCGGCTGCGGAAATAAGCGGCCAACCGGCGAGCGCAGCGATGGTGGTGCCAAAAGCAAGCCGCGTCGGTACCGCGCCGGCGGGCGCCAGCGGCCTTGGCGAACGTGTTCCCGTAATGGCGGGACACGCAGGAGCGTCTCGCCCACCCCGTCGCGAATCGCCGCAGCCCAGCGCGATCGCATGGTGACCAGATGGCCGACCCGGACCGACAGCTTGGTTATCGCGTCGGCGTGCGGACGCCGCTCGGCCTCGTAGGAGTCGAGGATCCGCAGTGGCGCACCGGCGTTCACCACGGCAGCGATTTTCCAGCTGAGGTTGGTGACATCCCGGATTCCCGAGTTCAGACCCTGACCGATCATGGGAGGCATCAGGTGGGCGGCGTCGCCGCACAGCAACACCCTCCCGACCCGCCAATGCTCGGCGCTCTTGGCTCGGAAGGTGTAGATGAGATGACGCAGGATCTCCGCGGTGTCGGGGTCCGCATCCTCAGCGATCACTCGCCGCGCGGCTAGTGGTGTCAGGATTTCCTCTTGGTCCTCCCACGGCATCACCTTGCGTTCCCAGCGGTGCCCGCCGGCGGCGAGCCGGCCGGTCAGGCGGGGTGCCGCCGGGTCCAGCGTCATCTGAAAATACGGGAGATGTGTGACCGGCTCCGGTAGCTTCGCGTCGACGATGAGCCACGTGTCGGTGTATGCGGATCCGGCGAGCTCGACGCCGATCGCTGCCCGGGTCGCACTGTTCGCGCCATCGCAGCCGACAACGAAGCGTGCGCGCGCGTTACCGGTCCCGCCGTCGACATCACGAAACGTGAGTTCGACGCCTTCGTCGTCCTGGGTCAACCCGGTGAGCCGGTGACCCAGGCGGATGTCGACGTCGGGGTACTCCGCGAGGGCCGCCCGAAGTTGCTTATCCAGCAACGGCTGGTAGATCGCCGATATCCACGGATGCCCCTGGAGGTGCTCCGTCGGCAGCGTCGTCGCGACAACCTTGCCGCGAGCCGACACCCACTGGGCTCCGGCCCCGAGGAGCATGTCGGGAACGGCGCGCTCGTACACTCCCGCTTTCTGCAGCGTGCGCAGCGCTTCTCCATCGAGAACGCCGACGCGCGGGTTGGGGTATACGTCGCTCTCGCGCTCGAGTACCAGTACCGTCAACCCCGCACGCGCCAGCAGCAGCGCCGCCAGCTCACCGACCGGACCCAGGCCGATCACGGCAACGTCGAACGTGTTCATGACAGGTGTCGGCATCCCGTGAAAAGGATGTCGGTAGCTCGCGAACGACTCACGAGGCCAGCCGCCGATCGTTCGAGGTGCTGCAGTACCGATTCGACGTCCACGCCGAGTAGTCGGCCCTCGCGCTTGACGATTCGTCCGTCCACGATCACGGTATCGACGTTGCTGGTGTCCATATGCTGGACGACAGCGCCCGGCGCGTGATTGACCGGTCCGGCATTGAGTGTGCGTGCGTTCAATGCGATGACGTCCGCCCGTTTGCCCGGGGTGAGGGACCCGACGAGATGGTCGAGATGAGCCCCGTGGGCTCCGCCGATTGTTGCCATTCGGAGTATGTCCCGCACCGTGACCGGCTGAATCTCGGGTGAGTTGCTCTGCATCGCTGCGTGGATGCGGCTGCGCTGCCAGTGGTAGGCCGCGCGCATCTGGGAGAAGAAGTCGACGGGTGCGATGCCGACGGTGTCAGTGCCGAAACTTGTTGGGATGCCATGTTCGAGGGCCGTTTGCAGCGCCGGTTGGCCCATGGCGAGCGATTGCTCCGCGCTGGTGGAGACCGACACCTTGCCGCCGGTCCGCTCGATGACTCGCCATGCGGCGTCCTCGATACCGAGGCAGTGGATGTAGGTGATCCAGGGACCGAGCAGTCCCTCCTTCTCGAACTGTTCGAGCACATAACCCCAGCTGGTGTCATTGACATGCGCGAACATCGGCAGACCGAGGTCTCGGGCAAGCTCGAACAAGTCCTCATCGACGTGATAGCCGAGAGCCAGGCGGACGAGTGTTCCCTCGTGCACCTCACCGGCCGTTTCGATGAGGCGACGGATGTCATCCGGATGGGCATACGACGGGTCCGGCTCGTGATCGCCGAGTGACGGCGAGAAGCTGAAGACGCACCGGATCCCGGATCGGCGGATTCCTTCGAGCGCGGCGTCGGTGTGCTCGGGGGTATACGAGCATTGCGATGTGTCGACGACGGTCGTGGTTCCCGCGGCCAGGTTCTCCAGTGCCCCACCGAATTGTCCCCAGTAGACGTCCTCAGGGGTGTACTGGTGGAACAGCGCGTCGGCTCCGGCCCGCGATTGCATGAAGTAGTCCATGTCGAGGGCATCGGCCCAGTACGAGCGCAGGGCGGTCTGGAACATGTGGTGATGCGAGTTCACGAACCCCGGAAGGACGATCTTGCCCGCGCAGTCGAGCACCTGCGCGTCGGCCTGTAAATCCTGCCCCACCTCGACGATCCTGCCGTCCTCGATGAGCACATCGCCGCGTTCGTGATCACCCAGCTCCTCGTCCATCGTGAGGACGATTCCGCCGCGCAGCAGCAAGCGGCCGTCGGAATTCATGACCGCCTCCAATTGGACACACAAGGTGGGTTGCAAAGCGCCTTTGTCATAATGGACACAGTGTTGCCGTTATTATGCTCGGTGTCAATATACCGGCGGCACCTCGGCAACGCAGACGGCGGCAATCGTGTAGGCCCGCGCGCGTCGAAGTCGGCGCTGTGCCCTCGGCGCCGCGCTGCGATGGCGGAGCCGCTTCCACTACCGCGCCCAGTCCCTTGCGCAAGGTCGTGTCCTGTCCGACACCGGCGATCACCGCGGCCGCGATGAGGATCGGCACCAACCGGGCGCTGAGCGCCGCGCCGACAAGTGCGGCGCTGAGTATCAGGGCTGTACAACCGAGGATCATGGCGTTGGGAACGGGCAGCGTCCTGGTGAGGACTTGGGCAGCCGCGGAGGCGGCGAACGTCGAGGAGACCACCAACTCGTCACCACCGACGCGAACAGACCGATCACGCAGAACCCGGCGAACGCCGCCGTCGCCGCACGAATGAACACCTGCCGTGCCTCCGGCGGAATCGAGAATCGCTGTACCGCGAGCCGAGCCCGAGGCTGTGCCACAACGGTCTCGGCCGCATTCCTGATAGCCGGCACAGCTAACCCGGTCATCGCCAGGTGTACCGCGAAAACGCATCGCAGCGGCCATGGGCGGTCGCGGTACCGGTGAAGATACCGGCCGACAGCCCCGACAGCGCTCGCCCGAGCAGCAACTGCCAGAAGGTCACGCTGCTCGATCGCACCGCGCAGGGTGTCCGGCCCATTCCCGCGGGCCGGGCACTGCTGCCCGCGGCACGGGGAATATCGTCGCTTCGCCCGGTCGTTGACACCGCCGATTTACCGCGAAATCTGCGCGTACTCCCGACCCGGCGCATGTCTGAGGCTTACGTCGACATCCTCTGCCGAGCCCAGTCGCAACTGTTGGTGCGCGCTGATCTTCCCTCACCTGAGCCGACCACTTGCGGGCGTGCCTGGTTGTCCCAGGCTTCGATGTGGTCTCACCGTGAATCGGGTTGACGTTCGTCTTGCGCGGCACTGGCCAGTGCGGCGACCAACGGATTGATGCGGTAGTCGACCAGTTCGCGCATAACCAGTGCGGTACTGGTGCGTTTAACGCCTTTGATGTCGAGGATCTGACCAGCCACCCGGTAGAGGTCATCCGCGTCGCGGGCTGCCACGTGAATGAGCAGATCGGCGACACCGCTGAGTCCGTGTACTTCGAGGACTTCCGGAATGTCGGCGAGTGCCGCCGCGACAGCGGCGAGTTTGCGCTGGGTGACATTGGTGAGGACAAATGCTTGCAGTGGGTAGCCCAGCGCCAGCGGATTGATGCGCCTCTCGAACGAGTGCAGCGAGCCGGCGGCGTCGAGCTTGCTCAGGCGCGCCTGCACAGTGTTTCGGGACAGTCCGGTCTCGGCGGCAAGAGCCAGCACGGTCGCCCGCGGAGCGTCGGCGAGCGCGAGCAGGATCCGCGCGTCGATCTGGTCGACGGTGTGCGTGCTTGGCATTGTGATAACCCCGGTCTGGTCGGAACGGATCCCTCGGATGCAATCTGATCAACTCAAGGCACAAGTATTGCGCAGAAGACGCCGAGTTGCTGCACTTGGCGGTAGTTCTGCACAACAGGACGGTCATAGGAGGGCGATCCGCCCGATTCCCGGCTGAATCCCGATTCGGACGCACAACGTCCATGAGCAATCCGGATCCGGTCACTGTGTGTCCCGACCGAGAGTTCGAATACGCATGGCCGCAACAAATTTGGTGCGAGGAGAAGTCCCGATGAACGCCCTGGCCGTCGATCCTGAAGCACAGAGCTTCGGTGGGCCCTCTCCCGAAGCACTCGAGGCGATTCAGCAACGAGTGCTGTGGCTGTCCACGGCGATGATCCACCACGCCAATCGGGTACGCCCCAACCCGAGTGGGCTCAAGGTCGGGGGCCATCAGGCGTCGTGCGCGTCGATGGTGTCGATCATGACCGCACTGTGGTTCGAGCACCTCCGGGCAGGTGACCGCGTGTCGGTCAAGCCCCACGCGTCCCCGGTCCTGCACAGCATCAACTATCTGCTGGGCGAACTCGACGAGTCGTACATGACCGCATTGCGCGAGTTCGGTGGATTGCAGTCCTACCCGAGCCGGGCCAAAGACCCCGACCCCGTCGACTACTCGACCGGATCGGTCGGAATCGGAGCAACCGCTCCGATTTGGGGAGCGATGGCGCGCCGGTATGTCAACACCATCGGCGGTGGCGCCGGCACCGGTCGCCAGTACTCCCTGGTCGGTGACGCCGAACTCGACGAAGGCGCGGTGTGGGAAGCCATCCTCGATCCCGGCATCGTCGATCTGGGCGAGGTGGTGTGGATCGTCGATCTCAACCGGCAATCTCTCGATCGTGTGGTACCCAACATCGCCGCACGCAGGCTCGAGAAGATGTTCGACGCGGCGGGCTGGCAAGTGATCACCGTGAAATTCGGGCAGCTACTCGAGACGCTGTTCGCCCGGCCCGGCGGAGCCGAACTCCGGGACCGGATCCTGGATATGCCGAACCCGGAGTACCAACGGCTGCTGCGCTGCGACGCCGACGAACTACGCGCCCGACTGCCCGGCACCGGGAACGGGAGCACAGAAATCACACAGCTGATCGCAGGGATCGACAATCCAACGTTGACCGCGGCGATCCGCAACCTCGGCGGCCACGACCTCGCGGCGTTGTCCGCGGCGTACCGGCAGATCGATGACACACGGCCCACCATCATCTTCGCCTACACCATCAAAGGTTACGGACTGCCCATCCAGGGCCACCCCCAAAACCACTCGTCACTACTGAGCGTCGACGAGTACGCCCAGCTGGCAAGCGAATTGGGCATGGACCCCCATTCGCCCTGGGAGCGATTCGACGTCGGCACCGCACCCGGACGCGTCTGCGCCATGGTCGCGGAACGGCTGCGTCGCGACCCGATCTGCACTGCCCGACCCGCGACGATTCCGTCCGATTTCGGCCGCACTCCCAAGAGCACCGCGACTACGCAATCAGCGCTCGGGCGGGTGTTGCTCGACTTGACCCGGGCGGCGCCCGACGCGGCGAAACGTGTTGTCACAGTGAGTCCGGACGTGAGTTCGACGACCAACCTCGCCGGGTGGGTGAACAAGGTGGGGGTGTGGGCGTCGGCAGAACGACACAACTGGTTCGCCGACGACGCCGAGACAATCCTGCATTGGCGTGAAAAGCCCACCGGCCAGCACATGGAACTGGGCATCGCGGAAACGAACCTCGTCGGCCTGATCGGCGAACTCGGCGCAACCTGGAGTCGATGGGGACAGCCGCTGCTCCCCATTGGAGTTCTCTACGATCCTTTCGTCGAACGCGCCCTCGAACCCTGGTCGTATGGCATCTACGCCGGCGGCCAATCCATACTTGTCGGCACTCCGTCCGGCGTCACCCTGGCTGCCGAGGGCGGAGCACACCAATCCATCAAGACACCCTCGATCGGCCTCGAACAACCGGGCTGTGTCAGCTACGAACCCGCATTCTCCATCGACGTCGAGTGGACGTTGCTCGCTTGTCTGTCCCGCCTCGGGCGGGCGGACGGCTCCTCGGCCTACCTGCGCCTGTCGACCCGGCCCGTCGACCAGACGCTGGCAGCAGTCCCATCGGACCCCGCCGCACGCGAGCGCCGCCGCCGACAGGTCGTCGCCGGTGGCTACCCACTGGTCCGGCACGACGACGCGAAGGTGACCATCGCGGCAATGGGCGCGATGATGACCGAGGCCC
Organism: Nocardia sp. NPDC041819; assembly: GCF_055590505.1. Lineage (NCBI taxonomy): Bacteria > Bacillati > Actinomycetota > Actinomycetes > Mycobacteriales > Nocardiaceae > Nocardia > Nocardia sp. NPDC041819. The sequence continues at coordinate 369,690 of NZ_JBVJAP010000005.1, read as the reverse complement.
TCACCGCCGCAGCACGTCTCACGCACACAGGTGTCCCCGCCGACGTCCTCTGCATCACCAGCCCCGGCCTGCTGTTCCAAGCAATCCAGGCACGCCGAGGCCGAGGCACCGGCGAGACCTGGATTCTCGATCAGCTCTTCCCTTCCGATCGCGCCACCCCGCTGCTCACGGTCCTCGACGGCCACCCACACACGCTGGCTTTCCTGGCCGGGATCAATCGGGTGCGCCACACCGCATTGGGTGTCTCACGGTTCGGGCAGGTCGGCTCCCTCGACGATGTCTACCGCTATCACGGCATCGACTCCGACAGCATTGTGCGCGCCGCTCTCGATCTACTTTGACAGGTGTCGCGAGGGCGCTCTCGGCTGAAAGCCGACAAGGGTGGCCCGTGCGCTGTGGTCGGCGATACGCTGGGCGTTGTCGAAAGGTAAGCGCATGGTGCCCGATGTTCGTGCACGTATGGAGTGGACTGCCCACCGCTGATGGTCGGCGATGATCCACCGCGGACCCAACGTGACGTGATTATGCCCGTCTCGGTGGAGTTGAGCGCATCCGGATTCGAGGACGCCGAAGAGATCGGCCGTGGTGGTTTCGGTGTGGTCTATCGGTGCACGCAGGTGGCCTTGGACCGCACGGTTGCGGTGAAGGTGCTGACCGCCGAGCTGGACGAAGACAACCAGACGCGGTTTCTACGCGAGCAGAAGGCGATGGGTCGGTTGACCGGGCATCCGAACATCGTCACGGTGCTCCAAGTGGGTGTCACCGCGAGCGGGCGGCCTTATCTGGTGATGCCGTATCACCCGTTGGATTCGATGGATGCGTGGGTTCGTCGGCAGGGTCCGCTGCCGGTGCAGACCGTGTTGTGGATCGGGGTGAAGATCGCGGGTGCGCTCGAGAGCGCTCATCGGCTCGGGATCTTGCATCGGGATGTGAAGCCGGGCAATATCCTGCTGACCGATTACGGGGAGCCGGCGTTGACCGATTTCGGTATCGCCCGCATTGTCGGCGGGTTCGAGACGGCCACGGGTATCTTGACCGCTTCTCCGGCGTTCACCGCACCGGAGGTGCTCGGTGGCGAGACGCCGACTGCGGCGGCGGATGTCTACGGTCTGGGTGCGACCTTGTTCTGCGCGCTGACCGGGCATGCCGCGTATGAACGGCGTAGTGGTGAGCAGGTGGTGGCGCAGTTCTTGCGGATCACCAGCCAGCCGGTGCCAGACCTGCGCGAGGGCGGTATTCCCGATGACGTGGCGGCGGTGGTGGAATCGGCGATGAACCGGGATTTGCGGCAGCGGCCGTCGGCGGCGGAGATCGGCGAGGCGATCCGGCAGGTACAGCGCCACCACGGATACCCGGTGGGCGAGATGGCCCTGCACGGGAAACCGTTTGCAGCCCAAGGGATGTGGGACCATACGCCGTCGATGCCGGAATCGGCCCCGTGGCCGATCGAAGAGGGCCGCCGCAGCACTGGTGAGCTGCCGCTCGAGTTGACCAGTTTCATCGACCGTCGCACGGAGACGGCGGAGATCAAGAACCTACTGTCGGTGTCGCGGTTGGTGACGTTGGCGGGGATCGGTGGGGTCGGCAAGACCCGGCTGGCGCTGCGGGCGGCGTCGAATGCTCGACGCGATGTCGCCGACGGAGTGTGGATGATCGATCTCGCCGACGTGCGGGACCCGGTGTTGCTGGTCGATGTCGTGGCGGCCGGTATGGGGATGAGAGACGATTCGGCTCAGCCGATGCGGCAGGTGCTGGTCGAGTTCCTGCGTTCCCGGGAGACGCTGCTTGTTCTGGACAATGGCGAGCAGGTTGTCCAGGCGTTGGCGGAGCTGGTCGCGGAATTGTTGCTAGCGTGTCCGGGCGTGCGGATTCTGGTCACCAGCCGCGAGCCGTTGGACGTTGCCGGCGAATCGGTGCTGCGGGTGCGGCCGCTGGCCGTTCCCAGCCCCGATGTCGAGCCGACGCTGCGCGGACTGCCCAAATACGATGCGGTGAGTTTGTTCGCCGATCGCGCTGCGGCGGTGGTGCCCGGTTTCGCGGTTACCGACGACAACAAGGCCGCGGTGGTCGGGATCTGTTCGCGGTTGGACGGGTTGCCGCTGGCGATCGAACTCGCCGCGGCTCGGATGCGCGCGATGTCGCCCGAGCAGATCCTGCAGCGGCTGACCGACCGGTACGCGCTGCTCACCCGCGGTAGCCGCACCGCGCCGAGGCGGCAGCGGACGCTGCGGTGGTGCATCGACTGGAGCTACCAGTTGTGCACGCCGGTCGAGCAGCGGTTGTGGGCCCGGTCGTCGGTGTTCGCCGGCGGTTTCGAACTCGATGCCGCCGAACAGGTGTGCGGCGCCGACCTCGCGCCGGAGAATCTGCTGGATGCCTTGTCCTCCCTGGTCGACAAATCGATTGTGAACCGCGACGAAGTGGATGGCGTCGTGCGTTTCCGGATGCTCGAGACCATGCGCGACTACGGGCGCGAGCAGTTGCGAGAGTCCCGCGAAGACCGGGAGCTGCGTCGACGACACCGCGACTGGTGCCAGCGGTTGGTGCTGGATTCGGTGGCGGGCTGGTTCAGTGACCGCCAGCCCGACTGGCTGGCTCGCCTTGATCGCGAGCAGCCGAATCTGCGGGCTGCCCTCGAGTTCTCCCTCTCCGAGGACAGTGCGGACTCGGCCGCTGCCGGGCTGCGCACCGCCAATGCGCTATTCGGGTTCTGGAGCTTTCGGGGTCGGTACGGTGAAGGTCGACGGTGGCTCGACCGCGCCCTGGCCAGCCCGGACGCGGGCTCGATATCCGACCGTGTCAAGGCGCTTGAAGCCAGCATTATCATGGCCACGGCGCAGCGGGACCTTCGATCGGCAGCGTCATTACTGGAGCAGGCGCGCGCCCTCGCCGAACAGGATCCCACTCCCACGAACCAGGCGCTGATCGCCTACGCCGACGGCATGCTGGCGCTTTATCGAGACGACCCCGCTCGCGCAGTCTCCTTCTTCGAGCGTGCCGTGGCGGCGTTCAGCTCGAATAAGCGAGGGTACCTATACATTTCAGCGTTGATGCTGCTCGGCTGGGCCTACACAGCGCAGGGCGATATACCGCGGGCAATCGAATGTCACGAGCAAATGCTGTCTATTACCGAAGAATGCGGTGAATCACTTTATCGGTCGAGTGCGCTGTGGGGGTTGGGCCTTGCAACATGGCTGCAAGGCGAGGGGTCTCACGCGCAGCAGTTGCTGCAGGAATCGCTGCGAGTCAACCAGCGCATGCGCAGCCCCGTCGTAGCGGCGCTCGATCTCGAGGGACTGGCCTGGACCGTCGCCGATGAGGACGGTGAGCGCGCGGCCGTGCTGATGGGTGCCGCGGAGAATCTTCTGCGGTCCGCCGCGTCTGGGTTCGCTGTCTTCCCGGGGGCGACCCACGTTCACGACGAATGCGAGCGCACGGTGCGTCGCACGCTCGGCGAACGACGATTCGATACGGCCTTCCGGCGCGGCCAGGCCATGGAACACAACGCCGCAGTGACCTACGCACTGGGTGAGGCGCCGCCCGCCACCGCGCTCGCTTCGCAACTGACATTGACCAAGCGCGAACGGCAGGTCGCGGACCTTATTGCCCAGGGACTCACCAACAAGCAGATCGCCGCGAAACTGGTGATCTCGCAGCGCACCGCGGACGGGCATGTCGAACATATCCTGACCAAACTCGGATTCACCTCCCGCGCGCAAATTGCGGCCTGGATCGCGGACAAGGCCCAGCGCGAGCGTTCCTGAACATCTTCTACCGATGGAAGCGCCGCTACGAGGACGAAGGGCTCGACGGGCCTCCCCTCGGCTATGGCACGCTCGCGCCCGTCTACTGGGACGCCGACTTCGCGGATCAGCAGGGCAGCGTGCTGGGGGAAGAACAATGCGTGATCGCCGGGGAGCACTTCTTCGTGCGGGCGCGTCTGGTGCTTCCGATCACAGATACTGATGCCGAGTTCGACTGGGGTGTCTGGGTATCGCTGAGCGAGGCCGGCTTCCACCGCATGTCAGCGTTGGGGGACAACCCCGAGAGGGTCGAGGAGCCGCCATGTTTCGGGTGGTTGTCCACAGCGCTTCCCGTGTATGAGTCGACCACGGTGAACCTCGAGACCAAGCTGCACACTCAGCCCCTCGGCGACCGCCCACTGGTGGAGTTGGAGCCCACCGATCATCCGCTCGCCGTTGAACAGAGAGCGGGGATCACCATGGCCCGAGTTCAGTGGTTTGCTGAGCAACTCCTACACGCCCAACATCCAACACGCTCTGCCGAGCGGCGGCCGAGCCGTCGTCCTCGAGCACGATCAAGCGGATGATGCAGTTCTGCGACGGCTGGACCACCTCCCCGGCCCCCCCAAGGGGCCGTCGTCGTCCGGCTGCGCCGCGATGATGTCTTCGCAGGCGACTCCGCGAACAAACCAGGGTGTGTTGTCCAATCGAACCGTGCCGTCACCGAGGTCTACCGCCCCCATGGTCTCGACGCTTGTCGGCGGCCAGCCCTGTTCGTCGATGTCCATGCGAAAGTGGACCTTCACGTGGTCAGGTCTGAGATCGGTCACCGAACCATCATCCGCACCGCGACAGTCGATGGGACTTCGGTGCCGGACCAATGCGCCGACCAGGCGAGAGGCCGTCTCATCAAGGGTGTCCGCTGAGGGGAGGGTCTATCTGGCAGATTTGTGCTCGTCAGTCGGGCAACGGTCTACCGGGTCCTTGAACGCCATCAGAACGCCGGGTCCCGAGGTTGTCGAAGTCGGCCGAGAGTCGGTCATGTCGCTACCGGTCGCGTGCGGCGTCGGCCGCATTCGTCTCCTTCGGGATCGTCCGCCACATGGGCGCTGGACGTGCGCCCTGCCGGTGCAGTTCCAGCAGGCGCGGCCGGGCACGGTCCCACAACAGGCGGATGATCCTGCCTTGCGCCTCGGCTGCTCCGGTCACCGGGCGTGTCGATTCGGCGCTCGTCACCAGAAGCTCACTCAGCCGTCGCTTTCGCGCGTCCGAGGGCGGATGGGAACCGAGTTGACGAGCCTGCTCCTCGCCGGTCTCCAGCAGCGACAACGCGCGATCCATCACGTCCACCACATCGAAGTACAAGCCGATGCCCAGGAAGGCGCCTACCAAGTCGATGTTGTCGGCGTCGCCGAAACCGGCCGTCGCGAGAATGCCCAAGCTGATCTCGTCGGCCAGGAATTCCTGTTGCCAGGAGTGGGTGAGTGATTCGACATCGGGGACCGGCAGCATTTCCGCGCGCGGCGTCGCTTCATTGGCGTGCACCAAAAGGTGTGCGTACGCCCGCCCCAGGACGAAACGAAGGAGGAAATCACGCAGGTCCGCGGCGAAGTCGAGCTGACCACCCGGCAGCCCGCCGAGCGCATGGCCGACGACGCTGCCGGTCATGGCGTAAACGCTGACGATTTCGGCGAAGCGCGCGGCGAGCATCGGCTCGGCATCCAATCGCTCGGCCGCGGCGGACTCGTCGAAGGAGAAGCTGGTTCTACCGCTCGTATCGGTGCGCCGCTGCGGCAGGACCGACAGGACTGCTTCACCGAACTTGAACGCGAACAGCGACAGCTCGTCTTCGATGAGCATCAGGCAGGTGCCCCGAGCGTCCCAATGGCCCGGCACGGGTGCGAGCACCGCGTCGAGCCGACCCGTCCGGAGGTGGCCGACGAGCGGGCGGGGGAATTCGGCCACCTCGGCCTGCAACGCACTCTCGGTCCAGCCCAGCACCTCGGCGAACAGGTCGCCCACGTCCCGCGGATCGCGACCCAGATGCACCGTCGCCGCTCGTGGATCGTCGGCTCGCTCGACGCGGAGGAAGCGATCGAGTTCGGTTCCCAGGGCAGCTGGGTCGACCCGAGCGCGGGCGCCGAGCAGGGCATCGGTCCGCGCCAGCAGATTCCGGTAGTAGTGCGACGCGGCTTCGTCGGGGTGTAGCGACCCCGGATCGAGTGGGGGGGGGGGGGGGGGGGGGGGTCGGGCGTAGGCGCTTCTTTCGGGATGGTTCGCCAGCTACGCGCCGGTCGCACGCCACGCTCGCGCAGGTCCAGCAGGCGCGGTCGCGTGCGTTCCCACAGCAGACGCACGACGTCCGCCTGAATCTCGGCGTTCTTCAGCGCCGCCCGGAACCGTTCGGCCTTCTCCCGCTCGTCCGTGCCGTCGACGCGAGCCAGCTGCTCGAGCGACTCCCGCATTCGTCGCCTGCGCAGATATGACGGTGGGTGCGAGCCCAGTTGGCGGACGTTCTCGTCGCCGGTTTCCAGCAGGGACACCGCTCGATCCATGACGTCCAGGGCGTCGAAGAACAGGCTGATGCCCAGAAAACTCAACTCGACCGGATATGCGTCGGTGCAGTTGATCGCCAGGCCCATGCCGATGAAGTCGGCTTCGAGCTCCTGCTTCCACGAGTAGGTCAGCGTGCTGACGTCGTCGATCGGCAGGACACCTCGGCTCGGCGCCGTCTTGTGTAGATGGCCGAGCAGGATGTGCCCGTATTCGTGACCGATCACGAAGTTTTCCAGGGATTGTCCCAACATGTTCGCGAAGCTGAGGTAGCCCGGAGGCAGCATGGGATAGGACTCGGTCCGATCGAACCGGCCGGTCACGGCGTAACCGGTCACGGCGTCGACGAAACGAGCGAGGACATCCGGATCGGACTCGATCCGCTCGGTCACGCCGGACACGCCGAGCTGATAGTCGTGCAGATGTCCGTCGTGCACAGGGCCGCGTGGGATCGCCCAGGCGACTGCCGCGCTCAGCTTGTGCCAGAACTCCTCCATCTGGTCCTCGACGAGCACCAGGTAGGCATCCGAGCGTCCCGGTGTCAGCGTGCACACGGCATTGAGCTGTCCGGTTCGCAGCGGACGCACCAACGGGCGCCCGCCGACCCGGGGTAAGCCGTCCGGGAACATGGTCGGAATGGCCGCTTCGATCCTGTCCTGGATTCTGCTCAGCTGCTCGATTTTGATCTCGTGGCGGCCTGCGCGACCGCGCATGAACTGGGCGACCACCCGCTCCGCCTGCGCCCGTAGCTCCGGGGTGACCTCGGGAGCCGCGTAGTCCCGCAGGATCCGTTCGAGGAGTTCCGTAGCCCTGGCCTCGAATTCGGCCAGGTCGGCGCCGGCGAGATCGCCGGGCTCGGGCTCCTCCAGTGCCGCTCGCAGCTGCTCGTAATACCGTTGTGCTGCTTGCTGGGCGTCACCGTGCACCTACGCGCCGCCCTCGGGAGCCGGATCGCCGTCAATCGTCTCGACCGCGATGTCCGCCGTCTCTATCGCGATGTCCGCGCCGAACCTCTCGGTCACCGTTCGAGTGACCTCCTCCGCGCTGCCGCCGCTGGAAAGCAACTGCGGCAGGGTGGATACCACTTTGCCGAACATGCCCTCCGGCTCCCTGACCTCCACGGTCACCTTGCCGTCGACGGTGACGATCACGACGGTGCCGTACACGACATCCGGGGTGCGGTAGAACGCCTTCGGTGCGCCCGGCCGCAGGTCGATCACCTGACCGCCTTTGCGCTGCTCCAAGATGTGCATTACCGCGCCGACGGCGGCCGCCGCACCGATCAGCAGCAGGGTCACGGTCGTGACCGGCTCGATTCCGCGGCGGGGGAACTCCTGCACCTCGACGCCGTGGGCCGCTGCCAACGCGCGTGCCGACGGCACCTCCCACGGGTCCAGTAAGACGGCCTGCGTCTGTGACGGCTCGTTCACCGAAATTCCCCCTGGGCGAAGACAATCGAGTCAGACCAACAGCGTGCCACAACTGGGCTGTCTCTGCCATGCCGTCGGGGGTTCTGCGGGCGGAGCGGCCGGAGCAAGGAGTTCGCCGCGTCGCGGTCGTTCGGGTTGCCGTCCGGACGAGTTGGGGTTTCGTTCGTCACGATTGCCGAAGAGCTGCATTTCGGCCGCGCAGCGCAGCGTCGATGGACGGGGAACGGTGTATGTCGTTTCCGTGGAAGGGCTTACGGAGTGCAGCGCTACGCGGGGGTGGTATTGGTCGGGGTGCCGATGAGGGCGGGGGCGATCCAGGTGGTGAGGTAGTTGCGCAGCGTGACGCCGGAGCGTGGTGGCCGGCCGGGGTCGATGACGAAGGACTGGACGATGCGCAGCATGTGCTCGACGAGTTCATCCAGCCGGGTACCGGTGATGCCTGCCCGATTCCAGTCTACGGCCATGTGTTCGAGGACGGCGCGGCCGAAGGCCAGTGCGGTGTCGGAGGTGACGCCGGCGGAGAAGGTTCCGGCGCGGCCGGGCGTGAGCAGGAACCCGAGGTAGCGGTCCTGAGGCAGCTTTTCGAGGGTGTAGGCGATGCCTTCGACCACGGCTTCGGCGGGGTCGGTGATGTGCTGCAGATGGGCGGCGAGGATGTCGAGGAACTTCCCCGTTTCGGCGAGTGCCGTGGCGGCCAGCAGCGCGTCGGCGTTGGCGAAGTACCGGTAGACGGTCTGGCGGGTCACGCCGAGATCCCGGGCGATCTCGGCCATCGTGAACTCTGCGCCGCTGCGCTCGATCGCGGCGCGCGCGGCGGCCAGGATGCGGTCGACTGCTTCACCATCGTCGGCCGGGGTGGTTCCCGACCAGCCATGTGTGCGCATCGTGCCCCTCCGTCGTGGCTCAACATCTCGGCTGACCATAGCGCGCGCCGACCGGTCACGGCCCCAGGATGTTCCCGCGAAACCTGACCATACAGATACGCAAATATGTATGGTCAGGTTCCATGACGACATACACTGGGCCCTCCGCCGGCCTGACCGATGACCTGACCCGCCGTGCGCTGCGGCTGGTGCTCGACCGCACTACCGAGATGGCCGCCGCGCCGTTGCGGGTGCCGCTGCACTACTACCGGGATCCGAAGATCGCCGAGGTGGAAGAGTCTCAGATCCTGCGGCGTACACCGCTGATGATCGTGCCCTCGGCGCGCATCCCCGAGCCGAACGACTACGTGGTGCGGACCGTGCTCGGTGATTCGCTGCTGGTCACCCGCGACCGCGGCGGAGTCGCGCACGTGCTGTTGAACTACTGCCGCCACCGCGGCGCCCAACCGGCCTGCGGATCCGGTAACGCCACCCGCTTCACCTGCCCATATCACGCCTGGACCTACCGCAACACCGGCGAGTTGGCCGGGGTGCCGGGTAAGGAGGGCTTTACCGGGATGGACCGCGGCGACTACGGGCTGGTCGAGCTGCCCAGCCGGGAGCGGCACGGGTTCGTCTGGGCGGTACTCACCGCGGATGCCGCGATCGATGTCGACGCCCACCTCGGCCCGATGGGCGAGGAACTGGCGCAGTTGGATTACGCCTCCTACGGCTACCACGACGAGCGCGAGTTCGTTTCCGAGGTCAGTTGGAAAGGTGCGCTGGAAGCCTTCGCCGAGAGTTATCACTTCCCGTTCGTCCACGGCAAGAGCGTGATCGGCCAGAACACCGTCGCCAACACCTCCACCCACGACGTCTTCGGCCGCCACCACCGGATGGGGTTCCCGTTCAACTGGATCACCGCGCTGGATGCCGACCCCACCGGCTCCTGGGACCCGATGATGAACATGGGCGTCATCTACTGGGTCTATCCGAATCTGATCCTCGCCAACAGCCCCGTAGGCGTGGAGATCCTGGACATGCTGCCCGCCGGGGCCCCGACCCGCTGCACCGTCCGCCACAGCTGGATGGCAAAAATCCCCGCCACCACCGACGAACAACGCGCCATCTACGACGACATCTACAACCAGGTCCACGCCGCGGTCCGGGACGAGGACTTCGCCATGCTGCCCCAATGCGGAGAGGGTGTGCGCCGAGGCCAACACGACCACATGATCATCGGCCGCAACGAGATCGGCGTGCAGCACATGATCAAAACCTTCGCCGCCGAACTCGGCGTCGCGCTGGCCTGAACCGACCACACCGCCCGCGGGGTGAGGATTCTGGTCGATCGCAAAAACGACAGGCACGGGCGGAGTGCGCCCGCCCCCGCACCCCGGCCCGGGTCGCGGGGCTGCCGCTGGTCAGCCAGGCTCGGAGTTGTACCGATGAGCCGACGCGACCAGATTCCTCGCCCCCTACCGGCTGGTGTTCGAATCCGACCTGGCCACCGAAGTCCGCGTCGAGGCCACGCTCGGTCAAGCCATCGACATCACCGTGACCCTGTGCCGGCACGGAATATCCCGCGCGTCCAGCGAATGCGTGCTAATAGCTGATTCCGCAGTGACTGGCTGCTCAGGCGACACGGCAGCCGCGATCTGAGTCGCCGATACTGGTGGCGTGCCTATTGACAACTGCCCCGACTGTGGACGGATGCTCGACGAACACGACCGGCACCAAAGGTTCAGGCTGCCAGAGCCGGTGTTGCGCGTGTCCCAGCCGGTGCCCGCGCAGGACGTGTGGATGAGCGGCTCGGATATGGCCGATTCGGAGTTGCTTCAGGTGCAGCAGGTCGGAACGTTCGCGCGCGCGACGCTTCCGGTCGCGCTGACCGGCGGTTACCGCGTTACTTTCGGGGTCTGGCTACTGGTCCATCCCGCCGAATTTCGGTCGATCTGCGAATCTTGGTGGGGTGCGGGCTATTCTCAGCTGCGCATCGAAGGCTATCTGGCGAACGAGATTCCGCCGTGGGGGATGCTGGCAGCGCCGGTCGAGGCGATCGTGAAAGATCCCGCGCAGCTGCCGGTTTGCGTAGCGTCGGCGGATTCGCGCCTAGCTCGGGTGTTGCACGAGCAGTGGTCGCATGAAGTCGTGTTGGGGTCGATCCACTGAACCACGGGCAGCCCTGGTCCCGTTACGCCCGCGAGGTGGCTGACGACGCTGTGCGTTCGGCTTGGATCCGTCAAGGGCTGCACTGTCATCAACGCCGCTTCGATCGGCGCGATGGCCGACCCCGGCGCGCGCTGCGGCCGTGGCCGCCATCTCCGTCCTGATGAATCCCAGATCTAGTGACACTAGATGGTATAGCAATGCTAAAATCGGCCACTGACGACCCCGGCGCGGCGAGAACGAGAACGGGCCGAACGGCACCGGCTGATCATCGACACCGCTCGGGAGTTGGCCGAGTCGCAGGGCTGGGAAGCGGTGACTGTGCGCAGGCTGGCGGAGCGGATCGAATACAGCCAGCCTGTGCTGTATTCGCACTTCGCGGGCAAGGATGAGATCGTCACGGCGGTCGCCGAGGAGGGCATCGCGGAGATGGCCGCGTGGAGCCGCGCGGCGTTGGAGTCCGCGAGCCGCGCGCAGCGTTGGCGGCGGTGGCGGGGGCCTATCTCGACTTCGCGACCACGCGGCCCGCGCTCTACGACGCGCACCGAGGTATGCCCCGATAGCTTCATGGACGACAGGGTCGACGCGCCGTCCTCCGCGGTGCATAAGCCGGGAAAGACGCAGCTGATGCAGCGTGCAGGAGCCGGTGGTGCGGCGCGCGGTCGGAAATCTAGCAAGGCTAGACAACATAGCGGTCGAATGTTAACGTCGCTCTAGTTCCTAACGATGCTAGAAAATTTGGGAAGGGAAGCCGAAATGCTCATTCTCACCGGCCAGGCCATCGCCACCGTCGCCGTTCTCGCCAATGCCGTCGTCTATGGCACCGATGTCTGCGGGGCCGTGATCACCCGGTCTGTGTACCGCAAGCTCGATGACGCGGCCGTGACCATGAGTGCGGGATGGGGTCACTACTACGGCGACAAGCGCATGCCGGTTGTCGGCGCGGGCGGCGTGGTGAGCGCCGTGCTCACGCTGCTGATCGCACTGCTGGCCGGGCAGATCGGCGCCGCTATCGCGGCGGGGATCACGGTGGCGGCACTGTTCACCTGGCTCGCCTTCTACGTCCGCATCGCCAAACCGATCAACACCCAGCAGACCGCCGCCGCCCAGAGCGGCATCATTCCGGCCAATGCCCGTGCGCTGCAGGACAAGTGGGACAGCATTCTGAAGTATCGGGTCACCCTGCAGTTCATTGCCATCGCCGGACTGTGCGCCGCGCTGATTCTGTTCTGATCTCGGAAAACGAGGTAGGCGGTGTCACTTCCGGCTGATCGCCGGGCACACGAGATATCGATTCACCAAGGAGTAACGGACATGACCTTCACCATCAATGAACAGCAGTTCCTCGCCGAGGCCGGGATCGGTCGGCTGGCCACGGTGTCGCCCGACGGCGTTGTACAGAACAACCCGACCAGCTATCGGGTGAACGCCGACGGCACGATCGACATCGGGGGAATGGGGATGCGTGCCAGTCGAAAGTACCGCAATGTCGAGGCGGGCAGCCGGGTGTCGTTCGTGGTCGACCAACAGGTTTCATTGGAGCCATACGTGATCCGCGGCATCGAGGTACGTGGCACGGCCGAGGCGCTCGATGACGAGGAGCCACCGTTCCCACCCCAGGAACGCGCGGTCATCCGCATTCACCCCGAACGGATCATCTCCTGGGGCATCGACGGCGGATCCTTCGACTTCACCAGTCGCCGCGCCGAATAGTGACGCACCATGGTGATCCCACACGAAAGGCCGTCACCGACCGTCCGCTAGCGAGCGGAATGAGTACGTCGTACGACCGGGTGATCGTTGTGCCATGACGCGGTGTCGGGGCGGAGCGGACCGCGTGGATCGCTGACCAGGCGTGGATGACCGGCGAGGGTCCGAACGGCGCGGGCCGTGCACTCGCACTGCGTACGGTCCGAATCCGGGCGTCGAATTGCCGCAGTGTCGAATCCGCTGACAGACAGTAAACCCTCCCGACGACGTGTCGGGAGGGTTTGTCGAGTCTTGCGAATTGCAACCCTCAGTTGCAGACCCGCAGCGCATCGGCCTTGTTGTCACCGTCGGCGGGCACATTGCCCTTGCTGTTGTCGGGGACCGAGACGAGCAGTTGCCACTCGTGACCGGTCCAGTTGTAGACGCCGACCGTCTTTCCGGTGCGGTTCCAGTACGAGCTCAGACGATCTCCATTTCCTTCGTTGCCGATGTCGTGCAGCAGGCAGTTGTTGTCGACCTGCACGAACATGCCGGTGCCGTTGCGGTGGTCGTAACCGCAGAACAGTCCGCCCGGGCAGTCGTAGGCCGCCGACGCCGGCGTCGGCGCGAGGGCCGCGCCGTACCCGGCGACCGCGAGGGTGGCCACCGCCGCAACGCTGAGACGGCGAAACAGTGTGAGTGAGAACATGAGTGACCCTTCGAAGCCGATGGGATCGAGTATCGATGCGGCGGAAATCCGCCGCACTCATGATGGGTGGGCCGGGCCGCCCACGACTATCCACCTCGCGCGAGTTCTGTCCGGTCTGCGCAGCAGGTTCGGCGCTGCGCGGCGGGTCAGGCGCGCAGCGTCACCGACGGCGGCACACCCCATCGCCGCCGGTACAGGGCCGAAAAACGGCCCAGATGCCAGAATCCCCAGTCCGCGGCCACTGCGGCGACCGTGGCCACGGTGGGGTCCGCGGCGGCCAGCGCCGAGTGCACGCCCACCAGCCGGGCTTCACGCAATCGCGCCGTCGGTGTGGTGTCGAGGTATCGGCGGAAGCCCTCCTGCAGGCTCCGCACCGAAAGTCCCACTGCCTCCGCGATGTCGGTGACGGTGAGCATTTCGTGCGCATGGTCGGTAATGAGTTGTTCGGCCAGGCGGATGGGACGCGGCGTCGACTTTCCGGGGCGCTGTCGAGCAGGAGCTCCGAGTAACTGTTCGGCTGGGCCAGCAGGAGTTGGGACATCATCAGCTGCTCGATCTGTGGCCGCAGTCGCGGATCCAGGAACAGGCCGGGGCCTTCGGCGTCGGTCTGCAGCATGCGCAGTGATTCGAACCAGGTCCGGGCGGCCGGTGACCGCAATTGCATGGCGATGGCCATCCGCAGCGGACGATCCGGCGGCCGGCCCAGCATCCGCCGCAAATGGTCGTCCAACGCGGCACGGTCGTATCGGACGAGGAGTTGCCTGCTGCTCTCGTGCCAGTTCATGTCCAGAGGCGCGTCCGGGTCCGGAACCGAGGCCACCGCCGGGTCGGAGGCGATATCCGCGGTCCCGTTGTGTACCCGGGCCCACCCGGCCAGCGGTATCTGAACCAGGCGGAAGGTTTCGATGGGTTCGGTCCGGATCCGAACCTGAACCCCGTAATGCTTGTAGACCAGGCCGACATCGCCGTACCGGACGACGTTGCAGCTGGCTTCCATGGTGGAGGCGCCCGGGTCGAGCCGGTGCTCACGCAGAATGCCGCTCATCCCCGCCCGGGCTACCTCGGGGTCGGCGGTGCGAAAATAGCGATGCGCCGACAGCGGTTCAACGAACATTCCGACTGCCCTCCAAGCAGCAGGTGCCACGCGAACGGGCCTCATCAGTGGATGTCGAAGGTATTGTCCGTCGACACCTGCGGGCACGCATCAGGTTTCGCATTCCGCAGTGCGTCTTGTGCCACCACCGAGCCGTATCCGCGGTCGCGGCTGTGCCGCTCCGTGATAGAAGGTCCAGCGATCGACTGCGACCCCGGTCGCCTCATGAACGCGTCGGCGACCTGCCACATGGCGGCAATAAGGTTAGAAGACGGCCGCGTCGTCGTAGCAGTGGCATTCGGCAGGATGCTGCGGATAATGCACCTACTATCCGGTGAACATGTGGCCGGCCTCGACCTCGGCGCCGACATCACCTGCATGTGTTCGACAGGGAACGCCGAACTCGCTGTCGGACTCGAAGACGGGGTCGCTCTCCTGCGTATCAGCAGTGTTCGACATCCGAACCCACCAGCGTCCGCCTGAAGCCCCCCTGTTCAGGTGTTGAAGGCGGTGGCGCGGACGTTGTCGTTGCCGTCGGTGCCGCATGCATGGACGACAGGATGAAGCTCTCCTACTGGCTACCGGCCTTTGTGCGGCCGGTTCGGTCGAATATCTTTCGCCAGCGCTCGGCTGAGGCAACCATGTCGTGGCCGACGAATTCGAGGAACTCGCTCATGGTGTGAAGTCGTGAACCGGCCGCGGTGGTGGCTCCGAACACGGCGATGCCCTCGCGGGCTGCCTCGGCGAGGGCATGGATCTGCTGGGCACTGGCCAAGGTCGCTCGGACCCACGCGTCGTCGTCGATGACGTACCGCTCGCGCCGTCGCGCGCCGTCGCGCTCTCGTCGGATCAACCCTTGAGTTTCCAGTAGGCGGACAGCGGAGGAGATGGTGGCCGGGCTGACGTGCAGCCGTTGCGCCAGCTCGGCCGCGGTGAGGCCGGCCGTTTCGACGGCGTAGAGAGCGGTCATCACATTCGCGGCGGTGCGCGGGATACCGGTTCGGGTGATCAATGCGCCGAGTTGGTCGAGGTATTCGCCTGTCGCGGTGTCACCGTTGCCGGTGGCCGCCGGCGCGGCGGGTCTTTTGCGTCGGCGCGCGCGCTGCTCGGTGGCGCGCTGCGCGCGCTGCGGCTGATAGCGGTTGGGTCCGCCGTTGCGCAGCACTTCTCTGCTCACGGTCGATGTCGGCCGGTCCAGCCGACGGGCGATCTCGGCGTATCCGAGTCCGTGCGCCAGCCCGCTCGCTATCTGCCGACGGTCCTCGTGGGTGAGCCTGCCACCTGGCATCGCCTGATCCTCCTCCGGCTCGTCGACAGCTGTCGGAGTACAGCATGCGTTCAATCACATCTCATTGCAATTCGGGGACCGGGTTATTGCATTGAGCTACAGCGTCATTGCAAGAAGGATTCGCGATCTACCTGCTATTGCAGATGATGTGCGGGTTCTCATGCTGGATTCGCTCCCGAATGCAACGTAGCGTTCAGTTTTGGTGAAACATAGATGGAAAGGCGATATCGTGACAGAGTCCGTGTCCGACGCAGTAGAACTCCCCACGACCCGGATCCCGGGTTGCCCGTTCGACCCGCCCCCCGGTTTGGCCAGGATCCGGGCGCGGCGTCCGCTGACCCGGATGATCTTTCCCGACGGTCATCAAGGTTGGTTGGCCACCGGATACAGGGAGGTGCGAGCCGTGCTGTCCGATCCACGCTTCAGTGTGCGCTACGAAATCACGCACTACCCGCTGGCCGACGCCGGAGAGATCCCACCGGCAGTACCGGGAGACATGCTCGGAGTGGATCCACCCGAACACACCCGCTATCGCAAACACCTGGCCGGCAAGTTCACCGTGCGCCGGATGCACCAGCTCACCGAACATGTCGCGAGCATCACCGATGCCCATCTCGACGAAATGGAACGGGCGGGCGGCCCTGTGGATCTGGTGAAGGCTTTCGCCTTCCCGATCCCCGCGTTGGTGATCTGTGAACTACTCGGCGTTCCTTACCGTGACCGCGACCTCTTCCAGCAGAATGTCGCCGCCCTCGGCGGTGTGGACGACTCGATGGACGAACGGGTCGCCGCGTTCACCACCATCCAGGATTACATCCGCGAACTGGTGGGAATCAAACGCGACGAACCGGCCGACGACCTGCTCAGCGACCTCACCGGTACCGACCTGACCGATGACGAGCTGTCGGGCGTCGGAGCCCTGCTGCTCGGCGCAGGCCTGGACACCACCGCGAACATGCTGGCGCTGGGCACCTTCGCGTTGCTGGAACATCCCGGCCGACTGGAGGCGTTGCGCAGCGATCCGGACAGCACCGACCGTGCCGTCGAGGAGTTGATGCGATATCTGAGCATCGCCCATACCGGTGCCAGAACCGCTCTGGCAGATGTCGAGCTGGACGGACAGCTGATCAAGCAGGGGGAGACCGTAGCGATCTCGATTCAAGCCGCCAACCGCGATCCCGCCAAGTTCGACGACCCGGACACCCTCGACATCGGCCGCAACGCGGTCGGACATCTGGGCTTCGGCCACGGCGTCCACCAATGCCTCGGCCAGCAGTTGGCTCGCGTCGAAATGCGCGTCGCGCTGCCCGCCCTGGCGCAACGCTTCCCCACGCTGCGATTGGCTGTGCCGGCCGACGAGGTACCCCTGCGGCACGGCCTGGACATCTACGGCGTGCACGCCCTGCCCGTCACATGGTGAGAACATGCCGATGAGAATCAGCGTGGATCGTGAACTCTGCATCGGTGCGGGCATGTGCGCCCTGACCGCACCTCAGATCTTCGACCAAGACAGCAGCGGAAGATCAGTATTGCTCGAGCCCGAGCCGACCCCGCGCCACCATGCCGCGGCCCGCGCCGCCGAAGAAATATGCCCGGCAACCGCGATCCGGATCAGCAGCCGGAGGTAACACAACGAACGGTGGTTGGTGCTCGGCGGTGAGATCAGTAGGCGGTATCGCGCGTCGTCCGATCGGGCAGGATCCCGGATCGGACGAGTTCCTCGTAGATTCGCTGCTGCTCGTCATCGAGATTCGAGTACAGCATGGCGTACGCCAGATCTTCCTCGGCGAGCACCGAGACCGGATCCCAGTCGTCCCCGAGCGCCGCGAGAACGGCGCTGCGCCGTCGTGCCTCGTCCAGCGTGAGGTCGTAAGCAAAATTGTGGTCGGTCATTCGGGATCTCCAACGAGGTGCTTTCCGAAACGAATTGTCGACAATGCCCAACCGTGCCTTTCTCGGGCAATGGCCTGCATCACATTCCATGGCCGAACTTCGTCACATTTGCTGCCGATGCGCGGACTCGCCCCCCGGCGTAGGCATCTGACCTGCATATTCGAGCGGCGCAAGTAGCGTCGAGGCCCAGCCGTGCCGAGCATCGGCGCAGCCTCGCCGACCGAGCTGTATGGGTACCCGGCACTCGGGAGCAACGCGAACGGGCGTTTGCGATCGACCGAGGTCCGATCTCTGTCCGGTCGGAATTCTCCGTCGATACGGATCGCGATAATCCCGCGACGTCGCGGATCTCTCCGCTGGGGACGGGTTCTGATAGATTCCGGCCGCATGGGGTACAAGCGCGGCTGCGCACGGGTCTCTGCGGCCGGCCGGAACCCAGAATCACTGAGGACCGTTTTGGGCGCGATGTATGTCGCCGTCGCGGCTCTGCTCACCTTGGCGTTGTTCGTCCCGCAGGTACGGCTGTATCGGGATGAGCAGCCGCGTGCCGATGTCATCGCTCAATTGCGGTTTCTTCGTGCGGAATTGGGGTCGGGGCTCGGGGAGGAGATGCAGGGCATGTTCCCCGAGGGTTATTTCTTTTCCCACGTCTTGTACGGGTTGGCGTGGGCTGATATCGCCCGTGGCGACACGACGTTTCGGGACGAGGCGCTTCGGGAGGCACGCTGGGCGCTGGAGCGATTGGGATCGGCATCGGCACGGGCGGTTTTCGATGCGCGGCTGCGCCCGGCATACGGGGTCTTCTATGTCGGATGGTCCAGCCGGTTGCGTGGGGACGTGATCGAACTCGCCGGTGTCGGCGCGCCGGAGACGGCGCAATTCATCGCGGATTGCGAAGGACTCGCGGTCGCTTTCGGTATGGACGGGCCGTTCCTTGCGGCGTATCCGGGTCAGGCTTGGCCGGTCGACAGTGTGGTGGCCGTGTCCGCGTTGAGGTTGCACGACCGCATCCTCGGACCGCGTTTCGAGCCGGTGATCGCCGAATGGCTCATCTCGGCTCGCTCACGCTTGGACCCGGCGACCGGTCTACTGCCGCATCAGGCGACTCCCGTGGTGGAGGGTGCGCGCGGCTCGTCACAGTCGATGATCCAGCGGTTCCTGCCCGAGATAGACCCCGCGTGGGCCGGACAGCAGTACAGCACATTCCGCCGACTCTTCATCGATGCCCCACTCGGCCTGCCGGGAGTGCGGGAGTACCCGCACGGCCACAGCGGCGCGGGCGATGTGGATTCCGGGCCACTCATTCTCGGTATCAGCGCGTCGGCCACCGTGGTCACCATCGGTGCGGCCCGAGTGCACGGCGATCGCTCCCTCTCCGGTCCACTCACCGGCCTCGGTGAAAGTCTGGGGATACCGGTCACTTCCGGCAACTCGAAACGCTACGCCTTCGGTGCCCTCCCCATCGGTGACGCCTTCCTGGCCTGGGCTTTCGCCGCGCCGCTCGCCACCACCGCAACCTCGTTCCCGCCGGTGGTCCAATGGTGGTGGCGGGTAGCCTGGCACGCCCTCACGCTGACGGTCCTCACCCTGCTCTGGTTCCCGATAGCCCGCGGACTCGTTCGGCGCGTGCGCGCGGGTCAGCGCAGCACCTCTCTCATCCGCCATTCGCCGGCCTGATCCAAGCGGTGATCCGGACACCCGGGTAGCGCATCCTTCGGAGAGTACGAGTTCGCGTCCTGCCGCGGTCCGCTATCCCCAGCCCTTCGTGCACCACCGGGGGCTCGGACGACTCCGGGCCGTCCGGTGGCTGAGATGACTCCGCTGTCGGCCGTATCGCCCGCCAGCCCGGCGGGGCCGGACCATCGGATTCGTCAGCCCAGCTGACACCGGCCTGACGAAACGTCACGGCTCTGACACCGTGTTCGGGCTGGTCGTGGAGTCAGCGGAATGAAGCGTGGCGCCGGTGGGCCATCGCGGCGATCGTCCGGTCGGCCGTGGCGCCGGTCGATCGTGTCCGCGGTTCCGTGGCGAGTGGATTCTAGTTCGCCCACAGGTCCCGCAGTTGGTGTTCAAGGAAGCCCCGCACCCATCGCGTGAAGGCGCTATCTCCTTGGCGGGCAAATGTAATCGCCAGGGTTCATCCGCCGTGGCTACGCTGGCACGTCGAATGAATATTCAAAATCTGGCAAATACACTGCAATGGTGCGTGCATCGCTGATGCGCAGCGTGGCGGTGAAAAGAGGTGCCGGTCCCGAGCGGTGGCTCGGAGAAAGTGGTGATCTACCGGGACCGGATCAGGCGGCGGGCTGGGGCTGGGTCAGGTCCCGGACGCCGGTGATCGCATCGATGATGTTGACGATCGCGGAGGTGCCGCCGTCCAGTGCCGAGCTGCCGGAGTCGAGCATGGCGGAACCGGAGGACGAACCAGCGGAACCGGTGGACGAGCCGCCGTCGGCCGAACCAGAGGCGGAACCGGTGGCAGCGGAGCCGGTGGCAGCGGAACCGGCGGCGCCGGCACCGGCGGCGGAGGCCACCGCGACGGGGCCGAAGAACAGGGCGGCGGCGGAGATGCTGCTGGCGGCGATCAGGGCCTTGCGAGAGAACATGTACGAAGCTTCCTTTCACAGTTGGATAACGACGCCTTAGGGCGTGCACCAGCAACGTTAGGAAAAAGAGATCTATAAATCCACTTCTCTTATTGTGGGGATAATCACCGTTAATAGTTGGCTAACGATATATTGTGCCGAGGTAACACCATTTGATCTTCACTTCGGATGTAAATTCATGATCGAATCGGTCGATATCTTTCACGGTGCCGCGTATCGCCGTGCGGCGGAGCCGATCTCGTAGCGGGGGAGTCCTGATCCCGGCTCGGCGCAAGCAGGCTGTCGGTTGGCCTGCGCGCCCTCCTGGATGCGGCGTGCGCAAACCGCGGCCACTGCTCCTCCGCTGCCGCACAGGTGGGCCTGACGAACACCGCCTGCCGAGCGGCTTCCGTCCGTGCCGACTCCCGGTGTTGTCTGATCGTCGAGGATCGCTGGTGGGCGAGATCCGGTCGAGCGACCGGCCGCCGGTCACTGCCTCTGTTGCCGTACTGGCGCGGTGATCGAATCCGGTGAGGTGACCGAGGTGGTCGCCCCTGTGGTCTGTACTGACCACGGACGTTGGTAGCGGCGTGCCGGGCTGGCATGGCGAAGACCTCCGGGTGAAGTGCGAGCTGTCCAGGAACGCATTCACCTCCCGGAGATCTTCGTGTCCCACCGTTATGCCCCGCTGTCAGAACTGGGTCGGATGCGTCTGGCGCGGTGCGTCGTCGACGATGGCTGGCCGCTGCGCCGAGCCGCCGAACGATTCCAAGTGTCAGCGACCACCGATAAACGGTGGGCCGACCGCTACCGCATAGTCGGCACCGCTGGGATGAGCGACCGGTCCAGCCGCCCGCACCGCAACCCGAACCGGACACCGACCCGCACCGAGCGCCGCATTATCAAGGTCCGGCTACTGCGCCGGTGGGGACCGGCCCGCATCGCCTACCTGCTCGGACTGCATCCCTCGACAGTGCACCGCGTCCTGGCCCGCTACCGGATGGTCAGACTGCGATGGCTCGACCGTGCCACCGCAGCACCGGTACGCCGCTACGAACACTCCACACCGGGAGACCTGGTGCACGTCGACATCAAGAAGCTCGGCAACATCCCCGACGGCGGAGGGCACCGCGTGGTCGGCCGCCGCGCCGGCGCCCGCAACCGCACCAGTACGCCCGGAAAAACACTGCGCAACAACGGTAAAAGCCATGTCGGCTGCAGCTACCTGCACAACGCAGTCGATGACCACTCGCGACTGGCCTACAGTGAAACCCTGCCCGACGAGCGCGAGGAAACCGCCGCACCCTGCTCGAGGAATGGGCCTACGCCCACCCCTACCGGTCCGAAACCGAACGCCGCGCCGCATTCACCGACTGGCTCCACGCCTACAATCACTGTGAGTCCACCGCGGCCACACCGCACTCGGCGGACACCCACCAGCCAGCCGCGTCCCTAACCTCTCTTCAGGTCGGTACATCTAGGTTGTGTGGCGGGATGTGCTCGGTGCTGTATTTCTGTCGCCGCGCCGAAATCATCCGGGGGTGTCCGGTCGCATGGCTTTGAGGAATGCCTCGACGAGGGCGTCGGCGTATTCGGGGGTTAGTGGGCCGGATCGGAGCAGCCAGCGCTGGTAGAGGGGCGCGTAAAGCAATTCGAGCGCCAGGTCGAGGTCTGCGTCGGCGTCGAGCTGACCGGCCTGTTGCGCGCTGCGTAGCCGGTCCTTCTTGGCCTCGTCCAGTGGGCCGGCCAGCTTGGCGTGGTACTGGGCGGCGAGGGTGGGATCATTGATGATCTCGGTGTTGAGCGCGCGGATCGGTCTTTCGAACGCCGGATCGGCGAATTCGGCCACCGTCGCCCGCATCACGGTCTCGAGGTCGGCTTTCAGGTCGCCGGTGTCGGGCAACGCCATGCTCTGGTCCGGGCCCTCTTCGCTGAGCGCCAGGAAAGCGTCCAGGACCACCGCACCTTTAGAGGGCCACCAGCGGTAGATGGTCTGTTTGCCCACGCCGGCCCGGGCCGCGATGGACTCGACGGACAGCTTCGCGTACCCCAACTCGGAGACCAGCTCGCGGGCCGCGGCGAGGATGGCCTGCCGGGAGCGCTCACTACGGCGTGCGGGATCGGGCTGCTTGACCATGCTCGGAACAATACCAGAGTAACGAGACGAACCGATCCGTCTTGACGGAGTCTATAGTGAGACGTACCGTCTTGTCTCGTTAGGGTGGATGGAGCAGGAGGAGGTGGAGCCCATGAGCCGGGTGTGGTTCATTACGGGTGCGTCACGAGGTTTGGGCCGGGCGTTCGCGGAAGCGGCGCTGCAGGCGGGCAACCGGGTGATCGGAGCCGCGCGTAACGTCGAGCCGCTGGCCGACCTCGCTCGGCGGTATCCCGATGACCTGGTACGACTTCCGCTCGATGTCACCGACCGCGCGGCGGTATTCACGGGCGTGAAGCAGGCAAACGAGGCGTTCGGCCGGCTCGACATCGTGGTCAACAACGCCGGGGCGATGCTTTTGGGGATGGTGGAGGAGGCCAGTGAGGAGCAGGTCAGAGCCCATTTCGATGTGAATCTGTTCGGCGCGGTGTGGGTGACCCAGGCTGTGCTGCCGTATCTGCGTGCTCAGGGCAGTGGGCGAATCCTGCAGGTCACCACGATGGGTACCGGTGGCGGTTTCCCCATGGTCGGCCTGTACGCGGGCGGCAAATCGGCGCTGGACTCGGTCAGCGAGGCCGTGGCAATGGAGGCCGAGCAGTTCGGCGTCAAGCTCACCATCGTCCAGATGGGCGGCTACGACACCGGCCTGTTCACCACCGGCACCACGGCAACGACCCCCGACCCGCACTATCAGAAACTGCGCGAGGAACTGATCGAGATGTGGGGCGACGAGGCAGGTCCCGCACCGGCCACCGCCGCTCCCGCGATCATGGAGCTGGTGGACCTGCCGGACCCGCCGCGGCGTCTCATCGTCGGGTCGGGATCCTTCGACGTGGTCCAGCAAGACTTGCAGGACCGGGCGGCGCAGTATCGCGCCTGGGAGCACCTCAGCCGCAAGGTTCCCGGATAACGCGCCTGCGTGGCGAACACCTGAGGTTCCTCACGCCGGGCGATGCCGTGCCAGAGTCGCCGCCGCAGGTAGTCCACATCGCATCGAAGCTCACCACGGCTGGAGTGCCCAGCGCTTCGGCCGTGGTCGGTGGTTCGAGCCCGACAGCGCCGGACCACAGGGGAATCGAGCACGAGGGCCTGGCGGATCTGCTACTGGATCTCGACCATCTCCCGGTACGGCGGCGTCGTGTCGGACCGTGGTCAACCCAGGACTGTGGTCAGGTCGAGGCTGGCGAGACGGTCGGGGTCGGAGAGGATGTCGATCGCGGTGATGCGGTCGTCGGCGACGGTGAAACCGATAACGGAGAACGGGGTGCCCTCGACGGTGTTGACCAGTCCCGCACCGCCGTTGACCACTGCGGGATAGATGGTGCAGAGGGTGGCCATGCGCTGGAACGTTTCGGCTTGCCCGGCCACGGCGGCCACGCCGCGGAGCACGCGCATCGCTTCGCCGGCGTCGGCGCGCAGCACTACGTCGGGGTCGAGGAGTTGCAGGAGTTCCTCGAAGTCGCCGCCGCGGGCGGCGGTGAGGAAGGCATCCACGATGCGGCGTTGCCGGGGCAGGTCCGGGTCGGGGCCCGGTGCCACACCCTGGACCCGGCGGCGCGCTTGGCTGGCAAGCTTCTTCGCGGTCTGCGGGGTGCGGTCGACGATGGGGGCGATCTGTTCGTAGGGCAGGGCGAACATGTCGTGCAGGACGAAGGCGAGTCGTTCGGCCGGGCTCAGCGATTCCAGCACAACCAGCAGCGCCAGCCCTACCGAATCGGCGAGCAGTGCCTCGTGTTCCGGGTCGGGTGTGTTTTCGCTGATGATCACCGGGTCGGGGAGATGGTCGGTGTCGAGGGGTTCCTCGTGGCGGGTCTTGCGGGTGCGCAGCATGTCCAGGCAGACCCGGCCCACCACGGTGGTCAGCCAGCCGCCGAGGTTACCGACTTCGGTGGTGTCGGCGCGGGCCAGCCGCAGCCACGCTTCCTGCACGGCGTCGTCGGCGTCGGTGAGCGAGCCGAGCATCCGGTAGGCCACCGCCCGCAGGTGGGTGCGGTGGCCCTCGAATTCCTCAGCCAACAACTGCTCATCGTGCACGGGGTCCTCCTCGATCTCGTCCCGTACCGATGACGAATCGCGGGCGGGAAACGTGACCCCATCCCGCTTTCGCCGCCTGCTTCCCTGCGGAGTTCCGTCGCACGCACTGCCCCGATCGACTCCCGGACACACGGCGGCCGGAATCGAGCCCCGCGGGGCCGGACACGCCTTCCAGTGTCCCTACCTGCTGGTTTCCGTGCTGCGGTCACGTTTGTTCACCGCTGTCCGTCAGTGCACCAGACCACCGACCGCGGCGGCTTCCGGAGCCGAAGGTCTTTCGCCGCGGGAGCCACCCGGCCGCTGACGAAGGGAATAACACTGTGAACGCGATCCAGATACACGGCACCGTCGCCGACGGATACGAACGGGTGCGCGCCGAGTTCGCCGCCGTCGTCGCCGAGGAGGACGGGGAATCGGGCGCTCAGCTGGCCGCGTTCGTGCGGGGCCGGAAAGTGGTTGACCTGTGGGCCGGCCGGGAGGTGTCCGGCACCACCCTGACCGGTCTGCACTCGACGACCAAAGGAGCCGCAGGCCTGGTGGTGGCACTGCTGATCCAGGACGGGGTCCTCGATATCGACCAGCCGATCGCCCACTTCTGGCCACGGTTCGCCACGGCTGGCAAGGAGAACATCACCGTCCGCGACGTGTTGGTGCATCGGTCCGGGATTGTCGGGGTCGACGGTGGTTTCACCGTCGACGAACTCGCCGACGAGCGAGTCATCGCCGAGCGGCTGGTAGGGCAACGGTCCTTCTTCGAACCGGGCTCGGTGCACGGCTACGGCGGGTTCGTCACCTACGCCATCATCGGCGAGGTGGTACGGGCGATCACCGGCAGCACCATCCAGGAGCTCTTCGAGCACCGGATCCGCGCCCCCTACGGCCTCGACGTGTACGTGGGCCTGCCCGCCGAACTCGATCACCGCTATCTGCCGATACTGCCCTGGCGGGCCACGCCGGAGATGGAAGCGGCCTTCGCCGCCAACTCGCCCAACCCGCACGGCATCGTCGGTATCTCCTACAACCTCAACGCCCGCGGCTTCACCGCCGCCGACGTCATGGCACTACCGAACAACACGACACTGCGCCGCCTCGGCCAAGGCTCGGCCCGCGGCGTCGGCAGCGCGCACGGCGTGGCAGCCATGTACGCGGCCGCCACCACCGGCATCGAGGACCGGGAACCGCTGCTGTCACTGGAAACCATCGCCACCATCTCCGCCATCCATTCCAGCGGCCCGGATCTGGTCCGTGGCGACCGCGCCCCCTACACGCTGGGCTTCGAAGCGAAAAGCCTGCTGTATCGGTTCCTCGGCGCCCACGCCTTCGGACACACCGGCTCCGCCGGCTCCGACGGATTCGCCGACCCACACAGCGGTCTCACCTACGGCTACACCCGCCGCCGGGCCGCCTTCGCGTTCAGCGCCCCCGAAAACGCACGGCTCGCCGCCGCCCTGCACCGCGCCGCGACCAGCACCGGCATCACCGTGGCCGCCTGACCTTTCCGGCCGACGAATTTCCAGGAGCAACAAACATGTCTACTCGTACTACTGCGATGATCTCCCGCGGCCTCAAACTCGCCCGCTGGGTCCCAGTAACCGCCGTCCTGGCCGAAACCGCGGTCGGCGCCTACTGGGACCTGGCCCGGATCTCTTATGTCCGCGACTCGTTCGACCACCTCGGCTACCCCCTGTACTTCGCCACCATCCTCGGCGTCGCGAAAACCGCCGCCCTCGCCGCGATCCTGACCCCCGGTCACCCGCAGACGAAGGAATGGGCCTACGCCGGACTCGTCTTCGTCTACGGCGGCGCCGCCACCTCACACCTGGCCGCCGGCGACGGCCCCGACAAATGGGCGATGCCCCTGTTCTTCGCCGCCGCCACCTTCGCCGCCCGAGCCTGGCTTCCGCAAGGTGAATCCACCGCCGCAACCCTGCGCGCGATCGGCGGCTCCCGCCACCGACCTCAGCACGCCTGACCGATCGAATATCAACCCGCAATTCACCACGAGAAGAGAAAAGGAAACCCACACCATGACCGCGAACATCACCACCCAGCAGCGCGACGGCTCCCGGCTGCCCAACCCTCAGCAACTCGTCCCCGAACTCGGCGAGATCGGCGCGGCGCTTTTCAAGGCCACCGGCAACGGGGCGATCCCCCGGACCACCATCGGCCTGGTGCAGTTGCGGGCCGGCCAGATCGTCGGCAGCGCCTACCTGGTTATCCTGCACACAGGCAATCTGCGCACCGCCGGGGAAACCGAGGAGCGGATCGCCACTGTCGCGACCTGGCGCGACGCGCCCTACTTCACCGACTCCGAACGTGTCGCGCTGGCCCTGGTCGAAGCTGTCCTGCAGCCGGCCGCACACGGTGAGCGGGTGTCTGACAGTCTCTACGCCGTGGCCGCCGAGCACTACGATGACAAGGCCCTGGCCACTCTCGCCATGGCCATCGGCCAGGTGAACTTCTTCGTCCCCCTGGCGCTGATCGGACAGCCGCTGCCCGGCCGGACCCCGGCCGAACAATGGACCCCCGTGTCGGCCTGACCGGTCAAACTATCGGCTGTGGGTCCGGGCCAAAACGCCCGGACCCACAGCCGACTGCCAACTCGGACCCCGTCTCCCCGGCTCCCAACTGTTCATTCAATGGTGCATTCTTGGACGCTTATGGATGGCGAGATCGCTGTTCATCGATAGTTATCAGATAGCACTGTCAGCTGATGCCCTTATGTGAACATGGTGAAGCTGCTATTGCTGACCGCGCCGTGGAACGTGTGGCGCCGTGCTCGGATTTCCGGTGAGTTGGCTGTGCTCTGTTAGGCGGATGAATGAGTGGTCCGGGCCCGGTTCTCGCTGGGAGTGGCCCGTGCCGGCACATCATGTGCGGCTCATCTGCTGTTTTCTGGTTCTATGTAGGCGTTTTCGGCGGTCGGTTGGGAGGTCGGTGCCGTCGGGAGCGACGCTCCTGCGCGGACCAGGATCGGCAGCCAGGCGATGGCAGACGTCGACGGCCGCGACGCAGTCCACCCTTGTCCGCCGCTCCCCAGCCCGGGATGCGCGCGAGGAGATATCGGTTCCAGCGTGAGTGGCCACGCACCGAGCGGTCATGTCAGCGGCGCGACGGCCCACCGGGCAAGGTCATTTGTGATGGCAGCTACATGGTTGGGTTCGAATGAGGTGGCCGTGACGGACAACTCGGTGACGCGATCGGTGCGAAAACCCCGCACGCCTTCACGTGTTCTGCACCATCCGACGAGGTACCAGGAGCCACCTCCTTCGAGCGTGGTGTACGGCTCGACGAGGCGGGGAGCTGGATCGTTCTCGTAAAGGATCTCCACGAGGGCGTGGTCGCGGACGGCATCGAGCCAGGCGGCGGTTCTCTGTGCCTGCTGCGTGACTACCGTCATGACGACAGGCGCAGCCGTGGCGGCGGCTTTGACCGGTTCGGGCAGAGCCGTGCGGAGCTTGTCGAGTGCAGTCCGGGCGTACGGGGCAAGCGGTGAGCGATCCATCAGCCCGAGTGCTGCAACACAGGCCGCCGCCTCTTTGGCAGTGAGCTGCACGGGCGGCAGCGAGTACTCGGGCAGGATCGCGTACCCGCCGGTGCGGCCCGGGGATCCGTAGATGGGAACGCCGGCGTCGTTCAGGGAACGTAGGTCACGCTCGATCGTTCGCTGGCTCACCCCGAATCGGTCCGCGAGGACGGCCGCGGCCACGGGACGGGGTGAGTGGACTCGCAGGTGGTTGGTGATCGCGTGGAGGCGTTCGAGGCGGCGCACACGCTTATCCTCCCGTCCCGGGAGCGGGCTGATGGGGCTCAGGGACTCATGGGGCGTTCTGCCGTCACCGAGTGAACATTGGTAATGGCGACCTCGTCGAAAGTGAAGGTGTCGATGCCGCCCACGTGTAGGTCACCCATCGACGCGTTCCAGACGCAGTAGCCCCAGTCTTCCGTCGTCCGGGCTTCGACGACGCTGTAGGTGAGGCCTGGGCGAGTCGATCGGAAGTCTCCGATGAGGTCGGCAAGTTCTCGGGGCGTGTCGACCTCGTCGCCGAGCGCACCGATCGCTTGTCCGCCGAACCGAACTCGAACGGTCGATGCGCAGATCCGGCTCGCCTGGTCCAAGTCGCCATTCCACAGGTCCGTCCAGCCGGTAAGCAGGACAGCGTGCGGACCCTGGGGGGGAGTGTTGTCGTGTTTCACGAGGGTCACCATGACAGCCCCAAACGACAACGGCATGTCGGTGTTTCCGCGCTGTGGCCCGTTCAACGTCTCCGGCCAGTACAGCCCGGCACTGGTCATTTACCGATCGGTTCTCAACACTTCACCGCTGCGGTCGAGCAGGCGAATCCGGCTGTCGGACAAACGTGTCGAAACCGCCGTCGCGCCCGCCGTCGCACGCGGTGGAGCCTGCCTCCGGATCCACCGCGATAGCGTCCTCGGCTCGTTACTCGAGCCAGTCCCAAATCTTCGGGAGCCATTCCCTGCGGGCGTCGGTAGCCCCCGTCACCAACGATCCGGCCGATGCACGAGCCGATCGCCACGGAGACGAACACCCTCCGGGACTTCTCCTCGACAGGCGGCCGCGGCGGAACGGCAGCGTTGGCGTCGCTGGGCTGGTCCGATCGTTCCGGCGGCCTTACTAGAGGCATCTCCTACCTCGATGGTGAGAGCTGTCAGCGATTGCGAAGTTGAGGGGGCAGGCCATCGCGAGGTCTTCGCACTCGCCCGATGCCCTCATGTCTCCCACGATCGGTTTACGATCCGACGTGAGTAACTGTGTTACTGTGCGGTGGGTCGCACTGTGGTGGACGTCATCTTAGTGATCTGCATCACTCAGGACGGCAAGTCGCGGTGGTGGAGTCTCGGGGAGTCATTTGATGCATCAACAACGTCTCGTCGGAAGCGCGAGCACGGGCCGGTCGGATCGCGGCAGTCGTGGCGTCGGCCGCGTGGGAATCGATGGTCGCGAGGCGGCAACTGTCGTGGTCGGCTCGCTGTGCACGCCACCCGAGCCGAGGGGGCGATGATGCGGAGGTATCGCCTCGATGTGATCGCGAGCAGCGTTGCCGATGCCGTCGAGCACGCTGGTGGCTGGCTGTTCGATCGTGCGGCGGCGGGTTGGAACGTGACAGTGCTCGTCGCGGACATGTCGGATACCCGCCCGCTGCGCATCCTGGGCGCGAAGGTGGTGCCACTCGAGTCCGCGCTCGCCCCGTCGGGGGAGGGGCGTCGGCCGGACGCGCTGGCTGCCGGTGCGAACATTTGCGCAAACGATCGCCGCGCGCGCCGGGGCTTGCGCGAGGCGTTGGACGACGGCGGTGTGGAAGTGGTCGTGTGGGGTGCGGGGTGGCCGTCCCTCTCCGGACATCGGGTCGATCCGGTCCTGCACCGATTGAGTATCGCCGCGCGAGCGTTCAAAGCGCAGGCGTTGCATGCCGCGACGATCACCGGGGCCGCGGTCGGCGCGATCGAGCTGTTCCGTAGCGGGCTGTCGGCCGCGGCTCCGGTCGGGGCCGACCTCAGCCCGGTCGGCCGCCCGAGCCGACCTACGCGGACCGATTTCTCGCCGACCTTCGGGGGATGGCGATGACGCGATTCCAACTTTTGAGTAACCGTGTTACCGTTCCGTAGGTTGCATGCTGTGACGTAGTTCATGTCATCCGGCTATTGCGACGCAGGACACCCGGCGACGGTGCCGGGTGGAGTTCACGGAGAGTTGATCGATGCAACGACAGCATGGGCGTTCCCGGTGGGGTTGGCGCTGGGCCGCTCCGGTCGCGATGGCGGTGGCCGCGGTGTGCGTCACCGTGGTGACTGTGGTGGGAGTCGACACGCGGGAGGCGGCGGCCGCGCCGGTCGGAGACTTCTACCTTCCGCCCGCGCAGATCCCGTCGGAACGAGGCGCGATCATCAAGACCGCGCCGATGGCGCTGTTCGCGACGCTGCCCACGGACAGGGGGTGGCCGGGCAAGGCGCAGCACGTCATGTACACCTCGCGGTTGCAGGACGGGTCTCCGGTGGCGGTGTCCGGGACGTTCATCGATGCGACGGGGCCATGGCAGGGGCCGGGCCCGCGTCCGACGGTGGTGATCGGTCCGGGTACGTCGGGGCAGGGTGATCGCTGTGCGATGTCGGTGGCGTTCTCCACCGGGGTGACGGTGTTCGCCGATCCTTCGCCGAGTTTGTCGGCGAATCAAGAACTTCCGGCTTCGGTGGTGTGGAGTGGATTGGGTGCGCGAGTGCTGGTGACCGATTACATCGGTCTGGGCACGCCGGGAATTCATACTTACGCCAACCGGATCGAGGCCGGGCACGCGGTGCTCGACGGGGTGCGCGCAGCCCATAATCTGGCGGGTGTGG
Source organism: Nocardia sp. NPDC041819 (assembly GCF_055590505.1). Classification (NCBI taxonomy): domain Bacteria; kingdom Bacillati; phylum Actinomycetota; class Actinomycetes; order Mycobacteriales; family Nocardiaceae; genus Nocardia; species Nocardia sp. NPDC041819. The sequence goes on along the minus strand of NZ_JBVJAP010000005.1, from coordinate 339,129 downwards.
GACCGGAGACCCCGGTGGTGCTGTGGGGTTACTCGCAAGGCGGCGGGGCGACCGCCGCGGCGGCGGAGATGCAACCGGACTACGCGCCGGAACTCAACATCAAGGGTACTTGGGCAGGCGGGCCGGTGGCGGACCTGGCGGCGATCCTGGAACGTATCGACGGCGCGTTGATCGGTGGTGCCATCGGGTTCGCGATCAATGGTCTGCTCGCGCGGTACCCGGATTTGAACAAGGCGGTCGATCGGGTCACCACGCCCGCGGGGCGGGCGATGTTGGAGACGCTCAGCGATGAATGCATCGGCGACATCATCATCCGTCACCCGTTTCTGAAGACCAGTTCGCTCACCAACGACGGCCGTTCGCTGAGCGAGCATCTGGCGGCGATTCCCGAGGCCGGGCCCGTGCTGGCCGAGTTGCGTATCGGTAATCTCACCCCGGCGTCGCCGGTGTTGATCACCAGCGGTTTGAACGACGACACGGTCCCCTACGGTCAAGCGCGTCGGCTGGCCGAGGATTGGTGTGCGAAGGGCGCCACGGTGACTTTCCGCACCAATGATCTGCCGCCGATCCTTCCAGGGGCCACTATCCCGAATCATTTCGGGCCGGAGATGATCGACGGCTTCGGGCCGGACAACGCGATCACCTACCTGCTCGATCGCCTCGCGGACAAACCCGTCACCGGCTGCACTTTCGACTGACCGCCCCTCGCGCCGGGCTCGAATCGGCGCTGACCGAGATCTCCGACCGCCCGAGCCGGTCCCACCCGGCTCGCGGCGGAGATCGCCTTGCCACGCGCACACCACCTGATCCGGCAGTCGGAAGCCCGGCTCGCACGACGCTCAGGACGTGGTTCGACATGTATTTGCCACCGAAGGATCTGTAATGCCAGCAATTTCGCGCCGGTCACTGTTGACCGGTATCGCCGCGACCGGTGCCGCTGCCTTGGCCGCCCGCACACCTGTCCCTGCCGCCGCGCAGGTGAACAACGTCGCGCTGACCCACGAGGAGCACCGCGTGGTGGTGGTCGGCTCCGGTTTCGGTGGCGGAGTCAGTGCCCTGCGCCTGGCGCAAGCGGGTGTCCCCGTGACCGTCCTCGAGCGCGGGATGCGCTGGACCACCGGGCCGAATGCCGAAACGTTCCCCCGCGCCTCGTCACCGGACAAGCGATTGCTGTGGTATCGCTCCAGTCCGAATCTGTTCGGGCGGCCGATGGTGTTCGAGCCCTACACCGGCTTGGTCGAAGCGGTGCCGGGAGTGAACATGACCGCCCTGTGCGCGTCGGGTGTCGGTGGCGGTTCCCTTGTCTACCAGGGAATGTCGCTACAGCCCACGCGGGAGGTGTTCGACACCCACTTCCCCGCGGAACTGGACTGGGCACTGATGAACAAGGTCCACTATCCGCGAGTGGCCCGGATGCTGGGCTTGGCCGAGGCGCCCGACGAGCTGATCGCCAGCGACAACTACCGGGCCGCACGAGTCTTCGCCGATCGTGTCCGGCGGGCGGGGATGCCGCTGTCGAAGATCCCGATGCCCATCGATTGGGATTTCGCGCTGGCCGAGTTGCGCGGGGAGATGAAACCGTCCTACACCAATGGTGACGGCGCGATGGGCGTCAACAACGGCGGCAAGCACTCGGTCGATGTCACCTATATCGCCGCCGCCGAGGCCACCGGTCTGGTTCGGGTGGAAACCCTGCACGAGGTCACCGACGTCGAACGCGCATCCGACGGCCGGTGGATCGTGCATGTGCAGCGCCTGGATACCACCGGCGCGGTGGTCGAGAACAAGGTCCTCACCACCGGCGCGTTGATCTTGGCGGCGGGCAGTCTCAACACCACCCGCCTGCTGGTGCGCGCGGGCGCCAAGGGGCTCATCCGTGATCTGCCGGACGGGTTGGGCCAGGGCTGGGGTTCCAACGCCGACCGCATCTACGTCTGGACCGATCCCTCCGCCGAATTCGGCGCTCCCCAGGGTGGGCCGGTGGTCTACGGCAGCAAGAACTGGGACGATCCGCACGCCGCCCACACGGTCATCCAGGCATCCATCCCGCCTTTGTCGCTGGACCCTCGCAGCACCATGATGGTCGGATACGGCGTCAGCGACGGACGCGGCACGTTCACCTACGATTCCGCACGCGACGACGCGATCCTGCACTGGCCCACCGACGGTGACAGCTACATCCAGGACAATCACATCGGACCCGCCGTCCACCGGATCGCCGGTCCTGACGGCATGCTGCTCGACACCAATACGCTGTTTCCCTCGACCTGGCATCCCCTGGGTGGGGCGGGGATGGGCGTGGTCTGCGACCTCGACGGCCGCGTGCACGACCAACCGGGGCTCTATGTCCTCGACGGAGCGTTGATGCCGGGCAACACCGCGGCGTGCAACCCGTCGATGACCATCGCGGCGGTCGCCGAACGCGCCATGGACAATATCGTCGCTCGCGACATCGGCACCCGGATCTGACTCGCGAGTATTCATCGACGGAGTGGTCATCATCGTGAAATCTTCTGTAATGGCTTCTGCGACTTCGGTCGAGATGCTCCCCGGCAAGCGAATCCGGCGGCGTACCCGTCTTCGCGGGGCGGCGCTGGTAGCTGCCGTCGTGTTCGCCGCCGGAGCCACGGCGGTCGTGGGGAATACCACGACAGCTCGGGCGCAACCTTCCGAGTGCCGCGGGGAGCATTTCGTGGCGTCGTGGACGGCCAGCCCCACCGATTCGGTGACTCCCCTCGACGCGGCCGGAGGGCCGATTCCGGTCGCGGTCGACGATCAGAGTTTTCGGATGGTCATCACTCCGCACTTGGGTGGATCGCGACTGCGTGTGCATTTGACCAACCGGTTCGGGCTGACGCCGGTCACCTTCGAACGGGTGAGCATCGCCGACCAGGTATCCGGCGCGGCGGTGGCGAACGCGGTGCCGGTGCTGTTCGGCGGGCAGGCAGCGATCACCTTGCCTGCCGGAGCCGATGTCGTCAGCGACCCGGTGTCCTTCGGTGTCGCGGCGTTCGACCCGTTGGCGGTCAGTATCTATGTTCCCGATTCGGCGGGGCCGCCGACCAAGCACTGGAACGCCAACGCCACCTCGTTCTACTCTCCCGCCGGTAGCGGTGATCTCACCGGGCGGCCAGGCGCCGACGGATTCGGCTCCACCACCGGTTCCTGGTTGTATGTCGCCGCGCTGGACGTTCTCGCACCCTCCGATACCCGTGCCGTGGTGGCGTTCGGTGACTCCATCACCGACGGTTTCGTGGGAGCGACCGCTTTGAGCGTGCCGGTCGATCGCGCGGTCGCCGACACCAACGGGCGCTATCCCGACGTGCTGCAACGTCGTCTGGACGCCGCGGGCATTCCGATCTCGGTGGTCAACGCCGGAATCGGCAGCAATCGTGTGCTCACCAGCGGTGAGCCGCTTCTGCTCGGCCCCAGCGGGCTGGCGCGCTTCGAGCGCGACGCGCTCGCTCAGTCCGGTGTCAGCGGGGTTCTCGTCCAAGAAGGCATCAACGATCTCGGCCTGCCGCCGCCCGCCGGGGCCGCCCAGATGATCGCAGGCTACGAGAAACTCATCGCCACCGCACACGGGCACGGCAAGAAGATCTGGCTGGGCACACTGCTTCCCGCCTCCGACGGCATCGTCGACGGTGTACTTCTGGCACCCCGCAGCGAGACCGACCGGCAGCAGATCAACGTCTGGATACGCACCCAGAACCTCGCCGACGGCATCGTCGACTTCGACGCCGCCCTGCGCGACCCCGCGAACCCGTTTGTCCTGCGAAATGACTACGCCAGCCCGGATCGCCTGCATCCCAGCCTCGCCGGCTACCACGCGATGGCCGAGACGGTCGACCTGGCTCTGCTCGGCAACTCTCCATCACCCGCCTGCTGACGAGCCTCCGCTACCCATCTCGTCGCCCACCCCGGCGTGGACAAGGTGTCGTTCACCGGCTCCACCGCCGCGTGACGGCAGGTCGCCGCCGCCTGCGCGCCTGCGCTGCGCCGGGTGAGCCTCGAGCTGGGCGGCAAATCGGCGGCGGTGGTGCTGGACGACGCCGACCCCGGGCAGGTCGCCGACGGGATCAGAGTGGCCGCGCTCATGAACGGCGGTCCGGCCTGCGTTGTGCAAGCGCGGATTCTGCTGCCCCGCAATCGGTATCGGGAGTACGTGGAAGCGCTCAGCGAGATGGTGTGGTCGCTGCGCGTGGGCGACCCCTTCGACGAGGCGACCGACATCGGCCCGATGGTGTCCGAACGTCAGCAGGCCCGGGTGCGCGACTACATCGACACCGGAATCCGTGAGGGCGCGCGACCGGCCGTCGGCGGCACGGACATGCCGGTCGGCTGTGACCGGGGGTGGTACGTCCGCCCCACTCTCTTCACCGAGGTCGACCCACGGATGCGGATCGCCCGCGAGGAGATCTTCGGTCCCGTCCTGACCGTCATCCCCTACACCGGCGCCGACGAGGCGATCGCGATCGCCGACGACACCGACTACGGATTGTCGGGCTCGGACTGGTCCAGTGATCCGGACCGGGCGCTCGCGGTCGCGCGCCGTATCCGCAGCGGAAGCTTCGGCATCAATCAGGCCTACAGCATGGATCCCCCTTCGCGCCCTTCGGCGGAGTCAAGGCCAGCGGCATCGGCCGCGAGGGTCTGGCCGGATTACTGACGACGAAATCCGTGTCCGGTGTCGGATGAGAATTTCCACCGCCCGGGCCGGAGGCCGCTACCGCGTGACAGATTGTCGATGCCGAGGTGTTGCTTTTCTGCCTGAAGCAGATCGAGCGGGTGTCGCGGCTTGCCGCGGGTAGCTTCGCCGTGTGGAAATCGTGCCTGTGTCGCCCCAGCTTTCGGCGCTGCGGTTCGCCGAAGTGAACGACCTCAACGTCTACGTGTGGAACGACGGCGCGGAGGTGACGCTGATCGACTGCGCGCTGCCCGGCGCGGCCGAAGAGATCGGAAAAGGACTCGATGCGCTGGGCTTCACCGCTGACCGAGTACGGCGTGTGATTCTCACCCATGCCCACGATGATCACATCGGGTCGGCGGCCGAGCTCGCCGAGTGGGGAGCGGAGATCTGGGTCCATCACGCCGATGCCGATATCGTGCGAGGCGAACGTCCGCAACCGGCGCCTGTGCTGCGCGACTGGGAACGTCCGATCGCCGACGCCCTGGAACTGGGCCCGCCTCCGCGCCCGGCCCCCGTGCATCGCGAATTGCGCGATGGTGAGGTACTCGACTTCGGCGGCGGAGCGAAGGTATTGGCCGTCCCCGGCCACACGGAGGGCAGTGTGGCGTTGCATCTGCCGCGTCATCGCGTGCTGTTCACCGGCGACACACTGGCCAATGTCCGCGGTGTCACCATGCCGGGTGTGTTCAACCTGGACAGCGCCGCCGTCGAAACGGCCGCGCACCGGCTGACCGAGTTGGACGTCGACGTCGTCTGTGTGGGCCACGGCGACGTGTTGACGGCAGAGTCCCTGCAGGCGTGGCGGAGTCGGCGATCGGCCGGTTGACCCGCTGTACGCGGCTCCTCGGTCGGCATACCGAACGGTAGGGCGGGCGGCGGATCCCGCTCCTCGGGGCTGTATGGCGGCGAGGCCGTGTTCGCTGGACCGACGCCTTCATGCCGCAGAATGGCCGCATGGTCCTTCCGATGCTCTCCGCTCCAGTGATCACCGCCGACCGCCTGATACTGCGCAAAGCGCACGACGACGACCGCGAGGGACTCATCGAGTTGCAGACCGACCCTCAGGTGCGGACATATCTGGGCGGGCCGCGGCCGCGCGCTGCCGTCGAGCAGTACCTCGACGCGGTCGGCACTGCCAACGTGACAGCCGCTCCCGGCGCCTATGTCATCGCAGACGAGACCACCGACCGTCTCATCGGAACGCTGATGCTCCATCGTCGGTCCGCCGACCAGCCCGGACATATCATCGAGGATGCCGATGAACTCGAGCTGACCTATGTTCTGCGGCACCGTGCCTGGGGTATGGGACTGGCATTCGAAGCCACCACCGCCGCACTGCGCGCCGCCGCCGACGAACTTCCCGACGAACCGGTTCTCGTCGTGACCCAGACCGCGAACCACCGTTCGCTGAAACTCGCGGCCCGGCTCGGTTTCCACCCGGTCAGCACCTTCGAGGAGTTCGGCGCACAGCAGACTCTCGCAACGGCCGGGCTGCACACGTTCAAGTCCCGATCGAACAGGACGGAAACTCTCGATCACCGTAGTCGGTGATCTCGGCTCGGTGCCGATCGCTGGATGTGGTGGGCGTCAGCAGGTGACGCGGCCGGGTCTCAGCCGCGCCAGGTTTCGAGCACGTGGTCGACGGTGGGGCGGATGCGGGCCCTGGCCTCCCTGCGGGGGATGCCGGTCATGAGGAGGTGGTCGTAGTCGGTGTCGCGGTGGCGGATGGAGGCTATGACGGCGAGGGTGAGCGCTTCGGGGGAGAGGAGTTTGGCTGCGGCGGTGCGGCCTACCCGGCCGCTGCCGCGGGCGGCGGCGTGTTCGGCGATCTCGGCGGCACGATCGGTGGGGCAGCCGGGGAACAGCCGTTGGATTTCATCGGACATGCGGGCGCAGTATTCGACGTCCTGGTCGGCGCGGCGGACGCGGTCGCGCTCGCGGCGGCGGGCGCGGGCATCGTCGTCGGCCAGGCATTGCTGTTCGGCGCGGGTCAGGGCGGCCTCCTCGACGAGGACGCCGAGCCGTTCGTAGCGCTTACGCCGCTGGTTCAAGCGCACCACGACGGCCGCGAGGGGGCTCTCCTTCTTGGCGCGTCGGCTCAGCGCCGCGTTCCCGGCGGGCAGGAACTCCAGATGGTCGAGGTCCGAACACGTCAGGCACAGCGGTCCGGCGGCGGAGGTGATCAGATACGGGCCGGTTTCGGCGCACTCGGTGCAGGTCCACGGCTCAGCGGCCTCGACTACCGTCAGATCCGGGGCACGGTTCTGGCGTTGGACGACCTGTTCGCGCTGCGCCGGGGTGAGCTTTCCCGACAGCCAGTGCACCCGGAACACCTCGTCTTCGCCGGTATCGACGAACCGCAGCGCCTCGCGATCGCGCCCGCCCGACAGATACGCCGCTGTGCTCGCGGTGAGGTCGTGCTCGCGGGCCCATTCGCCCAACAGTTGCGCCGCATCGTGCATCCGCCGCGCGTCCACCGCCGTCACTTGCTCCAACGACCGCACCTGCCCCTGCCGCCAGCGATCGACGTGACTGGATCGCACCCACCCCAGAACGGCGAATACATCGACCGCCGACACGTATTTGCGCTGGGCCAGAGCCGCTTCCGCAGCCTCGGCCACCCGCCGCCGCAGCTTGGACACGGGTTCGAACCCTAGCGCACGCGGCGGGTGAACTCGGCGCTCGCCCGGTGTGGAATCGCGATGCTGCGCGAGGGACAAGTTTCCCCACCGCGTGGTCGGCGCGGCGCCACGGTGCTGCGCCCCAAACCGAACGACCTCGGATCTCGGTGACCAGTTCGCCGGAGGCGGCGGGCCCGGTGTTTCAGAACTGCTCCTTCGGGCACCACTCGTTCAGCGCGGAAGTGCTGGCGCCTTCCCGCGCGTGACCGAGAGATGCGTTCGAGCGAGGCGAACCGACATGGCTACAGATCACGGCAGACCGAACCGGCACGAGGACGAGGCCGTCGACTCGGCGAGTACGCGGAACCGCGTCGAGACGCGAGGCCGCGCGACCGATACCGGAGCCCGGCCGGATCTCGACCCGAACGAGCCGAGCAGCCCGGTCGAACTGTCGAAACCATCGTTGCTCGCGGTGGTCAAACGTGCGGGCAGGGAGTTCCAGCGCGACAACTTGACCGACCTGGCAGCCGCCCTTACCTACTACGCGGTGTTGTCGATCGTGCCGGGCCTCATCGTCCTGGTTTCGCTGCTCGGACTGCTGGGGCCGAATGCCGCCGAGGAACTCATGAACCAGGCGCAGCAGATCGCGCCGGGATCGAGCGCCGAATTCGTACACACGCTCATCACCCAAGCCCAGGCCAACAAGCAGGGCGCGGGCCTCGGGGCGATATTCGGTCTCGCCATCGCGCTGTGGTCGGCGTCGGGCTACGTCGCGGCGTTCATGCGTGCCTCGAACGTCGTCTACGGCATCGGGGAGGGGCGCCCGATCTGGAAGACCGCGCCGATCCGGCTCGGCGTCACCCTCATCGCGGTGATCCTCCTGGTGATCAGCACCGCCATCGTGGTGGCGAGCGGGCCGGTCGCCCATCAGATCGGCGATTTCCTCGGTCTCGGGAACACCGCGGTGACGCTCTGGAACATCGCCAAATGGCCGGTGCTGTTCGTGCTCCTGTCGGTGCTGCTCGCCATCCTGTTCTGGGCCAGCCCGAACGCCAGGCAAGGCGGGGTGAAATGGATCAGCCCCGGCGGTGTCATCGCAGTCCTCATCTGGCTGATCGTCTCGGTGTTGTTCGCGGTCTACATCGCCAACTTCTCCTCCTACGACAAGACCTACGGGTCGATGGCGGGTGTCGTCATCTTCCTCGTGTGGTTGTGGCTGACCAATATCGCGCTGTTGCTGGGAGCCGAGATCAACGCCGAACTCGACCACGCCAAAGCCATCGCCCAGGGATTGCCGGAGGACATGCAGCCCTTCGCCGAACCGCGCGACACCCGCAAACTCGACGAGGCGGACAAGGACGCGGCGCAGGCCGCGAAGTCCGCTCGGCGCGAGTAAGACGCGGTCGTCTCAGGTAGGACAAGATCGCGCCACCATCGCGGTCGCGCCTGATCGCTTCGCAGTTGCCACATCTGATCGAATTGCGCGAACTCGACAGCGGGCACTGCGCGCCGCTGGAATGCCCCGACGAGGTCACCGCGGCGCTGCGCGAACTGGCCGGGAGGCCGGCCCGGAAAGAACCCGCCGAGGCGCGGCGACTCGGCGGAGCAGTGTGACCACTGCCTCCGGGCGGAACTCCCGAGGCTAGATGCTCCCGCCCGAGTTCGGCGGCGGCTTCTCGAGGTCGCTCGTGCCGGGTTCGGCTGCCCGACGGCCCCTCATCCCACGGGTGAGAAGTCCGGTGGGCTCGTGCGCATGTCAGCCCGGAGCCGTTCTCGCCGAGGGGGTTCGGCAATCGCATCGTCGGAAGGGCTTCTCGAGAGGATGGGTTACTGTCCTGCGGGCCCGTGCGCCAGGCATCCAGTCGCCCGGGCGGTCGCGTCGTATTCCGGAATCGAGGCAAGCGAATGAACCACAAGCTCTGGCTGCTCGGACGGTCTGTCACGGTCGGTGCTCACATCATGGGCGAGAGGATCTTCCGGCCGAAGGCCCGGGACGTCGACGACGTCCCGGTGTCCGGCGAGACGGTGACACCGCAGTGGCTGACGGCAGTCCTGTGCCGCGATGTCCCCGGCGCCGAGGTGCTCTCGTTCGAAACCTCCAACGGCAGCCGCGGAACGTCCACTCGCGTAGCGATACGCGTGGAGTACAACGACGCGGGTAAGCAGGCGAATTTGCCGACCGATCTCTTCGCGAAGACGACAACAGCCTTCTCGCAGCGGATTCTGCTCGGCGGCGGGAAGATGATCGACGGTGAAACCCGTTTCTTCAGGGACTTTCGGCCGCAGGTCGATATCGAGGCCCCGTTCGGCTACTGGGGCGCCGCCGACGCCGGGTCGTGGCGTTCGATCGCTCTGATGGAAGACATCGCATCGACCCGCGGTGCGCGGTTCATCGAGCCGAACGCCCCGATCGCCCGCGACCAGATCGAAGATCTGGTGCGCAATCTCGCTCGGCTGCACCGCGCCTTCTGGATCCACCCTTCGATCACGGACCTCAAAACCACGACCGAAGCGCTCCAGGCATATCTCGCCGCCATCGACATGAAGAAGCGTTGCGAGGTCGGACTGCGGCGGGCCGAGGAAGTGGTGCCCGAGGCGCTGCACGGGCAAGCGGATCGGCTGTGGGCCGGTGTCGAGCGAGCGATCGACAAGGCGACGAACGAGCTGCCCCCGACCCTGCTGCACGGTGACCCGCACATCGGCCAGACCTACCGAACCGAGTCCGGGCGAATGGGATTCGTCGACTGGCAGGTGGTGATGCGGGGCGGCTGGGCGCACGACTTCGCCTACACCGTCAACTCGGGATGCGAGCCCGAGGATCGCCGGGCCTGGGACCGTGAACTGCTGGCGGCCTACCTCGACGAACTCGGCCCCCTCGACGGCCGGGCCCCGTCCTTCGACGACGCGTGGCTGGCCTACCGGCAACAATCCATGTTCGCCTACGCGGCGTGGGCGTTCACGATCGGCAGGGCGGTGTACCAGCCCGAGATGCAACCGGTGGAGACGTGCCTGACGCTGCTGAAGCGAATCACCACGGCTATCGACGATCACGATTCGCTGGATGCGCTCGGAGTCTGATAGAACTCTGTTCCGCTGCCCATCGCTGTGTAGCGGCCGGACGGGAGTCCGGCCGTACGGGACCGAAAACATTCTGGTTAGCACGTTTTCGTGCGCTTGCGAGGCTGATGCGTGCGCGCTATACCATCTACCGGTTCCGGCGTAGCCCTGGCGATCCGCTTCTCGCTCGAGCGGCGAGCCGGTATATCAGCAATCGTGCAGTGCATACCGACAGTTTGGGAGTTTGCTTTTGAGTACGCCGCAGTCCGAGGTTCCAGCGCCGTCGTGCCCGGTTGTGCACGGCTCGCCGATTGATTCGGACGACACACGGGTGCCCCTTTATACGCCCGAGTTCGCGGCCGAGCCACACCGTGCCTACCGCGAAATGCGCCGACAGTACGGGTCTTTGGCGCCGGTGGAGTTGGCGCCCGGCGTACCCGCCACCTTGGTGATCGGCTACGGCACCGCGGTGCGAATCCTCAACGATCCCGAGCACTTCCCCGCCGACCCACGCGCTTGGCAGAAGAACATCCCAGCCGACTGCCCCATTCTCCCGCTCCTGGAGTGGCGGCCCATGGCCAGTCGCAGCACCGGGTCCGACTTCACCCGCTACCGGGGGGCGATCACCGCGAGCATCGATGAGGTGGATCTGTACGCCCTCCAGGCCGTCGTCGAGGGACTGGCCGTTCCGCTGATCAACTCCTTCTGCCAGGACGGCAATGCGGACTTGATCCGCCAATATGTGTTCCCCCTCGTATTCGAGGTCGTGAACTATCTGCTGGGCTGCCCGCCTGATATCGGCGGGCAGGTCGCCGCCGGTACCGCTGCCCTCCTCGAGGGTGTCGACGCCGAGAAGGGCAATCAGATGCTCGGGGAGGCGCTGATGAAACTGGTGGCACTCAAACGCGCCGAACCGCAACGCGACATCACCTCGGTCCTGCTCCAGCACTCCGCCCGGCTGGACGACGTGGAGGCGTCTCACCATGTGTCCCAGGTTTACGGAACCGGGATCGAATTCGAGCTGAATCTGATCACCAACACCCTGCTGCTGATCCTCACCGACGCGCGCTTCGGCGACAGCTTCCTCGGCGGCAACCTGTCGTCTCGCGATGCCCTCGACGAGGTCTTGTTCAACGACCCGCCCCTGGCGAACCTGCTGATCACCTATCCCCGCCACCCGATTCTCATCGACGGCGTCTGGCTGCCCGCGCACCAGCCCGTCGTCATCAGCATGGCCGCGTGCAACAACGATCCCGCGATCCGGACCGGCGACCTGACCGGCAATCGCTCCCACCTGGCCTGGGGCCTGGGCCCGCATGCCTGCCCGGCGCGATCCTTGGCCTATCTGATCGCGCAAGAGGCGATCGACCAACTCCTCGACGCGCTGCCGGAGATCGAACTGAATCTGCCGGACCGGACACCGAACTGGCGGCCGGGTCCCTTCCACCGGGCACTGACCGAATTGCCGGTCACCTTCCCGCCCACCGCTCCGCTGAACATCTGACAGCGCCACCACTACGGCTGTGCCGATCGAGTTCTCCCGGGGGCGGGCGCGGGTCGGTCGTCGGGTGCCGGTCGCAGGCTGAGAAGCCTGTTCAAGCCGATCGCGCCCCCCGGGAGCGCGCGTTCATGCCTATACGTAGATATGCGCATCTATCTATATACTCCGAGCGGGGCAACCCAGGCGCGGGGGATTTTCGCGTCGAAGGTCGACCGGAGATCCGGTGGCCCAGGCTACGATGTCTGACTACCAGCGGTGGCTACTTGATGATCGACGAGATGACGCCGAGCGAACTCCCGGGCGAAGGTGATCATCCTTAGCCCCGCCCTCGCGGGCGATGGCGGGGCGCATCGATGACGTCGATAACCGGCCGAACTCGCCGATTGCGACACCGGTGTGTTCGCCACCCCGATCGACTCGCCATGGCGACTACGTTCGATTCGATGAGCAGCACCGGGCTGCGATGACCGAGAGGGGCGAGTGATGCTTACCGACAGCAGCGCGTTCAGTGGGTTCTCGGTGGACGATATCGAGGCGGCGAAGAGGTTCTACGCCGAGACGCTCGGGATACGAGTCTCCGAGGAGAACGGGATGCTCCAGCTACACCTCGGCGGCGGGGGCACGGTCCTGGTATACCCGAAGCCGGACCATGCGCCCGCGACCTTCACCGTATTGAACTTCCCCGTCCCCGATATCGAAGCGGCCGTCGATGAACTCACGCGCCGGAACGTGCGCTTCGAACGGTACGAATTCGCCGAGCAGGACGAGAAAGGCATTCACCGCGGCGGCGGTCCGTTGATCGCGTGGTTCACCGACCCCGCGGGCAACGTCCTGTCCGTGCTCCAGCAGTAGCGTTCCGGACCGCAGGCGCATTCACCTCGCCTGGGACTCGGCGCGCTTCGTCGGTACCAAGGGCAAGCCGGCCGCCCGGAGTCCTGTCCACCATCGGAGGACTCGGCCCCGGGCACGGCGGCAAGCCCGGCCGGTCAGGCGCCGCGGCCGGTGCGCTGCTGCAACTCATCGATGAGCTGCGACGCCTCGGCCTTGGTCAGGCCCTCGGGCACCTCCTCGCCCGCTTCCTGGGCCAGGGTGCGCAGGTAGGAGTCTTGCGGTCCGGTCATCGGTTCGTCGCCGGTGGTCCACTGGTCCGGATCCTTTTCCGGTTTCGGCTGTACCATCGTCGCTCCTCACGCTCGACAGAACATGTGTTCGACTCCTGTCTACCCGGGTCGTGGAGGTTCAATCACCGGATGAACCGCCGCCGGGTCGGCGGTCCGTCGGTTCCGCCGGCTTCGTCTCGTCGTGCGCGTGGTGGGGTTCGACCGTTCCGCGCCATCGCCCGATCAGCCGCATCGCGTGGTAGATCACCAGCGCGGCGAGGGCCCCGAGGGCGATGCCGCCGAAGTCGAGATCGCCTACTTTCCATGTGAAGTCGGCGATGCCGATGACCAGCGGTATGGCCGCGGTGAACTGGTTGATCGGTGTGCCGAAGTCCACCCGGTTGCTCACCCAGATGTGCACGCCGAGGATCCCGACCAGGCCGTAGAGCGCGGTCGTGACACCACCGAGCACCCCGGCGGGGATGGCTGCGATCACCGCTCCTACCTTCGGTGAGAGGCTGAGCGCGATGGCGGCGGCGCCTGCCACCCAGTACGCGGCGGTCGAGTACACCTTCGTCGCCGCCATCACGCCGATGTTCTCCGCGTATGTGGTGGTCGCCGAGCCGCCGCCACTGCCGGCGAGGACTGTCGCCAGGCCGTCGGCCGCCAGCGCGCGGCCCATGCGCCGGTCGTAGTCGATACCGGTCATCGTGGTGATCGACTTGACGTGCCCGATGTTCTCCACCACGAGTACCAGCACCACCGGCAGGAACATCGGAATCACCGAGAGGTGGAAGCTCGGCGCGTGGAAGTCGGGCAGTCCCACCCATGCGGCGCTCCCGATCGCCGCCGTGTCGACCTCACCGCGCGCGAGCGCGAGCAGATAACCGAGCACGACACTGGCGACGATGGCCAGCCTGCCGATCAATCCGCGGAAGAGTACGAGACACGAGATCAGCAAGATGAGCACGACCGTGGCCGTGATCGGGTCCTTCTCGAAGTTCGTTTCGGCGGTCGGCGCCAGGTTCAGCCCGATGAGGGCGACGATGGTGCCGGTGACCACCGGCGGCATCAGCGCCTCGATCCAGTGGGTGCCTGCGAAGTGCACCACCACGCCGATGACGATCAGCAGGGCGCCCACCACGACGATCCCGCCGAGGGCCGCGCCCATGCCGTCGGAGGCGGTGGCCGCGAGGACCGGCGCGATGATCGCGAAACTCGAACCGAGATAGCTCGGCAGCCGGTTGCGGGTGATCACCAGGAACAGCAGGGTGCCGACCCCGGAGAAGAGCAGCGTCGCCGACGGCGGGAACCCGGTGAGGACCGGAACGAGGAAGGTGGCGCCGAACATCGCCACCACATGCTGCAACCCGATCCCGATCGTGCGCGGCCAGGTCAATCGCTCGCCGGGGGCGATCACACCGCCGGTGCCGACCTCGGTCCACCGGAATATCGGTCTTGTTCGCGTCTCGGGCGTCGTCATGGGAGCAGTGTGCGGCATTCCCGGTCGTCGCGCCGTGTTCGCTCACCGGAAGACGGCGAACCTGGTGACCGTGGTCTCGCGCAGGAAGGTGAGCGCACCAGGGGGGGAGACCGCGAAGGTGCTGATCCGGCCCGGTACGCCGCCCGCGCCGATGAACAGGAATCGCCCATCGGGTGTCAGGATCGAGGTGACCACCGGGCCGCCGCTGAACGCGACCTCGCCACCCGTAATCGGATGGGCCGCGCCGTTGCCGCCGATGTGGTACCCGGTCACGCGCTGGGCGCCCACCTGCGTGACATAGACGGTGCGGCTGTCGGGAGCCGCGGCCACCGACAGGACTCCGGGGCCCGCGCTGAACGGTGAGCCCCCGACAGGGGACAGGCCACCGTCGTCGGCGATCCGCAGGACCGCCACATCGCCGGTCGCGGTGCCGCCCATCAGCAGGAACCGAGCGTCGTGGCCGGGAGCTGCTGCGGCGACGCCCGCTGCCCAGCCGGCACCGAGGAGAACGGCCGCGAACGCGGCGGCCGGTTTCTGGAGCAGGGCGGCGCGACGGCGTGCCCTGCTTCGTACGAATGTCGTCATCGACTACCTACCCCCTCGCCGTCGTGTCAGACGCCGAGGAAATCGTGGTAGCGGAAGGTGATGTCGCCGTCGAGCATCTCGAGCAACTCGGCGATGACGCCGGACTCGTCGCGCCAGGCGAGGTAGGCCTCGAAATCCGCCCGGGTGTCCCACTTCTCGACGAACAGGATGCGGGCCGGTTCGTCCTGGTTGCGCGCGACCTCGACGCTGATGTTGCCCGCGAAGCTGCGGGTGCCGGGAAGGTTCTCGACGAACCACTCCCGCAGATCGCCGAAGCGGCCGGCCTTGGCGGCCATGTCGATCGTCACCTGAATAGCCATGGAAATGCAGACTCCTCTCGGCGGGAAAACGAATGTTCGGCGGAAACTCCGGCAGCGAACGGACCGACCGTAACGCACATCACATTCCAAGCCAATTGGCAAATCGGAAAGTGTCGATTCGACCAGCGTGAAGTGCCTGGATATCGGGGTTCGGGATGAGCGAAGCGGCGTTTCGGAAAACGTCAATTGAATAGCCCGTAGTGCTCGATATGATCGAAGTCACTCAGCGGAAACGTGAATTCCGGAGTTTTTCATTGCAGCGCGGCAGCGGTCATCTCGTCGATGGTGCAGTGCATTCGGCTGCTTTCATTCGGCGGGAGTTGACATGGTGGTTCGGTCGGACAACCACGAGAGTTCGTTCATCGGCGGTGCTTGGCTCGCTCCCGAGGCCGGGAACACTTCGAAGTCGTCTCGCCGTTCACGGCAGCCGATCGGCCGGGTGGTGGCAGGCTCGCGCGCGGACATGGGCCGGGCGATCCGAGCCGCTCGCGCGGCGTTCGACACCGGCCCGTAACTAGTGTTCTCCGCTGCCTCCGTGCACATTGCTGGGAGATAGCAGAAATGCATCGAATCGGCTGTCCAGAAACTTGGACACCCGCGTGTCGCTGATCTCTCTACTGTTGATTCCGGGGCCGGGACGAGTTGAAAACCGATATCCCGCCGCATGATCCGTTCCTGAATTCCACGCGCCGAGATTCCGGCGAACCACATAACCAGAGGTGAGAAATGACTGCCACTCTTCCCGAAACTCCGGCTGTCGATCGTGACGGAGTTCCGCATTACCGGCTGTTCATCGACGGCCGGTGGGTCGACACCGACACCGCCATTCCGGTGATCAACCCGGCCACCGAAGAGGTCGTGGTCACCGTGGCCCAGGCCGATACGAGCCACGTCGACGCCGCGGTGGCGGCCGCCAAGCGGGCCCACGATTCTGGGGTCTGGCGCAACACCCCGCCCGCCGAGCGTGCCGCAGTGATCGACCGGGTGATCGCCGCACTGAGCGGGAAGATGGACGAGCTGGCCGCGCTCAGCGCCAAGGAGACCGGGATGCCGCTGCGGCTGGCCGGTGCCATCGGCGTCGGCTTCCCGCTGATGCACCTGGGCCACTACGCGGAGCTGACCCGCACCTATGCGTGGGAGCGCTCGGGACCGGTTGCCGGACAGGTGCTTTCGGCGAGCTTCATTCGTAAGGAGCCGGTCGGTGTGTGCGCGGGAATCGTCCCGTGGAACTTCCCGGCGGTCATCGCCGTGTGGAAGTCGATCCCGGCACTGGCTGCGGGCAACACAGTGGTCCTCAAGACCGACGAGAAGACCCCGATCTTCGCCCTCGAACTTGCCGCGCTGCTGCAGGAAGCCGGACTGCCCGACGGTGCGCTCAATGTCGTCGTCGGTGACGGACCCACGGTCGGTGGTCACCTGGTCAAGCACCCCGACGTGCGGTTGGTCTCGTTCACCGGCTCTACCGCGACCGGCCGTCAGGTGATGGCCGACGCCGCGGGCACCGTCAAGCGGGTGCTGCTCGAACTGGGTGGCAAGGGCCCGAACATCGTGCTCGACGACGCCGATCTGACTGCGGCCGTGGACGGCTCGATCTACGCCTTCCTGTTGCACGCCGGCCAGGCGTGTGAATCCGGCACCCGGCTGCTGCTGCCCGCCTCGATCCACGACGAGTTCGTCGCCCGCCTGGTCGAGCGGCTGAAGACACTGAAGATCGGCAGCCCGCTCGACCCGGCCACCGACATCGGCGCGGTGATGAACAAGACCCAGCACGAGCGGATCCTGAGCTACATCGAGAAGGGCAAGGCCGAGGGCGCGACCGTCGTCGTCGGTGGCGGTGTGCCGACCGGTGCGGGCTTCGACAAGGGCTACTGGGTGGAGCCGACGGTGTTCACCGGCGTCACCAACGATATGACCATCGCTCGCGAGGAGATCTTCGGGCCTGTGTTGTCGGTGCTGAAGTACGACTCGGAGGAGGAAGCGATCAAGATCGCCAACGACACCGAGTACGGTTTGGCCGCCGCCGTGTGGAGCCGCGACAACCAGCGCGCGCTCGAGGTTGCCCGCCAGATCGAGGCCGGTTCGGTGTGGATCAACGACTACCACAACATCTCTCAGTACCTGCCCTTCGGCGGATTCAAGCAGTCCGGCACCGGTCGTGAGCTCGGGCCCGACGCACTCGACGAGTTCACCCAGGACAAGGGCATCACCATCGATCTGTCCGGTGATGTCAGCCGTCGCGCCTACGGCCTGGTGCTCGGCACCCCGCCCTCGGCCGAGTAGCACGTTTCCGCAGAACTTGCGCGTGCCCGGAAGGCCCGGCTCGTGTTCGAAAGATCCAACGGGGAATCTTATGATCAAAGGTCAGTTCACCAATTTCAAGCTGATCGTTCGCGATCTCGACCGCTCGCTGGCGTTCTACAAACTGTTCGATCAGAAGGTCGGCGCGCTGCTCGAATTCGTGGATCCGGAACTCACCGAGGTGATGCTGGAGAACTCCGAAGGCGTGCGCACCCTGGTTCTGCTCAACGGTGATCTGCTGCCGGCACCTGCCGCGGTCCCCGGGTACGCGCCGCTGGTGCTGGTCGTGGACGACGTCAACGCGGCGGCTGCGGAGATCGAGGCCGCCGGATACGAAATGCGAGTTGAACCAACCGATTTCGGTCCGGTGACCCTGGCCATGGTGGCCGACCCGGACGGCTACCTGGTCGAGTTGGTCTCCGGTGATCCGAATGCGGTGCAGAGTCCGCCGCCGGGCACCAAGATCTCGCACCCGGTTCCCTACATCCACGATCACGCATGAACTCGGTCGTGAGTGTGGAAGCGGTGGTGCAGTCCGCACTCGGTTCCGGCGTCGGGCGCCTGCTCATCGACGGTGAGTGGGTGCCCGCCGCCACGGGCGCGACGTTCAAGGTGATCGATCCGGGCACCGAGGAAGTAGTCGGTCGGGTCGCCGAGGCGGCAGGCGCTGATGTCGATGCCGCGGTCGCCGCGGCGCGGCGCGCCTTCGACGAGGAACGGTGGCTGCGTTTGTCGTCGGCGCAGCGCGGCGTGGTGCTGTGGCGGGTGGCCGATCTGCTCGAGGCGAAGTCCGAGGAGATGGCGCGGCTGGAGAGTCTCGACGTCGGTATGCCAGTCGCCCAGGCGGAACTGATGGTGGCCGAGGCGGTCAACCAGTTCCGGTACTACGCGGGCTGGGCGGACAAGATCCAGGGCACCACCGTCGGCATCGGGACCGCCGAGCGTCGGCTGCAGGGCGCCACCTATCGCGACCCGGTGGGTGTCGTGGCGATGATCGTGCCGTGGAACGCACCGTTGATCGCCATGTCGATGAAGCTGGCGCCCGCGCTCGCGGCCGGATGCACGTGTGTGCTCAAGCCG
Source organism: Nocardia sp. NPDC041819 (assembly GCF_055590505.1). Classification (NCBI taxonomy): domain Bacteria; kingdom Bacillati; phylum Actinomycetota; class Actinomycetes; order Mycobacteriales; family Nocardiaceae; genus Nocardia; species Nocardia sp. NPDC041819. The sequence continues at coordinate 320,394 of NZ_JBVJAP010000005.1, read as the reverse complement.
TCGGAGGAAGCGCCGCTCTCAGCGCTGGCCCTCGGCCGGATCCTGCTCGAGGCAGGGGTTCCGGCCGGTGTCGTCAACATCGTCACCGGTTTCGGGGCGACGGGCGCGGCGATGGCCGAGCATCCCGGCGTCGACAAGATCAGCTTCACCGGCTCCACCGAAGTGGGTCGTAAGATCGTCGCCGCGGCCACCGGCAACCTGAAGAAGGTGTCGCTGGAACTGGGCGGCAAGTCGCCGGTGATCGTGCTGCCCGATGCCGACCTGGCCGCCGCCGCGGCGGGGATCGCCATCGGCGTGTTCTGGAACTCGGGCCAGATCTGTACCTCGGGGACGCGGTTGTTCGCGCACACCGACATCTACGACGAGCTGGTCGAGGGGATCGCCGAGCAGGGCCGGGCCATGAAGGTGGGCTACGGCACCGACCCGGACGCGCTGCTCGGCCCGTTGATCTCCCAGCGTCAGCTCGACCGGGTCGCCGGGTACGTCGAGGGTGGCCGAGCAGCGGGGGCGCGGCTCGTCAGTGGCGGAAAGCGCTTGGACGGCCCCGGTTTCTATTACCCGCCGACCGTCATCGCCGACGCGACACCGGACATGCGGATCGTCCGCGAGGAGATCTTCGGCCCGGTGATCGCGGCCATGTCGTTCACCGATCTCGACTCCGCGATCGCCGCGGCCAACGACACCGAATACGGGCTGGCGGGCAGTGTCTGGACGCGCGACGTCGCACTGGCCCATCGCGTCGCCCGCCGCCTGCGCGGTGGTCGCATCGGCGTGAACATCCACCGCGCGGGGGGCGTCCAGATGCCGGTGGGCGGCTTCAAACAGTCCGGGTGGGGTAGAGAGAACGGCCCCGACGCACTCGAGGGATACCTCGAGACGAAATCGGTCGTCACGCTGCTCGACCGCTGATGTCAACGGAGCACTTCAACCCGACTCTCGAAAGTTCGATCAACTATGGCAAATCTCAATGGCGGCCTGGAGCAGAAGATCCAGTGGGTCGTCGACGTCGAGCAGATCAAGATACTGATGGCGAAGTACTGCCACGGGATAGACCAGAAGGACGAGCAGACCTTCATGAGCATCTGGTCCGACGATGCCGACTATCTGCTTCCTCGCGGTGAGGGACATGGTACCAACGGTATTCGGGAACTGGTGCGGAAGGTGTGGCGTGAAGTTCCCCAGTGTCATCACCACATCACCAATCCCGTGATCGATATCCAGGGTGAGACCGCGACAGCGGCCACCGATGTCTTCTACTTCCGCCTCGCCGCTGATGAGACGCGGGTACTGCTCTCGGGGACATACGCTTTCGAGTTCGTCAATCGCGAAGGGCAGTGGCAGACGCGAAGCCTGAAATTCGCGAGCTTCGTCGCGGACAGCCCGGTCTTCGCGTAGCGCGGACTGCAATCTCCTGGAATCGGCATCGACGGGGTTGCCGTGCAGCCGCTGACAGTTGGGCTACCACGGACAGGGCGTCGCGGCCGGAGCCGGGACGGGTGAGCTGGTCTTGCGTTCTTCGGCCCGGCACGCTGGAGCTTGCCGGGTGTTCGCCCGGGTGAGGAGCGGCGTTCGGCGAGCCTGAGCCGGGCGCACCACGCGGTGTCCAGCAATTTGGACACCCCAACGGTCAAATGCTCAGGACTTCGGTGTCACGCCTGCCTGCGTTGAAGTCACATATGAGGCATAATGCATGAACAGGCGACCGAAAGGACCCCGGTGGAAACCAGCCTGCAGCGTTTGCCGCGCAGTGCGAACAAGCAGGGTCATCAGCTGTCGGAGGATGTCGCGACCTACGTTCGTGAATTGATCATCTCGGGCCGGGTGCGGCCCGGTGAGTTCCTGCGGATCGAACCGATCGCCGAGGCCGTCGGTGTCAGCAACACTCCGGTGCGCGAAGGTCTGCTACTGGTCAGCGGCGAAGGCTTCGTCGAACTGGTGCCGCGGCGCGGATTCATGGTGTCGGAGTTCAGCAAACAGGATGTGCGCGACCTGTTCTGGGCGCAGGCGACGATGGCCGGTGAACTGGCGAGCCGGGCCGCGGAGTCGATCTCCGCACGCGAACTCGACCATCTCGCGGGCGTCGTCGAAGCGCACGCGCAGGCGGCGGAGAACGGATCCGACGAGGCGCTCGTCGCCTACGGTCACGAGTTCCATCGCTCGATCAACCTGGCGGCGGACTCTCGCCGGTTGGCCATGCTGCTGTCAACCGTCGTCAAGCAGCTGCCGAATCGCTTCTACATCAATATCGAGGGGCACGGTGAGGACACGTTGCGTGACCACCCGCTGATCCTCGAAGCGTTGCAGAAGCGTCGCCCCAAGGCCGCCGATACCCTGATGCGCGAACACATCATGTCCAGTGCCGACGAGTTGATCGCCATGTTGGAGAAGCAGGGACTGTGGGCCGAGTCGGCCCGCAGATCCACGGCCTGACCTGTCGGCCGATTCGACCCGTCGGCCTCCCTCGCCCGCGTTGTGCCTGTTCAAGGCGTGGTGCTTCGATACGGAATATAGTATATATTTCTGTTCGTTGCATGCGTCACAGCGGTGAGAGGACTTTCCATGACCAGGTCGGCTGTGGCAGGCGTGCTGCCTGCGCATCCCGAGGCCTCCTATATCGACGGCAGGTGGGTTCCGGCGTCGTCCTCGGAGACCTTCGAGATCCTCGATTGCACCACCGAGGAGGTCGTCACCGCCGTCGGCGCGGCGACCGTCGAGGACGTGGATGCCGCGGTGACGGCCGCGCGCAAGGCCTTCGACACCGGTCCGTGGCCGCTGATGTCGCCGACCGAGCGCGCCGGCTACCTGCGTGCGATCGCCGCCGAACTGACCAGGCGGGGCGACGACTTCGCCCGGCTCTGGTCGATCGAATCGGGCATCGTGTACTCGCTGGCCAAGACCCGTCTTCCGCTGTTCCTGTCGGGCGCCTTCAACGCCTATGCCGATCTGGCCGAGACGTTCGCGTTCCGGAAGCCGCACACACCCGCGGGCGGCGGCGCCGGTCTGCTGGTGCGCGAACCGGTCGGTGTCGTCGCGGCGATCGTGCCCTGGAACGGCCCCGCAGGCCTGATGGCCTACAAGTGCGCGCCGGCTCTGCTCGCCGGTTGCTCGATCGTGCTGAAGCCACCGCAGGAGGCGCCGACCTCGGCGTACCTGTTCGCCGAGATCTGCGACCAGGTGGGGCTGCCGCCGGGGGTGGTCAATGTGGTGACCGCCGACCGGCAGGTGTCGGAAACACTGGTGCGCCACCCCGGCATCGACATGGTTACCTTCACCGGATCCACGGTGGCGGGCCGCGCGATCGGCGCGATCTGTGCCGACCGGATGGCGCGCTGCACCCTCGAACTCGGCGGCAAGTCGCCCGCTCTCGTGCTCGACGACTACGACACCGGCACGGCGGCGAAGGTGCTCGCCGGTGGCATCAGCTACCTGGCCGGGCAGGTGTGTCACAGCCTGACGCGCGTCATCGTTTCCGAGAAGCGTCACGACGAACTCGCCGACGCGCTCGGCGCCGCGATGAGCGCGATTCGGGTGGGTGACCCGTTCGACGAGGGCGTGACCATGGGGCCGCTCGCGTCCACCCGCCAACGCGAACGCGTCGAAAGCTACATCGCCGCAGGAAAAGCCGACGGCGCGCGCCTGGTGACCGGTGGTGGCCGACCGGCCGGGCTCGAGCGCGGCTTCTTCGTCGAGCCGACAGTTTTCGCCGGTGTCGACAACCGATCGGTGATCGCGACCGAGGAGATCTTCGGGCCGGTCCTGGCCGTCATCGCGGCGAAGGACGAGGACGACGCCGTCGCGCTGGCCAACGACAACCCGTACGGTCTCAACGCCTCGGTCTTCACCAACGACGCCGACCGCGCCTACCGCTTGGCACGCAAGCTGCGGACCGGCACGGTCGGGCAGAATGGTCCGCGTACCGATTTCTCGATCGCTTTCGGTGGTTTCAAGCTGTCCGGCGTCGGTCGCGAAGGTGGTTCGGAAGGTCTGCTGTCCTTCCTGGAAACCAAAACGCTGGTGCTCGAGAACGAGCCGACCGATATTTCCGGTCTCGGCTACTGATCCGTACCGATATTTCACCGGAAAGGGCCTCGTCGACTTCGGTCGGCGGGGCCTTTTGCGCTGTTCGCCGGGATATGGAAATTGTGCTGACCGAAAATTCTTTACTGTCCATATTCTGGACATTGCGTGCATGGAAACCTGGCTAGCGTCTATCGGGAAAAGGGTGGCATGCGGACAACGTCGTCCTATTCGTTCCTGGCGCAGATCGCGCGTGTTCTATTCGGTCGGGGAGCAGCGGTGCTCGTCGGTCGGTCGGAGGTTGCACACATGTTCTCTACCCAGCGTTTTCGTTCCCGGCGCGCGGCCGCCGGTCTCGCTGTGACGCTCGCACTCGCCTCGGGCGGCTGGCTGGATTCCTCGGTCGCTCTGGCGGATCCGGGTGCCAGGTTTCTGGTGATCAGCGGGGCGGCATCGTCGAATATCAGTGTGCTCGGCCTCGACGACGCGGGCAGGTTGTCGACAGTGCCTGGTTCACCCTTTCCGTCCGGGACCGGTTCGCTGGCGGTGACGGTCACGCCCGACGGGCGTCACGTCTACTCGATCAACACGGTGTCGGGCACCGTGAACGGATTCCGCCTCGGCAGCGACGGCGTTCTCACCCCGATTCCCGAGGCGAACCTCGAGCTGGGCGTCCCCGGTGTGGGTGCCGTGGTCGCGCCCGACGGGAAGCGACTGTTCGTGACGAGCGGTTCGGTGACCAACGAAATCCGCACTTATTCGATCACCGCCGCCGGTGGCCTGGTTTTCACCGGTGCGGTTCAGGTGCCCGGCGTGAGTGCGCTCAATCAGCTCGCGATCGCCCCGGACGGCCGTTTCGTTTTCGCCGTCGGCTGGCTGCAGGCGACGGCGTTCAGTTTCGCCGTGGGGCCCGATGGTGGGCTCACCCTCGTCGATTCCGCCGCGGCCGGTCTGATGTCGACCCTGCCCGGAGTGACGCCGGACGGCCGGTTCATGTACGTCAGTAATGAAGCCAGCGGTGACATCTCGGGCTATGCGATCGGTGCCGACGGAAAGCTGAGTCCCGTTCCGGGGTCGCCCTTCCGTACCGGGATGATGCCGTTGCCGCACGGTGCGGTCTTCACCGCCGACAGTCACCGGATGTACCTGGCCGAGGCGATGGCGGGCCAGATCGGTGGGTTCCGGATCGCGGAGAACGGGTCGCTGAGCCCGCTGCCCGGATCGCCGTACCCGGCGTCGGCGGGCACCTTGCCGGGCCGCGTGGTGGTCGACTCGGAATCGCAGCGGGTTTTCCTCATCGACACTCTGACCGTCGGCATCACCGCGCGCGTGCATACGTATGCGATGGCGTCCGACGGGCGGCTGACAGCAACGGGGGAGCAGTCCGTCGACACGGGGCTGATCTTCGCCGACGGTGCCAACGCGGTACTGGCGGTACAGCGATGATATTACATATATTATATTGAGTAGACTCGCACAGTAGCTGCCAGGGAGGCACACGATGAAACCGTACCGCTCGATGCTCTTCGTCCCCGGTCACAAGGGTTCCTGGGCCGACAAGGGCGTCGCCTCCGGCGCCGACGCGCTGATCCTCGACCTCGAGGATTCGGTGCCGGCTGCGGACAAGGTCGAGGCGCGCGGCACTGTCGCGGCCACGATCGACCGTCTCACGGCCGAAGGCGTGCGCCCCGACCTGTGGGTGCGGGCCAACCCGGAGGTGAGCGGGCTGCTCGGCGGTGACCTGGAAGCCGTCGTGCGACCGGGGCTGGCCGGGCTGTTCCTGGCGAAGGTGTTCACGGCCGACGAGATCGTGCGCCTGGACGCGGTGCTGAGCCACATCGAGCAGCGTGAGGGCATCGAAGTCGGGACGGTGCAGCTGATCGTGTCCTTCGAGACCGCGGTGTCGATGGCGCATTGCGAGGAGATCGCGGGCGCGAGCCCCCGGGTGGCCTCCCTGCTCGGTGCCACCGGTCCCAATGCCGACGTCGGTCGCGAACTCGGCTTCGAGTTCACCCCCGCCGGGCTCGAGACGCTGTATCTGCGCAGCCGGATCATCCTGGCCGCGCGGGCGAACGGGCTGCACCACCCGGTCACCGGTGTGTGGCAGGACATCAAGGACCTCGACGGCGCCCGGCGCTTCTGCCTCGACAACCGTCAGCTGGGTTACCGCGGCCTGGTGGCCATCCACCCGTCGCACGTCGCGATCGCCAACGAGGTGTTCTCGCCGTCGCCGGAGACCGTCGACTACTGCCGGCGCATGATCGCGGCGTTCAACGAGGCGGAGGCCGCGGGCAGCGCGGCCGTCGACTTCGAAGGCCAGCACATCGATCTCGCGCACGTGAAGACCGCGGAGGGCGTGATCGCCTTGGCCGACGCGGTATCGGCCGACGTGTAGTAGCGACAATAGGAGAAGGGGGCGGCCGCGGCCGCCCCCTTCTCTTGTCAGGCGATCAGTCGACGATCAGCAGGACCGTCTCGGCCACGCAGGCGGGTTTGACCGCGCCGCCGTCGAGCACGTACTTCGCCGTCACCGAGGTCCCGGCAGGAGTGTCCGTGACATCGGTGATCGTCACGGTTGCCCGCAGCCGCGACCCGGCGGGCAACGGCGCGGGGAAGCGAACCTTGTTGACGCCGTAGTTCACCCGGGCCGAGCCGAATCGGAAATCGAGCAGCTCCGGCCGGAAATGCGAGATCAGCGACAGCGTGAGATACCCGTGGGCGATGGTGGTGCCGTACGGTCCGGCGGCGGCACGCTCGGGGTCGACGTGAATCCACTGCTCGTCATCGGTGATCTCGGCGAACGCCGAGATGCGCGCCTGGTCGACCAGATACGGTTCGCTCGGGCCGATCGGCTCACCCACGGCGGAGCGGACCTCGTCGAGGGTGGTGAATACGCGGGGCACGGTCTCTCCTGATCAATCGGTGGTGACGTCGACGGTTGCGTTCGGTCCGGCGGATGCGCCACCGGGACCGAACAATTCGAGTGCCACCCCGTCGGGCACCTCGGTGGCGAGCAAGCGTGCGGGCTGCCCACAGAACAGCGGCGCCCGGCCGCGGTGGCGCAGCTCCCGCACCGGCGCCCCGCCCATCAGGCGGTGGATCTCGGCCAGTGCGATGGCCTGCAACGGGCCGTGGACGACCAGCCCCGGGTATCCCTCGACGCCGGTGGCATAGGGCCAGTCGTAGTGGATGCGGTGCGCGTTGGCGGTGGCCGCGGAGAACCGCGCCAGCAGTGACGGATCGGTCCGCAGCTCCCAGGCGTTGTCCGCCGTGCGGTGCAGGGGAGTGCGCGGCAGGGTGTCCTCGGCCGAAGGCGGTTGCGCGGGGTGTTCCGGCGCGGGTGCGGCCTCCCGGTAGATCAGGTGCTGTGTTTCCTCGACGGCGAGCTGGTCGGTATCGGTGAACAAACGGATCCGTACGTCGACCACGACCAGTGCGCCGGATCGGCCGTTCTTCTCGGTCGCCGAGACCACCTCGGCCTCGCGCCGCACCGTCGATCCGACGAGAAGCGGTGCGTGCAGCAGGATCTCACCGCCTGCGAACATGCGTCGCGGCAGGTCGACCGGTGGCAGGAACGAGCCGCGTCGAGGGTGCCCGTCGGATCCGAGCACGCCGGAGGTGGCCCAACGCGGCAGCGCCACCCAGTGCCACAGTGGTGGCAGCGGATCGCCGGGGCCAGGGGCGGGCAGGCCGTCGTCGAGCAGCGCGGCCAACGCGGCCACCGGCGCGGGATCGAGGAGTTCGGTGGTGGTTTCCGTATGCGGTTGCCAGGTGGACGCCGTCACATGAACCGCCCGCCGGTCACCTCGAGCACCGTGCCCGTCATGTACGAGGACATGTCGGAAGCGAGAAACAGTGCGACCGTCGCGATCTCGTCGATCTCACCGGCGCGGCCGAGCGGGATCTCGGCCATCTTCTGATCCCACACCTTCTGCGGCATGGCCTCGGTCATGGCGGTGCGGATCAGGCCGGGCTGGATGGCATTGACCCGCACGCCCAGGTGCGCGAGCTCTTTCGCTGCGGCCTTCGACAGGCCGACGATGCCCGCTTTGGCCGCGGAGTAGTTGGTCTGGCCGGGCAGGCCGATCTTGCCCGAGAGCGAGGACATGTTGATGATGGCGCCGCTGCCGCGTTCCCGCATCACCGCACCTGCCAGCCGGGTGCCGTTCCAGGTGCCCTTGAGGTGGACGGCGATGACCTGGTCGAACTGGTCCTCGGTCATCTTGCGCATGGTCGCGTCACGGGTGATGCCCGCGTTGTTGACCATCACGTCGACGGGGGAGAAGGATTCGGCGGCGGCGTCGATCAGGGCTTGGACGTCGTCGGCGACGGTGACATCACACCGCACCCCACGGGCGACGGTCGCGCCGCCCAGTTTGTCGGCGGCGGCCTGCGCGGCGGCACCGTCGATGTCACCGATGACAACGCGCGCGCCCTCGGCGACGAATCGTTCGGCGATGGCGTAGCCGATGCCCTGGGCGGCGCCGGTGATGACGGCGGTCTTGTCGGCCAGAAGTGGTCCGGTCATGGCTGTTCCTCACTGTCGGTGGTGGCGTCGAGCTGCGCCAGGATGCGCCGGGCACGGTCGAGCACGGGCTTGTCGACCATGGCACCGTCGACCACGGCGACCCCGGAGGTGTCGGTGATGGCGGCGAGGATCTTCCGTGCCCAGGCCTGTTCGGCCCCGGTGGGGCGAAACGCTGTGGCTACCGGGACGAGCTGACTCGGGTGGATGCAGAGTTTGCCGGTGAAGCCGAGCCGCTTGCTGTAGCGAGCGTCGTCCTCGACCAGGCCGGCATCACCGACGGCACCGGTGACACCGTCGATCGGGCCGGGCAGGCCCGCGGCGGCAGAAGCGAGGACCAGTGCGTGCCGGGTACCGGCGAGCGCTTCGCGATCGGTGGGGTCGACACCGAGTTCGGCGGCGAGGTCGAAGGTGCCGACCGCGAGCCGCTCCACACCCGTCGTGGCCGCGACAGCCGTGGAATGCAGTACCCCCGCGGCGGTTTCGACCAATGCGATCAGCGGGGGTCGGCTGCCGCCGGCTTCCGGGCGATAGGGACTGCTCGCTCGTGCCTCGGTGAGGGTGGCCACGACACCCTCGAGAACCTCGATATCGGCCTTCGGCAGCACGATCGCGCAGCGCAGCGGTGCGAGGGCCGCGAGATCATCGGCGTGCCATACGGTTGCGGCCGCATTGATGCGCACGGCGCATTCGTTGCCCGCCTCGATCCAGGCGGCGGCGTTTTCGCGGGCGGCCTCCTTGGCATCGGGCGCCACCGCGTCCTCGAGATCGAGCACGACCAGACCTGGATTCGCCGCGGCGGCTTTGGCGAAGCGTTCGGGACGGTCGGCAGGCACGAACAGCAGGGTCGACGCGACGCGGACCCGGATGGCGAGATCGGTCGCGGTATTCGTGCTCACGCGCGCTTCTTCGCTTCGCGCACGAGCCCGCCACCGATGATCAGGCGCTGGATCTCGCTGGTGCCCTCGTACAGGCGCAGCAGGCGCACGTCGCGGTAGATGTGTTCGACCGTCACCTCACGCATGTACCCGCTGCCACCGTGGATCTGCACCGCGTTGTCGGCGACACGGCCGACCATCTCCGTGCAGAACAACTTGGCCACCGAAGGGGAGATGCGGCGGTCCTCGCCGGAGACGTACTTGGCGGCGGCGTCGCGCACGAGCGCGCGGCCGGCCATCACCCCGGTCTGCATGTCGGCGATCATCGCCTGGACCAGCTGAAAATCACCGATGGGCGTACCACCCTGGGTGACGGTGGCGGCGTAGGTCACCGATTCGTCGAGCGCGCGCTGGGCGGTACCGACGGCGAGCGCGGCGATGTGCACGCGACCACGCGAGAGCGAGGCCATCGCGGCCTTGTATCCGACGTTCTCCGAGCCGCCGACCAAGGCGTCGGCGGGGACACGGACATCGGTGAACGTGACGTCGGCGGTCCAAGCACCTTCCTGGCCCATCTTCGCGTCCTTGGGTCCGACGATGACGCCCGGTGTATCGGCGGGCACCAGGAACACCGCGATACCGGGGCCGTCGGGGCCGGGCTCGGCGGTGCGGGCGAAGGTGACGAACAGATCCGCGAGCGGGGCATTGGTGATGAACCGCTTCTGGCCGTCGATCACCCAGTCCTCGCCGTCACGGCGGGCACGGGTGCGCAGACCTGCGGGATTGGATCCCGCGCCGGGTTCGGTGAGCGCGAAGGAGGCCAGCACCTCGCCCGAGGCGATCCGCTCGAGCCACTGCTTCTTCTGTTCGTCGGTGCCGTAGTTGACCAGCACCTGGCCGGCGATGCCGTTGTTGGTGCCGAACAGCGACCGCAGTGACAGCGAGGTGTAGCCGAACTCCATGGCCAGCTCGACATCCTGGGTGAGGTCGACACCGAGACCGCCCCATTGCTGCGGGATGGCGTACCCGAACAGGCCCATCTCGGCAGCGGCCTGTCGGATGTCGTCAGGAATCGCGTTGGTCTGCAGGATCTCCTGCTCGCGCGGGACCACCTTGGTACGGATGAACGTATGGACGTGAGCCAGGATCGGCTCGAAGTCCTCGGCACTGAGTTCGGACACTCTCGGCTCCTCTGCGGCTGAGGCTGATACTAGATATAATATACGATGATATAATATACGATAAGTCGAACGGTGAGGTAGCATCCGTTCGACACCGTCTAGTACATAATATATTCAAGGAGGATGCGACATGGCTGGCCTGTATTTCGAGGAGTTCGAGCCGGGAATGGTCATCGACCACCCCACCCGCCGCACGGTCACCGAGGCCGACAACACGCTGTTCAGTGTGATGACGTTGAACCTGGCCCCGCTGCACCTGGACGCCGAGTACAGCAAGAACTCCATCTACGGGCAGCGCCTGGTGAACAGTCTGTTCATTCTCGGCTTGGTCTCGGGTATCACCGTGCCGGAGACCACGCAAGGCACCACCCTGGGCAACCTGGGCTTCGAGCAGATCAAGTTTCCCAAGCCGGTGTTCCACGGCGACACCATCCACGTGCAGACCAAGATCGAGAACAAGCGGGAATCCAAGAGCCGCAACGACTCCGGCATCGTAACCTTCCGCCACCTCGGTATCAACCAGCGCGACGAGGTGGTCTGTGACGCCCTGCGCGTCGGCCTGATGATGAAGCGTCCGGCCGAGCAGGCCTGATCCGGCCACGACGAACCAGCAACGAGGAGGACACGTCATGGTGGACGTTCAGCCTGCCGAGCAGCCGGCCTGGGTGCCCGATGCACAGATCCGTGAGCGCAGCCGTCTGCTCGCGGCGATGCGCGCCTGGGGATTCGGTGACGACGCCGCGGCGGTCGCCGAGCTCAACGAGCGAGCCATCGCCGAGCCCGAATGGTTCTGGCGGGCCGCGACGACCGACCTGGGCGTGAACTTCTCGGTCCCGTTCGACCGCGTCGTCGACGACTCGGCGGGCAAACCGTTCCCCCGGTGGTTCACCGGCGGTGGCGTCAACATCGCGCGGCTGGCCGCGCACCGGCACGCGCGAGGCCCCGCCGCCGATCGGCTCGCGGTGGTCTACGAGGGCGACGAGGGCGAGCGGCGCACGCTGACCTTCGCCGAACTCGACGCGCAGGTGCGGCGTTTCGCCGCCAACCTCACCCAGTTGGGTGTGCGGCGCGGTGACCGGGTGGTGCTGTTCATGCCGGTGGTGCCCGAGGCCGCGGTGGCCTTCCTCGCGATCGCGATGATCGGGGCCGTGTCTGTGCCCACCTTCAGCGGCTACGCACCGGACGCGCTCGCCACCCGCCTGCAGGATTCCGAAGCGGTGCTGCTGGTGACCGCCGACGGGACGACGCGGCGCGGTAAGCGGGTCGAGCTGAAGGCGACCGCCGACGCGGCGCTGGAGTCGGCGCCCACCGTGGCCAAGGTCGTGGTCATCCGGCAGCTGGGCACCGAGGTGCCGATGCGCGAGGGCCGCGACGTGTACTACGACGAGCTCGACGCCGATCCGGCCCCGGTGCCGACCGCCGACACCGAGTCCAACGACCCGCTGACCATCGTCTACACCTCGGGCACCACCGGTCGCCCCAAGGGCATCGTGCACTCCCACGGTGGTTTCGCGGTGAAGACGGCGGTCGACTTCGGTTATGGCTTCGACGTGCACGAGGGCGATGTCGTCTCCTGGATCACCGACCTCGGCTGGCTCGTCGGCCCCATGCTGATGACCGGTCCGCTGCAGTTGGGCGCGACGATCGTGATGATCGAGGGCCTGCCGACGCACCCCACCGCGCACCGGATGTGGGAGATCATCGAACGCAACGGTGTCACCGTCGCCGGTATCGCACCGACCGCGGCGCGTGCGCTGAAGGCGGCGGGTGAGGTCGTGACCCACGCGATGCCGAGCCTGCGCACCTTCGTGTCCACCGGTGAGGCATGGGACGAACCCACCTGGTGGTGGCTGTTCCAGGAGGTCGGCGGCGGCACCCGGCCCATCGTCAACTACAGCGGCGGCACCGAGGTCGGCGGCGGCATCCTCATCGGGTACCCGTTCCTGCCTGCCGCCCCGGCCGCCTTCACCGGCGCACTGCCCGGCGTGGACGCCGCGGTGTTCGGTGAGGACGGCAACCCGGTCGTCGGTGAGATCGGGGAACTGGTGGTACGCAACACCTTCCCCGGCATGACCCATGCCTTCTGGCAGGACCGCGAGCGCTACCTCGAGACCTATTGGAACCAGTGGGACGGTGTGTGGGTGCACGGCGACCTGGCCGGCATCGACGACCAGGGCATGTGGCGCATCCACGGCCGATCCGACGACACCATCAAACTGTCGGGTCGCCGGGTCGGTCCCGCGGAGATCGAGGCGGCGCTGCTGCGCGACAACCGGATCGCCGAGGTCGCCGTGATCGGCGTGCCCGACGAACTGCGCGGCCAGCGCGCGGTCGCGTTCGCCGTGCTGCGGTCCACCGGCCAGACACCGGAAGACCTGCAGGACACCGCGATCGGCAATGCGGGACGCTCGTTCGCCCCCTCGGTCGTCGTCGTGGAGAGCCTGCCCAAGACCAAGAACGGAAAAATCATGCGCCGGGCCATTCGGTCCCGGTATCTCGGGGCGCCGACCGGAGACATGTCCTCCCTCGACCCAGCCACCCCACTCGAAGCGATCCCCGTGTCCGCGGGCGACGAACAGGAGTAGCAATGACTGCCGCTACAGCGACCGACGACAACGTCGAAGTCGTCCGACAGGCCACGCGCGAGCTCGCGCGCAAGTTCGACAACAACTACTGGCTCGACAAGGACAACAAGCACGAATACCCCTGGGACTTCGTGAAAGCCTTCGCCGCGGGCGGCTGGCTGGGCGCGATGATCCCCGAGGAGTACGGCGGCATCGGCCTGGGCCTGAAAGAGGCCGCGGTCATGCTCGGCGAGATCTCGGCCTCGGGCGCCGGGATGAGCGGTGGTTCGGCGATCCACTTCTACGTCTTCCCGCCTGCCCCGGTCGTGAAGTACGGCTCGGAGGCGATGAAGCGCGAGTACCTGCCCAAGCTGGCCTCCGGTGAGATGTTGATGGCCTTCGGCGTCACCGAACCCACTGCGGGCGTGGACACTTCGCGCATCAAGACCAAGGCGACCAAGGTCGACGGCGGCTGGGTGATCAACGGGCAGAAGGTGTTCATCACCAACGCCCAGAACGCGCACAAGATTCTGCTGCTGGCTCGTACCTCGCCGCGGCGTGAGGACAAGCCGCTGTGGGGCATGTCGCTGTTCCTGGCCGACATGGACCGCTCCAAGATCACCGTGCGCGAGATCGACAAGCTGGGCCGTGCCGCGATCGACACCAACGAACTGTTCATCGACAACCTCGAGGTATCCGACGACCGGCTCGTCGGTGAGGTCGACAAGGGCTTCTACTACCTGCTCGACGGCCTGAACCCCGAGCGCATCGTGGTCGGCATGGAAGGCGTGGGCCTGGGTCGCGCCGCGCTGGAGATCGGCGCCGAATACGCCAAGAACCGCGTCGTGTTCGACCGTCCGATCGGTCAGAACCAGGCCGTGGCGCATCCGCTGGCCGATTCGTGGATCCGCCTGGAAGCCGCCGAGGGCATGATCATGCGTGCCGCGGAACTGTTCGACGCGGGTCTGCCGTGTGGTCCCGAGGCGGCCGCGGCCAAGTACCTCGGTGCTGAAGCCGGTTTCGAGGCGTGTGATCGTGCGTTCTCCACACTCGGCGGGTACGCCTATGCGAAGGAGTACCACATCGAGCGGCTGTGGCGGGAGGTGCGTCTGCTGCGTAATGCGCCGTTCTCCCAGGAGATGGTGCGCAACTACATCTCCCAGCAGGTGCTCGGCCTACCGCGTTCCTACTAGAAGGGGACATACCGATGACGGGACCGTTGGCGGGTGTGCGTGTCGTCGTGCTCGCAGGCATGGGGCCGGTGCCCTATGTGTCGATGCTGCTGGCCGACATGGGCGCCGACGTCGTCCGGGTGGTGCGGCCACCGCACCGTTCGGCGCGCGAGTTGAGCCAGACCGTCGGCCTGACCGAGGAGACCGATGTGGTCAACCGCGGTGTCGGGTCGGTGGCGGTGGATCTGAAGGATCTCGAAGGTCGCGAAGCCGTTCTGCGTCTTGCTGATTCGGCAGATGTATTCATCGAGGGCTATCGCCCCGGTGTCACCGAGCGGCTGGGGCTGGGCCCCGAGGTGGCCACCGCACGCAACCCCGGACTGGTCTACGTCCGGCTCACCGGATACGGCCAGACCGGTCCCCGCGCCAAGGACGCCGGACACGACATCAACTACGTCGCCCAGTCCGGCGCCCTGCACGCCCTCGCCTCCGAAGGCGGGGCGCCGCGGCCGCCGATCAACCTGCTCGGTGACTACGCCGGTGGCGGGGCGATCGGCGCGTTCGGCATCGCCTGCGCGCTGGTGGAGGCCGCGCGCACCGGCCGAGGTCAGGTCATCGACGCGGCGATGATCGACGGTGTGGCCGTGTTGACGGCCAAATTGCAAGGCTTGCGCGCCGCCGGGCTGTACTCCGACGAACCGGGAACCAACTTCCTCGACTCCGGTGCGCCGTTCTACGACACCTACCGGTGCGCCGATGGCCGGTACCTGGCGGTCGGCGCGCTCGAACCCGACTTCTACCGTGAGTTCTCGAGTCGGCTCGGTGTCGACACCACCGGCTGGCCGGGCCAGGACGACCGCGAACAGTGGCCGAGACTGCGCGAACTCATCGCCGACGCGGTGTCGAAGCGGACCCGCGACGAGTGGTGGCAGATATATCAGGGCACCGATGCCTGTGTGTCCCCGGTGCTCACCTTCGATGAAGCCGCCGAAGACCCCCACAACGTGGAACGCGGAGTATTCCACCGTGTTTCGGGAGTCCTGCACCCCGCGCCCGCGCCGCGCTTCGACCGGACGCCGGCCCGCACCCCGTCGTGCCCGCCCACCGGTCTCGGCGACCTCGACGACATTCTGGCGCGGTGGGCCACCGCCACCGCCACCCCCACCGGCGCCGACGCGGTGTCGATCAGCGAATGAGAGGACAACAAGTGCCCGGTTACGAGGAGTTCTCGTCGTTGACGATCGACCGCCCAGCCGACGGCGTGCTGCGGATCGTGCTCGACGGACCGAACCTGAATTCGGTCGGTGCCGAGGCACATCGGCACCTCGCCGACATCTGGCCGGTGATCGCTCTCGACGAATCGGTGCGAGCAGTCGTCATCCGCGGCGCGGGGAAGCGGGCCTTCTCCGCCGGGGGCAGCTTCGACCTGGTCGAGGCCATGATCGGTGACTACACCTCCCGCACACGGGTGATGCGTGAGGCGCGCGACCTGGTGCGCAACATCATCGAGGTGCCCCAGCCGATCATCTCCGCGATCAACGGCCCCGCCGCCGGCGCGGGTCTGGTGGCGGCGCTGCTCGCCGACATCTCGGTGGCCGGCCGGCGCGCCAAGATCGTCGACGGACACGTACGCCTCGGCGTGGCGGCGGGCGATCACGCCGCGATCTGCTGGCCGCTGCTCACCTCGATGGCCAAGGCCAAGTACCACCTGCTGACCAACGAGGTGCTCACCGGCGAGGAGGCCGAACGCATCGGCATGGTGTCGCTGTGCGTCGACGACGACCAGGTCCAGGACCGTGCCATGGAGATCGCGCAGAAGCTGGCCGCAGGCTCGCGGGCCGGCATCCAGGGCACCAAGATGGCGCTCAACGGCTGGTACCGGCAGGCCATGCCGATCTTCGACGCCTCACTGGGCCTCGAGTTCTATCACTTCGGTGGCCCCGATGTCGTCGAGGGCGTCGGCTCACACCGCGAGAAGCGGGAGCCCAAGTTCTCATGAGCACCGAACCCAAGCGTGCTCCGCTGGCCGGGGTGACGGTGATCGGCCTCGAACAGGCCATCGCCGCCCCGCTGTGCACCCGCCACCTCGCCGACCTCGGCGCGAGGGTGATCAAGGTCGAGCAGCCCGGATACGGCGACTCCACCAGGCATTACGACACGGTGGTCGGTGGCCTGTCGGCGCACTTCACCTGGCTCAACCACGGCAAGGAATCGGCGGCGCTCGACCTGCGTGCCGCCGATGACCTGGCGGTCCTGGAAGGGATGCTGGCCGAGGCCGATGTGCTGGTCAGCAATCTCGGCCCTGGCGCGCTGGACCGGCTCGGTCTGGGTGTCGACGAGTTGACGCGCCGGTTTCCCCGGCTGATCATCGTCGACATCTCCGGCTACGGCCGTGGCGGTCCGCTCGACCACAAACGCGCCTACGACCTGCTGATCCAGGCCGAGGCGGGTTCGTGCGCGATCACCGGTATTCCCGGACATCCGGCCAAGCCCGGTGTCCCGGTGGCCGACATCGGCACCGCGCTGTACTCGTACTCGGCGGTCCTGGCCGCGCTCTACGACCGTGAGCGCACGGGACGCGGCGCGGTCGTTCCGGTCGCGATGCTCGATGTGGTGTCGGAGATGATGGGCTTCGCGCTCAACCAGGTGCTGCACGCGGGCACGGAGCCGGTGCCGGTCGGTATGGGTTCGCCGATGATCGCCCCGTACGGCGCGTATCCGACCTCCGACGGGCAGACGGCGGTCCTCGGCACTACCAGCGACCGGGAGTGGCGGCGGATGACCGCGCTCATGGGCTGCCCCGAACTGGCCGAGGATCCGCGTTACCTGCACAACGACGACCGGGTCGCGCGCCGCGGTGAGGTCGACGCGATTATCGAACAGTGGTGCGTCACACGAACTCTCGTCGAGATCCAGGACGCCGCCGACAAGGCGGGTATCGGCAACGCGCGGCTCAACGGCGTGCGCGAGCTCGCCGAGCATCCCCAGCTGCGGGAACGCGGCCGGTGGCGCGAGATCGGGACTCCGTCCGGACCCGTACCGGCCTTGCTGCCGCCGGGGACGGCACGGGACTGGCCGGTGACCAACGGTTCGGTGCCCGCGCTCGGCGCCCATACCGACGCCATCCGGGCCGAATTCGCGCCACGGGGCGCCCAGCCGAGCGAGACCTGATGGACCTGCCGCGCGTCACCCCGCCGACCAGCCTGAAAACTACCGCCGTGCAAGAGATTCGGCGGCGGATCTTCGCGGGTGAGCTGCGTCCCGGCGACAAGATCGACCAGGACGAGATCGCGGATTCGCTGGGAATCAGCAAGCTGCCGGTGCGCGAGGCGCTGATCGCCCTCGAACTGGAGAGCATCGTCGACATGCCGCCCCGGCGTGGGGCGTTCGTCGCCCCGATGACGCGCGACGACGTGCGCGATCACTACTGGTTGCTCGGCGTGGTCTCGGGGCTGGCCGCCGCCCGCGCGGCCACCCGGATACCCGCGTCCTCGCTCGACACGCTCGGCCGGATCCTGGACCGGATGACCACGGCGTCGAGCCGCGACCGTGAAACGCTGAACTTCGAGTTCCATCGCGTAATCAACCGCGCGAGCGGGTCCCGGCGTCTGCTCACCGAACTCAAAGTGCTCGGCAGCGCGGGCCCGCACGGTTTCTACGAGACCCACGACGACTGGCCCGAGACCGCCGACCGCGATCACCGCGAGATCCTGGCGGCCCTGCTGGCCCGGGATGTGGCCACGGCTCGCGCCGTCACCGAGGAGCACTTCCTGCACGGTGGTGCCCGGGCGGTGCACATGCTGGAATCCCGCGGCTTCTGGAGATGATATAATATTTTATGCGTGAACTAGGGAAGGGTAGGCATGAGCCTCACAGCGGATGAGCGGCAGATGGTCGATCTGGTCGCCGACTTCGTCGATCAGCGGGTCAAGAACCGCGTGCGCGAGTTCGAGGAAGACGATATCTACCCCGAGGAGTTCATCGAGGAGATGAAGAAGCTCGGCTTCTTCGGTCTGCTCGCGCCCGCCGAATTCGGTGGTGTCGACGTGAGTACCGCCTGTTTCGCCGGGGTCACCGAACAACTCGCGCGCGGCTGGATGAGCTTGGCGGGCGCCATCGGCGGCCACTCGGTGATCACCTACCTGATCAAGACCTTCGGCACGCCCGAGCAGAAGTCGAAGTACCTGCCGAAGATGGCCGAGGGCGCGATCCGGGCCACGATGGCACTCACCGAGCCCGCCGGCGGCAGCGACCTGCAGGCCATGCGCACCGTCGCCGTGCGCGAGGGCGACCAGTGGTCCATCAGTGGTTCCAAGACCTGGATCTCCAACGCCGCGCACTCGGGTCTGATCGGTCTGCTGTGTATCACCGACCGGGACGCCGAGCCCACCCACAAGGGCATGAGCGTGATCCTGGTCGAACCCGGTGACGGGATGATCATCTCCAAGAAGCTGCCCAAGCTCGGCTACCGCGGTGTCGAAGCCTGCGAGCTGGTATTCGACGGCCGCAAAGTCGGCGACGACGCCATCCTGGGCGGCGTGCCGAACCTGGGCTGGAGCCACATGATGCGCGGCCTCGAGGTCGGGCGCATCCAGGTCGCCTCGCGTGCGCTCGGTGTCGGCCAGGCCGCACTCGACGCCGCCGTGCGCTACGCGCAGGAACGCGAGTCCTTCGGCAAGCCGATCTGGAAGCACCAGTCCGTCGGTAACCTGCTGGCCGACATGGCGACCAAGCAGCGCGCCGCCCGCCTGCTGACCCTCGACGCCGCCCAGAAGCTGGACGCGGGGGAGCGCGCCGACATGGAGGCGGGCATGGCCAAGCTGTTCGCCTCCGAGACCGCGATGCAGATCGCGCTCGACGCGATCCGCGTGCACGGTGGCTATGGCTACTCCAAGGAATACGACGTGGAGCGCTACTTCCGTGACGCGCCGCTGATGATCGTCGGTGAGGGCACCAACGAGATCCAGCGCAATGTCATTGCCGCACAGCTCATCGCGCGCAACGCGATCTGATCGGAGTCAGCGAATGTCAACACTGCGCCGGGCGGCGATCGTCGCACCCACCCGCACCCCCGTCGGCACCTTCGGCGGTTCCCTGCGTGACGTGCCCGTCGAGGACCTGGGCGCCACCGTGGTGAACGCGGTGATCGAGCGCTCCGGGATCGATCCCGAGCGCATCGATGATGTCGTGTTCGCCCAGTCCTATGCCAACTCCGAGGTGCCGTGCGTCGGTCGCTGGCTGGCCCTGCACGCCGGACTGCCGATCTCCGTGCCCGGCATGCAGCTCGACCGGCGCTGCGGCGGTGGTCTGCAGGCTCTGGCCACCTCGGCGATGATGGTGCAGACCGGTGCCGCCGATGTGGTGCTGGCCGGCGGGGTCGAGTCGATGAGCCGCATCGAGTACTACTCGACCAGTACTCGCTGGGGTGCCCGCGCGGGCACTGTGCAGCTGTTCGACCGGCTCGATCGCGGCCGCGAACGCTCCCAGCCCGTGGCCAGGTTCGGCAAGATCTCCGGGATGATCGAGACCGCCGAAAACCTTGCGCGGGACTACGGTCTGATGCGGGAGGAGGCCGACTCCTTCGCCGCGCGCAGCCACCAGAAGGCGGCCGCCGCCTGGGCGGAAGGGCGCTTCGGCGACGAGGTGGTTGCGGTGACCGTACCGCAGCGCAAGGGCGATCCGGTGGTCTTCGCCGCCGACGAGGGGATCCGCCCGGAATCCACGCCTCAGACCCTGTCGAAGCTGCGCACGATCATGCCCGACGGCACCGTCACCGCGGGCAACTCGAGCCAGCAGAACGACGCCGCCGCGGGGCTCCTCATCGTCGCCGAGGACCGACTCGACGCGCTCGGCCTCGAACCGATCGGCTACCTGACCGGCTGGGCGGCCGCGGGCTGCGAACCCTCCCGGATGGGAATCGGCCCGGTTCCCGCAGTCGCGAAACTCGCCGCGCGCCAGGGCACCGATACCGTCTCGCTGCTCGATTCGATGGATCTCGTCGAGGTCAACGAGGCGTTCGCGGTCCAGGTCCTGGCGGTCCTGGAAGGCTGGGGCTGGCGCGATCACGACCGGCTCAATGTCAACGGGTCCGGCATCTCGCTCGGCCACCCCATCGGCGCCACGGGCGTGCGCATGGTCACCACCTTGTTGCACGAACTGCGCCGCCGTGGCGGCGGCCGAGGTCTTGCCACGATGTGCATCGGTGGCGGTCAAGGTATGGCCGCCACCTTCGAGACCGCCTGATCACCGTTCAGGTACCGATTGTGCCCCGGCGAACCGAACAGGCCCGCCGGGGCACAGTCATTCGGGACGACAAGAACGAAGCAGGTCGTTAACCGATGAAACCTGACAAGCGATCACCACGCCCACAAGAACCGGATGTCCGGTTGATGGTCCAATTCGCCACCATCCGGATGGAATTCGTGGCCTGCCTGACCGCCGCGCTGGTCTTCGTCCAGGATGTGGCAGGGCGTCATCCCTGTGACGTCACGGTCGGGGCCGTCCATTACGCGGACCTTCCCCGGCTACCGAATGAACGCCTGTACCTGCAGCCCTGAATACCGAAAAGCCTGGCCGTGCCTTGAATACCAGGCCCGACCAGGCTTTCGATCCACTCAGGCGCGCAGAAGCGCGGCGAACTCCGTGACCGGGGTGGCCGGATCCCCCGCGTTGATCGCCGTCAGCAGGGCCTCGCTACGTTCGGCACCCAGATCAGCGACGGTGAGGTCACGGAACTTGGCGTTCAGGTCCGCCTGCGTCATCGGGTTCTCCGCGGTGCCCCGAGGGTTGTCGACGAAGACGTGCTCGGTGGAGCCGTCGCGGTAGGTGACTGTGATGTCGGCGATCCAGCGCCCCGGGTATCCGGCGTCGAGCTCGGTGTCGACCTCGATCTTCACCCGCCGCGCCATCTCGGCGACCTCGCTGCCCTCGCCGAGGTCCAGTCTCCCGGCCATGTAGTCGTGGTGGGCACGGAAACCGTTGCCACGGCCCAGGATCGCCAACGCGAACTGGAACGGCAGACTGTATTGCAGGTGCTCGATGATCTGCGGTGCGTAGGCGTTGGCGTTCTGATTGCCGATGATCACGTCACCGCCGGACTGGATACCGAGCCGAATGGACTCGACCTCGGATGCCCGCGCGGTCAGCTGCTGGGCGCCGTCGATATAGGCGTGGTTGATACCGCAGCAGCAGTACGGCTTGATCCACACGCGGGTGATCTCGAAAGAGGCTGTCGGGGAGAATAATTCGGCGGTGCCCTCGGCGACGGGGCGGCCGACGAAGGTGCGGTAGAAGCCCTTGCCGCCGCTGAGGAACGTGGTCGGGCCGGTGATGCCGGCCGCCGCCATCTCCGCGGCGCGAATACCGTTGCGGGTACCGATTCCCGAATGCAGCCGTTTCACCGAGCCGCCCGTGGATGTGTACTCGGTGGTGCCCGAGCTGTGGCTCATCGCGATCGACAGCGCGTGCACGGTGCGCTCGGCGTCGAACCCGCGCATCTTCGCGACCACGGCTGCGGCGCCGAACGCCGACAACACACCATGCGGATGGAAGCCGCGCTCGAGCAACTGCGGCGCGGCCAGGACGCCGATCCTGGTGTAGACCTCGTACCCCGCGACGATGCCAGTGATAACCTGCGCCATCGAGGCACCGAGCTCCTCGCCGACGGCGATGGCCGCCGAGACCACCGCGCTGCCGGGGTGGCTGGAGCTGGAGCGGTGGGCGTCGTCGTACTCGAAACCGTGCCCGTAGGTCGCGTTGACGAAAGCGGCGTCGGCCGCACTCATTTCGTCACCTGACGCGGTGACGTGGGCGGAACCGGGGGCGTGCGCGGCCCGGGTCAGCTCGAGCACCGCCCGGCTCCACGGCAGCGACGCGCAGCCGATCTGCACGGCCAGCTGGTCTTGCATCAACCGACGGGCGCCGGCCAGCGCCTCGGCCGGGATCGAGTCGTACTCGAGGTCGGTGACCAGCCGTGCGACGGCGGATTCCAAGGGGGGAAGAGGAGGCATGGAGAACCTTTCGGAAGTGGGGGTCAGGCCAACGTGTCGAGCAGGGGCTGCGGCAGGCCGTAGGACTTGCATTCGATGTAGGCGTCGAAACCCTCGAGCCCGGCTTCGCGGCCGATGCCACTGTTCTTGAAGCCGCCGAGCGGAGCGAAGAAGCCGGCGGGGGTGCCGTTGAGTTCGACGGTGCCGGTGCGGATGTGGCGAGCCACGGCTAGTGCGTGCGCGGGATCGGCGGCGAAGACCGAACCGTTGAGGCCGTAGTCGGAGTTGTTGGCGATATCGATCGCCTCGGTTTCGGTGTCGAAGGTGTGCACGGTCAGTACCGGACCGAACACCTCCTCCTGCGCGATCCGCGCGTCGGGGTCGACGTCGGCGAAGATCGTCGGCTCGATGTACCAGCCGCGGTCCAGGCCCTCGGGCCTGCCACCGCCGACGAGCACCTGGGTGCCCTCGGACCGGGCCTGCGCGATGTAGCCCTCCACTCGTTCCCGCTGCGCGCTGGTCACCAGCGGACCGACCTCGGTCGCCGGATCGAACGGGTCACCGACCGGCATCGATCCCACCATCTCGCGCAACCGGTCGTAGAGCTCGTCGCGCAGCGAACGGGCCACCACGATGCGGGTCTTGTTGCTGCACACCTGACCGGTGTTGCGCAGCGACAGCGCCCGGATCACCGGCACCACGGCATCGAGGTCGGCGTCGTCGAGCAGCACCGCGGCCGACTTCCCGCCGAGTTCGAGGGTGACCCGGCGCAGGTCCTGCCCGCAGATGGCGGCGATCCGGCGGCCCGCGGCCGTCGAGCCGGTGAACGAGACCTTGTCGACGCCGGGATGGCGGACCAGGTGTTCACTGACCTCGCGCCCCGCGACGACGATGTTCACCACGCCGTCGGGCAGACCGGCCTGCTCGAAGATCTCGGCGAGCAGATACGCCGACATCGCGGTCTCCGGCGAGGGCTTGAGCACGGCGGCGCACCCGGCCAGCAGCGCGGGCGCCAGTTTGATGATGGCGATCTGCAGCGGCGCGTTCCACGGCACCACCGCGGCCACGACCCCGACGGGCTCGCGGGTGACGAGTGCGTTGCCGGTGACCGAGCGGCGGATATCGGACCACTGGTATTGCGGGGCGAGTTCGAGGAAGGCGTCGAGCAACATGCGGGTGCCCATCGACTGCATCCGTGTCGACAGCGTGACCGGACACCCCATCTCGGCGCTGATCAGCCGCGCGACCTCGTCCTGCCGGTCCGCGAGGATCTCGCTCACGCGGGTGAGCACCGCGATCCGTTCCGTGAGCTCCATCCGGCGCCACGGGCCACGGTCGAAGGCGGCGCGAGCGGCGGCGACAGCGGCGTCGATATCGGCCTCGCTGCCCTCGGCGACGCGGGCGAGGGGTTGTTCGGTGGCGGGGGAGACGACCTCGAACGTGCGCTGCGTTGCCGGCTTCACCCACCCGCCGCCGATGAACAGCCTGTCGAACTGCCCCTGCCACAACTTCGTCTGAACACTCATGGGTAGACCTATCGTCCTCGTCGGCGATTGTTCCGGGTGGGAACTTCCTGGTCAGCGGTAATTTCGCGCGCAGCGCCTTTCGCGGCCCATGTGACCCGGCTCATGTAAAGTATATGATATAACTTAGCGCACAGGCCGGGGCTGCCGTACTCGCCGCCACTGCGCCTATTCTGTCGGCTGCCGTCGCGCGCCGATCGACCTTCGCCGGATGTGACCCATGGCACCGCGATGGGAAGATAATATATAATATGAGCACGTGACCAGAGGGAGACAGGCTATGGAGCACAGGCCGCTCGACGGAATTCGGATCCTGGAGATCGGGGGCTACATCTCGCTCCCGTTCGCCACCTCGATGTTGTGCGCCCTCGGTGCCGAAGTCGTGAAGGTGGAGCGCCCCATCGTGGGCGAGGACTTCCGCCGTCACCAGAACGACGCCAGCCCGTACTTCCGTCAGTACAACACCGGCAAGCGCAGCCTGGCCGTCGACCTCAAGCAGCCCGAGGGCATCGCCCTGGTGAAGGCGCTGATCCCGCGCTTCGACGTGGTGCTAGAGAACATGCGCCCCGGCAAGGTGGCCGCGATGGGCCTGGGCCCCGAGGTCTGCCGCGAACTACGCCCCGACATCGTCTACGGCTCGGTGACCGGCTTCGGCGCGGGCGGCCCGCTGGCCGGCCGGCCGGCCTACGACACCATCGGGCAAGCGTTCGGTGGCCTGTACTCCCTGTTCGGCGACGAGGGCCATCCCCAGCTCACCGGAGGCCTGAGCGCCGACCTGGTCACCGGGCTGAGCACCGCCGCGGGCGTGCTCGCCGCGCTGGTCGGCCGGTACCGCACCGGTGAACCCCAGCACGTGGAGACCTCCATTATGGAAGCGGTCAGCGTGCTTGTCACCGACGGGATCACCCAGGCCTTCGAACTCGGTGCCGACCCGACCCGGCGTAGCAGGCATCCGCAGGCGCAGAACTTCTGTGCACCGACCGCCTCGGGGGAGTACATCGCCGTGCACTTGTCTTCATCGCAGAAGTTCTGGCAGGCGCTGTGCCGCGCGATGGACCGCGGCGACCTCGCCGTCGACCCGCGCTTCGCGGAATACCGGCCCCGTGAGGCGAACTATTTCGAGCTGGCCGAGATCGTCGAGGCCGAATTCGAACAGCGCTCGTTCGCGGAGTGGGAGAAGCGGCTCACCGCCGAGGACGTGCCCTTCGCGCCGGTGCTGTCGATGACCGGATACGTCGAGCACGAACAGGTCGGATGGCTGCGCATGATCGAGCCCCAGGACGACGGGCTCGCGCTGCTGCGTCCGCCGTGGCGCTTCGCCGGCGAGCGGCCCGAGCGCCCCGGCGTCGCTCCGCGAGTGGGTGCGGACACCCGCGCTCTCGCCGGTGAGGTGTACCCGGCCGAGAAGGTCGACGAACTCGTGGCCGCGGGCGTGCTCTCGGTGGACGGCTGACCGGGGCGGCGGGAACGCGGGGGTCGGTTCGGGTCGGCGTCGCCGGCCCACACGACTCGGGCCGGTACGCGAAGACACTGTCGTCTTCACGTACCGGCCCGAGTGCTGTTTACGTAAACGTCAGGGCGGCAATGCTATTCGGCGGACCCAAGGACGCCCGCGGAACGCAACTCCCCGAGTTCACTGTCGCTGAGACCGAGGACTTCGGCGAAGACCTGTTCGGTATCGGCGCCTAGGGCGGCGGCCGGGCGCACCGGTCCGTACTCGCTGTCCTCGCGGATCGGGCTGTGCGCCGAGATGACCGGTCCGATACCTGGCTGGTCGAGTTCGGTCAGCACACGGCTGCCCACGCCCGCCTCGAAATCGGCCACCACCTCACTCATCCGGCGGTAGCGGCTCCACAGCACGCCCGCCTCGGTGAGCGACGCGCCCACCGCGTCGAGGGACAGGGCGGCGAACCAGGGACGCATCACCGCGGCGATGGTCTCGCGATGGATGTACCGGTGCGCCTCGTCGGCGAAGTCCACACCCAGGGTCTGTTCGAGCGAGGCGATCACCTTCGCCGTGCCGGTCGCCGTGCACAACGCCTGCCACTGACGCGGCGTGAGCGCGACCACCATGACGCGCCCCTCGTCGGCGGTGACGAAGTCGGCGCCGAACGAGCCGTACATGTAGTTGCCGTGGCGCGGGCGGTCACCGCGTTCCCGAACCTCGCTGAGCCACCCCAGATTCGCGACACCGGCCAAGGCGACATCGGCCAGCGCGATCTGCAGATGCGCGCCCTCGCCGGACCGTTCCCGACGGTGCAGGGCCGCGAGCAGCGCGGTGGTCGCGGTCATACCCGCGACCAGATCCCACGCGGGCAGCACATGGTTCACCGGGGTACGCGAATCGGCGGGCCCGGTGAGATCGGTGACGCCGACCTCGGTGTTGACGGTGTAGTCCACCGCGGGACCGCCACCGGCCCGACCACCGATGTGCACCTTGATAACGTCGGCGCGGCGGTCCGCGAGCGCCTCGTAGGAGAACCACGGCCGCCCGACCGCGTTGTCGACGATGATCCCCGCGTCCTTGCCGGGCGCGGTCGCCAGCGCCAGCACCAGTTCCCGGCCCTGCTCGCTGCGCACGTCCACCGCGATCGACTGCTTGCCCCGGTTGAGCGAATTCCAGTACAGGCTTTCGCCGTTGCGCTGAGCGACCGGCCACCGGCGGTAGTCGGGCCCGCCGCCGAGCGGGTCGACCCGGATGACCTGCGCGCCGAGCTGGGCGAGGGTCATACCCGCCGACGGTCCCGCCACGAAACTGGCGAACTCGACCACGCGCAGGCCCGCCAGCGGCTGCCCGCTCACCCGTGCGCCACCGGGGAAACGTCGACCAGGCCTGGAATCTGCATCGCACTACTCCTTCGTCCGCGGCGGACCGCTCCTCCTGCAATTGCAAATATAATATATGTTACTCCGGCAAGGGCGGAGTGCCCGCGCCACTATCGGCTCGCGTGGGGCCGGTCATCCTACGCATCGGGACGGGGGCGCGCCGGCCGCAGGGTGGGCCGCGGGTGGCCACGACATCGTGCTGAATCGAGCCGTCGGGGAAGTGCTGGACTACTCTCGATGCCGAGGCGGGGTAGTCGCACGCGCGTGGTTCGTCCGAGGGGGTCAGTTCGGGTGGTCCGCCGCGTCCCGTTCCGGGACCGGTGCCGACCACGAGGTGAGAATGCGCAGCTTCTCGTGGGAGGTCGTGCCCGGCTCGGCCGACCAGAGGACCAGCTGCTGTTCCGAATCGCCCGACGAGCTGAAAGTGTCCCAATTCAGGGTCATCTCGCCGACATCCGGGTGATGGAGCGTCTTGGAGCCGAACTCCTGCCGGGCCACGTTCCGTGCCGCCCACCACTGGCGGAACTGTTCGTCGGCGATGGACAGTTCGCCGACGAGCGCGGTGAGCTGGGGGTCGGTCGGATTGGCCGCGGCGTCCATACGGAGGATGGCGACGCACGTGCGCGCGACGCTTTCCCAGTCGTCGTACAGCGTGCGCATCGCCGGATCGGTGAAGACCATCCGCACATAGTTGCGCTGCCGGGGTGTCATCCGACCGAAGTCGGTGATCAAAACTGCCGCGAGGTGGTTCCAGGCGAGGACGTCGAGATAGCGCCCGAACACCAGGGCAGGTGTCTCGGTGAGCTGGTCGAGCAGACGCTGCAGCTGGGGGCGCACGGATTTCTGGCCTCGCTTGGCCGGGCGGCGATCGGAGCGCCGGACCAGGTTCTCGGCGTAGTCGCGCTGGGCGTCGTCCAGGCGTAGGACCCGTACCAGGGCGTCCAGAACCGGCTCCGACGGTGCGAGACGGCCCTGTTCGATCCTGGTGTAGTAGTCGTGGCTGATCGCGGCCAAGTCCGCCACCTCCTCGCGGCGCAAACCTGCCACCCGGCGCGCGACGGCGCTGTGCACGCTCAAGCCCACGTTCTCCGGACTGAGTTCGGCACGCCGTGCTTTCAGGAATCCACCTAGCTCGCGAAGGTGGGGCGCTCTCTCGGTCATCTCTCCACGATATGCCCGTCGGTGTGGCCGTACCTGGGACAAATTCTTCCCACGTCGACCGGAGAATCGTCGGCATCGCCGCAAAGGCCGAGGAACCAAGCAGATATTGTGTATAAAATACAAGTGCGCTCGGTCACAGACGACCGGGCGTCGACCGCATGTTCAGGCGGCCGGGACAAGGTGGTGTTGAGTATCCATGACTGTATTGCAGGCTTACCGGGATTCGACTCGACCGGACATCGAGTCGGCGTGGGCCCGATCGCGGCTCCACGGCATCCGTGAAGACGCGATGCCGCCGTTCGACCTCGCGAGCAGAAATGCCGACAGCTTCCTCGCGCGAGCGGCGAGCCCGGTCCTGCGCCGGGTCGCGAGTGAGCTCGAAGGCACGTCGGTGGCGCTGGTGCTCGCCGATCAGGCCGGCCGGGTGGTCGACATCCACGGCGCCGCCCGATCGATCCGCCGAGCGGTGTCCGATATCGGCATCGTGCCGGGTGTCGAGCTCGGTGAAGACCGCATCGGCACCAACGCGCTCGGCACCCCGCTGGAAACCCGGCGCAGCCTGCTCGTGCGCGCCGACGAGCACTACCTGGCACTGTTTCGCGGATTCACCTGCTACGGGCATCCGATCTTTCATCCGGTGACCCGCCGCCTCGAAGGTGTGCTGGGGATCGGCGCCAAAACCAGTGCGGACCACCGGTTGTCGGCGCTGCTGGCCCGCCGCATGGTCCGCGATATCGAAGAACGGCTCCAGCGCGATTCCCCCCGTGCGCAGAGCAGGTTGATGAGCGCCTTCCAGGCGGCCTCGAGCCGCCGTGGCCGGGCCGTCGTCGTCATCGGCGACGGACTGGTCCTCGCCACCCCCGCCGCGGTCGACCTGCTCGAACCGGCAGACCATGCCGCGTTGCGCGCCTGCGCCGAAGCCGTGCCCGTCGGCGGTCAGGACAGCCAGGAACTCGTCCTGTCCTCCGGCCGTGCGGTGCGTTTGGCCTGCCGGTCGATCGACGGAGCCGATGGGGTGCTCGTCGACATCACCCAGGAGTCCGGTGTTCGACGTGTCAGGGTGGCCTCGGACCGGATGCCGCTGTGGCCGCTGCTCGTGGTCGGTGAGGCGGGGACCGGCCGAACCACCGAGGCGCTGGGCTTGGTCGGCCCCGCGGCCCGCACACTCGACGCGACCGACATCGTGCTCATCGGTGACAGCGCGTGGGCCGCCCAGCTCGGCGAGACGCTCGCGGGCGGCGGGCCCCCGGCGATCATCGAGAACATCCAGCTGCTCTCCGAGCAGCTCACCGCGTTGCTCGCACAGCGATTGCGGGAAACCACCCGCGAAGTCGTGCTCACATCCACGCCTGGCGAACACCTCGATGCCGTACACGCTCCGCTGCGTGCGCTGTGCAACGACCGCAGGGAATTGGTTCCCCTGCGTAGGCGCAGGCACGAGATCCCGGGGCTGGCGCAGCAGATGCTGACCGAGGTCACGGGCCACACCGGGACCCGGTTCACCGCCGAGACGATGCGAGTACTCGCGTCTCAACCGTGGCGGGGCAACCTGGCTGAGCTGCGCCGGGTCGTGGAAGTGGTGGCGAGTGTCCGATCGGCCGGCGACATCATCCCCACCGATCTGCCTGCCTCGCACCGCGGTGGTCAGGTGCCCGGCTCGCCGATCCGCGAGGCCGAGCGGGAGGTCATCATAGCGGCCCTCGAAGCTGCCGGTGGCAACAAGCTGCAGGCCGCGCGTGCGCTCGGCGTCAGCCGCTCCACCCTCTACAACCGCATAAGGGCATTGCGTATCGCGTGAAAGCTGTACCGGGCGTGGCATGTCCAGATAGTTGGACATGCCACGCCCGGTGCTCTCTCTACTGTCGATGTCACCGGTCGAGGCCAGCCGGACCGGGATGCGAAAGCCCCGCGCGTGTAGGGGGCGAGCGGGGCTTTTCGTAGGGCGAAAACGGTGACGCTGTAGCCGATCACGGGGGACAGGATCTCAACGCGCGACGCTGCCGCGCAGCCAGTACGCGACAGCTTCCGCACGGTTCGCCGCGCCGAGTTTGCGCAGGATATGGGTGATGTGGGTCTTGACCGTGGCCTCGGAGATCGCCAGGTCGCGGGCGATCTGGCGGTTCGCTCGGCCCGCCGCCAGCAATTCGACGACGTCGAGTTCGCGCGGCGAGAGCGCGGGGCCCTCCGGGTGGGAGGCGCCGGCGGTCGCGGAGGCCGTCAGTCGATCCAGTCCACTGCGCAGCGCGGTCACGCCGTCGAGCAGGTTCGCGCCCGCCAGTGCGTGGCCCAGACCCGCGGCGAATACCGCGAGCATCGCCCGCGCCGTCGCGTCGGCTTCGCGCCGCTGGAAGTAGTAGTCACCGTGCACCAGTCCGACGACCGCGCCGTTCAGGGTGAGCGGCGCGACGGCGTAGGAACTGCAGTGCGTCATCTCCACCAGCGGCCGGACGACGCGAGGATTGTGCTGAACATCGAAGACGAGCCCCGGCCGGGCCCGCTGCACGATGTCGCTCTCGACCAGATGGCCGTCGAGGGTCGGTGAGGACTCGCGTCCGGTCGCCAGAATCGCGTCGGCCCAGGGCTTGTCGTCGACGACGAACATGGTGTGCAGGTGCCACCGCTGTCCTTCGGTGGTCGACACGAGCGCGCGGTCGAAGCCCATCGCGCCCATCGCTTCCGCGGCCCGGCTCAACAAGTCGTCGACACCGCGCGCGCCGTGTAATCGCGCGATCGCCTGCGCGGCCATCCGCAGGTGGGTGGCCGAGCTCGCGGCGTCGGCCGCGGCCAGGTCGGCCTCGGCGGCGCGAATGCGGGCCAGTAGCGCGGTCGTTCGCTGGATATCCGCGTGATCTGTGATGTCGGACAGTATCGCGACGGCCTCGTCCCACAGCTGCGCGAGCAGGCGCTTGGCCGCCTCGGGGGAGTGGGTGCCGGGCGGCTGGATCCGGCGCCCGAGGACCTCCGACGCTTCGGTGGTGACGGCGATGAGCTCGGCCTCGACCGCGACGTCGCCGCTGGGTGTCCTCATGTCGATTACCACGTGTCAACTCCAGTCCTCATACCACTTCCAAACGGAATATGCAATATATCGTGCGATCGCGCGGGGTGCGTCCGAATCGTGTCCGAAACTCTGATGTCGCATCAACCGTTGGTTGCAGCACTGTAGACCCTTCAGCTGATCGAGGGTCGATCTTCTAGTGAGCACGACACCGCATATTTAATATTTCGCACAGTTCGCCAGAGTGACCTGAGTCTCAGAGGAGAAACCCATGCGGGGAGCATCATGACGACGTCCACCGCGGCGGCCACCACGCCCCGCCCCAGCCTGCGCGACCAGCTCGGTCGCTCGGAGCAGGCCTATTTCGTTCTCGGCATCACCGCCGTGCTGTGCGTCGCCGGTGCCGCGACGACGCCGGGATTCCTCACCGCCGGGAACTTCGCCAGCCTGTTGCGGTTGTCGGCGGCCTTCGGGATTCTGGCCGTCGGCGTCGCCCTCGTCATTCTGGGCAAAGGCATCGATCTGTCCATCGCCGGTGTCGCGCTCGGCTGCGCGCAGGCGACGCTCGCCCTGATCTCGAGTGGGATGCCAGAGTGGCAGGCGATCGCGATCGCCGCGGCGGTCGCACTGATCGTCGGGCTCGTCAACGGCGTGCTCGTGGCCTATGTCGAAGTGCCGTCGCTGTTCGTCACCCTGGCCACCGGTCTGCTCGTCATCGGTGGGGTGGACATGCTGCTGCTCGACAGCAACTACTACGCCCTGCCCGGCGGGTCATGGATCGCGGAGCTCAGCAATGGTTCGGTCCTCGGTGTGCCGCGACCGATCATCATCGCCGCCGCCGTCTTCGTACTGGCCTGGCTCTTCGTCACCTACACCTCGGCAGGCCGTTTGATCCGGGCGATGGGCGACAACTTCGCCACCGCCCGCGCCACCGGTGCCCCCGTCCGGCCGTTGCAGATGCTCACCTACGTGATCTCCGCTCTGCTCGCCCTGCTCGCCGGGTACCTGACGGTGTCGATCCAGGGCAGCGTGCAGACCACCGCCACCTCGTTCGACCCGCTGCTGTTCACCGCACTCACCGCGACTGTCATCGGTGGCATCTCGCTGGCCGGTGGCCGCGGCTCGATCCTCGGGGTGCTCGCCGGTTCGCTGTTCATCGGTGTGCTCAACAACCTGCTCGTGCTGCACGGCCTCACGTCCGCGGTGCAGGACCTGATCCGTGGCGGTGTGCTCATCGCGGCCATCGCGCTGGACTCGTGGCTGCATCCGCGCGACGAGGAAACCGCCAAGAGCGGCGAACTGTAATGCCCTCGCCCCGAAACCTTTCGCTCACAAGGAGTCTTCAACGATGAAGAAGAAGTTGATCGCCCTCGCTCTCGCCTCGGTCTCGGCCGTCGTGCTCGCAGGTTGTTCCACCGGTGGTCGCACCTCGGCCACCGGACCCGCGGGAGGTGAGGGTCAGACGTTCGGTGAGAACGTGCAGCTGTTCGACGCGACGCAGAAGGTGCACGAGTCGATGCAGGGCAAGAAGGTCGCCTTCGTGCCGATTCTCTACAAGGGCTACAACCTGACGATGAACTGGGGCGCGTCGATGGAGCGCGCCTTCGGCAACCTCGGCGCCGACTTCCAGGTCTACGACCCCAACTTCGACACCGACAAGATGACCAGGATCATCAGCGACCTGATCGCCCGCAAGGCCGCCGACGTGCTGATCTTGCACAACCCCGACGTCGGTGTCCTGTCCAAGCAGATCGAGGACGCTCAGCGCGCGGGGATCTACACAGTGGTGGTCAACATGATCTCGAGCCGCCTCGGCGACGCCTACATCGGTGTCGACAACCTCGCCGCCGCCGAGGACATCGCCCAGCGGGCGGTGCAGGACTGCGAAAAGCGTGGCGCTCCCCATCGATTGGCGATTATCGACGGTCCGGGCAATGACGCGGCCTCACTGCTGTGGTCCAAAGGGGTGCACAACGTGCTCGACCCCGCCGGTTTCGAGGTGGTGACCACCGCACACACCCAGTGGCAGAACTCGCTCGCGCAGCAGGCCGCCGAGTCGATCATCCAGCAGCAGAAGAACAACTTCTGCGGGTTCCTGGTCACCTACGACCTCAACTCCGTCGCCGTCGGTGACGCCGTGCAAAGTGCGGTCTCGCGCGGTGTGATCCACGCCGATGCCCTCGGCACCTACACGATGGCTGCCGACACCGTGTGGTGCGACGCGCTGCGCGCGGGCAAGGTGACCGCCTCGGCCTCCTACGATGTCCAAGGCGTCGGCACCGCCGCGGTGGTCACCACCCAGCAGCTCGTCCAGACCGGCGCACCAGCGGGTAGCAGCCACACCGTCGCGTTCGTGCCGCACACCATCGTGGACCGCGCGAACGTCGACAACACCACCATCGCCTGCTACAAGGGGCAGTGAGCGGCGATGAAACTACAGTCACGCTCGCGGGGAATCGACGCCTTCCCCCTGACCGGCGGGAAGTGGCGTGACCGGCTCGCGCCGGCCAGGACACTGTCGGACCTGTTCGAGAAACGCTGGATGGAGGGCGCGGTACCACTCGCCCTCGCCCTGTTGCTCAGCCTGTTGTTCGTCTCCTTCACCCCGGTCGGACCGGCCGACACCCCGATCATCCTGGACGAGGTGTCGGAGAAGGGGCTGCTGGCCATCGGGCTGACCGTGGTGCTGGTCTGTGGTGGCATCGACCTGTCGATCGGTTCGATGGTCGGCCTGACAGCGATCGGCGCGATGGTCGCCTCCCGCGCCTGGGACTGGCCGATGGCGATCGTCGCACCGGGCGCCGTGGTCTTCGGTGCGCTGCTCGGCAGTGTGAACGGCTACTTCATCGCCTACCGCAGGATGCGGCCGTTCATCACCACATTGGTCACCCTGGTCGCTTTCGGTGGTGCGGCCGCCGCGTTGCAGTCGGCGTTCAGTTTCGAGCTGAGTATGCCGAAACCCGATATCGTCTGGGACTTCCTCGGCGAGGGCAGCATCGCGCTGATCCCGACGGGCTGGTTCTTCTTCGGGTGCGTGCTGATAACCGTGCATGTCGGCCTCACCCGGTCGCGGTGGGGCTGGTGGGTCGCGGCAGTCGGCAGCGATCGGCGTTCGGCGCGGCGCAACGGCATCCCCGTCGACCGGGTCACCTTCTTCGTCTACGTCCTCTCGGGTGCGCTGGCCGGGTTGGCCGCCCTGTTCACCTCGGCCAGGGTCGGGCGTACCGACCCGGACGTGGGCCAGGGCTGGGAGATCATCGCCCTTACCGCCGTGGTGCTCGGTGGTGTCAGCCTCGCGGGCGGCCGGGGATCGGTGCTGCGGGCCACCGTCGGCATCATCGTCGTGCAGGTGATCCAGCAGGCCACCGTGGCGCTGCGACTCGAAGGTTCGTACTACACGGTCATTCTCGCCACCGCACTGCTCGTGTTCGCGGTGCTCGACCTGCAATGGGGCAAGTATCGGCAGCGTACCGCCGACAAGCTCAAGATCGATCCGGGCCGGATCATTCTCGGCCCGCTCATCGATGTCACCGAGTCGGGCACGGTGTGGACAATCAACAACAGAACGACCGACGCGCCCCCGATCGGCCTCGGCAAGATCGAAGGCGCCGAGGACTGCGCGGTCGACCCCGAGGGCAACGTCTACTGCGGCGACCGTCGCGGCTGGGTGTGGCGCTTCCGTGCCGACAACCCGGACGAGGGTGAGATCTTCGCTCGCACAGGAGGTTTTCCGCTCGGCCACGGGTGGGATCGGGACGGGCAGCTGCTCGTCGCCGTCGGCGGCATGGGCATCTACCGGATCTCCCCGGACGGTGAATCCGAGCCGATCGCGACGAAGGTCAGGCGCAGTCGTTTCTCCCTGCTCGACGATTCCGGCCTGCGTGCCGTCGACGACCTAGACGTCGCACCGGACGGTTCGATCTACGTGTCGGACTTCTCGACGCGAACCAACGCCGCCGAATACCTGGTGGAGCTGGTGGAATCGCGGGCCAACGGGCGCGTGGTCCGCATCGATCCCGACGGCGGCACCGAGGTGGTCGTCTCGAACAGTGTGTTCCCCAACGGCATCTGTACCTCGCACGACGGCCAGTCGATCCTCATCGCCAGCACCGGCCTGTGCCGGGTGGATCGGCTCTGGATCGCCGGACCCAAGCAGGGGCAGCTGGAACCGGTGCTGGAGAACCTGCCCGGTAACCCCGACAACCTCAACCGCTCCTCCGACGGCAACTACTGGCTACCGTTCGTGTCGATGCGCACGCCGATGTCGGACCTGCTCAACCGCTACCCGGCGGTGCGCAGGCGGATGACCAAGGAGATGCCGCTGGACAGCTGGGTGGTGCCGCAACTCAACGTCTCGTGCGTGATGAAGTTCAACGATCGCGGCGAAGTCCTTCAGGTGCTGTGGGATTCGTCGCTGGCGAACTACCCGATGGTGACCGCGGTGAAGGAACGGGCCGGTCAGCTCTATCTGTGCGGTGTCAGCAACAACC
Organism: Nocardia sp. NPDC041819; assembly: GCF_055590505.1. Lineage (NCBI taxonomy): Bacteria > Bacillati > Actinomycetota > Actinomycetes > Mycobacteriales > Nocardiaceae > Nocardia > Nocardia sp. NPDC041819. Next base: position 285,071 of record NZ_JBVJAP010000005.1, on the reverse strand, counting down.
GCATCGGTCGACTCACGCTCGACCCGAGCGAGGTCGGAACGATCGACCCGGCCGCCGTTCCCGGGCTGATCGTGCCCGGTCGATCGATGGTGGAGGTGCAGCGATGAACCGCAGGATCAGCGCCATGAAGGAATGGTTGAACCCCGACTGGGCCCGGCACCGCGCGGTGCCGCCGTTCGAGGCGGGGCTGCGGCCCAATCGCCGGCTCGACGAGGGCATGCCCCTGTTGCCCGATGCCGAGTTCGAACCCGACGACGTGCTCATCCGCGACAACGGTGAGGTCGTCTTCTCCAGCGGCGACAGCATTTTCACGCTGACCGACGGCGTCGTCACGCACGTGGTGACGCTCGGCGGGCAGGTCGGGAGTCTGTTGGTCGCCGAGGACCGGCTTGTCGCCGCCGTCGAGGGCGTCGGCCTCGTCACGGTCGACGCGAGCGGAGTGGCCGCCGACCTGTGCACCGATGCCGAGCTGGCCGCGTGCGTCACCGATCTGGCGCTGCTGCCCGACGGTGTCGTGCTGGCAACCATCGGCTCCCGTGAGGTACCGGACTGGTCCGCCGCGCTGGTCGCCGATAATCGGAGCGGGCGCATCGTGCGCGTCGACGGCTCGCGCGCCGAGGTGGTCGCCGAAGGTCTCGGCTGGCCGAGCGGCATCGAAAACGTCTGCGACGGTGAGGTTCTGGTGTCGCTGGGTTTCGACCATCGCATCGAACGGCGCGGCGTGGCCGCCCTGGGTAAGCCCGGGACCGCGGTGCGGCCGAACCTGCCGGTGTACCCCGGCCGGATCGCCGCCACCACGGACGGCTGGTGGGTCGCCGCGCCCTATGCGCGCAACCGCTTCACCGAATTGCTGCTCGACGAACCCGAATTGCTGCGCGAAATGACCGCGACGATTCCTCAGGACCAGTGGTTCGTCCCCCGCCTGCGGTGCCCGGATCCCTACACCGACACCCTGCAACTGGGGCAGTTGCGTGTACACGGCGTGATCAAACCGTGGGCGCCCGCGCGGTCGTACGGCCTGGCTTTCCGGATCGATCAGCGGGGACGCATCGCCGAAAGTGTGCATTCGCGTGCGGACAGCGACCGCCACGGGGTCACCGGCGTGGCGTCACGTGACGGCCGAATCGTGGTGGCCGCGCGCGGCTTCCGCAACCTGCTCGAGCCGCAGACAGACAACGAAAGGTGAGCACAGTGAGCGACACCGCCGTCGCGGCCGAGCCGGTGATCCGGCTCAGCCGGATCAGCAAGCACTACAACGGAACATACGCGCTGCGCGATGTCGACTTCGAGGTCGCTCCGGGCGAGATCCACGCCCTGCTCGGCGAGAACGGCGCGGGAAAATCCACCCTCGTGAAGGTGATCTCGGGGGCGATCGAACACGACGCGGGCACCCTGCTCGTCACCGGCCGCATGCGCAACTTCAGTACCCCCAAGGAATCGGCCGAGGCCGGGGTCGCGATGGTGTACCAGGAAGGATCCCTCGTCGAGTCGATGACCGTGGCGCAGAACCTGTTCCTCGGTGACGAGAAGGCCTTCAACAATCTCTCCCAGCTCAACGTGGTGGCGCGAGAACTGCTGGAGTCACACAACTTCCACATCCGGCCCGAGGTGCCCGCGGGGGCGCTCGGTATCGCCCAGAAGCAGATGGTGGAGATCGCCCGCGCCGTGCACCGCGACGCCAAGGTCGTCATCCTCGACGAACCGACCGCCTCGGTGACACCGGAGGAACGGCTGCAACTGTTTCTGTCGATGCGCAGGCTCAAAAGGCAGGGCATCGGGGTCGTTTTCATCACCCACATGCTCGACGAGGCGCTGGAAGAGGCCGACCGCATCACCGTGCTGCGCGACGGCGAGGTGCAGGGCACGCTGGACAAACCGGCCTTCGATCGTGCCGAGGTGGTGCGAATGATGGTGGGGCGCAGCGTGGAATATCAACGGGTACCGCCGAATCGGGAGCCCGACCCGGCCCCGGTGCTCGAGGTCGAGGACCTCACACTGCTTCCAGCCGTGCGCAACATGTCGTTCTCCGCGCACGCGGGGGAGATCGTCGGCATCTACGGCCTTGTCGGTGCCGGGCGCAGCGAGACCGCGATGATCGTCGCCGGGGTGACCAAGCGCCGGCGTCTGCGTGGCGGCGCCGTCCGACTCGACGGCCGCAAGGTGCGTTTCCGGACACCGCGCCACGCCCGCCGCGCGGGCCTGGTCTACATCACCGAGGACCGTAAGGCCTCGGGCTTCTTCGGCCACTTCTCGATCGCCGACAACATCTATTTCGGGCATTTGTGCAGTGCGCCACGCCTGCCGTTGCTGGTGCGGCCGGGGGAGCGCAAGACCGTGGCTCAACGCTTCGTCGAGCGTTTCCATGTGCGCACGCTGCGACCCGACCGGGCCAGACTCGAAGAGCTCAGCGGCGGCAACCAGCAGAAGGTGGTGCTGGCCAAAGGGCTGACCCGCCAGCCTCTGGTCGCGATCATCGACGAGCCGACCCGCGGTGTGGACCTCGGCACGATCACCGAAATCCACGCGATGATCCGCGCCCTGGCCGACGACGGTGTCGCGGTAATCGTGATCTCGTCCTACCTGCCGGAGATCCGGGCGCTCTCGGACCGGATCCTGGTCGCCAAGCAGGGCAGCATCGTGGCCGAGTTCGATCCGGCCGAGGCCGACGACGCACGACTGATGTTCGCGGCGGTGCACTGAGGGGGAAGGATCCTTCCCAGGAACAGAGTCGTCCTGCCAGGGGCTTTCCGGATGTCGAAGACTGATGTCATCCGGAAAGAACCCCGACGAGCCGAGGACATCATCGTGCAGCACATCGACTTCCCGAACGCCACAGTCACCATGGCGGGCGATCTGTACCTACCCGAGAACTTCTCCGCCGACCGGTACTACCCGGCGATCGTGTGTGTTCATCCCGGCGGCGGCGTGAAGGAGCAGACCGCGGGTCTGTATGCGGAGAAGCTGGCCGCCGAGGGCTTTGTCACCCTTGCCTTCGACGCCTCCCACCAGGGCGAGAGCGGCGGTATTCCGCGCCGTCTGGAAGACCCCTTCGCCCGGGTCGAGGACGTCCGCGCCGCGGTCGACTATGTGTCGACCCTCGACTTCGTCGATGCCGACCGGATCGGTGCGTTCGGTGTGTGCGCCGGCGGCGGTTACGCGATCGACGCCACCAAGACCGACCGCCGGATCAAGGCCGTCGGCACCGTGAGCCCGGTCGACATCGGCGCCACCTTCCGTCGCGGCTGGGACGGCTCGCTGCCGCTCGACGCGCAGATCGCCACGCTCGACGCCGTCGCGGGTCAGCGCGCGATCGAAGCCGCGGGCGGGGAGATCGCCGAGATCACCTACGTGCCCGAGATCCTCGACGACACCACCCACGCCGACATGGTCGAAGCGCACGAGTACTACCGCACCCCGCGCGCGCAGCATCCGAATTCCGACAACCGGATGCTGTTCACCGCCAGCGTCACCCGGATCTTCGACTACGACGCCTTCGCGAGCGCCGAGTTCTTGACCCAGCCGGTGCTCCTGGTCGCCGGGTCGGCCGCCGGTTCGTTGTGGCAGGCGGAGGCCCTGCACAAGCGGCTGCCGGAGAACACCGACCTGGTGCTGGTCGAAGGAGCGGGCCACGTGGGTCCCTACGACCGCCCCGAGTACGTCGACCAAGCCCTGGCCGCCCTGGCCCCCTTCTTCACGGCCAATCTCTGATTCCTAGGTAGTGCCACCCTTCGAAGATGTGATATGAAATATATTATCGACCGATGTGACGGGCATCTCGTCCGTCCGACTCGAAGGATGACATCCATGACCGGCGAGCATCTAGTCAGAACCGCCCGACGTGTGATCGCGGGCCTCGACGCCGACGGCAAATCGACCATAGCCGTCGACGAGAGCACCGCTACACGCATCGCCCTGCCCGCGTTCACGGTGAACGACGTGTGGCGAGTCGACGGGTTGCCCGCCGCCATGGCCGACGGCGACACGCTCGGCTCCGAGGTGGAGCTGGATCCGCCCGCCGCGGGCGTGGTGGTGCGCCTGGCGACCTTCCCGCCCGACAGCGAGATCGATCCGGCTGTGTACGCGGAATCGATCGGCAATCTGCACGGTGAGGACGCCAAGGCAGAGGACGGCGCGATCGTCGGCCTGCACGCCACCGAGACCGTCGACATCGCCACCATCATCGACGGCGAGATCTACGCGATCTACGAGACGGGGGAGACCCTGCTGCGTGCGGGCGACACTGTGGTCAACCGCGGGATCAAGCATGCCTGGAGCAACCGGACCGACAAGCCGGTGACCATGGTCGCGGTCATGCTGCCCGGTAAGCGCTGAAGGCTGAACATTCTGGTACGCAAGGCCTGGGAACCGTCGACGGTTCCCAGGCCTTTGTTGTGATTGCGCGCCGGGCTGTCGGAGCAAAATGTATTCAGGATCATATATTGTGCTATATCGTGATCTACGTCGCTCGGCATTGTCGCCGTGGTGGAACGTTGAAGGAGTACGAAATGGATGGTCCGGCCCCGCGCAAACGAAGTGGGCTCGTCGTGGTCGTGCTCTGCTTTCTGACGATCGTGGCTGATGGCTATGACCTCATCGTCTACGGAGCTACCGTGCCCAGCCTGCTGGACGAGCCGGGATGGGGGATGTCGGCGAGCACCGCGGGCTTGATCGGCAGCTGGACACTGGTCGGCCTGATGGTCGGGTTCCTGCTCGCGGGTCCGCTTGCCGACCGCATCGGACGCCGCAAGGTGATGATGGCGGGTGTCGTCTGGTTCTCCGCCGGGTGCGCGATCTGTGCCGTCACCACGTCGCCCGAATTCCTCGGTGCCGCACGGTTCTTCACCGGCATCGGCCTCGGCGGCGTCGTCCCGTCAGCGGTCGCCCTCACCATGGAATTCGCGCCGCGTAACCGCAGGCAGATCTACAACGGCATGATGCTCACCGGGTACTCCTTCGGTGGCATCGTCGCCGCGCTGGTCGCCATCGCCCTGCTGCCCGACCACAGCTGGCGCATGCTCTACGCGGTCGGCACGCTGTGTGTGATCGTGGTCCCGGTCATGTACTTCTGGTTACCGGAATCGGTGAACTCGCTGGTGGCCCGCGGCAAGGACGCCGAGGCCGCCGAACTCGCCCTTGCGTACGGCCTCGACATCGACGCGGTGCGTGCCGAGCAGCGGATCCAGGTCGACGCTTCCGCGAGCGCCGACAGCAAGAGCGGGCTGCGCATGCTCCTCACCCGCCGTTACCTGCCGTCGTTGCTACTGTTCGTTCTGGTCTGTGTCTGCGCCCAGGTAATCACCTATGGCCTGAACACGTGGTTGCCGGTACTGATGCGCGAGGCGGGTTACCCACTGGGCTCCTCGCTGCAATTCCTGCTGGTCCTGCAGGTCGGCGCCATCGTCGGCATGATCGGCGGGTCCATGCTCGCCGACCGGTACGGGTCCCGGCGGATCCTGGTCGTGTTCTTCCTCATCGGCGCGGTATCGCTGCTGGCTCTGAGCCGCAAGCTCGATACCGCGGTGCTGATGGTCGCGGTAGCGGGTGCCGGGCTCGGGTCCATCGGCAGCAGCTCGCTCGCCTACGGCTACGTCGCCGCCAGGTACCCCGCCTCGTGCCGGGGATCGGCCGTCGGCGCCAGCATGGGTCTCGGACGCGTCGGTTCCATCCTCGGGCCATCCATCGGTGGCTGGGTCGTCGGCTCCTCGCTGGGCAGCCACTGGAACTTCTACGCCTTCGCGATTCCGGCGGTGATCGCCGCCGCCATCGTGATCCTGATGCCCGCCTCGACGGTCGACGACGAGGTCGCCGAAGTGCGAGCCCCCGACCCTGATCCGGGTGGTATCGCCGAGCCGGCTCGTTGATCGTTCCAGGTCGGCACGGCGTCGGCGGGCAGGCGGGTCAGGCCGAGAAGGGTGCGTTGCCGCATCAACGGTGCGAGAGTGCGTTCGGCCTCGTCTCGGCGCCCGCCCCGCCGGCGCGGCACCGAGCAACAACCCGGCGCGCGGCCTGGCCATCGGTCGACGGTCCACTGCGGCGCTCGCGACGAGGAGTTCGGCGGCGGAAGTCCACACCGCCGCCGTCGGCCGACAGCCCCCTGCTCTTCGTGAGCAGGTCTGCGGCTGCGTCGAGATCGCCCGATCTCCTCGGCGTCTTCGAAGCCCGGCGCGGCCGGCTCCGCCGGGATTCCCGAAGCGGAACTGCGCTGTGTCGACTGGATTGTCGGCCAACTCGGCTCGATTCGGCACTGCTCCGGTAGCGGTGCACGGGTACGCTCATCTCGACCGAGGATAACTCCGTCGATGCGGGTGTTCGACCAGCGTCACAGGCGTTTCGGCCGGTAGTGCACCCAGCGGTACCTGGCTCGCTCGCGCGGTGTCATCCCGCCCCAGATGCCGTACGGCTCGTTGGCGGCGACAGCGTGATCCCGGCAGTGGGTCAGCACTGGGCAGCCCGCGCAGACCTTCTTGGCGGCCAGCATCTTTCGTGATTCCTGAGCCGTGTCGTAAAAGTCGTTGACGTCGTAGGCGCGGCAGGTGGCATGCATCTGCCAGGCCCAGGCCTCCGCGCGCGGCGCGGGCAGCTGCAATGGCTTCTCTCGGGCCGGCCTCATACCGGTTCGCCAGCGGTGACGCTGAGCGCGCGCCGGTGAGCCGCCGCGGCAAGCTCACGTTCGCGCCCGCTGTCGGGTCCGCCGAGACCGGCCAGATGGTCGTGCAACCCGGCCTTCGCCGCGTACCAGGCGGCGAGCGCTTGCGCGTCCGCCCCGGGGGCGGGGCGGGTCGGACACAATGCGGTCATTTCGATCAGCACGTTCATGATCGGTCCTTCGAACGGGATCAGTCGTAGAAGACGACGCCCCGCAGGTTCCGGCCGCCATTCATGTCGGCGAAGCCCTGCGTGATGTCATCGAGGGAGTAGCGGGTGGTGATGAGTTCGTCGAGTTTCAGCGAGCCCTGCTGATACATCGCCAGCTGCGCCGGGATGTCGGCGGTGGGGGAGCTCGCGCCGAACAAGGAACCCTGTAGGCGCTTCTGGTAGAGCGTGAGCTCGTGCAGGTTGATGTCGCCCGCGCCCACGGTGGCGTCGCCGAGCCCGACGGCGACACAGGTGCCCGCCTTACGCACCGCGCTCAGGGCTTGGCCGACTTGGCGACCGGTGGTGATGCCGACGGTCACGATCGAGGAGTCCGCGCCTTGGCCGTTGGTCATCGAGCGGGCGAGTTCGGCCGCCTCCTCGATGTCGGCGACGGCATGGGTGGCGCCCAGCTTCAGCGCGGAGTCCCGCTTGAAGGGCACGGGGTCGACGGCGATCACCGCGGCGGCGCCCGCGTGTGCGGCACCTTGGACCGCGTTGATCCCGATACCACCGATGCCCATGACGATCACGACGTGCCCGGGTTTCACCTCGGCCGAGTTCACCGCCGCACCCCACCCGGTGCCGACACCGCAGCCGGTGAGGCAGGCGATGTCGAGCGGGATCGACGGATCGATCTTGATCGCCGAGACCGCGGAGACAGTGGTGTATTCGCAGAAGGTGCCGAGCCCGGCGAGCTGACCGACCGGTGCGCCGTCGAGCGAGAGCCGATAGGAGGTGGGGTCGTCGAAACGCGCACCCGTGGCCAGGAACGCGCCGAGGTCACACAGGTTCTGGTGGCCGTGCGCGCACCACCGGCAGCGGCCGCACACCGGCAGGAAGGAGAACACGACGTGGTCGCCTTCGACGAAGCCCTTGGTGCCCGGGCCGACCGCTTCGACGACACCGGCGCCCTCGTGTCCACCCGCGAGGGGCAGGATGCCAGGCGTCTGCGTGCCGACAGCGAAATGGTCATCGGAGTGACACAACCCTGCCGCGGCCATCTTGACCCGGATCTCACCGGGGCGGGGGTCTTCGATGTCGAGTTCGACGATCTCGTAGGCGCCGGGTGTCTGTCGCAGCACCGCGCCGCGGGTCAGCACGAGGTGGCCTTGTCGTCGGTCTTCGCCCAGCGGGTCATCGCTGCACTCCTTCCATGCTTTGATTCAGCATAATATATTTTGAGACCCTCGTCACGCGATCGGCCGAAAGCTCTGCACATCGACGGCGCGGTGCGCGTCGCCGAGCGCGCACAGGGTCGCGGTGCCGAAGACGCCGATGCGGTCGAAGGCGACCGCGGTGCCGACCGAGATGCCCGCTTGCTCGATCCGGTCGGTGGTGGCGAAACCCACCGCCGGCCCTACCGGCAGGCGGCCCAGTGCCAACGAGACGTCGGCATTGATGAATTCGAGCCCGTTGCTGCCGAGATTGACCGCCACATTCACCACGTCGGCGATGCCCGCGGCCAATTGGAACGGTGTCGCCTGCTCACCCGCGACTACGGGGATCTGCTCGTGCCAGATCATTTTGCGAGCGTCGTTGGTGGACTGTGCCGCATCGCCCCAGCCGGTCTTCTCGGTGAAGTAGAGCCGGTGCTGGGCTTCGACCAGCGCGGCGCCGAGTGGAGGCGGCTCCGGCCGAGTACCTCCCGACCAGACCGTACCCGGCGGGCTCTGGCTCGGCGCCAGCCACAGTGCCGATGCTCGGGCGACGGGCCTGCCGTCCTGTTCGAGCACGCTGTCGATCAAGCACAACCGCGTGCCCTCCCGGACGACGGCCGCCGAGGTGGTGCACGGGCGCAGCCGGGCGGGCCGGAACAGGTCGACGGTCCACCGCACCGGCACCAGGTCGGTGCGTCCGATGGTGTGGATCTGCTGCTCGGTGGCGCGTGCCAGTGCCGAACTCACCGCGAGGCCGCGCATGTGCTGCTCGCCCCACCCGCTCGCGGCTTCGGCCTGTGGGATCAACTCCATCCCTTGCGGGCCGCCCTGTGCGCGGAAGAGTGCTGCGGTCATCGGTGCGCCTCCGAGTACGTCAAGGCCAAGATATTAAGTATATTACTGTCGAAGTCGAACAGTAGACCTCCCGATACCCTTCTGATCCCCGCGGGGCCTCGGGCCACGGCGTAGGTCACCGCCGCGCATGTCACATCCATGCGCCACAACCCTCCGGTGACGTCGTTTCCATGGGGCGGTGCTGCGCGATTGTGCTTCGGGGCCGCATAATGCGTAAGTGCCGAACGACAAAGACCCACTGGACGCCGATTCCTCGCCGCGGGAGTTACCCCGCCGGGTGAATTCGCAGCGTCAGCAGTTGTCCGAAGACGTCGCGAGCTACGTGCGGGAACTGATCATCTCGGGCCGGGTGCGCTCCGGTGAGTTCCTGCGCACCGAACCGATCGCCGAAGCGGTGGGCGTGAGTAACACGCCGGTGCGTGAAGGCCTTCTGCTGCTCAGCGGTGAAGGTTTCGTCGAACTGGTCCCGCGGCGCGGGTTCATGGTGTCGGCGTTCAGCAGGCAGGATGTGCGCGATCTGTTCTGGGCGCAGGCCACGCTGGCCGGTGAATTGGCTTCGCGCGCAGCGAAATCCATCTCGCCGCGCCAGCTCGCCCACTTGGCCGACGTGGTTGCCCAGCACGAACAGGCGGTCGCCGAGGGAGCCGATCTCGACCGCATCGTCGCGCTGGGGCACGAATTCCATCGCACCGTGAACCTGGCCGCGGATTCCCGCCGTCTCGCGCTGCTGTTGCGCTCGATCGTCAAGCAGTTGCCCAACCGGTTCTACGGCAATATCGAGGGCCATGCCAACGAGTCCCTCGACTTTCATCCGGCCATTCTCGAGGCACTGCGGAAACGTCGCGCGAAGACGGCGAGCAGTCTGATGCGCGATCACATCATGTCCGGCGCCGACGAACTGATCGCCATGCTGGAGAAGCAGGGCATGTGGTCGACGCAGGAGAAGTCCACCGCCTAGGCCGCAGTGTCCAAAAGTTGGACACTCGGTCAACCGGTTCGCGCGCAGCATGGGTGGCGCAGGACAGCACTGCAGCAAACCGGACAGGAAGGCACCGTTCAACGATGAGCAGCACCCCGGATCAGGCCACCAGAGACCTCGCGGACAACTGGGTCAAGGCCCTTACGAATATCGATCTCTTCAACGAGATCAGCACCGAGGACTGCCTCGTGTGGCACAGTGCCGACGACAAGTGGGTGACGGTCGCCGACGCGGTCGCCGCCGTGTACGAGCGTTCGGGTGACGGCCCGATTCCCACCTTCGTTCCGGTCGGGGTGACCTTCACCGAGAAGGGCTTCTTCAACGAGGCGACCACCGAGATCGAGATCGCCGGTCAGCGGACGAAGCTGCATCTGGTGCAAATCGTCGAGGTTCGCGACGGCAAGGCGGCACGGGTCCGTGAGTACATCGGTCCGGAGATGGGCGTCCAGCCCTGATCCCGAACGAGGGTTCTCCGCGGTAGGGGCCCGGTGCCGTGACCGAGATGGTCACGGCACCGGGCCCTTTCGGCCGTCTAGGGGGTGATGGCCGCGACGGGTCCGTCGGACATGACCACGCCGGTGTCGACCGACGGTCGCCCGGAGGGCGCGAGGCTACCGTCGACGCCGATCGTGTAGGTGTGCACCCGTGTCGTCACCTCGGCGGTGAGGACATCGATCAAGTACAGCGTCTTGCCGTCGGGATGCAGGGCGACCTGACCCGGCAGCGTGGCCGCGGGCGCCGCGTACGGTGACCCGGGCAGTTCGACCAGCCCCCCGTCCGCGTGCAGGTCGAAGCCGGCGATCGACTGGCCCATGGCATCGGGGACGTACAGGCGGGTGCCGTCGGCGGTTACCACCGCGCCGTGCGGAACTCCGTGGGTCGGGTAGGGCGAGCCGGGTGTGGGCGTCAGTTGCCCGTTCTCACCGATCGCGAACCCGGACAGATCGAAGCCGAACTCGTTGCTCACGTAGAGGTATCGCCCGTCCGGGCTGAACCCCGGCGCCACCGGGCCGAGTTTCACCGTGGTGGCGCCGAGCGGAGTCATCGTGCCGTCCGGTGCAATGGCGTAATTGGACATGGTGTTTCCGAGGTAGGTGACCACCCGGAGGAACCGCCCGCTCGGGTCGACAGCCGCCATACCGACGGCGCTGAACCCGTCCACCGGAACCGTCGGCGCTCCCGTGGGGATGAGCGCGCCCGAGGGCGTCACCGTGAACGACTCGACGTGGCCCGGCGCTCCACCGACCACTGCGAACAGCTGGGTGCCGTCGGGGCTGAGCGTGGCGGCGGTCGGCGGGCCGCCGACGGTGATGTCCGCGCCGGGGACCGGATGCAGCGTCCCGCGGTCGTCCAGGCGGTACCCGGAGACGCCGAAGTCGCCGGCGTGCGGAACGTAGACGGTGCGGCCGTCCGGGGCCACTACCAGCGAGAGAACGCCGAACCCGGTCGGGAACGGGCTGTTCGGGACGCTCGACAATGTCCCGTCCTCGGCCACCCGCAGGACGCTGATGCCCATCGACGCGGTGCCCGCGACCATCAGGAACCGGGCGTTCGCGGCCGAAGCCGGGGCGGGTGCTGTGCTCCAGCCGACGACGTTGAGCAGCATGGCGATGAAAGCCACCGCGGCGCAACGGAGTAGTCGACTTCGCGCGCGGGATCGGGAGGGTACGGAGAAGGAAGTCATCGGTGATCTCCTCGATGAGATTCGGAGTCCGCGATCGGCAGGAGGCGGATCGCGCGACAAGCCGGAACGATCACATTTTGTATACGATCTGGCAACCTTCGTTGTGTGCCGTGACAACCGGGCGGGCATGCCGTTGCGCTATTTCAAATCCACTTTCCGAAGTGAGATTGCACACTATATTGTGCATAATTCCGGGCAGGCGACGTGGCCTGCCCGATACCCGGAGGTATCGCATCCTGATGCTCAGGAACGCATTCACACCGCGACGTGTCGCCGCAGGCGTGGCCGCCGCGCTCGCGCTGTCGCTGTCCCCGGCTCTCGCGCATTCGGCCCCCGCCGGCGCCGCGCCACGCTATCTGCTGGTCACCGGCACCGGTTCTTCGAACATCAGCGTCCTGCGCGTCGATGACAACGGCGCGCTCACCGAGGTGCCCGGCGCGCCGTTCGCCAGCGACACCGGCTCGCTGACTCTCGAGATCAGCCCGGACGGCCGCCGGGTCTACACCGGGCACGTGGTCTCGGGCTCGATCATCGGTTACGACCTCGGCGCCGACGGTTCGCTGCACGAGATCGCGGGCAGCCGAATGGATTTCGCCGCGCCCGTGATCGGCGTGACGATCACCCCGGACGGTTCCCGTTTGTTCGCGACCGTCGGCTCGCTGACCACCGAGGTCCGTTCCTTCGACATCACCGCCTCCGGCGTTCTCGTCCCGACCGGCGCGCCCGCCACCCCGGTACCCGGAATGAGCGGTTTGAGCCTGCCGCAGGTGACTCCCGACGGGCGAAACTTGATCGTGAGCACGTTCATCGGCGCCACCGTGACCAGCTATGCGATCAATGCCGACGCTTCGCTGACCCAGGTCGGACCTACCCTCGCGACGGGCGAGCGCCCCGCGTTGCCCGCCATCACCCCGAACGGTCGCTACCTCTACATCAGCAACGAAGGCAACGCCACCCTGTCCGGTTACGTGATCGCACCGGACGGAAGCCTGTCGAACGCGCCGGGCTCGCCGTACCCCACCGGTGACACCCCGCATGGTTCGGCGATCACCGCGGACGGCAAGCGTATGTATGTGCCCGCCTCGAGCGGCGGCCAGGTCGACGGTTTCCGTATCGGCGCCGGCGGGGCGCTCTCGCCGCTGCCCGGTTCACCCTACCCCGCGCCGGGCGGTACGGTCCCCGGCCGCGTGGTGCTCAGCCCCGACGAGGACGAGCTCTGGGTCATCGACTCCCTCACCGTGAACGGCACGGCCAGGGTGCACACCTACAACGTCGCCGCCGACGGCAGCGTCGTCCCGTCGGGTCTGCCCGCCGTCGACACCGGCGTGATCTTCCACGACGGCCCGTCCGCCCACCTGACCCCCGCACGATGACCCATCGCGGTGGGCCGCCCGGCCCACCGCGACGTCCACGCCTGTCCACCCGGAGGAGAACCGCTGTGCCGTCGGCCGAAGCAGAGCCGAGCGTCGAGGACACCCGTTCCGGCAGCTCACGTCGCCCGTTGCGTGCCCGTTTCGGTACGAGCGTGCGGACTCGCGTGCTGGCGATCGCCCTGATCCCGAGCCTGGTGCTGCTGGCGACGGGGGCGGTCGCGGTCACGCTGGTCGGGCTCCGGGCGCAGTCGGTCAAGGAGTGGTCCGATTACCGGGGCACGGTGATCGACCCGCTGCTGCGGTTCGTGACGTCGATCCAGTCGGAACGACTCGCCAGCGTCACCGCGCAGGATCACTCGCCCGGGGCGGACGCGGAACTGCGCACCAGCCGCGATGACACCGACCGCGCGATCGCCGAGACCGCCCGGATCGCCTCGGCGGCACAGGGGATGGATCAGAACACCGGTGCGGAATCCATCCAGGCGCTCTCGGATCTTGTCGGACGGATGCAGGTGATCCGGGAATCGGTCGACAGCAGGAAGGCGACCACGGGCGACGTCGACCAATATTTCAGCGACCTCATCGCCGCCATGCTCGGTGCGGGTCAGGACTCCGCACGGTTGAAGTCGTCCGACACCACGACAATGGACGCCGAGATGACCGCGATCGACCTGCTGCGCGCAGCCGAAAGCCACTCGCGGGTGGTGAGTCTCGTGGCCGCGGGCACGGCGGCGGCCGACGGCCTGTCGCCGCGTGAGCGGCGCGTTCTCGCGCAGCATATCGGCGTCTACCGTAAACAATTCGACCTCGTCGACACCCGCTTGTCGACGGACGTGCGCACCAGCGTTCGGTCGCTGACCGGTGGCGCCGACTGGCGTGTCGGCACCGCCGGCGAGGACGAGATGGCCGAGCGGGGCGAGCTGACGATGCCGGTGCAGCATTGGCTGGCCGCCGAACGCGCGGTCGACACCCGCCTGATCGCGGTGATCCGCGATCAGTTCCGGGTGACGGTCGACGCGACGAGCGCGGCGGCCGACCGCTTGATCAACCAGCTGCTGATCGTCTCCGCCGTCATGCTCATCGTCACGATCCTCGCGGTGTCGGGTTCGCTGGTGTTGGCGAACCGGCTGCTGCGTCGCCTGCGCACCCTGCGCTCGGCCAGCCTCGAGCTCGCCAACGACCGGCTCCCCGACCTCATCCGCCGCATCCACAACGGCGAACAGGTCGACGCGGAGGCCGAAACGGCCCTGGTCGACAGTGGTCGTGACGAGATCGGTCAGGTGGCCGCGGCATTCGCCGTCGCTCAGCGCACCGCGATCGAGACCGCGGTGGGCGAGGCGAGCACCCGCAACGGTTTCAACAAGGTGTTCCTCGACATCGCGTTCCGCAGTCAGGCCCTGGTGCGTAGGCAGCTCGACGTACTCGATGTCGCCGAGGCCCGCCAGGACGACCCGGAGGACCTGGAGCTGTTGTTCCAGCTCGACCACCTGGCGACTCGCGCGCGCCGCAACTCCGAGAACCTGCTCATCCTCGGCGGTCGCGCACCGGGACGGCGCTGGCGAAACCCGGTGGCGCTGGAGGAGATCGTGCGCAGCGCGGTGTCCGAGACCGAGGGGTACGCACGGGTGAGCGCGATCCGGTTGCCGGCGCTGAGCGTGCTGGGTGCGGCGGTCGCCGACCTCATCCACCTGCTGGCCGAGCTGATCGACAACGCGACGGCGTTCTCTCCGCCGGACGCGCCGGTGGCGGTGCACGGCAACTCGGTCGGCAGGGGAGTGGTGGTCGAGGTCGACGACCAGGGACTCGGTATCTCCTTCGAGGAACGGGAACGCCTGAACGCGATGCTGGCCGAGCCGCCGCGATTCCACGAGATGGCCCTGGCAGGACATCGTCGTCTCGGGCTGTTCGTGGTGAGCAGACTGTCAGCGCGCCATGGCATTTCGGTGACCTTGCAGGAATCGCCGTACGGCGGTGTGCGCGCGATCGTGCTGGTGCCGTGGGCCGTGCTCGAGGCCGGGGACGACAACCCGACGGCCGCGGTCGAACCCGTGCGAACCCGCGACGCCGTGCACCGGGTTCCCGCCGCCACCGCGCTGCCCGGCGCGCGGCGGCCCGACCAGGTTCCGGCGCCGGCCTTACCGGACCGGGTCGGCCGGGCCGACCCGGTCCGGCACAACGGGTACCACGCGGCGAGCCCGGAGCCTCCGGCCAGGCTCAACGGGCACCCGGTCGCCGAGGTGGACCGCAGGCCCGCCCTCCCCATACGTGAACGGCTCGCGCACCTGTCGCCCCAACTCGGCACCGATGTGGGAGACGCGGATCCGCACACGGTGCCGCCTGGGTCGACTGCGCGCGTCCGAGCACCCGAGACGGTGCGCACGGCGATGAGTTCGCTGCAGAACGGCACGCGCCGGGCCCGCGTCCGACCACCCCATTCCCATCCGTAGAACGGTCAGAACATGAACGAGGACACAATGGTTCGTCAGGCACCGGCCGGCACACTCGACTGGCTGCTCACCAATCTGGTGACAACGACGTCGGGCGCCGAACACGCCGTGGTGCTGTCCGCGGACGGTCTGGCGCTGGCCGGGTCCGACGGTTTCGAGCGGGAGGATCTCGAGCATCTGGCCGCCATGTCGTCGGCCCTGCACAGCCTGGCTCGTGGTGTGGGCACGCGTTTCGCCAAGGGCCCGCTGCATCAGACCGTTGTCGAGCTCGAGCACGGTTATCTGCTGGTCACCGAGGCCGGGCACGGCGCGTGTCTGGCCTTGCTGACCGACGCCGACGCGGATCTCGGCCTGATCGCCTACGAGATGAACGTGATCGTCGGCCAGGTGCGTGAGCATCTGTCGGCGGCGCCGAGAACCTCGATGTCGACGCGAGTGCCGTGAGTGAGGGGCCGGATGAGGTGTGGGGCTACGAGGACGACGACCCGGGGCCCTTGATTCGGCCGTTCGCGCTGACCCGCGGCAGAGCGGGCAGGGATCTGCCGGAGCTGGACATCCTGACCCTGGTGATCTCGGTCGGCTACGACTCCGACGTGAGCAAGCTCGACCGCGAGTACGCCCGGATCTTCCAGCTGTGCCGCCATCAGCCGTTGTCGATCGTCGAAATCGCCGCCCACTTGAAATTGCTGCTGGTCACCGTGAAGGTGCTGGTCAGCGACCTCATCGCGGCCGGCTATGTGATCTTCCGATCTCCACCGAGGGCCGAGGAAGGCCCCGACCCCGAACTACTGCAGGCGGTATTGGATGGCATACGCAACCTCTGACGGACGCGGTTCGGCGGTCATGTCCACCGAACTGGCGGTGAAGATCCTGGTGGCCGGGGGATTCGGGGTCGGAAAGACGACAATGGTCGGTGCGATCAGCGAGATCACCCCACTGCGCACCGAGGAACAGCTCACCGAACTGAGTAGTTCCGTGGACGATCTGCGCGGTATCGAAGGCAAGCAGACCACCACGGTGGCATTGGATTTCGGCCGGATCACGATCAATCCGCGGGTGATCTTGTACCTGTTCGGTACTCCCGGGCAGGACCGGTTCTGGTTCCTGTGGCCGGAACTGTCGCGTGGCGCGCTCGGCGCGGTGGTGCTGGTCGACACTCGGCGGCTGGCCGACAGTTTCGCCGCGGTGGATTACTTCGAGTCCCGGCGGATTCCGTTCGTGGTCGCGGTGAACTGCTTCGACGGCGCGGATCGGTATACGCCTGGAGAGATCGGCGCCGCGTTGAGTGTGCCCACCCATGTGCCGATCATGCAGTGTGATGCGCGTGATCGCGCGTCGTGCAAGGAGGTACTGGTCTCCCTGTTCGAATACATCATGGCGAGCACCACCGCCGTGCGGACGCATCTGAGTTGAATTCTAAAGGCGCACAACAACTCTGGCGCAAACTAGCAAAGCACAATATATTATTTGCTGTCCGGGATCCGGATGCGAACCTCATCGAAAGGTCAACCAATGAGCGATCTGCTCGACCTCGTCAACGTGCACTACGCCGGCCTCGAAGGCGGCGATCTGGAACTGGCCGCGAGCCCCTTCACCGAGGATGTGGCGGCGCAGTTCCCGTCCGGCCCGCTCACCGGGATCGAGGCGCTGCGCGGGATGATCGGCGCCTTCATCACCGCGTTCCCCGGGATGAAGATCGAGCGTCGCAACACCTGGGTCGACGGTGACACCGCGATCGCCGAGATCGTCTTCACCGGCGTGCAGACCGGGCCGCTGGCGACCGCCGACGGTGAGGTTCCACCGTCCGGTCGCACGGTGACGTTCCCGCTCATCGACACCTTCACCCTGCGTGACGGCAAGGTCGGTGAGCACCGCGTCTATTGGGACAATGTGAGCTTCTTGACCCAGCTCGGCCTGATGCCCGCCCAGGGCTGAGCGGCCCTTTCGACGCGAGACCCCTTCGGCTTCGGCTGGAGGGGTCTCGCTGTCTGTGCCGGTGGCCGGTGTGCAGTTTTCTGGACATTTTGCTGGCGGTTCGGGCCATAACCTCCCGGACATGACCTCTGATTCAATGTCGACAGGTGGTTCGGGGACGCGGCGCGCGCGAGCGGGCTGGGTGCTCGCCCTCGCGGCGACCGTTCTGCCCGGCTTCACGGCGACAGCACAACCCGCGGCGGCCGACCCGGGCGGCTACCACATCTACGCCCACGGCTTCCTCGGCAACGGCATCGCCGGCTACAACGCTTCCGACACGGACCAGCCGACACAGATCCAGGGCAAGCCGATGCCCGGCGCGCTGAACTGGCCGCAGGCGCCCACCCCGGACGGTCGGTTCCTGTTCGTCGCCCCGGGAACGAACCCCCAGCTGATCCCCTATGCCATCGGCACCGACGGCGAACTCACCGCGGGGACGCCGCTCGCGATGCCCGATGTCCCGGTGGACATCATCTTCGCGCCGAACAACCGCGACGCCTTCGTCGTCGTCGGTCTGCAGAATGCGCAGGTGGTGTCGGTGCGTATCGGTGCCGACGGAACCCCCACCCTCAACGGTTCGCCCATGCTTTTCGGGGAGTCGCTCGACGGCGTCGCCTCTGGCACCGTCTCGCCGGACGGCAAGCAGTTGTACGTGGCCAGCCTGCTGCCCCGTCAGCTGCTGGTGTTCGACATCAATGCCGATGGGTCGGTTTCCCCGGTCAAGCAGCGGGTGTCGACCGGGCTGAATCCGATCTATCCGCGGGTCACCCCGGACGGCAGGCACGTGTATGTCATCAACGAGATCAGCGGTTCGGTGTCCGGCTTCACGCGGGCCGGGGACGGTACGCTCACCGAGGTCGGGGGGTCGCCGTTCCCGACCGGCATGCTGCCGCACGTCACGAGCATCACGCCCGATGGTCGCTTCCTGTATGTGCCGAACATGGGGTCGGGTCACATCAGCTCCTTCGCGGTGGAGCCGAACGGTGTGCTCACCCCGCTGCCCGATGTCGCTTTCGCGCCGGAGAAGCCCGGAGCTTTCGCCGAATCGTCGGTGATGTCACCGAGCGGTGAGGTTCTGTGGGCTCTGGGTACCGACCCGTTGCGCGGCGGCGAAGAGATCCTGAGGCGGTTCACAGTCGGCTCCGACGGTGTTCTCGACCTGGATGAATCGGTCGCGGTCTACACCGGCACGTATGTTGCCGACGGTCGAACGTTGTCGCTGGTTCCCCGACGCTGATCTGACACACAAGGCCCCTCCGGCCTCGGCCGGAGGGGCATTCGCGCGTCGGCGCTATGCGCGGCATCACCGCAGTTATGCAACTGAGTTGACCCGCTCACCGGCAGGTTCGCCGAGGTGTTCAGCTATCGCTGCGTGCCCCGGCGGCTACCCGAGCAGCACCGGAACCGGCATCGCCTTGGCAGTCGGCGCCGTCGGCTGGACTGCGGTGCTCACCGTCCTCCTGGTCGCCCACCTGATGACGCGGCGCGAGCGACAGCACTGACAGGTCACCGCACTGATGAGAATGTGGGGCGAGGCCTGTCAGGACCGGCAAATTCCGCGGATGGGCCTGCTCACGAACCGGTGTGGAACTCCGTGGCGAACTCGGTGATGAGCGAGACCGTGGCGTCCTTGGTGACCGCGGTCGCGCCGCCGTCGACCGGCAGCGCGACGCCGGTGATCCACGCCGACAGATCGCAGGCGAGGAACAGTGCGGCGTTGGCGATATCGCGGGCCTGGCCCGCGCGCCCGATCAGCGTCTCGCCACCGATGCGGTCGCCGATACCGGTCAGGAACTCGTCCTCGCGGTCTCGGCTCACCCCGAACATGTCGGTGATGATCGAGGTGAGGACCGCGCCCGGCAGGATGGCGTTCGAGCGGATGCCGGTGCCCTGGTTCTCCATGGCGGTTTGACGGACCAAGGCGAGCACGGCCGCCTTGGCCATCGAATACGCGGCGCCGTTCCACCCGGCCTGCAACGCGGCGACACTGGCGGTGGTGATGATCGAGCCCGGGCTGCCCTGTGCACGGAACTGCCGGGCCGCGTACTTGTGCGCGGCGACATGGGCCTGCAGGTTCAGCGCCAGCGTGCGGTCGAGTCCTGCCGGAGTGAGGTCATCGATCGGTGAAAGGTCCACGGCGGCACCGGCATTGCTGAACATGACATCGAGTCGGCCGAAGGTGTCCACCGCGACGCTGACGACGGACTCGACCTGCTCCGCGGAGGTGACATCCGTGCGCACGAACAGTGCCGAATCGCCGAGGTGTGCGGCGGCGGCCGCTCCGCGTTCGTCCTGGATGTCGGCCAGTACCACCTTCGCCCCGTGTTCGACGAAGGTTTCCGCGCCGGCAAGGCCCATTCCGCTCGCCGCGCCGGTGATGACGGCGACCTTGTCGTGTAACAGGCTCACAGCGGCCACTGCAGGTGTTTGACCTCGAAGAATTCGCGGAATCCTTCTTCGCCGCCTTCTCTGCCGATGCCGCTGTGGCCGGGGCCGCCCCAAGGGGCGTCGGGGCGCATGCCGCCGCCACCGTTGATGGTGACGGTGCCCGAGCGCAGCCGCCGGGCGAACTCGATGGCGGCGGGCGTCGGTCCCCAGACGTTGGCGTTGAGGGCGTATTTGACGTCGTTGGCCATGCGGACGGCGTCGTCGAGGTCGGTGTAGGGCATGACGACGCCGACGGGAGCGAACAGTTCTTCCTGGGCGATTTCGGCTTCGTTCGGCACACCGGTCACCAGGGTCGGCTCGAGGAAGAATCCGTTGTCGAGGCCTGCCGGCCGGCCGCCACCGACGGGGATGTCGGCGCCCGCGTCACGTGCTCGGGCGAGGAATCCTTCGACGTTGGCGCGGTGTTCGCCGGTGATGAGTGGGCCGAGGACGGTGTCGGGTGCGAGCGGGTCGCCGACGGTGAGGGTGCGCAGGAACGCGCCCGAACGCTCGACGTATTCGTCGAAATCGGCCTGTGGCACCAGGGTGCGTGTGGTCGCTCCGCAAGCTTGGCCGCTGTTGCGGGTGAACCGCAGCGCCGAGGCGGGGACCGCGCGTTCCAGGTCGGTGCCCGGCAGCACGATGTTGGGTGACTTGCCGCCGAGTTCGAGGACCACCTTCTTCAACGTCGGTGCGGCCAGGGTGAGGATCGTGCTGCCGACGGTGGAGGAGCCGGTGAAGGTGACCATGTCGACTTCGGCGGCGGTGACGACCTGTTCGGTGACCAGCGGTGGTCCGAACACGAAATTGACCGCGCCCGGAGGGAATCCGGCCTCCTCGACCAGGCTGACGAAGGCGGCGGTGAGCAGCACTGCTTTGGGCGAGGTGACCAGCACGGTGGAACAGCCTGCGGCGAGGGCGGCGCCGAGTTTGTAGGCGCTCATCATGATCGGCACGTTGTAGGCGACGATCGCGGCGACCACGCCCGTGGGTTGGCGCAGCAGCAGGCTGCTGGTGGTGATCGGGTCGTGGTCGAGCGGCATGGGCTGTTCGTAGCCGTCGCGGGGGCCCCGGATGGCGGCGTCGGCGAACCAGCGGAAGAACTTCGCGGGCAGGTCGACGTGGAGGGTGGGTCCGCTGCTGATCGGGGTGCCGATCTCGGTGGCCGCGAGCCCGACCAGTTCTTCCCGGTTCTCGTCGAGCAGCTCGGCGAGGCGGTGCAGCAGGGCGCCGCGCTCGGCCGGACCGAGACGGCTCCACACGCCACCGTCGAAGGCGCGTCGGGCAGCGGAGACGGCCGCGGTCACCTGGGCGGGTCCGCTGGCTGGGGTGAGCGCCACCTGGAGTCCAGTTGCGGGGTTGATCGTTGCGATGGCGTCGCCGTCACCACCGCTCCAGCGACCGTCGATGTAACTCGCGGCCGCGCCGATCAGTGTTGTCATGCCTGAATCCTGTTCGGGTAGAGATCAATTTGCGAAGGGAGCGGTCATCCCGCCATATAGCCACCGTCGACGACGAATTCGCCGCCGGTGGCGTAGGCGGCACGGTCGGACAGCCAGCACGCCATCTCCGCGATCTCCCGCGGCTGGGTGAGCGCCGGGCCGAGGGGATGCGCGCCATGACCTTTCGGAACGAATGATGGCGGGTGCGGACTTATCCGACGCGGGAAGCCGGCCAGTCCCGGGCGGGGGAGCGCCAGGCGGGCCAGTGGTCCTCGGGTTCGGGCCTGGTCACCGACATGTGATGGAAGCACTGCTGGCACTTCACGACCATGCGCGGACCGAGGAAGTTCGCGACGGGATAGCGCGCCAGCTCGGCCGCACCGCAGGCCGGGCACGCACCGTCGACGGGCACGCGTTCGACGTACACGCGGTCGGTTTCGGGGCGGGGGAACAGGAGACGATCGACTGACATGGGAGTGGTCCTTGCCTTCAGAGGTTCCAGGTGAGGGGAGTGGCGACCGGCACCTGCCAGCGCCCTCGAGCACGCTCGGTCGCCAGGTGCGCACGCTGTGCGGTAGTGGCCGCTTCGTCGACCTCGCCGGCAGCGAGCACGACTCCGTAACCGGCAGCGGCGAATTCGGGGCTCACCAGTCCGGCCCGCGCGTCGGCGGCGACCCGATCGGCTTCGCGTTCGAGTGGGTCGCCCCAGCCGCCACCACCACCGATGACGAACCGCAGGGCGTCTCCGGCTTTCAGGATCAGTCCGGAGAACTTGCCCGTCCGATAGCGCGCGCCCCGGCCGAATTCGCCGTGGTTGGGGTCGGGCCTGCCCTCGGCGTCGAACATGCCGAACAACGGCTCGATCCCGCGCAGATCGAGCGGATCGCCGTGCCGGGCGAGATCGAAATTCTCGATGTACCAGCCGAATGCGGGAGCGCCCGCGCCGCCGCCGTTGGACCCGGGCGCGCCGACGCGGATCCGGTCGGCGGTGACGGTGACCATCGTGTCGCACTCGGCGTAGATCGAATACACCGAACCGGCACCGCCGCGATACTGCCCCGCCCCGGCGGTGTCGATCACCATCTCGTGCTGGACGACGACCAGCGGGCTCTCGATCTCGAGGTGTTCCTGGACGGAGGTGCGGCAGTTGCCGATCGGGATCACGCAGAACGAGACCCCGTCTTCCTTCCAGGTGCCGCCCCAGCCGCCACCGGCGAGCGCGAACGCACCCCATGGCATGCCCTCGTGCCCGGCGCGGGTGTCGATGCCGCCGAGGCTGACGACCACGGCGGTGCCGGTGTCGCAGGCGAAGGCTTCGTCGGTGGCCTGACTCAGCGCCTGGGTCACCACATTGATGCCGCGGGCGCCGATATCGGCGTGGTTGGAGCAGCTCGACGGCGGCAGTACCTGTACCACGCTGCCGGGCGGCAGGATGGTTTCGACCGGCCGCAAGGTGCCGCTGTTGACCGGGGTGGACGGGTCGACCATCAGCTTGACCGCCTCGATGCAGCGGGTGGCCTCGCACCAGGCGGTACCGCAGTTGCCCAGCGGCTGACGGCCGGAACCGGAGAAGTCGATTTCCATCGAATCCCCGCGGACCTTCACGGTCACGTGCACGGGGATCGCTTCGTCGCTCACGCCGTCCTCGTCGAGGAAGTCCTCGGCCGTGTAGTCGCCGTCGGGGATGCTCGCGATACCGCGGCGCATGCTCGCCTCGGTGGATTCGATGGCATAGCGTCCCGCCGCACGGATCTTGTCCAGGCCGCTGCGGGCGACGAGTTCCTGCAGCTGCCGTTCGCCGACGACCAGGCAGCCGTGCAGTGCGCGCAGGTCGCCGAGCACGAGCTGCGGTACCCGGTTGTTCTCGAGGATGAGGTTGAAGGTCGGCCGCACCGGAACGTCATTGGCGTACAACAGTGTCGGCGGCAGTTTGAGCTGTTCCTCGAAATGGGTCTGGGTGCCGTTGGAGAAGCCGCCGGGGATCGCGCCGCCGAGGTCGACCAGGTGCGAGGTGGAGTGCAGCAGGAACTCCACGCGGCCGTTCACGAACACCGGACGCAGCAGGTTCACGTCGGACTGGTGGATGGTGCCGCGCCACGGGTCGTTGACGAAGATGACATCACCGGGCTGCATCGTGTCGACGTCCCAGTCGTCCATCACGAAGTTCGCGATGTGCGGTGCGGTGAAGGCGTGCTGCATGCAACCCTCCCACAGGGCGACGGTCTCCCAGCCGTCGTCGGTGCGCATGTGGATGGCGCTGGTGCAGTCGAGGATGTCGCGGCAGACCGGGGAGAAGGCGCTGCGCATCAGGGAATCCAGCATTTCGCGGGCGACTTCGATGAGGCCGTAGCGCAGGATGTCGAGTTCGACGTCGACGGCGGGGCCGGGGGTTTCGATGGTGGTCATGGTTGCTCCTCAGGCCTGCGGCTCGATGATGAGATCGAGGTCGTCGTTTACGTGGACCACCCGGCCGGGCAGCACCAGGGTGGTCGCGAATTTCTCGGCGATCAGGGCGGGGCCCGGCACCGGGTGGTGCGGCGCGAGACGTTCGCGGACGTGGATCGGTACCTCGACGGGTTCGGTGGTGCCGGGCACGGTCAGCCGGGTGGTGCGTAGGAAGGACTCGCCCTGCTCGGGGGTGTGGTCGGCGGCGCCGAGTTCGCGCGGGATCACCGCAGTCACTTCGACGGTCGACACGACCACGGGGATCTCCGGTGCCGCGAAACCGTAGGAGTCCTGGTAGAACTCGTGGAATCGGGGGATCAGTTCGCCGACCCGCTCGGCGGTGATCGCGCCCGCCTCGATCGGCAGCCGGTTGTCCCAGGTCTGACCGCGGTACATCGCGAACACGGCGCGTTCGAAGCGCAGGCGCGACACGTCGATGCCCTGGTCCCGCAGATCGGTCCGGATGCTGTCCTGCAAGGCCGTGAACGCGGCCTCCACAGCCTCGGCGTGGTCGGGCGCGAGCGGAGTCATGATGGATTGCGCGCGTGTGACCATCAGATCGCTGCGCAGCAGACCCAGTGCGGAGAACTGGCCGGGGCTGCGCGGCACGATCACCTTGTCCAGGCCGAGGATCCGACCGACCCGGTCGGCGAGCATCGGCCCCGCCGAGCCGGACGGTTGCAGGGCGAACTCGCGGACGTTGAGGCCGCGGTACACCGAGATGCTGCGCACCTTCGCGGCGATGTCCTGGCAAGCGATTTCGTAAGCGGCCGAGGCGAGTTCGAGCGCCGACATGCCCCACTGCTTGCCAGTGGTGCGCAAGGCCTCGACGGCGCCGTCGACATCGAGTTGGATCGCGCCGTTGGCGAACAGGTCCGGCTGCAGGATGCCGAGTGCGGCACACGCGTCGGTGAGGGTCGGTTCCACGCCGCCGCGCTGGTAGCAGACCGGGCCCGGATTCGATCCGGCCGAGGCCGGGCCGACGGCGACAGTGCCGAGGGCGCTGGGCCGGATCAGGCTACCCGCGCCGGAACCGATGCTCTCGACGTCGACCAGCGGCATGGTGAGGGTCAACCCGGTCTCCAGGGTCCAGGTGTCGGTGAGCGGGGTCTTGCCGCCACGAATCGCGGCCACATCGGTGCTGGTGCCGCCGACATCGATGGTGAGCAGGTTCGGGGCGCCGCTCTCGTTGGCGAGCTTGACGCTGCCGCTCACCCCGCCGACCGGGCCGGAGACGAGCTGGAACACCGGTGCCCGGCCCGCGTCCGCGAAGGTCGCCACGCCGCCGTTCATCATCATGATCCACAAGGTGCCCCGGTAGTCCTGCTCGGACAGCCGGGCCATCAAGCGTTCGAGATAGCCGACGACGGCCGGTCCCACGTAGGCGTCCAGCGCCACGGTGGTGGTGCGTTCGTGTTCGCGCGTCACCGGATACAGCGCCGAGGTCTGGATATAGGCGCCGGGCAGTTCCTCGGCGACGATCTCGGCGGTGCGTTGCTCGTGCCCGGTGTTGATGTAGGAGTTCATCAGGCATACAGCCACCGAGCGGGCGCCCTGTTCGCCGAGTTCGCGGGCGGCGCGGCGCACGGCGTCCTCGTCGAGCGCGAGCAGTTCGGTGCCGTCGTAGCGCAGCCGACCCGGAACACCGAAGCGGGATTCGCGCCGCACGATCGGGCGCTCCTGGTGCGGGCGCAGCCAGGTGGGATCGTAGAAACGGTCACCGAATTCGCGGTGCATGCGCCCGATGTCGAGCAGATCGCGGTGGCCGCCGGTGGCGATCAGGCCGGTGTGCGCGCCCGTGCGGCTCAGCAGCGCGTTGATCCCCACCGTGTGCCCGTGCACGATCTCGGCGACCTCGGGCACGGCGACGTCGATCGCCGCCAGCGCCGCGAGGACGCCGACCTCCTGTTCCGTGGTGGACAGCACCTTGCCGTCGCGGACCTCGCCGGTGGCCTGGTTCAGCCCGATGATGTCGGTGAACGTGCCACCGACGTCGATGCCGACGATCCAGTCGGCTTCCCGTTCGCTCTGTGTCATCCCGCGCCTCCGTGCCGTGTGCGGCGGCAGTGCTGCCGCTCTATGTCGCACGTCACTTTTCCGCTCGGCGGGTACGACGACATCTGGCGCGGGTGGGAGATTCGTACGACCTTCGGCCGGTTCGGTGTCATCAGGCGCGCAGCGACCCGGACGAGTTCGAGTTCCGCAACCAGATCGACACCGCTTCCGCGCGATTGGCGGCACCCAGCTTGCGCAGCACGCGGGTGATGTGGGTTTTGACGGTGCCCTCGGAGATGGTGAGCTTGCGGGCGATGCGGGCGTTGGAGTCGCCCTCGGCGAGCAACCGGACGATCTGCACTTCCCGGCGGGTCAGCACGGCGTCGTCGTCACGGCTCAGCGCGATCGACTCCGCGATAGCGTGCCGCGGCGCCGACCACCGGCCCAGCCCGTCGAGCTGGGCACGAATCGCCGACATCCCCTCCAGCACCGACAAGCGAGCCAACTGCTGGCCCACCCCCTGAGCGAAGGCGGACAACAGCAGTTGATCGACATCGTCGAGCACGCGCTGCTGGTGATAGCAGTCCCCGTGCACGAGGCCGACCACCTCACCGTCGACCAGCAGCGGTGCGATCCCGTACGAGGAGGACTTCGTGATCGCCGCCAGCGGGCGGTTGACTCGCGGATGGTCCTGCACCTCGTGTACGAGTACCGTGCGTGCGTCGACCACCGTGTCGTTCTCGACCAGCCCCTGGTCGAGGATCGGCGGGTTCTCCCGCCCGACCGCGACAATATCGGCTGCCCACTGGGGATCGCGGACGACGTGCATCGTGTGCAGTCGCCACGCGCCGTCCACGGTGGAGACCAACGCGCGGTCGAACCCGAGGCCGCAGGTCGCTTCCGGGATACGGGTGAGCAGCGAATCCACGGTGGTCGCCGAACTCACTTCCGACAGCGCGGCGTGCACTTCGCTCACCCGCTGGGTCCGGTTCGCGAGCCGCATCTGTGCCTGCATCGATTCCGCCGCCCTGATCCGGTCGAGAAGACCGATCAATTCGGCCAGCCGCGCGGGAGAGGAGCCGTCGGTTTCGCGCAGTGCGCGGGTGGTCACCACGTCCCAGAGCTCGCCGAGGTTCCAACCACCGGTGGGTGGGTGATTCTCGGCGGGATCGCGGTCGAGCACGGTGTACGCGTGCTCGGCGATCTCGGTGATGGTGGCGTTCAGCTCAGCGACACTGCACTGATTCGATGCGCTGCGCATACTCGGCTCCTGTAATCCGCCAGTATTAAATAAAATATAGTGATCCGGTATTGAGGTCCGCAGTCAAGCCCGCCTCCTGGCTGTGGCCCGGTGCGGCTGGTCAGGGACTGGAGTCGAGGCCGCCGCGGCCCGCGGTCTCCGACGGCAGTTCACCGAACCTTTCGCGGTACTGCTGTGCGAAGCGGCCGAGATGGAAGAAGCCCCACTTCATCGCCGCGTCACTCACCGAAACCACGCGGCCGGAAGACAATTCGCCACGCACCCGGTCGAGTCGCACGGATCGGACATAAGCGCTGGGCGACATGCCTACCGCGTCCCGGAAAGCCAATTGGAGCGCCCTGGCGGTGACCCCGGCGCGGGCGGCGAGTTCGGCGGTCGAGATGTCGGCATCGGGATGAGCGTGGATGTAGGCGACGGCCTCGCGCACTCGCGCGTGTCCGATGCTCGGCGCGGAACCGGTCAGTATCGGTGTCAGCTGGCTCGGTGCGGTGAGCAGAATCTGCGTCATCAGCGTCGACTCGAGTTCGCGGCAGGCCAGCGGCATCGTCGACACTCCACCTTCGCGGGCCAACTCGTCGTAGACGAACCGGGTCGAGGCCAGCAGGGCGCGACCCGCTGGGGAGTCGATGGGGAAGGTGAGATCGAACAGGACCGGCTCGGTGTCCCGGCGACCGAGCAGCCGAGCCGCGTGGCGTTCGAACGGCACGCGGCGCAGATTGATGTGATAGTGCGCGGCGTCTGCGCTCCAGCGGATGGACACCGGCGCGTCGTGCACGAACGCCACTCCGGCCTCACCCGCGCCGAAGGATCGGCGGGTGCCGTGTTGTGCCACCGTGCTCTGTCCCGCGACGGACAGATTCACGTGATAGCACGTCTGCATCGGTGGTCCGTCGATGCGCGCGTCGGTGCCGTAGGCCATCCGGCCGACGGTCAGACTTTCCGATCGCACTGTCTCCAGGGCGAAGTCGATCCCGCGACGCTCGTCGAGGACGAGCTCGTGGTGGGCGAAGGTCGCGGCCACGTGATCGTGGGCGGCGGCGGGATCTTCCGTGCGAAAGGTGCTCACGCACGCCACGGGTGCTGACGACAACGGCAGACCCTCCTTTCAGGCGTGATAGGTATCACATAATGAATATAATATACTGTGTGCAATTCGAGTCATGCTTCGCTCGACGGACAGTGTGCCTTCGCCGGGCGGATTGTGACCCAGGTCTCCCGATCCTACCGTCGTCCGCACGGCACCCGGCCGCACATTTCACCGCCGTAGGAGGACCCGGTCATGGCTGACGCACCGACATCACTCGAGGTGAACCGCGAACCCCGCGACGGCACCTGCCCACGATGCGGCGCCGCCGAACTGCGCGCGTACCCCGTCGTCGCCGAACAGGGCTGGGTGCAGGTGGTCAAGTGCCAGCAGTGCCTGCATTCCGTGACGCGGGAACCGTGGCATCGGCTAGGCCCCATCCAACTGCTCGCAGACCTCGTCTGAGCACCGAATCACTTCAGGAGACACCATGATCGCAGTCGATGTGGGCGGCACGTTCACCGACGTCGTCGCCTGGCGCGACGGGCGGATCCACACCGCCAAGATCTCCACCGACTACGCCGAGGTCGCAGGCCCGGTACTGCGTGGCGCCGAGGTGCTCGGCGTAGCCGATGCGGCGGTGTTCAACCACGCCAGCACGCACGGCCTCAACGCCGTCATCACCCGCCGGCTGCCGAAGATCGGCTTCCTGACCACGGAGGGCCACCGCGACATCCTCGACATGGGCCGCGTGTGGCGCCCCGCCGAGGCCATCCTCGACCCGCATTGGCGGCGCAGTTTCGGCGACGCCTCCAGGCCGCTGGTGCAGCGCTACCTGCGGCGCGGCATCCACGAGCGGATCACCGCCGACGGCGGAGTGTTGTTCGCACTCGACGAGGACCAGGCCAGGGCCGAACTCGAGGTGCTGCGCCGATGCGAGGTCGCCGGCGTCGCGATCTGCCTGATCAACGCCTACGTCGACCCCGTGCACGAAGTGCGGCTGCGTGAGCTGGTGGGTGAGGTGCTCGGCGACGTGCCGTGCTCGATCTCGAGCGAGGTGTCGCCGTTGGCCAAGGAATACGCCCGCGCCTCAACCACCGTGGTCGACACGATGATGAAGATCATCTACTCCGATTACACCGCGGGCCTGGAGAAGGGCCTGAGCGAACTCGGTTTCGCCGGTCAGCTCAACTTCGCCGACTGCGCGGCGACCCTGGTCCCGTCGGCGCAGGCGATGGAGCAGCCGTTCCGGATCGTGTTCTCCGGTCCCGCCGCCGGAACTGTCGCCTGCGCGCACTTCGGCGCGCTGATCGAGGAGAACGACCTGCTGTGTGCCGACGTGGGCGGCACCTCGTGTGACATCAGCGTGGTCAGCGGCGGCGAACCGTTCGTCGACACTACCTTCGAACTCGAGCACGACCTCGTGGTCAACGCCCTCGCCAACGACATCTCCAGCATCGGCGCCGGCGGCGGGAGCATCGTGTCGATCGGTTCCGCGGGCGAGATCCAGGTCGGACCGGAGAGCGCGAGGGCCCAGCCCGGACCCGCGTGTTACGGCCGCGGCGGCACCCAACCGACGACAACCGATACGTGCCTGTTGATCGGAATCCTCGACCCTGACGACTTCGCGGACGGGGAACTGCAACTCGACGCCGCCGCGGCGCGACGGGCGTTCGACAGCCTGGAAACCGAGCTCGACCTCGCTCACCGGGTGCGCTACGCCTACGAGATGGCCGTCGACAACATGGCCGAGGGCGTATTCAACGTCGCCATCAAGAACGGTGTCGACCCGCGTGACTACAGTCTGGTCGCCTTCGGTGCGGCAGGCCCGATGCTGCTGCCCGCGGTGCTCGACACCGTGCAGTGCAAGCAGGTGATCGTGCCACCGAATCCCGGCCTGTTCTCGGCGGTCGGATTGCTTTCCACCGACCAGGTTTTCACGGTCGACCGCAGCGCGTACCTGATGCTCACCGGCGAGGCCGCCCCCGCGATCGACGCGTTGTTCGCCGAGATGGAGGAACAGCTGCGGGCGCGCACGGGCGGCGGGTCGGTACGGATGCTGCGCAGCATGGACGCGCATCTGGCCGGGCAGAGCTGGGAGACCCCGTTCGTGCCGGTGCCGAGCGGCACGATCGACGAGGCCGCCGTCGCCACCATGGTGTCGGCCTTCCACGACACCTACGAGGCCCGCTCGGGCAACCGCTTCGAGATCATGCCCGTCGAAGGCGTGACGTTCCGGGTGCGCGCGGTGCTCGACACCCCCAAGGTCGAATACGCCGCGCTCCCGGCCCGGTCGGCGGCCGACGGGCCGCTCACCTCGATCCGCACCGTGACCCTGCGGTACCTCGGTGACCTCGACGCGGACGGTGTCGGCGCCCAGCAGGCCCGGGTCTACGACCGCACGAGCCTGCGAGCCGGCGATGTGCTCGACGGCCCCGCCGTGGTCGAGGAAGAACTGTCGACCACTCACGTCGGCGCGAGTCAGCAGGCCACCGTCGGTGAGTACGGCGAAATCGTGATCCGGAGGAAGTGACATGTCCAGTCCAGCCATCCCCACCGCCCCCCGGCTGCGAGACCTCACCGATGCCCAGTTCCGCGAGCGCTACGGTGCCGACCGGTTCAGCGTCACCGTGATCACCAACCGGCTGCGCTACGCGGTCGAGCACATGTCGACCGGGTTCATGCGTGAGGCGTTCTCGCCGATCATCCGCGATTGGTACGACTTCGCCTGCACCATCAGCGGTCCCGCGAACAAGGGCTATCCGATGGCCGTGGTCAGCAACAGCCTGGTGGTGTTCCTCGGCACCATGGGCGACGCGGTCCGCAACGCCGTGGAGGAGTACGGGTCCGAGAACCTGCGTCCCGGTGACGTCCTGATCTGCAACGACCCGTATCGCGGCGGCAGGCACGTGAACGACGTGGCGTTCACCCGGCCGGTGTTCGTCGACGGAGAGATCGTCTCCTTCGTCACCATGTGCGCGCATCAGCTCGACATGGGTGGCACGGTGCCCGGCGGTTTCTCGGCGACCAAGAGCAATGTCTACGAGAACGGGCTGGTGATCCCGCCCATGCTGCTGTGGTCGCAGGACGAACCGGTGCGCTCCACCTTCAGCCTGATCTTCGACAACACCCGCTGGGGCGGCATGTTGCTGCCCGACTTCAAGAGCATCTTCCAGCAGTTGAAGCTGGGGGAGCGGCTGGTGCTGGAGAACATCGACCGCTACGGGCTCGGGGCATACCTCGGCACGTTGGACTACTCGTGCGACACCTCCGCCGAGCGGATGCGCGACGCGATCGCGCTGGTACCCGACGGCGACTACGCGGGCTCGGCGCTGATCGACGCCGACGGTCTCGACGACACCGTCGACTACACCGTGCGGGTGCTCGTGCGCAAGCGTGGCGAGGACATGGAGATCGACCTGTCCGGCACCTCGCCTCAGGCCCGGACCTGCATCAACTGCGGTGTCCTCGACGCCAAAACCGCTGTGGGCGTGGCCCTCACGATGCTCCTCGACCCGAAGGTGCCGTTCACCTCGGGCACCTGGCGCAACGTCGACATCGCGGTGCCGCCGGGCACCATCGTCTCCTCGCTGCCGCCCGACGGCGGCATCATGATGTTCTGGGAGGCCTCGGGGGCCGTCGCGTCGGCGATCTTCGACGCGCTCAATCCGGTCCTCGGTCGACACGGCGTCGGTGGTGACTACGGGTCGACCAATACCCACAACGCGTCCGGTCTGCGGGCCGACGGCACCCCGTGGACCTCGGCCACCCAGTGCGGCGGCGAGCACGGGCCCTGGGGCGCCACCCACGTCGGCGACGGCGACAGCTACACCGTCCTGTTCACGCTCAACAACCTCGACCCCGCGACCGAGACGATCGAACGCGATTCGCCGGTGGTGCTGTTGCGCAAGGAACACGCCATCGACACCGGCGGCGCGGGCACCTTCCGCGGCGGGGCGGCCAATCTCAAGGACGCGCTGTGGCTCACCGCGGGTGCGCACTACCTGTCGCCCTTCCGCACCAAACAGCCCTCGGGCGTGGGCGCCAACGGCGGACAGGCCGGGCCCACCGGGGCGATGTGGCTGTTCCCTCCGAGTGACGACGGCGCGACCCCGAACCTGCTCGGCACCGACCCGCGGGTCTACGCCGACAGCGTGCCCGTCGCCGGGGTGCTCGACCCCGACACCAAGGCGCTGGACCCGGTCGACGGTCGCTACCACTACTTCGCCGCCGAACAGGTGTGGGCGACGGGACCGAACACGATCCTGCGGTGCCTCACCAATGGTGGTGGCGGGTGGGGCGATCCGTTGCAGCGTGATCCCGAACGGGTGCTCGCCGACGTCCGCAACGAGTACGTGAGCATCGCGGGGGCCGCGCGCGACTACGGGGTCGTCATCGAGGGCGACCCGTGCCGGGACCCCGAGGGCCTGCGCATCGATCACGAGGCGACAGCGCGGCTGCGCGCCCGCCCCTGAGCCTGATTGCCGTAAGAGACAGGAGACAACTGATGAAGGGGATCGTGTTCCCGGGAGACGGGACGACGGTGCTGAAGGACTTCCCCGAACCCGAGCCGGGCCACGGCGCTGTGGTGGTGAAGATCCGCGCCTCGGGGATGTGTGGTTCGGACCTGCACTTCTACCACGGCGCTTTCGATTTCGACCACGCGGTGATCCAGGGTCACGAACCGTGCGGTGAGGTGTACGCGGTCGGCGCGGGCGTCGACCCGGCCCGGTTCGCGGTCGGTGACCGGGTGATGATTCACCACTATTTCGGCTGTAACACCTGTCGTCGTTGTCGTGCGGGCTGGCCGCAGATGTGTGAGACCGCGCCGGGCAAGACCATGGCGGTGCACGTCAACGGCGGTCACACGTCCTTCGCCCTGGTGCCGGTGGCAGCGCTGCTGCCGATGCCCGAGGGGCTGTCGTTCCAGGCGGGCGCGGCCATCGGCTGCGGCACCGGGACGGCGTGGGGCGCGATCAAGCGGGCCGGCGGCGTCGCGGATACGACCACGGTGGTGTTCGGGCAAGGGCCGGTGGGACTTTCGGCGACGATGTTCGCCGCGTCGATGGGCGCCCGGGTCATCGCCGTCGATGTCGACGATCGCAGGCTCGCCGAGAGCGAACGCTTCGGTGCCGATCTCGTGGTGAATTCCCGCGAGCGGTCGGTGGCCGAGGTGGTCGCCGAACACACCGGTGGCCGGATGGCCGATGTCGTGCTGGAAACGTCGGGTCGGGCCGGTGACGACGCGCTCGCCGTGCTCGGCACCTTCGGCCGGGCCGTGTTCATCGGCCTGCCCGGTCACGTCGAGTTCACGACCCAGGCCGTCTACAAGAACCAGTGGACGCTGATGACGTCCTGGACCATGTCGACGATCGAGCAGGCGCGCTGCGCCGATTACGTTGTCGCGCACAAGCTTCCGGTCGACAACCTCTATTCGCACACCTGGACCATCGAGCAGGCCGAGGAAGCCTACCGGTGGTTCGACAAGCAGGACGCGGGCAAGGGCGTCTTCCTGTTCGACTGACCGCCAAGCCTTTCGCTGACTCGGAGAGAATTATGACCACCACTCATTCAGAGCCGGCGTTCGTCGGCACGGCAAAGCACAACCTGATCGGCGGGCGCTGGGTGCCCGCCGCCTCGGGCGAGACCATCGACGTAGTCAATCCCGCCACCGGTGCCACCATGGGCACCATCGCCGCGAGCGGCGCCGCCGACGTGGACGCCGCCGTCGCGGCCGCGCGCGCCGCCTTCGAGGGCGAATGGAGCCGCTGGACCCCGCACCAGCGTCGCTCGCTGATCCTGCGCGTCCACGACCTGGTCCTCGAGAACTTCGAGGAACTCGCCACCATCGAAACCCTGGACATGGGCGCCCCGCTGACCCGGACCCGAGGCCTGCGGGAGTGGACCTCGCAGGTGCTGCAATTCTTCGCCTCGCAGGTCGACGCGGGCACGGCCAGCACTCCGCCGAACTCGCTGCCCGGCGATTTCCTGACCCTGCGCTATCGCGAGCCTGTCGGCGTGGTCGGCGGGATCATCCCGTGGAACGGTCCGCTCATCGGCCTGTGGTGGATCTTCGGTCCGGCACTGGCGACCGGCTGCACGGCCGTGCTCAAGCCCGCCGAGGACGCGTCGCTGTCGGTGCTGCGGGTGGCCGAATTGCTCACCGAGGCCGGTGTTCCCGACGGTGTCGTCAACGTGGTGACCGGCTACGGCAAGGACGCAGGCGCGGCACTGGCCGAGCATCCCGGTGTCGACCGGATCGCGTTCACCGGTTCGGTGGGTACCGCCCGGACCATCGTGCGCGCCTCGGCCGGGAACATGAAACGGCTGCAGCTCGAGCTCGGTGGCAAGTCGCCCGACATCGTCTTCGCCGACGCCGATCTGGACCTGGCGGTGCCGGGCGCGGCGATGGGCGTGTACACCAACAGCGGCCAGGTCTGCGTCGCCGGAACGCGAATCTTCGTCCAGCGCTCGATTCACGACGAATTCGTCTCGCGCATGGCCGAATTCACCAAGACGATCCGCGTGGGCGACGGCCTCGACCCGAACAGTCAAATGGGCCCGCTGATCTCACAACGCCAGCTCGACCGGGTGCTGAACTACATCGACATCGGCTCCGGTGAGGCCGAACTGGTCAGCGGCGGTAAGCGGCTCGACGGCGACCGCGCATCGGGATTCTTCGTCGAACCCACCGTCTTCGCCTCCGCCACCAACGAGATGACCATCGCGCAGGAGGAGATCTTCGGCCCCGTCGCGACGGTGATCCCGTTCGACGACATGGACGAGGCACTGCGCCTGGCCAACGCGACCCCGTACGGGCTGGCCGGCGGTGTCTGGACCGGGGAGCTCAGCACCGCGCACAAGGTTTCGCGCGGTATCAATGCGGGCACGGTCTGGGTCAACTGTTACGGCGTCCTCGACCCGTCGGTCGGCTTCGGCGGAACGAAGATGAGCGGCTACGGCTGGAAGGGTGGCCGCGAACACGTGGAGAGCTACCTCTACCCGAAGGCCGTTTACATGAACCTGGGCTGAGCCGCCCAGTGAGAATGGCGGGGAGACAATGTCGTCTCCCGGCCATTTTCCTGTTCGGCGAGGACCAGCGAGTCACGCGTTCACGATCCCGGAGCGGGTCGGCGAGGAAGAGCGCCGCCACCGCGGCGACGGCGCCGACTGTCGACACCGGCCTTTTCCAGCAGGTCGCGTTTAGTGGCGGTGCGGGTGGTGCCGACGACCTGGGCGGCGCCGAGGGCTTTGACCAATTGGGTGCCGATGAGTCCGATGCCGGTGGAAGCGCCGGTGATGAGCGCGCTCTGGCCCGTGGTGAAGCCGGCGGTGGTGAGTGCGCCGTGTTCGGTGAGCAGGCCGGTCGGTAGCGCGCA
Organism: Nocardia sp. NPDC041819; assembly: GCF_055590505.1. Taxonomy (NCBI): domain Bacteria; kingdom Bacillati; phylum Actinomycetota; class Actinomycetes; order Mycobacteriales; family Nocardiaceae; genus Nocardia; species Nocardia sp. NPDC041819. Next base: position 249,774 of record NZ_JBVJAP010000005.1, on the reverse strand, counting down.
CGCGACGGCGGGGTCGAGGTTGTCGGGGCGGGGGAGGACGAAGCGTTGATCGGCGACGACGTGCCGGTCGATCTGTGCTCCTCCGGTGGCTGGGTCAGCGGTGCGTAAAGAGCTGCGGCCGGGATGAAGTTGCTGTTCACCCCGGCCTGGACCCGGTCAGTCGAACAAGTCGAGAAGTGATCCCTCCTTGTCCGTGCCGATTATCCCGACCGGCTTGCTACTGACATCATCGAGGATCGCGTCGAGGTTCGCCTGGATGTCCTCCGGCGTTGCCTCGGGGTTCGTATAGCCGTCGTTCATCGTCAGTGCGAAGCGCTGCATCAAACCACCCTGGCTGAGGAGGGTCTCGCCGGTGATGGAACAGTCCTCATGCGCGAGATAAGCGACAGTCGGGGAGACCATTGCGGTGGTCATCGTCTTCTCGAGCTTCTTTTTGAGATCGTCGGGGATCTCCGCCTCCGCCGCCATTCGCGTGTAGGCGGTGGGTGCGATCGCGTTCACGCGAATACCGACTTTGAGCGCCTCCATGGCGAGTGTGCGGGTGAACGAGAAGATGGCGCCCTTGGAGGCGACGTACGCGCTCTGCTGTTCGAACCCGACCAGCGTCGGCGAAGCGGTGTTGACGACTCGTCCCGCGCCCGACGCGATGAGATGCGGCCATGCGGCGGCCGTCACGGCCGCGGTGCCGAGGAAGTTGACCTCGATGTGCTGCCGGATGCCTTCGATCGCATCCGGGCCGAAAGGCGTCATGTGGTTGATGCCGGCATTGTTCACGACGATGTCGAGACGTCCGAATGCCTCGATCGCGGTCTGCACGATCGCCTCGGCGCCGGTCGACACACTGTCGTAGTTGGCGACGGCCTTCCCGCCCGCCGCGATGATCTCGGAGACCACGTCGTCGGCCGGAGAGGTATCGGACCCTTGCCCCGCGGCAGAAGATCCGAAGTCGTTGATCACGACCGATGCTCCCCGTGAGGCCAGCAGCAGCGCGTGCGAACGGCCGAGCCCCCGGCCGCCGCCCGTGACGATGGCGACCTTCCCGTCAAAACGCAACATGGTCTCTCGCTTCCCTCCATGCGTGGCATGGACGCAGTTCGACGGGACGCGGGACGGCCCATCGAGTCTAAAATATATTGAATAGTATATGTTGGATGAGGTATGTCGAGGCAAGAGATCGGGCGAAATCAGCCGGCGGTGGTCGGCGTCGGCTGTTCACGAGCCCCCAGCCCGCGACGATGTGGATGAGCTGGGCCCTGCAGGTTGTACGAGCGAGTCGGCGCAGTTGGGGTTGGCCTCACGAGGTCCGCGGATTCAATCTCGCTCCCGTCAAGAGCTGATCAACCGCGGCCTTCCGCGCTCACGGGTCGGGAGGCAGCGGCAGGGAGACTCTGCGCGCTGATTCGGAGTCGCCGTAGCGGGTACGCCTACTGTGAACGCAACTAAGCATAATGCGTAATTCTCGTTTGACAGTCGAATAGGAGGAATCCCGGATGGCAGGTATCAAGCTCCGACCACTCGCGCAGCAGGTGGCCGTCGTCGCCGGCGCATCCAGCGGGATCGGTAGAGAGACCGCGCTTCGGTTGGCCGCCGCCGGAACGAAGGTGGTGGCGGCGGCGCGCAACGAAGCGGGGCTGGCGACCCTCGTGCGCGAGATCGAGGAAGCCGGTGGGGAGGCTGCGTATGCCGTGTGCGATGTCAGCGATCGGACTCAGGTCGAGTCTGTTGCCGAGTTGGCGGTGGCGAGGTTCGGTCGTATCGACACGTGGGTCGCCGTCGCGGCTGTGGTGGTCTACGCGGAGTTCGAACACACCACACCCGAGGAGTTTCGTCGGTTGATGGAAGTCAACTTCATGGGCCAGGTGCACGGCTTCCAGGTGGCCCTGCCGCATCTGCGGCGTGCCGGCGGGGGTGCGCTGGTGTCGGTCGGATCGGGTGAGACTGTGATTTCCATGCCGCTCAACAGCGCCTATGCCGCGTCCAAACATGCTGTCGAAGGGATGCTGGACGCGCTGCGGCGCGAGCTGCAAGCCGCAGAGACGCCGATTTCGGTCACCAGTATCAAACCGGCCGCGATCAATACGCCGTTCTTCAACAACGGCCGCAACAAGATGGAGGTGAAGCCGAAGGGCGCCCCACCGTTCTACGACCCGGGTGTGGTCGCCGAGTGCGTTCTGTACGCCGCCACTCACCCGGTCCGCGATCTCTACGCCGGCGGCGCGGCCAAGCTCATGAAGGTGACCCAACATCTCACCCCGAGAGTGGCCGATGTCGTTCTGGCCAAATTCGGTATCCCGATGGAGCAAACGAAGGACGCGGCGACCGAAACCGGCGGCAATCTCTACGAGCCCAGCGGGGACGCACGCGTTCAGGGGGACTTCGGGAAACAAGCGTTGCCATTCAGTCCCTACACCTGGCTGGCGACCCACCCCACCGCACGCCGCCTGCTCTGGGCCGGTGCGCTCGGCGGGCTGGGAACGAGATGGGCCGCCCGCGCAAGGACCGCCGTGTAAGCACCGACGCACACTGCGCCCGACTCGGAAGCTCCGACCCGACGAGAGAGGAAGCTCATGACAACCGACAACATCGAACACGTTCGAATCAAGGCGCTGGCCTGGGATCTCGCGGCCGACATCTACTATCCACCGGAATTCGACGCCGAGCGGAAATACACCACGATCATCAGCGCCCATCCGACCGGTAGCTGCAAGGAACAAACCGCGGGCAATATCTATGCCACCGCGCTGGCGCAGCGGGGGTTCGTCGCGATCGCCTTCGACGCGAGCTTTCAGGGTGACAGCGGCGGCGAACCGCGCCTGATCGAGGACCCCGGCTTCCGTGCCGAGGACTTCAGCTACGTCATCGATTACCTGGTCACGCAGCCGTGGGTCGATGAGAACCGCATCGGGGTGCTGGCCATCTGTGGTGGCGGTGGCTATGCCGTCAGCGCGACCATGACCGAACGCCGCATCAAAGCCCTGGGTACGGTGACCGGCGCCAACGTCGGGCGGCGGATGCTCGAGGGATTCACCGAATACGACCCGCTCGGCGCGCTCGAGGCGATGGCCGCGCAGCGCACCGCCGAGGCTCGTGGCCAGGATGAGCAGGTCAACGATCTGCTGCCGCCGTCGCCGGAAGCTGCCGAGCAGGCAGGCCTGACCGATGTCGACCTGGTCGAGGCGACCGAGTACTACAAGACCGATCGTGGGCGTAAACCCAACGGTCGCACCAGCTTTCTGTTCTCCCGGCAGGCCCGCCTCGTCGGCTGGGACGCCTATACCCGCGCCGAGATCCTGCTCACCCAGCCGTTGTGCATCGTCGTCGGCGACAAACCCGGCGCGTTCGGCGCCTACCGCGACGGGTTCGAGCTCTACCAGCGTGCCGCGTCCACCGACAAGGACCTCGTCGTCTTGGAGGGCGTGACGCACTACGACCTCTACGACAAGCCCGAAGCGGTGTCGCAGGCGTTGGACCGCCTCGTGCCCTTCTTCAAGGACCATCTCTGACCGGTGGCTTTGAACGCCGTCGAGGTCCAGACCGTAGGCCGAGTCGAAGACGCCCAGGTCGGCTTCGCCGCGGGGCGGCGCTGCGATGGCCGGTTGACGAGCACCCCGGCATTCGCGGGTTCGCGGCTCGGCCGAGTGGCGCTGAGGGCGCTCGCGGGGTCTGTACCTCCCGGGAGTGGGAAGATCCACGGCTGGGACGGAGTGTTCGGGAACGGGATACCCTCGGCCCCTTGCGGCTGCCCGAATGTGAAGGCCCAGAGGAGGACTCGATGGGTACCCAACGCACCGTGCGGGAGGTCGTTGACCTGATCGTCGAACTCGGTCTCGTCGATCCGGACATCCTCGCGCGGCTGCCCTTCGTGGCGGAATCGGTCGAGGAGCCGCTGACCTATTACGGACACACCGAGCAGAGTGCCGTACTCAATCTGCTCAGCGAGGTCGGCATCCGATACAGCTTCAGCTACAAGGCATTTCGTGGCATCGATGACTGCACCGACGACGAGCGGCGGGAGTGGTACGAGTCGGCCTTGCAGTCGATCGCCGCCTGCAGCCGCGGCGTGGTGACCATCACCGATGTACGGCTGGTGGAGAGGGAGTCGAACTGGGAACTCCTGTTCGATTCCAACGGTGTCACCGAATCGTGGCCGGTCTATCCTGGCGACGACGAGGACGTGGAAGCCTCGCTCGTCTTCGCGACCTATCTCACCGGAATTCACACCGGTGTCGCTGAACGATTCTGTTCGGTCGACCCGCCGGACGAAGATGTCAGCGGGGAAGCCGTCTTCGGTGATCCGAAGGCGCTCGCTCGCCTGGGTGCGCATTTCGGCCTCACCTTCGGGCCATAGATCGGCGGGCGATCATCGCCGGCCCGGCGCCGAGCCGGTCCAGCCGCAGACTGCACCTCTCTCGCCAATCCTGCACGGTGACGATGGACCCCATCGTCCCTGGGCGCTCGGTATGTCGATGCGCCCGAACGTCCGCTGTGATCAGGTCTCGAGGTAGGCGACTATGCCGCCGATCAGAGCCTGCATGGCGTCGTCGAGGTTGCCATAGGTGCCCAGAGTGCGTTCGGATGTGATCCCGCGCATGGCTGCGGGGAGGAGCGCGGCTACCTGCCGCACTTTGACCGGGTCGAGTTCAAGATCTACGAATGCTTTCTGGCAAGCCTTGTCCCAGTGTGGTTTCCATGAGGCGAGTTCAGCGGCGGTGCGGGGGTAGTCGCGTTCGAGTTCGGCGTGGTCGCGGGGAAGGGCGGCGCGGAGAGTTTCGATGGCAAGCGATTCGGGCCTGCGCAGTCCTACGGCCATGGCCGTGATCATCGCGGTCACTCGTTCATGCAGCGTGCCGTCGGGTTTGATTCCGGCGGGCAGGTCGCCGCGTTTGTCGGCGGTGTAGCGCAAGACCGCTGCCCACAGGCCGTCGATGTCGCCGAACTGGTATTTCACCACGCTCCAGGTCGCACCGATGTCACGGGCGATCCGGTTGCCGGATACCGCCGCGGGGTCGCCGGAGGCCAGTGAGGCGATCGCCGCCTCGAGCATGCTTTCCCGGGATTGAATCCCGCGCCGGTTGGCACGTCGTCCGCTTGCCGCCACCTCCGCCACAATGCCGGAGTCTATCGGCCTCGGTCGGCGACTCCAAGTTTCGTAGAACCCTCTTGAATACTTTAGCAGAGGGTTCTACGATCAGATCGTCCCGAGGCCGGGATTCAAAGCCGAGCTGCCCTTGGAGCGGGGAGGATCGAGATGGCGAAACCACCACTGTCGATGGAGCCGACGGGCTGGTTCCAAGTGGCCTGGTGCAGCGAGATCGCGGTCGGCGCGGTGCGCAAGATGAAGTATTTCGGGCGCGAGATGGTCGCTTGGCGGTCGACGTCGGGCCGGGTCGCGGTGTTCGACGCCTACTGCGAGCACCTCGGCGCTCACCTCGGTTACGGCGGTCATGTGGCGGGCGAGAATCTTGTGTGCCCGTTCCACGGCTGGGAATGGAACGGTGAGGGGCGCAACGTCTGCATTCCCTACGAGAGGCATCCGAACAAGGGACGCAGGATCCGCAGCTACCCCGTGGTGGAACGGAACGAAGCGGTGTGGATCTGGTATGACATCGAGGGTCGCGCTCCGTATTTCGAGGTTCCCGACCTGTTCGTAGCGTTCGGTGACGGCAAGACCGCCGCCGACTACTACCCTCCGGTGCCCATCGCCACGTTGTACCGGCCGGGGCTGGAACTGCATCCGCAGTACGTCATGGAGAACGGTGTCGATTTCGCGCATTTCGAGTTCGTGCACAAGACACCGTTCGTCCCGGAATTCACCCGCCACGACTTCTCCGGACCCGTCTCCTACGTCGACTTCACCATCGCCTTCGACGAGGGCGTGACCGCGGACCAGGTCGACAGCGGCGTCGAATCGATCAACGCCGGTCTGGGGTGTTCTCTCACGAAGAGCTGGGGCATGGTCGACAATCGCACGATGCCCGCGGTGACACCCGTGGACGAACACACCTCCGATGTCCGCTTCACGGTATGGATCGGACGCAAACCCGGGGATGACGGCCCCGAGATCACTCGATACGGGAAAACGATGGCCGCCTTCGTCATCGAACAGTTCGAAGCCGATATCCACATCTGGGCGCACCAGCGCTATTCCGATCCGCCCGCCCTGTCGCAGAAGGAGTACCAGGGGTTCACGGCGCTGCGGGAATGGGCACGACAGTTCTACCCCGGCGGCGGACCGGCTCGCACCGACCCGCACCGGCTCTACAGCGGCGCAGTCGACCCCGCCCGTCTCGCCGATGGCAGGGCTCCCTGATGAGTTCGTTCGCCGCCGCGGCGTGGATACCGACGTCGAACCCTTAGTGAAAGGCCCACACGTGACGAGTTCCAGCAAGGTTCGGGTATTTCAGGTCGCGACCGGCAACCTCGGCACCGAGATGATCGGCCGTATCCGAAACCACCCCGACCTCGAACTGATCGGGCTGCACTGCTATTCGCCGGACAAGATCGGCCGAGACGCGGGCGAGATAGCGGGCATCGGCGCGATTGGGGTGACCGCCACCGGATCGGTGGAGGAGATCATCGCGGCGAAGCCGGACGTGCTCACATTCCACGGGGTGTTCCCGGACGAGGACCTGTACGAGAGGGTCCTCCAGGCGGGTATCAACGTCGTGACCACCGCGGATTGGATCACCGGATACCACCGCGACAAGAACCATCCGCATCCGTCCGGCCGAAAGGTCAGCGAAGTCATCCAGGCCGCCTGCGAACGCGGCAACGCGACCTTCTACGGCACCGGCATGAATCCCGGCCTCTGCCAGATCCTCGGCATCGTGCACAGCGCCGATGTCGCCGATATCGAGAACATCACCGTCACCGAATCGGTCGACGTCTCCTGCCACCATTCCGTCGACACCTGGAAAGCCGTCGGCTACGGCCGCCCGATCGATGACTCGACCATCCCGGATTCGCTCTACAAATACACCGCGGTGTTCGCCGACTCGGTCCATCTCCTGGCCGATGCCTTCGACCTCGAGCTCGACGAGGTGAGCTTCACCTACGAACTCGGCGCCTGCACCGAGGACATCGATCTGGGCTGGTACTTCTTGCCGAAGGGGTCGCTCGGCGCGAACTACATCAAGTACCAGGGCCTCGTCGACGGCGTGCCGCGCGTGGAAAGCCACCTCGAATGGCAGATGACCCCGCACACCGACCCGGCTTGGAACATCAAGGGCTGCTATATCACCCAGATCACCGGCGACCCGAACATCTACAGCAAACACATGATCATTCCGCGCAAGGGGACCGATCTGTCCAACCCGGACAACTTCGCCTCGATCGGCATGACCGTCACCGGGCTGCCCGCCCTGAACTCGATCGTATCCGTCGTCGCCGCCCGCCCAGGCATCATCACCAGCGCCGACCTGCCGTTGCGCGGATTCGCCGGTCGCTTCGTACGTTGAACGGGTTCATTTTCCGACCCCGGAACGCGCGAAGAACACCGCAGCCGCTCGCGACGTCAAACCGCCGCCGCATATCGGGGGCTTCGCCGACTTCGGGATGATGGAAGCGCTCGGTGACGTGGATGCGGACGTCGTGGGCGCGCCAGAGCCGGTGGAAGGTCTCGCTGCGGGTGGTCAGTCAGTTCACCGCCGAGGTCTTGCGGGCCGCGGTCGTAGGGGTGCCCTGCCTGGGTGCGCACAAGCCGCGGAGCTGCTGCGGCAAATGGTCGCGGACGGCCGCGGATCGTCGTGGGCCACGATCTAAGCTCCGATCATGCTCGGTGATCTCGGATTCCTCTGCTCGTGCTGTTCGGCCTTCGCTATCGGCTCATGAGGGACGCGCGAGTGCCGTTGCCGCCTCGAACGCCGGAAGGCCTGAGCCGCCGGGCCCAGTGCTTCGTCGAAACGCACGGAATGCGTCTTCCCTGCCGGGATATCCGCCCCTCTCGGGATGTATGGCTCGAGCACGGGATACCTGCTGCGGAGATCGACCGGGCGGTGGCCTTCCAACAGATGTGGGGCGGCCTCGTCCTGCCCCCTGCTCCCGCGTACGAGGGCGGCCCGCGTGTGCTCGAAGCCGACGTCCCCGAGGGTCCGGCCGCGGACGGGTGGCGCTTTCCAGCCGGCGACTGCCGCGTGTCCATGGCCTACGGATTCATGATCGGGCCCGGAGGCGAATTCGGAATCGACGCCGACCATTGGGTACCTCTGCACGCCAGCACGCAGGGATGGGTCGAAGCCCTGGCACTGGCCCACCACGCCGGCCGCTGGGCCCAGACCGTCACGAGAATCAAGGGCGACGCTGTCGAAGAGGTGGATCTCGACGGATTCGAGCCCGTACCCGAGGTCCAGGGCCTCACCGACACTTGGTGGCGGGGCAAGGACTCACTTATCGCCATCTATCGCGGTGAAGCCGTCGGCTACACCGCCTCTCGCTGCCAGGAGGCCCACATCTACAGCGGACTCGACGCTTGGGGCCTCAGCGGCCAGTAGCCCCTCGGCGGGGGGACCTGGGACCCCGACGCCGGAATTCGCCGATACAACGATCTCCCGTCGCCGAGCGACGTCGATATTCACCGATGAGTGACGCGCGATGGCCTTCTCCGAACTCGGACTGCGCGCCGACAGCACCATCGCCTCGGCCGGGATCTCCATCGGCACCGCCACCCTCTACGACCGCACCGGCTCCGTCGGCACCTGCGTGGTCACTACCCTTTCCAACGCGCCGCCGGATCGACTTCTCGACCCCCCTCGTCTGAAGCCCCGTTCGGCGCCGCCCCGGCGGCTTCCCGCGCAGCCATGCAGCGTTCAGAGAGGGGGCATGTTGCACGACTCGACGACCCGGGGCGCGTACAGCGGGCCGCCGAGGCCGATCGGCCTGCTCGGCGAGGCGGCGGCTATTTCGGCGGGAACCGCAAAGCGCCGTCGAGCCGGATGACTTCGCCGTTGAGATAGTCGTTCTCGATGATGGCGGTAGCCAGTTTGGCGTACTCCTCGGAGCGTCCCATACGTTTGGGGAACGGCACCTGCGGACCCCAGTACGCCTCCAATTGGTCGGCGGCCTTGCCGTAGGCGGGCGTGTTCACGGTGCCCGGGGCGATGGTCACCACGCGGATGCCCACCGGCGAGAGGTCGCGAGCGGCCACCAGGGTCATCCCGACCACGCCGCCCTTGGCCGCGGCGTAGGGAAGCTGACCGACCTGCCCCTCGAACGCGGCGATCGAGGCGGTGTTCACGATGACGCCGCGCCCGCCCTCCTCCTGAGGGTCGTTCTTCGCGATCGCGGCCGCGGTGAGACGCAGCACGTTGAACACGGCGGTCAGATAGAACTCGATGGTGGTGCGGAAACCGTCGAGGGACAGTGGCGCGCCGTCCTTGCCGATCAGGCGGCCGCCTTTCGCGGGACCGCCGTGGGTGTCCACCGAGATGCGCAGCGGCCCGAGCGATTGCGCCTCCGCGATGGCGGCGAGCACGGAGCCCTCGTCGGTGGCGTCGGTGTGCGTATAGCGGATTCCGAGCTCGTTCTCGAGCTGTTTGCCCTTGTCGTTGGCGACATCGGCGACCACGACCTTCGCCCCGGCGGCGTGCAGGCGCCGCACGGTCGCCTCGCCCAGCCCTCCGGTCCCGCCGACGACGAGCGCGGAGCTTCCACTGATCTGCATGTCGTAATCCTATCTTGCAAGTCGTACTCTCGTATTGAAAGAATAATATTCTCATGACTGTCGGCATGAGCACTGAAGAGTCGCCGCGCCGCACTCGCGTCGCCCGGAATGGAGGCCCCCAATGCCCGAAGCCGTCATCGTGTCCGCGCTGCGGACGCCCATCGGTACCGCACGGAAGGGAACGCTGCGCGACACCAACGCGTTCGATCTGGCTCACCACGTGGTCGGCGCGACCGCCGATGGGCTCGACCCCGCCCGGATCGATGACGTCGTCCTGGGTGAGGGCCGCTACGGCGGCGGCGTGCTGGCCCGGCACGCGGCCGTGACCACGGGGCTGACCAGGGTGCCGGGCTTGGCCCAGAACCGGCATTGCGCGGCGGGAATGTCCGCGGTGCAGACCGCGGCGGCCGGGATTCGCTCCGGCATGGACGAACTCGTGATCGCGGGCGGGGTGAATTCCGAATCCACCGCACCCAAAGCACGGTTCAGGGTCGGCGCGGACGAGTGGATCGATCCGTGGGTGTCGCCGAGCCACCCGGACCGCCCGGACGCCCCCGCTCTGGACATGTCCATCACCGTGGGCTGGAACGCCGCGGTGAAGGCTGGCATCTCCCGTGCCGAGATGGACGCCTGGGCCCTGCGCTCGCACCGCAACGCGATCGCCGCCATCGACGAGGGCCGGTTCGAAGAGGAGATCGTGCCCATCGAGACCCGGCACGGCCTGTTCGACACCGACGAGCATCCCCGGCGCGACACCAGCCCGGAGAAACTGGCCTCGCTCGCGGTGCTGCATCCGGAGATCGAGGGCTTCTCGATCACCGCGGGCAACGCGTCCGGCGCCAACGACGGCGCCGCCGCGCTCGCCATCGCCAGCGACCGGCTGGGCCTGCCCGCACTGGGCTACATCCGCGCCTGGTCGTCGGTGGGCGTCGATCCCGCCGATACCGGTCTGGCTCCGATCGAGGCGATCACCAAAGCGGTCTACCGGGCGGGGATCTCGCTGTCGGCGGTCGGGCTGATCGAGATCAACGAGGCCTTCGCCTCGGTCCCGATCGCGGCGATCCGCGCACTCGACCTCGATCCGGACAAGGTGAACGTCAGCGGGAGCGGCTGCTCGCTCGGGCACCCGGTGGCCGCCTCGGGAGCGCGCATGATCGTCACGCTGGTCCACGAGTTGCGCCGTCGCGGTGGCGGTTTGGGAATCGCGGCGATGTGCGCGGGCGGTGGCATGGGCGCGGCCACGGTCATCGAGGTCCCCGCTCCGTGACCGCATCGCACTGCGGCGCGGCGGGATGGGCGTGAGCCTGGCGGCGGCGACCGTCGCCGAGTTGCTGGCCCTGGCGCGCTCCGGGTCGGCGCGGGCGACGGGCCGGTTGCTGAGCCTTGTCGAAGGGGACCACCGCGACGAGGTGCAAGCCGCACTCGAGCCGCGCGCGGTCCGGGTGATCGGCGTGACCGGTCCGCCCGGAGCGGGCAAGTCGACGACGATCGCCGCGCTGGCCGGCGTCTACCGCGCGCGCGGGCTGCGGGTCGCGGTCCTGGCGGTCGACCCGTCCTCGCCGTACAGCGGGGGAGCGCTGCTGGGGGACCGGATCCGCATGGCGCAGCACATCGACGACCCCGGTGTGCTGATCCGGTCGCTGGCCACGCGCGGACACCTCGGCGGGCTGGCCGCCGCGGTTCCGGCCGCCATCCGGCTGCTCGCCGCGCTGCATTACGACGTCGTGCTGCTGGAGACGGTGGGGGTGGGGCAGTCGGAGATCGAGATCGCGGCGGTCGCGGATCCCACGCTGGTGATCCTCAATCCCGGTGCGGGCGACGCTGTCCAGGCCGCGAAGGCGGGCTTGCTGGAGGTGGCCGACCTGCTGGTGGTGAACAAGGCGGACCGGGAGGGCGCCGAACAGACCGTGCGTGATCTGCGGGCCGAATCCGACGTGCCGATCCTCACCTTGGTCGCCGCGCGCGGCGAGCGGGTCGCCGAATTGGCCGAGGCTATCGAGGCGCACCATCGCGCCGACAGCCCGGCGCGGCGCACGGCGCGGGCCCGCGCGCAGATCCTCTCACTGGCGCAGACGCGGTTGCGCGCGCATGCCGAGCTGGACCGCCTGGCCGCCGCCGTCGCGGCGGGCGAATGCGACGCCTACCGCGCGGCCGAACTGCTGCTGCCCGCGCCGCAGTGACGCCGTCGTCAGGTCTGCGGGATGCGCACCATGGCTTCTTGGGCGTAGGAGGCCACCAACGTGCCGTCCTCGGTGAGGACGTCGCCGCGGCCGTAGGCGCGAGCCTGTGTGAGCAGCGGGCTGTGCTGGCGCAGCAGCAGCCATTCGTCGGTGCGGAAAGGCCGATGGAACCAGAGTGTGTGCGAGGTGACGGCAGAGACGAACGCGGTGCCGTTGCCGCCCTGGGCGTATCCGTCCAGCGGCAGCAGCGCGGTGCCGATGAGCGTGAGGTCGGTCGCGTAGGCGGTCAGCGCAGGCGCCAGCGCCGGATCGACTTGCGGGGTGCGCATCCAGAACTCGAATTCCGGTGGGGCGGCGCCGAGATCGTCGAGGTCCACGTTCGCGCGAGTCTCCCAGGGCAGCAGGTCCCACTCCACCTTGTGCTCGGCGGACAGCAGCCCCGCCGGCCCCGCGACGGACTGCCGGTGCGGGCCCTGTTCCTCCGCGTGCAGGGAGACCGAGGCGGTCGCCACGACGCCGGCGGACTGCTCGGCGACCAACGACAGCGTGGCGAAGGAGCGGCCCGCGTGGTGGCGGTGCACCCGGTAGCGGATCGGCTCGTCGGTGCGGCCCTCACGCGCGAACACCGTGTGCAGAGACTTGATCGACTTGTCCGGGATGCCCGCGGTGGCCGCCTGGACGAACTGGCCGAGCAGTTGGCCGCCGAACACCCGCCCGTAGGGCAACCGCAGATTGCGGCCCTCGAACACGTCGTCACCGGAGGGTGTCGCGGACAAGTCGAGGCAGGAGACGAGATCACTCCACAGATCGGGCATGAGCCCGAGTGTAAGTAAAATTCTCCTTCAGGAGAATAGCGTTCTCAACCGCGAGCGAAACCGTGCGCGCAGAAGTTCCATACTTCGGATGCGGTGATCGGATGCTGCGTCTCGTCGTCGGAGGCTCCCGCGGACTGCGCGGTGAACATGACGGTCTGCATCACCATGGCCGCGGTCCGGCGGGAGTTGACCTCCGGCCGCAGCTGCCCGGCGTCCTTGGCCAGATCCATCAGTTCGGTGAACAGGGCCAGCATCGGCGCGTGCGCGACCTTCACGTGATCGGGATGCGAAATCAGCAGCTGCGGTGCGAAATCGGTGAACAGCGGCCGCTGCGCCGAGGGATCCGGCCTGCACAGCTCGAACAGCAGCTCGACGGCCACCTGGAGCTTGTCCAGCGGGTCGGTCTGGCCGTCCGCGGCGGCGCGCAACTGCTCGGACGTGCGGCTCAGGGCGTCCTCGAACAGCGCGAGCAGCAGCTCGTGTTTGCCGTCGAACTGCAGGTAGAAGCTGCGCAGGGATTGCCGGGAGCGGTCGACGACCTCCTGCACCGTGAAGTCCGTGCTGCCCTTCTCGGTGATGATCGCCTGGGCGGCGTCCAGGAACCGCTGCACACGCTCCTCGGCGCGCAGCTTGGCGGTGCGGAGGGAGCGCTCGACGGCGCGCTGCTTCCAGGCCGGTTTCTCGCTCGGGCTGGTCACGGGCGCCTCGGTCCTCGGTCATCTGAAGAGAACATGAATGCACTGTACCGGAGAACGGTGTGTCATCGGGTTCCTGGGTCACCGTGTCCGACCTCCTGGCGAGACTACCCTTTTCAGTAAAGAGAATGCTATTCTCGCTCCCATTCAGGCATCGGCGCGGGAAGGAGGCAGGCCGTGATGATCGTCGGACACCGCTCCGGTCGGCCCGGCCGCATTCCGCCGCGCCGTCGTGACCGGGCCCGCGCCCGGCCTTCCCGGACTCGAGGAGCTCGTTTTGTACATCCGCTATGAGGTCGCGGACCGGATCGCCACCATCACCCTGGACCGGCCCGAGGCGGCCAACGCGCAGAACGGCGAACTGCTCGACCAGCTCGACGCCGCCTGGGTGCGCGCCGCGGAGGACGACGACGTCGCGGTCATCGTGCTGCGCGGGGAGGGCAAGCACTTCTCGGCGGGCCACGATCTGAAGGACAGATCGTGGCCGGACCCGAGCAAGATCACCCTCGACCGCATCTACGGACTGGAGTCGCGCCGCTACCTGGAGTACTCGCTGCGCTGGCGCAACGTACCGAAACCGTCCATCGCGGCGGTGCAGGGCCGGTGCATCGCGGGTGGCCTGCTGCTGTGCTGGCCGTGCGATCTCATCGTGGCCGCCGACGACGCGCTGTTCTCCGACCCGGTGGTGCTCATGGGTATCGGCGGCGTCGAATACCACGGCCACACCTGGGAACTCGGCGCGCGTAAGGCGAAGGAGATCCTGTTCACCGGTCGACCCGTGACCGCCGAGGAGGCGCGGCAGGTCGGCATGGTGAACAAGGTGGTGCCGCGCGCCGAGCTCGACCGGCAGACCAGGGAACTGGCCGCGCAGATCGCGACGATGCCCCCGTTCGGGCTGCGCCAGGCCAAGCGCGCGGTCAACCAGACACTGGATGTGCAGGGTTTCTACGCCGCGATCCAATCCGTGTTCGACGTGCACCAGACCGGTCACGGCAACGCGCTGAGCGTCAACGGATTCCCGATCCTTGTCCGGCTGGACGACATGAAGGCCAACATGCAGTAAGCCGGTTCTCCGGCTCCATCGTCTGCCGGTGCGTTCCGGCAGTATTCGCACGGCCCTTGCCGCCTCGAAAGGGACACCGTGTCCGTGCGATTCACCGGCGATCGGGCGCGAACGCGCCCGCGCTGTTCCTTTTCCGAAAACGAGGATTTCCATGCGCGATTCCATCCTTCGCAAGGCCGTGGCATGTTGCGGCCTGGCCGTCGTCGCGGCCGCGGCGTTGACCGGCTGCGGCGACGACGACGAATCGACCGGCACCGCGTCCAGTACGTCGGCCGCCGCGGCGACCAGTGCGGCGCCCGCCCAGGCCGACGCGGCGACCACCAAGGCGATCACCGACGTGTACACCGGCTTCTTCAGCCCTTCGACCCCGCCGGACCAGAAGGCCGCGCTGGTACAGAAGGGCGATGTCTTCCTGCCGGTCCTCCAGGCGCAGGCGGCCAACCCGCAGTCCCAGGGCACGTCGGTGACGGTCTCGGCGGTGAAGCTCGTGGACGCGAACAACGCCGATGTCACCTACACGCTGTTGATGGGCGGCAATCCGGTGCTGCCGAACCAGACCGGGCAGGCGGTCGAGGACGGCGGCCGGTGGAAGGTCGCCACCGCCACGTTCTGCGCGTTGATGACCCTCCAGGGCGGTACGTCGCCGGCTTGCTGATCGCCGCTGCGCACCGAAAGGCCCGGCACCGGAGTGGATTCCGGTGCCGGGCCTTTCCCCGGGTGCCGGCTTCACTGCACTGAGCAAGGCGACACGCCGTTCAGTCTTGACGAGCACCTCGATCATGCGTGGCTGCGCTCCGGGCAACGCACGATAGTGCCGATGACCGCACTGATCGGAACCGCGTTGTGCCTGGCTTGCGTTCCCCTGCGGGAGAATCTCACTGTGGAAATGCATCCGCGCACAGCGCGCACGATCTGGAAGGCGCTAATAGTCAACGCCTCGAGCCTGATCTGCGACGCCGACGTGCTGCTGAAGCACGGCTCCTACGGACGCGCCCGATCTCTCGCTGTGCTCGCTCAGGAAGAGTTCGGCAAGTCGCCCCTCCTGAACTCCTCCGACGCCGCGTTCCAGTCCTCAGGATGGGAAATTGGCAGCAAGCGGTGCTGCTCGTAGGTGCTGTCGTACGGCGTGACCGCTTCGAGCTTCATCCGGCTGTGGTCCTTGATGAGGAGCATCCCAACCACCTCTGGGTGAACTTCCCGAAGACGGTCTGGATCTCAGCACGGCGGGGCTTTCGGTCCACGGCAGATCGACAGCGGAATCCGCTGGATGAGCGAGGACGAGGATGGAAGCTCGACTGAGCAGGATCCGGAGCCGTTGCTCGGTCAGCACACCTCTGCGTGGAAAGTCGGTGGAGAGCTCGGAGCAAGCCTCGAACGAACTTCGGCTTGTTGGCATCTCGAGGCTCGCCAGGAGGTGCATCCTTAGATATTCGCCGAGAGAGCTGGCGAAACTGCGCCGGTACGAGGATGCCGAGTCGGTACCGCTGGTTGACTGGTGACGTGCCCGTATTCCGAACGTGCAGTATTCGGTAGTCCTGATCGGAGGGTGGCCAGGTTGCTCGCGCCTAACGCCTCCAAGCCTCGTGGGTGCGGGCGCTGACGGCCAACGCACTGTATTGCCGAGTTGAGTGCACAACTGGCGACGTCGGGCGTGCTGGGACGGTAGCCCTTCCTGATCCAGAGTGCTCGAAGCTCAGCGCTGACCGGTGGTTTGCCGGGAGAGGAGCAGCTGACGTTTTTCCCGATCGACATGGGTGACAACGACCATGACATCGTCCCCGATCTGGCCGACATCCTCCGGCGTCAGGGTTGGGTCTCGGCGATGAATCAGCCCCTCGATCCCATCCGCCACTTGCACAAAGACGCCGAACGGCACCAGCTTGGTGATGTGCCCGTGTAGTTCGCTGCCGACAGCGGTGCAAGCAAAGGTATGGAAGGGGTCGGGCTGCATTGCTCGCAGGGACAGCCTGGCCTCGGCATTCCAGGTGTCGAACTGCAGAAATTCACCGGAAACCCGCTGCCCGACCTGAACAACGTCGGAAGCCGCTTTGAAACGTCTCCAGGACAATTCTGGGATCGTGATGAACCCGGCGCCCGGGTAGAGCGGATGCGGGGGGCCATCGTCCAACGCCACGAACACGCCGAACGATTCAATCGCTGTGACGGTGCCGGAAAGGATCTCGCCGAGCCGCAATGACCCCAGGAACGCCCACAGTTCGGGGCTCTCGGCCCGCCAGTCCATCTCTCCAGCCTTTCATAACACGGACAGCCCGCTCAACTACCCGGCGGAACGTCGCGCCATGGCAGTCGAGTAGCGCCGGAACGTACGCTCATGCCGCGACCCTCGGGGTCCCAGTGCGAGGTCCGGCACCGCGTAGACACCCGTTTCTGCCACCGAGTGGATGTTGGTGCTGCCGGGTGGGCATGCGTCATGTATGGGCACTTCACCAGACATAGACGTCACCTTCGCTGGTGACGACGTCGTGTTGCGGCTGTCTTGCGCCGCGTACCTTGCGCGGTTCTCCGGAACCTCCCGCACCCACTGCAGCTCGGACCTGCGCCTGTACTTCGCATGGTGGGTTGCCGACACTGGGACTTTCACACTTGCAGTTCGAAGCGCTGCTGAGTACGGCCCGGGACTCAGCCAATCGGTTCGACTTCGCGCTCGTTGTCATGCTCGGGCTGCCCGGTTTACGGATCGCTGAAACCTGCGGCACCGACATCGCTGACGTCGGTGAAGAACACGGCCACCGGGTCCTGCGCGTCATGGGCAAGGGCTCCAGAATCGTGCTCTTTCCGCTACCGCCCGCGGTCGGACGCGGCCCGACCGAGCGATCACCGACCGTGATATCGGACCGATCCTCCTGAACTCTCGTGGACGCCGCATGGACCGTCACTGCGCCACCCGCCGACTCCGCGCTTTGGCCAAGGATTCGGTGGTCCGGCTTCCGCATATGCACCCGCACATGCTGCGCCACACCTTCGTCACGACGATGCTCGACGCTGGCGTCGACCTACGTGATGTTCAGATCGCCGCTCGCCATGCCGACCCGCGGACAACCATGCGTTACGACCGGGCTCGAACCAACCTCGACCGGCACGCCAACTACATCCTGGCTGCCTACATGGCCTCGGGTACGTGACAACTCGACGCACGCTGTTGCCGATTTCCGTGCGCTTATCGGCACGCATCACCTGCGCGACGGTGCGTCCGGTTCAGACTGGGGAGTTTCTGTGCCATTACTACCGGCCCCCGACCTGTGGTCCCCGTCGCCGTTGTCAGTCATGCGTGAGCGAGTTGCGAGAAGGAGCCATCCCGCGGTCGCAGCAATTGCCGCGACACCACCAGCGACAATGGAGGCCATGTGGAAGCCATCCAGAAAAGCCGCCTTCACAAGATCGATGAGCTGGATACCGCTTGGGCCGGGAATCGACCGCGCCGCATGAACACCGGACAACATCGAATTCGCCGCCGCGCCGCGTGCCTCCTCTGGTAGCTGGATGGCGCCCAGGCCATCGGCCATCTTTCCCGAATACACGGAGGCCAGGACCGAACCTAGTACCGCAACACCCAGCGTTCCACCGAGTTCGCGACTCGTATCGTTGACGGCTGACCCTGCACCGACCTGCCCGGGCGACAACTCGTTGAGCACGGCAAAGGTAGCGGGGCCGGAGACGAGCGTCACTCCGAGACCCAGTGTCACCATTACCGGAACGATGACGCCCCAATAAGACGTGTACATGTCGTAGCGGATCGTCAGCCAGAAGGCCGCGGCCATCACCAGCGACCCGATCGCGGCCACACGGCCGGCTCCGATCTTCGAACCCAACCACATGCTGGGCCCGGCAAATACCGCCATTGCAATCGCGAATGGCAAGGTGCGGATACCCGTTTCGAACGGCATATATTCTTTGACGCCCTGGAAATATTGCGTCATGAGAAATACAAATCCCATCAGGGCGAACATGCCGAAGGTAAGCATCATTGCTGCCGTGGCGAAGTTACGGTCGCGGAACAGTCGCACATCGAACAACGGCGACGAAAACCGTTTCTCCCACACCACATATGCGCCGATCACCACTGAACCGATCACCAGCCCGGCGACAGTACGAGGCGATAGCCAACCGTGGTTCGGCGCCTCGATCACGACGTAAACGAAGACCGAGATACCGATCATCGATAGCACCATGCCACCGAAATCGAACGGGCCGACCTCAGGATTCCGACTCTGCGGGACCAGGACCGCCGCGCCGATGAGGGCAATGGCGCCGGCGGGCACGTTGATCCAGAAGATCGAACCCCACGAGTAGTGGTTGAGCAGCCAGCCGCCGATCACGGGGCCGATCGCGGCGGCGGCTCCGGCGACAGCGGCCCAGCAAGCGACCGCGATTGCGCGTTCGCGCAGATCGTCGAACATGATCACAACGATCGCCAAGGTGGCCGGAAACACCAGAGCAGCAAAGAGTCCGAGGCCGGCCCGTGCGGCGATCAATTGCCCGAGGTTGTTCGCTGTCGCCGCGAGTGCCGACAACGCTGCGAAACCCGCGATTCCTATGATGAGTATCGTCTTGCGTCCGAAGCGGTCTCCCACATAGCCGCCGGTGAGGAGCAACCCGGCAAAAACCAGCGTGTACATGTCCACAACCATCTGCAATCCGGACGTGCCCGCACCCAAATCGGTTGCAATCTTCGGCAATGCAACATTCACAATCGTGTTGTCCACGAAAACCAGCAGTTCGGCGAAGCACAATGCCGCCAAACCGAACCATCGAATCACCGGGGAATCCACCTATTGCGCCCTTCTCGTCTGTGCCGGACGGTGCCGAGCCGCCACTGGCAACCCTGCCGGCCACCTGCGCACCCGCGCCGACTTCCGACCCGCGTCACGCCACTGTATGAACCGTTGATTTCGACCGAAATGCTCACTTGGGACAGAACTTTGATAGTTTCGGGCCGGTGGAGCGACCATCGTGGGACTTCAGACGCAGCATCATCGGAGTCCGTCACATGGTGCAGGTCGGCACCGATCACGGCGTCACGGAGCGTCGGCTGCTCGCCACGACCGGCCTGCGACCGATCGACCTCGAGGCCGACGATCTGGAAGTCGAAGCGATCCAAGAACTGTCGGTCGCACGCAACCTGGTGCAGACCATCGGCGACAGATCAGGACTCGGCACCGAGGTGGCGAAGCGTTTCTCATTGGCCAACTTCGGGCTGTTGGGCTTCGCCATGCTCAGCAGCCCCACTGCCGGTGAAGCCCTGCGGGTCGCACTGGAGACATTGCGGATCGGCAACCGGTTCGTCGATATAACTGTCAGTCTCAGCCAGACGGCAGGACGGATCGAATTTCGGGACGACACCATTCCCGCCGACGTCCGCGCTTTTCTGCTCGAGCGTGACATTGTGATCATCTTCGGTGTGATCGTGCTGCGTTGCCTCAGCCCGCGACTTGCAGACCGTCTCGGTGATACACGCCTCGAGCTGGCATTGCCCAGCCGCAGCGCGGCCACCATGATCGACGGCATGGCTCAGCTGCTCTCCGATGTTTCGCACAACCCGGTCGACAGGTTCCCGATTTTCGCCGACCGGCTGAGCACCGGCCTGACGTTTCCCATCGATCTTCTCGCCGAACCGATGTCCATGCCCGATCCCGCTACGGCCGCGCTATGTGAGAAGCACTGCCTGGACCTTTTGCAGCAGCGAAGACAGCGTGGTCAACTCGCCACCAGAATTCGCGCGGTGCTTCTCCAGCAGATCGGCACCACGCCCACGGCGGAGGAAATCGCGACGAGACTGAACATGGACCGTCGTACTCTGCACCGAAGGCTTGCCGAAGAGGGGACCAGCTTCCGAGTCCTCAACGAGGAAGTCCGCTGTGCACTGGCGATCGACATGCTGAGTGTCCTCGGACTCACTGTGCAGGAGACCGCAATCCGCCTCGGATACTCCGGTTCTGCGGCGTTCAGCAGGTCGTTCACCCGGTGGACGGGAAACTCTCCGAGTACCTACCGCCGGTGAACGTTTCCATCGATTGCCCATATTCTCGGGTCGGCTAGGTGGCGTGGCGTCCAAGGATCAGGCGAATCAGCTCGGAATGGTGTTCTCCCGGATCGATTGCGCGCCGCGCTGGCGGGGCCGGCTCGGTGAACTCGACGTGCCCACGCTCGTGGTGCACGGTCGCGCCGACCCGTTCTTCCCGGTCGGCAACGGCGAGGTCCTCGCCGCCGAGATCCCCGGGGCGCGACTGCTCGTCCTCGACGACATGGGTACCGCGCTGCGGCACACCGCGGCCGACCAGGTCGCTACCGCCATGCTCGCCCTGTAACCGCCGGATGGGAGGAATACTGAGCCGGCGGAACGCACCATACTGCCGCCTATCGCGCTGAGCGAAGCGGCCAAGCCGAGACGGCCGGCGAGCCAGAGCTGTTGCGGCTCAGACCATCGCTATTGCCGATGAGCGTGCCTCCGGCGTGGTCGAAGGCGACCTTGGTCCGGTGCGGGTGAGAGGCCGTCGCTCAACGCGAGTGGGCGGCTTCAGCTGTTCTTGAAGGGGTTGAGGGTCTTTCCGGCGAGGTAGCCCAAGCGGACGGGCAGGGGCTTCATGGCGGCAGCGGAGATCTTGTTGACGGTGCCCGGGACGCACACGGGTCTGCCTTTCATCACGGCTGACCAGCCCTCGGTGACGACGGCGTCGGGCTGCTGCCAGAGGATTCGGGGCAGGTGGTCAGCTCGGTCGCGAGTGCCCATCACATCGTGAAACTCGGTGTGGGTGAAGCCGGGGCACAGGGCAGTGACGTGGATGCCGTGGGGTTTGAGTTCCATGTCGAGGGCTTGTGAGGTGTTGAGGACGTAGGACTTGATGCCGGTGTAGAGCAGGCTGGCCGCGGGTGGAGCGAACGCGGCGACCGAGGATAGGTTGATGATGCGGCCCCAGCGGCGTTCCTTCATGCCCGGGATGACCAGGTGGACGAGTTGGGTCTGGGCAGTCACCATCAGCTGGATCTCGCTGGCCAAGACCTCCCATGGGGTGTCGGCGAAGGCGGTTTTGCCCGACAGTCCCGCGTTGTTGATCAGGATGTCGATGTTCAGGCCCTGCTGGTCGGCGTGGTCCAAGACCGCGGTGGGCGCAACGGGGTCGGTGAGGTCGGCAGCGAAGACCTCGCAGCGCACATCGTGCTGTTCGGTCAGCTGCGCGGCGAGTTCTCGGAGCCGGTCGCCGCGGCGGGCGACCAACAGCAGCTGGTAGCCGCTTGCGGCGAGGTGGTGGGCAAACGCCGCGCCGATGCCGGCGGACGCGCCGGTGATCAGCGCGGTGCGGGGGGAGGTGGTCATGGTTCCTTCGCTCGGGTGGGGGTCGGGAGGTGAGGGGCGTCAGGCAGGTAGACCGGGCAGCTCGCGGCGGCCGGGCGTGAAGGCGGGCCGGGCTGTGCCGATGTCGCCGCGGTACGGGCCGACCGGGCCGGTCAGCAGGAAAGGCCGGGGGACGCGGCGCTGAGCGTCGGTGAATCCCCAGGTGCCCATGCCCAGGTAGACGTCGGTGGCGGCACGCCGCACCTCGTCCACCATGTGGATCGAACCGCACATCGAGGTATAGGCGCGGTAGATGAGCGTGTAGGCCGGAGCGCCGTCGTAGCGGGACGGGGCCAAAAGCGTGCGCATCGGGTAGCGCTGCCGGACCCGGCCGAATTCGCCGAAAGTGTTGTAACCGCGCCCGCCGTTCTCGTCGACGGGCCGGAATGCCTTGCACAGCCACGGCCCGAGCGGGTTGGCTACGGCCACCTTTCCGGTCACGACGGCGAACAGATTGGGCTGGGCGAGCAGAGTGGCGGTGTACTCGCCGTGGATCTCGGCGATCGTGGGGGCTTCCAGAGTGGTGAACAGGGCAAGCAGGCCGCTGGTGTCGAGCCGGCGCAGCTCGGCGGCCGCGTTGTCGGTGTCCATGGGAAACCAGCCTCATCTCGTGATCTCTTGAATGTCGCTCAAGAAGCGTAACGCCTTCTTGAGCGACATTCAAGATAAGGTGGTGAGATGCCCAGGAATCGACGCCCGCAGAACCGCGAGGAGAAGCGCGAGGAGATCATCGCCGCCGCGCAACGCCTGCTCATCGACGACGGCTTCGAGTCGGCGTCCACGGGGCGGATCGCCAAAAGCGCAGGAGTCACTGTCAATACGATCTACTGGTACTTCCAGGACAAGGACGAGTTGCTCATCGCGGTCCTGGACCGCATCCTGGCCGAGGCACTGGCCACCTACGCGGAGATCGACGGCCTGTCGTTGAACGACCGGCTGCTGTGGGTGGTCGATCAGCTGGAACAGCTGCACGGGCTGGTCAACACCGTGCACGCCCGCGCTGCGACCTCTCCCGTCATCGACACCTGGCATGCCGCATTCCACCAGCTGGCCGACGCGCTGTTCGCCGACGACCTCCGCACCGCCGGTGTCGCCGAGACCGACCTGGCCGCCATGTCCGCCATCGGCACCTTCGTCATCGAAGGACTCCTTACCCACAAGCGCGACGACGCCGACAAGCGAGCGGTCATCGACCTGCTGGTCCGCAGTCTCACCGCCGCCTCCGGTCGGCCCGGGCCGAACTGACCAGCGCTCCACGACATAGAACTTGCTTTCCTATAACGCGGGCGCCAACGCTCTCCTCAGCAAGCGCACACCCACCTCCAACCGCTCAAGCGCCAGGAATCCATCGGCGAACCCGGTATCTCTCCTCGGTGAATCGCTGTTGCCGAGTGGGGGCCGCGTGCGGGGCAGTGGGTGGGGGAGCTGCCCAGCATCATGAACGTTCGGCGCTAGGGCCCTCTCCATGCTGGGATGTCGGTGGCGCCGAGTACCTACCGGCGGACCGCGCTCACCGTCTGTCTCTCTGCGGCCAGTAGCAATCGGCCCACCCCGCATGTTGACCGGATGCAGCCAGTACCCTTCCGTCAGTTGGAGTTTGCCGGTCCTGGGGTTGACCGAACCGGCGGTGCCTGACGCCGCAGGTGGCCGCCGACGCTGTGGATTCGGGGCAGTCTTCAACCATCCGACCAGTACATCGACGTCGGAGGCCGTCGCTCGCTACCACTCCACGTCCAGCGCCCACAAGATTCGGAACCAGCGCGGTAGGTCGAATCCGTAGCTGCGGCATGATGACGGCCGAACGTCGCTCAACGCCAAATCGCGCAGGTACTGCGTGACAGGTTCCACTTCGTTCGAGTTCTTGTCCACAATGTGAAATGGAGGGAGCGAAGTATCAACTGCCACAACATGTCCCACTCGGCAGGGGCTGGTCGTGCCCTCCATCAGTTTCCGCGCAAGTCCACCACGTGAACCTTTCCAGCACGCCGTCAGCTTCGGTTAGCTGACGTAGTTGGAGCAGTTGACTGAGCTACAACTGCGCCATCCGAGGAGCGCGACCCGCGGTGCGAATCTGCGCGCCCGCCTCGCGGATGAGTTCCCGTGTGCTGCCGAGCAGTCCGTCCAAGACGAAGGTGCGGCGGACGTGCCGGTGCAAGTCGTGCTCGGCGGTGAATCCGATGCCCCCGAGCACTTGCTGACAGTGCCGGGCGGCGGTGAGCGCGGCCTGGCCCGCCGCGGCCTTGCCCAGCAGTGCCCCGAGTTCGCCCTCGGCGGTGTCCAGCGCGGCCTCGGCGCCCTCGAGCGCGACGAGGGTTTCCGCGAGCCGGTGCCGGACTGCCTGGAACGAGGCGAGCGGGCGTCCGAACTGGGTGCGTTCCAGCGCATGCCCGCGGGCCAGCGTCAACATCGCTCGGCCGGTGCCGAGCAGCCACCATCCGAGTGCGCGCCGCCCGGCCGCGATGGCCCGCGGGGGTAGCTCGGTTCCGGTGGCCACGGTGCGCAGCGGCAGCTCCTCGTCGACCGCTGCGCCGGGCTCGCCGTCGCGGTCCCACACCACCCAGGCCTCGCCCGCGAACGGCAGGGGAACCGGACCGGGATCCGTGTGTCCGGCCGCGTGCCGGACGACGTCGTCGAGGACCGCGGCGTGCGCGCCGGTCTCGCCGAGCAGCCGAAAGATGAGGGGGACAGCGAGTTCGGGCCACTCGGCGAGCAGGTCGGGCCAGCCCAGTGCGACCAGCGCCGCGCCGAGCTCCGGGCCAGTGGCGGCCGCCATGGTCTTGCGTAGCGTTTCGGTGAGCAGGGCGAGTTCGGCCCGGTCGAAGCCGTATTCGGCCACCGTCACTCCTTTCCCAGGTCCAGCAGGCGGCGGGCGATGATGTTGCGCTGGATCTCGGCGGTGCCGCCGTAGATCGTCGCCGCACGGGAGTAGAGGAACTCGGTGCGCCACGGCGAGTCGGTGAGTTCCACCGCACCGGGCAGCAGATCGCGCGCGGTGTCGAACAGCCGCTGCTCGGCGGTGGCCAGCAGCACCTTGTCCACCGACGTCTCCGCGCCCAGCCGGGCGCCGCCCGCCAGGCGCCGCTGCGTCGCGTGGGAGCGGCATCGCACCGTGTGCAGCGCCAGGTACGCGGCGCCGAGTTCGGCGTCGTCGGCGATCGTGGACTGTTCGAGCACCCGGTCCAGCCGCGTGAACAGATAGGCGATCCGGTGCCAGAAGCAGGTCGAGCGCTCGTAGGGCAGCAGATCCATCGCCACTCGCCAGCCGTCGCCGGGCTTGCCCAGCATCCGGTCGCCCGGCACCGTCACGTCGTCGAAGAAGACCTCGGCGAACTCGTCCACGCCGTGCATGGTGCGCAACGGGCGGACGGTGATGCCGGGGGAGTCCATGTCCACGAAGAAGGCGGTGATGCCGTCGTGGCCGGGCCCGGTGCGGGTGAGCAGTACGCAGCGAGCGGCGTACTGAGCCAGGCTGGTCCACACCTTCTGGCCGCTGACCACCCAGTCCGCACCCCGCGGTGTCGCCTTGGTGGTCAGCGAGGCCAGGTCACTGCCCGATCCGGGCTCGGAGAATCCCTGGCACCACTGCTCGCGGCCGGACAGCAGCAGCGGCACCATCGCCGCGGCCAGTTCGGCTCGCGCGTAGGAGATCACCGTCGGCGCGAGCACTTCGATCATCGAGTAGATGCCGGGTTCGGCCAGGTCGCGGGAGGCGACCTCCTCACCGAGCACCGCGCGCAGCGCGGCGGGTCCCCCGAGCCCGTGCACGGCGGCGGGCCAGCCGTAGCGCATCCAGTTCGCGTCGTAGAGGGCGCGCCGCACGCGCAGCAGTTGTTCGACCTGGCTGTCGAGCGAGTGGTCGGGGCCGGGGGTGAGGTCGTTGACGTCCAGCCAGGCGCGCAGGTTCGACCGGAAAGCGGCGACATCCCTGTTCGGGTCGGCGCCCGCGGTCATGCGATGTCCCTTCTCGCCCGAGCCGAAGGTCCTGCCCGATGGCGGAAGCTGCCCGGCAGGGGCTGCGACGCGCTCATGCCTTGGAACGCTCGAAGGCGTGCGGGATCCCCGAGTCGTGCTCGCCGTTGCGGCGGATGAACGTCATCGCGCGCGTCCGCAGCCGCCATCCGTCCGTGGTGCGCACCAGGGTGTCGGTATAGTACCCGATGCGCATGTCGTGCGTGCTGTGCTCGACGAAGCACAGCGGCTGGGTGCCGGTGGCGGTGTCGCCGTCGATGTCGAGAGCCGGTATGCCGGTGAGGAACAGGCCCTTCGGCGCGGCGGCGACCAGTTCCGGGAACAGATCCAGGGTGTAGGTGTCGCCGAAGGCGCTGTAGCTGCCGTCGGGCGTGAACACCGCGAGCAGGCCCTCGATGTCCCCCTTGGTGATGGTCACCGCGTATCGGGCCAGCACCTGCTGGATCTCCAGCAAGTCGTCACTTCTGGACATGAATTCTTCCGCCTTTCATCACGAAGCGCACGTCCCGGGTGACGGTGATGTCGCGCACCGGGTCGCCGGGAACGCCGATCACGTCGGCCAGCAACCCCTCCGCCAGCCAGCCGCGGTCCTGCACGCCGACCAGCTCGGCCGAGGCCACCGTGGCGGCACGCAGCACGTCCAGCGGCGGCAATCCGCGCTCGACCAGCGCCACGAGCTCGTCGGCATTGCGGCCGTGCGGAATCGCGGGCGCGTCGGTGCCCACCGCGATCTTCACGCCCGCCTTGTACGCGGCCAGCACGGAGGTGCGGGCCTTGGGGAACATCTCGGCCGCCTTCGCCTGGAGCGCGGGGTCGGCTTTCGAGACGTCCATGGCGTCGGCCAGCCGGGTGGTCGGCACCAGCCAGGTGCCGTGCGCCACCATCAGGTCGATCGCCTCGTCATCGATGAGGAAGCCGTGCTCGATGCAGTCGATGCCCGCGTGCACCGCGTGCTTCACCGCGTCCGCGCCGTGCGTGTGCGCGGCCACCTTGAGACCGCGCCGGTGCGCCTCGTCGACGATCGCGCGCAGCTCCTCGTCCGAATAATGTTGCGCCCCCGGCGCTCCGGTGAGCGACATGACCCCGCCGGAGACACAGATCTTGATCAGCTGCGCGCCGTGCTTGATCTGGTATCGCACCGCCTTGCGCACCTCGTCCACGCCGTTGGCGATGCCCTCCTCGAGGGTGAGTTTGAGTACGTCGGGAGCGAAGGCGGAGAACATGGTCGGGTCGAGATGGCCCCCCGTCGGCGTGATCGCGTGCCCGGCGGGCACGATGCGCGGGCCTTCGATCCAGCCCGCGTCGATCGCCTTGCCCAGCGCCACGTCCAGCAGGTAGCCGCCGGTCTTCACGAACAGCCCGAGATTGCGGACGGTCGTGAAGCCGGCGCGCAGCGTCCGGCGGGCATTGCCCACCGCGCGCAGCACGCGCAGTGCCGGATCGTCCTTGACGCTGGAGGCCAGACCGGTCTCCCCGCGCCCGCCCATGAGGAGGTTGACCTCCATGTCCATCAGCCCCGGCAGCAGGACGAGGTCACCGAGATCGACGACCTCGCCCGTGACGGCGCCGCCGACACCGGCGATCCGGTCGTCCTCGATCCGCAGGATGCCGGGCCGGACGATCGCACCGGTGTCGAGGTCGAGCAGACCGGCGGCCTTCAAGGTCAGCGCCGCCACGGGTCAGACCACCGGCTCGCGGACGATATCCAGGTACGCGGCACCGGAATCCGGCACTCGCGGCTGCTTCCACACTTCGATCGGGAACGACACCATCACCAGCGACTGCAACAGGTGGAACAGGTTGCGAACCTCGTCGGGCAGGTCGTTCCAGTCGTACTTGTCGATGTAATCCATGGCGGGTTGCAGGCGCGGGAAGACGGTGTCGTACAACCGCTGCATCTCGTCCATGGAGGATGCCAGCCGCTTGGCGTAGCGTTCCGGCTCGGTGGCCAGGATCCAGTCCGAGAACGGTGCCAGGTCGGCGAACTCGGCGGGCAGCGGCACGGCGTGCGCCCGGTCGGTGGGCTGTTCAGTGGGCGCGGCCATCGCGGTACTCCTCGACGATCTTCTGAGCGGTCTTGTGCAGGTGGCGGAGCAGGATCTCCTGGTCGTTGAGCGGGAACTCGGTGACCTCACGGGTGGCGATCATGGTCTGGGTCGCCTCCAGGGTGTTCGCGTCCTGCAGCGCGTATTCCTTGAAGGTCACCGCGGCCAGTTCCTGGGCCAGCCGCTGCCTGGCGTTCGTGGCGGGCACGAAATACAGGCTCGCCTCGAAGATGTGCCGGTCCACCGCGGTCGGCCAGTAGTGGTAGGTCAGGTACCAGCCCGGCGCCCAGAACAGCAGGGAGAAATTCGGGAAGAACTCGAATTCGTCGACGCCCCAGGCGCGATGCTTGGCCGGGTTGATGCCCTGCGGCAGCGGCTCCAGGCCCTCGATGTCGGGGCGGTCCCACGGGCCGAACAGGCCGCTGCGCAATTCGCGTTCGATCGGCTTGACCATCGTCGGGTCCTTCGGCGGGGCCATCCCGCCCCAGGACGAGATCATCGAGTGCGGAGCCGCTATCTCGTAGTGCAGCGCTTCGTAGCCGACGCCGTAGAGCTTGTCGGCCTCGTCCTTGACCGCTTGCTTCTGGTGCAGCACAGGTGCGTGATAGAACTCGGCGAACGCGTCGATGAACAGCTTCCAGTTGCTGCCGATCTCGGCCCGGTAGCTGAAGACCTCGGTCATTCGGTCGAACGGGTACCCCTCGAGACCCTTGGCCAGCGGACCCAGGTATTCGGTGAGCGGTTTGGCGTTGTCGTCGAGGTTGACGAAGATGAAGCCCTCCCACACCTCGCAGCGCACCGGCTTCAGACCGAACTCGTCCTTGTCCAGGTCGAAGAACTCCTTCTCCTGCTGGACGAAGGTCAGCTCGCCTTTGAGGCTGTAGCGCCACGCGTGGTACTTGCAGGTGAACTGGCGGCAAGTGCCCGCGGTTTCCTCGCCGGGGTAGTCGTCCCAGACGAGCTTGTTCCCGCGATGCCGGCAGATGTTGTGGAACGCCCGCACCGCGCCATCGTTGTCCTTGACGATGACCAGTGAGGTGCCGACGCAGGCCAGTTCCTTGGTGAAGTAGCTGCCGATCCGGGGCAGCCGGTTGATCCGGCCCACGTTGAGCCAGTTCTTGCGGAAGATCGCCTGACGCTCGTCCTCGTAGAAGGCGGGGTCGATGGAGTCGGTGTAGTCCACCGGCTCGGTACCCAGCTCGGGATAGTTCTGCGTCCAGCTCCCGGCAGCGGGTTTGGTGAAGTGTGCCAAGGGATTACCTTTCGTTGTCCGGCGATGCGCCGGAGGTGTCGAATGCCGTGACCGGTGGGCCGTGCCGGCCGAGCGGCGACGGGGTTCCTCGGCTGTCACCGGGCGCGTCCCGCATGACGGGTCGCCACCGGCCTTTCGTCAGCCGTTCCGGATGACATGCGCCTCCGTTCGTCCGAAATGAGAATAGCATTCTCAAAATCAACTATTAGATTTCCACGCGGCTGCGCCACTGTCAACGCTGATCGCCAGCTCTTGCGGAGCTAGGCCTGTCAGCGCCTGGGTGCCCCTATCGCTACGGTTGACGACCGCGCTCTCCAAAAAGCGGATATTGATTATCCGAATCTGAGAAGATAGTTTCCCTGACAGCGAGTGTGCCCTCGGGGCACGTGCTGCTCATCGATGAGCAAGGGGCGAGATGCCGGCGACGGCCCGGACCGATCGGATGCCGAGCAGCCCACGGAGGAGGAACTACGGTGAAACCGCAGCGAATGGTCGTTGCCGCGATGGCGGTCGCGCTCTTGGTGGCCGGCTGTGGCCGCGAGGGCGGCGGACGCGGAACCGATGAGGGTCCGGGCCAGGCCGCCTCCGGCAACTTCGGCGACCTGACCAGCGTCTGTCGCCCCGGAAACGCGAAAAGCGCGTCGGCGCAGGGCGTAACGGCCGGCGAGATCGAGGTCGGAGTCTTCTCCGACATAGGTTTCACGAAGAATCCCGACTTGGTCGACGCGGCGAAGGTGTTCACCTCCTGGTGCAACGCCGCCGGTGGCATCAACGGGCGCAAGCTGGTGACCAACCTGCGCGACACCAAGCTCATGGAGGTGCGCCAGCGCATGCTGGAGGCCTGCCGGGAGGACTTCGCCCTCGTCGGCGGAAGCGCCGCGCTGGACGGGCTCGGCGTGAAGGACCGGCTGTCGTGCCTGCTGCCGGAGTTCCCCGCCCAGGTGACCCAGACCGCGAACACCGGGTCCGACTTGCAACTGGGCGGCGGCTCCTCGGCCTCCGAAGCGGTCAACCCGTACACCGGTTTCCAGGACTGGCTGATCAAGGAGGCCTACCCGAATTCGGCCGGTGCGGTCGGGATGATCAACGGCGACTCGCCGATCACCAAGGTCATGGGCGAGAAGCTCACCGAATCACTGACCTCGAACGGTGCGAAGATCGTCTACAACGACCTCTACCCGGTCGCGGGCGTGTCGGACTGGACGCCGTACGCGCAGGCGATCAAGGCCAACAACGTCAAGGGTCTGATCTTCTTCGGGGAGTTCCGCTACCTGGCCAAATTGCAGGACGTGCTCACCAGCATGAATTACAAGCTGGACTGGATCGACGCCAACGCCAACTCCTACAACCAGTCGTTCCTCGACGTCACGAAGAGCTCCCTGGCCACCCAGAACAACTACGCCGATCTGAGCGGGACCGCACCGCTGGACGCGGCCGCGCAGGTGCCCGCGGTGCAGCAGCTGAAAGACCTGTTCGAGCAGTACGCGCCGAGCAGCGCGATCACCTTCCAGGTGCTGCGGGCCTTCCAGTCGTGGTTGCTGTTCGCCAAAGCGGCGACCAGCTGCGGTGACAACCTCACCCGCGCGTGCGTGTACGACACGGCGAGCAAGGAGACCGCGTGGACCGGCGGCGGCTTGCAGGCGCCGGTCGATCTGTCCCGGCCCCTGGCCGAGCAGACCCGGTGCTTCAACGTCCAGCGGGCCACGCCCGACGGCTGGAAGACGGCGGATTTCAAGCCGAACACCGGCGTATTCCGCTGCGGCTTCACCCCGTACAAGTACACCCGGGATTTCGGCAAACCGCTGACCCTCGCCGATGTCGGCAAGAGCCGAAGCGACCTGAAGTGACGGAGCGTTCGCGCTGATGGAGCAGTTCATCGCCTTCGGGGTCGTCGGCCTCAGCACCGCGGCGATCTACGCCGTGATCGGCAGCGGTCTGGTGCTCACCTACACCACGACCGGCGTGTTCAACTTCGCGCACGGCGCCGCGGGGATGATCTCGGCGTTCGTCTACTGGCAGCTCACCGTCGGCTGGGGCTGGCCCGCGCCGATGGCGATCGTCGCGGTGCTGCTGGTCTTCGCGCCGCTGTTCGGCCTGCTGTTCGGCAAGGCGCTGGCGCCGACGCAGGGGCTCGGTGACGCCGAGAAACTCGTGATGACGATCGCCTTGCTCAGCGGGCTCATCGTGCTGGCGCGCTGGATCTGGAACCCCAACGAGTCGCGGTCGCTGACCAGGTTCTTCGCCGACAAGCCGTCGATCGACCTCGGGCCGGTCATCATCACCTGGCATCAGGCGCTGACCATGGCCGTCGCCGTCGCGGTCGCCGCCGCGCTGCGCATCCTATTGTACCGCACCAGGATCGGCGCGGAGATGCGGGCCACCGTGGACGATCGCGCGCTGGTGGGCCTGACCGGCGCCGATCCCCGGCGGGCCAACCGGATCGCCTGGATGTTGGGCATCGAGCTGGCCGCGATCGGCGGCATCCTCATCGCGCCGACCGTGGCGCTGGATGCCGCGCAGCTGTCGCTGCTGATCGTCAGCGCCTACACCGCGGCCATCTTCGGGCGGCTGCGCGATCTGCCGATGACGTTCGCGGGCGCGGTGGTGGTCGGCCTGCTGGAGAGCTACCTCACCGGGTACCTGCCGCAGAACGAGTACCTGCCCGGCCTGCGGCTGGCGGCCCCGGCGCTGCTGTTGTTCGTGGCGCTGCTGATGTTCCCGCACGGCAGATTGCGCGGTCGCGACCGCAGGCTCAGCCCGGTGCCATCGCCATCCATCAACGGTTCGCTGGCGTTCGCCGCGGTGGTGGTCGTGGCCGGATTGATGCTGGCGACCATGCTCACCGAATCCGACCTGATCACCTACGGCGCAATGTTCGCATGGGGCGTGATCGCGCTGTCGTACCTGCCCTTGCTGGGTTTCGCGGGTCAGATCTCGCTGTGCCAGCTCAGCCTGGCCGGTGTGGGCGCGGTGGCCTACGCGCATCTGGGACCGGAGGGCCAGTGGTGGGCGCTGCCCGCCGCGATGGGTATCGCCGGCGTGGTCGGGGCCGTGGTCGCGGTGCCCGCGCTGCGGCTGTCCGGGGTGTACCTGGCCCTGGCGACGGCGGCATTCGCCGTCATCCTGGATCGCTGGATCTTCACGCTGCCCTCCTTCGAGATCCTCGGCGTGCGGATCGCGCTGTTCGACCAGGGCTCGGTGTCGCTGGTCGGGCCGGATCTGTTCGGCCTGGAACTGGACACCACCGCCGAGGTGACCGTCTTCGCCGCGGTGTGCCTGGCGGTGGCGGGCCTGGCGGTGGCGCTGTTGCGGCGCAGCCGATTCGGGCGTCGCCTGATCGCCTTGCGCGACAGCGAGGCGGCCTACGCGACCCTCGGTGGCAGCCTGCTGGCGGCGCGCGTGCTGGTCTTCGCGCTGGCGGCGGCCATCGCCGGACTGGGCGGCGCGCTGTACGGCATGCAGGTGCGGGCGGTGGCGCCCGAACAGTTCAATCTGGTGGCCGGACTACCGATCTTCCTCATCGTCACCATCGCCGGTCTCGGTGCGGTCGGTGCGGGCCTGTTCACCGGCGCGGTCTTCGCCGGCCCGCTGAACGTGATCCCCGTGCTGTGGCCGGGGCTGCAGAACCTGGCGCAGGTGCTGCCCGCGCTCGGCGGCATCGCCTTCGGTGGCGGCGTGCTGAAGGACGGGGCGATCGCCTCGATGCGCGAGGAATGGTTGCCGATGCTGCGCGACCGGATCGTCGCCCCACTGCTCGCGCTGCTGGTCGTGGGACTGTGGGGGCTGCGTCTGGTCGACGTCGTCGACGGGTGGGGATTCACCTTCGGTGTGGTGGCCGCCGTGGTGGCGGCGCGTGTCTTGCACGGAGTGCGGGCGCGGACCGCGCCGGACCCCGCGCAGGTCCCGGTGGAGTGGTGGGGCGTGCGGCGCCCGTGGACATCCGACGACGGGGAGGTGCTCGATCGTGCCGTCGCTACTGGAAGTTGACGATGTCACCGTCGTCTTCGGCGGCAACCGCGCGCTCGACGGCGCCGGATTGCGCTCCGAACGCGGCGCGGTGACCGGACTGATCGGCCCCAACGGCGCGGGCAAGAGCACGTTGTTCGACGTGATCTGCGGGCTGCGCAAACCGACCAGGGGGCGGGTGGCGATCGACGGCGCCGACGTCACCCGGCTCAGCCCGACCCGCCGCGCCCGGCACGGCCTGGCTCGCACCTTCCAGCGGCTCGAGTTGTTCGGCAGGCTGAGCGTGCGCGACAACCTGCTGGTCGCGGCCGAACTCGGCCCGCAGCGCAGGCACGCCGCCCGGATCGTCACCGAGATCATCGACCGGCTCGGCCTGCACGAACTCGCCGACGCCTGCGCCGACGAGCTGCCCACCGGCACCGGCCGCCTGGTGGAAGTGGGCCGGGCCATCGCGGCGCGGCCCAGCCTGATCCTGCTCGACGAGCCCGCCGCGGGCCAGGACCACACCGAGACCGAGCGCTTCGGCGAACTGCTGCGGTCGCTGGCCGACGACGGCACCGCGGTGCTGCTCGTCGAACACGACATGGGCCTGGTGATGAACGTCTGCGACGAGGTGTTCGTGCTCGATCTCGGCAAGGTGATCGCCTCGGGGCCACCCGCGGTGATCCGCGCCGACCAAACCGTGCTCGCGGCCTATCTGGGAGACGTATGAGCGTGCAGAGTGCAACCGAACCAGCCACGGCCACAATGTCTTCCGCCCCCGCCGAACTCCTCGTCCTGCGGGAGGTGCGCGCCGCCTACGACGCCATCACCGTGCTGCACGGCGTGGACCTGGAGGTCGCGGCCGGGCAGGTGGTGGCACTGCTCGGGCCCAACGGCGCGGGCAAGACCACCGCGCTGAAGGTGGTCGCGGGCATCCACCCGGTCATCTCCGGACGGCTGACGCTCGGCGGGCGCGACGTCACCGGAGCGGACCCGCGCGACCTGGCCCGCGCGGGCGTCTGCCTGATCCCCGAGGGACGCGGGGTGTTCCCGAATCTCACCGTGCGCGACAACCTGCTGATGATGACCTTCACCGGGCGGTCGAGGGCGCAGATCGAGGAGATCGCCTTCAGCCGTTTCCCGATCCTCGGCAAACGCGCGGGTCAGATCGCGGGAACCATGTCCGGCGGCGAACAGCAGATGCTGGCGCTGGCGCGTGGGCTGGCGACCGATCCCGCCGTGTTGCTGCTCGACGAACTGTCCATGGGCCTGGCCCCGCTGGTGGTCGGCGGGCTCTACGACGAGGTCGCCGAGATCGCCCGCCAAGGTGTCGCGGTGCTGGTGGTCGAGCAGTTCGCCGCCGCCGTGCTGGACATCGCCGATCACGCGGCCGTGCTGGTGCGCGGGCGGGTGGTGCGGCAGGGACACCCCGACAGCGGAATCCGCAACGAATTGGCAGCCCTCTACCTAGGAAGTTCCCCATGACCGAATCTCGCGCGGAGCGTTTCGTCCGCGAACTGCAGGACTTGAAGATCCCCGATCCGGCGGCAGGCCGCTCCGGGCTATGGCTGCGCACCGGCGTCACGCTCATGGTGGCCGGTGTGGCGGTGGCGGTGCTGGCGTATTTCATGTCGCACGGCACGACCGACGCACTGGCGCAGCGCGACGCCATCACCCTCGCCCTGGGCGGGGTGGCGGCGAGCGTGGTGGGTTCGGCGCTGTTCGTGCGCTATTCGCTGACCGATTTCCTGCGCTTCTGGCTGGCGCGCCAGTCCTACGACCTCGACGAACTCGGTAATCGGGTGCTCGGCGCGGAGATTCGCTACGACGGGGTGGCCTCGGCGCCGCGCTGAGCCGCCGGCCGCGGGATCGAACGAATTCCCGCAGGCCAGCACGGACACGCCTGCTCCGACCGGGGCCGAGGACAGGCGGTGCACGCCGTGCCCGGCGAAACCTCGCCGGGCACGGGAATCGCCTCGGCGCACTGCCGCGCCGGGGGACGGGGATCGGCTCGCGCGTCGTCCGCCTCGACTGGGGAGACGGAGGGCCATACGCGCGGTACCGAGCGGTCGCCGTCGGGTGCCGCCGGTGCGGAAGGGCTGGATCGACCTTCCGCACCGGCGTGTGCCGCGAGCGACCGCGATACGAGGAAGTGGAGGTGCGGAAGTGTCCGGTGACACGAACGCCCAGGGCATGAATTTCGAGCTCTCCGAAGACCAGGAGCTGATCCGGAAATCGGTGGCCGAGTTGTGCCGCAAGTTCGACGACCAGTACTGGATGGCCAAAGACCAGGCGCACGAGTTCCCCACCGAGTTCTACGACGCCGTCGCGGGTGGCGGCTGGCTGGGCATCACCATCCCCGAGCAGTACGGCGGCCACGGCCTCGGCATCACCGAGGCCACCCTGCTCGCCGAAGAGGTGTCGCGCTCCGGCGGCGGGATGAACGCCGCCAGCTCGATCCACATGTCGATCTTCGGCATGCATCCCGTGGTGGTGCACGGTTCGGAGGAGTTGAAGCGACGGACCCTGCCGCGCATCGCGACCGGCGAGCTGCACGTGTGCTTCGGCGTGACCGAACCCGGCGCGGGCCTGGACACCCCGCGCATCACGACGTTCGCCCGCCGCGACGGTGACCACTACGTGGTGAACGGGCGCAAGGTGTGGATCTCGAAAGCGCAGGAATCGGAGAAGATCCTGCTGCTGACCCGCACCACCCCCTATGACGAGGTCGCCAAGAAGACCGACGGCATGACGCTGTTCCTCACCGACCTCGACCGCGCGCACGTCGACATCCGGCCGATCGCCAAGATGGGCCGCAACGCCGTCACCTCCAACGAGCTGTTCATCGATGACCTGCGCGTGCCGGTGAAGGACCGGGTCGGCGAGGAGGGCGCCGGGTTCCGCTATCTGCTCGACGGATTGAACCCCGAACGCATGCTGATCGCCGCCGAGGCGCTCGGCCTCGGCCGGGTCGCGTTGGACCGGGCGGTGCGGTACGCGAAGGAACGCGTGGTCTTCGACCGGCCGATCGGCATGAACCAGGGCATCCAGTTCCCCCTGGCCGATTCGCTGGCCCGGCTGGACGCGGCCGAGCTGACGCTGCGGAAGGCCACCTGGCGCTACGACAACGGGAAACCGTGTGGGCGCGAGGCGAACACGGCCAAATACCTCTGCGCCGACGCCGGATTCATCGCCGCCGACCGAGCGCTGCAGACACACGGCGGCATGGGATACGCCGAGGAATACCACGTGTCCCGCTACTTCCGGGAGGCGCGCGTGATGCGCATCGCCCCCGTCAGCCAAGAAATGATCTTGAACTACCTGGGTTCGCACGCCCTGGGATTGCCGAGGAGCTACTGATGGCGCTGCAGACATTGTTCGATCTCACCGGGCGTTCGGCGCTGGTCACGGGCGCCGCGGGCGGGATCGGCTCCGCGGTGGCGCGGGCGCTGGCCACCGCGGGCGCGGCCGTGCTGGTCACCGACGTCGACGGCGCGGCGGCCCGCGCCGTCGCGGAGAAGATCGTCGCGAACGGTGGCGCCGCGGCAGGGCGGGCGCTGGACGTCTCCGACCGGAACTCCGCCGTGGCGGCCGCCGAGCAGGCCGCCGGACTCGCCCACGGCGTGCTGCACATCGTCGTGAACAACGCCGGGGTCACCGCGCCGGCGATGTTCGCCGACACCACCGCGGAGTCGGTGCGGCTGCTGTTCGACATCCACGCGCTGGGCACGATCAACTGCGCGCAGGCGGCGTTGCCGTTCCTGCCCACCGACGGCACCGGGCGGATCATCAACGTCACCTCCGCCGCGGGCATCGTCGGCACGCTCGGCCAGGTGAACTACTCCGCCGCCAAGGCCGCGATCATCGGCATCACCAAATCGCTGGCGAAGGAACTCGCGCGCAAGAACATCCTGGTCAACGCGCTCGCCCCGCTGGCGGCGACGCCGATGACGCACACCATCCGTACCGACGATCGGTTCTCCGAGCAGATGCTCAACCGGATCCTGTTGCGCCGCTGGGCCGAACCGGAGGAAGTCGCGGGCGCGTTCGTCTTCCTCGCCTCCGACGCCGCCTCCTTCATCACCGGCCAGGTGCTGCCGGTGGACGGCGGCACGGTGATCTGATGACCGCCCCCGCGCAGCCTCTCGTGCCGGATGGCGGGTCCCCCGGGCCGGGACCACTGGCCGGTGTCACGGTGGTCGCCTTGGAACAGGCCGTATCCGCGCCGATGTGCACCCGCAGTCTGGCCGATTTCGGCGCCCGGGTGATCAAGGTGGAGCACCCGGACGGCGGCGACTTCGCCCGGTACTACGACGACGTGGTGCTCGGGCAGGCCGCCCACTTCGTCTGGGTCAACCGCGGCAAGGAGTCGGTCACCCTCGACCTGAAATCGCCCGCAGGGGTTGACTTGCTGCACCGCTTGCTGAGCCGAGCCGACGTGCTGGTGTCCAACCTCGCGCCAGGCGCCGCCGCCCGCCTCGGTCTCGCGCCCGCGGACCTGGCCGCGCGGCATCCGGACCTGATCGCGGTGGAGATCGACGGGTTCGGCGCGGGCGGCCCGCTGTCCCACAAACGCGCCTACGACCTGCTCGTCCAAGCCGAATCCGGCGTCTGCGCGGTGACGGGCACCGCGGACGCCCCGGCCAAACCCGGCCCGCCGGTCGCCGACGTCACCACGGGCCTGTACGCGGCGCTGTCGATCCTCGCCGCACTGTGCGGGCGGGGTCGGGGCGCGGCTCACGGCAACACCATCTCGGTGAGCCTCTTCGACACCATGGCCGAGATGATGGGCTATCACCTGACCTACGCGCGGCACACCGGCGTCGATCAGCAGCCGCTCGGGATGAGCTCGCCCGCCGTGGCGCCCTACGGCGCGTATCCCACCGCCGACGGGCGAACCGTGGTGCTGGGCACCACCAACGACCGGGAGTGGCGGCGGCTGGCGACCGACATCCTGGAGCGGCCGGATCTCGCCGCGGACGAACGATTCCGCAGCAACCCCGGGCGGGTGCGCCACCGCGGCGAGATCGACGACGCGATCGCCGCGTGGTGCCTGCGCCACGACCTGGCCCGGATCCAGAAGATCGCCGACGACGCCGGGATCGGCAATTCCTGCTACCACCGCCCCACCGAGGTGCTCGACCACCCGCAGCTCACCGAGCGCGACCGCTGGCGCAGCATCGAGACCCCCGCGGGTCCGATCCCGTCGCTGCTGCCGCCCGCGATCCTCGCCGGGTTCGAGCCGCCGATGGGCCCGGTGCCAGGCCTCGGCGCGCACACCGACGCCGTGCTCACCGAACTGGGTTGCACCGCAATGGATATCGAATCACTGCGGGACGCCGGCGTGATCGGATCACGCCGATGACCGGCGAGTCCGTGCTGCTTTCGGAGGATCGCGACGGCGTGCGCACACTGACGCTGAACCGGCCGCACCGCAAGAACGCGATCGACGCCGAACTCTGGGCGGCGCTGGCCGACGCGCTGCGCGCCGCCGGAGCCGACCGCGGCGTGCGCGCCCTGGTGCTCACCGGCGCGGGCGGCGCGTTCTGTTCCGGCGCGGACATCTCGACGCCCGACAACGCGCACCCGGTCTACCGGATGCGCGCCCTCACCGACGTCGCGGTCCTGCTGCACGAACTGCCCCAGCCCACCGTCGCGAAAGTCACCGGCGTCGCGGTCGGCGCGGGGTGGAATCTGGCCCTGGGCTGCGATCTCGTGGTGGCCACCCCGCAATCGACATTCGCGCAGATCTTCACCCGCCGCGGACTGTCGCTGGATCTGGGCGGCTCCTGGCTGCTGCCCCGGCTGATCGGCCTGCAACAGGCCAAGCGGCTGGCGCTGCTGGCCGAGACGGTCGACGCCGAACAGGCTCGCGAGCTGGGACTGGTCACCTGGGTGGTGGCGCAGGAGGAGATCGACGGGTTCGTCACCCAGCTCGCCGCGCGCCTGGCGGCCGGACCGCCGGTAGCGCTGGCCCAGACCAAGGCGCTGCTGCACGAAGGCGCGGGCTCGACACTGCGGGAAGCGCTCGCGGCCGAGTCCAGGGCGCAGGGACTGAACTTCGCCACCGCCGACGCCCCGGAGGCGTTCGCGGCCTTCGCCGAACGGCGCGAACCACGGTTCACCGGCCACTGGACCGTCCGGCGGCCGCCGATGCGCGCCGCCGGGAATTCCGAGAACGGGAGATGAGATGCGTGAGGTAGTCATCGCCGGGGCGGTCCGCACCGCCGTCGGCAAACGCAACGGAGGACTGTCCGGGGTGCACCCGGCCGATCTGTCCGCGCTGGTGCTCAGCGCGCTGGCCGAGCGCTGCGCCCTCGATCCGGCGCTGATCGATGACGTGATCTGGGGCTGCGTCGCCCAGGTAGGCGACCAGTCCAGCAACATCGGCCGCTACGCCGTGCTGGCGGCGGGCTGGCCGGAAAGCGTTCCGGGCACCACGGTGAGCCGGGCCTGCGGTTCCAGCCAGCAAGCGCTCGATTTCGCGGCGCAAGCCGTGCTCTCCGGACAGCAGGACATCGTGATCGCGGGAGGAGTCGAGGTAATGAGCCGGGTGCCGCTGAACGCGGCGAAGGCTTCCGGTGCTCCCTATGGGCCGAAAGCGTTGGCGCGCTACGACGGCTTCGCGTTCGATCAGGGCATCTCGGCCGAATTGATCGCGAAGAAGTGGGGATTCGGCCGCACCCGGCTCGACGAGTATTCCGCGCGGTCGCACGAGCGTGCCGCCGCCGCCCAGGACGCGGGCGCCTTCACCGACCAGATCGTGCCCGTGAGCACCGAAGCGGGCGTGGTGGACGCCGACGAGGGTATCCGGCGCGGCACCACCGCGGCGAAGCTCGCCGGCCTGAAACCCGCGTTCCAGGACGACGGCGTGATCCACGCGGGCAACGCCTCGCAGATCTCCGATGGTGCGGCCGCCCTGCTGGTGACCACCCCGCGCAAGGCGCGCGAGCTGGGCCTGACGCCACTGGCCCGCTACCGCGCGGGCGCCGTAGCCGGCTCCGACCCGGTGCTGATGCTCACCGGCCCGATCCCCGCGACGGAGAAGGTGTTGCGCAAAGCGGGTCTCGCGCTGGCCGATATCGGCGTCTTCGAGGTGAACGAGGCGTTCGCGCCCGTCCCGCTCGCCTGGCTGGCCGAGACCGGCGCCGACGATTCGCTGGTGAATCCACTGGGCGGAGCGATCGCGCTCGGGCACCCGCTCGGCGGATCCGGCGCCGTCCTGCTGACCCGGATGCTGCATCACATGCGCGACAACGGCATTCGCTACGGCTTGCAGACCATGTGCGAGGGCGGCGGCACCGCCAACGCCACCGTCGTCGAACTGATGTCCTGAACGGGGAGGCCCGCCGTGCGACGAGAGCTGTTCACTGCCGACCACGAGGCGTTCCGGCAGCTGGTCCGGGATTTCGTGGAGAAGCGGATCGTGCCGGACTACTCCGGGTGGGAGAAGGACGGCAGGATGCCGCGCGAGATCTTCACCGAGATGGGCGAACTCGGGCTGCTCGGCTTCGCGGTACCCGAGGAACACGGGGGAGCGGGCATCCGCGACTACCGCTACAACGTGATCCTGCAAGAAGAGGCGGCCCGGGCCCTGGTCACGCTCGGCACCGTGCGCACCCAGCTCGACGTCATCCTGCCGTACCTCCTGGAGTACGCCGACGCCGCGCAACGGCGGCGATGGTTTCCCGGGCTGGCGTCGGGGCAGCTGCTCACCGCGATCGCCATGACCGAACCGGGCACGGGCTCGGATCTGGCGGGGATGCGAACCAGCGCGGTGCGCGACGGCGACGATTATGTGCTCAACGGCGCCAAGACCTTCATCACCGGCGGTCTGCTCGCGGATCTGGTGATCGTGGTAGCCCGCACGTCCACCGACCCGGACAACCGCCGCGCGGGGCTCACCCTGCTGGTGGTGGAGGACGGAATGCCCGGCTT
Source organism: Nocardia sp. NPDC041819 (assembly GCF_055590505.1). NCBI lineage: Bacteria > Bacillati > Actinomycetota > Actinomycetes > Mycobacteriales > Nocardiaceae > Nocardia > Nocardia sp. NPDC041819. Next base: position 208,860 of record NZ_JBVJAP010000005.1, on the reverse strand, counting down.
CACCCGCGGCCGCATGCTGGAGAAGATGGGCTGCAAGGTGCAGGACACCATGGAGCTGTCGTTCCACGACGTCCGGGTACCGGTCGCCAACCGGCTCGGCGCCGAGGGCGCGGCGTTCGGCTATCTCGGGCACAATCTGCCACAGGAACGGCTCACCGTCGCGGTCGGCTCGGTCGCGCAGGCGCGTGCCGCGGTCACCGCGACCGTCGACTACACCAAGCAGCGCAAGGCTTTCGGCACCCCGGTCGCCTCGTTCCAGAACACGAAGTTCGAACTCGCCGCGATGTCCGCGGAGGTGGAAGCGGCGCAGACGATGGTCGACCGTGCGGTGCTCGATTTGGTCGAGGGCGCCTTGTCCGGAGCGGACGCCGCCCGGGTCAAGCTCTTCTGCACGGAGGTACAGGCCCGCGTCGTGGACCGCTGCCTGCAATTGTTCGGCGGGTACGGGTACATGATGGAGTATCCGATCGCCCGGTTGTACACCGACGCGAGGGTGGCGCGAATCTACGCGGGCACCAGCGAGGTCATGAAGATGATCGTGGCCCGGGACCTGGGCTTGTCCTGAATATCGCGGTGCGACGTAACGGCTCTGGTGTGGCGACGGATAAGACGTGCAGCCGGGCCGGTGTTCTGGAGGTTCCGGTGCAGGGGCGAGCCCCAGTACAACTGGGCATGCCGATCAGTGAACAGCAGAGGGGAACTCATGCGCTCGGTCACCAGGTTCGTCACCACCGCCGCAGCCGCCGTAGTGGCCTGCGCCCCGGCGTTCGTCTTCGCGGGCACCGCCTCGGCGGAGGCCGTCGATCTCCCGGTCCTCTACACCACGGCGACCGAAGCGGGCTTGTGCTACGGGACGATCCGCGGGAACGTGGATCAGGACTCCTCCTCGGGACTCCATCTCACCAGCGCCTTCGAAGGCATCGGTACTTGCGCGACCACCGCCTATGTCTCCTGGCACAACATCGATACCGGCGCCCGCGGCAACACCACCATAAAATTGGTCGGCTCGTGGTACAACTCGGCCACCATCCCGTCAGGTCCCGGCCACATCGAATTGTCCGTCACCACCAAGGAATTCTTCCACTCTCCCGATTCGGTCCAGGTGCAGTACGTCATCCCGGGATAGACCACCGGCAGGCGTCGTCCGCCGCGACAGGCGCGAACGTGCTCGGGGACATCGGCCGTTGTCGGCAGTGGTGTGCACTGCCGCACGGCGGGTGTTGTGGATCTCGGAGCCGGACGTTCATCGCCAGAGTCGCTGACACGGCATGGGCTGCAATGCTTCCCACATATCATGGTCTATTCGAACTGTTGCCGATCCCCTTTCGTGCGCTGCTTTCGCGAACGTGCGTGCTGCTTCGAAGTCGGCTCGGTAGTGCATCGGCGGCCAACCCGGGAATTGAACTGTCAGATGGCATTGCGAAATGTGCATGTCACCCTGGGCTTTCCGGGGCGGCGGAAGGATCCCGCTCCGTGTTTTCGATGGATCGGCGTCGGGCGTTCATTCGCCGTCCAGGATCGGAAGGAGCAGCCGTGAGCCGGAGTGCACCGTGTTGACGCCCGCGATGCCGACCGGGGCGTGACTGAACAGCAGCATGGGGCGGAAGTCCTTGCGGGTGTCGTCGCTGGTCAGGGTCAGCCGGATACGGTGCCCACGGCGGAATCGGCGGGCATTGGCCACCAGCGGGATTCGGTAGTCGACCGGTTCGCCTGGAGGGACGGGGATCCGCTCCCGCATCGGGAGGGCGGGCCGGCCCGTCTCACTCGCGTCCTCGTCGACCTGGCGCATGCCGGCGCGCAACCAGCCCTGGGTGACATCGATGGACGTGCCGTCCGGTCCGACGTCTTGCAGGAGCAGGATCCATGCCGTGTCGGTCGTGGTGCTGGTGGCGGTGAGTCGTAGTTCGGGGTGGCCGACCATGTCGAGGTCTTCGGGAAGCGGGTCGCTGGTCCAACTCAGCTGTGCGGGCATGGTGTTCGCGCCGTCGGTCGCGTATTCGCGCTCGCCCGGTCGCTCGTCGGCGGTGAGGGAGCCGTCGGCGTTGAGGGCGAGGGCGGTGTGGGTGGCGGGCGGGGGCCAGGAGTCGGCGGTGCGCCATTGTTCGGCTCCGGGTAGCCAGTAGCGGATGGCGGGGCCTTCGAGGATGCCGGTGTCTCGTCCTTTGAGCCAGTGGTCGAACCAGGCGAGGGCTTCGATGTGCATGCTTTCCCACGGCCAGGGCAGGCTGTGTTCCCCGAGCACGGCCATGCGCACGTTCGGGTTGCGCGCGAGTGCTTCCCAGGCGTTGAAGAGGCCGGGCAGATGCAGCGGGACGTTGGACCACTCGCCGCCGAGGTAGACGGGAATGTCGACTTCGGCGAGCAGTTCGGTCAGGTCACGCTCGTCCCACCATCCGTCCCGGATGGGGTGCTCGGCTACTGCGTGCAGCAGGGCGTCCCACGGGTGGGCATCGTGGCGGAAGCGGCTGACCAGCCGCAGACCTCGGGTGGCTTGGACGCCGTCGGTGTGGTCGAACCGGTGGTGGATGGCGGGAATGGCGAGAACTCTGCGCAGGAGACGGGACAGGCCGTTGCGGTAGAGCCGGTCGCCGTGGGCGGACAGAACACCCAACGCCTGGAACCAGGGGGTGATGAAAGCCTCGCTCAACAGGCCGTTGTGGTAACTGGCTTCCCACGCCTGGACGGTGACGTTGAAGGGAAACAGCGCTTCGAGGTGCGGCGGTCGCTGGGTGGCCGCCTCCATCTGGGTCATGGCGTAGTAGCTGATGCCGATCATGCCTACGTGGCCGTCGCACCACGGCTGCGCGGCGACCCATTCGATCAGATCGAACAGGTCCCGGCGTTCCTGCTCGTCGAAGAAGGTGTAGACGCCCGCGGAGCCCACCGTGCCGCGAAGGTTGGCGATGACATGGGCGTAACCGCGCGGCACCCAGAAATCGCTGGCGCCTGCCTCGATGACGGCCGCGGGGGCACCCAGGTCCTGGAGTTGGCGCGGATAGGGGGCCACCGCGACGAGCGCGGGGAATCTGCCGTCCGCGTCGGGGCGGTGGATGTCGGCCAGAAGCCGGATCCCGTCGCGGACCGGGACAGCCACGTTGTCCTCGCGGGTCATCCCGTGGCGAGCCGGGGAGAGGTCGCGGTACCGGCGACCGGTGGTCTGCGGACCGTTGAGCTGACGCTGATCGCGCTCGACTCCAGCGGCTTTGATCAGGCGCATGGCACCCTCATTTCAACAAGTGCGGAAATTAACCGCCCTAACCGTACGCACACCGGCTCGCCACAGGCAAGGCTAATTTCCATATGCCGTGAAAATATGGGTACCGGTGCCGGGCGGGACGGTCGCCGCCTACTCGGCGTTCGCCGGGATGTCCTCGCCCAAGGCGCCCGTGAGGTAGTGCTGCACCGTCGGCGCGATCAGGCGGACGACCTGCTCCGAGGGGATGTCGGCGATGCGGTCGATCGCCCAGACATAACGGGTCATCGCCAGGCCGACGATCTGTGTGGAGACCAGATCCGCGCGCACCGCGGCCTCGTCATCGGGAAGGCTCGCCGACACGACCTGTGAGACGAGCGCGGAGAAAACGGAGCGGAGCCGCTCCATGGCGAAGGGCTCGTGGCTCGCCGCGAGGATGATCGAGCGCAGGACCTCCGCGGTGCCCGGGTCGTCCCACATGCGCAGCGCCGCCGCTACGAAGGCTCGCCCGCGCTGCTCGAGCGGCACCCGGGCTGCTTCGGCGATGCCCGCGCCGAAGGCTTCCGGCGGCTCCAGCGCCGCCTTCAGCAGTCCGGTCTTGTTGGTGAAGTAGTAATTCACCAGGGTTGGATCCACATCGGCGGCCTGAGCCACCGATCGCAACGAGGTGCCGTTGTAGCCCCGCTCGGCGAAGGACTTGCGGGCCGCCGTCAGAATGCGATCCGCCTGCGCACCGCGTTCCCCGCGCGGCCCCCTTCCGGCTCGTGTCGCCATGTCGCGCTGTCCCCCTTTCGCCCGTTCCGCGATTACCCGCCGGTGTCGGTTCGGCAGGTGCTGAAACGCATTTCAGTATACCGTGAAATTACCACCGCCGGGACGGAGCCCGGGGCACCGCCATCTCGCGGGCGGCGGGCACCGCACCGCTGGGGAGCGTCGTCGAGCTGGGCCACAATACGTCGCGTGAACGCAACACGCCCCGGCCCCCACCGAAGCCGACCACGCGACCAGGCGCCTGCGCCGCAGGCGGCTGTTCCGGACGAGGCGGGGGAGAACCGCCTCGCCCTGGCCGCGACGACCGACGCCCTGATAGCGCTGATCGTCGGATTGGCGTTGTCGCAGCGTGTCTTTCCCGCCTCCGACGGTGTCGCCGAATTCCTCGGCGCGTTCGTTCCGTGCGTGCTCGCGGTGTCATTCGCCAACCACGTACTCGGCACACTGCTGTTGCGCGGCAGTCTCGCGAAACTGGTGTTCGGAATGCGGGTAGTGCGATGGAAGGACGGCCGACGCCCCCGTATATGGCAGACGGTCGCACGATGGTTGTTCGGATTCGTGGTGATCGGGCTGCAATACCTGCTCGAAGGAGCGAGCGTAGGCCAAGCCTGCGGGTTGCGTACGGTGCGCCGCCGCGACCAGCGCCACCCGGCGTAGGAATCAGCGGCATCTGGCGTAGGCACCGAACTCACCAGACCTGCGTTCGAAAGCGGCCGACAGCGCGACTATCGCGTCCTTTTCCCGCCGGAGTCCTGGGCTCGGCGCTCCTAGCGTCGGTGCGATGAAAACGGATTCGACTCCGGACACGCGGGGCACCGCGCTGCGGACACCCGTCGTTTGGTTCATGTCGCTGGCGGCCGCGCTCGGTACCGCGACCATCTATCCGCTGCAACCGGCCATCGCGGAAGTCGCCGGTTCGCTACACGCCTCACTCGCGGCGGTCGGCACCGCTCTGGCGTGCGGGTCGCTCGGCTATCTGGTGGGGCTGGCGCTGCTGGTACCGCTGGTCGACCGGTTCTCGCCGCGGGTGGTGCTGTCGGCCCAGTTCGGCACCCTGGCCATCGCTCTGGCGGCGAGCGCGGTGGTCGGTTCGGCCTGGCTGCTCGGCTTGGTTGTCGGCCTGATCGGGGCGGGATCATCGGTCGGTGCGCAATTGAGTTCGGTGGCCGGACGTCTCGCGCGACCACGACGGCGCGCCACTGTCCTTGGTGTCGTCACGGCGGGCATTTCGGCGGGGATCCTCGCGGGGCGGATCGTCGGAGGTTGGCTGACGGATGCGATCGGTTGGCGCGGAACGCTTCTCGCGTTCGCGGTGGCGTGCGCGGCTATCGCGGTCACCGCCCGGTTCGCGCTTCCCGCCGTAGCGGGGAATGCCACGGTGGGTTATCTGGCAACGGTGCGCGGACTTCCCGGACTACACGGCCGATATCCGGTCCTGCGCCTGGCGGCCGGTCGCGGCGCCCTGTGGTTCTTCGCCTTCTGCACGATCTGGGCCGGACTGCCGGTCGCGCTGTCCCAGCCGCCGTTCTCGTACTCGCCCGAACGGATCGGCATGTACGCCTTCGCCGGACTCCTCGGTGTCGCCGCCACTCGCATCTCGGGGGCGTGGACCGACCGCATCGGCGCGCGGCGGGTGATCGCGATCGGGCTCGTGCTCGCCATCGCCGCCTCGGCGGCTCTGGGCGCCTTCCTGTCGAATACGGTCGTAACCCTCGTCTGCCTCGGCCTCTTCGACGCCGGACTGTTCGCGGCCCAGGTAGCGAATCAGAGCACGGTCCTCGCCATCGACCCGGCCGCCCCGGCTCGCTTCAACAGCGCCTACATGATCGTCTACTTCATCGGCGGCAGCTGCGGCGCCGCGTTCGGCGCCGCCGCCGTCGGCTGGTTCGGCTGGCCTGCCACCGCCGCACTCGCCGCCGCGGCCATCGCTACCGCCATGGTGGTCACCCTGACCACTTCGCGCACCGGACCCGATCGCCGGGCGGTCGCTGGACGGCGCGCAGGAGTTCGTGCCCTCGAGCGCGGCCTGCGGGATGTGTCGGCGATGGACGGTAGGTAACCGTTTGGACGGTGTGGGTCGCCGTCGAGGTTTCGGCGATACGCTGGGCAGTGGTGAAAGGTGCGCGCATGTTGCCTGCTGTCGGAGACATGCTGGTGGGTTTACGCCCGAGCGATGACCGATGACGATCCGCTGCGGACACGCCGTGAGGTGACAACGCCTCTCACGGCGGAGCTGGCTGCGGCTGGTTTCGAGAACGCGGTGGAGATCGGTCGAGGGGGCTTCGGTGTGGTGTATCGCTGCCGACAGGTTGCGCTGGATCGGACGGTGGCGGTAAAGGTGCTGTCCGCGGAACTGGACGCCGACAACCAGGCCCGGTTCGCGCGGGAGCAGCGCGCCATGGGCAGGTTGACGGCGCATCCGAATATCGTCACCGTGCTGGAGACCGGTGCGATCGGTAGCGGGCAGCCCTATCTGGTGATGCCGTATCACCCGCTGAACTCGCTGGATGCGTGGATACGACAGCACGGCCCGCTTCCTCTGGAGAGGGTGTTGTCGATCGGAGTGAAGATCGCCGGTGCACTGGCCAGCGCGCATCGCCTCGATATCGTGCATCGGGACGTGAAACCGGGAAACATCCTGCTCACCGAGTACGGGGAGCCCGCGTTGACCGATTTCGGTATCGCGCATATCGGCGGCGGATTCCAGACCGCTGCGGGCATTGTGACCGGGTCGCCCGCGTTCACCGCGCCGGAAGTGCTGGAAGGCGTCGATCCGACCCCGGCCGCGGATGTCTACGGGCTCGGCGCCACGCTGTTCTGCGCGCTGACCGGTCATGCCGCGTTCGAACGGCACAGCGGGGAGAACGTGGTGGCACAGTTCGTCCGGATGTCCACTCAGCCGGTGCCGGATCTACGGGAGAAAGGTATCCCCGAGGACGTGTCGGCGCTCGTGGAAGCCGCGATGAGCCGAGACCGCCACGAGCGGCCCTCCGCCGCGGCGCTGGGTGAGGCCATCCGGCAGGTGCAGCAGGGGCACGGGTTCTCGGTAGGGGAGATGGCGTTGCTGGGCGAATCGGATCTCGGGCACCCCGACGGGATGCTCGAGCGTCGGGGCGAGAAGCCACCGTCACGGGGATGGCGTACACCGACGGCGGCCGCGCGGGACCAAAGCGGCGAGCTGCCGCTCGAGTTGACCAGTTTCGTCGGCAGGCGCGCCGAAGTGTCGCAACTGAAGAAATTGCTGTCGGCCTCGCGGCTGGTGACGTTGACCGGCACCGGAGGCGTCGGCAAAACACGGCTGGCGCTGCGCGCGGCGGCGCAGGTGCGCCGCGATTTCGCCGACGGGGTGTGGCTGGTCGAGCTGGCCGAGGTGTCGGATCCAGCCCTGTTGGTCGACGTGGTCGCAGCCGCCATCGGCGTACGCAACCAGTCGGCTACGCCGCTGCTCGAGGTCCTGACCGACTTCCTGGCCTCGCGCGAAACGCTGCTCGTGGTGGACAACTGCGAGCACGTGGTGGAGGCCGTGGCCGGGCTGACGGAGACGTTGCTGCGGACTTGTCCGGATCTGCGGATCCTGGCCACCAGCCGGGAACCGCTGAACATCGCCGGAGAGACGGTGCTGCGGGTGGCGCCGTTGCTGGTGCCGGACCCGGAACGGGAGCCCACCCTGGCGGGGTTGCCGCGCTTCGACGCGGTGACGTTGTTCGCCGACCGCGCCGCGGCCGCGGTGCCGGACTTCGAGCTCGACGAAAACAACAAGGCCGCCGTCGCGGGAATCTGCGCTCAGGTGGACGGGTTGCCGCTGGCGATCGAGCTTGCCGCGGCCCGGATGCGCACCATGTCGCCGGAGCAGATCCTGGACCGACTCACCGACCGATACGCGCTGCTCACCCGCGGCAGCCGCACCGCCCCCGCGCGGCAGCAAACGCTGCGGTGGTGTATCGCCTGGAGCTACGAGTTGTGCACCCGCGCCGAACAGCAGCTGTGGGCGCGACTGTCGGTGTTCGCCGGCAGTTTCGAACTCGACGCCGCCGAGGAGGTCTGTGGTACCGACATGGCGGCACTCGACGCCGCTGCGGAAAGTCCGCTGGACGTGCTCTCGGCTCTCGTAGACAAATCGATCCTGATCCGGGAGCAATCGCATTCCGTCGTGCGCATCCGGATGCTCGAGACCTTGCGAGACTATGGCCGGGAGAAACTGCGGGAGTCCGGCGAAGACACCGAGCTGCGCCGTAGGCACCGCGACTGGTACCAACGCATGGCGCTGAACGCCGAGGCCGAGTGGATCAGCCCCCGGCAGCCCGATTGGATCGCCCGGCTTGAACGGGAACAACCCAACCTGCGCGAAGCGCTCGAATCCTGCCTGACCGACAACAGCCGGACAGCGGCTGAAGCGGGTTTGCGCATCGCGTCGGCGCTGCACGAGTTCTGGAGCTTCCGCGGCCTGTATGGGGAAGGCCGATTCTGGATCGACCGCGTCCTCGCCCACCCCGGCGCGCAATCGATACCCGACCGCATCAGTGCCCTCCGCGCGGCCTGCGAGGTTGCCGCGCCGCAGGGGGATTTCCAGGCTACCGCCGCTTTCCTGGCGGAGGGACGAGCACTCGCCGCCCAGGACGCCACCCCCGCCATCGAGGGACAGCTCGCCTACGCCACCGGCATCGTCGCACTCGCCACCGGCGAAGCGGCCGACGCGTCCTTGTCCCTCGAACGGGCGGTGGAGGTGCTCAGCGCTGACCCAACGGGGGAACTCTACGTCAGTGCGCTGGCCATCCTCGCATGGTCATACGAACTGCGCGGCGACATGACCCGGGCGTCCGAGCATTACCGCCGAGTGCTTTACATCACCGAAGCCCGAGGCGAACTGCTCTATCGTTCGACCGCGTTGCGCGGCTTGGGCGTCGCCGCACGCCAGCAGGGCGACCGAGACCGTGCCCAACGGTTGCTGGAGGAGGCGTTGCGAATCAATCGGCGGTCCAACAGTCCGGTGCTCACCGCGTTCGGCATCGAGGCGCTGGCCTGGACGGTCGCCGACCGGGGCGACGCCGAACGCGCCGCCGTGCTGCTGGGAGCCGCCCAGGGAAACTGGCTGGCGGGCGGCAGCGTGCGCGCCGTCTTGCTGAGCATGTCGCGCTTTCACAAGGAATGCGAGCGAACGACGCGAGGCGCGCTCGGTGCTCGCAGATTCGACGCCGCCTTTCGGCAAGGCCAAGCGATGGGAGTGGACGCCGCCGTCGCGTACGCGCTCGGGGAGCAGCCCACCGACGCGGCGCTCGCGTCGGGCCCGGCTGCGCGACTGACCAAGCGGGAGCGGCAGGTCGCCGACCTCGTCGCCCAAGGACTCAGCAACAAGCAGATCGCCAACAAGTTGGTGGTTTCGCAACGTACCGTCCAGGGCCACGTCGAACACATCCTGACCAAACTCGGCTTCACCTCACGCACTCAGATCGCGGCCTGGTTCGTGGAGCAAGCCCGGCAAGCGAGTTCTTGACCTTGATCGGACCGGAACAGCTCCCCGAAGCCACCTCAGCCCTCTCGCGATCCTCGCGAGCAATTCTGCGGCGTCGCTCGGTCTGTGATCATCCCGCGATCTTCACGATCGAGCGGACTCGGGGCGACTCGGCCGCCGACCTCCTACGATTCGCAGCGCGAGGTCCGCGTAATAGTCGCCGATGTCCTCCGGCGACCAGGAACCACCCTCGTGATACCAGCGCGCGATATCTATTCCCAGCGAAAGCAGAGCGGTCGCGGCCATATGGATATTCGAATTCTCGAACACCCCGGCGGCCGCCCCTCGCTCGATCAGGCTCCGGACCTCTCCTTCGATGGCACGCCGGGTCTGCTTGATCTCCTGTTGATGTTCTGGGCTGAGAGCGGCGAGTTCGTAGTTGATGATGCGGGCGACGGTATGGGCGCGTGCGTGATGGATCGTGAACTCCCTCATCACGGCGATCAGTTGCTCGGCGGGGTCTTGTGCCGAAGCGATAGCGGTGCGGACGCGCTCCAGGGTGTCCAGGTGACCGGCGCGCGAGATCTGGTAGAGCAACTCTTCCTTGGAACGGTGGTAGACGTAGATCGCCCCCGTGCTCACTCCGGCGATCGAGGTGATGTCGCGGGTCGTCGAGCCGTGGAAGCCGCGTTCGGCGAAGGCGACCACCGCCGCGTCGAGCAGCCGCGCTCGGGTCTGGTCCGCGCGCGAGCGGTCCTCTGTATCGGTCACCTGGACAGTATGGCTCTACACGGCGAGCACGAGTTTGCCGGTGTTGGCGCCCGTGAACAGCATGTTCAAGGTTTCACCGAAGCGAGCTACCCCGCCGTCCACCACGTGCTCCCTGCTCTTGATCCTGCCCTCGGCCAGCCACCGGGAGATCTCCGCGACCGCCTCGCCGTAACGATCCGCGTAGTCGAAAACGACGAAGCCCGTCATGGACGCCCGGTTGACGAGCAGCGACATATACCGCGAAGGTCCAGGAGGGAGCTTCTCCGCGTTGTACGCCGAGATCGCACCACAGATGACGATGCGGGCGCCACGCCGGAGATTGGCGAGCGCGGCATCGAGGATGTCACCGCCGACATTGTCGAAATAGACGTCGATCCCCTCCGGAGCGACCTCCCGCAGCCGCCGCAGGACGTTCTCACCCCGATAGTCGATGGCCGCGTCGAAGCCGAGTTCCTCGGTCAGCATCCGGCACTTCTCGGCACCGCCCGCGATCCCGATCACCGTCGCGCCTTTGATCTTCGCGATCTGACCGGCGATGCCGCCGACGGCACCCGCGGCCGCGGAGACCACCACCGTGTCTCCGGCTCGCAGGTCGCCGACCTCGAGCAAGCCGAAATAGGCTGTCATTCCCGGCATTCCGAGCGTGCCCAACCAGGTCGGACCGCCCGCCGCGGTCAGATCGACCTTCTGCACCCCGCGGCCGTCGTGGATCGCGTATTCGGTCACGCCGAAGGTTCCGCTGACGGTGTCGCCGACGACGAAGTCCGGATGCGTCGACTCCACAACGGTCGCGATATCCAGCGACCGCATGACCTCCCCGACCCCGACCGGAGGCACATATGACCGCACGTCGTTGAGCCAGCCGCGCATGGCCGGGTCGAGGGAGATGAAATTCACCTGGACCAGGATCCGGCCCGGGGAGAGCGCGGGCAGTTCCTCGGTCGTCAGCTCCCAAGTGTCCGCGTCGGGCAGCCCCGACGGCCGTTTCGCGAGCCGCACCTGCTTGGTTGTCGTCACGTGTTCTCCTCCTCCTGATCGGTCGTCACGGCACCAGCACCGCGACCGTCTCGGCTACACACGCGGGCTTGTCCGAGCCCTCGAGCTCCACGGTCACTCGGATCACCGCCTGCGATCCGATCGTGCCCGGCGCGAGCGAGATCAGCTCGACACCGGCTCGCACCCGGGATCCGGCGGGGACCGGAGCCGGGAATCGCACCTTGTTGGTGCCGTAGTTGACGCCCATCGACAGGCCCCGCACCGCGTACACCTGTCCGGCCAGCATCGGCACCATCGACAGGGTGAGAAACCCGTGTGCGACGGTGGTGCCGAACGGTCCGGCGGCGGCCTTCGCGGGATCCACATGGATCCATTGATGATCCCCGGTCGCTTCGGCGAAGCGATCGATCTGTTCCTGGGTCACCGCGTGCCAATCGCTGTAGCCGAGGTGGGTTCCGACTGCGGACGCCAGCTCGGACAAGCCTTGAAATACCCGCACAGCTCTCCCTCCGTTCAGTTCCGCGGGCCGCCGGCCACGTAGATCACCTGGCCGGACACGAATCCGGCGCCCTCGCTCACCAGGAACGACACGGTGTGCGCGACGTCGGCGGGAGTGCCGGTACGGGCGACCGGAATCTGGGCGGCCATCGCCGTCTTGAACTCCTCGAAGGGAATGTTCATCCGGGCGGCGGTGGCCGCGGTCATCTCCGTCTCGATGAAACCCGGGGCGACCGCGTTCGCGGTGACGCCGAACTTGCCGAGTTCGAGTGCGAGCGTCTTGGTGAATCCCTGCAGGCCGGCCTTGGCGGCCGCGTAGTTGGCCTGGCCACGGTTGCCGAGTGCCGACGTGCTCGACAGGTTCACGATGCGGCCCCACCTCTGCTCGATCATGTGCGCCTGCACCGCCCGGGCCAGCAGGAACGACCCGCGCAGGTGCACATTCATGACGGCATCCCAGTCGTCGACACTCATCTTGAACAGCAGATTGTCGCGCAGGATCCCGGCGTTGTTGACCAGCACCGCCGGTGCGCCGAGTTCGGCGGCCACGCGATCGACCGCCCGGGTGACCGCGGCCTCGTCGGAAACGTCGACACCGACCGCGAGCGCGCGGCCATCGGCGGACTCGATCTCGTCGACGACCGGCTTGCAGGCGGCCTCGTCCAGATCGAGCACGGCTACCGCCATACCGTCAGCGGCCAGCCGCCGGGCGACGGCGGCGCCGATTCCGCGAGCGGCGCCGGTGACGACCGCGATCCGCTGTGTCGGTTCGGTCATGAATACTCCTCGAAGATGTGATTGCGGTGGAAACTGCTTGGCTCAGGGCGTGTAGACCACGCGGCCGACGGTCTCGCCGTCCGCGAGCCGCTGCACGGCGTCGGCGACGTCCTCCAGTCTCAGCCGGGCACTGACCAGCGGGCGGATCGCGCCATCGGCGGCGAGTGCGGTCAGCGCGCGGTGGCATTCGGCGACGGCGGCCGGATCCTGGGTGTTGTACAAACCCCAGTGCAAACCGAGAATCGAATAGTTCTTGATCAGTGCGTGATTCAATGCGGCGGCTTGTATCTCGCCGCCGGCGAACCCGACGATCACGATGCGGCCCTCGAAGGCGACGCATTTCGTGGACCGCTGGTACACCTCGCCGCCGACCGGGTCGTAGATCACGTCGGCACCGCGACCGCCGGTGACGTCCTTGACCACGTCGACGAAGTCCCGCTGGTGACGATCGATGACCACGTCGGCACCCAAATCTTTGGCGTAGGCCGCCTTTTCGGCACCGCCGACGACTCCGATCACCCGGGCGCCCGCGGCCTTGCCGAGCTGGATCGCGGCGCTGCCCACGCCACCCGCGGCGGCATGCACCAGGAGGGTCTCGCCCTCCGACAATCCGGCGCGCCGATGCAATCCGAACCAGCCGGTTTGGTAGCCGATGAACAGTGCGGCCGCCTCCGCGTCATCCAGCGACGGCGGCGCGGGGAACGTCTGGGCGGCCTCCAGCACGGCGAATTCCGCGAAACCACCGTGGGGCAGCGCCGCGCCCCCGAGCACCCGGTCGCCCACAGCGATCCCGGCCGCGTCGGCGCCTAGCGCCACCACTTCGCCACACAATTCGACGCCGGGCGTGAACGGCAACGGCGGCCGGACCTGATAGCGGCCGCGGCACATCAGCACATCGGGAAAGTTCGCCGCCGCGCCGCAGACCCGCACGACAACCTGACTCGGCCCGGGCTCCGGAACTTCCACGTCATCGAGCCGCAGCACCGCGCGCGGTTCGCCCAGTTCGTGGACGCGCCATGCCTTCATCCGCGCCATCTCAGACCCCACCCGTCAGAGTGACGCCGCCGTCCACGACCAGCAACTGCCCCGTCAGCCAGCTCGCGTCGTCGGACAGCAGAAACGCCACCACACTGCCGATGTCCTCGGGCACGCCGAGCCGCTTCAGCGGGTAGGCCGCGGCGACCTCGTCCTCCCGGCCGTCGTAGAGGGCGGTGGCGAACTTCGTCTTCACCACCGCCGGGGCGACGGCGTTGACGCGCAAATTCGGGCCGAGTTCGACCGCCAGTTCCTGGGTGATGTGCGTGAGCATCGCCTTGCTCGAACCGTAGAAGCCGATGCCGGGCGCGGGCTTGACACCGGCGACCGACGACACGTTCACGATCGCGCCTCCGAAGTCCTTCATCCAGGCCCGGTACGTCTGCTGCACCCACGACAGCGCGGCCAGACAGTTGACTTCGACGATCTTGCGGGCCACCTCCAACGGCAGATCGACCATCGGCCCGAACGCCGGGTTGATCCCGGTGTTGTTCACGAGGAGATCGGCGCTTCCGAACGTGTCGATCGCGCGCGCGACGGTCTCCGCTTGGTGCTCGACGTCATCGGCACGGCCCGCGACGGCCAGCGCGCGCTCGGGGCCGCCCAGTGCTTCCACCGCTTCGTCGAGGGCGTCCTGTTTGCGGGCGGTGATCACGACCCTCGCCCCCTCGTCCACCAAGCGCCGCGCGATGCCGAGCCCGATGCCCCGGCTCGCACCGGTGACGATCGCTGTCTTGCCTTCGAATCTATTCATCAATGAGTCCTTTGCGGATCGGCGGTTACGACAAGCCCTCGAGCGCCGTCGCCCTGCCCCGACCGCCGCCGACACACATCGTCTCCGAACCGATTTGCTTGTCGGGCAACCGCTTCGGCCGCGCGGGCCGCACGATCCGCGCCCCCGAGTCGTCGGGCCGGAGATTCCGCGACGAGCCCTTGCCGACGCGACCGATCGGCGACCGGGCGGCAGAGACGATGACGGCTTCGGGCATGAGTGCTTACCTTCCGGGTAAGTTACTGAGCGCTTGTTAACCTCTCGACACCATGCTGGACGGACCGGCGGCGGTCAATACGTCAGAGCCTTTTCGGACTGTGACACAGGGCACATCCATCCGCTGCGACCGGCTCGTCGGTGATCAGGGCGGTCGCTCGATGGATTCACCCCTGACCTGACAGCGGGTGAACCGAGGCGTGGCGCTGGTTCGAGTTGCATCCGGCGTGGCGGGTACTGCCGACTGACGACACGGATTCATGTAGCAGGGCAGGACACCCGGCGCGGCCGCAGGGCGGTGAGCTGACGGTTCACGAATCTCGCGCGGGGGTGGTGGTGTCGAGAGCGCGCAGCTGGCCGGGGGCGATCGCGCGCAGCGTCGCCAGCGAGGCGGTGACTGCCAGGTCGCAGGCCGCGCCGATGTCCGCGCCGTCGACGATGACCGCCCGGTAGGCGATGTCGAGACTGATGCCGAGCAGCATGGTGGCGAGGGTGTCGGCGCCGCGGCCGATGGGGGTGCCACGCTCGGCGTAGTTGGCGCGCAGTTCTTCGGCGATGCGGGGTTCGAGAGCGGCCGAGAGTCGCCGCCCGGGATGGGCGTCGTCGTATCGGTTGTCGAGCAGGACACGGAAGCCGCGGGGATGGCGGCGCGCGTAGTCGAACAGCGACTCGATCGAGTACCTGGCCCGCCGACCGTAGTGCATCGTCTCGCCGTGATCGTAGATCTCGAACATCCAGGTGGTGAGTTTGCCGAGTTCGCGCTCGATCACGGCGTGGACGAGGGCGTCGCGCGAGCCGAAATGGGCGTAGAGCGTCACTCGCGAGGTGTCGGCTCGGCGGGCGATGGCGTCCATGGTGGCGCGATCGACGCCCACCTCCGCCATCACCGCACACGCCGCGTCCAGCAGCTGTGTGTCGGTCGGACGGTTGCGAGTGCTGCGGCGCGCGGGCGCGCCTTTGCGCTGATCCCGGTGCCCGGTCTCGGTCACACTCCCTCCCCTCTCCGCCTGACGGTGCCACCTCCGGGCAAGCTCGGCCGCCGCGGAGGTGGCGCCGCGAGCGTCAGTTCCGCGCCGGATCGTCCGCCGCGTCCTCGAGGTTACCGAAGTAGGCCGCCTCGACCTTGTCCCGGCGCTCCCGCAGCTCGGTCGCGGAACCGGTCAGCGCTGCCCGGCCGTGGTGGAGCACCACCGCCGAGTCGGCGATCGACAGCGCCAGTCCGATGTGCTGCTCGACCAGCACCACGGCCATGTGCTGGTCGTCGGCGATCTCGCGCAACCGAGGCAGCAGCTCCTCCACCGCGATGGGGGACAATCCCAGGCTGAGTTCGTCGATGAGCAGGATTTTCGGCCCGCACAGAAGAGCTTTCGCCAGGGCGAGCATCTGCTGTTCACCGCCGGAGAGCGTGCCGCAGCGGCGGGCGCGCAGCGTGCGCAGTTTCGGGAAGTAGTCGAGTACGTCGTCCAGAGCGGGACTGTTCTTGCGGCGGGCCAGGCGCAGGTTGTCCTCGACCGAGAGGCGGTGGAACACCCCGCGGCTGTCGGGCACGAGGATCACGCCGCGGCGCGCGTTGTGTTCCACGCGCCGGTCCAAAGGTTCGCCGAGGGCGGTGATGGTGCCCGAGATGATCGGCAGCGCACCGACCGTCGCCAGCAGCGTCGTGGTCTTGCCCGCGCCGTTCGGGCCCAGCAGCGCCAGGATTTCGCCCGGCATGACCTGCGCGCGCAGTTCGCGCACCGCGGGGACGCCGCCGTAGCCGACGGTGAGCCCGTCGATACTCAGGGCGGGTGCCGTCCGCGGCAGTGGCGGGCGGCTCGGGGCGGGGCTGGTCATTCGTTCTCTCCTGCCGGTCGGTCGCCCGTCGCCGGTGGTCGCGCGTTCTCGCCGTGTGCGGCGGTGCCCAGATAGGCGGTGATCACGCGGTGGTCCTCCCGGATGAGGGCCGGTTCGCCGCTGGCGATGACGACGCCGAAATCCAGGACATACAGGCGGGCACAGATGTCGAGCACCAGCTGCATGTCGTGGTCGATGAGCAGCACGCCGATGCCCGAGGCCGCGACGCGGCGCAGATGCTGCCCGAATTCGACGCTTTCATGGGTGTCGAGCCCCGCGGCGGGTTCGTCGAGCAACACCACCCGGGAGCCGCCGACGAGGGCGCGGGCGACGCCGACGAGTTTCTGCTGACCGAGGGTGAGTTCGCCGGGGCGGCGGTCGCCGACACCGGGCACGCCCACCAGATCCAGTGCGGCGTCGATGGTCTCGCGCGGTGGCGCGGACCGCCCGACGATGTCGGTCAGCAGGGAACGCAGACCGGTGGGTTGCAGCGCGACGGCGAGGTTCTGCTCCACGGTCAGGTCGCCGAACAGTTCGCCGGCCTGCCAGGTCCTGGCCAGTCCGGCACGGCGGCGGCGATGCGGTCCGAACCGGTCGAGCGCGGCGCCTTCGAGGGTGACGTGCCCGGTCGAATCGGTGAAGCCGGTGACCGCGTCGACGAAGGTGGTCTTGCCCGCGCCGTTGGGCCCGATCAGGCCGACGATCTCGCCGGCGTCGACGGTGATGTCGATGTCGGAGTTGGCGACCACGCCGCCGTAGCGCACCGACAGTCGCTCGGTTCGCAACAAGGTCGTGTTCTCAGACATGTGCCGCCGCCTTGTCCTTCGCGCCCGGCGCCGGTGCGACCGCGGGCTCGCGGCCTGATCGACGGGCGATCGCCGCTTTCGAGTGGCGTGTCGCCTCGGAGATCGCCCCGGCCACGCCGACCGGGTTGAGCACGGCCATCAGCAGCAGCACTCCCGCGGCGATGAGCTCGTAGTACTCGCCGAGTTCCAGTGTCTGGTTGAGGAATACGTAGCCGACGCCGAGCGGGCCCGTGGTGCCTGCGATGAACGCGCCCGTGACGGAGGTGATGCCGCCGACGTAGGTCATCGCCAGCACCGTCAGGCCGATCATCACGGTGAACGACCCTGCCGAGAGTTGCCCGCGGCTGTAGCCGATGAGGCAGCCTCCGATGCCGGCGAGGAATGCCGAGACGGCGAAGCCGAGCAGTTTCGTCGCCGCGACGTCGATGCCGACCGAGGCCGCCGCCCGCTCGTTGGAACGCACCGCCAGCAGCGCCCGTCCGGTGGCGCCGCCCATGATCCGCATCACCCCGAGCGTGCAGATCGCGACCACCACCAGCACCATCAGCGCGAACCGCAGGGTGACCAGGTCGGTGCCCTCCCGGACTCCGAGATCTACGCCGAAAAGGGTGGGGTCGGCGATGAGATTGCCTTGCGCCGGTGTCAGCGCCGGATTGTTGAACACGAAGCTCTGGATGGCCAGGGCGGCCGCCAGGGTCACCACCGCCAGCTGTGCGCCGCGGATGCGCAGCGCGGGCACGCCGACCAGGACGCCGAGCGCGGTGGCGACCAGAGCCGCCGCGATCATGCCGAGCGGGAACGGCATACGCCAGTGGTCCGCCAGCTTGGACAGCGCGAACCCGGCCGTGCCCGCGAAAGCCATACTGGCGAGGGAGATCTGACCGAGATAGCCGGTCAGCAGCACCAGCGAGAGCGCGATCAGCGACAGGATCATGGAGGTGACGACACCGAATCGCCAGGTGCCCGTCGTCGACACGATGGCCGCGACGGCGATCGCGACGACGGCCAGCGTCGGCGCCACCCGGATCCGGGGAATCGTGACGGCGGGCATCTTCACCGATCCGAGCGAGCCGCGCGCCGGGATCCTGCCGCCGAGCAGGAACAGCGCGATGATGACGATCACGAAGGGCGCCGCGTCGCCGAGCCCGGCCTGGGCC
The DNA here is from genome assembly GCF_055590505.1 of Nocardia sp. NPDC041819. NCBI lineage: Bacteria > Bacillati > Actinomycetota > Actinomycetes > Mycobacteriales > Nocardiaceae > Nocardia > Nocardia sp. NPDC041819. Next base: position 190,586 of record NZ_JBVJAP010000005.1, on the reverse strand, counting down.
CAGTTCGGCCAGAAGTCCTTGGTGTCGGCCCACAGGATGACCGCCTGGAACGAGCCGAGTACCAGGCCGGCGGCGCAGGCCACACCGAACGACGCGAGCCGTCCGACCAGTGCCGCGGCCAGGGCGGGTATCACGTAGAAGGTGTAGCTGGTCTCGTTGAGGCCGATGGTGTACGCGGCGAGGACGCCGATGAGCCCGCAGGCGGCGCCGGTCATCACCCACACGATCGCGGCGAGCCGGTCGGGCGAGTAGCCGGTCAGCCGTGCCGCGAGTTCGTCCTCGGAACCGGCGCGGGTCGCGATCCCGACGGTGGTGAGTGTGAAATAAGCGCGCAGGCAGATCGCGGCGGCGATCGCGACGCCCGCCAGGATCAGATCCGACACATTGACCGTCGCACCGGCCACGGTCACGGTGTTCTGCGGCAGAATCGGTGTCGCGAAGAGGTTTTCGGTGTCGAACCGCAACCCGACCAGGGCCTGGATGAACAGCATGAGCCCGACCGATGCCACCACTTGCGCCAGCACCGGCGCCTGGCGCAGCGGCCGGAACACCAGCAGGTGCGCGAGCAGCGCCCAGGCCGCCGCCGAGGCGACGCCGAGCGCCGCGGCCGCCGCCATCGGTGTCGGCTGGTCCGCACTGCCGAGGGAGAGACTGCCGACGGGCAGGACGAAGGTGCCGTCGGTGCGCAGCGCGGCCACGACATAGACCGCCCAGAGTGCGAAAGCGCCCTGCGCGAAATTGATGATTCCCGTCGCGGCGTGCACGCCGACCAGTGAGGAGGCCAGGACCGCGTACACCGCGCCGGTCGACAGACCTAGAAAGACGAATTGCAAGAACTGGGCCATGTGATCCCGATTTCCTCTTATTCCCCGTAGATTTCAGGGGCGGGCCGCTCGAATTCGAAGGCCCGCCCCGAGTAATCTCAGGCGGCTACGCCGCGCCCGGGATCAGTTTCAGGACCTCGGGGCTCGGCGTGAGGAAACCACCGGTCACCGGCGCCTGCTTCTTGTCCGCGGTGACCTCGAACAGCAACATGTCCGTGGTGCAATTCGGGCTGGTCGCCTTACCGCAGGTCAGCTTCGGGCCGAGGAAACTCTGGTAGTCGGTGAGTCCCTTCAGCGCGGCCAGGATCGCGGGTCCGGTGAATTCGGACGGCGACTTCGCGGTGAGTGCCTGGGCGAAATCGACCAGGGTGGCGAAGGTTCCGTAGGCGTAGAAGCCCGCGGTCCCTCCGGCGTTCTCGATGAACCGCTCGGCGATCTTCAGATCGGATTTCGCGGGTTCGGGAGCGGCATCGACGGCGGGCGGCAGCCACACCGGCGAATAGGCCTGCGAACCGACGGCCTGCGGACCGAGTACGTCGACGAATTCGGTGCAGGCGGCGAGGAAGATCGTGCCCGTGTACTTCACCGATTTCAGGGCCTGGGCGAGCTTGTTGCAGGTGTTGTCGTTGGGTGCGGTCATCAGGCCGCCCGCGGCGGGATTGCCGTCGGCGATGGTGGAGGCCAGCGCGGTGAAGTTGGGGGAGGCGGGCGGGTAGTAGGCGCTCTTGACGTCGATGCCGAGCTGCTTGCCCAGCGGGGCGAGGAGCTGATCGAACACCTGATGCGCCTGCGGCAGATCGGAATTGACCAGAGTCAGCGAATTCTTCCCGGCCTGCTTCAGCGACTGTAGGAAGCCGACCAGGAACGCAGCCGGCGGCGGTCCGAAGAACACCCGGTTCTCGGTGACCGCTCCGGTGGCGGTGTTGAACGGAATCTGGCCGACCAGCGGGATTCCCGCCGAGGTCAGGATCGGCATGGCGGCCGAGGATTCGGCGTTGTAGCCGTCGATGGTCGCGACCACCCCGGCCTGCACGAATTGGTTGGCGCAGGAGATGGTCGATTCCGGTGAGGTGTTGTCGATCCCGCAGTCGACGACTTCGATCGGGCGGCCGTTGATGCCGCCGATCTGCTTGTTGATGTATTCGATCGCGGCGTTCTTGCCCGTGGTCACACCCGCCTGCGTCGCAGGCCCCTTCGAAGGGTTGAACAGCCCCACTTTGATCGGTTCGCCGTTCGCCACGGCCCCCGGCGCGATGGACGATTTTCCGGCGTTGGAACTGCTGTCCTCACCACACGAAACGACGGAGAACACGCATGCCGCAGCCATTGCCGCAGCGGCGATTCGACCGGTTTTGATACCCATTCTGAATGCCTTTCCAGGCCGGTCGGGGCCCGGGCGTGAATGCCGAACCGCCCCGTCGAGCTACCGATTCGACGCCGCAACGCAGCTTGTGCGATCCCGGCGGCCCGATCCCTATGTGTGATCTGGGCCACCTGAAGCTAGCCCGGGTTTACAGGGGTGTCAAGCTGAATGGCGGAGGCGAGCACCAGCCACGGAAGTACCGCGGCCGGCGCGGACGGAGAAGGTTCAGTGTCGCTGGTCGCGATAGGTCTCCAGCAGGCGCAGCCACACCTCGCTGATGGTGGGGAAGGACGGGACGGCGTGCCAGAGGCGGTCGATCGGGATCTCGCCGGTGATCGCGACGGTGGCCGAGTGCAGCAGTTCGGCGACGCCCGCGCCAGCGAAGGTGGCGCCGACCACCACGTGCCGGTCCGGGTCCACGAGGATCCGCGCGTGGCCCCGATAGCCGGGGATGTGTTGCAGCGCACCGGCGATCCGGCCGAGGTCGTAGTCGACGACGTCGACCTTCTGCCCGGAACGCTCGGCGTCTTCGGTGGTGAGACCCACGGCGGCGATCTCCGGGTCGGTGAACACCACCTGTGGCACCGCCACCCGGTCGGCGGTGCCCGCGTGCCGCCCCCACACGCCGGTGTCGAGGGCGACACCGCGGGCCCGCTCGGCGATGACGGCGCCCGCGATGCGCGCTTGGTACTTGCCCTGGTGGGTCAGCAGCGCGCGGTGATTGACATCGCCGACCGCGTACAGCCAGTTCCCGCCGACCGCGGTCACGGCGAAGGTGTCGTCGGTGTCGAGCCACTGCCCAGGGGTCAGTCCGATGGTCTCGAGTCCGATGTCGTCGGTGCGGGGTGCGCGTCCCGTCGCCAGCAGCAGTTCGTCGGCGATGATCCGGCTGCCGTCGGCGAGCGTGACGTGCACGCCGTCGTCCGGTCCGCCCGCCCGTTCGGCCTGAACGATGGTGGTGGCGAAGCGGAGATCGGCGCCCGCCGCCCGCAGCCGGTCGGCGACCAGTTCCGCGGCGAAGGGCTCGACGCGGGGCAGCAGCCGGGACTCGCGGGCGACGAGCGTGACCTGCGCGCCGAGCGCCTGCCAGGCCGTGGCCATCTCGGCGGCGACCACGCCCGCACCGAGGACGACCAGTCGGCCGGGCACCGCGCGGGCGCTGGCGGCCTCCCGGCTCGTCCACGCGCGCACCGTCTCCAGCCCCGGCAGGGGCGGCAGCGCCGCGCGGGTGCCAGTGCACACGGCCACCGCGTGCCGGGCGGTGAGGTCCAGCGTCGCGCCGTCCGGCGTCTCGACCGTCACCTGTCGCTCGCCGGTGATCCGCCCGTGCCCGCGCTCGAGGGCGATGCCCGCGGAGCCGAGCCAGTCGACCTGGTCGCGGTCGTCCCAATGGGCGGCCATGCGATCGCGGTGTTCCAGGACGGCCGCGGCGTCGAGGGGCCGGGTGAGCGCCGCGGCGACGCCCGGAACCCGGCGGGCCTCGGCGTGCAGCAGGGCGGGCCGCAACAGCGCTTTGCTGGGTTCGCATGCCCAGTAGGAGCATTCGCCGCCGACCAGCTCGGATTCCACGATGACGGTGCGCAGTCCGGCGGCGCTGGTTCGGTCGGCGACATTCTCGCCGACCGGGCCTGCCCCGAGGACCACGACGTCGTAGGTCCGAGAGTTCTCGTCTGTCATGACAGTGCTTTCGTCTCGGTCGTCAGCGGCCGGGTGCCCGCTGGGTGACTTCTTGCAGGAACCAGCTGTTGCCGTCGGGGTCGTGGAAGGCTGCGAAGGAGCCGTAGCTGGCGCGCCGCGGGTGCGCCCCGGCGACGCGCTGCGCGGTGCCCGCGTGGTGGAACACCCCGGTGGCGTCGCGGAACGGCCCCTCTACCTCGACGCCGCGTTCGCGCAGCTGCGCGATGGACCGCTCGATGTCGGTGACGACCAGGTGCAGCCCCTGCAGCGTGCCGGGGTCCGCGGTCGTCACGCCGGTGCCGAAGATGATCGAGGCCTCCGAACCCGGCGGCGTCACTTGGACGACCCGGTATCCCTCGTCCACCGTGAAGTCGGCGTCGAGGCGGAACCCGAGTCCGGTGTAGAAGTCCTTCGCGCGGTCGACGTCGGCGACGGGCAGCACGACGACTTCCAATCTCATGTCCACGATCGGTTTGTCCTGTTCTTGTGGTTATCGGTGCGCGCCCTGGGCGGCCTGTTCGATGACGTCGGCGACGACGCCCGGATGGGAGACGGCCACCGAATGCGAGGCGGCCACTTCGGTGACGTGGGCGTGGGCGCGTTCGGCCATGAACCGCTGGGCCGCGACGGGGATGTTGCGATCCTCGGTGGTGATCACGTCCCAGGTGGGCTTGTCGGTCCAGGCCGCCGCCGTGGCGGGCTCCGCGAGGGCGGACTGCGCGATGGGGCGTTGGGTGGCTGCCATGAGGGCCGCGCGAGCAGGGGAGACGTCGGCGGCGAACTGGTCGTGGAACGCATCCTGCCGGATGTAGAGGTCCTCACCCGTCGTGCCGTCGGCCCCGGTGGCCGGAATGTGGCCCAGGGCGGCGGGCAGTGTGGAGCCGGGGTAGCGGCCGGTGAGGTCGAGCGCCGTCTCCCCGGGGGAGGGCAGGAATGCCGCCACGTAGACGAGCGCTTCCACCTGGGCATTGTCCGCTGCCGCCGCGCTGATCACCGAGCCGCCGTAGGAGTGCCCGACCAGGACGACGGGTCCGTCGATGGTGCCGAGCAAGGCTTTCAGCGCGGCGGCGTCGGCGGCGGGTCCGCGCAGCGGATTCGCCGCGGCGACGACGCGATACCGGTCGTGGGTGAGGCGCTCGATGACCTCGTTCCAGCTCGAACCGTCGGCGAAGGCCCCATGTTCGAGGACGATGGTCGGTCGCGGCGCGTCCGGCGTGGGGTCGGCGTGGGTGGTGGTGCTCGCGGTGCACGCCACGGCCAGCGCGCCCCCGGCCACGACGGCCGCCAGCGCGGTCGCCGCGCGAGCGAGCCGGGGGATACGGACGCCGCGGCGCCGGGTGTCTTTCATGATGGTCTCGCTTCGGTGATGAGTCAGGGGGGAGGTCAGGCGGCACGCAGTGGGCCGGCGAAGGATTTGCGCAGCGAGGAGGGGCCGATCAGGGGCAGCAGCAGGGCCAGGGCCCGGCCCTTGAGAGTGCTTGGCGTGCGAAGCAATTCGATCTCGACGCGGGAGCCTTCGTTCTGCGGCACCGCTCGGAAAACCCAGCCGCCGCCCGCGCCGAAGAGCTTGGAGTCCAGCGTGCTGATCCGGACGGTGTCGCCCCCCGGCTCCCACTCGTAGCGCGCCCGCTCCCAGGCGGCCGCGGTGCCCTCGGTGACCTCGGCCCAGGTCTCGCCGCGTTCGTGCACGACGAAGTGCTCGGCGTCGATGGTCGGCCACGCTTCGGCACGGCCGGGGCCGAAGTCGGTGAGCACCCGCACGACCTCGGCCGGAGAGAGGGTGGACTGCAGATGGAAACGGACCGTGGTCATGAGGCTGCTCCTGGGCATCGGTACGAAGTCCGGACGGGCGGGACGCCGGTGTCCGGTGGCCCGACGGGCGGGCCGTGCCGCCGGCCCGCGGTGACGGTTCCGGCTGCCTGTCGAGCATCGCTGCCGAGGGCGCAGCGCCGAATCCGTCGGATGACGTAGCGGTGACGTATCTTCGGCGGCACTTCGGCGGCTCGTGCCGGAGGCGCGAGCGGTCGAATGACCTCGGTATCGCCGCCGCGGCAAAGCGTCGTCGCTCCGGAACCGACCGGTTAGTCTTGCCGCAGTGCGAGAGGAGCGACCGACATGGAGTCATATGCCGCGGCGATGGTGGGCCGCGACGACGAGCAGGCGCAGCTTTTCTCGTTCGTGACAGCCCGGGGCGGCAGGTCGCTGATCCTGCGCGGCGAAACCGGTGTGGGCAAGAGCGCGCTGCTCGCACACGCCGCCGATATGGCGGAGCGCGCCGAGCACGAGGTCCTGCGCATGACCGGCGTCGAAGCCGAATCCGAATTGCCGTAACCACGCGCCGTGCAGCAGTACCACGGGTGTTCGACGCGGCGGCCTCACAGGTGGTCGACGTCGATGATCGCCTGGGCGAAAGGTTTCGGAGCTTCCTGCGGCACGTTGTGCCCGATGCCGTCGAGCACCCGGTGGTGGTATCGGCCGGTGAACCGGCCGCGGTAGGCCGCGCCGTCCTTGGCCGCTCCGTCGAAGTCACTGGCCAGGGTGATGGTGGGCACGGCGATGGGCGGAGCGGCCGCGAGTTGCTGCTCGTAGCCGTCGTACTGCGGTTCGCCCGGCGCCAGCCCCAGGCGCCAGCGGTAGTTGTGGACGACGATGTCGACGTGGTCGGGGTTGTCGAACGCCGCCGCGCTGCGGTCGTAGGTGGCGTCGTCGAAGGTCCACTGCGGCGAGGCGTTGCGCCAGATCAGCTTGTTGAAGTCGTGCCGGTTGCGGGCATAGCCGAGGCGGCCGCGCTCGGTGGCGAAGTAGTACTGATACCACCAGCCGAGTTCGGCCTGCGGGGGCAGCGGCTGCTGGTTGCCGGTCAACGAGGTGACCAGGTATCCGCTCACCGAGACCAGGGCCCGGCAGCGTTGGGGCCATAGCGCGGCAACGATGTCGGCGGTGCGCGAGCCCCAGTCGAATCCGCCGAGGATGGCCGTGTCGATACCCAGCGCGTCCATGAGATCGACCACGTCGCGGGCGATCGCCGACTGCTGGCCGTTGCGGACGGTCCGCTCCGACCGGAACGTCGTCGAACCGTAACCGCGCAGGTAGGGCACGATCACCCGGTAACCGGCCGTCGCGAGCAGCGGCCCGACGTCGGCGTAGCTGAAGGGGTCGTACGGCCAGCCGTGCAGCAACAGCACCGGTGTGCCGGTGGCGGAGCCGTACTCGACGTAACCGACGTTCAGCAACCCCGCGTCGATCTGCTTGACCGGGCCGAGGGTTGTGTGCGCGCCCGCCCCGGCGCGCAGGGCTGCGCCCGCCGGTGCGGTGGCGGTCGTCGACTCAGCGGCCGAGCAGGCGGCGAGCGAGTCGGCGGCCACCCCTGCGGCGCCCACGGCCAGCGCTCCGCCGAACAATCGTCGTCTGTTGATGGTCATCGCAACTCCCTCGGAAGGCTCGGCTCCTGACCGCATCCGGTCGCCATCGACGCTAGGCAGCGCCCGTACCCCGCCGCGTCCGTCGGATGACGTAATCGGTTACTGTCGCCGCCCCACGGATGACTGTCGGTCATCGCCGCGACCGGCACCGCAGCGCATTCGGCCAACGGCCCACGCGAAGCTGTTCATCGCCGACTCGATGCCTTCACCGACTTCGACTGTTGGGGTGTGGCACCCAGCGACCGGTGCTGCGATCAGCTGGCCGCCGTAGCAGCCGCCGAAGTCCGCGGTGCAGGTGCCGTCGTGCCCGGTAGAGCGATAGACGGGCTTGGTGCCGCGCCGGTGGCGCTGATTCGATCAGGCCTAGACCTGAATGAGCGCCGCGGAGGACGGGTAGGGTCAGGGCGATGGTATGGGGGCCGGGGAGGAGAGAACCATGGCGACAAACGATCAACCACTGAACATGATTCCCGATGCGGTGACGGCGGTCGGCAGGCAGGCTTATGACGTCGCTCAACAGCTGAGATCGGGATCGATAGCGTTGAACCATGAGGTCCAGGCTTTGTTCGACACCTGGAAGGGAAGCGCCGCCGATGCTTACCGCGAGGGGTGGGATGACATGCAGGACGGCGCGATGAAGGCATGGGATGCGCTCACCGACCTGGCATCGAAGCTCGACGTCAGTGTGTCGACGCTACAGGATCAGGACAACTCCAACGCGGCGCCGATCAGCTCGCTCCAGTTGGACTGATGGCATGACCTCTGAATTCGCGTTCGATCTCGATCACATCGATCAGGTGACCGCCCGCGCCCGCGGCTTCAAGGAGTTCTTCGCCGACCATCTCGATCAATTGGACCGCACTGTGCAGGGGCTCATGCAGAGTGGGCAGTGGACGGGCGCGGCCGCGGCGGCATACGCCGAGGAGCATCAGGTCTGGGTCGCCGCGGCACGCGAACTGGTCGACGGACTGGCTGAGATGGAACAGGCCGCCCGGACGGCACACGCCTCCTACTCTGACGCGGCGGCCGTGAACCTGCGCATGACAGGGGATGACATGGCTACTGTTGCGCCGCAGACGTATTACACGGCTGCGGAGGAGTGCTACAAGCTGTCGAGAGAGTTCCAATCCGCGTACAACCCGCTGCAGACGGCGCTGCTCGAAACCAGTGGCATGGCCGGGAGTTGCCAGGCCGCGAAGGCTTGGTCCGCGGCCTACGATGAGCGCGCGGGTGCTTTCACCACCGCGGCGACCAACCTCGCCAGGGCGTTGCAGCATTTCGGCGACATCCTGATCGCCTCGGGCTACAACTGGGAATGTTCCAACTACGCGGCAAATCGCGACTCGAACAAGGGGACCGGTCCAGCGTGCCCGCGCACCATCCCCTCCGAATTGCCTTACGGTGCAAACATTGTCGTCGGTGTGGCGTCGTCGCGGAACAACGGCCCCGGACTGGAAACCGAGTTTCCCGAGCTGTACGACAAGGTCGTCGCCAAGCTCGCGGGTGACAAGGTCCCCGATGGCGACACAGACAAGCTCGATCGCGCGGCGCAGGCGTGGGCAGCCTTCGCCGACAACAACACGATCTTCGCCGCCGGACCCCGCCTGCGAGTCGTCGCCGCCGGACTCGGCAAATTCGACGTACCCGACATCCCGAACCTGACCGGCCACCTCGAAACACTGGCGAAGAACGCGGACGACATCAAGCTGGTCGCCGACGATCTCGCGAAATCGACAACCAGCCACCACGCCGCTGTCGTCGCCGTTCGCGCGGACATCAACACCCAGGTGGCGGCAACGCTCGTCGTCGCCTCGGTCGTCATCGCGGTAACCGCTGTGGCAATCCGCAACCCGCGCGCGGCCACGGTGGAGGGCCCCGCACTGGACACCGCCGCGAACGCCATCGCCGGTGCTGTGGGGTCATTCTTCACAGCCCTCGCCGGGATCAAGTTCAGCACCGCGGCGCTAGCCGTAGGAGCACTCGCCACCATCACCGGACTGACCATCCTGTCCATCGCCGGTGACTCGACGTTCAACGCCAACTACAAGCCTCCGGCCAATGCCTACGATCCCGACGGGCCGAAGGCGCCGGGCCGTCCAGGTGAAGCGGAAGGATTCGTGCCACCGAAAAGCGGTGACCGGTGGGTGCCGAATCCCAACGGTCGCGGCTTCGGCTGGGAGGATGCCGATGGGAATGTGTGGGTGCCGACTGGAAAGGGCGGTGCGGCACACGGTGGCCCGCATTGGGATGTGGAGTACCCGAAGGGCGGCTACCGGAACGTCAGACCAGGAGGAGGAAGCTGATGAGTGGTGGATTGACGGTGGTATTGGAGGCGGTCGACGTCTGGTACTACTCGCGTGGTGACGAGGCGGCATTCTTCGAGTGGCTCGACAGGATCCCCTCGGTCCGCTCGTACGGTGGTCGACTCAGCACGTTGGAGATCGTCGTCGAGACCCCGGTGGACGACGACTCCCTGCGAGAGCTTCTAGCCCTCTTCTATCGATACCACATCGACTTGGCTCAACTTCGCCAGCTCGACAACAGCCAAATCGGTCCTTGGTTCCGCGATCCTCAAAAGTTCTGGCACGAATCTGTTTTCGGCGCCTCAGCCAGATAGTCAACGCCCCCGGACGATGCCTGGGATCCCAACGGCTCCGCAGCGCCGGGCCGGTCTGGTGAACCGGAGGGACTCGTGCCGTGCGCAGGTGTCGACCGCTAAGTGCCGAATCCGAGGACCGGAGGGCCCTCGCTTCGGTCGAATGATGCCGATCGAAGTGTGGTGGGTGCCGACCGGGCAGGGCGGTGACACCCATGGTGGACCAGCTGGATGCAGGGCAAGCATCGCAAGAATTGGGGAAACTATTCACCAAGGAGGCCAACACGATGAGCGGCACTGGAATCATGCTGAAGGCAGCTGGCGTCAACTACGGGTCACCGTACGATGAAGCAGCCCTCTTCGAGTGGCTCGACAAGATCCCGGCCGTGCTGTCATACGAAGGCGAGCTGCGAACGCTCGATATCAAAGTCGACGCGATGGCCGACGACGAATCCGTATACGAACTCGTATCCCTGTTCCATCGCTACCACGTCGACATGTCGCAGTTGCGGGTGTTCGACACGGAGCGGATCGGTGACTGGTTCAGAAAGCCCGAGAGTTACTGGTATGAGTCAGTCTTCGGCGCGTCGAGATAGGTCAGTCGTACGCGCACCGGACTCGAAAGGTGTTCGCGATTCGGTGTTCACCGGCCGACCGGGAAAGTACGAACGTAGTCGCGCAGCTCGCGAAGCATGTATCGCCCACCACGGCACGGTGTGCATGGTCTGCGGCTTCGACTACAGACAGGTGTATGGCCCGATCGGAGCCGGCTATATCCAGGTGCATCACACGGTGCCTGTCTCCGGAATGGGCGAGAACTATGAAGTGGATCCGATAACGGACCTTGTTCCTCTGTGCGCCAATTGCCATGTCATGGCTCACCGGCGGAAACCCGACCCGCACACAGTTCGAGAACTCGAGGTCCGCGTTAGGCGACGCCGCTGACGAGGGCGGTGCCCCGTTCCCTGCGGGCACTGCCCCAATTGCGGCGCGTCACTTTGCCCGTGGCATCGTTGTCTTCGCGGAGAAGGTCGCCACGGTCTGCTCATCTGGGCGACCTCCGTCCTCGGACCCGAAGTCACTCGGAAAGCGTGCGCTCCGGCTGCTTCCCTGGCGGCTGCCAGCGCGTCAGCACGCGGTATCCCACCGCGAACTCCTCCGCGTCGCGCAGCGCCCGGCCCGCGACGAGGTGGAGTGCGAACGAGTTGTCGTCGTGTCCGGTCGTCGTCGCGATCATCTGGCGGGCGGTGGATCGGATTGCGGACTTGTCTTGGGTTACCGTCCAGCGGTCCACGGCGGGTACGTGGATGAGCCAGCGTGGGCCGCAGCAGTGCACGGTGACGTGGTAGTGGCGCACGGTCACGACCTGCGCGTGCGGACGGGCCGATGCCGGGTCATTCGGTCCATGACAAGGCTTCGGTGAGGGTCACCGGAGGCGGGGGAGGGGTCGGCACCCCGCCTCCGGGACGTTCGGGTGCGTCGGCCCACTGCCGCAGCGCGTCGGCGTAGCGCTCGAGCACGGGCAGCGGCACGCCCTTGTAGGGGGCGCGAGCCCGGGGGAACGGAACGCGTTGCGGTAGTGCGTCGGTCATGTGTCCTCCCACTGTCCGATGGCGGCGAATGCGGAGGCACGCCGCGCCGATCACGCGGCCAGTGGAGCACCGGATGCGGGCCGTGCGGACATTCCCGCGCGAATTCGCGACAGAAAGTGGCAAAAGCCCTGGACACCTTCCAGCGACCCTGCACAATAGCCTCCGGCAGGACGAAATAAGGCCTTCCACAACGACTTTCGGAACGTTCCAGTCAGCCGGTGTGAATATTCCACGGAAGGGAGCAAACAGTATGGGGGAGAGCGATTCGAGCGCCGGTATTCGGCAGCTCAAAGCCGACATTCGCGGGACGGGAGGCGTTCCACACCGCAGCCTCGGCCGCTGCCTGCGCGGGATGAGGCAGGAGGCGGGACTGTCCATCGAGGTGGCGGCGCGGGCCATCGGGCGCGGGGCGGGGACGCTGCACCGTTTGGAAACCGGTGCGCCGAACGTGGTCGTACGGGAGGAGGATCTGCGGCGGCTGTGCAGGCTGTATCAGCGGGTGGACATGTTGCCGGTGTTGAAATCGCTCGCGGCGCAGGGGAGAACGCCGTCGTGGTTGGACGAGTTTCCCGATCAGGTGAATCCGACGTTCAACGCCTACGTGCAGATGGAGGCGGCGGCCTCCCATCTCACGTTCTATCGGCCCGACATGGTGCCCGGACTATTTCAGGTACCGGACTACGCACGAGCGCTGGATCGTGCCTACTTCCCCATGGACACCGCCGAGGAGATCGAACGGCGGGTGCGTGTCCGGCGCAACCGGCAGGCGTTGATAACCCGTGATTTCGCTCCGTTGGCAGCGATGCTCATGCTGGACGAGGCGGCGATCAGGCGGGTCGTCGGCGCTCCACGGATCATGTCGGCGCAGGTGCGACACCTGGCAGACCTGCCGCCGAACGTTCGCGTCTACGTTGTGCCGTTCGGTGCCGGGTTCCCGCTGGGAACATCGACCGGTCCATTCACGATCTTGGATTTCGCCGCCGATGACGACGGGCGGCCATTGGAACCGCCAGTCGTCCACGTCCAGAGCTACACCGGCGACATCTACCTCGAACGTGCCAATACTGTGCGCAGGTACAAAGCTGCAATCGATGTCATGCGACGGGTAGCGTTGGACACGCCCGACAGCAAGCGTCTGCTACGGCAGGTGGCGAAGGAGTTCGACTGTGTCCGTTGATCTATCCGGAGCACGCTGGTTCAAGAGCACCCACAGCTCCGCTGGTAGTGAGTGCGTCGAGATCGCGCATCTGGACGGCGGGCGCGTCGGGGTTCGCGACTCGAAGAATCCTCACGGCGGGGTGCTGGTCTTCACGCCCTCGGAGTGGGACGTGTTCGTGTCGGGGGCGCGCGACGGGGCATTCGACCGGCCCTGAGCTGCGCCTACTCGATCGGCGGTATTCATTGGGCACGACAGTAGGAACGATGTGCGCCGCCACAGACCGATGAGTAGTGCACCGATTCCGCCGCGAACGTTGACCGACCTCGAAATCAGCGTCGTCACCAAGCTGCTGTCCTCGGACGCTCCCGGCGCCACCGAGTACCAGGCGCAGGTGCCGTATGCGCAGGTCGTCGCAACCTGGGGTGTCGGTTCGCCCAGCGTCGATCTTTCGGTCCGCCCCGGTGCGGTGCGAGCATCCGGTGCGCCGGACGGGATCTTCGCAGGCGGAGCGGTCACCGACCGCAACGGATCACCGATCGGCGAGGTGATTCTGTGGGTCGAGAACGGCTGGCTCAGTGGAATCGAGTACGCCTGGTATACGGATGAGCGCCCACACGCACTACCCGAGCCTGCTCGGATCGAGCTTTTGTAGCGCAGGCTGATCGGGCGAAGTACCGACCGCCTCCCATGGCTCATCATCCAGGCCTCGAAAGCGGTCGCGGCTGTCGATCGACCACGGCCGTCCGCGATGACTTCAACGGATTGCCAGGAATTGCCTAACCGCGCGTGGCTGCGCGCCCGCGCCGTGGCACTGATCGGCCAGTTCACCCAGACCGAATTCCCGCTCGGGGAAGGCCTTGTGCATGTCGACGTCCACAGCGAGAACGCCGTCTGCGATCACGGGCAGTGGGTGCTGATCGACTGGGACCAATGCGGCATCGGGCCACGCGAACTCGACTTGGTGAACGGATTGCCCGACCACTTCCACCAACCACAGCACGAGCGAGCACGCTTCGCCGCAGCCTACGGCTACGACCTTCTCGACTGGCCCGGATGGACCTTGCTACGCGACATCACCGAACTGCACTCCCTCGGCGCCTACATCCGGCTCGCACCGAGCAAGCCCGCGGCGGCCGAAGAATTGGGACATCGCGTCCGATCCCTACGAGCGGGCGACAGGGCCGTGGTGTGGCACGCGGTCTCTTGATCGCGCACGTCCGTCCTCGATCTCGCGACGTCACAGTTCTAGATCGTTGGGGTGGAATCTCGGCATTCCGCCTGGCGAGCAGCCGGGGCACTCCGTGCCCGAGAGGAGTTATGCCCACGGTGCCGTTCCGGAGCGCGGCCCGCGCACTGTCCTGAACAGCCCGAACCGGCGGGCTTGGGAGAACCTACCTAGGGGCCGGAGGTGAGTGCCCTGTCGATACCCAGCGTGGCAATCAGATCTTCGTGCAGTTCGAACCAAACTCGGTGGGCGGAATCGTATTTGGTGCCGGTGACCATCTCGGGATCGTCGGCGGCCAGGGAGACGGCCGCGGCGAACCGAGTGTCGTAACCGGAGAACCGGGCGAGTCGCTCGGTGAGCTGAATCGTCAGCGGAACCAATTCCGCTGCGAGGCTGTCCAGTTCGGCCAGGATCGGCCGGTCCCGCTGTGCGTCCCCGTGGTCGTTGTCCCGCATGCTGCCATCGGGCAGGATGGTCAACTGCCAGGCGGTGCAAGCCTGCACCAACCGTGCGTTGAGCGGGAGAAACTCGCGATAGACGTCTTCCACGAACGCTTTTTCCCCACACTCGGAAAGCTCGTCGGCGAGTAGCCGCTCGTTCTCCGCACGCCCGCTCTCGGTGAGCGACCAACCCGCGTCCGCCCCGAAACGGAAGCGGCTGATCCAACCACGCCCTCGGAAGTCCCGCACGTGCGACTCGGCGAGGCCGACGGGCATTTCGAATCGGTCGGCGACCGCCTGCGTATCAACGAACCCGCCAAGGCGGATTGCGTGCAACGCGAGCAACGAACTGCGTGAAACGTGCGTCATCCCGGACCTCCCTTTCGTATCGAGCAGCCATGCCTGGTGAAGCGACATCAACGTTGGGTCGAGCGAACGGCATGGACGTGTCCATTGGTCCCATCGACCGAGATGATCCGATGATTCGCCACGGCCTCCATGACCCCCTTCGCCGCCACCACGGCTGGAATCCCGTACTCGCGGGCCACGATTGCCGCATGGGAGAGAATTCCCCCTGATTCGGTCACCACCGCTGCGGCAATGCTGAAAAGCGCTGTCCACGACGGATCGGTCGTGCGGCAGACGATGACATCGCCCGGCCGAACCGCGTCGAAGTCGTCCACACTGTGCACCAGTCGGACCGGACCGGCGACAACGCCACGGCTGGCCGGTGCGCCAGTGGCAATCGGTGCTTCTGGCATCTTGGTTCCTCCTGCCGCCGCGCACTGCGTCAACCATAAGTTGACGATCGCAGCCTCGTCAACTAGTAGTTGACGGAATGGCGATAGCTCGTGGATGGCTCTCGCCGGCAACGGATCGATCCACGCTGCCATCACCACCACCGCATGAAGTAGCCGCGTATCGCGCTGAGTGTGGGGTCCGCGGCACGGTGGTCCGCAGACTGGAGCCGTCGTCGTTCAGAACATCCGCTTCTGCGGATTACCGCGTCCTCTACGGCTGCTGGCCGTACCGCCGCCAGACCGTAGCTTCGAAAAGTTATGCCCGGCTCTCACCGCGACAGCGGTAACCGCCGTTACGCCGATCAGCCCTGACGGCCCATGCCAGTACAGCGCAGAGGCCGCCGAACGTCATGCCTCCAGCCAGCAAGATTCCCACGCCGACAATGGCGGTAGCGAGCACAGGAGTGCCGAAGCCGAAGTACACGGCGAACGGACTCGACAGCACTGCGCCGATGAAGCCCCCGATCAGGGCCACGACGAGGACCGGTCGATCTTTCACGAATCCGACTCTAGTCTTCGAGCAGTCATTCACTCCGTCCGAGACACCAGCATCACAGACATCCGCATTCTGCCGAGTTGCGAGTGCTCGGCGCTGTGTCTGAGGCCGCTGTGAGTCGTCGACCCGACCCAGGATTTCATTCGCCTCTACGGCAGCTAGTGCCGGGTCCGGCGACCTTCGGTAGGTGATCAGGAGATCGGATCGTCGTGGCGTTACCGCCGTCCGTGGTCGATACAGCTAGTCGTCGGGGGAGGCGCGGCGGTTGCGTTTGGTGACGCCGCGCCGCTTCTTCGCCGAGATACGACGTTCCTTTGCTCCGCGCGAGGGCTTGGTGGCGCGGCGAACAGGTGACGGTGCGGAAGCGGCGTCACGTAGTAACGAGGCCAGGCGTTCGCGGGCGGCCGCCCGGTTTCGCAGCTGTTCGCGTCGCTCCGATGCGACGACCGTGAGAACCCCGTCGACCAGGCGGGTGGCCAGGCGGTGGAGCATCCTGGTGCGCAGCCACTCCGGCACCGAGGGCGAGTTGGCGAGGTCGAACGACAGCTCTACTCGGCTGTCGGTGGTGTTGACGTGCTGCCCTCCCGGCCCGGACGACCGCGAGAACCGCTCGCGTAGCTCGGACGCGGGTATCACCAGCATCCCAGTCACGGTTAGGTCCTCGCCATGATCCGACGCCGCTCTTTCCGATCCACGAGTCGACTCGGCCACGTCGGTCCAGTCCCGACTCAATGCTGATCGTGTGGGTTCACAATAGCGATGACCTGCCGATGTATAACAGCAGCCCGTCCGCACATGCCGCGACCCGCGCGGTCCCGAGGTCCCCGGGCCGGTCGATGAACACACTCAACTGCCGATTACCGGATGCTTCACCTACCCTCCGCAGCACCTGTTGTGGCGGCAGGAGTTCGCAGTGGACATATCCCCGCAGTTGAGGTCGGCAAGCATTCTCCAGGCGGCGTAATGGCCAGGCGGCGACTCGAGGTACGGCTCGCACCAATCACCGATGCCGACATCAGAGGTTCTGCCTACTTCGCCGCCAAGGCGGACTTCGGGATCGACGGCCGAGTAGCCGTGACCGCGTGGGGCCCATTGCCGCCGGCGCGGCGGTAACGTGAGGGTGTGTCGGAGCGGGGGATCGAATTCAAGCCGGATGCGGATGATCCGAAGCGGGTGAAACTGTACAGAGGTCTGCCACAGGGCGTTTCCCGTGCCGAGATCACCTACCGCGCCGAGGGTGGTTTCCGCGGTACCCGGTTGGTGCGCTGTTCCGAGGCGGAGTTCGCGCAGCTTCGCACTGCCGTCGACGGGGTCTACGAAGGGCCGTGGAGCGAAGCCTGTCGGATAACGGTGTCGGAAGCCCGGCATTACATCGACCAGGCGCAACGGCGGATCGAGCAGCAGGAAGCGGAGATACGCCGCAGGCGGGAATCCGTTGACCTGACCTGCCCTTGGTGTGAGCGGCAGCGCACCTACCTCGGCGTCCTCGGCTTCATCACCGGACATACCGGCTTCATGACCGATCACCCCAGCGAGCTGGGCCAGCAGGTCGTCCAGCAGCATGCCTACCGGTGCGATCGGTGCGGCTCCATGCAACTGTTCGCCGATGGTTTCCTTTCCCACCCGTTGCCCGGCAGGAAGCCGTCGTAGGCGCGGCGTCGCAGCGGTGACTCCGCGTTGACTACGCTGACGCGGTGCCCCAATCCGTGCCACTGACGAGACTTCTCGATGACGCGGGCTTGCTGTCACTCGAGCATCGGCTCCACCTCGAAGACGTGCTCGGCGCACACGTGTGGGAGGTCGACCTGGAAGAACGCCGACTCGAATTCGCGGGCGACGAGGGCTCGTTCGTGTGCACCGACGTCCATCTGCTCGGTACGGCCGACGCCGAGACGTGGCTGTGGGGGTGGGTCAATCCCTGGGGTTACCCGCGTTCGCTGCTGCGTGCCTCGGAGACGGTGCGCGAGTTCGGCCTTCGATACGGTGTCGCCGAATTGTGTTCGGCCGAACTGCCGGTGGTGCTCGGTGGCGCGGCCCCGGAGCCCTATCAGGTGGCGGGGCTGATGGCGGACGCCGCGAAGATCGTCTGCGGGCGCTGGAACTCCTACTGCGGCGTCATCGATGGCGCCTGCGTCGCGTTTCTGATCGACCATCCGGCGTTCGAACTGCCCGCGCCCACTCCCTCGGGTCTCGCTCGCGTCCTGGCCTATGGTTTCGGCGCACTGCCGCTGACCGATCACCGGCGCGCCGTGTACAGCTACCTGAACCGGCGGGGTCTGGTCACCGAATTCCTCGACGACTACCGGTGGCTGGAATTCGGCGGCGACGGTCTGGCGGGTGAAGTGGAGTTCGACGCTTCCGGCCGGATCGCGAGCCTGGATATCCGACTCGCGACGGAGGGGATCGATTCGCCCTTCGAGGCGCAGACGCAGTCGGCCTCGTCCCACTGACCGTCCATCCCGACGGACGGCGGCGGCCTGCCGCGATCAGTTCGGCGGGAACTCCCGCTGGAACCAGTTGAGGATCTCGGGGAGGGCAGTCCGGGCCGATCCGGCGTGGTCCACCTCGCCCAAGTCGCGCAGCGTCGCGTTGCCGCTGGCGAGAGCTCGCAGGCAGTGCTCGGCGTTGGGATAGGGGACGACGCGGTCGCGGTGGGAAGCGTAGAGGCGGACCGGCACCCGTGG
The DNA here is from genome assembly GCF_055590505.1 of Nocardia sp. NPDC041819. Lineage (NCBI taxonomy): Bacteria > Bacillati > Actinomycetota > Actinomycetes > Mycobacteriales > Nocardiaceae > Nocardia > Nocardia sp. NPDC041819. The sequence goes on along the minus strand of NZ_JBVJAP010000005.1, from coordinate 172,308 downwards.
TTGCCAGTCGCACGTGCCGTCGCTTTCCGCGACAGCCGCGGCGGCTGCGCCGGTCGGCTCGGTGGCCAACTGGAGGAACCGGGGGGTCAGCACTTGCGCGGGGGTGGCGGCCAGCGAGGTCACGATGGTGATCTCGCTGTGGAAGCCGTCGAAGAGTTCTTCCACTTTGTCGGCATAGGGCTGCTGGAAAGCTTCGGTCGGATCGTCGTAGAGCGGGTGGATCCGATTCATCGAAGTGAGCCAATACGAGAGGAACAGCACCGCCGCACCCGGTACGACCCGTCCGTCGAGCGCGGCGGGCGCCTGAACATGCCGGAGGTCGTAGGGGCCGCTGATCGGGGCCAGGGCGGCGACCCCGAAACCGGGGATCGTTCCGGCGTGTAGCGCTTTGCCGAGCGCCATCGCGGCGTGGCCGCCCTGGGAGAATCCGGTCACCAGCACATTCGGGTCCAGCTCCCGGTGCTGTTGTGCCGCGAGGGATTCGGCCGCGCGGAGCAGGTCGGCCGAGGCGCTGGTCTCGGAGGGCGCATGGGTGTAGGGATGCGTTCCGGGACCGTTCCCGAGGCCCAAGTAATCCGGTGCCGTCGCCGCGTACCCGGCGGCGGCGAACGCCACCGTGCGCAGCCGCTCGGAGAGATTGCGGGTGTCGACCGACGGCGCGTCGCTCTTCAGCGTAATGGTCCCGTGTTCGTAGCTGACCACCCGCAGCCGCCGAGAGTCGCTGCGCGGCAACACCACCAGCCCGCTGGCGGTGGTCGGCTCGCCCTGTGGGGTGATCGTCCGGTACTCGAGGCGAAAGGCGTCGACGCCGTTACGGACGGGCGTGCGGATATCACCGTCGGCCAACAGCGCTGCGGTCTGCTCGGGCGGCAGACTCAGCAGGGGAGTGGTCGATACGATCGCACCGCGGTCAGGCGGCGATTCGCGCTCGGTATCCGCGCACCCGGCGGCGGCTCCCAGCAGGACGACCACCGCGACCAAGCAGCGCCTCAGACGGTCCATCCGTGGATCCTCTCGATGATCATCGGGTCCGCTCCATCATCGCGCTTGTACCGGCGGGGTGGTCGGCTCCCGCGGTCACTCGAAGATCACCGAAGGCTCGGGCGCGGCGGGCCCGGTCGACGATCGCGCAGCGATCGCCTCTGCGAGGTCGTGTCGGAGTGGCTTCGATGCCTGGTCGTAGCCAACAGATCCACCGGGTAGCCGCCCCGTCGATAAGTAAATCGTTGTTCCGGCAAACTTGATCTATCTAGCTGCTCAGACTCACGATATGTTATGGGATATTATTATCGATCCGGGTGGCTTGGTGTGATTGCTGCCTGCATGACGCAGGGCTGTCGAGGCTATCCGGTCGAAGCTGTCCGGTCGGCGCCGACACGCGGAGGCGGCCGATCGAGGGTTACTACCCGAGGAGTGGGTGTGGGCACGGTACCGGCGAGCACGACGACCGAGATCTACTTCCGTGCGGCGGCCGCCACTTTGGTCGAGGCGGCGACGGTGCTGGCTGATTTCGGGTGCTCCCCGGTCGACGCGTCCGGCATTCTCCATCGGTTGCGCCGAGTCGAGCACGCACTCGGCGTGATCATGGCCAACCTGAGCGCTGCCCTGGCGTCCGAACCGGTGGCCGCCGACCGCGCGCGATTCTCCGAACTCGGCGATGCCCTCGGCCGCGTCCTGGAGCGCACGTACGCGGCGGCCGCCCTCGCGGAAGCCCATGTCATCACGGCGGTGCCGGATGAGGTGCTCGAGGTCGTGGTGACGACAGGTCGCTGCGCCCAGCTCACCGCCGCGGCGCTGGGGGCCTGCGGGCAGCCGCTGCTCGGGTCGTACCGCGCCGAGCTGCTGCGTCTCGCGGTGCACGCCGAACGGACGTTCACCCGGTGGTCGCTGGGGCGGGCGCGCACCGGCGGGGACCCGACGGCGGAACTCGGCAGTGCGCTCGTCTCGGTCGTCCACGCGTTCCTGGCGGTCGGCCACGCGGCGGCAGTCGTCATCCCGGAGTGAACGGCCGGGTGCGGGGCGCAGCGAGAATGGTCCGCATAGTGCCCCTACCGATATGTGGCCATAGATTCTTCCGGGTATGTAGCTGTCACCTGGGCGAATGCGACTTTAGTTAGTGGTTGTTCATATCGTGTGATAGAACTCACTGGCGAAACGAAGGGGACTGTTCGACATGCAACCAACAGCCAAGCAACGCGCGGCGATGAACATCATCTGCGACACCTTCAACCCGGGCGACGGGCTGACGCTGCCGTCGGCGAGCGCGCTCGGCGCCGTCGATACCGTCTTCGAGTTGCTGGGCCGCAATCCCCGCGAGGCCGAGAAGAAACAACTGGCCACGCTGCTGAACCTGTGGGATTCGCGCCTGGCGGGCCTGCTCACCGGCAGCGGTCCCCGGCGTTTCTCCACACTGACGCAGGAGCAACGGGAACAGGCGTTGCTGCGGCTCGCCGATTCCCGCATCGAGTCGGTGCGGGTGCTGTTCCAGGCGCTCAAACAAGCGTCGCTGCTGTCCTACAACATCACCCCCGGACCCGCGGGCGTCAATCCGCTGTGGAAGGAGATCGGTTATCCGGCCCCGGCCGGCCCGCTCCAGACCGCGCCCGCGCCCGCGCTGTCTCCGCTGCGCTTCGGCGAAACCACCGAACTGCACTGTGATGTCGTGGTCGTCGGGTCCGGCGCCGGAGGCGGCGTCGCGGCCGCGGTGCTGGCCGAAGCGGGTCTCGACGTCGTCGTGCTGGAACGCGGAAACTATTACGACGACCGTGATTTCGGCCTCGGCGAACTCGGCGGGCTGAAGCACCTGTACGCGCCGGGCCCGCCCGGTTCCACCGAAGGCCAGATCACCCTCGTCGCGGGCACCTGCCTGGGCGGTGGAACGGTCGTCAACTGGAGCACGTCCTTGCCGACGCCGCAGGACGTCCGGGCGGAGTGGGCCGCGCTGGGCGCCGCCCAGTTCGCCGAGGCCGAGTTCGACGAAGCGCTCGAGGTGGTGCGCCGCCGGCTCGGCGTCACCGAGCAGCGGTCGGTGTTGTCGGCACGCGACGGTGTTCTCGAACGCGGCGCCCAAGCGCTGGGCTGGGAAGTGGATACCTTGCCGCGCAATGTGACCGACGCCTGCGATGCCGGGGTGGAGTGCGGTCGCTGCGGATACGGCTGCCGGTTGGGAGCCAAGCAGTCGGTGACCAAGACCTGGCTGGCCGATGCGGCCGATCGGGGCGCGCGGCTCGTCGTGGACGCCGATGTGCGACGGATTTCCGTGCGCGGCGGCCGGGCACAGGGCGTTTCCGCGGTCACCTCCGACGGCGTGGCGATCGAGGTGCGCGCTCGGGCGGTGGTGGTGGCGGCCGGAGCGATCCAGACTCCGGCGTTGCTGCGGCGCTCCGGGTTGCGCAACGACAACATCGGCCGCCACTTGCGCCTGCATCCGGCGGCCGCGGTGTTCGGCGTGTTCGAGGAAGAGATCCGGCCGTGGGAAGGCGGCTTGCAGACCAGGATCTGCCGTCGGCACAGCGACCTGGACGGCGACGGCTACGGCGTGATCTACGAAACCGGCCCGATTCATCCCGGTCTCGCCACCGGCTTCATGAGCTGGCGCGGCGCCGCGAACCATCGGGCCACCATGCTCGATTTCGCGCGTTCGAACGCGATCGGCATCATCACTCGTGACCGTGACTCGGGCACCGTATCCGTCGACCGCGGCGGTGAGCCGATCGTCAACTACCGGTTGTCGGACTACGATGCCGCCCATCTGCACACCGGGTTCGAGGGGGCGGCGAGCATCCTGGAGGCAGCGGGCGCGCAGCGCATCTTCTCCGGGCACCAAACAGGCGTCTCCTATGAGCCCGGCCGGCGCGGGTCGCATGCCGATTTCGCGGCCGCATGCCGGGCCGCCGGGTACGGTCCGGGACAGTGTTCCCTGGGCGCGCTGCACATCATGGGCTCGGCGCGGATGGGTGGCTCACCGCAGACATCGGCCACCAACCCGGACGGCGCCACCTGGGAGGCGGCCAACATCGTCGTCGCCGACGCGTCCTGCTTCCCCACGGCGTCGGGCGTCAATCCCATGGTCTCGATCGAGGCGATCGCCTACATGAACGCGAAACGGCTTGCCGCGCAGCTGGTCTGAGTAATCGGCCGGTCGGTCAGAGCGCGCGGATGCCGTCGAGCACCGCGCGCAGGAGGCCGAGATCCGACTCCGGTCCCGTCGCGGTCGGGGCCGACCGGCAGATCAGCCTGCCGTCGTCGAGCAGGTCGCCGATTAGGACCTTCGTCATCGTCAGCGGCAGGCGCAGTCGCGCGGATACCTCGGCCACCGACTGCGGAGTGCGGCACAACTCCACGATCGCCGCGTATTCGGGTTCGGTGCGCCGTAGCGCGGAGCCGGGCGCGCCGTCGACCACCAGGGTGACCAAGTTCAGTTCCCGGCGCACGGCACGACCCCGGCCGCGGGTGATGGCGAAGAGCCGGACCAGCGGACCGGCGTCTTCCTCGTACCAGGGATCGTGCTGATAGCTCATGGCCGTGTCGAAGCGGGTGGGTGCGGGCGCGTATCGACCGACAGGTGGGTTCCGACTCGCTGCACCGTCTGATTCATCTCGTAGGCCACCATACCCATATCGGCGGTCTCGGACGCCATCAGCGCCAGGCACGCGTTGGCCCCCGCCGTGGTGACGAACAGCACCGCGCGATCGAGTTCCACCACCGTCTGGCAGACGCCACCGGCGTCGAAATGGTGGCCCACGCTGCGGGACAAGCTGTGCAGTGCCGATGCCATCGCGCAGAATCGCTCGGCGTCGGCCTTGTCCAGCTGAGCCGAATGGCCGATCAGCAGCCCGTCCGAGGACAGCAGGACCGCGGACTGGGCTCCGACGAGTCCGGCGACCAGCTCGTCGAGCAGCCAACCGAGGCCGGTTCCCTGGGAAGTAGTCATCGTCGCCTTCTGAATGTGTATGGAATTGCGGACTAGTCGAGGTCGGGACGCTTCCGGCGTCCCTGGCGGGTCCCGCTCTCGATGGCACTCATCAGATTGCGTGCTTCATCGGCGGTCCGTTGCCGTGCCGGTGCCGCGGCGGGCGGCGCCGACTGCTCGTCGGGAGACTGGCGGCGGCGGCGCGGCAACGGCGGCCTGCCATCCGGAGCGGGCTCGGTGTGCGGTGCGGGCTCGGTGTGCGGTGCGGGTCCGGAGTCGAATCCGCGACCGCCGTCGGTGTGCGGGCCCTGCGCCCAGGACTGCTCGGAGGACGAGGTGAACCACGCGGACCGTCCCGGGACCGGTGCGGGCTGAGGGGGCGCCTGCTCCGGCGCCGGAGTCTGTACGGGCTCGATACGGTCACCGTCGTTGTGGTCGGGTGGCTGCGTCCCCGACTGCAGAAGCGCGTTGGGAATCAGCACCACCGCTCGCACGCCGCCGTAGACCGATTCACCCAGACGCACCGAGACGCCGTGACGGTGGGCCAGTTTCGCGACCACGAACAACCCCAGCCGGGTGTCGCTGGACAGGGACACCACACTGAAATCGGGCGGGTTGGACAGCAACTCGTTACGCGCGGCGAAGTCGGCCTCCGACATGCCGAGGCCTTGGTCGATGATCTCGACCGCCACACCGCGCCCGACGATGACGCCGGACACTTCGACCCGCGCCTGCGGGGGTGAGAAGGCCGTCGCGTTGTCCATCAGCTCGGCCATCAAGTGGATCAGGTCGGCTACGGCGTTGCTCGACACCTGGGACTCCGGCAGCCTGCCGGTCTGAATGCTGGCGTAGTCGAGGCTTTCCGCGACGGCGGCGCGGACCAGGTCGAGCAGCGGCACCGGCTTGCGCCAGCGCCTGCCCGGTTTCTCGCCACCGAGGATGATGAGGTTCTCCGCGTTGCGCCGCGCCCGCGTCGCCAGGTGGTCGAGCTGGAACAGCAGCTCGAGCTGGTCGGCGTTCTCCTCCTGGCGCTCGGCCTGATCGAGCAGGGCGAGCTGGCGATGCACCACGACCTGGCTGCGATGGGCGATATTGAGGAACACCGCGTTGACGCCCGCCCTGGTCTTCGCTTCCGCGACCGCGGCCGACACGGCCGCGACATGGGCGCGGTTGAAGGCGTCGGCCACCTGGCCCAATTCGTCCGTACCGAAATCGAGCCGCGCCAATTCGGTCTCGGAGTCGAGGCTCTCGCCGCGACCGAGTCGTTGCATGACTTCGGGCAACTGCTGGTCGGCCAGTTCCAGGGTGTCGCGCCGCAGTCGCCGCATTCGTGCGATGAATCGGTTGGCCAGCACCAGCGCCGCGAGGAAGGCGAGCGTCGCGACCAGCAGCACCGCCGCGCCGCCCAGCATGGACTGCTGCGCGGTCCGGTCGCCGCGCTCGCGTGCGATGGCGTGCGCGTCGCGGCTCTGGTCGTCCCACAGCTTCAACAGGTTCGTCCCGACCTGGCCGGAAGCCTCCTGCCATGCCGCGACAGTCATGGGCAACGGCTCGCTTCGCGAGGTCGAGCGGCCGCTCTGGGTTCTGCCGGTGCCCTCGCGAGTGGACTCGTCGAAGTCGGTACCCGCCTCCACCGGCCCCCGCAGCAGCACCGCGTCCTGCATCGCGATCACTTTCCGATAGGCCGGTCCACCGGTGATCTCCTGGAGTTGAGCCAGGCGCTTGCCCTTCAGGACGCGGCTGGCGTAGGCCACCTGACCACGGAATTCCCCGAGCAATCGGCTGAATTCGGTGAACTGCTCGGGAGTGTGCTCGCCGACGGTCACCGCCACCGCGCCCAGGGTGTCCGCCATGGACAACGCTTCAGCCGCGCGCAGGGGCTCGACGCCGTAGCTCAGCTCCATGGCGATGTCGGCTTCCGGCGCCACCCGCGCGGCGAGCGTCGAGGCGGCGATGATCGTGCCGATGACCCCGCTGAAGACTTCGAACACCTCCTTCGGCGGAGCCTGCCGACTGTCGACCCCGCCGCGCAGCGTCGGAACCAGCGCGAACAGCTTGTTGTAGCCTTCGATGTCGGAGGCGGACCCGCCGGGATTCAGTTTGCGGGCGGCATCGCCTTTGGCGATCACCGCCGCCAGCGCCGCGTCCGAGCGTTGGCGCGCGGCGGTGAGCCCGCCGACGATTTCGGTGTCACCGGCCAGATACAACAGCGACAAGCGCCGCTCCTCCTGGAACGACTGCACCATGAGAATGGCCGGCGTGGTCGTACTGCTGGCCAGCTCCGCCCATTCCTTCGCTGCCCGGGCGGAGTGCACCAGGTAGCCCGCCGCACCCACACCGATCGTGAGAAGCGTGACGCTCGATATGAGGACGATCGCCAGCAATCGTACCCGGACACCCACTCGACCACGGACATCACGCTGGCTCGACCGAACCACTCCCACAGCGGATTCGCGTAGCTCAGACCACTTGCTCACGGCTTGAAATGCCTACCTCTGACACGGCCCCGCCCGGCCCGGGCGGCACCTGACCTGTACCCGACCGAAGAATAACGAAAGTGTAGCGGTTCGATCGCGAATCGTATGGTTTTGTGACACTAGACAAGTGAACGGCAATTATTCCTGAATTTCGCTGTGCATGCTGTAGGACGACTCGAACCGCCCGTGAGCGGCAACCGCCCGGTCAGGGGGCGTGGCAAGCGGGGCTGGCAGGATCGCAGCCGTTCGATTCAGAGCGGTTCCCTATTGTTAAATTATCGCCGGTTCTGGTGGTAATTCCGTCAGCGGGCTCGGCGACGCCCGCATGACGGCCGAGCCGCCTGCCGAGTTCGGCGCGGAAAACACACTTACCCGCGCCGATCCAACCGGGCGATGATATAGCGTCGGTGGGGAATTCGAGTTCCCGCCACTGGTGACGATCCGCCGTACGATCGGTTCCCCGGAACTCGGCCTTCCGTCGGCCGGGCAGCGGATCCTCGGGCATCGGCGCGCCCGGCGGAGCGCCGCTACCGCGTCACGGGAATCAGGTGGCCCGCAGCTCGAGGGCGGCGATGACACAGTGCAGGATCTCCGCGGGATCCAAGCCCGGGGCGCGACGACTTCGGCGGTCCGCGGGAAACTTGCCGGTTTCCCGGTCACTCCGCGCGTCGATGACGGCCTCGGGACGGTACGCGAGATGCAGGCCGCCGGGAACGGTGCCGGTCGCCCGGCAGGCTCGGAAGAACGCGTGGATCGCGTCGATGACGCCGTCGATGCGAAGGGTCGCGGGGCCGTGCCTCGTCCGCCTGTCCGGCGTCGGATCGCCCACCCAGCAGACCGGGGTCTCGCACGCGGCGGCCGCGGCGAACAACGCCGGAAGCGTGTCGAGGGTGCGGGCGACGCCGAGCCGAGGCACGAGCGTGAGCCTGCCCGGCAGCCGCTGCGGATTCAGCGCCCGGCACAGGCGCTCGACATCGTGCGGGGTGGTCGTGGGACCGAGTGCTACCGCGACGGGATTGCCGACACTCGCGGCGAACCGCACCCGGTCCCGCGCGGGATTGCCGATCCACACCAGGTGTGCCGAACGATCCCACCACAGCCCGTCCGGTCCCGGACGAGTCGATGCGGCGGCGTTCGGCAGTGTGGGCTCGCGCGAGATACGCCGCGGCGCAATCGAAGTGTGCAGTTCGTGAGCACCCGGCGGGGCGACCGCGGCGATGGGCAACAGTCCGCCGACCGTGCGGAGCAGATCGCGTCGCACCGCCTCGCGACACCGATCCGCCGCCCGGTGCAGCGTGCTCACGCACAGCGTGAGCGGCAGGCGGTCACCGGGCCACTCGCCGAGCGCCCCGGCGGCTCGAGAGTATCCGGGCTGCCGCCTGGGCGCTCGTTCAATGGTGACGGCCGCTTCTCCCAGCACATGGGCCATGACCGCCGCTGCGGCGTGCGTCAGCGCCCGGCGGTCGGCGACCGCGGCTTCGCCCCCTGACGATGTACCGTCGCGCCCGCCGAGGTGCAGCACGAAACCCTCGCCGCGGGCCACCTTCGCCAAACTGGTTGTGAGCGAGTTACATTCGTCCGGGTGCACCAATGTTGGCATCGGCCGCGAACGCCGCGCGCCCTTCGGTGAGGTTGCGGATACCTCGCCGTGCCGCACGCTGCCCCGGAGATCGTGCGTGGGGAACAGTTGTCTCGGAATTCCGGGCGATGCCGCCCGCACGAGCACCGGTTCGTCGGCCCAAGGCCGATCGTCGCCGGTCGTGGCGGTGAAATCGGAGGGAATGACATCGGGATTGAACGATTCCCGGATATAACAGAGTGGCTGGTCTCCGAGCAGCATGACGTACGCGCGCGCCGCGCACACCCGACCGTCGGGCCACGTCGTCACGCCGGTGCGCAAGAGGTGCCGCCGCTGGGATACCCCACGGGAGATCAGGCCGGACCCGATCGGCGTCCCGACATCGTCCAACCCCGAAGCGGCCGCGCCCGAGCGCCCGGCGACGACGTAGTTGACGGACGCGGTGACCAAGTCGGCGTTGACCAGGCAGGAGTGACGCACGAGGACGCGATCGGTACCGGACACGCGCAGGGCATCGGTGACTGCGTTCGGCAGCAGCCCGGCCGCGACAGCGTCTTGGCGCAACACCCGCACGTGCAGGTCGGTGCCCAATATCGCGGAGAGGGCGGGCGTGGTGAATCCGTCGCTCGCCAGCAGCATCCTGGTCAGAGGGTGGCCGAATCGCCTTATTTCGCTGTGGTTTCGGAAACCCGAACCACCGGGCGGGCAATCACCCGGTGGTTCGGGGCCGGTGTGCGTGATCGTCACGACCGGCTCCGTGCACTGACTATCACGAGAGATCCGTACGAGACCGGCGCTAGAGAATGGGCGCACCGGCTGTGGTCGGTGGGAGTACGGGCCGGGCCACGGCTTCGATTTCCTCGTCCGTCCTGGGCCGATCCGTCAGGCCGAGCACCGGTTCGGTGGTGATTCGCAGCACGCCGGTGGTGGTGTCGGCCAAGGGGTCGCGCCAGTGATCCCACACCACGGACATGTCGAGGTGACCCATGTATTCGAGATTCGCCGACTCCGCGTGGAGATGTTCGGCCGCGGAGATGATGGTTTCGGTCGCGGTGCGCTGTTGCGCTCCCGACGACTCGTCCATGTCGGTCAGGCCCGCCATGATCTCGGTGAACTGGGCCTGCTTCGTGTCGCCGCTGTGCCCGGTGGTGAGCGTGCCCGCATGCGCGAAGTATTCCTCCGAGCCGACGTACTGCTCGTACATGCGCGAGACCAGGACCAGGAATCGCGTGTAGGCCCGGCGATAGGCGTGCTCGTAGAAGGCCAGAGCCTCCGACTCGCCCAGTTCGCCGCGTGCGACCGTCGCGATCGCCGCGGCGGCGACCAGTCCCGAGTACGTCGCCAGATGCACGCCGCTGGACAGCAGCGGATCGAGGAAGCAAGCCGCGTCGCCGACGACGACCCAGCCCGGGCCACTGAACCGGTCGGAGGTGTAGGAGTAGTCCTGCTCCGCCTTGACCCCCGCGACCTGCCGCGCGCCCGCGAGCAGCTTGCCCATCGCCGCGCTCTCGCCGATGGTCTCCAGGTAGTACGCCTCTCGGCCTTGTTCCCGAAGCTTCGGCGCGGCGGTGCGCGCGGAAACGACGTAGCCGACGCTGTGGCGGCCGTCGGAGAGCGGAATGTTCCAGAACCAGCCGCCCTCGGGCGTGGACACCACATTGATCGCACCCTCCGGGCTGTCCGGATGTAGGTGCGCGCCTTCCCAATACGACCAAACGGCCACGTTGCGGAAGGCCGGGTGCTGCTGGCGATCCACGACTTGATGTTTGGCCAGCACGCCGGCTCGTCCGGACGCGTCGACGAGGAAATCGATCCCGGTGGTGTGGATCCGGTCGTCACCCTCGACGGTCCACTCGACGGCCGTCGGCCGCTCGCCCTCGAACAGGACGTTGGTGACCGTCGCCCGCTCGATCACCTCCGCGCCCTGCTCCGCTGCGTTGCGCAGCAGCAGTTCGTCGAAGACGTCGCGCTCGACCTGCCACGACCAGGCTTCCGCGTCCACCAGCTTGGACCAGTCCAGCAACCAGTCGTCGTTCTGCCACTGGAAGTGGCCTCCGCGTTTGACCTGGAAGCCGTGCGCGGCCACCGCGTCGTAGGCGCCGGAGAGACGCAGGGTCGACAGCACCGACGCCAACAGGCTCTCGCCGATGTGATAGCGCGGGAACTTATCTCGTTCCAGGAGGGTCACCCGTACCCCCGACTTGGCGAGCAGGGCTGCGGTGGTGGACCCGGCCGGGCCGCCTCCGATGACCAGAACGTGCGGATTGTCCATAGCGAACTCCCTGGAACTGCCGACAACGGAACGTGCACGCACTTCAGTGGCGGAGAACTCCGGGCGACCCCACGGTCTTGGGTGAGCCAGGAAGTATATTGCCGCTGGTTAGCTAGGCTAACGGTGCACGATCTGAGTGTAGCAATTGATAGCGAAACTGCAAGATATGCAACGCATTTGACAACCTCCAGCAGATCGGCATTCGGATTGCTCCAGGGATGCCAAAATCCCCGCACGGGGCCTCTCTGCCGATTCGCTGTCACTCGGCCCGACCGGTGGCGCCCAACAGATCGGGTGCCGGGGTCGGCGTGAAAATCGTTGCGGGGAAGACTGTTTCGCGGCCGATACGAGTATGCCGCTGATATTGGGGGATGTCTGGGGTAGGCGGGGGCGGCGCACCTCGTATGGTCATCACCCCGCTCTCCCTACGGATTCAGGATACGGGGGACGGTCCGGCCGCACGAGCCGTTCACCCAGAGTTACCTCGCCCGTGGGCTCGTCGCGGTGCCGGCCAACTCCGGGCGACGGCCCGGCTGGGTGGATCACGTTGCGGCGCGGTTAATTTGCCGGACTGTGTGACCTGCGCAGTAAGGAATTTGGAGGTGTCGGTGGATGTGACACTCGGGCAGGCTCTTTCGGTGCCTGTGGTGGAAGTCGTATCCGCACTGCTCCTCGAAAACCGACAAGGGCTCGCGTGGTAGCGGTGCGCTGGGTGTTCTTCGAGACGGTCGCGAACGGCGACAGTCGATGGACGAATTCGTCTTCTCAGCCGATCGAGGTCACGCCCGATCTTCCTCGGCGGCGTCCTGAGCGGGGGTCGACGGGAAAGGATCGGGTCGCCATCGCCACGACGAAGATGCCGCGGTGATCATCGATGGTCGGTGGCTGCGGTGCTCGCGCCGGTCGCGGCTCCGTCGCGCCATACGATCGGTAGCTGCGTTCGACGGTGCCTTCCGGCCGCTGCGCCGCGCCTCAGGGCGTGCGGGCTTCCGGGGCGCGGACATTGCCGCCCGTCCTGGCACGTGATCTCGAATCGACCCGGACGACCAGGCGCGGAGAACGGAACTGGAGCGAATGGATCTCGTTTTCATTTCGGGCCGGGCAATTCGTCCGGTTCGCGCGCCGGCCCCGGCTGTGCGTGGTAGGACGGTGGTCCGGATGTGTCTTCAGAAGTGCAGGACGATCTGGCTTCGGAGCGCGCCGCGTGGGTGTGCTCGGATCGAATCGGGAGCGTCATGGAGTCTCCAGCCGAACACCGCCCGTCCGACCTCGAGCGGGCGCCCGCATCGAACAAGAACGCCGATCCGCGGACGCGGTTTTCCAGCAGTCTGCGAAGGCAGGGCCCGGCGGTGGTGATGTCGACGCGGGGCACGGCCGACGCGTTCACCCTGGCCGTGTGGTGCCAGGACATCCGCCGCGCGATCGAATGCGCGGAGGCTTCCTCCTGCGGCTTGGTCGTCGACACGACCAAGCTCGAGTTCCTGTCCTGTCGCGCGCTGGTGACACTGGCCCGCGAAGCCGTCCGCTGCCGTGGCCACGCCACCGCGGTGAGCCTGGTCAGCCCGAGCCCGACAATCGCCAAGATCGCTTCCGCCGACCCGCTGATCGCACGGTTGCCGGTCCACTCGACCGTTGTCAGCGCCCTCACCGCCCTCCGGCTGCATCCACCCCGCCGAGGGCTACCGCGAACCGCGCGGCCCACCGCGCCGTCGAAGGCAGGTGCGTTGGGAGCCGCCTTCCGGAATTCGGGCAAGACGGCGATGCGGCCGGGGTCGGCGTCGAGAATCGCCCCGGACGACACTGCCGGTGCCCAATGGGGGCCGTGGCTGCCGGACTCGTGAGTGATCGACCAGCCGTCGAACCCGCGCTATCGCAGCGTGATCGATCCGTCCGCCGTGCCACACACTTCAGGAGGCTCGGCGGACCATATTCGCGAAAGCCGGACGGTGGTACGGGTCGGCAGCGCCCGACAGCCTCTGCTGTCGGCCGGTGATCAGTGCATGCCTACGGCGCTCTCGGTGGGCCGGTCGCATTTCCCGGCGCGAACCAGCGCCGGGCTCACCGGTTTTCCGGCGCCTCGTAGGCGCGCAGGAAGGTGTCGACCGCCGCCGTGGCGACCGCGTGCATCTCGGCGGTGGGGACCTTGCGGGTGCCCAGCCGCGAGCGGCCCTCCATCGGGGCGGTGATCAGCACGAGGAACTGTTCCGCTGCGGTCGCCGGGTCACACGCGCGCAATCGGCCGGACAGCGCCAGGCGCGCCAACCGGTCGGCCAGCGCTTCGGCCAGCCGGTCGGACGTGCGGCTCACGACGATGTCGATCAGATCGGGGAACTGCGCCACCTGGCTGTAGGTCAGCCATCGCAGCGATCGTGACCGCTCGGCGCAGCACACCCGGATCAGCCGGTAGGCGAGATCCTCCAGAGCAGCGCGCAAGTCGGGGCCGGGGTTGCGCAACCGATCCACCACGGACAGGTTCTCGGCCAGCACCGCGTCGCTGACGGCCGTCAGCGCGTGCCGGAACAGGGTTTCCTTGTCGTTGAGGTGGTTGTAGATCGTCGGCTTGGCGACGCCGGCCTCCTCGGCGATCTCCTGCACGCACGCCTGCGCGTAGCCCCGGCGCGCGAACACGACGAACGCCGCGTCCAGGATCGCCTGCCGTTTGTCGATCCGCCCGCGCGAAGCCGCCTGTCCGGCCTGCGATGTCACTGCTGCCACTTCCGCAGTGTAACCCGCCCCGAGCTGCGGATTTTCCCCGCCGGTTCAGTTCGGTGAACCCGCATATCGAGCTCATAGCCGCGCCGCTCGGTTTCGGGTGGCTGTAGGCCTGCGCTCGGGCTGACAAACGAGCCGAGTATGTCTACTATGGCCTGTAGTAGATCTGGCTGGGGAGCCGGGAAGTCGGGAGGGGCCACCATGGAGACGATCACCGTCGAACGCACGATCGCCGCGCCTATCGACGCGGTGTTCGACTGGATCAGCAACGCGCACAACTACACTCGCATTCGCTTGGTTCTGCGCGAGCGTCTCGTGGTTCCCGGCCACGAAGCGCCCTATGGCCGCGGTGCGGTTCGCGTCCTGATCTGGGCCGTCGGCTGGTTCTGGGAACGCGTCACCGCCTACGACCCGCCGCACTCGTTCGAATATCACGTCTACCGCAGCATCCCGCCGTCCGAGCACGAGAACGGGCGGGTCGACTTCACCGAGACCGCGGGCGGAACCCGCGTGGTGTGGACCACCAGCGCGCGACTCCGGTTGCCGCTCATCGGCGCCGTTCTCACCCGCCGGATCGTGCGGCCGCTGTTCACCTATGCGTTCGGCCGGGTCCTCGACGCGGCGTCTCGCGACCTCGCCGCGCGATCGGAGATCGGCTGATCCGCACCTCGCCGTGCTAGGCGCGCGGAGTCGCCCGGTGCACGGGGACTCGGTCGCCCTCGCGGTGGACGCCGCCGCGAGACGCAAGTGGCGTGCAAGTGCGGCGCAATGAAGCCGCCGCACAGTGGTTCTCATGAACGAGACACGTGAAGTAGTGGTGGTCGGCGCCGGGCCGGTCGGGCTCATGCTGGCCTGCGAGCTGCGGTTGGGCGGGGTGGACGTGCTGGTGGTGGAGCGCCTCGCGGAGCCGGATCGCACCATCAAGGCGGGTGCGATCAATGTGCCGACCGCCCAGGCCATGTATCGCCGCGGACTACTCCCCGAACTGCGCGCCGAGCAGGAGACCGCACTCGCGCGGTTCGCGCAGTTCCGCCGCGACGGCGGAATGCCGCTGGTCGCCGATGGACGGCGGCCGGCGGCAGGGCATTTCGCGGGCATCATGCTGGACGTGGACGCCATCGACTTCGACGACCCGCGATTCGCCGAACTCGGTCCCGCCGCCGAGGTCTTCCTGGTGGCACAGCAGTCCATCGAGGCGATACTCGCTCGCCGCGCCGCCGACCTCGGCGTGGAGATCCGGCGCGGGACGCAGGTGGTCGGGTTCTCCGACGACGGCGAGGGCGTCACCGTCGATTGCGGAGACCATACGCTGCGCACCGGCTGGCTGGTCGGCTGTGATGGCGGGCGCAGCATCGTGCGCAAACTCGCCGGCTTCGAGTTCCCGGGCGTGGGTCCGGAGATCACCGGCCATCAGGCGATCGTGGACATGACCGGCGCCGAGGACCTTCGAATGGGCTGGAATACGACCCCTTCCGGCATCTACACCTACGGACCCATGCCCGGCCGGGTACTCACGGTCGAACTGGACGGGCCGCCCGCCGACCGCGAAACACCCGTGACGGCGGCCGAACTCCAACAGAGCATCCGCACCGTGTCCGGAGTCCCGGTGGTGGTCACGGCCGTGCATTCGGCCACCCGCTTCACCGACAACACCCGTCAGGTTCCCGACTACCGCAGGGGCCGGGTGCTGCTGGCCGGTGACGCCGCGCACGTGCACTCGCCTTTCGGCGGACAGGGCCTGAACCTCGGGGTCGGTGATGCGGTCAACCTCGGCTGGAAGCTGTCCGGTGTAGTGCGCGGCTGGGCGCCCGAAGGGCTGCTCGACACCTACACCGCCGAACGCCATCCCATCGGCGCATGGGTGCTGGAATGGACGCGAGCGCAGGTCGCGCTGATGCGCACCGATGCCCGCAGCCGCGCCCTGCGCGCCGTCATCGCCGAACTGCTGGCCTCTCGCGACGGTGCGACCGGCGTCTTCGAGAAGATCTCCGGTGTCCAGCACCGCTACGACCTCGGCGGGGGACATCCACTGGTCGGTGCGGCCACTCCCGATATCGAATTGGCCGACGGCACCCGCCTCGGTGCGCATTTCACCGGCGCCGAGGCCGTCCTGCTCGACCTCACCGATTCCGCTGATCTGCGATCCCGAGTTGCGGGATGGTCCGGGCGGGTGCGCGTCGTCACGGCGAAACCCACGCAGCCGCAGAAGCTCTCGGCCCTGTTGGTCCGTCCCGACGGCTGCGTTGCCTGGGCTGCCGACGGCGGCGCCCTGGATGGCCTCGAGGAATCGCTGGGCCGTTGGTTCGGCGCTCGGTCAGCTCAGTAGCCGCTGTTCGAGTTGAGCGAGGACGGATCGGTTGCGCTGGGCATCCAGGGCCAGGGCTGCGGCCCAGACGTGCGCCGAGATGACTCCGGTCTGGACACGGTCGATCCAGTCGTGGATGGTGCTGCGCTGGTCGAGGGTGTCGTCGTCGAAGGTGATCGGTTCGAGTTCGGGCATGTGCACGTAACGCAGCTGGGTGGTTTCCCTGCCGCGGGCGTCGAAAATACTTGCCGCCCAGACTTCCTCGGTGGTGGGCGGTTCGTCCGGCGGTGCGCTGGTAATCGTGTCGGGCTGGTTGTCGATCTCGTGCACGACGGCGTCCGCGGCGGCTCGGTGGGCGAGTCCGAATCCCCACAGGCGGCCGTGCATCCCCGCCATCATCCGCCCGGCGATGTCCAGGATCGGAGAGCCCGCGACCGTGGGGCTGGCATCGGGTGAGAATTCCGCGAAACCCGCCGCGCTCGAGGTGTCGTCGTCCCCGGTGCCGGTGAAACCCCAGATGTGTACGAGGCCGAGGTCGGTACCGGGCGCACTGCTGCGGCGCGAGATCATGGCCGGTAGCAGAGTGTCGATGATGGACCGGGCCGGATATCGGATCGCCGGCACGGTGTCGGATCGACGGATGCTGCTGGAACGCTTGTGATTTCGTCGGCCGGACATAGGCTTCTCCGTCGCGGTGGGGTTTTCGGACAAGGCATCGACCCGGTTGCAGTCAGCGTTGTCAGTGTAGATAGCCCACCGGTGACGTTGTCGGCAACATCGCATACTCGTGCGCGATGAGTGTGGTGAATGCGGAGGGCCTGCTGCCGTCCGTCGTCACCGTGCGGATCGGCGGTCGCGGCCCGCCGAGGGTTGTTCGTCCAGGTCCGCGCAGCAGTCGTCGATGCGTCGAACCGGTTCCGCGGCGCGGAATCCGGCCTCCGCGCGCGGTGCCGGACATCAGGACGCATTGACAAAGCGGGACTGTGCGGCGCTGTCCTCCCAGGGCGGAGAGGTGCAACAGCTCGTGCGCGAGGACGATCGGAAACCGGTCGCTGCCTTCTCGGCCGGGCAGCCGAGCGGTCAGCCGAAGAGCCGGTCGTCGGGCAGCAGGCGGGTGATCGAGAGATCTCGTCGAGCTATTCCGGGCTCGTGCTCGTGGATCGGGCGAATCGCGTCGACTACGTTCACGCATGTCAGATGGTCGGCCGGATGCAGTCCGTCGGTGAACCGGAACCGGACGTTCGCCGTCCCCTTCGCGGTCTCGGTCGTCGTGACCAGCCGGTAGCGCAGAGGCGCTCGGTCCGCGGTGGCCGTGGTCCAGATGGAGCGGTAGCTCAGCCGGGGGCCGAGGTCCCGGTCGACGATCACTTCCCGGATGGTTCCGGAGTCGTCGGTGATCACATCCACCGAGGTGCTCGGGGCCGCGGCGGTATCGGCGGGGCCGGGGAAGACGGCCTCGTGCAGGACGCGGAGTCCGGCTGTGTAATACCCGTCGACAGCGGCGGCGCCGACCGCCGCGGCGTCGGTGTCGTTCGTCGCTATGCCGATGTCGCGCAGGGCGTTCCACGGGTACACCCCGTCCTGCGGAAGGTCGAGTTCCTCGACGAGTTCCAGGCGGCGGATACCGCGGGTGACCTCGGCCAGGGAGCGGACGAGCCGAGCCGGGATCGTGGCCTGGAAGGCGCCGGTCGCGTGGAAGGCCGAATGCCCGGTGCGGCAGGCGTCCAGGAGGTCGGTGAGCGGGGCCCGCCCGTCGAGCGGTGCGGTCGATATCACGTTGTAACCGTCCCGGAGTAGCTGCGGGAGTGCAGCTTTCGGAGCATCGGCGGTGATTTCCGCGAAGTCCGGCACATAGACGACGCACTTCGTGTTCTCGGGCGGTGCCTGCGCGGTCGATATGCGCGCGGCCACCCGGAGGTCGGCTCGTGCGTCGATACGTTCGGCGATCCGTTCGGCGAGCAGGCCGGCGCCGAGCACCGCGACGGGAAGCGTGGGCGAACTCATCAGGACTCCACGAGGTAGTGCGGACGCAGGTCGGGCATCACCACGCCGGGCGGCGCGGCGCACAGTTCGGGAACCACGCCGAGCATCGCGGCGACCGAGATGTCGGTGACGGCGGACCAATCGCCGCTGTAGGCCTCGTCGTCGAGTTCGTTGCGCATCTCGATGTCACCGGGGGTGCCGGCGAGGGTGATCACATGGCCACCGGCCAGGCTGCTGGGATGATCCGGCCCGAGATGGGCGTTGCCCGCCCCGACGTGCCAGCACTCCTCGTTGGTCATGAACAGGCGCTCGCCGATGTAGCCGCGGTAGGTCATATGGATAGCCCCGACGGCGCCCGGTTCGATCACCGTGCCTCCGGCCTGTACCCGGACACGCGCCGGAACGGGGTAGAGGTGTCGTTCGACCCGCACCGCGTCCGGACCTACGCCGTGCAACGCGTGTGCGACGTTGCCGAGCACGGCGTCGAAATAGAAGTGCTGCATCAGACCGATCGCGTGATCGGAGTCCACGGCCGCCAGCGGCATGCCGAATCCGAGACTCTCCAAGCCGCCCCACATACCTTCGGGTGCGGCGGAGAGATCCCCGACTTCCAGGAACCGCACTTCCCGCACCTCGTCGAGCACTCCGGCCAGCCGCAGCAGCACCTGTTCGACCATCAACCCGGGGTGCAGGCCGGTGCCGTGCAGTGAGACGCCACCTGCCAGGCAAGCGGCTTGCAGCCGGCTTCCCGGAGCCCGCCGGGGAATCACCCGGTCCACGACGCCACCCGTCAGCCGCTCCAGACCGGGGCGCAGCGGTCGTGCCGCCGCCGAGTCCACCACGCGCATGCCGAGGCGCAATGCCGCCAGCGCCTTGCGCAATCGCCCCCCGAAGGCATCGCCGGTGACTTTCATCCCGGACACCGTGCGCAGGACCGTGAGCGGCGACCGCGAGGCGGACAGCCAGGTCGGCATGGACGGATTGTGGTAGGAAGCAGCCGAAACCACGTTCTTGCCCGATTCGAGCAGGTCGATGACGTCCTCGTCGGCGCCTTGCACCAGTGCCGGGGTGGTGGGCGTGTGGATGACGCAGTCCGCGTCGAGGGCGAGGATCTCCGCCTTCGACGTGGTCGCCGCGCGGCCCACCGGTGGCAGGCCGACCAGTTCGCCGATGTCCTTGCCGTTCTTGTGCGGGCTGAACACCTTGACCCCGACGACGTCGAAATCGGGTGACTCGAGGGCCGTGCGCAAGGCGCGTCCGCCCATGTCGCCGGGGCCCCAGATGATGAGCCGATAAGGACCTGACACAACCGTCTCCTTGCCGATCGCGAAATTCTCCGACTGGCCGCCCGGGTGGTGCTTCCGGCGGGTTGTCGGGACGCCCGGGTGGGCGATCAGGCGGTTCGTTCCAGTTGCGGTGCGGAGTGGCCGATCGTGGCACTGGTCTCGCCGATCAGGCGTTGCAGGAAGGCTTCCTGCTGCTTGCGGCCGTGGATGGCGGCGCGGTCGAGTCCGCCGGGGGTCAGGTGGGTGTAGGCGGTGCGTACGAGGTTGACGGGGATGCGCAACGCGGGGTACCAGGGCGGGACATAGGCGGGCAGTCCGAGGATCCGCATCGCTTTGGGTCCGAGGAAGGCGCTGCTGACCGACAGGTGCTGGGCGCGGGCGAGGCGGCCTCGCAGACCGGGCAGGTCGGGGTAGGACCAGTGCAGTGGATCGTCGGCCATGGGACGGGCGAGTTGGCGGCTGGTCTCGTCGGGGTTGGTGATGGCGGTCAGGCAGTGGTCGAGGATGGCGATGCCGTCCCGGAAGCCGTTGGGCAGCCAGTGTTCTTCGACGCCGATGAGCCAGCCGACGTAGCGGGTGAGGTGGGCCGCGGCGGCCAGTTCGCGGGGGGAGAGGATCACACCGAGCGCCATGCCGCCGACGACGGGCGCGAGCAGGGCGCCGACCAGGGTGGCGGCCATGTCGGTCTGGTTGATCGGCAGTCCCCACTCGTCGGTGCGCCAGTCGGGCATGGCGGCGACGTGCCTGCGGACCAGGGAATGGATCAGCCGCACATGCAGGGTGGACCGGTAGCCGACACCGTAGCGATCCATGCCGTTCTCGGTGGACACGTCCATCGCCCATTGCAAGGTCTCGGCGAAACGGCGGGCGGGGCCCTTCTCGAGGGCGCCGGTGCGCAGGAGGGTCTTGTTGAACCCGGAGGCCAGGTAGCCGCCGATGAAGGACACGTCGCGTGCGAAATACAGCCCGTCGTTGCCGCCGGAACGGAACACTCGCTCGCCGTCGCGCAACAGGTCCGGGTCGACCCACGCCGGGGTGTCCTCGACGACGGTGAAGAAGTCGCGCAGCGGCGGGGGAGCGCCGGGGATGCTGTCGATGCCCGACGTGAGTGCTCGCTCGAACAACGGCCGCGTGGCGGCCATGCCTTCGGCGTACATCCACTCGACGAGGCGGTCCATCGGCTCGTCACCGACGAGCAGTGATTCACCGAGCAGCCGCCAGCGCTGCGGGGAGGGTTTCCCGATGCACAGCAGGGCGGCGAACGGGCCGAGACCGGGTGCTTTACGGGGCCGGTCGGGGTGCCGTGCCGGGATGGTCGCGGACGTGGTCATGGGTGGGCTCCTCGTCGGGGCGGGTGATGCCGTGCTTCATCAACGGCACGATGGTGGTTCGGACAAAGGCGCGGGCATGGGCGTCGTCGGTGAAGTCGACGCTGCCGCCGCCGGGGGTGAGCATCAGCGAGTGGGCGAGGCGGGCGACGAGTTCGGCGACCGGGCGCGGGTCGTAGTCGTCGACGAGGCCCGCGGCCTGGGCGTTGGTGAGCATGCCGACGATGTACTCGATTCCGATGGACACCAGGCGTTCGCCCTGCACGGTGGAAAAGCGCAACGCCTCCTCGGGCGCGACCCGCAGCACTTGGGTGACCAGCCGGTGGATGCGGGTCTGCAGCAGGACGTACAGCATCGTTTCCTCGATCTGGGCGTCCACGTCGGGGGTGGTGGTCGCGATCGCGGTGACCTCGGCGAGCATGCGGCGGGTCTCACGCGCGAGTACCGCCTCGATCAGGTTGTCCTTGCCCGCGAACCGGCGATGGATGGTGATCCGGCTGAGCCCGGCCCTGCGGGCGATGTCCTCGAGGCTGGCCCGGCGGATCCCGACCTGGAGGATGCGTTCCAGCGCGGCGTCCATGATCCTCTCGTCGACGCCGTCGCTGCCCTCGGTCATGATGCAAAAGTACAAAGATTGTTTCATTGAGTCAATGGATCGCGAGAGAATACGATTACGGCAAAAGCGCGCTCACGATGTGTGGCCGCGGGGACGGCGGGAGGCGACGATGACCGGACTGCGCAGGTCGGCCGTCGCACTGCGCTGGTCCGCCGCACTCGCGGTGGTGGTTTCGACGGGCGGATGCGCCACCCTGCTCGGTGAGCCGGCCCCGCCGCCGTCGGCCGAGGAGATCGCAACGGCGACAGCCGAATTGGCCGCCTTGCCGTCTTCGGAGGTAACGGAGCAGCAGGTGGCGGCGGTGGTCGAGCAGATCGCGGCCGCTGCCTCGGCGATCGAACCGGCGCTGCGGTGGACCCGCAGCGAGGAGCGAGCTCTGGGCCCTTGTTACGGCCCCTATGAGCACACCGGCGGCAGGCGAGTCGTCCTGCCGCGCTACCGAGCCGACGGCTCGCTGCCCGAAGGAGCGTGGCCGGGGTTTCAGGAGACGGCCCGCGCGCTGGCCGCGTCGGTGGGTGCGACGGATATCCTGCCCGGCGACAGTTCCTCGCCGGACCGGCACGTCACGTTCGAGGGGGCCGATGGCGCGGAATGGGACAGCAACACCGAGCTGTCGGTCTTCGCCGACACCCGGTCGATGACGATCACCGCGACCGTGGGCTGCCGGCTGCCCGCGAGCGAGCGCCCGGCTGGGTGAGGCTGCCTCCACCGCGCCGTCCGCGGGGTTCTACGGGCTTCGGAACGCGCGCCGGTAGGCGCCCGGGGTGGTGCCCACCTGGGCGCGGAAGCGGCGGCGCAGATTCACCGCCGAGGTGAGGCCGACGCGCGCCGCGATCGCCTCCACCGGCAGGTCGGTTTCCTCCAGCAGGAGGCGCGCCTCGGCCACCCGGCGCGACAGCAGCCATGCGCCCGGGCTCGTGCCGAGCTGTTCGGCGAAGCGCCGGGCAAGCGTGCGGGGCGAGACGCTGAGATGCGCGGCCAGATCGCCCACCGACAGCGGTGTTGCCAGGCGCGCTCCGGCCCATTCGAGGAGGCCGTCCAGCGCGTCGGCGGGCGGTGGTGGCGGCGCGTACTGTACCTGGCCGCCTTCGCGGTGCGGGGGCATCACCATGTGCCGCGCGATGAGCGCGGCGTGGGCGGCGCCGTGGTCGCGCCGGACCAAGTGCAGGCACAGGTCGATACCCGCGCCCGCACCGGCGCTCGTGGCGACATCGCCGTGGTCCACGTAGAGCACATCCGGTTCCACGCGAACCTCGGGAAACTCCCGTGCCAGCTGGGCGGCGCGGGCCCAGTGCGTTGTCGCCGAACGCCCGTCCAGCAACCCCGTGCGGGCCAGCGCGAACACCCCGGAGCAGATCGTGACGAGCCGCGCCCCGCGAGCGTGCGCCCGCAGCAACGCGCGGCGCACGCGGTCGGGCAGCGGTGCGTCCACCGGCGCCCAGCCGGGGATGAGCACGGTGTCCGCGCAGGCCAGTGCCGAGAGTCCCCGCGACACCGACAGCGCGTAGCCGGACGTCGTCGCGACCGGGCCCGGCGTCTCCGCGCAGACCTCGAACTCGTAGTACTGCGGCACACCGGCCCGCTCGGTCCCGAATACTTCGGCGGCGCAGCCGAGTTCGAACGTCGACTGCACCGGCCGCACCAGGGCCACCACACGATGCATGGCGAAAAAGTACCCTGTGATGACTGACCGGACACTTACCCGGCGTCGCCGCACGCGGCACCGTGGGAGGCATGCATCCCGAGATCCTCGCCCAGGAGGGCTACACCTCCGTCTCCGTCACCGAATCCCCGGTCCGCGAACTCTTCCCCGGCATCCGGCTACGTCACCTCTGGAAAGGCCCCTCCGGAGCACAGGCCAACGTGCTGGAGATGGACCCGGGTACCTCGTGGCCGCGCCGCGATGTCCACGAGCCCGGCCCGGAGGAGGTCTACGTGGTCGCGGGCACGTTCAACGACGGCGCACGCGACTACCCGGCCGGGACCTTTCTGCACGCCCCGGCCGGGTCGTGGCATGTGCCCGCGACCACGACCGGCTGCACGCTGTTCGTCTTCTACCCGGAAGGGTAGGAGTGCGACAGGTCTCCGCTCGGGCGGTAGTGGTTGTGGCCGCCCGCCGCGCCGTATTCGGCCATCCCGGTCAGGGCCCGCGGCAATGGACCCCGGTGCAGGACGCCGAGACGCTGGGTGGCGCGGGTGAGAGCGACGTAGAGCTCGGCCGCTCCGCGTGGTCCTTCGGCGAGGATCCGTTCCGGTTCCACGACCAGGACGGCGTCGTACTCCAGGCCTTTGGTCTCCGACGCCGCCACCGCGCCCGGCACATCCGGCGGCCCGATCACGACGCTGGTACCTTCGCGACCGGCTTCCTCGCGTACGAAAGCCTCGATGGCCGTGGCTGATTCGTGCTGGGTGACCCGCCTGGACCACGGCTGGACGCCGCACGCGCGAACCGACTCCGGCGGTTGCACCCCAGGCGCGAACTCGGCGAGCAGCGCGGCGGCGACGGACATGATCTCGGCCGGGGTGCGGTAGTTCACCGACAGCGATCGATAGGCCCAGCGGCCGGGCACGTACGGCTCGAGCATCGTGTGCCACGAGGTCGCTCCGGCTACCGACCGGCGTTGGGCGAGGTCACCGACCACCGTGAAGGAGTGGCCGGGGCAGCGCCGCATCAGCACTCGCCAGTCCATTTCGGACAGCTCCTGGGCCTCGTCGACCACGACGTGCCGGTAGGTCCAGTCCCGGTCCGCGGCGGCGCGTTCGGCGAGTTCGCGAGTGTCGCGCTCGAGGAAGCGATCGGCCAGATCATGCCCGTAGAGCATGTCCTGGGCCAGCAGGTGGTCCTCGTCGTCCATCAGGTCCTCACGGCTGACGAGGAGGTCCAGCACACCGGCGGCGTACGCGGCCTCGGCCTGCTGTTCCCGCTCTGCCGCGCGGTCGTCCGACTTGTCGCGGCCGAGCAGATCGACCAACTCGTCGAGCAGCGGCACGTCCGATACCGTCCAGGCATCGCCGTCGGTGCGCCACAGGGCCCCATCGGCGCCTGCCGCCGTCAAGCGCTCCGGGGACTCGTACAGCTGCGCCAACAGAGTTTCCGGCGTCAGGATCGGCCAGAGTTCGTCGAGTGCGGCGGTGAACTGGTCGTTGTCCGCGAGTTCGGCGATGAGGTCGGCGCGCAGGTTCTCCCATGCTTCGCGCTCCTCGCGGGTCAGCCAGCCTCGGCCGATCCGGGCTATCGCTCGTTCGGTGAGCACCCAGGTGACGATCTCGCGGAACACCGCGCGGGCCTCGTTGTGCGGCCGGCCGCTCGCGCGCGCTTCCTCCCTGGCCCACTCCGCGGTCTCGGCGTCGATGCGCACCGTGACGTCGGTCAGTTCGATCGGCAGCGGCTGCTCCGGCAGCCGCTGCCGATCGGCCACCGCTGCCGCGAGCACGTCCAGGATCCGCAGCGAGCCTTTGAGCCGGGCGGCCTCCAGGGTGTCCTCGGCGGTGACGCGCAGACCGGGCACGAGGTCGCCGGTGGTCATGAACACGACGTTCGTCTCACCCAGCGACGGTAGAACGCGGCTGATGTGATCGAGGAACGCCGGGTTGGGGCCGACCACGAGCACACCGTTGCGTTCCATCCGCTCCCGCTGGGTGTAGAGCAGGTACGCGACGCGGTGCAGCGCCACCACCGTCTTCCCGGTGCCGGGGCCACCCTCGATCACCAGCACACCGGGGTGGTCGAGCCGGATGATCTCGTCCTGCTCGGCCTGGATCGTCGCCACGATGTCGCGCATGCCGGTACCGCGCGGCGCGTTGACCGCCGCGAGCAACGCCGCGTCGCCTCGCTCGCCACCATCGGGGCGGCCGAGCACCTCGTCGGTGAAATCGACCACTGTGCGCCCGCGAGCATGGAACTGGCGGCGTCTGCGCATGTTCTCCGGGCTGGCGGCGGTGGCGACGTAGAACGCGCGCGCTGCCGGGGCCCGCCAATCGAGCAACAGCGGTTCGTACTCGTTCTCCTCGTCGAAAATGCCGATCCGGCCGATGTAGGAGTGTTCGCCCGAAAGGGTGTCCAACCGGCCGAAACACAGCCCGTTGTCCGCCACGTCCAGCCGCTTCGCCTCCTTGGCCAGCGCGCGCACCTCGACATCACGTTCCATCGGCGTCCCGCCGGTTCCCCGCAACGCCGCGGCGTAGCGACCTCTCACCCGCGCGCGCTCGGCGTCGAGCCGCGTGTAGAGCCCGGCCACGTAGTTGCGCTCGGACCGCAATTCGTCTTCGTACCGAATTTCGCTACTCCCATTTCCGCAGGTTCTGGCCACGGCCAGCGATTCTGCGGCATGACCCGGGTCTTGCCGCAAGCCCCCGGGTGCGCTATAGATTGGGAGTGGAAAGAGGTTGACCGCCTTCTACCGGATCAGCTTCTCGCTCTTCAGCCAGTCGTAAGCGACGTCGGCCGGATCCTCGCCATCGATGTCTACGCGGCCGTTCAGGTCCTGCATCAGTTCGTCGGTGAGGTGCTCGGAAATCGTTCCGAGCAGAGTGCGTAACTGCGGATAGCGGTCGATGATCGCGCCGCGCACGACCGCTGTGCCGCTGTAGGGCAAGAAGAACTTCTCGTCGTCGTCGAGCACGACCAGATTCAGGTTCTTCACCCGGCCGTCGGTGGTGTAGATCATGCCGAAATTGCACGGGGTGCTTCTGGCCGTGGCCGTGTAGACGACACCGGCGTCCATCCGTGTGACGTTGCCGGACGGCACACCGTTCGGATCGTTGTAGGGGATTCCGTACTTCCGCAGCATCGGAATGAAACCGTCCGAGCGGCTGAAGAATTCGTCGTCGACGCAGAACGTCCGATCGGGGACGGGGAGCGCCGCCACGTCCGACAGCGACCGGACCTTCAGGCGTTCGGCGGTCGGCGTCGACGCGCCGAACGCGTAGGTGTCGTTGAACTCGGCAAGCGGCAGCCACTCCAGGTCGTGGTCGCGCTTCTCGATGTCGTGGACGCGCTGCCAGAGTTCGTTCGGGTCCGAAATCGTCTCGGTCTGGTTGTGGTAGTTGACCCAGCCGGTGCCGGTGTACTCCCAGAGCACGTCGGCGTCACCGTTGAGCTGGGCCTGCCGAGACGAGGCGGAACCCGGCGCCCCGGTCAGGTCGGTGACGTCCGCGCCAGCCGCGGCCAGGTAGGTCGCGGTGATCTTGCCCAGCAACACGCCCTCGGTGAAGCTCTTCGAGGTGACGACCAGCTTCGCCCCGTCCAGCGGCCGCGCCCCGTCCGGCAGCCGCGCGTCGTGGAAGGTTCCCGAGGAACTCACCAGGCCGCACCCGGCGAGCATCGCGGCTACGACGAGCGCGGACAGCACCGTGACCACTCGTGCTCGTGGCGATCTCATGAGATACCCCGTGGGGTCGCGGCCAGTTCCACCAGTCTGCCGAGCCAGTCGATGAGCAACGCCAGGAGCCCGACCAGAACCGCGCCGGAGACGAGCAGTTTCGGCAGGAAGAGGGTTACGCCGGTCGTGATCAGCGTGCCGAGGCTGGTCGCGCCGATGAACGTGCTCAGCGTCGCGGTGCCGACCAGGATCACCAGCGCGGTGCGCACCCCGTTGAGGATCACCGGCACCGCGAGCGGCAGCTCGACCTGGAACAGGGTGCGCGAAGCGGAATAACCGATGCCCCGCGACGCCTCGATCGTGCGCTGATCGACCTGCCGAAGCCCGACGATCGTGTTCTGCAGGATCGGCAGCACCGCGTACACGACGAGACCGACGATCGCCGTGCGGAATCCGGTGCCCAGCCAGAAGGTGAACAAGACGAGCAGGCCGACGGCTGGTGCGGCCTGGCCGACATTGGCGACATTGACGGCGATGGGCTCGAGCCGCTGAAACGCGGGCCGGGTCAGCGCGATGCCCAGCGGGATCGCGACGACCACCACGATCACCGTGGCCACCACGGTCAGCTTCACGTGCTGAAGGATCGTGGTCTGGAGGTTGGCCCAGCCGAGGGACGCCTTCTCCGTCGGCGTGAACGTCGTCGAGCGATACCAGATGACGTATCCGACGCCGATGACGAGGATGATGATCGGTTCGAACCACACGTCGAGCGGGACGCGGCGCAGGCGGCTCATGACTGCCCGGCCGATCCGGGTTCGTCGTCGGCGGCGACCACCGGGGTCGGCGCCGGGTCGGTTCCGTCGACGTAGGTCGTGTAGGAGAGGTCCTCCTCGTCGGCGCGCCCTTCGGCGAGCTTGTTCCGGATCACCTCCGTGACCGTGTCGATGCTGAGCGAGCCGAGGACCGCGCCGCGACCGTCGGTGACGAGCGCGGCGCCCTGGCTGGTGGCGAGCATGGCGTCGAGCGCGTCGTTGAGGGTCGAGGATCGTGCGACGACGGGCAATCGCCGATCGAGGTAGTCGGAGACCTCCGGTTTGGTCGCCAGCTCGCCGAGCGAGGGCCACGACCGCGGCCGTCCGGCCTCGTCGACGACGACGACCCAGGTCTGTCCTGCGGCCTTCGCGCGCTCGATCACGCTGTGCGCCGACTCGCCGACGCGAGCGGTGATCACCTCGTCGTAGGCGACGTCGCGCACCCGGGAGACGGTCAGATACGCCAGCTTCGCGCCGGAGCCGACGAACTCCTCCACGAACGGCGTGGCCGGATCGGTGAGGATCTCCTCGGGGCTCGCGTACTGCTCGACGTGACCCCCCTCGGACAGGATGAGCACCTTGTCGCCGAGCTTGGTCGCCTCCTCGAAGTCGTGGGTGACCAGCACGATGGTCTTACCGAGTTCGTGCTGGATCGCGATCAGGCTGTCCTGCAGGCGAACCCGGGTGATCGGGTCGACCGCGCCGAAGGGCTCGTCCATGAGCAATACCGGCGGGTCCGCCGCGAGCGCGCGCGCGACGCCGACCCGCTGCTGCTGTCCGCCGGACATGTCCTTCGGCAGCCGGTCGGCGAAGGTGCCCGGGTCGAGGCCGACCAGATCGAGCAGGTACTCGGTGCGTTCGGCGATCCGCTTCTTGTCCCACCCGAGCACCCGCGGGATGGCGCCGACGTTCTTGGCGACCGTCCAATGGGGGAACAGGCCACCGGACTGGATCACATACCCGATCGACTGTCGCAGCTTGTCGGGGTCCTCCCTGGTGACGTCGCGGCCGCCGATGAAGATCCGGCCCTCGGTCGGCTCGATCAGCCGGTTGATCATCTTCAGTGTGGTCGTCTTGCCACACCCGGACGGGCCGACGAACGCGACGATCTCGCCCGCCTCGATCTCCAGGTCGAGACGCTCCACCGCAGGCTTCTGCTGGCCCTTGTAGCGCTTGACGACCGAGTCCAGCTGGATGGACGCACCGGTGACGTTGCGCTCCGGTGCGGGCTGACTGGTCACATCGTCGGTCATGACAGTCCCTTTGCGATCGTGAGGCGTCCGAGCAGGACGAGGAGCGCGTCGAACACCAGCGCGATGATGACGATGAGGATGGTGCCGGTCAGTGCCATCTCCAGGGCGTTCGCGCCGCCTAGGCGGGAAAGGCCGTTGAAGATCAGCGATCCGAGGCCCGGTCCGAGGACATAGGCGACGATGGCGGCGACACCCACGATCATCTGAGTGGACACCCTGATGCCGGTGAGGATCACCGGCCAGGCGATCGGCAATTCGACGGTCAGCAGAATGCGCCAGCGCGAAAAGCCGATCCCGCGGGCGGATTCGACGACCGAGGCGGGCACCGACCGTAAACCCACGATCGCGTTGCCGATCACCGGCAACGCCGCGAAGAACGCGAGCATCACGAAGGACGGGACCACACCCAGTCCGAATGGGACCAGCAGGATCGCAAGCAGCGCCAGCGATGGGATCGTCAGCGCCACCCGGCTGGAGGTCAGCGAAAGCGCGGACAACAGCGGGAGCCGATATACGGCCACCGCGACAAGGACGGCGACGACCGTTCCGACCAAGACCGTCTGGAACGCCAAGGAGGCATGCTGATATGTGAGGAACGCAAGAACTTCGCCCCGCCCTCGGATGTAGTTCCATAGATTCACGGGATTCCCATCGTCAGCCGAAGATCAGGCCGTACCTGTCTGCGATCGGTCGTCCGGGGGCGCGAGCCGTCAAAGAGTAATCGATGCCGCGCGTTCGATTCCCGACGGCGCGCGGAAGGCGAATCGCCGGATAACACGGTCATTCATCACAGAGCCTTTCGCTCGAACCCGACGATCGGCTCAGAGAAAACCACGCTCACCCCGGCCCGGCCAGCATTACGGTCACCCGGATCGAAATAGGCGACTTCAGCGAAAAACCATGCGGGGGCTCGGTGCAGTGTCCGGGCTGCCGGGGTCGGTGCCGAAGGCGTGGCGGGTGACCCCGGCACGCGGATTTCAGGCGGGGGAGGGAGCCGCCGATGTGGTGGCGTTGCTCACTCCATTCGACGCAAGAGCGGGAGAGGCCCGTCGACTCGGGAGCGGGTCGGCGTCTGTGGCGGAGTGAGCACCCGGTGCCGCCCGCCTGCGGCCGGGGCTCAGGGGCGGGGACGTAAGCCGTCGACGAGCAGGTCGAGCAGGCGGCCCGCCTGTTCCCGGCGTTCGGCGTTCTCGGTGGCGAGCGAGACGCCGCTGAGGCCGACGAGCACGTCGTCGGGTGCGACGTCCGACCGCAGCGTTCCGGCCGACGCTCCGGCACGGAGCAGGGTGGTGACCGCGGCGGTCAGGCGGTCGCGACTTTCGGAGAACGGGTTGCCACCGGAGGCGATGAGTGCGCGCAGGGCGTCGCCCATCCCGCGTTTGGCGGTCATGTAGTCCACGAAACGGTCCATCCACGTGCGCAACGCCTGGTCCGGCGGGAGGGCGGTCAAGAGATCGTCGACCGAATCGCACAGCCGGGCGAGTTCGTTGCGGTAGGCGGCCTCGATGAGCGCCTCGCGGGTGGGGAAGTGGCGGTAGAGCGTGCCGATGCCGACGCCCGCTTCTCTGGCGATGGCTTCGAGCGTGACCTCCGGTCCTTCGTGGGAGAACGCGCGCACGGCGATCTCGAGCAACCGGTCTCGGTTGCGTCGCGCGTCGGCGCGCAGCGGGCGTGCGGATGTCATCGAGTCCTCCCGGGAACAAAGCGGAGGCTCCTCCGGTTACAGGAAGTACCGGAGTGTCCTCCGGTTCGAGTCTACCGAGATGGGACCTGTCATGACCGACCGAATCATCACCCCGTTCACCTCCGAGTCGACCGCCGCGGACGTGATCGCGGGGATCGACCTCACCGGGCGGCGGGCCATCGTCACCGGCGGCTCGTCCGGAATCGGGATCGAGACCGCGCGCGCGTTGGCCGGGGCCGGTGCCGAGGTGACCCTCGCGGTCCGCAACCTCGAAGCGGGGCGACGCACCGCGGCCGACATCGCCGGCACCACCGGTAACGAGCGGGTGCTGGTCGCTTCGCTCGATCTGTCCGATCAGGCGTCCGTCGCGGCGTTCGTGGCCGGATGGGATGGACCGCTGCACATGCTGATCAACAACGCCGGTGTGATGGCCGCGCCGCTGACGCGCACACCGCAGGGCTGGGAGTTGCAGTTCGCCACCAACCACCTCGGCCACTTCGCGCTGGCCACCGGCCTGCACGGGGCACTGGCCGCGGCGGGAGGTGCGCGCGTCGTGTCGGTGAGTTCCAGTGCGCATCATCGGTCACCGGTCGTCTTCGACGACATCCACTTCGAGCGCCGCCCCTATGATCCGTGGTCTGCCTACGGGCAGTCCAAGACGGCCAACGTGCTGTTCGCCGTGGAAGCGACCCGGCGATGGGCCGAAGAGGGCATCACGGCCAACGCGCTGATGCCCGGCGGAATCCGCACCAATCTGCAGCGCCACGTGTCCGACGAGGAACTCGCGCAGCTCCGAGCTGCCGCGGGCGGGGCGCGCATGATGTGGAAGACGCCGGAGCAGGGCGCGGCCACATCCGTTCTGGTCGCGACGTCGCCCTTGCTCGATGGTGTCGGGGGGCGCTACTTCGAGGACTGCGGCGAAGCCGAGCTCGGCGTGCTCAGCGCCCGTAACGGGGTCGCCGCGTACGCGCTCGATCCCGACGCCGCCGCCCGGTTGTGGCGGGTATCGAGCGAGATGCTGTCCGCCTGAGGCCACGCCTTCGGCGGGCTGGATTCTGCGGGCAGGGTGCGGGGGATCAGGGCCGATCGACGCGTTCGAGGGCGAAGCGGGCCAAATTGGTGGAGATGATCTCCGGTTGCCCGCCGGATTGTCTCGCGGCGGCGGTGAGCACGTCGATGTGGTGGTAGCCGGGGGCGGTCACCGTCTCGCCGTGACCACGCGCCCCGGCCGCGACGACCACCCCGGCGCCGCCGATCAGGTTGATCGTCGGATTGGCGAAGATACCGCCGGGGTGCGTGCGGTGGCGCGTGAGCTCGGGTGCCTGCGACTGGAAGACGTCGAACGCGAGTCTCATCGGGAAATACCACTCGGTGAAGTCCAGCGGTTGCGCCGCCAGGCTGCGCGAGAGATCCGCGATGTCGGTGACCTCATGGGTGGCGTCGGTGAACGGTACGCCGTGGCGGTCCGCCGCGCCCGCGGCCACGGCCGGGTCGTCGTAGTCGCGCCAGGTGTAGAGGGGGCCGTTCGGCTGATCCGGGATGGCTTTGCGGTCCGGGCCGAACAACATGCCGGTGAGGCCACGCAGCGCGGGTACCGCGGCGACGTCACCGGGAAGCGGGAAGTCCTTGTCCACGACGGTGCCGCCGTCGAAGAAGCCGAATCCGGCTTGCAACAGCGCCAGCGGCTGAGAGTTGGCGTCGAGGAACGCTCCGAGCGCGGCGGCATTGGTGATCCGGAAATCGCGCACCGACGGCGAGCCGGTGGCGGCGGCCGCCACATTCCGCGACACCAGGACACGGTAGGTGGCTTCCTGGTTGAGGCTGCTGGGAACGTAAGTCGCCAAATCGGATTCGGTGTCGGGCGCGAGATACGCGGCCAGCCCCGCGATGCCGAGCAGGTTCATCGTCTCCGGATTGATGACCGCGGGCAGGGCCAGTACGCGGGGGATCACACCGCCGTCGAGGGCGGCCTCGGCCGCGGCGGAGCCGATGCCGCCGACGGAGAGGTCGAGGATGTCGGGGATGCCGTTGAGGGCGGACAGCGAGGTGTCTATCGAGGAGTCGAGGGCGAAATAACCGGCGCACTGGTCGGCGCCCGCCACACCGCCGAAATCCCATTCGGCGAAGAACGCGGTGAGCACTCCGCCCAGGGAATGGCCACCGCACAGCGTCTTTCGCTTGCGCGATGCCGGATCCGGCAGTTCGGCGGTGAGCAGATCGTATTGGTCCTGCACCGTTTGCGCCACGCCGACCCGCCCGAGCCACCCGAGCTGCTCGTTCGGCACCACGCCGCCGAAGCGGCGGCCGTCGATATCGGCACCGCGATAGTAGTAGTCGATCGCGAGGTGCACGTCGCGCGATGCGAGACCGGCCCGCATGCCGAGATGGTCCTCCAGGCAGTTGGAGCGACGATCCAACGCCCAGAACTCCAGATGCCTGCCCTGCTTCGCCGCCGCGGCAACGGCATTGCGCGCGACGCTGTCGAACGCGCCGGCGCCTTCGAAGATCCCCGGTTGCGCCACCAGAACGGCGTCGGCGTCCGCCGAGCGGGCCGGGCCCGCGGTATCCCGGTAGCGCAGATACGACAGCCGGTCGCAGGCGGGTGGATGCGGCCCGACCGACTCCGGCAAGGGAATGCGCAGAGTTACAACGGATTCCGCCACGGTTGTGATCGGCGATGAGGAAGCGACCGCTGTCTCGGTACGTTCCGGTCCGTTCGGCTGCGCCGTCGCGCTCGGCGCCGCGATCGCGACGACCAGCGCGGTGGTCACCATGCCGGATTTCAGGAAACGCAGAACACCGTCACGATGTCTGCCGAACCGAGCGTGGCTCGTCAACGATTGTGCCGACATCGACGACCTCTCGTCACGACAGCGGAGCAGCTGTGTCACCGGCACATTCGGTGTCGGCGCGATGAAACATAAGGCGACCCCCACCGGCTGTCAACGTCGGTCGAAGCGCCTAAGAAACCTCCCAAAACGCTGGCGGTCGGCTCTGTGGCACAACCCATATGCGTCGAGGCCGAGCAGTCGCCTCGCGGACTTGGCCGTTCGCGCCCAGCCGCGAGTCCGACGCCGGAACCGGTGTTCCGGCGCCTCTCGGGCTCAGGACCTGACGGCATGGATCACCCGCAGGCCTCCGGGACCGATGTCGTCATGGTGTACGCGCACCCCGCCGCGTGGCACTCGAGCCTGGGCAGCGCGCCGCGCAAGTCGCCGTGCACGGGATGGACGACAGGGGCGACTCCGCACCGCGTCGCGTGCCGACCGAGTTCTTCGAGCAGTGCCGTACTGGTGTCGACCGCGGTCACCGAGCCGTAGCCGAGGCGAGTGAGGGCCAATGCCTGCGGGCCGGGCCCGCTGCCCAAATCGAAGGTGATGGCGCGCTCTTGCGGTGGGGCGGCGAGTCCGAAGCGGCGGAGCAGGCCGGTCTGCGCGCCCCGGCCTCGGGAAATCTGTGCCCTCCGATCCGCGCCGCGGCAGACCCGGTCTGACTGCGCATCCATCCGACAAGGTCGGATGTCTCACAGCCCCAGCTGGGCCATGCGCGCCGTGATGCGCGGATCGGTGGTGACGACGGGGGACTCCTTGTCGACCCAGGTGTCACCGCCGAAGTAGATACCGAAGATCTTCTCGGCGGTCCGGGTGGCGAGCGCCTGGCTGGACAGGGTCGGGTTCGGGCCGCCGAGGGCGTTGGGGAGCGCGGAATTGTCCGCGATGAACAGCCGCTGGACCCAGCGGGCCTGCCCGTCGGGGTCGAGCACCGAGTTCGCGGGGGACGCGCCCATCCGCATCGAGGAGTGCACGTGCAGCAGCAGTGGCGCCCAGTCCATCCGGAAAACCTTTCTGGCGCCGGCCGCGCGCATGATCTCCGCCGCGCGTGCGGCCATGAACTCCCGGTTCGCGATGGTCTGCGGCTTGCGCTGCCGCCGTGCCACATCGAGCTTGGCGGGCGCGCCGTTCTCGTCGGCGGGAAACAGCGACAAGGTGACCCGGTTGCGGGGCTCGACGTGGTCGTCGGTGAGAACCAGGAAGTTGAGCAGGTGGTCGATCCCGTCGGTCAGCAATTCGATCAGTTCCTCGCCGATCAGGCGGCCCGCGCGCCCGTCCCATGGGCCCGACGGCCCGCGACCGTTGTCGTACATGCCCCGAATCCCGCTGTCGGACAGGCACATCGTGAAAGCCTGGATCGCCGGGGTGAGGCCGACGTTCTCGATGCCGCCGTGACCGGGGAAGTCGATGCGGGCCGAAGAGTTGGCTCCCTTGGAGTTACCGGTGTACTCGTCGAAACTGCCGATGACCCAGTCGAGAAAGTGGTCGGTGTGCCCGCGCCCCACCCAGTCGTTGGGGTTGGGCAGTCCGCTGTTGAGCCACAGTCGTGGGCTCTGGGTCGTTCCGGCCGCCAGCACCACCACGCGAGCGTCCTCGGTGAACTCCGCGCCGCTGCTGTTCTCCCGCCAGCTGACGCCTGTCGCGACCACCGCACCGCCACGCTCCTCCCAGTTGATGGCCCGCACGAACGAATCGGCGCGCAGCTCGACCGGCCTGCCGCCGGGCCGCACCGCGTCGGCCGCCAAGCCCAGCGGCACATAGCTGTTGTCGGTCGAGCGTTTGGCGAACAAGTTGCGTGGGGCGTGGACCGGCTCGTAGCAGCCTTGGAAGCAATGCCCGCAGAAGGTGCAGCCGGTGGCGGCCGGATAGGTCAGCAGATCGGTGCGGTCGCTGCGCCCTGCGTTGCCACCCGGTTGCAGGATGGCGTTCTGTTGCGGCCGGAAGGAGGCCTCGGTGGTCGTGCGCGACGTCTGCACCGGGAGGCCGACGTTCTCGCAGCCACGGAATGTGAGACTTTCCTTGGTTCCCATCGCCGCCGTCTGCACGGGAAGTGTTGTCTCCACCCACTCCAGATACGGCACGAACTCCTCGTAGGCGAACGGGAATTCGTGCGCACGATCATAGGCGGCCGCGTCCGGGCCCGAATAACCCTGGAAGACGCCGGGAAACGGCCGTGGGCAATTGCCGAAATAGTGAGCGGTGGTGCCTCCGACACCGGACAGTTCCCATACGAACAAATTGTTCGCCCACTCCCGGAACCAAGCCGGTTTGCCGCGATCTTGCGGACCGAACCGCAAGAAGCCGTCGTTGGGGTTGTTCGCGTCGTTCTCCGCGTGCGACCACTGCTCGCGCGGTGCGGCATGACGCGGCCCCGCCTCCAGCATCAGCACGTCCAGCCCGCGCCCGGCCAGCTCCGCGGCGACCACGGGACCACCGCCACCGGCCCCGATCACGATGACATCACGCATATGCGGGTACCTCCGTGCGGCCCTGGTAGTAACCGATCAGATCCGGATGACCCTCGACCAACCCATCCGGCCGGTAGCCGGTGAGGTCCCACGACGGCGGGCGCGCCGCGACGGTGCGCGTCACCGGATCGAACATCTCCAGCTCCGAGTACACGCCGAAGGCCGTGCCCTCCAGCAGAATTCCGCCCGCGAACCGGAGGAAGCCGGTGCCCGAGCCACGCAACGGCCCCGGCAGACCGCCATCGATGAGGGAGACGAGCTCCGGCAGCGGCCGCTCGACCAACTCGATCACCCGGCACTTGTCGCGCAGGCTCAACCGGGCGAACGGGGAACCGAGCGGCCCGACCAGGGAGCCGGGCGCCACCAGCAGTGCGCCGAAGGTCAGTACCAGCGCGACCAGCACCGACAACGGCAGCGTCCGATCGGAGTAAACGTACCCGAGCGCCTGGTCGATGGTCCGGCCCTGCTCGGGAGACACCCCCAGCAGCAGCGGTGCCGGAATGCCGAGATCGTTCAATCCCGCGGCGAGCGCCGAGGCCAGCGGCCTGGTCAGCTGGTCACCCGCGGCCAGGTAGCGATCGAACAGTTCCACCATGAACTCGCCGCCACCCACCTCGATCGGCCCCGGGCCCGGCTGCGGCGTGCCCTGCACCCGCGACCACTCGTCCGGCCCAGGGAACACCATCACGCATACTGCGCGAACCGTGTCCAAGATGAAGGCGTCGACAGCGGCGAACGGTCCTGCCGGTTGTGCCTGCGCCTCGGTGGGCGCCGTCGCCGACCCCACACTCGCGGCGGCGGCGAAACCTGCCGCGTACGCGAGGAAATCGCGACGATCGAAAATTGTTGGGGCGATTCTCTCGTCCGGCATCCTGGCCCCCTGCGCCCGAAGTCCGAATAATTGTTGGTGGCGACGATATCGACGTGATACACGCCACTCGTCGCGATTCGTGGAATATGTTCCACCATCCAAATCGAAGAGCAGACGAATTGTGAAGCGCACCAGAGATTCCGGCCATGGCCCGGCCTTCGGGACTACACCTGATTCCACGCCAGACGCAGTACGCCGTTGACGAGATAGCAGGCGAACAGGATGGCGGCCGGTGGTAGGGAAGTGGCGCCGTAGAGCGCCACCGCACCGGCGCCGAACCACGCCGATTCGAAGAGCATCCGAGCTGGGCCGTGCAGCGGGAAGGTGGCATTGCTCCCGCCGCCGGCTGCGAACAGCCCCCACAGCACCCCCAGGAGCACCGGCGCGCCGATGCCTGCCGCCACCTTGATCGGCCACTGCGCATTCGCGGTGAAACCCCAGTATCCGGCACTCGCCAGCACGCTCAGTTCCAGGATGAACATCAGGACGGCATTGAGCGCTTTGACAGTGCTGAACATAGCTACCTCCAGTGACTACCGCTCGTTCTAGAGAGCAATGCTCTCATTGGGTAGGCGGCAGGTCAAGCGGCGGTCGTGTCCGATGAGCCTGCGCGGCACCGATCCATGCCGGGGCCCGCCCGGTCATCGGAATTGTGCGGCTACCTCGCCGATCGCCCTTCGCCTGTGCGGACGGGAGTGCCGTGACGCACGTCATAGGACCGCCCTGTTACTCGGGCGCTGTCGCAGACGTCTAGTGGTCGTCCAGTTACTCGGAAAGGCTGACGTGTAGCCAGTAGAGGCGCTCGGCGCGCTGCCCGCAGTTTCCTGGACGTTTGCAACAGGTGTGGAAACCAGGAAAGGACAGTCGTCATGCGTATCACGGTCTTCGGAGCCAATGGTCCTACCGGCCGCCTGCTCACCGGACAGGCGCTGGACGCCGGTCATCAGGTCACCGCGGTCACCCGGCAGCCGGATTCCTTTCCGCTGCGGCATGATCGGCTCGAGGTGGCCGGTGCCGACGTGCTCGATCCGGCGGCCGTCGACGCCGTAGTGGCCGGGCGGGACGCGGTGCTGTCGACACTCGGAGTGCCCGCGGGGAAAGAACCGATCACCACCTACTCGCGCGGTGTGGCCAATATGGTCGCCGCGATGGATCGGCACCGGGTACGCCGGCTGGCCGTGGTCAGCTCGAGTGGGGTCGAGCCGCACTCGTACTCCGACGGGGGGTTCCTCTTCAACCGGATACTGCTGCCCTACGTGACGCGGGTGCTGGGCAAGACGCTGTACGACGACATGCGGCGGATGGAAGCGCTGGTCCGCGCCAGCGGCCTGGACTGGACGATCGTGCGCCCGAGCGGGCTCTACCACCTGCCGTCGGTCACCGACTACACCATCGTGGACGGCCACGCCGACAGCAGGTTCACCGCCCGTGCGGACCTGGCCGCGAGCATGCTGGCCCTGCTGGACGACGACCGTTACCTCCGGGCCACCGTCAGCGTCGTCACCACCGACGACAACCCCACCTTGCTCCAGTGGATCCGCGGCGAAGCACTCGCCAACAGATGAATGATTCGGCCCTTGTTCGCCGACGCGCGATGCGGAACTGGACATGATGATCGGCGCGACCCGCGCTCGCGTGCGACGAGTCTAAGGTCGTGATCATGAACACACGTACATTCCTCGGCACAGCCGTCGCAGCTGTGGCGGTCACGCTGACCGGCACCGCTGTGGCCTCGGCGGCGCCGGACGTGAACAATCCCAATCTGATCGAGGCCGATCCGGCGGATTTCATGGTCGGTGACACGGTGTACTTCTCCGGGTGGCTCGGGGCGTCCAACTGTGCCATCCACCCGAATGGTGATGTGGGCTGCGACCTTTCGCCCGGCCATACGCTGTGGGGCATCGTCCCGATCTCCGACGTCGCGATCGACATCCCGTTCCTTCCCGCGCATCCGACTTTCGGATCGGCCGGCGCACACGGTCGTCCGGGCAGCCGGTGGATCACCGACGTGCCGCGTCCGGAGGGGAAGGTGTATCAGGGCACCCGCATCAGTTACGCGGGCGTCACCTGCATCGGGGGACTGCCGAAAGGCGCAGGCGTGACCTGTGTCGCCAAGGGGCACAGTTTCACCGACGGGGCGCAAGTCGAGATCAGCTGATCACAGCACCCGTTGGCGAACTCGCACCGCGCGGTGGAATTCGAGCCCGTCGCTCGCTGCGGGACATAGTGCCGTTCGCGCCGGATCGGAGTTCGAGAATTCATCGGGATCTGTGAAATGCCGACTCGAACTCCGATCCTGTTCCGGGGTCGCTCGGTGCCGATCAAGTCGTCGCGATGACGATTTGCTCCGACTCGGCCGGCCGCAGGCCGTCGGTCCGGTCGGCGAAGTAGCGGGTGGTCAGCTCGGCGGACGAGATGTGCCGGACGGCGGCGAAGCCGGCGTCTTCGGCCAGTTTCACCAATTCCTCGGGCCGGAAGAAGCTGAGGAACGGGGTGCCGGACCGGCGGGCGCCCTCTTCGGCGAACCGGCGTAGTCGCTGCTCGTCGGCGTCGACGAGTTCGAGTGGCAGCAGGAACGTCGTGACCGAAGTGGAACCCGCCGCGAGCTGTGAGAGTTGTCGCAGCGTCGCGATGTTCGCCTCGCGGGTGAGGTACATCGAGACGCCGGCGGAGGCGACCAGCGCCGGGCGAGTGGGGTCGAAGCCGGCCTCGATCAGCCGCCGCCACCACGCCTCCATCTCGAAATCGACCGGTACCAGCCGCAGCCACGGCGGGATGTCGAAACCGAGTTCGGTGAGACGCTGCCGTTTCCACGCCTGGGGTCCGGGCTGATCGACCTCGAACACGGTGAACCGTGCGGCGAGGTCGGGCTTGCGCTGGGCGAAGGTGTCCAGCCCCGCGCCGAGCACGACGTACTGATCTACACCGCGCTCGGCTTGCTCGGCGAGGAGATCCTCCAAAAAGCGGGCGCGGGACACGATGCCCGCGCGCATGGGTGCGGTGGTCTGCGGATCCATGTCCGGCCGGTGCTGCCAGCCCTCCCCGGGCGCAGCCAGGCGCAGACCGGTGAGATCGTCGAACACGTGCGGGGGCGGGTCGTCCAGGACGTGCAGGGCACGCCACAGTGCCACCCGGACGGCGGTGCTGTCCGGCGTGAGCGTCTCGTGTGCCACTGCCTCACTCCCCGCCCGGCGCCTGCAGGCTCCACAGTCGCCCGTCCGGGTCGCGGACGGTCATCTCCTGGGTGCCGTAGTGGGTCGGTTCGAAGCCGGTGACGATCTCCACGCCGTCGCCCGGAGATTCCCGCGAGCTCGGAACCTTCAGCACCAGTTGGGTGCGCGATTGCTGCGTCGGCGGGACCTCGGCGACGAAGACGTATGGGCCGTCGCCGTTGCGGAACTGGCCGGAATGGTGATCGGTCTCGA
Source organism: Nocardia sp. NPDC041819 (assembly GCF_055590505.1). NCBI lineage: Bacteria > Bacillati > Actinomycetota > Actinomycetes > Mycobacteriales > Nocardiaceae > Nocardia > Nocardia sp. NPDC041819. The sequence continues at coordinate 132,173 of NZ_JBVJAP010000005.1, read as the reverse complement.
ACTCTATGGCGAAACCCAACCCCTGCAGGAACTTCGCCATCCTGCCCCAGTTGTGGGTCTCCAGGAATACGGCCTCGATGCCCTCGGTCGTCATTGTCGATCCTCTCCAGACGGTGACTGCGGGTGCTCGTCGGCGAGGTAGGCGCGCAGCGCGTCGGTGACCAGCGCCGACAATGACATCTCCGACTCGATCGCCCGGTACTTGACCTGCTTGATCAGCTCGACCGGCAGATAGACGTTGAACTGCTTCACTTCCTCGCCCATGGAGCGATGCTAGCAAGTTAGCATGCTAGCCGCTAGGGTGCCACCGCTGATCGCGCTCATTCCGATGTGCGGACACGTCAGGGGTGCACGCCAGGTTGCCGCGATGCCGGTCGGACTCGGATAGTTCCGTGAGCCGAAGCGCATAGGTTCGAGGCTCCTCCGGATCGAGAAAGGCCGGTCCGGCGATTCCGGTGATCGGGACACGAGGGCGCGTCCGGTTGAGCGGATAGATTGGAAAAGATTCCTGGTCGGCGAGGTGATGAAGGAGGCGCGGTGGGTGCGGAGTCGGCGACGGGTCCGGTGGCGTTCGACGATCTGGTGACCGAGATCCGCGCCAGGTGGGGTTCGCTGTCGGTTTCGCACAAGAAGCTGGCCGAGCGGGTGCTGTCGGATCCCGAGGCGGTGGCGTTCATGACCGTGTCCGATCTGGCGAGTGCGGTCGGCGTCAACGAGGCGACAGTGGTGCGCTTTGCGAGCGGTATGGGGCTCAAGGGTTTTCCTGGTCTGGCCCGGCTGTGCCAGGAGCGGCTGCAGGAACAGGCGCAGTTGCTGCGCCGTTTGGACAACCTCGAACACTTGGTAGCGCGCGGCGGTGGCCTGCGGGAGAACCAGGTGGCCCTGGACCGGGCGAACATCGCCCGCTCCTTCGCCGGCATCGCGGATGCCACTTGGGAAGCGGTGGTCGCCCAGTTGGCGCGCGCGCCGCGCGTGCACGTGATGGGTCTGCGCAAATGTCACGCCCCCGCGTACCTGCTGGGCTACCTGCTGGGTCTCATGCGGGAGGACGTGGCGACCGTGACGGGGACCGGTGGAGCGCTGACCGACGAACTGCGTCGCGTTCGCTCGGGGGACTGCTTCGTGGCGATATCAATTCATCGCTACAGCGTGGACACGGTCCGCGCTGCGCAGTGGGCGCGCCGGCGTGGCGCGCACGTCGTAGCTTTGACCGACACCCCGGTCTCGCCGCTGGCGGCAGCCGCGCACGAGACCATCTATGTCGAGGCGTCGAGCGCGAGTGTGTTGCGTTCGATGACCGCCTTCACTTCGATCGTCCAGGCGATGTGTGGCGCGGTAGCGCACCTGCTCGGCCATGAGGTGCGCGAGACGCTGCTGGAAGAGGAGAAACTGTTGAGCGAATTCGGCGTATACACCGCCGATGGCGTCTGATCGCGCTCCGGCGCCGATTATTTCGCGGGTGTCGTCACCGCGTCCTTGGCGGTGTGGCGCTGGTGCAGCAGGCCTGCGGCCACGGCCAGGGTCGTTACCGCCGCGGTCAGCGCCAGCGGTGTGCGGGTATCGGATCCGAATGCCATCCCCACCACGATGCCCACCAGCGTGATCAAGACCAGGTGCGGCAGATAGGCGGCGCCCCACATCCGCACCGGCGGCGCCGCGGATGCCGTGGCACGATGGCGCCGGCTCGCGATGTAGGTAGCGCAGATGCACAGGTAGACGATCACCGCGACGGCGCCGGAAGAGCTGAGCAGGAAGCTGAAGACCGCTCCGGTGGGTAGGAAGTAGTTCGCGGCCACGGCCAGGAAGCCGGCGCAGGCGGCGGCGAGAACCCCTGCGGCGGGCACGCCGGATCGGGCGACGCGGCCCAGCGGTCGTGGTCCCTCTCCGCGTTGTGCCAGCGCGAACAACATGCGTGAGGCGGAGTAGAGCCCCGAGTTCAGGCACGACAACACCGCGGTGAGGACGATCGCGTTCATGATGGTCCGTGCGCCGGGAATGCCGAGCTGATTCAGTACCGCGGTGTACGGACTCTCGGTGATCTCGGCGCTGTCCCAGGGCAGCAACGTGACGACGACCAGCATCGAGCCCACGTAGAAGATCAGGATGCGCCCGGCGACGCTGCGCATGCTCGCCCGCACCGCGTGGACCGGATCGGCGGCCTCGCCCGCGGCGATGGTGACCAGTTCGGTGCCGAAATAGGAGAAGAAGACCGTCAGCGAGGCGGCCGGCAGGGCGGTGAATCCATTGGGTAACAGGCCGCCCCGTCCCAGCAGGTTCGCTGTCCCCGGCGCGGTGTAGTCGGGAAACGCCCCGCAGATCGCCGCCCCGCCGATGCCGATGAAGACCACGATCGCGGTGACTTTGATCAGGGCGAACCAGAACTCGAAGCGTGCGAACGAACTCACCGCGGCCAGGTTGACTCCGGTCAGAACGCTCAGGAAGAGGAGGGCGAAGGCCCACGTGGGCAGTGCGGGGCACAGCTGATTGGCGATCGCGCCACCGGCGATGGCCTCGAAAGCGACTGTCACGCACCAGTGGTAGCTGTACACCCAGCCGACCGACAGCCCGGCCCATGGCCCCAGTTCGCGGGAGGCGTAGCTCGAGAACGAACCGGTTTCCGGACTGGCCGTGGACAGCTCGGCCAGCATGCGCATCACCAGGATGACGACGAGGCCGGTGAGCAGATAGGCCAGGACGATGCCCGGTCCGGCGGCCGCGATCGCGTTACCGCTGCCGACGAACAATCCCGCGCCGATGACGCCGCCGATTCCGATCATTGTCAGCTGGCGAGTGTTGATGCTGTGCTTCAGGTTTCCCCCAGGGGGGATTGTGGTGGGCACGATGCCTCCCAAGGACCGTGGGCTGTGACCCGGGTAACTGATGGTCGGTGATGCAACACCTTCCGCCCGCTGAATGCAATTGAAGTTGCATCCAAACCTGGGAATGCAAATGTTATGGCATAGTCTGGGCGCGATCCCCGAGCAGGAGGAAGTGAGTGAGATGTCCACAGTGCTGGTGAGCAGGTCCGGTAGCACCGCGACGCTGACGTTGAATCGCCCGGAGCGGCTCAACGCGGTCAGCGAAGAGCTCTACGAAGCGTTGATCGGCCATCTGGTCGTCGCCGATTCCGACCCGGCGGTGCGCTGCGTGATACTTCACGGGGCGGGCCGCTCGTTCTGTGCGGGCGCTGACCTGAAGGCGCACCGCTTCGGCATTCGCACGCCTACCGAGCAAGCGCGCTACCTCGACCTCGCCCAGCGGGCGTGCGAACAGATCCAGCGCATGGACACGCCCGTGATCGCCGCCGTCGGTGGTTACGCGCTCGGCGCCGGTGCCGAAATCGCGGTCAGCGCGGATTTTCTCGTCATGGCCGAGGACGCGCAGCTCGGTTTCCCCGAGGTCGCCATCGGGACATTCGTCGGGGGTGGCGTCACTCATCGGCTACCCCGGTTGATCGGTCTGCGCCGGGCCACCGATCTGCTCATCCTCGGTGAGCGCTGCACCGGCGCACAAGCGTTCGACTGGGGCTTGGCCTACGCGACCGTACCCGCGGGCACCCTCCTCGATGCGGCGCGCGGCCTCGCTGATTCGTTGGCGGGCAAGGCGCCGTTGTCACTGGCGCGAATGAAGGCCGCGCTGCGTCGCGACGATTCCCTCGAAGTCGCGCTCGCCACCGAGCCGCGCCAGATCCTGGAACTGATGGCCACCCGGGACTGGGCCGAGGGCGTGGCGGCTTTCGCCCAACGTCGTACCCCCGTTTTCGAAGGAAAGTGACGTGACCACACTCGACACCCCGGCCCGCACCGCCCTGGAACGGCTGCTGGATCCCCGTTCCATCGTCGTGGTCGGCGCGTCCGCCGACCCGGCGAAGCGCGGCCACCAGGCCATCCGCGCCCTGCAAGAGTCCGGGTACGCCTACCCGGTCTACCCGGTCAACCCGAAGGCCGGACAGATTCTCGGCCTCGACGTCTGCGCATCGATCGATCAGATTCCGTACGGCGCCGATGTCGCGCTGATCGCGGTGCCCGCCGCAGCCGTGCCGGGCGCGCTGCGGGAGTGCGCGGCCGCGGGCATCGCCGGCGCGGTCGTACTCGCCAACGGTTTCGGCGAGGTGGGGGAGGACGGCGCCGCTCTCGCCGCCGCGCTGGCAGCGGCCGTCGACGACACCGGTATCCGGGTCATCGGTCCCAACACCTCCGGCCTGCTCAATCTCACGTCGGGCGCCAATCTCGTCGGCCTCCAGGACGTTCCGCGCGGACCGATCAGCGTCATCACGCAGAGCGGGAACATGCTGTTGTCGTTGGTGAACGACGGTCGCGCGCTGAAAGGCCCCGGATTCCACGCTTATGTGGGGCTGGGCAACCAAGCCGACGTCCGCTATGACGAATGCCTCGTCGAACTCGCCCGTCATCCGGAAACCGGTGTCGTGGCGATCCACTCCGAGGGATTCGCCGACGGGCGATCGTTCCTGATCGCGGCGGCTCGGACCGTGCCGGGCACGCCGGTCGCCCTGCTGCGCGGTGGCCGCTCGGAGGGCGGCCGTCGCGCAACGGCCTCGCACACCGGCGCGATCGCCGGCTCGGACGCCGTGACAACCGCTGTACTGCGCCAAGCCGGGGTGGAACTGGTCGACCGCTCCGACGAACTCGCGGTCGTCGCGGGAGCCCTCGCCACCTGCGCTCCGATCGCCCCGGGTCGCACGGTCGCGATCCTCAGCGATGGCGGTGGCCACGCTGCGTTGGCGGCGGACGCCTTGGCCGCGCATGGCATCGAATCGGCGCGGCTCGGCGAGCGAACTCGGCAGCAGTTGCGGCACCTGCTCGGCCCCGCCGCCGCGGTGTCCGGCCCGGTCGACGCGGCGGGCGCCACCGACGCCGACCCGATGGTCTTCGCCGAGGCCACCGAAATCCTCATGCGCGACCCCGCAGTCGGTCTAGTGCTGATCATCGGCCTGTACGGCGGCTACCACCTCCGATTCGATCCGGGATTGCGCGATGCCGAAGAGGCCACTGCGGGAGCCCTGCTCGCGCTCTCCATCGAATACGATGTGCCCCTGCTGGTTCAGAGTTGCTACGCGAGTCTGGACATCGCCAACCACGACCGGCTGCGGGCCGGTGGCGTACCTGTGCTCAGCTCGATCGAGCACGCCGTGCGGGTGGCGGTGGCCTTGCACCGGCGTGGCCGTCTGATGGCCGACCATGCCGCGCGCTCCTCGCTGATGTTGCCGCCGCCGGCCCCGCCCCTTCCGGGCTCGGGAATTCTCGACGAGCCGACCGCCCGGCGAGTGCTGGTGGACGCGGGAGTCGACCTCGGCGTCTGGACTTTCGTCCGTGACATCGATGCGGTGGCCGCCGCTGTCGCCGCATACCGCCGACCGTGCGCGCTGAAGGTCGTCTCCGCGCAGGTGGTGCACAAATCGGACGTCGGAGGGGTCCGGTTGAACGTGGTGGCCTCCACCGCCACCGAGCACGCCGAAGCCATCATCGGCTCGGTGAGCGCTGCGATCCCTGACGCCCGCATCGATGGCTTGATCGTGACCCCCATGGCCGACGCCGGGGTGGAACTGCTCGTCGGCGCCACACGCGATCCGATCTTCGGGCCCGTGCTGGCCTTCGGTACCGGTGGCGTGCTGGTCGATGCGGTGCGGGACGTCGCCTTCCGAGCCGTCCCGCTCACCGAACCGGAAGCCCGCGAAATGATCGAGGAGACGATCGTCTCCCGCATGTTCGACGGCTACCGGCATCTGCCCGCGGTCGATCGCACCGAGCTCGCTCGGTTGCTCGTCCGGATCGGCGATTTCGTCGCCACGCACCCGGAGATATCCGAACTCGATCTCAACCCGGTGATCGCGTCCGGTCGCGGCTTCATGCCGGTCGACGTGCGAATCGTTCTGTCCCGGGGAACATCCGGAGGGCGTGATGAATGACCCGATCTTGATCGCCCGGACCGGAGACATCGTCGTCTGGACGTTGAACAACCCGGAAGCCCGCAATCCGATTTCCGATGCCGACACCATCAGCGCTCTCGAGGACGCGGTGACGGCGGCCAACCGAGACCACAGTGTGCGGGCAGCCATCCTCACCGGTGCGGGGGCGGCGTTCTCCTCAGGAGGCAACGTCAAGCACATGCGTGCGCGGACCGGCATGTTCGGCGGCACTCCGGCCCGACTGCGTCAGGAATACCGGCACGGCATTCAGCGCATCCCGAAAGCTCTGTATCACTGCGAGATACCCACCATCGCCGCTGTCAACGGCCCGGCCATCGGCGCGGGTTTCGATCTGGCGCTGCTGTGCGACATGCGGATCGCCGCAACCACCGCGGTGTTCGCCGAGAGCTTTGTCAAGGTCGGCCTCGTCCCCGGTGACGGCGGCGCCTGGTTGCTGCCCAAAGCGATCGGCATGGCCAGGGCCTGCGTGATGGCCTTCACCGGTGAGCCGATCGATGCGGTCACCGCGCTCGACTGGGGGCTGGTCTCCCAGGTGGTCGAGCCCAGCGCCCTCTTGGACGCGGCCCACCGGCTGGCCGCTCGCGTCTCCGCCAATCCGCCGCACGCCCTGCGGATGACCAAGCGACTGCTTCGCGAAGGAGCGCACCAGAGTCTGGAGAGCCTGCTCGAGCTGTCGGCGGCGATGCAGGCCGCCGCGCACCACACCGAGGACCACCACGAGGCCGTCTCGGCCATGCTGGACCGCAGACTGCCTCGTTTTGCGGGCCGATGAGCAAGCGCCGGTCGGCCGCCGGTCGGCTATGGCGAGAGCTGCTCGCCCGTGGCCTCGTCGCGGTCCCGTCGGACGACCGGTGGCACCGCGCCGGGATGCTGCTGTCGCACGACGGTCAGGCTCGGAGCCGATCTCGACAACGAGTGATGAAGACTCGACGGCGACGGTTTCGGTTACGCGTGCACTCGGACCGGCTCGGCTTCACGGCTCTCGCTGAGAGGCGGCTCCGCGGCTGGACGCACTCGGTGCAAAGCCGCGTATCCCAGCGTGGCGAGGACAAGCGCGACGAAGATGCCGAGGTTGCTGCTGCCCAGACTGCCTGCCCGGGCGGCGGGGGTGAACAGATACCCGAGAAGAGGGCCGATGTGCGGATCGGGTGAAGTGATCAGGCCGAACCCGGCGATCACCGCGATGGTGAGGCAGCCGATTCCGACGCGGTTCACCCCGCCGTAGCCGCCGACCGGACTGAACAGCGCTGTCCGGTCGTATCCGACGCGGCGGCGCTGCCAGAGGTCGACCACGAAGATCCCGGACCAGGCGGCCATGACGACCGCCGTGGTGGTCAGAAATGCTTGGAACGGGGCGAAGAAGCCCGGAGCGGCGAAAACGACATATCCGCCGGCGCAGGCGATCAGAACCGCGTCGATCAGCACGGTGTAGTGCCGAGGCATCCGCACACCCAAGGTCTGCAGCGCGAGCCCTGAGGAGTACAGGCCGATGGTGGAGCCGGACACGAAGCCGACCAACGCCAGGATCAGATACGGCACCAGGAACCAAGTGGGCAGATGTGCCGACAAGGCGCTGATCGGATCGGTCTCGGCCAGTGCCGCGACGTCCGGATCGCCCGCCGCCAGCAGCGTCCCGAATCCCATCAGCACTACCGCGGGTGCGGTGCCGCCGAAGGTGACCCATCCCACCAGCGCGCGTTTGCTGGTCTCGCGAGGCAGATACCTGGTGTAGTCGGCCGCGCAGTTGACCCAGCTGAGACCGAGCAAGCTGGCGATCAGCAGGACTCCGCCCGCGAATGTGCCCAGGCCGCCGTGGCCGTGGGTGGCGAACGAGATCCTGGGCAGAGTCAGCGCGATGTAGACGACGGTGAGGGCGGTGAAGGTCAGGGCGAACCACTTCTGGATCCGCAGAATCACGTGACAGCCGTAGATTCCGAGCACCGTGCTCACCACGATGACGGTGAGGAGAGTGAAGACCATCAGCGGCCTGGTATCCGCGGCCGGGGCGAGTCGGCGCATCACGGTGCGAGCGGCGAGCGTCGCCAGGACGGCCGAGAAGGTCTCCCATCCGACCAGTGCCAGATAACTGATCGCGGTCGGGACCTTGTTGCCATGGAATCCGAACGCCGCCCGACCGGCCACCATGGTCGCGGCCCCGCCCTGCTGTCCGGCCAACGACACCAGAGCCAGCAGCAGGAAGGAAAGGACCGCACCGATCGCCGCGGCCAGGGCGGCCAGATGCCAGTCGAGGCCGAGCGCCGTCACGTACGGACCGAACGAAACCAGGAGCACGTTGCAGCTGGTACCGGCCCACGGCCAGAAGAGGGTCCTCGGTTTGCCTCGGCGCTCTTCATCGGCGACCCATTCGGTGCCTTTGCGCTCGAAAGACCAGTCGGAAGATTTCGCCGAAGCCGCCACCATGTCGATATCCATTCGTCGAGGGCGGCGAACGGGCCGTTCACGCGCACCTGGATAACGTGCCGTTGTATAACGGCTCAGTGTAAGCGTGAAGCCTTCGGTGTGGAACCTTCGATGACGAGACAAGTTTTTCGTCACCGAATCGCCTGCAACTGCGGTTGTACAGGCGAGGATGGGCGATGTCCAGCTGTAGGCCCCCTTAGATCCACCCGCTAGTAGGTTCTCTGCACTTCTAATGACCTATATGATGGCTCATTGACTGACGGCATAATGGGGGCTAGGTGGCGTACCTGACTGCGATGTCAAAGCCTCGGGCGGCGGGCGCCGCGGCGACGCGGGCGCAACTGATACAGGCGGTACCAAGCCAGAGCGAGGAACACGGTCCCCAGGCCGGCCACGACTCCCATATCGACGAGCCAGGTGCCCAGGGTGTTCTTCCACAGCGGGTCGGGAGCGCCCGTGTGCGGTGAGAGGGTGTCGAGGTCGAGGGTGGCGGCTCCCGCGCCGAATCCCCAGCGGGACGGCGCGATGTAGGCCAGTTGCTCCAGAACGGGTGTGCCGGGCAGTCGCACCAGCCCGCCGGTGAGCACCAGCTGCGCCATCGAGAGCACGATCAGCAGTGGCAGTGTCTTCTCCGAGGTGTCCACCACCACCGACACCAGCAAGCCCAGAGCCAGCGACGCGATGCCGAGCAGCGCCATCGCGAGGATCAGCTCCAGCTCGACGGAGGTGAACAGCCCTTTCGGCGGCATACTCACGCCGATGGTGCCGACCAACACCAGCACCGCCGCCTGCAGGGTGGTGATCACCCCCAGGACCAGCAGTTTCGACATCAGATATACCCCCGCCGACAAACCCGCGGCGCGTTCTCTGCGGTAGATCGTCTGCTCCTTGACGATCTCGCGAATGGAGTTGCCGGTGCCCACGAAGCAGGCGGCGAAGGACAAGACCATGAGCTTGGTCGGGGCATCGACGTTGGTTCCCGGCGCCCCGATGAATCCCTCGCCCGACGGAACCGCGGCGATCAAGCCGCCCAGCAGTACGGGCATCACACCTAGTAGCGCCAAGTAGCTGCGATCCGAGGCGATCACCGCCAGATATCGCCTGCACAACGTACTGAGCTGGCTGAACTTGGACTGTGACGCGGGCGGCGGCGCCGGGGCGTGCACTTCGGCGGGGCCGACATCGTCGGTCGGTGCGACCGCCGCGTACTGCTCGAAGCGCGGCGAAGCCTGGAATTCACCGGCCCAGTCGTGGTCCTCATCGCGGTCGAATGCCTGGAAGACCTCGGCCCAGGTGCGCTTCCTGAACTGCTGCAAACCCTCGGCGGGCGGTCCGTAATAGGCCAGTTTGCCGCCGGGCACCAAGACCAGCAGACGGTCACAGGCATCGAGGTTCGCCACGCTGTGCGTGACGACGATGACCGTCCGCCCGTCGTGTGCCAGTTCGGACAGCATTTCCATGACCGTCTTGTCCAGCCCGGGGTCCAGACCGGAGGTCGGTTCGTCGAGGAACAACAGGGACGGTTTGGTCAGCAACTCGAGCGCGACGCTCACCCGTTTGCGCTGCCCACCCGAGAGCTTGTCGATGCGGGTGTCCGCGTGCCGTGCCAGGCCCAGTTCTTCGAGCACCTCGTCGACCCGCTGCTCGCGCTCCTCGCGTCCCGTGTCACCGGGGAAGCGCAGCTCGGCCGCGTAGAGCAGCGCGCGCCGCGTCGGAAGCTGGTTGTGCAGGATGTCCTCCTGCGGGACCAGTCCGATCCGGTGCCGGAGTTCGTCGTAATCGGTGTACAGGTCGCGTCCGTCGTAGCGGACCGTTCCTTCCGTCGCGGGCCGCAATCCGGTGACCGCGCCGAGCAGCGTCGACTTGCCCGCCCCGCTCGGCCCGATGACCCCGACGAGCGAGCGCTGCGGGATGGGGAACCCCACGCCGTCCAGGAGCACTTTGCCTTCCGGTGTCCTTACCGTGAGGTTCTGCACCGAAACCGACACCTCGCCGGTGTCGACGGACTCGCGCAGCTCGTCGCCGACCAGCCGGAAGGTGGTATGCCCCAAACCGATCGAATCGAAGTCGGCGAGGTCCGCGGTCTCGACCCGGGAGCCGTTGACGTAGGTGCCGTTGTGGCTGTCGAGGTCGACGATCTGGTACTTACCCGCGCCGACCGTGCGCAGCTCGGCGTGATGGCGGGAGACCATGAGATCGGGGGTGACGATGTCGTTGTCGGCGGCCCGCCCGATCCGGAGCGTGGGCTCGGTGATCCGGACGACTGCGGTGGGGTGAACAGTCGGAGGCGAAACTCGCCGGGGGAGACCGGGAAGGAACTTCGTGACCGTGGCTTCGTCGTCGAGGTCGTAGCCGGGATCGGAGACGAGCATCGTGTCTCCACCGGCCTCACCACCGGCCTCGGTGGCGGGTCGCCCGTCTTGTCCTTCCAGGGAGCAGGCCAACTGCTCGCCGTCGACGGCGTGACCCAGCTGGAACGTCTCGTCGTGGTCGATCACCATCTCCTCGACGCGGTGACCGTCGAAAAACGTTCCGTTCAGACTTCCCGCGTCCTCGATTTTCCAACCCTCCGCATCCCGTTCCAGAACGGCATGCAAGGTGGATACGCGCGGATCGGTGACGACGACGTCGGCCTCTGGATCCCGGCCGACATTATATGCGCCCCCGGCGCGTAGCCGATAGACGCGTTCCCTGGTCTGCACCACGAGAACCGGCGCATCGGGAAATTCCGTGGAGGACGATTCATCCGCCATATTTCGAGTATACGACCTGGCCGTACTACCACCGCAAGAGTTGTTCATCGCCGAGACGCCAGGGCGAGATCGGCCGCATCGGGCATCGTCGGTGCTCCTGGGCTATCCCATCGGACCCGGTCCGAACAGCGAATACCCACCGGAGGAGCCGAAGAGCTACCACATCCGTGCCCGTGTGAACCCGGCGGACGATCTGGCGGGTTTTCGGCACTCGGTGATATTCGGCGAAGATGACATCACGCGGGTCCGAAATGCCGACGGGTACCGGAAGATACGGCTGCGCTGCGAAAGATTGAAGCGAACTCGAACCATCGGGAAATGTCGGAATATTGCGCTGCGAGCGGTTCTGCTGCGATAACTCGGCCTGTTGGATGCTTCGGAAAAGGTATCACGCCGCGTACGTCCCTCGAATTCGTCGACGCGTCGCCCGCCGGCGCTGATCGACGATTTTCGGGTCGAACAACGAATTCGTGTTCCGGGAGCACTTCGATCTCGGCCGGATCGATCTCCGGTGAGCGCCGTTTCGAGCAAAATCCTTGCGGAGGTGTCTGATACAGCCGGATCGAGGTCAGCTCCACTGGCGATCAGATGTCCGCTGTCGCCGTCACGGTAGCAAGTTGCGCAGGCCCTTCTGCGGGTGTCGGTGTCACCGAGCGTCGGTTAGCCGGCGAACGGGGGCAGGGCCGCGAATTCCGGGGCCAGCCGGGCGGTCGGGATGGTGTGTGCGATCCAGCGGCGGGCACGGCTGAGTGGATGGTCGGGAAATTTCGCGTCCCATCGGATGTCGTCGGCCACGTTGAACGGCAGCCGCCCCCGCACCTCGGGCGCGTAGGGATGCGGCGGATACATGTTGTCGAAACCTATCTCCGTCGCGAGCACGGCTTCGCGCACACCGGTGGTGCCGGACTCGGGACAAAGGATCTGTAGCACCGCGCTGCTGTCGGCCTTCGGGACGATCACCGACGCGGCGAACACCAAGCCTTGCGGCTGGTTCGGCAACGGCAGCTTCTCCATTCGCAACAGCGCGGGCTGAGCGTCCAGCCACACCACGAAAGCCTCGATCAGGCAGCCGTTCTCGGCGCTGCGCTCGGCCAGGCGACGACGCAGAGTGGTGAGGTCCTCGAGCGGCGCGGGCAGGTCCGGTGCGAGGCCGAAGTAGGTCACGTTCACCATGTCACCGGTCCGGGGATCGCGCCAGGTCGCGGTGTCGACCTGCTGCATCTGACCGGTGTCGAACGAAATGGGCACCGGGTCAGAGTATCCGCGACCGGCAGGTACAGGCGTGCGAGCCGGTGATAGGGTGGCCGCGTGCTCATCGAGGTCGACAGACTGTAGCCGCCTGTTCGAAGGCGGCGTCTCCGGGTCGGGCGTTCATCACTCCGATGAACCGCCGAGTCGCGCGTGTGCGTATCGCGCGGACGCCCTTGTGCGCACCCTCACCATGTCGTTGACAGGTCGTGGAATCGGCCTCGGCGCACGGTGCCCGTCGCCACAGCCTTCGAAGATCTCATCGCGCGGTAATCGTCCGCGGGCCTGACGTCTCCGATAGTTCCACGGTGATCGTCGCTGCCCGCTGCCGCGCGCGGCCCGCAACCGGGCTTCGAACGCAAAGCTTCCCTCACGGGCACAAGGAGAACCACACATGCCTACATCTACGCATTCGCCGATCACGCTGCACGATCTGTCGTTCGAATGGCCCGACGGCAGCGTCGCGCTGGCGCGGCTCAACGGCGTCTTCAGCGCCGGACGAACGGGACTGGTCGGCCGCAACGGCGCGGGCAAGTCCACCCTGCTGCGCCTGATCGCGGGGATCCTGACGCCCACCTCGGGCCACATCGAGGTCGCGGGCGAAGTCGGCTACCTACCCCAGACGCTGACCCTCGGCCACGGCACCACCCTCGCCGAACTGCTCGGCATCGCGGGCACGCTCGCCGCACTACGCGCGATCGAATCCGGAGACACCGACGAAGGGCACTTCGACGCGGTGGGCGACGACTGGGACATCGAAGCGCGCGCCGACGAGGCACTGCACGAGATCGGCTTCACCGCAGCGGATCTCGACCGGCGTGTCGACGAGATCTCCGGCGGGCAAGCCGTGCTCGCGGCCGTCACCGGGCTGCGGATCCGCCGCACTCCGATCACGCTGCTCGATGAGCCGACGAACAATCTGGACCGGGCCACGCGCGCGCAACTGGGCGCGTTCGTCGACACTTGGCCGGGGACCCTCGTCGTGGTCAGCCACGACCTCGAACTGCTCGAACGCATGGACAGCACCGCCGAACTACACGCGGCGGCGATGGAAGTGTTCGGTGGCCCCTACAGTGCTTGGAAACAACATCTCGAACAGCGACAGTCCGCGGCCGTGCAGGCGGCCCGGACCGCCGAACAGGCACTGAAGACCGAAAAACGGCAGCGGATCGAAGCCGAGACCAAACTCGCGCGCCGCGAGCGCACCGCACGAGCGACGCAGCAGCACGGCGGCATCCCGCGCATCCTGGCAGGCAACCGCGCCAGCAGAGCACAGGCCTCGGCGGGCGCGATGCGCACCGGTCTCGACGCGAAAGTCCGCACCGCTCAGCAACTCCTCGATGACGCCGCGTCTCGCGTACGCCGCGAGGAACACATCCACCTCGACCTGCCCGACCCGGACGTGCCACGCGGCAGGCGCATCGCCGAACTACGCGACGGCGACCACACCCTCGTCATCCAGGGCCCCGAGCGGGTCGCGCTGGTAGGACCCAACGGCGCCGGGAAATCGAGGTTGATCGAGAACCTGCTGGGCATCGGGACTCACACGCCAGGGCACGTGACGGGCGCCCTGTTCACCGACCGCGTCGGCTACCTGCCGCAACGCCTGGACGGACTCGTCGAGGACGCCGGCGCGGTGGACAACGTGCACGCCGTGGCCACCACCACCCCACCGGCCGCCATCCGCAATCAGCTGGCCCGGCTGCTGCTGCGTGGCGACAGCGTGGACCGGCCGGTGTCGACGCTCTCGGGTGGTGAACGTTTCCGCGTCTCGCTGGCCCGGCTGCTGCTCGCCGACCCGCCCGCCCAGTTGCTGATTCTCGACGAGCCCACCAACAACCTCGACATCGCCAGCGTCGAGCAGCTCATCGAGGCGCTCGCCGGCTACCGGGGCGCGGTCCTCGTCGTCAGCCACGACCATCCGTTCCTGGCGCGAATCGGCATCGACACCATCGTCGAACTCGAAACGGACGGCCATCTGCGGCGGCACGGCACGCTCGAGGAACTCGGCCACTGATGAACCGGCGCGGCCACCCATGCGCGATCCGCGTTGCGCACCACCCATTGGGCGGACCCGCATGGTGGCTGGGGCATGCCGGCGAGCGATCGACTGCCTCTGCGCCAAGGCGCTGGTCACAGGTGGGCTGCGTCGATGATCGCCCGGGCGAACGGGTGCGGCGCTTCCTGCGGGACGTTGTGGCCGATGCCGTCGAGGACTCGGTGCTCGTATTTGCCGACGAACTTCCGCCATCCGACGCGGAGGGGTTATGCGGTGGTGTCGTCTCCGGCGGGTAGGAGTCCGGCGAGATCGGTTCGTGAGCTGACGCCGAGTTTGGGGAAGATCCGGTGCAGGTGGGTGCTGACGGTGCGATGCGACAGGTACAGCCGCTGCCCGATCTCACGGTTGGTCAGGCCCTGAGCCGCCAAGCGCGCGATGCTCAGCTCGTGCGGGGTGAGCTGCTCGCGGGCGTCCGGGCTCCGGTTGGGGCTCGATTCGCCGGCGCCGCGCAGTTCGAGGCGCGCTCGTTCACTCCAGGCGGCGAACCCGAGAGCGTCGAAAGCCTCCCTGGCCGTGCGCAAATGGGTCCGGGATTCGACGACCCGGCGTTGCCGCCGCAGCCATTCACCGTAGGAAAGGTGCAGTCGCGCGCGTTCGGCGGGCCAGCCGCTCAGGTCCGCCGCCAGCGCACCGGTGAAATGCTCTTCGGCGGTTTCCGTCGCGAGCAGGGCCTGTGCGTAGCGCAATCCGATGTGCAGGGCGAGTGCGGGTGTGGACGCAGCGGCGGGTTCCAGTTCGCGCAGCAGCTCCCGCAGGGCGTCGGCCTGACCGGCCCGGATCGCGGCATCGGTGAGTTCGGCGAGAAAATACGCGCGCAGGGCCGGCGAGTGGGACGGATCGCCGGGGTCGTGCATCCGGCGCAGATCGGCGAAGGCGTCGTCGAATCGTCCCTCACCGAGGGCTGCGATCCCGCGAGCGAGCTGGACGGTGGCCAGTACCGGCCGTGCGCCGGAGGCGAGGCCGATCCGTTCGGCATCCGCGCCGAGGGCGGCGGCGTGCGGATAATCCCCGTGCAGTGCGGCGATCTCGGCTTGCACGGCGACGGCCAGTCCGTGCATGAAGGGTTGCCCGGTCTCGCGGGCGAAGGTCGCGGCTTCGGCCGCGACGGGCGCCGCGGTGGTGAGGTCGCCGAGCCGGGTCAGGCTCCAGGCCCGCACCGTGAGCGCGCGTGGCAGCAGTCCCAGCTTGCCCGCGGCGCGCAGGCCGGGCGCGGCCACGGTGGAGAAGTGGGCGGCGAGGTCGAAGGCGCCCACTTGGAGGGCCGCGCTGCCCAGGAAACGATCGGTCTCGGGGTCGTGGCCGATGCCGGAGGCCAGTGCGCGCAGGTGGTGGTGAACGTGTTCGCCGCGTTCGAAGGGGGCCACGTACGCGGCGACGGCGACCAGGCGCGGGTCGTCGTCGGGTATGGGGAGTTCGTCGGCGACGACGAGGAGCGCGCGACGGGTGGCTGGGCCGGGTTCGGACCAGAAGCACCGCATGGCCGCACCCCACAGAATCCGCATCGCCGCGTCGGCGTTGCCCTCCGCGGCGACGGCGGCTGCCAGCGCCGCCAATTCGGCGATGCGGGAGGGATCTTCGCGTACTCCGTCGTCGAATCCGCTGAGCAACCAGGCCGCGGTGGCGTCGTGGCGGGGGGCCAGGGGGAGTGCGCGCGCGGCGTGGACGAGTCGTTCGGCGGTGGCGCGGCGGCCGGAGTCGACGGCGAGTTCGGCCGCGCGCAGCAGTCGGTCCGCTTGCCGGTCCGGGTGGTCGGTCAGGGCGGCAGCCCGCTCCAGCGCCGCGATCGCGCCTGCGCGGTGGCGGGCCCGTTCGGCGAGGTCTTCCAGTTCGAGGGCCACCTGTTCGTCCGGACCCACCGTGGCCGCGGCGCGCTGCCAGACGCGCCGGTCCGGCCGTTCGATCAGGTCGGCGAGCGCGTGGTGCGCGCGCCGGCGTTCGTCGGCCGTGGCCGTGGCGGCGAGGGCCGATCGCATCAGCGGGTGCCGGAAGGCAATCGTGTCGGTGCCGACTTCGATCAGCCGGGCCTCGACCGCGGGCGTGAGGAGTGCGGGCTCGGCCGTGGATCCTAGCAGAACGCTTGTGGCTGTGAGCGTTTCCGCGAGGGAGTCGCTGTCGTTGAGCGCGGCGACGAGTAACGCGGATCGGGTCGGCGCGGGCAGTGTGGCGCTGCGTGCGGTGAAGGCGCGCTCGAGCCGTTCGGTCAGCGGCAGGGCCGGGAGGAATTCCTCGAGGTCGTCGGCCACGGTGGGCAGCTCGGTGAGCGCGAGCGGGTTGCCGTGGGCTGCGGCCAGCAGCCGCCGACGGGTCGGCGCGGACAGCTCGGGTGCGGCGTGGTCGAGCAGTGCCGCCGCGTGATCGTCGGGCAACGGCTCGAGTCGCATGAAGGTCAGTTCGGCGTCGGCGAGCGGTGAGCGGTAGCCGTCACGGAGTGTGGCGATCAGGGCGATCGGTTCGGTGTCGATGCGGCGGGCGACGAAGGCGAGGACCTCGACGCCGGCGTCATCGAGCCAGTGCGCGTCTTCGGCGACGATCAGCAGCGGCCGCTCGACGGCCGCGTCGGCCAGCAGTGTCAGCGCGGCGAGCCCGACCAGGTAGGTACTCGGCTCCGCATCGGAGCCCGACAGGCCCAATGCGGTGGTCAGCGCCTCGTATTGACGTGGGGGCAAGGCGTCGAACCCGTGGCGCAGCGGGTAGAGCAGGCGGTGCAATCCGGCGTAGGCGTAGTGCTGTTCGGCTTCGACGCCCGCGGTCCGCAGCACCCGCAGCCCCGCGATGGCCGCGGCGGCGACGGTCTCGTCCACGAGCGCCGACTTTCCGATACCGGCCTCCCCTCGGAGGAGGATACCGCTGCGTTCGGCGGGACCGTCGACGAGCGCGCGCAGGTCCTTCAGCTCGGTGTCTCGGCCGAACAGTGGCATGGCGCGGCACTCCTTCTCCGGGTCGCCCGCCGGATGCGGGCCCTGCCGAGACCCTACCCACGCCGGTGAACCCGAGCCCGTGGAGCGGATGGTGCCTCGTGGCGGCCGGGAGGACTCGCCTGCGCTGGTCGATCACCCCGGACGGCTACGGTGCCGCCCGTAGCCAATCGGTGAGCGCGGTGAAGTCCGTATCGAGCAGACCCAGAACGCCGTCGACACGATGCAGCAGGGCGCGGCCGTGGTGGTTGCCGCAGACCCAGGCCGAATCCTGCTCCCTGATCTCGTCATCGATCCAGATGAACGAGCGTCCGGCGGCCGAGGTGACCACAGCTCTGGTCTTCCAGTGCAACTCGTCGTCGAAATAGTCGCCGCCGGGATAGTCGGGCA
The DNA here is from genome assembly GCF_055590505.1 of Nocardia sp. NPDC041819. Classification (NCBI taxonomy): domain Bacteria; kingdom Bacillati; phylum Actinomycetota; class Actinomycetes; order Mycobacteriales; family Nocardiaceae; genus Nocardia; species Nocardia sp. NPDC041819. The sequence continues at coordinate 114,440 of NZ_JBVJAP010000005.1, read as the reverse complement.
ACGCCACCACCGGCAGCTGCGGCAGACCGAGGATCGGCGCGAGCACGCGGTTGGCGTCCTCGCCCCAGCCGGTGGCCCACCTCAGTTCACAGTCCAGTGCCAGCAGTCGGTCGCCGAGGCTTCGGGTCAGCCCGGACAGGAGCGGATTCGATGGCTGCTGCCACGCCGACCAGTCCACCTCGCTCACCGATGGAGCGGCGGTGCCGTAGGGGAGCAATGTCCCGTCGACATCCAAGAACAACAACGGTCGAGTCGAACCACCGGCCACGGCGACAATTCTGCGTACCGCAGCGGCGTGACGGCAATCAGGCTGGGGGCAACTCCCGGTAGTTGCTCGAACCCGCCGCGTCGGCTGTGCTGACATTCGAGGTGAATCCTTTGGTGATGTCCGGCCCTCTCATACGTGTGCCGGCAACCAGGTCGGCGCGAATCGAGGAGGTTTGTCGTGATCATTGCCGCCATCGCAGTGGTGACCGTGCTGGTGGGCTGGTGCAGTGTCACCGTCCTCCGCCGCTGGAGCCGCTCGCGTGACTGACTACACCTGGCCTGACGAGCGTTTGATCGCCGCGGCGCGCGAAGGCGACGCCGCGGCGATCGCCGCACTGGTATCCGGCTCGTACCCGCATGTGCGCCGGTTCGCTCACACGCTGTGCGCCTCCGCCGAAGACGCGGAGGACGCCGCGCAAGAAGCGCTGCTCATCCTCTATCGCAAGATCGGGACGCTGCGAGCCTCCGGTGCGCTGGCGTCGTGGATGTTCCGCATCGTCCGCAACGAGTGCGTCCGGCAGTGGCGCATGGTGACAAGGCAATTCGAGCCGATGCCCGATTCCTTCGTGGCGTCGGCCGAGGACGAGGCCGTTCAGCGACTCGAAGCCGCCCGAGTGGCGGCGGTGATCGCCGCGCTGCCCGCCGACCAGCGGCGGGTGCTGATCATGCGAGACGTTCAGGGGTACAGCGGCCGGATGGTCGCGGGCATGCTCGGCCTGAGTGTCGCGGCGATGAAGTCACGGCTGCACCGTGCCCGGGCAACGGTGCAACACCAGCTGCGGAATACACCGCACCCAACGCCGGAAAGGAGCGGACAGAATGACTGATGAGCAGAACTTCGCCAGCGCCTCGGTGCCCCGGCACCTGGTACGCGGCGTCGTGGGATTCGGCGCGCTGATCGGCGCGATCGCGTTGCTGCCGGTATTCGGGGTATTCGGCTTGCTGCTGGCGCCGGTGGGTCTGCTCGCACTGCGCGGGTGCCCGACCTGCTGGGCGATCGGACTGATGCAAACCATCTCGCGGGGCCGGCTGCAACGTTCGTGCGTCGACGGTCGGTGTCGCCTGACCGGTGCCGGGCACCTCCGGTCCGGACACGGCACCCGGGCGCCTGATCCTGTGGTGACAGCAGTCGGCGGCAATATGCGACGAGCGTCACACCCGGGAGATGACGCCGTCATGTAACGCTGGGCGCTGCTGTGACGAATAACAGCCGGGTACAGATGTTTTGGTCACCACTGGGGGTGGCCGGTACCCGCTGTCGGATACGCGCGCTGCCGCCGGACCAAGCACTTTCCCCCTGCCCGGCGGCAGCGCCCGCTGGTGCGAGTCGTCACATCCCGCTCGCCGAGCCTGGCTGGTCTTCGGCGGCTACCGACCTCCGACGGGCCGTTGACGGTTGTCAGTGGTGCGGCTGGTGTGTGGTAGCTCTGAACAGCACGCGATCCAAGGATTCTCGGAGCGCTTCCATGTCTCGAGGTGTGCCGATCTCGGGGAGTTCCTCGACCACCGCGGCTGCGATGTCGCGGAGTTTGATGTTGGTGTCCTGGGATGCGGTTCGCAGGATCTCGAAGGCGTGGTCGGCGTCGACGCTGTAGACCAGCATCACCGCACCCTTCGCCTGCTCGATCACCTGTCGCGCGGCGGCGACCGCTGCCTCATCGACACCGTTAGGCGGCATGTTTCCCACTCCCGGCATCTACCCCGTCTTCCGGCATCGAAACGGCCCCGGTACGTCGGTGAATCGGGTAGCGCACCCCACCCTCTCGATGCTCGGGCAGAGGTGGCACCCTGATCGCGTCTTCGAGCCCCGCTATACCGCGAAGGCGGTCCTCGCGCCCCGGCTCGTCGCGCAGACGATCCCCGCGGCGGTCGCAGTTCAGGGTTGTTCGTGCACAGTCAGCAGCAGGTGATCGAAACGGGTGCGGGTGCGGGTGTCGGCGCCACCAAAGGCGGCCAAACCGACGACGAGTTTCTCGGCCAGCACGCGAAGTTTGGTGTTGGTCTCCTGCGAGCGCCACCGCAACACCGCGAAGGCCTGCTCGGTGCTGATGCCGTAGATGGCGCTCAACGCGCCCTTGGCCTGTTCGATCACCTCTCGCGCGGCCACCATCTCCGGTAACTGCTCGTCGATGGTCTCCTGGCGTTCGGCGGCCACAGTCTCGGTGACGTCGATGTAGAACCCCGCCGTGCCCACCAACGCGCCGACGGAGTCGCGTAGCTGGTCGCCGACCACAAGCACATGGTGCATCACCCCGGCGGTGTCGATGATGCGGTGCCTGCTCGAGAACGGCAACCCGGTCTTGACCACCGTCTCCAAGGTGTCGGCGACCTCGTCGCGATCATCGGGATGCTTGTGCGCCAGTAGCAATTCCGTCGTCGGTTCCACCTCTCCGGGGCCGTAGCCGTGCAGGGTGGCGACCGCCTCGGACCACTCCCAGCGCTGATCGGCGAACCAGAACCGGAAACTACCGGTGTGCTGCGGAAACCGGGGCTCCAAGCCCAGTTCCATCGTCTCGTGTTCGGACACGAACACATTATTTCCGTTCCCGCCGCTCTCACACGCCAGGGACCCGGCGGTGCTGCTTTCCGGACCGTTGTCCCGCTGCGCGACCCGATGGCCACCGCCTTCAGTGCGCGCCGAGCGTATCGAGGATCATCGGACGCGCCGTCGCGAGCGCTTGCTGCCAGTAGGGCCAGGTGTGCGTTCCGTCGATGATGTCGATGCGGGCGGTGATGCCGAGTTCCGCGAGCCGATCGCGGAACATCTGGGCGGAAGTGATCGTCATCGTCTCGAGCCCCATCGCGTTGACGGTGTTCCCGAATCCGAACGGCACATCGAGCGGGCCGGGCAGGCCGTTGCCGCTCGACACGTAAATCGGCAGTCCGCGCAGCAATTCCGCCTGTTCGGTGGCATCGTTGCGGCTCCAGGCAGGGTCCCCGGCCGGACCCCACATGTCGTCGACGTTGAAGTTGCCCTCATCCCACATGGCGGCGCGCATCGCTTCGTTCCAGAGCGGGAATGTCGGGTGCAGGAATCCGGAGAAGGATCCGGCGAACTTGAACTGGTTGCGGTGGAAGGCGGCCAGCGTCAGCGCGGCGTTGCCGCCCATGGAGGCGCCGACGATGGCGTTGTTGGTGCGCGACACGCCGTATCCCTGCAAGTAGGCAGGCAGTTCCTTCGTGAGGAAGGTTTCCCATTTGTACGTCGCCGCTTGACCGTTGGTGCTACTGGATCGGTACCAGTCGGTGTAGAAGCTCGAGTGGCCACCGACCGGGAACACCACTGTGACATTGTCGTCCGCGAACTGGCGCAGGGCGTCGGTATCGGTCGTCCACTGACTGTGATCGGCCGGGGCACGCAGGCCGTCGAGCACATAGAGCGCCGCGCTCCCGCCGCGGGCCGCCCACTGGACCTGCACTTTGATCGGCCCCATGCTGGATGGCACGGATAGCTCCGTGTATCCGCCCACCGGTGCGCGCGCTATGGGTGCGTGGATCGGCGCGGCTGTCGCCACGGTCGCCCCGATCGACGCCATGAGCACAGCTGTCGCCATGACAGCGCCGGTCTTTCTCAGCCGACCACGAACAACCCGCTGCTTCCCAGATCGCGCTGCCGAGCCCACCCGCATCCCTCCTCTTTCTTTCGGTTCGATGACCGAAGAATTCCGATTCGTTCGTCGTCGAGAGCATGTCGTTCCCTCCGCGTTCGCGGCCCACCGTGCTCGGGATCGGGAAGATCATCCTAGGTCGCGCCGCAGCGGCTCCGGAGCGCCGAACTTGTCAGGTCTGGGAAAACCGGTCCTGACGACTTGTCCGGGTGACGCGGGCGGCCTGCCGGCTCCGGGCCGCTGCGGACCAGGTCGAGGGATGCGGATCACCGGCAGGGAACCATCGCTGCACGTACATTTGCCAGATGGTAGCCGGAATGTCCGCTTCGTGGCCTGCCTGCGGCACCGATCAGGTATGCGGCGTGTCACCGGTCGATCCGCAGGGCTTCGGCGATGATCCGCTCCCGGGTGGACTCGCCCATGACCCTCTTGTGAATAACCACTTACTTCCTAGCCGACGAGCAGGTGATTCGTTGCGCAACTCGCGCGGCCGCACCCGCGCCACTGGGGTCGATGACATGGTGGGGAGGCCTTCGCCGGACGGCCGCCGGAGTTGGCCGGTTCGGTGCCCCACCTTCGAGATACGAACTAACCCCTCGTGAGATCGAATCGTCCGGCGAATTCCGACATTCGGCCGTGTTGTTCATCGGCCGTCCCCGGGGCCAGGTTGACGACGATCCGCGTCACTCCTCGATCTTCGAGCTGCCGGACCTGTTCGACCGACAGATCGGCCGAGCCCCAGCGGGTGTACTCGAGAGCGGCCGGATCACGGCCCGCTTCGGCGGCCGCCTTGCGGGCCAGTTCGATCTGCAGATCACGCTCGGCGTCGTCGAGCATGCCACCCGCGAAGTAGCCGTCGCCCCGTCGACCGGCGCGGCGCGCGGCAGCTCGGCTGGACCCGCCCACATGGATCGGAAGCTCGGTTGTCCCCAGTGGTTTGGGGTAGCTGCAGAGCTTGTCGAAGGCATAGAACTCACCATGATGGTCGACGCCCTCGGGGCCGCCCGACCACAGCAGCCGCAGCACGTCGATCGCCTCGTCGGCGCGGCGACCGCGGGTGTGGAAGTCCACTCCCATCGCCCGCGCCTCGCCCGGCAGGGCGCCGAGTCCGACGGTGAGCAGCCGCATGCGTCCCGCGGACAAGACGTCGATGGTGGCCAAGCGTTTGGCCAGCACCACCGGATGGCGGTAGGGCAGCAACAGGACACCGGTGCCGAGCAGCAGCCGTCGCGTGGCCGCGGCGACGAAGCTCAGGCAATCCAGCGGATCGAAGTAGGGCGATTCCGGCGGCAGTTCTCCGGCCCCGTAGGACGCACCGGGATACAGCGCGATGTGATCCTGTAGATACAACGCCTCGAATCCATACTTCTCGGCATGCTGGGCAAACGTGACGAGCCGGTCGGGATCGGTTCCGTTGAACGGCGTGCTGTAACTGATCGCGAATTTCACAGACAATCCTTTGCGCGCGCGTCGGCGCGGATCTATCGGTAGAGACCTTCGGACGGAGAGCGGAGCGGTCGCATGCGGTCGCACCCTCCTACCGGCGACCTCCGCACCACCCCGGCGTCGCAACGGTAAACCTTGCCGCCGATGTCAAGGCAAGCCCTGGTGGAAGCGTCGTCGCCGATGCAGTCCTAGCCGTAGCGAAGCCTGTCGTCCAAGCGCCGCTCGAACGATCCGGCCGCAGTCGAAGGCGGTACCTCGGGAACCGCTGATCCCCTCGCCGGTGACGAACGTGGTCGGGCCTATCTGGCGTACGCGCCCGCACATGACGTGCTCGCCTCGCCGCATATCACCTGGCGCGGCCGCCTTTCGCGGTCATGCGCAGACCCCAGATCTCCAAGGTCGCCGCAACGCCCAGGTATTGCAGGTAAGCGGCGATCACCAGCCATGCGCCGTAGTCGTGCAGCCATGCCCGTAACGGCAGCAGCGCCAGCAGTCCCAGGCAGATCATCAGGGCGCCCAGGACCAGCGCCGGGATTCTCAGCGGCGCGAGTTGCTCGTCGAAGCCGCGTGCGGACCGCGCCGGGTCCGCGGTGGCACTCCGGCTCGATCGGGTGGCGGGGGGAACACCGGTACCGGCCGTATCGAAGGGGTCGGACATGGACGCTGGAATAGCCATACGTTCTCCGGGCCGACGCTCCGATCGACCGAGGTAGCGATTCGATATGGAACAGGACGCTCGATCACCGTTACCGGCGGCCGAGACATCGCGTGAGGCGGGCACTACAGCCGCTCTACGACGTTCATGAGGCTAACTATCGGTTACCGACAGTGTGACCCTAATGTCAGTTCCAGGGAAGGCCGGTCCTGCTCCGGCCGAACGAGCGATCCGGCGTGACCGAACCGTGATATTTCGCCGGAACGTCGCTGTGACCTCGGTCAGGCCCCGGACGGGCGGTGCGGCCCGCATCGGATTCGCGAGGCCGGAATGGCGACGGGGGTTACCGAACCGATATCTGGCGCCGCGAAGGAGCCCGGCAGCGTGCTCTAGAAATGCGGCAGGCGCGGACGCGCCGATGGGCTACGGCGGCATCACGTTGGGCACGAGAATCGGGCCACAGCTGACCGCCCTCGATCCCCACATCACCGCCGCGGTCTTCGGGGCGCCTGGGGTACGAGTGCTGGAGCTGTGGCCGTCCGGGTCGGAGGAGCGGCGTGCCGACGCACCGTTCAGATCCGTCCGCCTCGAAGAGAAACGCCGGTGCCGAGCAAGGTGAAGCCGGTGCCGCTCAGCAGGTGCTCGTCGAGCAGGTTGCGGGTGTCCACGACGACGGGCCGGTCGACGACGGTCGCGAATTTCGCCCAGTCGAGCGAACGGAACTCGGGCCACTCGGTGAGGATTACGAGCGCACCGGCGTCCTTGGCCACCAGGTACGGGTCGTCCACCACCCGAACGCCGTCGAGGCCGGGGGTGCCCGCCGGGACACACGGATCGTAGGCGGTGACCGTGGCGTCGTGCCTCGTGAGCTGCCGTGCGACCGCGAGGGCGGGCGAGTCGCGCAGGTCTCCCGTCCCGGCTTTGAACGCGAGACCGAGCACGCCGATCCGCGTCCCCGACAGCGAGCCGTCGACCGTGCCGGTGACAGCGCGGCGGATCTTGCGCAGCACCATCGCCTGTTGACGGTCGTTGGCGCGCAGGGCACCACGGATTACGGCGAAGTCCACCCCGGATGCCTCCGCGGCCCGCAGGAGCGCGCGCGTGTCCTTGGGCAGGCACGATCCGCCCCAACCGGGGCCCGGCGCGAGAAAGGCCGGCCCGATCCGGTCGTCCATTCCCATCGCGTCGGTGACCTTCGTGATATCGGCGCCGACCCGTTCGCATAGTTCTGCCAAGGTGTTCACGAACGAGAGCTTGACCGAGAGGAAGGCGTTGCTGGCGTACTTGGCCAGTTCCGCGCTGGCCGGGTCCGATCGCAGTACCGGCGCGCCCGTTGCGACGTACAGTGCCGCGACGCGGTCGGCTGCCTCCCGGTCGGCGTCGGCCGCGCCGATGAGGATTCGGCCGGGGCGCAGGAAGTCCTCGACCGCGTGGCCCTCCCGGAGGAATTCGGGGTTGCTGACGACCGGCGTGCCCGCGAGACCGGGCCGGGCGGGGATCCGCGCGGCCGTCCCCACCGGGACGGTGGACTTGGTGACCAGCACGCAATCCGGCGCCAGGACGGTGGACAACGTCGCGAGCGCCTCCTCGATCACACCCAGGTCGGCCGTTCCGCTGGTGCCCATCGGCGTGGGCAGGCACAGCAGAACCACTTCGCATCGGTGCAACTCGCCGGGGTTCGGTGTGAAGACGAGCCGGTTCTCCGAGAGCCCTTCCCGAACCAGTTCCGCCAAGCCCGGCTCGGCGATCGAGACGGTGCCCGCGCGAAGTTCCGCGATTTTGGCCCGGTCGTTGTCGACACAGACCACATGGTGTCCCCAGTGGGCGAGACAGGCGGCACTGGTGAGCCCCACGTAACCGGCACCGACCACACCGACGCGACTACCCATGGCGCACCTTCTCGCCGAGCAGCCCGGCCGCGGCGGTGAGCACATGCTCGGGTCGCAGCAGGAGCAGCCCGGGATCCGCATGGTCGGAATGCGGATCGCCCACCGCCCCGGCCCACAGCGGCACATGGTGTTTCGCGGCGGCGGGCGGTCCCCAGCGATGCGGCGGCGTGGGGCCGAACAGCAGCACCGACGGGGTGCCGAAGGCGGTGGCGAGATGCCCTACGCCGGTGTCGCCGCACACGACCAGTGCCGCGCCGGCCACCAGCGCGGCGAGTTGGGCCAGGCCGGTGCGTCCCGCGTACACCGCCGAAGGCGCTAGTCCGGCTTGTTCGGCGACGGCGTTCGCCAAGGGGATCTCGCCGCGCGTACCGGTGATCACCACGCGGTGGCCGTCGGCGCCGAGTTCCCGCGCCACTCGGGCGAAGCGTTCGGACGGCCAGCGACGTGCGGGATAGGCCGCGCCGGGATGCAGCACGACCACGTTCGACTCGGGGGCGGGCTCCGGTGGCACGGGCAGCAGCAGGGCGGTGGGATCGGCGTCGATGCGTCCGAATCGCAGCAGCCGGCACCAGCGATCCACCTCGTGCATGTCGTCGTGCCACTCGGGGCCGGGCAGATCGGGGAAATCGGGATGGTGGTGGCTCAGCACAGTGCCGGGACGTGCCGCCACGAGGTCCCGGATGCTTTCCGGACCACTGCCGTGCAAATTCACCGCCAGCTTCGGCGGCGCGCCGTGCCATCGGAGCGCACCCAGTCCCGCGGTCGGCAGCAGTTCGTCCACCGCGTCGATGAGACCGACCAGATCGCGGAGCGCTTCCGGCGCGGCCAGTACCACCCGGTCGTCCGGGTAGGCGTTTCTCAGCCCGCGCAGGGCGGGCACGATGGTGAGGAGGTCACCGAGCCCGAGTGCGCGGAGCACGAGAACGGGGTGGCTCAGGGCCACGAGCCCTCTTCCGAGGCGCACACGACCATCTCTCTGACCTCGCAGCCCGGCGGCTGCCGCAGCGCGAAGATCACCGCGTCGGCGACGTCCCGGGGCCGGTTGAGTTTCGCGTCGGGCGGCGGCTTGTACTGCTCGTCGCGGTCGTCGAAGAACGCGGTGTGCATTCCGCCCGGGATCAGCAAGGTCACCCCGACGCTGCCGGCGGTTTCGGCGGCGAGCGCCCGGGTGAAGCCGACGACACCGAATTTGGAGGCGCAATAGGCGGTCGCGTCACCGACGGCCTTGATTCCCAGGGTGGAAGCGCAGGTCACCACCGTGCCCCGGCTCTCCCGCAGGGACGGAAGGGCTGCGCGGATGACAGCGGCTGTGCCGAGCAGGTTGACCTGGACCACGTACTCCCACTTCTTCGTGGGCACCTCGTCCAGGGGACCGCACGCGTCGATTCCCGCGGCGGTGAACACGCCGTCGATCCGGCCACCGGCGCGTTCGACGAGTTCGCGCACGGCTTGTTCGGCGGCGAAGGTGTCGGCGAGATCGGCACACACGAAGTCGACGGGCGTCTCCGGCTCCACCCGGTCGATCACATAGGGGCGGCCCCCGTTTTCGCGGACAGCGGCGGTGACCGCCGCGCCGAGCCCGGAAGCGCCACCGGTGATCAAGACATTGCCGAGGGTTCGCATCGCGCTCCTTACGTCGTGTCAGCCGCGGGCCTGGGTCGCGGCGACCAGTTGTGTTGTCGAATAACCGCGAACAGTCGGGATCAGCGCGATCTCGCCGCCGTAACCGCGGACCACCGCGGCTTCGGGGAGGTCGACGCCGGTGTAGTCGCCGCCCTTGACCCACACATCGGGGCGAAGGCGGTCCAGCAGTGCGCTCGGTGCGGATTCGTCGAACACGACGACGGCGTCCACCGAGGACAAGGCGATGAGCAGCAGGGCACGATCGCGCGCGGGGACGATCGGGCGGTGCGGACCTTTCAGACGCCGCACCGACGCATCGGAGTTGAGGCAGACCACCAGCGCGTCGCCCATGGCCCTAGCCCGGCGCAGCAGGCTCACATGGCCGGGGTGCAGCAGGTCGAAACAGCCTCCGGTGGCAACGAGCCTGCCGCCCGCCGCCCGCACTCTCGCCGCCACCTCGAACGCCGACCCGTCCGTTTCCGTGGTGTCCGACTCCGCGGCAGCGGTGCTGTCGCAGATGGACAACGTGGCCGCGCCGCCCGCCGCGACGAACCTGGCCGCCGCGTCCACGGCGTGCGACACCGCCTCGGCCACCGTGGACCCGTGGCACAGTGCGGCGGTCGCCGCCGAGGCGAATCGGTCGCCGGCGCCGCAAGTGTCGGTACCGGCGCGCCCGGCGATCCGTATGTCGGCGGGCACCGGCACCACGGTGAGACGCTTCCCGTTGGCCAGCACCGCCCCGGCCGAACCGGTGGTGACCGCGACCGAATCCGCGGCCCACTCGTCACGGAGTACTTTCGCCAATTCGTCGGCTTCGACATATCCCGGTGCGAAGTGGCGCGCCTCCTTCAGATTCGGCGTAACCAGCGAGGCACCCGGCGTCGGGGCGGGGCCGCGGGGGTGCGGATCCCACACCACCGGTACCGACCGGGCCAGTTCGGTCAGCATGTGCCGGATCTGCGGATGCGCGGCGACGCCTCGGCCGTAGTCGGCGACGAGGATCGCGCCTGCCGCCCGCAGGGCCCTGGTGACCGAAGCGCTCAGCTGGCCGCCATCCGCCGTCCCGTCGCCGGTGTCCAGCCGAAGCAGGGACTGACCGGCGGCGCGGATGCGGGTCTTGCGTACCGTCTCGCCTCGCAGCGGCATCGTGACGACTCGAACGTCCCGGCCCAGCAGCCGCGCGAGGGTGTGGCCATCCCGGTCGTCGGTCGTCGAGGTGATGAGGGAGACGTCCGCGACCGCCTGCGCGGCCAGCGCGGCGGCCAGACCGGCCCCGCCGGGACGTACCCACCGGCGTTCGACGTCCACCACGGGCACCGGCGCTTCGGGGGACAACCGGTCGGCGACGCCCTCGATGTCGACGTCGAGAATACTGTCGCCGACCACGACCAACGGCTTCACGTCGGTACCCCCAGCGCGTCGTCGAGTGCCGAGCACAGGGCATGCACCAAGACCAGATGCACTTCCTGCACGGTGGCAGTGGCGGCCGCCTCCACGGCTACGGCGTCATCGCACAGTGCCGCAAGCGGATTGGGCGCGGGGCCGGTCATGGCCCAGGTGGTGACGCCGATGTCGTGCGCCGCCTTCGCCGCGGCCACCACGTTGGGGCTGGTGCCACTCGTGGACAGCAGGATGAGCACGTCGTCGGGCCTGCCGTGCGCGCGAACCTGCCGCGCGAACAGTTCGATTCCGCCGTAGTCGTTCACGATCGCGGTGCCCGCCGAGGTGTCGGCGTGCAGGGCGATCGCCGAGAACGGGCGCCGCTCGTTGCGGAAGCGGCCGACCAGTTCCCCGGTCAGGTGCTGGGCTTCGGCCGCGCTGCCACCGTTGCCGCACGCGAGCAACCGGCCACCGTTGTCGAGCACGGTCGCCAGTTCCCGTCCCCACCTGCGGATATTCGGTGCGAAGCGACTGGTGCGCTCCAGTGCCGTGGCCAAAGCCGCGAAATGCTCCTCGATCACCGCGCACCTCCTGTCCGCAGACGCTCACACCTGCCAGCACCGAGTTCTTCCGCCACCGTGACGACCTGCTCCGGGGTGATCGAATCGAGGCACGGGTGCCCTGGCACCGGGCACTCGCGCGCCCTGCTGCCGCGGCAAGGGGCACGTTGGTCACCGAGCATGGCCACCGGCACGCCGTAGGGAGCCCATCGCTCGGCGGGCACGACCGGTGCGAAGAGCGAGACCACGGGCGTCCCGACGGCCGCGGCGAGGTGCGCGGGCCCGGTATTGGGCGCCACCACCACGCTCGCGTCGCGGAGCACGGCGGCGAGCTCGGGCAGCGTGGTGGCTCCGCCGAGATCGATGGCGTGCCTACCGGCGACCGCGTGGGTGAGCGGTCGGTCGGATCGGTCGCCGGTCACGATCACCCGGTGTCCGGCGGCGGTCAGCGCGGCGACGATGGCCGCGGAACGGGAGGACGACGGCTGCCGCGCCGGGACCGACGCGGCCGGATGGACCACCACGTACCCCGGTTCGCCGGTGAGACCACCGACCTTCGGCAACGGTTGCCGGACGGCGAGTTTCCCGTCGTCGCCGGGCGGCAGCCGGAAACCCGCCGCCTGCGCCAGCGACAGCGCGCGTTCCGCTTCGGGCGGATCGCCGTGGACGCGATGACGCAGGTCCAGCAGCGAACCGGGGTAGTCCTCGGAGATGGCGCCGATCCAGGGGACTCCGGCCATCCTGAGCAGGAGCGCCAGCGGCAGTGGGGACTGGTGGAAAGAGGTGAGAATCAACGCCAGATCCACCTCGAGAGCGCGTATCCGCTCGATGAACGCGGTGGTGTCCGCCGAGGTGACCTGGGGCGGCTCCGGGTCGATCCAGGGAGCGCACCAGTTCGAGACCTGGTGCACACCGGGCAAGAGGTCACCGGCGGCGCGGCCGCGAGGTCCGGTCAGCAGCGTCACCGAATCGACGTGCGCCGCCATCGCGCGCACGCACGGACCGGCCAGCAGCACATCGCCGAAGTTGTCCATGCGTGCCACCAGCGCCCGGTCTGTCATGGCGCGCCCGCCATCGCCAGTCGTACGGCTTCGGCCAAATCTTGCGCCACGGTCGCGTCGCGACGCGCGCGATGCACCTCTTCGGGCCGAGTTCTCGCGGTGGGCACCAGGATCGCGCGTGCGCCCGCGCTCATCGCGGCGGTCACATCCGCGCCGGTGTCGCCGATGACCACGCACCTGCCGACGTCGACGCCGAGGTCCGCGGCGGCCTGCCGAATCATGCCGGGCTCGGGTTTGTGGCATGCGCAGCCGTCGTCCTCGCCGTGCACGCACACCTGCCAGGTCGCGAACGGTCCGAGCAGCTCCTCGACCCGGGAGTTGACCGCGGCGAGCTGTTCGGGACTGATCAGCCCTCGGGCGACACCGGACTGGTTGCTCACGACGCCGAGCTGGACGCCGGCCGCGCGCAGCTTCCGCAGCGCGTCGACCGCCCCCGGCACCGGTTGCACTCGGCCGGGATCGGCGAGGTAGGGGATATCGATGATGAGGGTGTCGTCCCGGTCGAACAACAACGCCAAGGGCGAGTTGTGGGTCGCGTTCCGGTGGCGCAACTCACCGCGCAGTCGGTGCCAGCACGCGGCCGGTGGTATGAGCGCGCTGGTCACCGTCATCCGGCCGATCTCCGCCGGTGTGCGGGGCCCCGGCGCGATCCGGCGCGCGGCGAACGCACCGGTCAGCGCCGTCCATGCCGCCGCGAGCAGGACCGCGGACCGGTGACGGCCCGCGATGCCGAGCGCCATGGCCGCCGCGCCCGCGGCCGTGGTGAGCGCGTGGCGGGGCAGGAGTCCCTGGTCTTCGCCGATGCGCCGGCGCCATCGGGCGCCGTACTTGCGCCGCAGCAAGGCGTTGTCGGCGTTTCCGCGTTGCGCTCGCACACTCGCCATGGGCCCCGATTCGCGGACCGGGTGGCGCGTGAGCCGGTTTCCGGACGCGATGGCGTATCCCGCCAGGCAGACCCGAAGCGCGAGGTCGGCGTCCTCTCGAAAGGCCCTCGGGAACCGTTCGTCGAAGCCGCCGACCGCGACCAGCGCGGACCTGCGGTAGGCCATGTCCGCGGTGATCCATCGCGCCGTGGCCAGCCGTGCCGTGGCGCGCTCCGCGTCGGTCGGTCGCCGGTGCCTCGGCAGCGGAACCTCGATGCGGGCCGTGGACGCCGCGGTGTGCTGGTCCAGATCGCGCAGGTCGTCGGCCAGGCGGGCGGGCCAATCCGGCGCGGTGATCACGTCGTCGTCGAGGAAGGCGATCCACGTGCCCGCGGCGTGCCGCCACCCCGCGTTGCGCGCCGCGGCGGGTCCGCGGCCACCCGACCGGATGATCCGCGCCGGAGGCGCTGTCTCGGGCAGCGTCAGCTCCCCGCCCTGTGGCCGATCGTCCACCACGATGATTTCCCGTGGCTTCGGACCCGACGCGGCGGCGAGCGACTCGAGCAGCAGGCGGAGGCTTTCCCGGCCGGTAGTCGGGATCACGATGCTGTAGTCCACGGGGTGGCCGTTCATGAGCGGCGGACCACGAACGAGCCGAGGGCGAGCAGATCGATCGGGGCGGAACCGAAGCACTCGAGGGCGTCGCGTGGCGAGTCGACCATCGGCCTGCCCGCGGTGTTCAAGCTCGTGTTGATCACCACGGGCAACCCCGTGCGCTTGTCGAACTCCGACAGCATCCGCGCCAGGACCGGGTTGTCCGCGGGATCGACGGTCTGCACCCTGGCGGTGCCGTCCACATGCGTCACGGCCGGGATCCGCTCCCGCCACGCCGGATCCACGTCGTGGACGAAAAGCATGTAGGGGCTCGGCAACGGTCCGCGTCCGAAGATCTCTGACGCTCGGTCGGTGAGCACCATAGGTGCGAGCGGCCGGAACTGTTCGCGCCCCTTCACCTCGTTGAGGCGTTCGAGATTCGCCGACCGGCCGGGATGCGCCAGCAGCGAGCGGTGCCCGAGGGCGCGTGGGCCGAATTCGGCGCGGCCCTGGAACCAGGCCACCACGTGGTCGTCCGCGAGCGCTTGCGCCACTTCGGCCGCGATGTCCTCGGATCTGGTGTATTTGACCTTCGCCGTACGGAGAATGGCCTCCAGTTCCTGGTCGGTCCACTCGCGGCCGAGGGCGGCCCCCCGCATCGGGGTGACTCGCTCACCGAACTCGGCCGCCAATTGCAGTGCGGCGCCCAGCGCGGTGCCCGCGTCACCGGCTGCCGGCTGCACCCAGATCCGTTGGTAGGGGCCTTCGGCGTGCAGCCGGCTGTTGGCCACGCAGTTCAGCGCGATGCCACCGGCCAGCGTGAGGTTCTGCTGTCCGGTCTGGCGATGCAGCCAGGAGCTGAGTTCCAGCAACACGTCCTCGAGCCGCCGCTGGACACTCGCGGCGAGGTCGGCATGGTCCCGGCCGAGCGCACCGCCGGTCACGGCGGGAGCGAATTCCTCCCAGTACACCTGTTCGGTGTGGAAACCGCCGTCCCGGACGGAATACAGCAGTTCGCGGAATCGGTCGAGGAAGCGGGGCGTGCCGTAGGAGGCGAGAGCCATCACCTTGTATTCGTCGCTCGACCGGGTGAATCCGAGATGCTCGGTGAGCCCCTCGTACATCAGCCCGAGCGAGTGCGGCAGCCGCTGTGACGCCAATTCGACGAATTTGCCGTCCCGATATTCTCCGGCGAGATAGGAATGGCTTTCGCCGCGCCCGTCGGCCACCAGGACCGCGGAGTCGCCGAAAGGGGCCGCGAGAGCCGCGGACGCGGCATGAGCCAGATGATGTCGTACGAAGCGCACGATCGAGGGATCCAGGCCGGGCAAGGCGGCGGCGAGGAATGCGGGCGCGCGGAACGCGTAGTCCGTCCTGGTCGGTTCGCTGTTCTGATCGAGACCGCCGAGCGAATGATCGACCAGATTCGGGTCATAGGAATAGCCCACCGCGTCGAGCTGATCAGGACGTAATCCCGCGCGTTCCAGGCACCATGCGGCCGCTTGCCCGGGCACCTCCCACGCCGAGAACGGCACCGGCCGCTTACCGTGTTTGCGCCGGGTGAACCGCTCTTCCTCGGCCGCCGCGACGATTTCTCCGTCGACGACCAGGGCGGCAGCAGGGTCGTGGAATACCGCGTTGATTCCGAGAATGCGCACGGGCCGCCTTTCTGTTGGAGACGCGGGACCTGTCGGTCTGCCCGCTGACATATGGGTGGCGCTACCCGCCGAAGTCACCACTAAACCGATTCATGCACGACAGCTATCGCCGTAGCAACTTCCCAGCAGACTCGCTCGCGCGCCCCGCGAACCAGTCGATCGTGCGGCGCAGTCCCTCCGCTCTGCCGACCGACGGCTCCCAGCCCAGTGCCCGACGGGCCAGTGTGATGTCCGGGCAGCGCCGCTTCGGATCATCGATCGCGCCCTCGACATAGGTCAGCTCCGACCGGCTGCCGGTTACCGATCGGATCTCGTCGGCGAGGCGGCGCACGGAGATCTCGTGCGGATTGCCGATGTTGACCGGTCCCGAGTGGTCGGTGGCCGCCAGCGCCAGCAGGCCGCGCACCGTGTCGTCGACGTAGCACAGGGAGCGGGTCTGCTCGCCGGTTCCGGCGATGGTGAGCGGTGTGTCCGACAACGCCTGTGCGATGAAGGTGGGCACCATCCGGCCGTCGTCGGTACGCATGCGGGGACCATAGGTGTTGAAAATTCGGGCGATTCCGGTATCGAGCCCCCGTTCCCGGCGGTGTGCCATGGTCAACGCTTCGGCATACCGTTTCGCCTCGTCGTAGACGCTGCGCGGACCGACCGGATTGACGTGTCCCCAGTATTGCTCGGGCTGCGGGTGCACAGCCGGGTCGCCGTAGACCTCGCTCGTCGACGCGAGGACGAATCGCGCGTCGTTCCGCTCGGTCAGGTCGAGGGCGTTGGCAGTGCCGAGTGATCCGGCGCGGAGTGTCTCGATCGGCAGCCGAAGGTAGTCCGGAGGCGAGGCGGCCGACGCCAGGTGGAAGACGACGTCGAAGAAGCCCAGCGCCGGCCACCGGTCGGTGACGTCGTGCTGGATGAGGTCGAACTCGGGGCGGTCCAGCAGCCGGGCGACATTGTCCACCGTGGAGGTGGCGAAGTTGTCCAGCGCGACCACGGCCGTGCCCGCGTCCAGCAACTGTTCGCACAGGTGCGATCCGACGAATCCGCAACCGCCGGTGACCAAGGCGCGTTCGTATTGTGCGGACATGGTCTCGCCTACCCGTGGCCGTTCGCGGGGATGCTGTGATCTATCGCGGATGGATCTATCGCGGATGGATCTATCGCGGATGGATCTATCGCGGATGGATCTATCGCGGATGACCCGGTGGCAAGCCCGTCGCTGTCTCCGGCGCGGTCGACCGCGCGACCGTCGGTGGGCCCGCTTTCGTTCTGCGCCCGTACGGTCGCGGCGGCCAGCCGCCGGTACGCGTGCAGGGTCTCGGTGGCGATCCGATCCCACGAGTAGCGCGCTTCGACGCGTTCGCGTCCAGCGCGACCGTAGTTCTGCCTGACCGCAGGCGTGGCGAGAAGTTCGCGGACCGCGTCGGCCAGCTCGGCCGGTGCCTGGGGTGGGACCAGCCTGCCGGTCACCCCGTCCACGACGGTGTCGACGAGACCTCCGACCGCGGTCGCGACCACGGGAACCCTGCAAGCCATCGCTTCCAGCGGTGTGATGCCGAAGGGTTCGTACCACGGCGTGCACACGACCACATCCGCCGACCTCAGTAGCGGGGCGATCCGAGTCCGCGGCACCTGGCCCAGCAGATGGAGCCGGTCGCGCACACCGAGTTCCGCCGCCAGTGCGAGCAGCCGCCTGCCTTCGGGGTCATCGGCCACGTCGCCGTCGTCCGGGCCGCCCACCAAGATCAACTCGGTGTCGGGCAGGCTGGTGAGCGCGGTGATCGCGGTGTCGAAACCTTTGCGCGGCACCAATCTGCCGACACTGACGATCCGGTGCCCGGCCGACCGCGGTGCGCTCGGTCCGTCGGGCGTGAACTGGGCGAGATCGACGCCGCACGGAATCACCGAGGTCCGCGACCGCGGCACACCCATCCTGGCCAATTCGAAGATCTCGTCGGTGCAGGTGGCGATGATCCGGTCGGCCTGTGTGGCGATCAATCGTTCGAGGCGCACCCGGTGGGCCGGGCTGGTGTCGTTCGCCCCCTGATGGCGGCGTTTCACCACCCCCAGGGCGTGAAAGGTCTGCACCACCGGCAGGGCGGCGGGGCGAGCGGCCCGGAGGGCGGCTAGGCCGGACATCCAGAAATGCGCGTGCACCACGTCTGGGCGCTGATGCCGCCAGTGCGCTCGCAGAAACGCGCCGAAATCGCGCATGTGCGGCAGCAATTCGTCCTTCGGCAGGGGATGGGCGGGCCCGGCCGGGACGCGGATCACGCGATAGCCCTGTTCGGTGGTCACGGTGTGCGGTGCCCGCGCCTCCTCCCGTCGCGTGTAGACGGTGACCTCGTGCCCCTGTCTGCACAGGGCCGCGGACAATTCCGCTACGTGAACGTTCTGTCCGCCTGCGTCGACCCCGCCCAGCGCGGCGAGTGGGCTGGCGTGCTCGGACACCATCGCGATCTTCATGATTCCGCCTTCTGTCTCCGGGACACTGCCTTCATCGGGTGACCTCGGCGAGGAGGGAATCCCACCGGCGCAGGAAGACCTCTAGGCCGTAATGTTCCAGCGCGAACTGCCGTCCCGACTTGCCCGCGAGCACCGCCAGGTCGGGTTCGTGGAGGAATTCGCGGAACTTCGCGGTGAGCGCCGCGACGTCGGAAGAGAGGGCACCGGCTTCCGGCGGCACGGCGCCGACGGCCTCGGTGGTGGCGAGGGCGACCACCGGCATGGCCAGGTGCATGGCTTCCAGGAGCGACAATCCGAGGGAGGTCCACCGCGCGGTGTGCAGGTACACCCTCCTGCGCGCCATTTCCGGATGCAATGCCGACTGCCGGAGGTCACCGATGCCGCGAATCGGGTGGGCGGTGGGTCGGTCGGTGGTGAAGGCGTCCGCTCCGATGCCGTACACATCGACCGGTCCCGCCATCGCGAAGTCGGGCAGCAGATCGCATCCGGTGATCCTTCCGCGCCGCATCGGTTCGTTGATCAGGGCCACGCCGTGCGGCAGTTCGCCGGTGTACAGCGCGCCGGGGTCCACGATGCCGTGCGGCACAACCCGGGTGGGCGCGCGTCCGCTGTCCCACATCAGGTTGTTGAAATGCGTGACGTGCACGATCGGGATGTCGGTGCGATCCGCCAGCGGATGCCTGGTGGTGGCCGCGCTGGGACGTGGCGTGTTGTGCTCCACGTAGACCGCCGGAATGTCGGCGCCGGGACGACGCCCGAGCCATCGTTCGGTGAGGTCGATTTCCTCCGGGCGCTGGAGAACGACCACGTCCGGTTCGGTGTCGCGCAATGCCGTCGCGGGCACCTCCTCGGCGGAGGGCCAGTCGCGGCCGCACCGCCCGCGCCCCCACGGGCCACCGCCGTCCACCACCGGCACCAGGTATCGGTGCGGCCCTCGGACGAACGACGTCGTCCATGAGCCGTGCACGTGCCACAGCAGCACGGTCAGCCGTTCGGTGATTGCGGCCATGCCGGTAGCTCTTGCCTGTGACTCCCGCGATCAAACCCGGTTTCCGCACCTGTTAGCAATCTGTCAGCTATCGACATGCGTGTGCCGTCGCTGCCCGGTGCCTGCTGACGCGAACGGCGGTGCCGACGAGTTTGAACACAGGGGGTGCCAGGCAATGGCTCGCGATATGAGCGCACCGAACGCTGTCACGTTTCCCACCGAGAATCGGGCAACCGAAATGATCGAGATACTCGATCCCGCCACCGGTGCTACCGTCGGCCATGTGCCCATGACCGGCCTCGCGGAGATCGATCGGCAGGTCGAGATGGCCAATCGGGTCCAGTCGACGTGGGCGCGCACCGCGTCGGCGGAGCGGGCCGCCGCACTGCGTGCCGGTGCCGCCTTGCTGCGCGAGTGCGCCGATGAGCTGGCCGAGCTCAACCGTGTCGAAACAGGACGCCAGCGGTCCGAAGGCAAACAAGGTGTGCTGGCCGGTGCCGCGACGTTGGAGCAGTATGCCGAGCTGGGGCCACTGCACCGGGGAAAGACCCTGCAAGGAGACTTCGAGGCGACCGACCTCATGGTGTGGGAGCCGTGCGGCGTCGTCGTCGCGCTGACACCGTGGAACGACCCGGTCGCGGTGTCCTGCGGCTTGCTCGGCGCGGCGCTGGCCACGGGAAACGCGGTCGTCTACAAGCCGAGCGAACGCGCACCGCATACCGGCGGACTGCTCGGCGAATTGCTCGCCCGCGCGCTTCCCGAGGGGGTGCTGCAGACGGTCCAAGGCGACGGGAGGATCGGCGCGCTGCTCGCCGCCCGCACCGATGTGGACGTCGTCGCGCACGTCGGCAGCACGTCCGCGGGGCGGTCGATCGCGAAGAGCGTGGCGGCTACGGGCGCCAAGGCATTGCTGGAAAACGGCGGCAACGACGCGCTCGTCGTCGACGCCGGGGTGGATCCCATTTGGGCCGCCGGGCAGGCGGCGCTCGGCGCGTTCGCGAATTCCGGCCAGATCTGCGTGTCCGTCGAAAGGGTCTTCGTGCACCGGGATGTCGCGGAGGCTTTTCTGGCGGCGCTGGTCGCGGAAGCCGAGTCCTGGAAGACGGCGCCGTTGGTCGACCGGCGTCATCGCGATCAGGTCCACGCCCACGTGCGCGACGCGGTGGACCTCGGGACCGATCTGCTGACCGGCGGAGTGGTGCCCGCCGGCGCCGGGGCGCATTATCCGGCAACCGTGCTGGCACACTGCGATTCGAACATGCGCATCATGCGGGAGGAAACCTTCGGTCCGGTCGCGCCGGTGCGGCGGGTGGACACGTTCGAGCAGGGCATCGCGGAGGCCGCCACCGACGACTACGGACTCGCGGCGACCGTACTCACTCCATCGATGGCCCACGCTCAGCACGCCTGGCGAGAATTGCCGGTCGGCACGGTGAAGATCAACGCTGTGTTCGGTGGGGCGCCCGGTGGAGCCGCGCACCCCCGGCGGGCCAGCGGATCGGGCTTCGGATACGGACCCGAATTGCTGGACGAGATGACTCGGACGAAAGTCGTGCACCTGCGCCCGGCGCCCCACTGAGAGATGCTCCTCCGTGCGGCCACCGAGCCGGGAAGATCGCCGTCGGTTGATCTGCGAGGCAACGGGTAGGCGCCGACACATGTCACCGGGTGGGCCGGTGACGCGCTCGCCGAAGCGTTAGGTGGGCTGACGCTCGTCTCGCCGGGCCGGTCCATTTCCGGCGCTGCGCCACGGCAGGCGCAGAGAAATGGCCGGGCGGTTGTATGCCCATTGGGCGACGGCGGTGACGGCCGAGCCCAGCGAGGTGACGCCGGCGAGCAGTGCCCAATGTGTGAGTCCGGCGGTGTCGTAGGAGACCTGCCGGACTCCCGGCGCGATGAGGCTGCCATTGCCGAAGGCCCAGCTCGTCACCATTCCGATCTGCCCACCCAGGTCGGTGGTCCGGGCGAGCATGGCGCGTAACTCGGGGGCCTGGCTGTTGATGTAGAGCACCGTCAGCAAGACGAGAGCGGCGGTGATCACGGTGGAAACCGTCGCCGCGTGCGACAAAGTGTCGGTGCGAAGCCGGAGGTTCGCCGCGACCAGGCAAACGGTGACGACGACCGCGGCCGCGGAAAGCAACGCCAGGGCACCGCTGATGCGGGCGGTAGGCGGTTGCGCGGACGACCAGGTGTTCAGAAATGAGGTGGTCGCGGTGATCCGGCCGAAGGCGTTCGCACTGGCTTTGCCGTCCGCCCCCGCGGCGCGGAGCCACGGCTGGAACAGCAGGATCAGTGTGACAACGCTGCCGACCGCGGCGCTCACATAACCCCAGTGGCCGTCCAGCGTCGACAGGTCCGCCCGGAGACCGGCGAGCCTTCCCGGCGCAGTGCTCGGTACTCGCTCGAGCCGAGTGTCCTTCGCTGACCACGGGGTTGGCTGCACTTCGCTCCGAATCGAGGATGTTTCGGCGTCGAGAACCGAGGCGGATACGGCATTCCCCGACCGCGGTCGTCCGTGCGCACGGCCCGGCAGAAGGGGGTATCCGGACACTAAGAGGCGGGCAGCGTTCGATGAATGATTGCGATCAGCGCGATCTGATTACCGGCACCGCCATGCCGCGAGTTCTCGCCGCCATTGGTCGGGTCGGACTCGATCGCTCCGCTGTGCCTGCGCGGTGGCCACGTGACATCCCGCTGAAAACGCGGATTCGTCGCCGAACTGGGCTGGCCGACACTGAGAGATGGTGCGCGGCTGGGTTTCCGGGTCGACGGCCGGATACGCAAGCTGCCGCCGTTGCCGGTCGTGCGCGCCCGGGGGAGGAGCCGGTCGGCAGCGCCGCGGAGCATCGGCGATGAGTACGCGCTAGCGCCGGACCGGGCTGGGGTGACCGACTCGTCGGAGGGGAGAGCCGGTCGGCAGCGCCGCGGAGCATCGGCGATGAGTACGCGCTAGCGCCGGACCGGGCTGGGGTGACCGACTCGTCGGAGGGGAGAGCCGGTCACCCCGCCTTTCGCTGAAACCCGTTGCGGCGCAGTGTCGGACCCTGGATGTGCCGGGTCGGCGACGCGCGGGAGCGCGCAACGCCGTGCGATCGACCGGTGAACGGTCGAAAGATGAACCCGGGGAGGTAGGGGAGATACAGTACGGCCGTGACAGAGCACCGATCGCCCATCGGCGGGGATCGCTCGCAGGACCTCGGAGTGCCGCCTTCGCTGGACCTCCGATCCGCCGACTGGTCGAGTTCCGATGAGACCCTTGCCCGGCTGTTCCAACGTGTCGAGGCGTATGCCATAGACGCGCGCGATTGGTACTCGAGGGACAGCCTAACGAAGCGGCGAACCAGCCTGGCCCTCACCGCGACGACGCTCGTTCTGGGCCTACTCGGAATATTGGTGCCGTTACTGACGACCGCCGGAGTGCACGCCATCGACCCGAGCTGGGGATACGTCCTGCTCGCTTGCGCGGCCGGAGGCGCCGGATTCGACCGCTTCTTCGGCGTCTCCACCGCGTGGATGCGTGATCTCCGCAGCGCGCAGTCGATCAACGCGATGTTGTGCGACTTCCAACTGGAATGGGCATCTGTCTCGCGGGCCGCCGCCAATTCCAACGGGGAGATAGACCGCCGGATGGGACTGCTGAGGGATTTCTCCTACCGGGTCAACGAGGTGATCGCCCACGAAACGGATAGCTGGGCCGGTCAATCGCAACCCTCGGTCACCGCGCGGATGGGCAGATTCGATCGGAGGTAGACCCCGGCGGCGCCGACGGTGGGCGAGCGGCAGCAGCGGTCTCCCATCCTTGACCCACACCGGGATGACCTACGCCGGGCACAACCCCGAAGCCGCGGTCACCTACGGCGACATCCCGATCGTCACCGTCCGGGTGACTCCCGACCGAGGCGTCGGAAGGCTCTAGCCGACGCGACCCGCGGACGGGCGGCCGTCGGCGCGATCCGCAGGGGACCGCAGCGCGCCGACGCGAAGGTGCGAACGGTGGGTCACAGCCCGATGTGGACGGTCTTCTCCTCGGAGTCGGCAGGCGAGTTCCGGTGTGGCGGAGACGGTATCGGGCGAGTCCGCGGCGCGGGCGGGTCGGGTGTTCGGCATGGGCTGGTCTTCGTCTCCGGGAGCTGGGTGGTGGGCCGGGGTCAGGCCAGGGCGACCAGTTCGTGCAGCGTGGAGCCGGTGCGCGTCTCGATGCCGGTCCCGGTGTGGACGGTCAATTCGAACGACGACTCGAACCGGAAGTAGCCGGGATGGCCGACCAGCCGATGCACCAGCGGTTTGATCAGTGGTGATCGAGCGACGGGAATGTCATCGAGCAAATCGTGGGCATGGATGACCTTCTCGACGACCAGGCGCAGATCCACGCTCCCCGGTACGCGCAGTTCGATCCATTCCGGATACGTTCGACCGGCGATCGGGTGGAATCGCGCGGGACCTTCGGTGAGCACCGTCTCGCCGGTGGACAACACGATGTCACCGTGATGGGCGAGCATCAGCGGACTGATCTCGTGCCCGCCCTGCCGCCGCTGGGTCAGCACCGAGGCGTAGAGCAGCGAATAGTCCTCGACGTAGAGCCGCCCCCAGTGCCAGCGGTCGATGATCTTCTTCATATCGCCGACGCCCCAGTTGTGGTCGTGATACCCACGCCCGGTGACTTCGTGGCGGACGCCGTCGAGCTCGATGGCGCCGCTCACCCGCGCGCGCGGCGCCGCGACGACCCACCCGAACGAATCCCGCGTCCCGAAGCGGGTCTCGCCTTTGCCCGGCATCCAACTGGGGGTCTCGTTGTGGAATCGCAGGTCGAAGACCAAGCCGTCCTCGGCCATGTGCAGGTGGTGAATCGGCAGCTCGTGCGCCGGGTACTCGGTGTGGGCGTGGTTGGCGCCGATGCGCACGTCGCAGGTGTCGGCCGAGAACACCGCCGCAGCGCGTGGATACCGCCGCGACACCTGGCGGCGGGTGCCGTCCGGGGCGTACACCATCATCTCCACCCATGGTTTGGCGTTCGGCAGATCCTCCGGTCGCCGTTTGGTCAGGAAGCCGATCACCACGTGCCCGGTGTCGAGGTGAGCGTCGAAGTACCAGTGCTCGAACGCCAGTTTGCTCGGCGACGGGTGCAGTCCGTTGTGCTGGGGCTCGACGGAAGTCAGTACCCCGTCCCGGCGGCCGGGCCCATTCCACACTTCGACGATTTCTGCGGTGGTCATAACTGCTTTCGGTGTCGGTGGACACGACGGTGGCGCATCGGGTCCTGGGTCGGCCCGGACGCGGCGGCGCACAGGGCGACCGCGGCGCGCAGGTCATCGGCGTAGTGCCCCGCTGGCGTCGAAAGCCGCTTCGCGGCCCTGCATCTGGGCGCGGTACCAGTTCTCGCGGTGCCAGAGCATGAGCTTCTCGTGCGCCCGCGCGAAGGGCGGGAAGGTTCTGCGCAAAATCTCCATCGCCGTGATGAGGGGGAAACGCAGGAGGGGAATGCCGATCCAGGGAAACGCCGGGGGCATGGTGTACCGGCGCCGGGTCCACGGAGCCATGTACATCGCGGAGTACACGGAGTTGATGCGGAAGTTGTACGCCTCACGCAGTCGCGTGAGCCCGCGGTGGCCGTCGCGCGGCGCGAAGGCCACCGGGTAGGACTCGATCAACTCCGCGCCGTGTTTACCGGCGTCGTAGGAGCGGGACGCGATGGTCATGGCGAGAACACGCAGCGAGTCGAGGACCGTTTCGGGGTACCAGCGCAGCCGCACGCCGAGCAGGTATCCCATGTACCTCTGGAAATGCAGCAGCGCGCGGATTTCCGAGGGGGTGGTCTGATAGCCGAGCGCCCACAATCCGAGGCCGGGGGTGACGCTGCCGCCCAGGAGGGTCAGCATCTGGTATGTCTGGCTGATCGGCAGGCCCCACCTGTCCATGTCCCACTCCGGATGACCCGCGACCTTCGCGCGGATCGAGACATGCATGATGCGCACCTTCAGTGCCGTGGCACGTCCCGCCGAGCCCGGAGTCAGCAGTGCGCGGGGCTCGGAGACATCGATCCAGAAGCGGGTGGTCTCCAGGAAGCGGCGCAGCGCGCTGTCCCCGGCGTAGCCGCCGGCCAGCGACAGCGGGGTCGCGACAGCGGCCTCGGTGTACATCTCCAGTGTTTCCGCGCCGGCGAAGCTGAACAGCATCGTGCCCCACCGTCGCCAGATCGCCGCGCCTTGCTCGACCAGGTCGGGCACCACCCACTCGGGCACCGTCTCGAATTCCTCGAACAGCGCGCGCATCGACTCCGGCGCGTCCGGTACGGCGTCGATGCCTGCGGCGAGGGCGGTTTCCAGCATCCGTCGTCCGGCATGGGGGCCTGCCGCGCCGTGCATCACCTCCGCGACGAACCGTTCCGCGACCGGATCGCCGGTGAACAAGTCCTCGCACAACGCGACTGCTTGCGCGTCGGTGGGAAACAGCTCTTTCCCGGTGACTTTCACGAACAGACGCTCGAGGCGCTGAACCTTGGGGGACCGGCGCGCTTCCCAGTACCGGAACGCGGTCGGGCACTTCACCGACGGCTGTTGCGCGACGACATCCGCGCCCGCGGGCGGGACTTCCACTGACATGGGTGACCTTTCCTGGTATCCGATGCGGTCCGGGTCGTTCGGCCCGGCCTGCTCAGCCCACCAACTCGCGCCGGACCAGCCAGGACCGCAAGTGCTCGATGATCTGCCCGAGACCCTCGGGCTGGTCGACCACGGCCGGGTCGATCCAGTTCCGCAGCACCCGTGCCCGGCCCGGGTGCGCCCCCCACCAGCATCAGTCCATCGGCGGGAATCAGGCCGTCGAGCGAGACCGCGTCGCCGGTCGGCGTCCGGGTGATCGAGGGATTCTCGGCTTGTGACTGATAGAAGGACATCAGCGGTCCGCCGCCGCTGAATCCAAGCAGCACCCGTTCGAAGCCGTGTTTCTCGCGCAACCAGCGCACGCCCGCGCCCAGATCCTCGGCCGCGCGCTCCATCAGCAGCGCGGCCTCGTTGGCCGCGTAGCGGGTGTTCATCGCCATGATCGGCACGCCCGCCGCGGCGAAGGCGCCCAGCAGGAAATGGGACAGGAAGTTGGACGCCGGATGCGCCATCAGCACCGCGGTGCGCGGGGAGATTCCTTCCGCCGTGACCAGATTCCCGTGCAGGGTGGGGTAGTGGCGGCTCGAGCCGGAGTGGATCTGCACCTTGCCGTCTGCCGCGGGCCGGTAGGGGATGCGTTGGAAGTGGTCGTGCACCGTGTCGGCCAAAGTCGGCCTCCTGATTCGTCTTTCGATCGCCGCCTGTGATCAGCGTCGCACTCACACACCATACTCTAAGGTACATCTGACAGTACTCAAAAGTATGGCTTCGAGGAGTGTGGATGGCCGAGGGCAGGTCCACGCCGGTGACAATACCATTGGGTATAGTTATCGGTACCCTTTTGAATGGAAGAAATGCGGCCGTGCGTAATGATCGCGAAAGGAGTTCGGTGACCGGCAGATACGGCACCATCGCCAGACGGGTGCAGTGCACGGTCACCGCGCTGAAGTGGCCCCGTGACGGGGTCACCTACCATCGAGTGGTGATTTCCACCGAGATGGGGCCGCACCGATGACAGCCGACCGGCCACCGGCCGGCGACAGCATCCGGCCCCCCGACGTGGACACCGCGAACTCCGCACCGCGGCGCTCCCGGAAAGCGGCGGCGCAGCAACGCGGCCGCAGCCGCGCGCCGCGGCTTTCGTACGAGGCATGGGTAGACGGCGCTCTGGCGCTGCTCGCCCGGGAAGGCGTATCCGCCATCAAGATTCCCCGGCTGTGCCAGGAACTCGGTGTCACCAAAGGCAGTTTCTACTGGCATTTCGACGATATCGAACAGCTCATGGAGGCGATGGCCGACCGTTGGAGCGCGCTGCAAACCGAGATCATTCGCGCTCTCGGCGCGATCGAGTCCGTTCCGGTCGAGCAGCGCATCGCCAACATGGCCGCCAATCTCATCGACCAAGGCACCTGGGCCACCGAAGCCACCGTGCGCGAATGGGCACGAAGCGATGAGAAGGTGGCAGCGACGGTCCGCGCCTTGGATCAACAGATCTTCGAAACGGTGCAGAAAGCGATGCTGGAACTGGGCTTCGCACCGGAGGAAGCACGGTTGCGCGCCGGTGCGATGGTGTACTTGGGCATCGGCTTCATCCACGGTCGCGGCAGCCTGCCCACGCCGACCGCGGAGCAGGCTCGGGCGATTCTCGGCCTGTTGACCATCCCCGCCCCGAAAGAGAATCGGGCGTAGCTAACGGGCGTAGCCGGTGATGCCGCGAATCCAGGCGATGAAGTCCCCGGCGTCTTCGTTGCTGCCGTGGCCCGCGTCCCAATACATGGCGGCGTTCACGTCCGCGCCGAGATTCTCCAGCTTGGCGGCGAGGTTGCCGACGACGGTGAGGGAGGTGTCGGAGTCTTTCGTGCCGACGCGAATCCACCAGTGCCGGGCGCGGCCGGGATTGTCCCGGCCGAGGAAGTACATGGGGTTCATCAACTCGATCTTGTCCGGCAGGTCGCTGTCGAGCCGCGCGTTCGCATTGCCGGTGGCGTGGCGCAGGCTGTAGAGGGTGAAGTGGCGCGCTTTGGTGGTGCCGTTGCCGAATTCGTTGTTCTCGCCCGAGGACAGGTCGAAAGCGTCGAAGGCGGGCACGTTCTTCTTGCGCGCGCCGACGTGGGTGAGGTAATCGGCCCACGTGAAGGTCGCGGTGTCGTTGTCGAAACGCAGCCATGGGTTCGCGGCCAGGTAGGCGCCGCGCTCGGCGTCCGGCAGCGCCTTCAGGTACTTGCCCGCCGCCGGTTGCAAGTAGGTGCGCAGCAGGTGGTCGGCGTAGTTGTCCGCGGTGAGCGCTCCGGACCCGTTGTGCCCTCGAAGATTCAGCGATGCCTGATAAGCCGGAAAGGCTGTCGCGAGTTCCCGCGACACCGTCTGGTCGACCTGTTCACCGGAGTGCGGCGGGTTGTCGCCCCAGTTCCATTCGTAGGCCATGTCGGCGTGCTCGAGGTCGGTGATCGGGCAGTAGTCGGCGCTGGCGAAGATGGCATCCGAGGCGTCGGCCGCGCCGAGTTCGGTGAGGTAGGAGTGGTAGCGGTCGTTGTCCCCCGAGGCGCCCAGCAGCGCCGACATCGCGCCGCCGGCGCTCACACCGGTGGAGATGATCCAGTCGGTATTGCCGGGCACCCGCCCGCTGTTGTGTCGCAGATACCGCACCGCCGCCTTCAGATCCACGATCGCCGCCGGAGCGACCCCGTAGTAGACGCCGTCGGAGCCGACCAGATCGCGCCCTCGCGCGCCCGGCTCGACGACCACATAACCGGCCGCCAGCGCGAGGTCGGGGTTGCCGGTGCGATTCGCGCCGTCGTCGAACCCGCCCGATCCGCCCGGTGCCGCGCCGCTGGGCGGGGCCGCGCCGGACGGCAGGCCACCGGGCGTGCCGCCGGACTTGGTCACCGAGGACGACATGTATCCGCCGATGTTGTTGCTGAGCAGGATCGGTGCCCCGCTCGCGTCGACGGCGCTGCCGTCGATCTGGACCGGGACGCTGACGGTCAGGCTCTGGTATTGCTCGTCGACCGGTTTCGCGACGTAGACGATGCCCTTGTACTGGTGGTAGGTGATCCGCCGCTCGCCATCGGCGGTGGCGACCGCCTTGGCTTCGATGCTGTATTTCTCGGGGTCGAAGCGCAGGGCGTCCGAGTCGCCGGACTCGGTGTCCTGCTCCTGTCGCGAGTCGCACCCCGAGGCCACCAGTGGGGTCGCGGTCACCGCGGCCAGTGCCGCCAGCATCGTTCTGCGTCGCACGAACACTCCTTTCGGGTCGGAGAACCGGGTCTTCACCAGGGCGTGTCACCGAGCGCCGTAGTTCGTCGTCCCGGCGGGAATATCTCGGTGGGGACGCCGAACCGATCCAAGGCGCGGCCGGTGGGGTCGATGGCGTCTTCGAGGCGGCGCGGATGGAAGGTAGGCGTCAGTTCTCCGGCGGGCGGTCGCCGCTCGGATCGGTCGAATCCGCGGCGGCGGGATCGTGCTGCCACGTCACGCTCAGCTGGTCGCGCTCGCCGAACCGGACCAGGTGCCTCGCGAGCACGTCCTCGAGCCGCGGCAGGTCGTCGGCCGCCGCCTCGATCCGCAGATGCAGCTCGCCCTCCTGCGCGGTGACCGTCGCGCGGCCGGAGTCCAAGTCGATCCAGCCCGACGAGGACTGCGCCGACCACTCGCCCCCGTTACGCCGCCCCAGATGCGACACCAACTGCTTGCCGTACCGCTCCGGCCGATCGGTGCGAACCACCGCCCGGGACGAACTGGACGAGCCGCCCGCGGTCACGACGTGGCCCGCGAGCGGGATCCGGCGTGCGGGACGACACGGGCATCCAGAACCTGCGAGATCATGACGCCACCAGCCTTCAGATCGCTCTGCATTTGCGTGGATCTGTCGCCGATGGCGAGCGCGACCCGTCGATAAGGCATCGGGCAGCGTCGACGCAGCGACGATATGGTCAGCACTACCCTGGCCGCTGCTGTTCACACACCGTGTCGACACCGGTAGCGAACTCGCAGCACATGCCGCGACAGAGCTGCTCGCCCAGCGGCGAGGTTTCCCGGATTCGATCGGGCAGGTCGTCCGGTGCCGTGTTCCGGCCCGCCGCGCCGACCCGGCTACGTAGACTTCCGGCGTGACCGATCTCGCGGACTTCGCCCGGCTGATCACTGGCGACCACGGCCTCTGTGTGGTCTCCACCCTGCGAGCCGACCGCACGATGCAATCGTCCGTGGTCAACGCGGGTGTGTTGCGGCATCCGGCGACCGGTGCGGACGTGGTGGGCATGGTGGTGCGCGGCGATGCCCGCAAATTGGACAATCTGCGTGCCCGGCCGCGTGCCACGGTCGTGGTTCGCGTCGGTTGGGAATGGTCCGCCGTCGAGGGGCAGGTGTGGATCGTGGGTCCCGACGACCCGACCCCGGACGTCGATGCCGAGCGGTTGCGGCTTCTGCTGCGTGAGGTGTTCACCGCGGCCGGTGGCGTGCACGAGGATTGGGCCGAGTACGACAGAGTGATGGCCGCGGAGCGCCGGGCAGTGGTTTTGATCCTGCCGGATCGTGTCTACGGCAACGGCTGAGATCTCCCCGCTGCCGCCCGGAGTTTCCTCGCCCAGGTATCCGGGCGAGCGGGTGTTGCTCGCCGGTACGCTACGCGTGCGGCGCGACGTCCAGGACGTACTCGAGGTCCCTGATCTCCTCGGCGGTCTCCGGTGAGCAGGAGATGACGACGCGATCCGCGCCGCAGAGCTCGACGACCTCGGCGTCGTCGGTTCGCAGCCAGTCGAGAAACTTCCCCCGCACACCTCTCGGTGTCACACTCTCGCCGCGCAGGGAGGGGTCGAGGCGGACGAGATAGGTGCGGTGTCGCACCGGCATGACGTCTCCTTCGATCGTCCGGGCCGTAGCCGATGTGCGGCGGTTCGCGCCGCGTTCGGGTGCTCGTGCACGTGCGATGGTCGCTGTGCGAGCGTCATACCCGGCTTGCACGACCGCACGCGATGTCGAGGGATATTCGCGGCAGAACTCGCCGGGTCGAGTGAGAGGGACAGCCGGTTGCGGTTCCGGTCCCCGGTGCGGGGCCGAGGCGCGCGCGGTGCGCAAGGTGGCGGCCAGGCCTGTGACGAGTGCCGGTGGCTGCGCAGGCGGCGAACTCCGGTCTGTCGAGGTGGTTCACTGGTTATGGGACGGGTAGTTCGGTATCAACCGCAACCCTCGCGATCAGTGAGTGGCACCACGGTCGAGGTTCTATCGGGGCAGTTGCTGTCGGCGGTGGTATGCGGGGTGTGTCCACACGGCGAGGACGGCGGATCATGGCTGAGTTGAGCGAGGGTGTGTATCGGATCGTCAACGTCGGCACAGGTCATGTGCTGGCGCTCGACAGCGCGGACCAGGTCACGGTAGTGGGGGAGGCGAGTGTGGAGGACGGCTGGCAGCATTGGCTGTTGTCGAGCGCGCCGGAATTCGGCGGAGGGATCTGGTACATCACCAACGGGCGCACCGGGACCCGGCTCGGACTCGGCGACGGTCTGGTGTCCGAGGGGGTTCATGTCGAATGCAGCGGGACGCCGATGGGATGGCAGATCAGCACCGACGAAGCCCATCCCGCCTGCTACCGTATCGCCGTTTGGCCCGCCGCCGAGTTCGTTCTGGCCCTGCCGGGCCACGAGCCCGGCACCGAGCAGATCGGGTTGACGCGCTACGCGGCCACAAGCGATATCCAGCAGTGGCAGTTCCACCGCCCATGACCACAGGTCCGATATACGGACATCCCGCGGCACCTGTGGGCTGGGGCGCCCCGACGATCGTGATGGAGCGTAGCGCAGCGATGAGAAACACCGGCCGCGAGCTGGTGACCGGGCGGGCGTCCTCGGGAAACGCGACGGTCCGTGCCTCGAACCGATCGCCATAGCGGGCGCGCAATTCGTCGGCGCGGGCCACGAAACCGGCCGGACCGCCTTCGTACTGGTTGATGTACTGGATCACGCCGCCGGTCCAGGCCGGAAGCCGATGCCGAAGATGGAACCGATCTATCGCTGTTGGCGGATTGTCAATATGGTGCCCGCCACCGTCTGGCGTTCCGTCAATAAGGACGCTAGAGCAGTTGATCGCGAGCTACCGCATGCGCGAGTACGCCCATCGCGGAGCGGGTTGCGGCATGGGCTCTACTCACAACGGCGGTGGCGCTCGCGTGCCTCGGGCGCTGTCGACGCAGGCCTCGGCGCGCCGAAAGGATCAGCGGCACATTGCATCAGCGGCTCAGCTGGAGCAGGACCCGGTCGGAGGACCGGCGATCTCGAACCCGTGACGAGGTGGGGGAGCATCCCGCGCTGCCGGTGGTTGTGCGGCGGTCGGCCGATGCGCCCGCGTCGCTATGGCTCGACGGGGCGGTGCTGTTCGATGAGCATTCGCGCCATGAGCTTGGCGCGGTGGGCGGCCAGCAGATCTCCCTCGGCGGCGGAGATGATCGAGCCCTTCATCAGGATGTGCCAGGACCGGGCGAAATCGTCCGGGTCGCACAGTCCCGCCGCCTCGGCCCGGCCGCGCACGATGGCCCGGATATTGTCCAGGTATCCGATGCTGGCCTGCCCGGCCGGATGCGCGGCGCCGAGTTCGAGCAGCACGTTGATGAACGAGCAGCCGTCGAAATCCTCCCGTTTCTGGAACCAGTCGTGGAAGACGTCGAAAATCGCCAGCAACTGTTCTTCGGGTGTGTTGCCACGCGCCCGCGACTGGGTTTCGACCAGGCCGAGCGTCCACAGCTGCTCGCGACGCTGCAGCACGGCGAGCACGAGATCGTCCTTGGACGGAAAATGCCTGTACAGCGTTGCCTTGGCCACACCGGACAGCGCGATCACTTCGTCGGTGCCCACCGCTCGGATGCCGCGGCGCGTGAACAACGCGTAGGCGGTGCTGAGGATTCGCTCGCGCGCGGGTGCGGCGGATGCGGTGCGTGGAAGGTTCGGCGTTTCCATCTCCCTGTCACCATAGCGCTGTACAGACAGGCCTGTCTCTGTTAGTAAAGAGAGACAGGTCTGTCTTGAGGAATGCAGGATGGGCCCGACTGTCGAGCGCCCTAGGCGCGAAACGAATCGAGTGTGCCCATATGAGCACAGCACTGCACGGTCTCAGCAACCCCACCCAACCACCGGCCGATGAGCCGGAAGGCACCCTCCCCGGACTGAACGCGACCGTCGAACGTCGGGGCAACGCGGCCATCGTCCATGTTCACGGCGAGGTCGACGCCTACACTCTGCCGACGTGGCGCAAACTGCTGCGGGAGGTTGTCACAGCCACCGCGGCGCCGGGCCCCATCGTGATCGACACCGGCGGCCTCGGCTTCATGGCCTGCCGTTCCATGCTGGCCTTGGCCGAGGAGGCCGAGGCATGCAGGCTCCGGGATGTTCGGCTGTGCGTGGTCGGCAGTCCATTGGTGGTGACCCGCATCGTGGCCCTCCTCGACCTCGACGCTCTCCAGCCCATCTACGCCTGCGTCGAGGACGCCCTGGCCGGCTCCGTACCGAGCGGGGGCTCCTTGGGAGGCCGGGTCGCGGGATAGCGCGGGAGCCGGATCATGCCGAGTCCCGGCGGGCCGATGGCCCGCCGGGACTCAGCGCGATGGCATCCCCCCTCCGATGGATCGGACCGCGTCCGCGAGCGTGTGCAGGGCCGTGGTGAGTACGGCGCGTTGATCGGCGGGTAGCCGGTCGGTGAGCGTGGTCTCGTGGTCCAGCAGGGCGGGCACGACTCGCTCGGTGAGGCGGTGGCCTTCCGGGGTGAGGGTGACCAGGACACCGCGCCGGGTGGCCGAGGTGGGTGCCCGGGTGATCAATCCGGCCGTTTCCGCGCGCGTCAGGCGCTGGGAGATGGCGCCTGCTGTGACGAGGCTGCGGGCGGCGATCTGGCGGGTGGTCAGCTGGTAGGGCGGGCCGGACCGGCGCAGGGTGCTGAGCAGGTCGAGAGTGGATTCATCGATGCCCAAACGCTGGAGGGTGCGCTGCCGTTCGTCGGTGAGCAGCTTGGCGACTCGCCACAGCGGGGTGAGTATCTCGATCGACTCGGTCCGCGCGCCGGGCAGCTCCCGGCGCCATGCCGCGGCTATCTGAGTGGGGGACGGAATCTCGTCCCGCAGTTCGTGCGTCATTGCCGGAAGTGTCTCCCTTCGGTACATTTAGCGCTAAATATACCGAGAGGAGAAGAGAATGCGCGGAACGGTCGTCATCACCGGTGCGAGCGGGGGAATCGGGCGCCGGGTGGCGCAGCGATTCGCCGAAGGCGGTGCGGAGGTGGTGATCACCGGGCGCTCGCAGGAGCGGCTCCAGCAGACGGCACGTGAGCTCGGGGTGCGGGGGATCGTGTGCGATGCCGCGGTGCCATCGGCGGTGCAGCGGTTCGCCGAGTCGGTCGGGCCCGAAGTCGATGTGCTGGTGAACATGGCGGGCGGGAACACCGATCTCGCCGGCGGGGGCGCCGAAGAAGTGTCGTTGGAGGAGCTGGCCGCACAGTGGCAGGCGAACCTGTCGGCGAATCTGCTGAGCGCGGTGCTGACCACTTCGGCGCTGCGAGAACGGTTGCGGCCCGGCGGGGCGGTGATCAACGTCGGCTCGATCGGCGCGGAATACGCTGCGGGCTCCTACGGCGCCGCGAAGGCGGCGTTGGCGGCATGGTCGGCGGGATTGTCGGCGCAGCTGGCGCCGCGAGGCGTCACGGTGAATACGGTCGCCCCGGGGTATATCGAGAACACCGATTTCTTCCAGGGGCAGCTGAGCGAGCAACGACGCGCGTGGTTGATCGACTCCACGCACGACAAACGCGCGGGCGATCCGGACGATGTCGCCGGGTTGATCGAATTCCTGGCGTCGCCGCAGGCCCGGCACATCACGGGCCAGACGCTGCATGTCAACGGCGGTGCGCACACGACCAGATGATCGCGGCGTCCAGGCGGCTGGTTCTGCCGCCAGGTCCCACGGTGGTGCTGAACCGTTGCTGCCGTGAGACTCTCGGTGCGGATCGACGAGATCCCTCATGCCCGGCCCGAACCGACCAGCCGATCCCAGCGTTGCGTGAGAATGCCGTGGCGCGGAGTATCCGTGGCGGTGAGCACCGGTCCGGGCTGCGCACCGGGCCGGTGCGCAGCGGTTGTGTTCGCGCTGATCGCAATCCTGTGCGCGGGCGCGAGCACGCGATTGAATCAGGTATCACCGGCGTGCTTCGCTGCCCGATAGGAGCCGCCGACGCCTCGACCGGAGACGTGTCGGCCCCGGACTGCCGAGAGCGGCGCGACCGAGGCGCCGGTCTTCGACAGCGCCGACCCGGGAACAGGCAGAGCCTCAGACCAGGAGCACCACATGACAGCGCAGGCCACCGCCACAACTCCGACCGACGCCTTCGTCGCCGACTGGCAGGACTGGCACCGCACGCAGGAATCGCGACTTGCCGACCCGCACGGATTCCTGGCCATCACCGCGCTGCACTGGCTCACCGAAGAGCCACAACGATTCCCCGACGCGCCGGGCGCTTGGTCCACCGGCGCCGATGGCGTCACAGTGGTTCTCGACGACGGTGACGAGCTGGTGGTCGACGGGGTATCGGTGCGCGGTCGGCATGTCTTCGGCGCCATTCCCGAACGCGGTGGCGTGAACGCCGTGTGGGGTGAGGCGGTGATCGAGGTCGCCAAGCGCGGCGGGTACGACATCGTTCGCCCGCGGCATCCGGACAACCCGCTGCGCACGGCATTTCACGGCACGCCCACCTACGCGCCGCACCCGAAGTGGGTGGTCGCCGGCCGCTATGTCGCCTTCCCCGAGCCGCGGCCGACCACGGTCGGCGCCGCTGTCGAAGGACTCGAACACGTTTATGACGCGCCGGGGCAGGTGGAGTTCGAGCTGGACGGCCGGGCGCTGCGCCTGACCGCCTTCCCCGGCAAGGATCCCGGCAGTCTGACCGTACTGTTCACCGACGAGACCTCGGGGGTCACCACTTACGCCGCCAATCGCGTCCTGCACCTGTCCCCGCCCGGCGACGACGGATCGGTGCAGCTGGACTTCAACCGATCCGCGAACCTGCCGTGCGCCTACACCGACCTGGCGACCTGCCCGTTGCCACCGGCGGAGAACCGCCTGCCGGTCGCGATCGAAGCCGGTGCGAAGCTCCCCTACGAGCGCGGCGGAACCCGATGAGCGACGCAACACCTGGGATCAGGACGTTGTCGTTCCTGACACCGGGCAACTACCCCGACGACGATCCCTACGCGGGGCTCGAGGACACGCTGCGGCTGTTCGAGTACGGCGAGAGTCTCGGCTTCGACGGTGCGTGGATCCGGCAGCGTCATCTCGAGCACGGCGTCGGGTCGGCCGCGGTGTTCCTGGCCGCCGCCGGTCAGCGCACCAGCCGAATCCAATTGGGCACGGCCGTGATTCCCATCGGTTACGAGAGCCCGTTCCGGCTGGCCGAGGATCTGTCACTGGCCGATGTGCTGTCGCGGGGCCGGTTGCAAGCCGGCTTCAGCGCGGGCACGCCGCCGCATGCCGACCTGATCGGCGACCTGGTCTTCGACGGAGACTGGCGCTCCTACGATCTGTCCTATGGACGGATCACCAGGCTGATCGAGAACCTGCGCGGTGACTTTCTCGGTGCCGCGGGCACGGTGATCCACTCGCCGGGCAACACCCAGCGTCCCCGGCTGCAGCCGCACAATCCCGGCTTGATCGATCGGCTCTGGTACGGCGGGGCGAGCATCCGTTCGGTCCGCTGGGCGGGGGAGAGCGGGCTGAATCTGCTGACGGGGAACATCGTCTTCGGCGACCGCAGCGACGATTTCGGCACCACCCAATCGAGCTTGCTCGGCGAGTACCGCCGACTGGTGGATCCCGCCCGGCCCGGCCGGGTCGCGGTAGGGCGGGTGATCGTCCCGTTCGACAGCGCCGACCGCGCGACTCGCGAGCGGTATCGGCAGTACGCGGCGAGCAGGTACGAGCGCACCCTGGCGCCGCAAGGGGAGCGGCGTGTCCTGTTCGCCCCGGACCTGGTCGGCCCAGCCGAGGAGATCATCGACCGGCTGCGGGCCGATCCGGTGCTCGCGCAGACGTCGGAGCTGCGGCTGGAGCTGCCCTACGAGTTCCGCCGTGCCGACTACGAACAGATCTTGCACGACACCGTGGAGCTGATCGCCCCGGCCCTGGGGCATCGGCCCGCGCCGATCCGCTCCGGCGCCGAGCACGACACCGGGGAGGTGGCCGCGCCCGCTTGATCCGAGCGCCGGTCGCTTCAGGCCGTGCCGAGTGCGGCGGCGAACCCGGGCCACGAGCTGTGCAGGTCTTCCTGCCAGTACGACCAGGAATGGGTGCCGTTGCCGCGCAGCTCGAAGGTGGCGGGAATGGCCAGTTGATCCAGCCTTTCGCGCAGCTGACGGGTGCAGCGTTCGGCGAATGTCTCCAGGGCGCCGCCGATGAGGAGCTGGTCGATCAGCTTGCCGGGGCTGTGCTCGATCCCGGCACTGTCGAGGGTGTCGTACGGACCGGGCGCGCCGGTCCCGCTCGCGACATAGATCGCGGTACCGCGCAGCTCGTCCGCGTGCAGATACGGGTCGTTGGCCGCCCAGGCGGGATCCGTCGGCGGACCCCACATGTTCACCACGTTGCCGCGGCGCCCACCCACCACCGCGCTCACGATCACTTGACCCTGCGGATCGCTGGTGCGCACACACCCGGAATACGAGCCGATGGCTCGATACAACCCCGGTGCGGCCAAGGCCAGCTGGAACACCGACGTGCCCGCCATCGAGATGCCCGCGATCGCGTTCGCCCCGTTGCCCCCGAACTCCGCGTCCACGATCGGCGGCAGTTCCCGAGTCAGGAACGTGGCCCACCGCTGCCGCCCCAGCATCGGATCATCCGCACGCCAGTCCGTGAAATAGGAACTCGCGCCGCCGAACGGGATCACCACGTTGACTTGCTTGTCCTGGAAGAATTCCACCACATCCGTGCGGCTGAGCCAGTTCCCGTCAGCACCGCCGTCGATCCCGTTCAGCAGGTACAGGGTGGGCGCGGGAACCGATCCGTCGGCGGCAGGCAGGACACGGACGGTCACCTCGTTCGCCATCGCGGCGGAGTGGACCGTCAGCTCCACCAACCGTCCCGGGCCCGATGTCGCACCGGCGATATGCGGTCGATCGGGGGGCATGCCGATCGGTGACGGGAGTTCCGGTTGGGCGCTCACCGGCCCGGCCGCACCGGTCGCGAACCCGAGGACGACGATGCTCAGCGCCGCCACCAGCCGCGCGGTCCGCGCCGCGCCACGGGGGTAGGACGGCGGGGCAAGGGAATTCACACACGGCCTTCCTGGGGAGGCTGGACGAAACAGGCCCACGGTAGGCCGCGGATGCCTCGGCGGGCAAGGCGGCGTCGCGCTTGTTGGGGGTGATGGCCACTGCGCCCGCGGCCTCGCTGGGAACGGCCACAAAACGCCATGGCCTGGACCGAGCCACGAACGCCGCCGCCGATAGCCACGGTCAGTGGTCGGTGATCCAGGTGTCGGTGAACTCCGCCTCCGTGGCCAGCATGTCGAGTAGCCGGGTCACGATGGCTGCCTCGATCTTCTTGCCGAACAACGGGATACCGACTTCGGCGGCACCGGCCACCACCGCCTCGGCCGCTGTGTCGCTCTCGGTGAGCCGGACGGTGCCGCTCACCTGGGCGGGCACACCTTCGACGCGGGCCTCGAAACTGCCGCCCTCGCGCGTGTAGGTCTCGCAGCGGGTGATGACCAGGCCCTCGGGCCGCACCGCGGTGATGGCGCTGGGCAGCTCCGCCGCCGGAACGGTCTGCA
Source organism: Nocardia sp. NPDC041819 (assembly GCF_055590505.1). NCBI lineage: Bacteria > Bacillati > Actinomycetota > Actinomycetes > Mycobacteriales > Nocardiaceae > Nocardia > Nocardia sp. NPDC041819. Next base: position 75,994 of record NZ_JBVJAP010000005.1, on the reverse strand, counting down.
CCATCCGCACGTGCAGGCGGTCCTCGGCGGCGTCGAACTCGACGAGCTGTGCGTCGGCCCCGCCGACCTCCTCGATGCGGTCTTTCCAGTACTGCTCGTCGGCCAGCGCCGCACGAAGCGCGTCGGCCGAATGGGAGTAGGTGGCCGTATACGCCAGGGGGGTCGCCATACCGGCACACGCTACCTGCTGCCACGCCCTTCACCGCCGGTGAACCGCCGACACCGCCGCGCCGGAAACGCGCTGAAACGCCCTGGGAAACAAAAGGTTCGGCAGCAGGCGCTACCAGCTCGATGTCCGTGGTCCGGTCGAGGACGAGGGATCGCGATCCACCGTGCCGCCGGGGGCAGCGGGAGCAGCAACAGCCGGCAGGCGCCACGCCGCTTGCAGCCCCCACCGTAGACGGCGAACTCGAGGTGATGCCGCTGCTTCAGCTCGAAGCCGACCATGCGCCGGACGCCGGGATGCACGACCTCGGCCCGATGCCGGATCCTAGGGGAGCTTTCCCGACCGCGCGGCCAGCTCCAGCCCAGAAAACCCCTCGCGCAGCAGTTGATACGCGGCTTCCTTCTCCTCCGGGCGCAGCACCGTGCCCGTGCAGTAGGTGAAGGTGTTGAGCGCGACGAACGATGGTCCGCTTCGACCAGGGGGGATCTGTTTCATCTGCGCCTTGGGGCCAGAACCAGCCCCGGCGGCGGCGGTCAATCGGTTCCAGATGTGGTATCGACGCTGGCCCCGAGATCGTAGACGACCGCTTCGAGCGCGGCGCGAAGTACGGTCTCGGCCAGTCTGGTGCTGACCACCAACACTTGGCGGGCAATAAAGCCATCGAGCAGAGCCACGATCGCTTCGACTGCTCCTGCGGTCGCCTCGATGCCCGAGGTGGAGGACATGTACCGGTTCGCCAGCTCGGTGAACTGTCCTCGGTGAGTATCGAAGACCGCTCGCAGTTCTGGGTCGTGTTGGGCCTCGCCCAGTAAGTGATGGCGCGCGACGACGCGGCCTCTGGCCGCAGGTGTCGTCATCGCGGCGAGGAACCCGAGCATGCGGTCGATGCCCTCTTCCACGGTGAGGGTCGGCTGTGCCTCTGCGGGGGTGAACCACTGCGCAGCGACAGCGAAGTCCTGGGCGAACAGTGCCTCGAGCGCGAGTCGAAAAAGCCGAGCGCGCGTGGGAGCGTAATAGTTGACCGAGCCCGGCGGCAGCCCCGCGGCAGCATCCACGGCGCGGTGGCTGAACCCGCGCGGACCGTGATCGCCCAGAACCGTCAGCGCCGCGGCCGCCAAATCGGAGCGGCGGGTTGACCCAGCCTGGTTGGGATCGGGCTGCGCACGGTTCATGTGCGGCGAGCATAGTCGCGCGGGCGTGCGCGACCACCGCTGTCCAAGCCGCGTCGAGCGGCCATGAACTCGCACACGTCACTCTGATGTAACAGGGCTCGACATCAAGCGCAGTTTCCCGTGTCAGGCAAGCCCGCGAGCCTGTCGGTCAGCCATTGTTGCGCCTGGGCGAATTCGAAGTGCTGGGGACTGAGGTGGCCCACGCCGGAGCGAGGTGCGATGTCAGGGATGAGCTGGGGCATGAATCGTATGTTGCCGCCGATTCGGCACCAGTCACGGGCTAATTGTTCAGCTTGCGGATAGGGCACGATGTCGTCGGAAGTGGCGCTGTCGAGCCAGAAGGAACCCGCAGGGCGGGTGAATCCGAGCTTGTTCTCCGCCAAAACGTAATCGACGTCGGGTGTTCTCCGGATGATATCGAGCACAGACTCACCGGTGGTCGAGTATTCCGACGAGGAATGCAAGCCGTATTGGGCCGCGGTCTGGAACAGGCACTGCTCGGCGACGTCGGCGAGCATCTTCTTACCTTCGTCGTTGAGATAGCGATCGACGATAGGGCCCATTTCCGGGTAGACGTCACGGAAACCGTTGATCGCGTAGCCCACTGCGCCGCTGAGGATCGACCCGTCGATGCGCCCGAGGGTGTCGGCGAGGTCAGCGGGCACGGCCCCGGCATAGGTGCCTGTAATCCGCAGGTTGGGGGCGTAGGCCGAAGCCATTTCCGCCGCCGCTGCCGCAGCGCCGCCACCCTGGGAATAGCCCCAGAACCCGACCGCGCTGGCACCGGTGGTGCCGGTGTCGAGGCCACGCATCACGGCCTGCACCGCATCCAACACCGCGGCTCCTTGCGCGTATCGATTGACATAGGGATGGGCTCCTGGTGTGCCCAATCCCTGGTAGTCGGTCATCACGATGTTGATTCCGCGCGCGAGCAACTCCGACGTCAGTTTCATCTCGTACTGGGCGACTACCAGCCCTGGTGCACCTGGATCGAGGAGGTTCTGCAGGAATTTCGAGGGCGCACACTGATCACCCTGCCCCACAGTGCCCGGTCCGATCGCTACGATCGGGCGATCCTCACCACCGGGCCAGGGGACATGACTTTGGAAGAACGTGCCGCTGACCGCGACGATATCGCGGGTGCGCGGTGCGGTGCTCCAGTACAGGATTCGATGTGCGTCCAGGGGCAACGGCTGCCCCGCCCACCCCACCGTCAGCGGCTCGGAGCGGATGAGGTCGCCCGGCACGGCCCGATGGGCGCTGGGCGGCAGGTAGAAGTCAGCGGCCGGATCCGCATTTGACGGAGCGACCTGCTGCGAGGACAACAGGGCGGCCACCCCCGCGATCACGGCAAGCGATCGACACAAGGCTCGGGAGACCGGCCAGGCCGATCGCCGCGCAGTGGTCTCGCGGGCATCGGCGGGCCGGATAGGGCCGATCTCAGCGACAGCACATCGTTGGGGTAGCCATCGGTGTCGTCAACAGGTGGAGCGTGTCGGCTCGCCGGCGAAACGGGCGGCCATCCATTTCGCAGCGACGAAGGACCCCTCGACGTCGGGGATGACGTGGCCTGCCCCGAAGCCGGGCGCGATCACGGGCAAGTCGACGATCTGGAGTTCGACATCGGCTCCGCGCGCGCACCAGTCGCGGGTGAGTTGCACGACCTGGTCGTGGGGGACGATGTCGTCGGTGGTGTTGGTGTAGACCAATGTCGGGGTGGTCGGAGCGATCGTGCCGATCTGGTTGCGGGCAAGGACGTGCTGGGCTTGGGGAAGCTCGGTGAGTATCTCGGCCAGCGGGCGGCCGGATATGGTCCATTCGCTTGTTCGGTGGAATCCCAGCGTCGCCATCATCTCGAAGGTGCACTGCTGTGCTGCTTGCCGCAGTGCGTCGCGGCCGGCCTCGTTGACCTGGGAATCGATCAGGTCACCGAGGTCTGGGTCGGAGTAGCGCAGTCCGTTGATCGTCCAGGCGACGGCGCCGGTGAAGCTGCCGCCGTCGATCTGGCGCACAGTGGCGAACAGATCTGCCGGGGGCGCCCCGACGTAGGCGCCCGCCACGTCGATCTCGGGGGCGTAGGTAGGGGCGAGCTCGGCTGCGGCTGCTGAAGCGCCACCGCCTTGGGAGTACCCCCACAGCCCCACCGGTCCGTCCGGGGAGATCGAGGTGTTGGGTAGCGCTCGCGCGGCACGGACCGAATCGAGAACAGCGTGGGCTTCGGAGATTCGGTTGACGTAGGTGTGTACTCCGGGTCCGCCGAGTCCTTCGTAGTCGGTGATCACCACCGCGTATCCACTGGCCAACAGGGTGTAGATCGCGGTGGTCTCGTATTCGAACATCATCCCCAGCGGTGGGCGATAGCTCAGGGGTGTGTCGAACAGTCTCGACGGGGCGCACTGGGGGCCCTGGCCGTGTGTGCCGACGGCGAAGGCGACCAGCGGTCTGGGTCCTGGCCCCGGCCACGGAGCGGAGGGATCGATATAGGTGCCGGTGACGGCGTCGGCGTTGCCGTGGGAATCGGTGCTGCGATACATCAGCCGGGTCGCTGTCCCGGGAAACGGCGCGTCGGTGCTGGGAATCGTCAACGCCAACGCCGAAGGCTCGCTGCGGATGAGGGACCCGGGCTCGGCGGGCAATAACACTGGCGCGGAGTAGAACTCGGGGTTTCCCGGATCCGCCTGCACACTGGGCCCGAGCGCGGCCACCACCGCAGCCGTCATCACTACCGCCGCGGTTCGACGCATCCTGAACTCTCCTGTTGTCGCGCGAATCGACGCTCGCGCCCCGCGCAAACGCAGCCCGCTGCATGAGTCGCCCCGGCGGTGAGCCTCGATGTCCTCTCGGCCTCGGCGTGGTCCAGATCGTCGCGCGGGCTTCCCTCGACCAGCTGGACCAGCACGAATGGCCGATCAACGCTGACGATAGGTGGCCGTGGTAGCTATCGACTTGTTCCTTGTCTGCTCTGGAGTTCTCACAACCGCGGGGTCTGGGCTATTGGCGCATGCCCCCAAAGGTGAGGCGTATGCGGCGATTCGTCGAGACCGGTCGTTCGTCCAGTATTTCGGCGAGGGTAAGAACCGCCGCCGCGGTCCATGCCTGACGCGGCACCCGCGCAAGAAACGAAGAGCAGAAACGAACGCAGACACCGCACTCCGGTCGGATCGATGACGATCTCGTATTCGGTGCTGTCCAGCACGTCGATCCTCACCACCGTGGTGCCATTCTCGTCCGTCGCGACGATCCGGCCGTCGATCATCCGAGCTACGCCGTCGGCGAACTGCTGGATGGCATTCCTGGCGAATACGGCTGCCTCAGCGTTCACTATGTCTTGGAACTCGGCCGTGACCGGCGCGACGCCCGCTTGATCCGGGATGCGAAGTAGATGTTCAGCGTCGTCATCGACGAGGGCGCGATCTCATCGGCCGGCCGCGGCGGCAGCCTTCAAGGGAAGCGCATCAGTTGCCGGGAGAGCGTGAACAGACGGCGGGCGAGTTTGATGACCGGAATGCCCAGTGGAAGCAAGAGGATCGTCACGCACAGCACCGCGCCGACGAGCCACAGCACAGCGGCGACCAGCCCCAGTACCGTGCCGAGCACGGCGGTGAGGATCCCCAGTATCGGACCGAGTAGACCCTGTAGCAGTCGCATGATGACCTTCCGGTTTCCATTCTGCGCTTCTTCGGTTCCGTGCGCATCAGACGATTTCGACCGGCGAGTCCGAACGCGCCGGGGGTCCCTTCCGTGTCGTCGTGCTCCGGGCGACTCGGTGCCCTGCGCGGTACCGTCCCTGGTATGAGCCGAGCGATCGTGGAGCTGTCCCATCCTGTCTCGGACGGCATGCTCATCGATCCGAGCCTGCCCGCACCGCGTGTCACGACGGCTGTGGCACGTGACCGATCGCCGCTGATCGACATGAGCTACCACATCGCACGCGTGGACATGGTCGGCACCACGGGCACCTACATCGACGCGCCTTTCCATTTTCACGCCGGCGGGGCCGACATCGCCGAGCTGCCGTTGGAGCGGTTGTTCAATGTGCCGATCGTGATGATCCGCGCGTCGGGCCGCCGCGCGGTCGGGCCGGACGTGCTGGGCGATCCCGCGCGCTTGTGGGGCAAAGCGGTGCTCGTGCACACCGGTTGGTCGGCGAAATGGGGATCGTCCGCGTATCGAGAGCCCGGCCATCCTTTCCTGGTCGGGGAGGTCGCCGAGGCGCTGGTCGCCGCCAATGCGGCGCTGGTGGGAATCGACTCGTTCGACGTCGACGACACGTCCTTGCCTACGCGGCCGTGCCACCACACGCTGCTCGGTGCGGGCATTCCGATCATCGAGCAGATGACGAATCTGAACGCGGTCCCCGACACCGGCGCCAGGCTGGTCGCGCTGCCCGCGCCGGTGCGCGGGACGGGCTCGTTCCCGCTGCGCGCCGTGGCGTGGATCGAGCACGGCGCAGTGGGCGACTGAGGAACCTGTCGATTCGGTATCCGTGGTGGACCGGATTGCGCCTCGGATCGCCTTCTACCGCCGAGGATCTCGAGGCCGGAACGGCGGGACCGCCAGATCGTCGCCGAAGATGTCCGGGAGGTCGCGCTCGACGCTGTCGGGGAATCGGGCGGGCCGCTTCTCCAGGAAGGCCGTCACGCCTTCCCTGGCGTCGGCGGCGGCGCCCCGGTGGTAGATGCCGCGAGATTCGATGCGGTGGGCGATCATCGGGTGCTCGGCTCCGAGGTTGCGCCACAGCATCTGCCGCGACAGCGCCACCGACACGGGCGCGGAATGCTCGGTAACCCGGCGGGCGAGCGCGCGAGCCTCGTCGAGCAGTGTGTCCGCGGGATGCAGCGCGGAGAACAATCCCGCGTCGAGCGCTTCGTCCGCTTCGACGAGACGGCCCGAGTACACCCAGTCCAGCGCGGTCTGCATCGGCACCAGGCGGGGCAGGAACCAACTGGAACAGGACTCGGGAACGATGCCGCGGCGATTGAAGACGAACCCGATGCGGGCGTTGTCGGCGGCCAGCCGGAAGTCCGCCGCGAGCGTCATGGTGATGCCGACGCCGACGGCGGGTCCGTTGACGGCGGCGATGACGGGGTTGCGGGATTCGAATATGCGCAGGACGACTTCACCGCCGGTGTCCCGGAAGGATTCCGCGGCGTCCGCATCGCCCGCGACGAAGGTCTCCGCACCCGCCGACAGATCCGCGCCCGCGCAGAAGGCGCGTCCGGCGCCCGTGATGATCACCGCTCGAATTCGATCGTCGCGGTCGCAGGTGTCGAAGGCCTCGATCAACTCGGTCCCCATGGCGGTGGTGAACGCGTTGAGCTGCCGCGGGCGGTCGAGGGTGATGGTGGCGATGGCGTCGGAGACGTCCAGGCGAATATCGGCCATACCGGTCAGCTTGCCATCTCGCCGACATCCCTGCTCCTGCCGGGGGTTCGCACCGCCCGGGGCGGCGATAGTGTCGACTCGAATGAGAATGGCTGTTTACTTAGTGCGCCGTGGACGGTTAGCCTGTCGCCGTGTGCCGATTGGTCACGACACCTGGCTCCCCGTCCCGGGGCGGCAGCGGAAACCAGTCGGCCGGCGTTTCGCGCCGTTGTTCGGCAACCCGGAGAAGAGGAGTGGGATGGAGATCAGTAACGCGGTCGCGGCGGTGACCGGTGGTGCGTCGGGACTCGGCTTGGCGACCGTGCGGGAGCTGCACGGCAAGGGCGCGAAGGTCGTGATCGTCGACCTGCCGTCGTCCTCCGGCGAGGCCGTCGCCAAGGAACTCGGCGACGGCGTGGTCTTCGCCGCGGCCGACGTCACGAACGAAGAGCAGGTCACCGCCGCCCTCGACGCCGCGCAAGAGCTGGGCGACCTGCGCATCGCGGTGAACTGCGCGGGCATCGGCAATGCCATCAAGACCGTGGGCAAGAACGGGGCATTCCCGTTGGCGGACTTCACCAAGGTGATCAACGTCAACCTGGTGGGCACCTTCAACGTGATCCGGCTTGCCGCCGAACGGATCGCCGGGACCGATCCGGTGGGGGAGGAGCGGGGCGTCATCATCAACACCGCGTCGGTGGCGGCGTTCGACGGCCAGATCGGGCAGGCGGCGTACTCGGCATCCAAGGGCGGGATCGTAGGCCTGACCCTGCCGGTGGCGCGTGACCTCGCGGCGATCAAGATCCGGGTGGTGACCATCGCGCCCGGCCTGTTCCACACTCCGCTGTTCGCCACGCTGCCCGACGAGGCCATCGCCTCCCTGGGCGCGCAGGTCCCGCACCCCTCGCGACTGGGCGACCCGGCCGAATACGCCGCGCTCGCGCGGCACATCGTGGAGAACCCGATGCTCAACGGCGAGACCATCCGCCTCGACGGCGCCATCCGGATGGCGCCGCGCTGAGGTAGGTGCGCAAGGGCGTGAACCGGGCGAGTGCGGCCGTACCTCTCGCTCGGTCAGCGGGTTCGTTTGGGGCCGGGTGATATACGGATACCGACGACGGTGATGACCGTGACCACCAAGACCGTCATGAGCCTCATGAGGTTCCATACGGCAGGGTCTCGGGGCGGTTCGGCGGCTTGCACGTCCTTTCCCCGTGGACGGCTGGGTGGGGACGAGGGCAGCGCGGCGAGGGGGCGTTCGGCTTGGAGCGGTGTCTGTGTCGCGATGGCGGCCGGTGACGGAACGATACGGAATTCGGGGGCGGGCGGGCCGAGTTCGAGTGGGCTCATAGGCACCGGCGGCGGGGTGGGAAGCAGCAACAAGCAGGTCAGCAATGCGCTGCCGGAGAAGGCGCTGCCGATGCCTGCGCTGCCGAGGGCCGATCCGCTCGACCCCGTCCCGACGAGGCTCGATCCCGGGCCGATGAGGCTGGATCCGAGGGAGCCGAAGCCGCTGCCGGTCGCGAGCCCGAGCACGAGCAACGCGCTGCCCGTCGCGGCGCTGCCGGTGCATGCCGACTGGACGCTGCCCGTGTCGAGTTGCAGCGACTCGGCCGGACTACTCGCCGTGATGTCCGGGTGGGCCGTCGTGTCCGCCGCGCGGGATGCGCCGTCGTCGAGTTGCTCACGGCCGGTGGCGAGAAGCCCGCCACGAGCGCCACCGGTCTCGGCGCTGCCGCTTGCCGGACGACCGGCGCTGCCGGAAGGTAACCGAACCGGACCTAGAGCCAAAGCCCCACCGCTGGTTGCGCCCTCGGCATCGAGGCCCGAGGCACTGCCGGACGACGGGGTGCCTGCGTCGAGGCTGGAACCATTGCCCGGGAAGGTGCCCACGGGGTCGGAGCCGGGGGCTGCGCCCGAACTCCCCGTCGCCAGGTCGCCGAGGGGCAGCCAGGGCAGCGGATCGGCTGATGCTTCCAGCGGTCGAGCCGCGAGTGCCGCAAGGGTCAGCGGCAGCATCGCGGTGGCCAATCCTCGTGCCAACCGATGTGTTCGAGTTGCGTCACGGTTGCGTCGCATGTGCAGTCGCCTCGTCGTAGTCGAAACCGGGCCGGAAGGTCACGTGGTGTGCTGATACCGGGACAGAGCGAGTTCGAAGGCTTCCTTCGGGACCACGTTCCCACCGGAGAACGGCTCGTCGAGGTTGTAGATCGCCCGGATCACCACACCGACGATGGCGCCGAGCAGCGCGGTGGTCACGACACTGCGCTTGGTGATCTGCACCCCGGAGAGGACCACGCTGAACAGCAGGAGGACCGTGCAGATCCACATGGCCAGATAGAGGAAGCCGGGAACCCGGTAGCCGGCGTCCAGCGCACGGTCGGCGCGCGCTTGGGCCACGGCGTCGAGGCTGGTCAGGGCGCTGGTACGAAGCGTGTCGACCTCGGCGTCGGCGGTGTCCACCGCGGCCACCGCGTCGCGCAGGGCGTCGAGGGTGTTCTGGGTGGATTGACTGAGATGACCGTCGTCGGCCATGACGGTCCATTCCTCGGTGAGGACTTGCTCGGTGTAATCGCGCACCAGGCCTTGGATTCGCGTGTGGTCGGGCTCGGGCATTCCGTGCGCGGCCCAGTACGTATCGATGAGCGCCTTGGCTTCGGCGATGGTGTGGTTGCGCGCGTTGTCGTACTGCTGCCAGGCGATCACCACGATGAACGCCACCACCGCCATGAAGATCGTGTTGATCAGGTTGAGCACCAACGCGCCGACCGTGTCGTCGTCGGTCTGCCGCCAGGTCTTCGGATGTAGGCGATCGCCGGCCACGAAGACGACCACCGCGACGAGCGCGGTGAGAGCAGGCACGAGAAATTCGAAGGCCATGCGGGGACTCCGTTCTGTCTGAAAGGTTCTCGCGACCGCCGCGTCGGCGACGTTTTGCAGGTCTGTCGTACTACGGGGGTTGGTGCATGGGCGTATCGAGCACCGCCGGGCAAGCCGGATCCGGGCTCGGAGGGTGCACCGATCCTCAGTTGTTCTGCGTCGGTCCGCATCTCACCCGAGCGGGATCGTCTCGGAGCTGATCGTCCTCAGTCCTGCGGATCGGACCTGTGATCTCGCGAACTCGTCGAGACGCACATCAGGTATCGGTCAGCGGACGAGCCGGAACTGTCTCGACCCGAGCACTTCGATGGTCGTGCGTGGCCCTCACCCCCGAGATGGATTCCGAGACCGTCGACGATGGAGCTGTCGAGGGTCTGCGTTCGTTCGGATCGGATCAGTGGTGCACAGCAAATCGTTACGCGACACGGTGCCCGTGCGAACCGGGCGCCGTGGAAATCTTCTACCCAGCAGATCATTCTGGACGACATTGATGGTAGACCGCGAATCCGGCTGCGTGTGGCGAAATTTCGGAGATAGGTCATGGCAGTGCGGATGGCTGGAGAGGTCCCTGGCTTCTCCATAGCGTGGGAACATGAGGGATGCGTGATCGCAGCGGGGCCGTGTACGCTTTGCGCAGCTACCGATCGGCGTAACAGGACTGCCCTGGGTCGCGAAACCCGCGTCCGGACAACAGAAGAGCCACAGATGACCAGATTCGCGCATTATGTCGGCACCCTTCCTGCCGAACTGATGACGGGTGATCGTGCCGTCATGCAATGGTTTGCCGACCACAGCGAGGGACGGCCGGTCACGGCGGTGCCTTGCGACCTCGATCCGGACTGGATCTTCGACTACCTTCGTACGCGCAAGCAGCACGCCGACGTCTTCGAGATCGTCCGGGCGGGCGAGTACACCGACTACAGCGATTTCCCCAGCTACGGTGTGCGGCCCGGGTGCACGCTGGAGCCGCGGCACGTCTCGATGGACCGAGTCGAGCGCATCGGCCAGGTCGTGGACGCGTTCGAGAAGTTGCGCAGCGACCGGCCCGAGCTGGCCGGGACGAAAGTGCAGATAAGTCAACCGAACCCGCTGGACCTCGCGATGTTCGTCTTCGCGGGCGCCGCGGTCTCCGCTGGGCTCCCGGTCGGGCCCGCGGTGCGTGGTTCCCGGTTCGTGGTCGGTGCGCTGCGGCAGCTACCGGTGTTCACCGAAGCCGTATTGCAGGAGATGACCCAGGTCGTCGAGCGGTACGGCGACCGCGTCGTCTTTCAGGTGGAGTCGCCCATCGCGCTGCTGAGCATGGTCAAAGCCGAGCAACTACGTTCGCGATGGGCGCTGGCGCCGCTCGTCGCGCGGCAGCTCGCCGGTTTTCTCGGGCGGATGCACGCGGTCGGGGCGGAAGCGACCGTGCACCTGTGCTATGGCGACTATCAGCACAAGAGCCTGCTGACTCCGCGCAGTCTCTCCCCGGCGGTGAATTTGCTGCGTCGTACCGCACGGTTGCTGAACAAACAGGGGACGCCACTACCCCCGGTGCACATACCGTGCGCCTACGGGGCCGAACCGGCACCGCTGGATCCGCGGTTCTACGCACCGCTGCGCAAGCTCGACGCCGAGTGGAGAGTGATCGCCGGTGTCGTCTCCCCGGACTCCCGCGAGGACAGCGCCCGCGCGCTCGCTCTCTTCGAAGAGGCGGCCGGACGCGCGGCCTACGGTGTCGCCACCGCCTGCGGCCTCGGCCGATGCACCGTCGACGACGCGAGGCAGGCGGTCGCTACCACGGTCTCGTTGACCGGCGTCGGTGACCAACGCGAACCGTAATCCGCCCGGCGGTAGCCGGCGGCCGGTGACCGCGGGCGGCGTGCCGCGTCCTCCGCGCGCCGAGGACGAACTCGGGCAGGCCCGCGACCACCGTGCGCTGGTGTGCCGACCAGCGCCTCCGCCGAGGTATCGCCGTCGGATGCGTCGAATTGCGTTGTCGCGAACCCGCTCTCGCGTGTTCGCCGGAGCCGCCTTCGTCGGCGCCGCGACCGGAGCGTTGCTATGTTGCTAGCGTAGGCGGGTCGCCGAGCTCTGGATTACAGGTCTCGGCAGGCACGCGTACCGCTCACTGACCACGATCGTCGAATTGCTGTTCCATAACCTGGAGTCACGTTCTTGACCACACCACAGTCCCCGATGGCCGCGCCGCACACCACTGGAACCGGAGCGTGCCCCGTCCAGCACGGATCCCCGACGGAGACGGACGCGCCGCGCGTCGAGCTGTACACCAAGGAGTTCGTCGCGGACCCGCATCTCGCGTACCGGGAGATGCGCCGTAGGCACGGCTCGCTGGTCCCGATCGAGTTGGCGCCCGGTGTGCCTGCCACCCTGGTGATCGGCTACCAGACGGCGGTGCGCATCCTCAGCGATCCCGACCATTTCCCCGCCGATCCCCGCACGTGGCAGAAGACCATCCCCTCGGACTCGCCCGTGCGGCCGATGATGGAGTGGTATCCGGCCGCGCGGTACAACACCGGCCTCGCGCATGACCGCTATCGGCATGCGTCCGTCGACGCCATCGACGGGATCGATTTGTTCGACGTGCCGACTACGGTCGAGAAGCTCGCTGTCCCGCTGATCAATTCCTTCTGCGAAGCCGGGTCCGCCGACCTGGTGACCCAGTACGCGTTTCCGCTCGTTCTCGACGTCCTCAACGAGATGGTCGGTTGCCCGGGCGAGATCGGCGAGCGGGTCGCGACCGGCATGGCCGCCCGCTTCGACACCGTCCGGGGCCCCGAGGGCATGAAGATGGTCAAGGAAGCGTTGATGCAGCTCATCCGGCTCAAGCGCCGGGAACCCGGCGACGACGTCACCTCACGGCTGGCGCATCACACCACCGACCTCGATGACATCGAGATCTTCGCCCAGCTCATGAGCTTCTACGGTGCGGGTTTCGAAGCGCAGCGCAATCTGATCACCAACGCCGTGCTGCTGATGATCACCGACGACCGGTTCCGCTTCGGCGACGTCCTCGGCCGTAACCTGTCCACCACCGACGCTCTCGACGAGGTTTTGTTCAACGACCCGCCGATGGCGAACTTCTGCACGACGTATCCGCGGCAGCCGATCATGGTCGACGGTGTCTGGTTGCCCGCGGACCAGCCGGTCGTCATCAGCCTCGCCGGTTGCAACAACGACCCGGAGATCCGCGGGACCGACGAACCCGGCGGCAGCCGGATCGGCAACCGCTCCCATCTGGCATGGAGCGCGGGCCCGCACGCCTGCCCGGCCAAATCCGTCGCGTACATGACGGTGCAGAACGCCATCGATCAGCTGTTCGACGCCCTGCCCGAAATCCAATTGGCCAGGCCCAAGAACGAACTGCAATGGCGGCCGGGCCCGTTCCACCGGGCTCTGACGGCTTTGCCGGTCGTCTTCCCGAAGTCCGCGCCGGTGCGCATCGGATAGGACGGGTCGCGGCCGGCCACCGAACGGCCGACCCCGCGTGAGATGACAACGATGTGCCCGGGCTGTTCCTGGTCCATACTGGTGCGGCGACGGAAGCGGTCGACGATACAGCGGGTGCGGACGTCGGTGTGGATGTTCGTCGGCACAGGGGCGGGACGGTGCGCCAGCGGTGGTCAGCGGAATGGGCGACAGCGAGTTGTACGCTCGCGTGCGGGGCGAGGAATCCGCGTCGTTCCGCTCGGCGGGCGGTAACGCCCTTCGATTCGTGGCGTCGATAACGGCCGTGATCGTGGTCTGGGTGCGTGGGCCGCAGTTGCTGGCGCTCTGGGTCCCCGAGGTCGAGTTGTCGACGTGGCGGCAGCTGGTGTTGTTTCCGCTGGCGGTGCTGGGGGTTGGGGCGTTCGCCGCCGGTGCGGAGACCGTCACCGACGCATCGCAAGGGTTGCGGGCCAGATCGATCCGGCGGCGCGTGGACCGCGATCCCGATCAGATCGCGATGTTGGTGCCGCCGCTGGAGACGCACCGGGCCACGGTGCAGCGGATCCGCGGCCACGGCCGGGCAACGGTGCGGCGGCTGCTCTGGATCGCGGTACCGGTCGCGCTGGGCGTCGGGGTACTGGCGGCCGGGGTGACGGTGGAGGATCCCGACGGGACGCGGCGTCCCGCGCCGGAATTGGAGCCTGCAATCCTCGGCCTCGTGTTCCTGTCGACTGCGGTGCTGCTGGTGTCGGTGGTGCTGCGGTGGCGGCGGTGGAGTGCGAGCCGCACGGTCGAGAAGTGGTCCCAGGACCCCGCCTACAGCGCTAGGATCAGCCGGGTCGGCCCGGATCCCACGTCGTCCCCGGCCGCAATTATCCCGGCGCTCACCGTGAAGTTCATCGCCCCGCCGCGGCGTCAGGGAAGCCTTCGGCAGGTCTCGCCGCAGTCCAACGTGATCGGCGCGAAGCCGGTCCGGATCGCCTATCTTCGCCTGTTCGACAATCGAGCGCGCGCACGCGAGTTCCTGCGTGGCGCGTGGCGCGAGTTCGGGTATGTGCATCTCCTGCGCAGCGCCGCGTCGGTGAGCCCGGAAGAGGTTCGGAAAGTACGCAGGAACAACGCCTTCCGTACCATGTTCGTAGCATCACCGCGCATGTTGCGCGAGGAACTGGCGAAATACTCGGCCGAACCGTTGCCGCCAGGGCGCACGCGCTTGCTCGGGGTGACCGATCTGGCGGTCCGGGTCCGCGATCCCGCGGGCAGCTACCCTGTGCGTTCGATCCTCTGTCACGTCAGCTTCTGGCAGGCGGCGGTGGACATGCTGTTGTCCCGGGTCGACTACGTCGTGCTGGATCTGGCCGGGTACGTGCCCGCCCACGCGGGAACACGCTTCGAATTGCAACGCGTGATCGACCGCTTTCCCGTCGCCAAGGTCATCTTCATCTGCGACGATCAGAGCGATCGGGCATTCCTCGAGGCGCAGGTGCTGTATCACTGGTCGCGGATGGACAGTGGATCACCGAATTCCGGCGCGACCCCGCGAACCGCTCGCATCGCTGTGACCGACGGTCATCGGGCCACTACCCGGTATCTGATGGCAAATCTGCAAGTTCGCCGTGGATGACGCGGCTTCCGTCGCGGGACACGGATTCGCAGCTGGAAGAGTTCGCAATTCCCGAGCAGCGCAAATGGATTCGAGCGGCACCGGTTGCCTGCTACGCTTCGGCCATGTCGGTTCGAACGCGCCTCGCGGCCCGTGCGGCACGCTGACGACTACCCCGGGCTGTTCCAGTCCGCGGACACGGCGTCGCTGTACGGCCAGAAGTTCTATCTCCGCGCCTACGGAGCTCGGCTCTGGCTGGCGGTGCTGGCGGCGGCGTGCGCGGCGTTCACCGTGCGCGTCGGCTCCGCGCGCACGGATGTAGCGGCCATCCTGACCGCCATGGCCTTTGTCGGAATCCTCGCCGTCGACGTGGGTGTCCTGCGCGGCCGTCCGGGTAAGTCCTGGTACGAAGGTCGCGCGCTCGCCGAGTCGGTGAAGACCTTGACCTGGAAGTACGCGGTGCGGGGTGCGCCGTTCGTCGGGACGCTGTCCCCGGCCGAGGCCGATCGGATGCTGATCGAGCGCATCATGCTGCTGCGCCAGGACATCTCGGCGCTCGCCCTGCGGCCGACCACCGCGCCGACCATCACCGACCGCATGCGGCAGCTGCGTTCGGCTCCGTTCGACGAACGGCGCCGCGTCTACCTGGACGATCGCATCAGGGAACAACAACGGTGGTACGCTGCCAAATCCGGCTACCACCAGCGCAGATCGCAGGTATACGGCACGCTGGCACTCGTTTTCGAGGTGGCGGGTGTGGCCGGCGCGCTGGCGAAGGCGTTCAACGCGGTCGCTTTCGACCTCGCAGGCATTTTCGCGGCCGCCGTCGCGGGTCTGGCCGCTTGGTCGTCGGCCCGCCAGCACAGCACCGGCGCCGCCGCCTATGCCGTCGCCTCGAACGAACTGAGCATCGTCGCCGAAGTGCTGGAACAGAACAGCACCGAAGCAGCTTGGGCGGACGCCGTATCCGACGCCGAGGAAGCGATCAGCCGCGAACATACTATGTGGCGAGCTTCGCACGGCGAATAACACCCGCGACCGGCAGCCGTCTTTCATCGGACGTCCGATGGTCCGGCGTGGCTGCCGGATTTGACCGGGGACAGTGCTTATCATGATCACGCTGTGTGACGTGGCGGCGTCGCATGGCGAACGGGGAAGCGGCCCGTCCGGCGGAAGCGTGACGCCGGGCGGGCCGTTGCGTTCGGTCGGTCCGCGCCGGATCGTGCGGTCGAATCAGGAGGTAAGGGGTGAGCTTGCCTGTGCTACCGCGTTTGTCGCCGGTCGGGGCGGGTAGGCATCGACGAATGGCGTAGGTCAGGAGGTCGGAGTATGACATCGAACAATGCCGTCGGACAGTTGCGCAGCGTCGTGCTGGACTGCCCCGAACCGTGAAAACTCGCCGGGTTCTACCGGGACCTGCTCGGGGGAGACCTGCTCGAGGATGATGACGACGACTGGGTGGTGCTGGTCGAGACCTCGGGCAGGCGCATCGCGTTTCAGACGGCACCGCAGTACAAACCGCCGCGTTTCCCGGACCCCGAGGCGTCGCAGCAGGTGCATTTCGACGTGTTGGTGGACGACATCGAGCAAGCCGAACCGGCGGCGCTCGCCTTGGGGGCGACAGTCGTGCAAGCCGAAACCGGCGGAGCCTTCCGTGTTTACGCCGACCCGGTGGGGCACACGTTTTGTCTGGTATGGCTCCCGGACGACTAAGGAGCCGGACAGGCCGGGCACCGTGCCCGGCCTGTCACTTTTGCGGCGATCACGCGATATGCGACGAGCCCTGCGTGGGGATCGGCCGGGTCATGGCGAGTGCCTGCCGATCGACCTCGAACGCCGCCTCTCATTCGGGCGGTGCCGGTCGACGGATGTCGTCGGCCACCGATCCGCCCGCGACGTCGGCGGCGACACCGATCTGCTCCTCGTAGGGCAGGTCGACCGGCACGCGGTCGCTGTCGGAGGTGATGTCTTTCAGCCTGTGGTCGTCGTCCTCGAGTCTCCCGCTTTCCTCCGTCTCGGCGGCGCGGTTCGGATCGACGTCCGGCTCCTCCTCGGCGAGCCGGTCGCCGATCGGTCGTGGATGAGCTTGCTCCCACGGTGTCACGCCGTACTTCGTGACGCCGCTCCAGTGTTCCGGTGGGTCCATTCCGGCCTCCAGCGGGTCGGAACGCAGTCGGTCCTCATCGAGATCCTCGGCGCTGTTGAGCGCCGCCGGATCGGATTCGACCGAGTCGGGTGCCCCCGTGTCCTGCGGCGGGTCATAGGTCTCGTTCGGTTCGGTCATCACTGCCTCCTCTCCTGCATTCAGCGACTTCCCGGAACTGTCGGCAGCAAACCCTCGGAACGGAGTCGAACAGCGCCTGGCGAGGGACACACACCCGTGGCCGCGGGCTTACGGCGGCGAAGTCACCTACGGGTGAACACGCCGAGGTGTTCGATGTCGTAGTACTCGAGGGTGAGCTCGCCGTCCTCGAAGGTCGCCCGGGAGACCGAGCCGTGGTTGGCGTTCTCGCCGACCGGTGTGAAGACGAAAGTGTCGCCGTCCCAGTGCTCGAGTGGGAAGGTCATATTGTTCGGGCCCAGGCCGAGGGTCAGGGAATCGCCGGTGGCGGCGACGGTCGCCCGGCCGTAGTAGGGATTGTCGTAGGTCCCCGTATACGAGGCGGACGGTCGAGCGGGCGCGGGGTCGGCGGGCGGCTGCTTGCCTGCCAGCGCCCCTGCCGGGGCGCTCAGCGGCTGGAATGCTGTTCGATAGAGCGAGCGCCAGTCCTGCTGGACCTTCCCGAACTGGACCAGGTCGGCGAACTCCGCGTTCAGCGTTTCCGGCACGCCGATCGGAGCCGCGTTGGTGAGTGTCACGATGCCGACGTCGGCGGAGGGAATCAAGGTGAACGCCGTGCCCGCACCGAGCCCGAACGCCCCCGAGTGACCGAGTACGACCCGGCCCGAGGCGGAATCGCCGACGTTGAAACCGAATCCGTAGAAC
This sequence comes from Nocardia sp. NPDC041819, assembly GCF_055590505.1. NCBI lineage: Bacteria > Bacillati > Actinomycetota > Actinomycetes > Mycobacteriales > Nocardiaceae > Nocardia > Nocardia sp. NPDC041819. The sequence continues at coordinate 58,394 of NZ_JBVJAP010000005.1, read as the reverse complement.
CCGGCGCGCCCGTCGGGCGTCTTCGGCGGCGCCGACACCGCCTGCGGGGAGATGGCGGGCAGCAGATCCTCCGGTGGTATCAGGACGGAGCCACCCGCGGAGCCGTTCGCGAGCACCATCGTCATCCACTTGGCCAGGTCGGCGGCCGAGGAGCTGACCCCTCCCGCCGGAGACTGGGCGTCCGGCTGACGCTGGGGATTGGCCTGCTCGTACTTCCCGTCGACCAGAACGTGCCCCTCGGCCCGGTTCGCGCGAGCCGCGAAGTCGGCGAAGCGAGAGCTGGTCGATGTCATGCCGAGCGGGCGGTAGATCGTCTGTTCGGACAACGTCTCCCAGTCGGTTCCCGCCGCTGTGGCCACCGCGACAGCGGCCGCGGTCAGCCCGAAATTGGTGTATTCGTAGGAGCCCCGGAAGGCGCCCAGCGGCACCAGCCGGAGCCGGTCGAGAATCTGTCCGCGGTCGTAGCCGAGGTCCTCCAGCAGGTCACCCGCGTGATCGGGCAGTCCGGAGCGGTGCGCGTACAGGTCGCCGACCGTGACGTGCTCGGTGACGTAGGGGTCGGCGAGCGCGAAGGACGGCAGCAGCCGGTGCACCGGAGTGTCCCATGCGACACCCCCCGCGGCGATCCGGCGAGCCACGACTGTCGCTCCGACCGGCTTGGACAGCGACGCGAGCTGGAAGACCGTATCCGGGTCCACCTTCTCCTCGGTCACGACGTCGCGGACGCCGAAGCCCCTGCTGTACACCACCTTTCCACCGTGCACCACGGCGACCGCCATGCCGGGAATGCCCGAAGCGGTGAGCAGGCTCTCGGCGAGGTCGTCCAGTTCGCCCACGGCGTCATCGATCCGTCCGTCCGGTATCGGCACCCCGGCGAACCGGTCGGGCAGCACCGTGGAGCCGGACGGTGCTGCCGCCTCGGGGGAGTCCGCTTCGTCGCCGCCGCACCCGGTGAGGGCGAGAAGGACGGCCGCCGCCATCGCCGTGGGAGCGAGCCATCCGCGCCGCCGTGTGCTCACCAGTCGCCTCCTGGCTGTCGTAGCGACAAAAGACCAGATAAAGGCTAGTTGAGTAGAGATAGCTGCGTGGCATGTTCTGGCGTCAGCGGCGGCCGGGTTCCTGCTGAGCCCGCCCCATGGGTCCGGCCGCTGACCTACCCGGCGGCGGGCGTCTCCCGGATCTGCACGATCGGAAGCACCAGAGCCGCGGGCGAACTCGCCGGAACGACCGGGTTCACCGGTGCGACGGGAGCGATACGACGGTATCCCGTGCCCACCAGGGGGCGGGTGTCCACCTCACCCTTGTTGGGCCAGTACGCCGCCGCGCGTTCGGCCTGCGCGGTGATCGTCAGCGACGGGTTGACGCCCAGGTTGGCCGAGACCGCCGCGCCGTCGACCACGCTGAGCGTGGGGTAGCCGTAGACGCGGTGATAGGCGTCGATCACGCCGTGCTCGGCGTCGGCTCCGATCACGGCTCCGCCCAGGAAATGGGCCGTCAGCGGGATGTTGAAGATCTCGCCCCAGCTGCCGCCCGCGATGCCGCCGATTTTCTCCGCGACCCGCCTGGTGACGTCGTTGCCCACCGGGATCCAGGTCGGATTGGGCTCGCCGTGGCCCTGTCTGCTGGTGAGCTTGCGGCCGAACAGGCCGCGCTTGGTGTAGGTGGTGATCGAATTGTCCAGGTGCTGCATGACCAGCGAGATGATGGTCCGTTCGCTCCAGTTCCTGGTGCTCAGGAAGCTGAGCAGGTTCATCGGATGCCGCAGCACCAAGCCCAGGAAGCGCAGCCAGCGCGGGATGCGCCCACCGCCGTCCACCATGAGCGTCTGGAGCAGGCCCATGGCGTTGGAGCCCTTGCCGTAGCGGACCGGCTCGATGTGCGTGTCCGGGGTGGGATGGATGGACGAGGTGATCGCGACGCCCTTGGTGAAGTCGACGCCTGGGCGCACCTTCTTGGTGGCCGCGCCGACGATGGACTCCGAGTTGGTGCGCGTGAGCATGCCGAGCCGATCGGACAGGTCCGGCAATACCTTTTTGTCGCGCATGGCGAACAGCAGCTTCTGCGTGCCGCGCGTGCCCGCGGCGAGCACGACATGCGAAGCGGTGAGCGTGCGGGGCTGCTTGCGAAGCCACGCGCCGGTGCGGACGGTGGACACGTCCCAGGTGCCGTCGGGATGCGGACGCAGCTCGGTGACCGTCGTCATCGGAATGATCTCGGCGCCTGCCTTTTCCGCAAGGTAGAGGTAGTTCTTCACCAAGGTGTTCTTGGCGCCGTACTTGCAGCCCACCATGCAGTCGCCGCATTCGACGCACCCGGTGCGCTCGGGGCCGACGCCGCCGAAGTACGGATCCGGCACCGTCTTGCCCGGCTCGCCGAAGAACACGCCGACGGGAGTCTGCACGAACGTGTCGCCGACGCCCATGTCGTCGGCGACGGCCTTGAAGACCTCGTCGGCGGGCGTCAGGTGCGGATTGCGCACCACGCCGAGCATCTGCTGTGCGCGCTCGTAGTAGGGGGTCAGCTCGTCGCGCCAATCGGTGATGTCACGCCACTGCGCGTCGCGGAAGAACGGCTCCGGCGGCACGTACAGGGTGTTCGCGTAATTCAACGAACCGCCCCCGACGCCCGCGCCGCCGAGGATGAGGACATTGCGCAGCGGATGGATGCGCTGGATTCCATAGCAGCCGAGCGCGGGCGCCCACAGGAACTTCTTCAGCTCCCAGCTGGTCTCGGGCAACTCGTCGTCGGCGAAGCGCCTGCCCGCCTCCAGCACGCCGACCTTGTAACCCTTCTCCACCAGCCGGAGCGCGGTGACGCTGCCGCCGAACCCCGAACCGACGATCAGCACGTCGAAATCCGTCGTCCGCTGGTCCATGTGGAACTCCTCGATCGTGTCGCCAGTGACTCGGCTAACACTACTCTCCGGTAAGTAACGGTCCGCAACGCGGCTGGAAACGGCGGATCACTGCGGTAACCCGGTTTGCCGACTGTTGCCCGGCCCGTTTTCAGAGCGATGCTCTCATTAGTTGACAACGCTCTCTGAATGGCGCATGGTTTTGTCATGCCGACGACACCGCGTGCCCGAGCCAGGGCCCAGACCATGAACGACATCGTCCGGATCGGGCGCGAACACCTGGCGACCGACGGCGCCGCCGCCCTGTCGCTGCGTGCGGTGGCGCGTGACCTCGGCGTGGTCTCCTCGGCGGTGTACCGATATGTCCGCAGTCGCGACGAGTTGCTGACCCTGCTCGTCGTGGACGGTTACAACGCGCTCGGCGACGCGGTCGACGGCGCGCTGGCGGCCGAGGCCGATCCGATCGACGGGTTGCGGGTGCTCGGGCGAACGGTACGGCGCTGGGCGCTGGCCGAACCCGCCCGCTACGGGTTGCTGTTCGGCACGCCGGTCCCCGGTTACGACGCACCGGCTGCCGAGACCATCGCGCCGGGCACCCGCGTGATCGCCACGATGCTGACCCTCTTCGCTCGGGCGTACGGAGCAGGCGAACTCGTGGCCCCGGCGGGGGAGCCCCGAATATCCACCGCTCTCGCGGGCAGTTTCACGCGGATTCGCGACCAGTTCCGGCTGGAGGTGCCCGATTGGCTCATCGTCCGCGGCGTGACGTTCTGGGTCGGTCTGTTCGGGGCGGTGAGCGCGGACGTCTTCGACATGTACGGCGCCGACACCTTCGCCGACCGGGCCGAATTGTTCGAACTGCAACTCGACGGGCTGTTGGACATGCTCGGTCACCGGCCGTGATCCGCACGCGCGACGGGGGAGTCCGCGATCGGTCGTGGCGGCGTGTGTTGCGATGGGAGGCGTGACTTCTTCCGAACAGCCCCCGGCACCCGATATCAGTGCGGCGACGGCATGGGCGCGCCGGATCGGTGCGCGGATGCCACTGGTCAACGCGCCGATGGGTGGCGTAGCGGGCGGACGGCTCGCCGCGGCGGTGACCGCGGCCGGTGGACTGGGCATGATCGGGATGGGCAGCGCCGGATCGGTCGCGGCGCTGGAGCGGGAACTGCCGCACATCCGGGGCCTGGACGGGCCGTTCGGCATCGGTCTTGTCGATTGGGTCGTTGCACGGGAGCCGCGGCTGCTGGAGGTCGCGATCGAGGCTCGTCCCGCCCTGATCTCGGTGAGCTTCGGCGCGGACCTGGATTGGGCGGCTCGCGTCGCGGACGCGGGAATCGTCCCGGCCACCCAGGTCTACGGCGGGCAGGACGCGCGGCGTGCGCAAGACGCGGGCATCGGCGTCCTCGTGGCCCGCGGCGTGGAGGGCGGCGGACACGGCGCCGTGAACGCGCCGCTGCTGCCGCTGCTGGACGAGGTGCTGGCCGTGGCGACGGTCCCGGTGCTCGCGGCGGGCGGCATCGGGGCACCGCGGGATCTCGCCGCCGTACTCCGAGCGGGGGCCAGTGGCGCATGGCTCGGTACGTGTCTGGCGGCGTGCTCGGAATCGCTGCTGTCGGATGCGGGCCGCCGAGCCCTGCTCGACGCGCGCGGTACAGACACCGTGCTCACCCGCGCCTACGACGTGGGGATGGAATTGCCGTGGCCGGTGAGGTTTCCCGCGCGAGTGCTGCGCACCGGATTCACCGACCGATGGGCCGGACGGGAGGAGGAACTCGCCATGGATCCGGTGGCCAAGCACGCGCTCGCCGCCGCGCTCGCCGCGAACGATCCGGCCGTCGCGCCGATCGACGCGGGCTCGAGCGTCGATCTGGTCACCTCCGTGGAACCGGCCGCTCGAGTGCTGGAGCGGCTGTGGTCGGGGGCGACGGGATCGGTCGCGGGCTGAGCGTTTCAGTCCTCGCTGCTGGTCCGCTCGCCGACATAGCGGAGCAGCTCGGGATCGGAGGAGGTCAGGCGATCGACTTCCTCACCGCCGGTGCATTGGTAGAGCGCGACGGTGACCGAACCGGATCGGCGCGCGGCGACCCGCCACACCCCGCCCGCGTCGGTCCAGCGCCGGAGTACCGCGACGGGGTCGTCGGTCATCGCCTACCTCCGCTCGCCGACATGCGGCTTCGATCTCACCGCGGCACGGTGACCGGGTCGGAGCAGCTTGCCGGTCCGTCCACGAAAGAGCAATCCTTCGGCGCGCGGGTCGGCCGGTACCCGGGTGCGACGCCGCCGGCCCGGGTGATGTCCGTGTAGGCGGCCACCGCGTCCGTGGGCTTGCGCGTCAGTGCCGGATCGGTGCGGACATCGACCGTGTACAGGCCGAAACGCGGTGTGTAGGAACCCCATTCGTAGTTGTCGGTGAGGCTCCAGTAGTTGTAGCCGATCAGGTCGATGCCGTCGGCCTTGGCGCGCTGCAGCCAGTAGACGGTGTCGCGGAGGGAATCGGCGCGACCGTATCCGTCCGCCCGTGGCAGGCCGTTCTCGGTGGGCATTCCGTTCTCCACGATGTAGAGCGGCTTGCCGGGGAACTGGCGCGCATAGTGCTGCAACGCGTAGTAGATGCCTTCCGGCTGCAACGGATTCTTCCACAATTCGGTGAAATTCCCCGTGGTGAGACTGTCGGGGGAGAGGCCGTAGTAATAGTCGATGCCGATGTAGTCGAGCTTTGCGCCGATCCTGTCCACCAGTGGCTTGTTCACCACGTCCTCGGCGGCCGGGATGTAGGCGACATTGCTGGTCACCATCGCGTCCGGCTGAACTCGGTGAATGAAGTCGTAGATGCTGTTGTGCGCCTCGGCGATCCGGTCCTGCATCGCGGGCGCGGCGGCGGGCGGCAATCCGCCATTGCGCAGTTCGTTCACCACGTAGAAGGCCGGTTCGTTGAACGTGACCCACAACGGCTTGTACGGGGCGTAGCGATCGACAACCGTGCGCGCGTTGGCAAGCCAGTCCTCGACGATTCCCGCGTTGTTCCAGCCTCCGCGGTCGACCGCCCACCCCGGATAGACCCAGTGGTCGATGGTGATCATGGGGCGCATGCCCGCGGCTGTGATCGCGGCGACGACGTCGTCGTAGAACCGCAATCCCTCGGGGTCCCACTTGCCCGGCTCCGGCTGGAGCCGCGCCCACTCGATGCCGATGCGATACACCTTCACGCCCAAGCCCGCCGCGAGAGCGATGTCCGAGCGGTAGCGCGAATAGAAGTCGATCGAATCCTGATACGGGTCCGATGTCTTGCCGGACGCGACGTACCGGGACCAGTTGCTATCCGGGGCATGGCCTTCCGACTGGTACCCCGACGCGGCGACGCCCCAGAGGAAGTCCGGGCCCATCGGCGTGACCACGGCGGGTGGCTCGGGCCGAGCCGCCGCCGGAGCGGCGACTCCGAGCAAGGCGACAGCCGCGAGGGCGGCCGAGACGCGGCGGGGGTGGGAACGCATCGAACTCCTGTTCCGAAAGGGGCGACGGGCGCTCGTGGACCTCCGGCGCAGGGATGGGGTGGGGGCCACGGGGGACAGGGTAACTGGTCGCTTGTCCGTTTTCAGGAAGACGGGGGAGGGCTGTCCAGGCGAGACGAACTCTCCGACTTGCTCGGATCACTACGTAGGGGTGGGAGGGCAGCCTCGTGCGGCTTATAAAAATATGGATACGTAGATATGCGCATCTAATTATGTGACTCCATCAAAGCATCCACCCCGCGTCCACATCAAAGAAAACCCGCAAAGAGAGGAGGGGTCCGTGCTGAGGCCGGGGATTCGGGTCAGGCGAGCTCGTCGGCCGACTCGTGGCCGGCGGCTGCACTACGTCGGAGGAATTCCGCGATCAGCTCGAGTTCGGCATCTGTGTAGCCCTCGCAGATGGCGTCCATCCGGCCGTTCATTCCACTGAATATCCGGTAGAGCTCTGGGTTTCGGTCGTGCAGTGCGCGCACGGTGACCGCGCGTCGGTCGGCGCCCTCGGGATCGCGCTCGCGGATGACCCACCCGCCACGCTGGAGGCGGTCCAGAATGCCGGTCAACGTCGCCGGGTGCAGACCGGCACGTGCCGCCAACGCAGTCGGCGTCAGCGGCCCGTGTCGGTTGATCAGATCCAGGCAGGTCCAGTCGGCGTCCTTCAGTTCCACCTTGTTGCCGAAGCGGCGGTTGAGCACGGACAGCTGGGTGTTCAGATCACGTAGCGCCTCTTTGACGGACGTGACCAACCGCCGGTGTCGCCGGGTCGCGGCCGGATCGACTACGGAACTCATCCAAGTCACCTTCACGAGTCTTTGTATGGATTCCGTATTATACGCACCGCCAACTGGAATAGCGCCGCCGTGCGCTCAGTGCTTGCCGAGCGCCTCGGTGCGAATCAGTCGCAGCAGGCTGGGATTATTCGAGGTGGTGACGACGCTGACGATCTTCTGGACATATCGGTCCTCGTCGACGAGCCGGAGCAGGCAGGCGGCCAGGTCTGCTCGGGAGGTGAACCGCCCCTCGGCGTGGCCTTCCGCGACTGTGTAGTCGGTGACGAGCGCGGAGGTGTACAGGCCACTCGGGCGCACGACCGTCCAGTCGAGTTCGGTTTCTGTGAGCAGGGATTCCATCGCGCGCATATCGTCGTAGAGCGTTTTGCCCATGACCTGCGTGAGGTAGGGCTGCAAGACGCGATTGAACAGAAAGCCCGCGTCCGCATGTGGTTTGGGGTCCACGGCACTGGACGAGACGACCGCGATACGGCGTACCGCGTGCTTGCGCATGGCGGTGACGATATTGGCGACCCCGGCCGAATACGTCGTGATCGGTTGCTTGCTGTAGGGCACACCGAGTGTCGACAGCACGGCGTCGCCGCCCGCGATCGCGCTCTCTACGGAGTCTGCCGCATGGACGTCGCCCTCGAACGTCGTGAGCCGGTCGTGTTCGAGCGGGAAATCGCGTGGCTTGCGAGTGACGGCGACGACATCATGGCCGGCCGCGAGAGCCTGGGTGGTCAGCAAGCGGCCGGTGGGACCGTTCGCCCCGAAGACGATGAGACGCATGGATGTTCCTTCTGGGTTGATGCGGGCCGCGGAAAGCGGCACCGGAAGCGGGGAAAGGGTGCTTCGTTGATGGGCAGAGCGACCCGTTCGGCACTGGCGTCAGAAGCCTGCCCGGGGGGAGGGCCCCAGGATTTCGACGCCGTGACGGGCGGCCGCGGCGGCGAGCAGGGTGGTGTCGGGCGGACTGGTGGGTGCCGGAGGAAGAGACAGGGATTCGGCCGGGCAGCCGGTTTCGGTGAACCATTGCTCGAATCCGCCCGGTGTGATCAGGGTCAGGAACCGGCAGATGTCCGAATCGACGCGGTAGGCATGAGGCAATCCGCGTGGCGCGAAGACAGTGGCGCCGGTGGAGACCCGAAATCGCTGGTCTGCGATATGCACGGTGAGCTCACCCGCCAAGACGATGAATATCTCGTCCTCGTGCTCGTGCCGGTGCGGCGGAGCCGCGGTCCCGCGTCGGCAGGTGTGCCTGGTGATGGCGAGCCGGCCGTCGGTCTGGCTTGCGGTGGCGTCGAATTGGATCAGCGCGCCGAGGTGCCAGACCGCGCGGTCCACGTCGTCACCGGACCGGAGCGGGGACGGCGTCACGACCACTCCGCCCGGTGATCGGCGGCCCACGTCGCGAACGAGCGTGCCGGACGGCCGAGAATCGCGTCCACCTCGTCAGTGACGGTGGGCGTTCGGTCGAGTTCACGAGCGTAGCGGTCCATGAGCGCGAGCACGAAGCGCTCGTCGAGACCTTGCCCGATCATCGCGCGGGTGGCTGCTTCGACCGGAACCTGTTGAAAGCGAAGGGGTCTGTCGATCGCATCGCCGATCACGGCGACCATTCGCTCCAGGCTCACGGCCTCGGGACCGGTGATGGTTATGCGGCGGCCGAGGAGGCTGTCGTCCCACATGGCCCGTGCGATGACGTCCGCGACATCCTGTTCGTGGATGACCGCCTCGGCGAAAGACGCATACGGGCCGAAGACGGTGTCACCAGCGGCCACTTGCTTGCGCCACATCGCCGATGTGTTCATGGCGAACGAACTCGGTCGTACGCTCACCCACGGCAGTCCGCTCGCGACGACCGCCCGCTCGACCTCTGTATTGCGGTCACCGTTGTATCGGGAGGGCTGATGGGCGGGTTCGTCGTCGGCGTTGCAGGCCGACATGACGACGATCCGGCCGACACCGCATGTCGCGGCGAGCTGGACCAGTTCGCCGACATGATCCTTGCAGGCCCGCGGGTGGACGAACAGGGCATCGACCCCCTGGAGGGCATCGTTCACCTCTTCGAATGCCACGACTTCCACATCTTCGGGGAAGTCGGCGACGGGTTGTCGGGAGACGGCTCGGATTCTCGTTCCGGCGGATGACAAAGCGCTGATGAGGGGGCGGCCGATGGTGCCGGTGGCGCCGGTGATCAGATACATGGCAACTCCTATCTAACTCATATCGTATGAGTTAGATACTACATGCCGAGAGCCCCGTCGATCAATATGAGTTTCGTAATTTATGACCGGACCCAATCGTGCGCAGACCTCGGTACGAGGTGTTAGATCTAGAGCGCCTGCCAAGTCGCGAGTTCGCTACGGAAAGGTGTCCTGATATGGTCTCGAATCCGGTGCCGGCCTTGGCTCGACGGCTGGCCCAGCGGCGCTGGGTCATGCGGTCGGCGCCGGTCGTGCTGCGGGTCGAACGCTTGATCCGGCGGGCGAGCGGCGGCCGAAAAGGTGTCCTGGATCTGGCGGGGCTGCCGTCCGTCGAGGTCACCGTGCCGGGGCGGAAGACGGGAATCCCGCGCACCACATCGTTGCTCTATGTGCCGCACGGTGCGGACTTCATCGTCCTCGGTTCGAATTGGGGCGGTCCGAAGCATCCGGCCTGGTCGGCGAATCTGCGTGCGGCGCAAACCGCCTCGGTCCGGCACAAGGGCGAGCAGTTCCTGGCCACGGTGCGCGAGATCACCGGCGTGGAGCGTAAGCGCGTCTGGGATCTGGCGGTCGAGTTCTGGCCCGGCTACGCCATGGAGTACGAACTGTCCGGCGGCCGGGTGTTCCGTATCTTCGAGCTGCGCCGCGTATCCGACTGACGGTGGCATCGGAAACGAGTGGCGGCCAGGTGTTCGGGTGGCCGGTTACGGTGGGACGGTGACCACGCATCTGACCCACTGGGGCGCGTTCGAGGCGGACAGCGATGGAGAACGGCTCACAGCGGTCCGGCCGTGGCATGGTGACCCGGAGCCGGTGGCGCTGATCGAGAATGTCGCTTCGGCGCAGCATCATCCGACGCGTATCGATCGGCCGTATGTTCGTCGGGGCTGGCTGGAGAACGGGCCGGGCCCGGGTGTGCGGGGCTCGGACTCTTTCGTCCCGGTGTCGTGGGAGCGCGCTTTGGACCTGCTGGCCGGCGAGCTCGGCCGGGTATACCAGGAGCATGGAGCGCAGGCGGTGTACGGCGGCTCGTACGGCTGGGCCAGCGCCGGGCGATTCCATCACGCGCAGAGCCAATTGCACCGCTTCTTGAACTGTCTCGGCGGCTACGTCCGGCACGTGAACAGCTACAGTCTGGGTACCTCGACGGTGTTCCTGCCGTATGTCATCGGTGAGATCGGCTGGGTGACGCAGCAGGCGACGGCGAAGACGGTCTTGGCCGAACACTCCGAGCTCGTGGTGGCTTTCGGTGGTTTGTCGCCGAAGAACGCGGCCGTGTCGCCGGGCGGGGTCTCGCGCCACAACATGCGCGGCTGGATCGCGGCGGCGCGGGCGCGGGGTTGCCGTTTCGTGTCGATCAGTCCGCTGCGCGACGACACCCCCCGGGAGAGTGAAGCGGAGTGGATCGCGCCGCGGCCGGGTACCGACGTGGTGATGATGCTGGCGCTCGCCCAGGTGCTGGACGCGGAGGGTTTGGCGGACGAACAGTTCCTGCGCGAGTACACGGTGGGCTGCGACCGCTTCGCGGAGTACCTGCGCGGTGCGGTGGACGGAGTGGTCAAGGATCCGGAGTGGGCCGCGGCCATCACCGGTGTGCCTGCCGACCGTATCCGGACGCTGGCCCGCGAGATGGCTGCCGCGCGAACCCTGGTGACAGTGAGTTGGTCGCTGCAGCGGGCGCGCCATGGTGAGCAGCCGCTGTGGGCGGGTGTGGCGCTCGCGGCGATGCTGGGGCAGATCGGGCTTCCCGGAGGCGGGTTCGGACACGGGTACGGCTCGGCCGCCGGCGTCGGAGAGCCTGCGCGCGTGCCTGCGCCGCGACTTCCGCAGGGGCGCAATGGCGTGGACGCCTTCATTCCGGTCGCACGGATCGCGGACATGCTGCTCGAGCCGGGCGCGCCCTTCCGCTACAACGGCCGGGAGCTGGTTTATCCGGAAGTGCGGTTGGTGTACTGGTGTGGCGGCAATCCGTTCCATCACCATCAGGACCTGGCTCGGCTGCGTAGGGCGTTCGGTCGCCCGGACACGGTGGTTGTGCACGATGCGTTCTGGACGGCCACCGCGCGGCACGCCGATATCGTGCTCCCGGCGACGATGTCGATCGAGCGCGACGACTATGGCGTGGGGGAAGGCGACCGTTCGTTCTTCCCGATGAAGGCGCTGACGCGCCCGTATGGGCAGGCGCGCGACGACTATTCGATCTTCGCCGAAACGGCCGATCGGCTCGGTGTCGGCAAGGAATTCACCGAGGGGCGTTCGGCGGTCGAGTGGCTGCGGCATCTGTATGAGCAATGGCGTGTCGAGCAGTCGCGCGCGGGGCACGAGCTGCCGGATTTCGACGCGTTCTGGGCCGGTGAGGTCCTCGAGCTTCCGGTTCCGGACCCGAATCAGGTGTTGGCCGCGGACTTTCGCGCCGATCCGGATCGGCACCCGCTGAGCACGCCGAGCGGGAAGATCGAGATCTTTTCCGCGACCATCGATCGCTTCGGGTACGCCGATTGCCCGGGGCATCCGGTGTGGTTGGAGCCGGAGGAGTGGCTCGGTGGTGCGGCGGCGGCCCGGTTCCCCTTGCAGTTGGTGGCGAATCAGCCGCGGACCAAGCTGCACAGCCAGCTCGACGTGGGTGCCTACAGCCGGTCGGTGAAGATCTCCGGGCGGGAACCGATCCGGATGCATCCTTCGGACGCCGACGCGCGTGGTCTGCGTGCCGGTGAGATCGTGCGGGTGTTCAACGAGCGGGGCAGTTGCCTGGCCGGTCTGGTGGTCGACGACGGGGTGCGGGCCGGTGTCGCGCAGTTGTCCACCGGAGCGTGGTATGACCCCGACCCGGCGGACCCGACATTCTGCCGCCACGGTAATCCGAACGTGCTCATCGCCGATCGTCCCTCTTCGACGCTCAGCCAGGGGTGCGCCGGGCAGCTGACGCTGGTGGAGGTGGAGCGTTATGCGGGCGCGATCACGGAGGTGGAGGTGATGCGACCGCCGCCAACGGTGGTTCCGGGAGCGCTTTGAGGTCGCCGATGGCGGGCGTGCCGAGTCGCTCGGCTGCGGGGCGGCTGGGGCCGACGATTCCGTCGCGCTGTCGAGCGTTCGGAGTTCGGGTGGTCCGGCCGGTGGAGGAGGGCGGCTGTGCTCCAGTTCCTCGGCGATGCGGGAACGATCGTAGGAACATCGAATGGTTGTAGGCTGTGTCGATCGATCGAGGTTACGCGTCCATGTGAGCAGTGATGACGGTCGATGTCGGATTCGGGATACGGCATGGGGGACAACGTAAGGTTGTCGCTGGAGGTGGCGGGTGGAGCTGGATCTCGCGGCGGTGCGCGCGTTCGTCGTGGTGGTGGAGGAGCAGCAGTTCGGGTACGCGGCCTCGGTGCTGGGGATCAGCCAGCAGGCGGTGTCCAAGCGCATCGCGAAGCTCGAGTCGCAGCTGGGAACGGAGCTGTTCGACCGCGGGCGCGGCGGCAGTGTGCCGACGGCGGCCGGTGCTCGGTTGCTGCCGTACGCGCGTTCCTTGCTCGCAGGCTCCGAGGCCGCTGTGCGGGCGGTGCGCGAGGCGGTGCGGCCGTTGCGGGTCGCGGTGCTGGGGAAACGGATGGCCGCGACCGATTTGATGGAGTTCTATCTCGCGCGTCATCCGCACCGCGACACCGAGATCGTCATCTCGAATATGATCACGACCTCGCGGGAAGCGTTGCGCGGTGGCATCGTCGACGCGGCTCTCGCGCGCGCGTACGGCGGCCCGGTGGCTCTGCCCGACGATATCGTCGCCGCTCCCGCGTATTTGGAGCCGTTGTATCTGCTGGTGGGTAAGGATCATCCGTTCGCGGGCCGGTCGACGATCGCGTTGCGCGAAATCTCCGGGCAGCCGGTGTGGGTGCCCGGTGCGGCCGTGCCGTCGGAGTGGGCCGACTTCTATCGAGATCTCAGCGCGTTCAGCGGGATTCCGGTCGATACCAGGGGTCCGCTCGTGGGTATGGCCGAGATCGTCGAACGTATCGCGGACTCGTCCTCGTTGACGACGTTCAGCGGCGACGGGGGGCAGACGCCGTGGCATCCGAACGTGCGGCGCCTGATGATCGTCGATCCCACCCCCGCCTATCCGCTGGCGTTGTTGTGGTCGGCGGGCAACCGACACCCGGGACTGCGGCATTTGGTCGAGCACGTCGCGGAGAACTACAACCGGGATACCGCCGCCGCCTGCTGGGTTCCCGATTCCGATCGGGCGTTGTTCGGCGTGCCCGGTGCGGTGGCCCGGCGGTAGTGTCCGCTGGTGCCTCTACCATTCCCGGGGTGACCGGATACGACCCGCTCGACGCGTTCGAGCATCTCGACACCTCGACGTTACCGCCGCGGCAGCAGCGGATTCTCGCCACGATTCGGGACTGGGTTGTCCGGCACGGGTATCCGCCGAACACGCGTGAGATCGGTGACGCGGTGGGTCTGCGGTCGGCGTCGTCGGTGTCGAAGCATTTGAAGAGCCTGGAGGAGCGTGGTTTCCTGCGCCGCGGCCGGACGGTGTCGCGGCCGATCGACGTGCGGATGTTTCTGCACGCGCCCGCGCGGCGGGAGTTCGCGGAGGATTCGGTGGCGGTACCGGTGGTCGGTGACATCGCGGCGGGCGCTCCGATCCTGGCCGAGGAGCACGGCGAGGACACGATGACGTTGCCGCGCGAGCTGGTCGGGCGCGGCACGGTGTTCGGGCTGCGGGTACGCGGCGATTCGATGATTGATGCGGCCATCTGCGATGGCGACCTCGTGGTGGTGCGCAAGCAGCACGAGGCGCATTCCGGCGAGATCGTGGCGGCGATGATCGATGGGGAGGCGACGGTGAAGGTGTACCGGCGGCGCAACGGTCATGTGTACTTGGAGCCGCGCAACCCGGCCTACGAGGTGATCAATGGTGACGAAGCGGTCGTGCTCGGCAAGGTCGTGTCGGTGATGCGGCGCGTCTGACCTCGGCCTACTCTTCCCCGCGCGGGGCGGCCGTTCGGCCGTTGCCGTGGCGGTCGCCGTACCCTGAACGGCATGTCGGAGTTTGCGCGGACGCCTCTGGGCGCCGGGTTCGAGCAGCTGGCGCGGTTGCTCGATGGGCGCCGGGTCGTCGCGTTGACCGGTGCCGGGATCTCGACCGACAGCGGGATCCCGGACTATCGTGGTCCGTCCTCGCCGCCGCGCAACCCGATGACCTACCAGCAGTTCGTCGGTGATCCGGTGTTCCGGCAGCGGTACTGGGCGCGCAATCACGTCGGCTGGCGGCGCATGGACGGGTCGCGCCCCAATCCCGGCCATCGCGCGCTGGCACGGCTGGAACGCATGGGCGTGGTCACCGGGCTGATCACCCAGAACGTGGATCTGCTGCACACCAAGGCGGGGCATCGGCGGGTGATCGATCTGCACGGCACCTACGCGCGGGTGCGTTGCCTCAGCTGCGCGTCCCTGGTCTCGCGGATGTCGCTGGCCGATCGGCTGGAGGCGGCCAATCCGGGCTTCGCGGAGGCCGCGACGATCGATGGCCTAGAGGTCGCGCCCGACGCGGACGCGGTGGTCGGCGACACCGGAAGCTTCCGGATGGTGGATTGCGCGCGCTGTGGCGGCATGCTGAAGCCCGATATCGTCTATTTCGGGGAGAACGTGCCCAAGGAGCGGGTCGCCGCGGCGTACGAGCTGGTCGACGCCGCGGACGCGGTGCTGGTGGCCGGGTCGTCGCTGACGGTGATGTCCGGGTTGCGTTTCGTGCGTCACGCCGCCAGGCGCGGGCGTGTCGTCGTCATCGTCAATCGTGGCCGGACGCGCGGTGACGAACTGGCCGCACTCACGCTGGATGCCGGGTGCTCGACTGTGCTGCCGGCTCTTGCCGAGCGTCTCGGTGAAGCCGGTGGCGCGGTAGTGCCGAAACCTTTCCGCGACGCCACCTCGACGGCGTAGACGCGCTGTTGCCCGAGCCGCCATGGGCTGTCTGCCTACCGCCCCCTGGTGGCGCGGGCATTGGGAACGCGGCGGTGTCCTCGATGTCGAGGTCGCCGACACGATGCCGGGGGCTGGAGGTTCTGGCGCGATCGAGTCCTGCGGCGCCTTCCCGAGCGATGTTCGATCAGCGGCGGAGGCTGACAGCGATCAACTGGGTGGGCTCAGGCGGGCACGCGTCCTTGCTGCTCAGCACAGTGTCCGCGCCGAGCGCGGGTTCAGGATCGGGCTGATCGCAACCATTCTGTGAACCGGTCGCGCGCCTTACTGTTCCGGACAGTACTTCTCGTGTGAGGACCGTGTCCGATGACATTGCAGTTGGATCCGACCACATCGGCGCCACCTTCCACCCCGGCCGAGGCGGCCACCGACAGCCCGGCCCCGTTCACCCGTAGGTTGCTCGGCCTGGCCAGGGCGTCCTCCGGATTGATTCTAGCGGTGATCATTTGGCAGCTCGGTGCCCGATCGTGGCTCGGCGCGACCACTCCGGCGCCGACCGAGGTGCTCGAGGCGGGGTGGGAGCTGATCCGGTCGGGTGAGTTGTGGCAGCATCTGGCCGCGTCCGGTCGCCGGGTGGCGATCGGGCTGGCGATCGGCATCGGTATCGGCCTGGTGTGCGGTGTGGCGGCCGGACTGTTCCGGATCGCCGAGGATCTGGTCAACGGCCCGTTGCAGGCATTGCGGATGCTGCCGACGTTGGCGCTGGTGCCGGTGTTCATCATCTGGTTCGGCATCGGTGACTCGTTCAAGATCGCGTTGATCATCGTCGCGCCCATCTTCCCGATCTACTTGAACGTGCTGGCCGGGATCCGCGGCGTGGACCGGCGGCTGGTGGAGGCGGCGGAATCACTGGGCCTCAACCGTTTCGAGCTGACCACGAAGATCATCCTGCCCGGCGCGTTGCCGCAGATCTTCGTCGGACTGCGGCAGGCACTGGGCATCGGCTGGCTCACCCTGGTGGTCGCGGAGATGCAGACCACACCGGTGGGGCTGGGCTTCCTGATGAACGATGCCAAGGAGTTCTTGCGGACCGACCAGATCTTCCTGGTCCTGGTGATCTACGCGGTGCTCGGGTTGCTCACCGATCTGTTCGTGCGCGTGTTGGAACACCGGTTCCTGTCCTGGCGTACCGGCTATGAGGGGAAGTAGATGACCGCCACGATCGGGGCCGGTGTCCGCATTCGCGGGGCGGCGCGCGCGTTCGCCGGACGCACAGTGCTGCGCGAGGTCGACTTGGATATCGCGCCTGGGGAATTCGTCGCGCTGCTCGGTGCCAGCGGCTCGGGCAAGAGCACGCTGCTGCGCGGGATCGGCGGCCTGGATCGGGGGTTCGGCGGCTCGTTCGAGGTTCCCGGGTCGAAGGCGATCGTGTTCCAGGAGCATCGGTTGATTCCCTGGATCAGTGTGTGGCGCAACGTCGTTCTGGGCGTCGAGGGAGCTTCCAAGGCGCGGGCGCTGACGGCGCTGGAGGAAGTGGGGCTCACCGCGAAGGCGGATGTGTGGCCCGCGACGCTGTCCGGCGGTGAAGCTCAGCGTGTGGCGCTGGCCAGGGCGCTGGTCCGCAATCCGGAACTGTTGCTGCTCGACGAGCCGTTCGGCGCCCTGGACGCGCTGACCCGGTTGAAAGTACAAGCCCTCGTGGCTCGCCTGTGGACGCTGCACCGCCAGTCGGTGTTGCTGGTGACCCACGACGTGGAAGAGGCGCTGCTACTGGCCGATCGCGCGCTCGTGTTGCGCGACGGTCGCATCGCCGAATCCTTCGATATCACCGTCGCCCGCCCGCGTTCGGTGGTCGACCCCGCATTCTCCGCACTCCGGCGCCGGTTGCTGCTCGCACTCGGCGTGAATCCCGAGGCACCGACAGGAGCAGACGCATGAGTGAACCGTTGCAGATCAGCACGGACGTCTTGGTGATCGGCGGCGGGCCCGCGGCCTGCTGGGCCGCGATCCACGCCCGGGAAGCGGGCGCCGAGGTGACGTTGGTGGACAAGGGCTACTGCGGGACCAGCGGCGCTACCGCCCCCGCCGGCACCGGGGTGTGGTATGTGGCGCCGGAGGCGAACGCGCGGGCGAACGCGAAAGCCAGCCGGGAAGCGCTGGGCGGGCACCTGGCCGATCACTACTGGATGGACCGGGTGCTCGATCAGACCTACGCGAACATGGATCGGCTCGCGGTGGAGGGACGGTATCCGTTCCCCGTGGACCCCGGTACCGGGGCGCAGATCCGTACCGGCGTGCAGGGCCCGGAGTACATGCGCCGGATGCGGGCGTGGGTGAAACGGATCGGGGTGCGCATCCTCGACCACTCGCCGGCGCTGGAATTGCTGGTCGACGCCGAGGGTGTGGTGCGCGGCGCGGCGGGCTACCAGCGCCAGGCCGATCGGGACTATCGCGTGGTGGCCGGTGCGGTGGTGCTCGCGAGCGGGGGCTGCGCGTTCCTGTCCCGGGCGCTCGGCACCAACGTCGACACCGGTGACGGCGCGCTGATGGCGGCCGAGGTGGGCGCCCGCTTCTCGGGCATGGAATTCTCCAACGCGTACGCGATCGTGCCGAAGGGTTCGACGATCACCAAGACCGCCTACTACGGGTATGCGACCTTCTTCCACGAGGACGGGCGAGTACTCGAGGGCGCGGGCTCGACCAAGGGCCGTTCGGTGATCGCGCGGACGTTGCTGCGGGAGAAGGTGTTCGCCCAGCTCGATCGTGCCGACGCGACGGTTCAGGCGCAGATGCGGCTGGGGCAGCCGAATTTCTTCCTGCAGTTCGATCGGCGCGGCATCGACCCGTTCACCGACCGGTTCGAGGTGGACCTGCTCGCCGAGGGCACCGTCCGCGGCACCGGCGGCATCGATGTCGTCGACGACGACTGCTCCACCACGGTGCCGGGCCTGTACGCGGCGGGTGACGCGGCGACCAGGGAACGGATCTGTGGCGGATTCACCGGTGGCGGCAGCCACAATTCGGCATGGGCGATGTCGTCGGGCAGTTGGGCAGGGCGCGGAGCGGCGACGTTCGCGTTGCGATCGGGTGGCCCTCGGAGTGTCGATCTGCGTGGTGCCGGGCGCACCGGGTTGCGGCCGGAGCGCGGTGGGTCGGTCCGGGCCGCGGACGTGGTGGAGGCCGCGCAGCAGGAGCTGATCCCGTTCGAAAAGAATTACCTGCGCCATGGTGACCGGATCCGGCCCGCGCTCGCGGAGCTGGACCGTGTGTGGGAGCACGCGGCGCGCGGTCTGGGCGGCGGGAGTGGAGACGAGCGAGTGCGGGCGCGGCAGGCCGCCGCGATCACCGCTGTGGGACGGTTGATGTACCGATCGACGCTGGCGCGCACGGAGACGCGCGGGATGAGTAAACGCGCCGATCACCCGGATCTGGATCCGCGCCAGCATCACCACATCCTGTCCGGCGGTTTGGACGAGGTGTGGACGGCGACGGCCGCGGCGACCGGCGCCTCGGCGGTGGCGGCATGATCGAGATCCTGCGCGCGGGTGACTGCATCGCCTGTGACAAATGCGTGGACGTGTGCCCCACGAACGTCTTCGATCGCACGGAGGGCGGAATCCCGGTCATCGCGCGGCAATCCGATTGCCAGACCTGCTTCATGTGCGAGGCGTACTGCCCCACGGACGCGCTGTATGTCGACCCGGAGTCGACTCCGCTGGCCGATCCCGGCGTGGTCGGCGAGGACCACATCGGCCGTTACCGCAGAGAGCTGGGGTGGGGCCGCGGCCGTACACCCGGCAGTCGCGTCGCGGTGGGGCCGCGTCTGCCGCACGGCGCTCCGCCGCCGCGACTGTCCGAACTCTGAACGACGAAAGCGAATCATGCGCGTATTCAGGCTGATCGTGCCCGCTCTGGTGTCGGCGCTGTTGCTGGCCGTCATCGGCTGCGGGGCCGACGACGCTGGCTCGGCGTCCCGCGCCGAGATCAAGACCCTCCGTATCGGTACCATCGGCACCGGTAACGTGCTCACCGGGCCGGTCGGGTTCGCCCACCAGCGCGGGGCCCTGCTGCCTGCGCTGAAGTCGCTGGGTGTGGACGATATCGAGGTCTACAGCTTCCCCAACGGTCCCGACTTGAATCAGGCGCTGGTCGGTGGCCGCCTCGATGTCGCCACCTACGGGGACACGCCCGCTCTGGTGGCGCGCGGCAGTGGATTGACCACGCGGCTGCTGGCCATCGCGGCGGTGAATTACAACGCCGGTGTGGTGGCGAAGGATCCGGCGATCCGGACGCTGAAAGATCTGGCGGGCAGAAAGATCGGCGTGCAATCCGGTTCGTACATCGATCGCTACCTGCAGGGTGCGCTGAAGGCCGAGGGCATTCAGGCGCAGCTGGTGCATCTGCTGGCCACCGACGCGGAGGCCCCGCTCAACGGCGGCGATATCGCGGCGGTCGCGCTGCCGGATGTGAACCCGTCGTCGTTCTTCCGGTCGTTTTTGGCCAAAGGTTTCCATCAGGTGGACTCGATTCACGACAACCATCCCGATCTCGCGGGCACCAGCTCCTCGGTCAGCAGCCAGGAGTTCCTCGACAGCCACCCGGAATTCGGCGGCGCGTGGCAGTCGGTCCTGGTCGAAGCCAACCGGTATGCGAAGCAGCATTGGGACGACTACGTGAACTACGAGGTCGCGCAGTCGAAGTCGCCGGAGGCGGTCGTGCGGGCGACCGCGCGCCCGAGCTACATCCCGGACGAGATCTTCGCTCCGCTCGGCATCCAGTTGCTGACGGGGACCAAACAGTTCCTCGTGGAGCAGAAGAAGATCCGGGAAGATTTCAGTTTGGAAGAATGGTTCTACCGACCGGGCCGTCCCGAGCAGGGCTGAGCCGGATAGAGTGCCCGGTCGGGCACCGGAGTGGCACGGCCGGGCGATGGTGATCCGTTCGATGTGGGCGAGTCTGTGAGGTGCGGAATCGCGTGCCACAGGTCGGCGCCGCGCGCGGCATAGATGGGGGGACGAGCATGACGCAGATCGCCGGGTGGGCGCGGCAACGGCCGTGGGGGGTTCGGCTGGAGTGGGGTTCGGCCGGTGCGCGGGCGCTCGGGCCCGGTAGCGCGTGCGTGGTGGTGGTGGACGTTTTGTCGTTCACGACGTCGGTGTCGGTCGCTGTCGAAGCGGGGACACAGGTGCTGCCCTACCCGTGGCGCGACGGTGCAGCCGCGGAGTTCGCCGCACGGCAGGGCGCGGTGCTGGCGGTGGGGCGGCGGGCGGTGTCCGAGCAGCAGCCGTGGTCGCTGTCTCCGGCGGGGTTGCGGCGTGCGCCGGTGGCCGAGCGGCTCGTACTGCCCTCTCCGAACGGTTCGGCCATCGCCGCGGCGGTCAGCGGTGTGCCGGTGGTGGCGGCGTGCCTGCGCAACGCGGTCGCGGTCGCTCGCTGGATCGCGGGGCAGGGGTGGGGCACCGGGCGGGAGCCGGTCGCGGTGATCGCCGCGGGCGAGCAGTGGCCCGGCGGTGTGGAGCTGCGGCCCGCGGTCGAGGATTGGCTGGGTGCGGGTGCGGTCGCCGCGGCGCTGGCGCGCAACGGAGCGGGGCCGCTGTCGGCGGAGGCGCATGCCGCCGCGGTGGCGTACGACGCGATCGCCGACGTCGCGGCGCTGATTCGCGACTGCGCCTCCGGCCGGGAACTGATCGAGGGCGGGTTCGCGCAAGATGTCGCGGTGGCCACCGAACTCGACTCCAGCGCGGTGGTGCCGGTGTCGACCGGCGCAGCATTCGTCGACGCCGCCCGGTGACCTCGAAGCGGTGACGGCGGCCGAGCGCTAGGTGTGCGGTCCGATCAGCGCGATCGCGGATTCGACCGCCACCTCGACCATGCCGCCGATGTCGCCGCCGTCTTCCACGGTGGTGGCGATGAGTTCCCGGAAGCCGCCGAACAGGATGGTCGCCACCTGCCGGGACGGCGGCCGCAGTCCGGCGGCCGCGAATTCCGGTGTGTCGGTGAGTTTCTGGATCAGGGCGATGAACGTTTCGCCGACCTCGCGTTGCAGGTGACGGGTGTCCTCGCCGAGGGCGGGGACGACGCGGATCCAGCTGAGGGTGATGGAGGGATCGTCCTGTGCGGTGCGGATCCACGCCTCGATGGCGTGGCGCACCTGCGTGCGCCACGGCATGTGCGGGTCGACCGCGGCCTCGATCTGCTGGATCGTCTCCTTGTTGCGCTCGGTCAGCAGGGTGATGAAACAGTCCTGTTTGCTGGTGAAGTGCTCGTAGAAGGTGCGGCGCGAGGTGCGGGCGTGGCGGACCACGTCGGCTACGGTGGAGTCCTGGTATCCGCGTTCGCGCACGGCGACGGCCATGGCGTCGAGCAGGCGGCGGCGAAACCCGGAATCCGAGCCGTTGTCGGCGGAGGTGCGGGGTACGGGCTCGGCGCGGGTCACGAGAATCAGGTTAGTTTCTCCGCTCGGGTCATCGCGCCCGGCCCGAGCCGCCCGGCGGGCGGGTGCCGCGCACCGGCGCGCGGTCAGGCCGTCACCTGCCCGGAATCGCGCCCCTGCGCCACGGCGTGGGCATCGTGGGCCGGTGCGTCCGCGCCGGTGAAGCGGATGGTGCCGTCGTCGATGCGGCCGTAGCGCAGGGTGAGCACATCGTGGCCGTAGCTCATACCCAGCCGCCACGGGGCCCGGGAGCCCGCCTTGGGGAAGCGGTCGATGTCGCGCAGCACGTAGCCGGCCGGGAAGTCCAGCAGTGGCTCCGGTGCCACGGCGGGGTCCGGCCACGGGGTGGTCTGCCGGTAGCCGCCCTCGTCCATGTGGCGCAGCAACCGGCAGACGAACTCGCTGACCAGATCGGCTTTCAGTGTCCAGGACGCGTTGGTGTAGCCGATGGTGAAGGCGAAGTTCGGCACTCCGCTGAGCATCATCCCCTTGTAGGCCATGGTCTGTGGCAGCGCGACCTCGTGTCCGTCCACCGCGAGCCGGATGCCACCGAGTGCGAGCAGTCGCAGGCCGGTCGCGGTCACCACCACGTCGGCGTCGAGTTCGCGTCCGGAGGCCAGGCGCAGTCCGGTCGCGGTGAACGTATCGATGCGATCGGTGGCCACCGTGGCGCGGCTGTCGCGGATCGCGCGGAACAGATCCCCGTCGGGCACCAGGCACAGCCGCTGATCCCACGGCTGGTAGGACGGTTTGAAGTGGGTGTCGACGTCGTAGCCGTCGGGCAGTTGCTTGATGGTCAGGTCGCGGATGAACTTGCGCATCTGCCTGGGCCGCCGCCTGCTGAACTGGTAGATCAGTGTGCTGATCAGCACGTTCTTCCAGCGGACGACCGTGTATGCGCGGCGCGGGCCCAGCAGTCGGCGCAGCCGGTCGGCCACGGTGTCGCGGGCGGGGACGGGCAGGATGTAGGTCGGTGACCGTTGCAGCATCGTCACCTGTGCGGCGGTCCGGGCCAGGGCGGGGACCAGGGTCACGGCGGTGGCGCCGCTGCCGATGACGACCACCCGCTTGCCCGCACAGTCCAGGTCCTCGGGCCAGTGCTGCGGATGCACCAGTCGGCCGCCGAATTCCTCGACGCCGGCGAATTGCGGTGTGTAGCCCTCGTCGTAACGGTAGTAACCACTGCACACGAGCAGGAAATCGCAGGTGATCTCCCTTGTGGCGCCGTCGTGTTCGGCCAGCACGGTCCAGCGGGACTCGGCGCTGGACCAGGACGCTTCGGTCACCCGATGCCCGTAGCGGATGAATCGGTCGATACCGGCGTCGGCGGCGGTGTCGCGGATGTAGCGCAGGATGGCGGGACCGTCGGCGATGGCCTCGGCTTGCGTCCACGGGCGGAACCGGTATCCGAGGGTGTGCATGTCGGAGTCCGAGCGCACGCCGGGGTAGCGGAACAGATCCCAGGTGCCGCCGAGGTCGTCGCGTGCCTCGAGGATCGCGTAGCTGCGGGCGGGGAACGCCGCCTGCAGGTGATGAGCCGCGCCGATGCCGGACAGGCCCGCACCGACGATCAGGACGTCGAGGTGTTCGCTCATGCCGGTGCTCCCGTGGTGTCGCGGGTGCGCAGGCGCCGCTCGAGCAACGCGACCACACCGTAGTAGTGGGTGGGTGTCACCCGCGCCAAGAGGTCGAACAGATAGGCGTCGGGTCCGACGAGGATGCGGGATTTGCCGTGTTCGACGCCGCGGCGGATGATTTCGGCCGCTTTCTCCGGCGTGGTGAGGGTCAGTGCCTCGAATTCCGCCGCCATCTGCTCGTGCGTGCGGCCCCGGCCCTCGGGGTCCTTGCGGACCCGGGCGCTGCGCGCGATGTTGGTGCTGATGCCGCCGGGGTGGACGTTCACCGCGGACACGCCGGTGCCGCGCAGTTCCTGGCGCAGGGCGTCGGTGAACCCGCGCACCGCGAATTTCGCCGCGCAGTAGGCGCTTTGGTTGGGCATGCCGAGCAGCCCGAACACGCTCGAGGTGTTGACGATGACGCCGTGATCCTGCTCGACGAGGATGGGCAGGAAGGCGCGCGTGCCGTTGACGACTCCGTCGAAGTTGATCCGCCGCAGCCATTCGTCGTCCTCGGGGACGGCGTCGAGCACCGAGGAGGACACCGCGACACCGGCGTTGTTGAACACCGCGGCGAGCGGCGCGGTCAGCCAGTCGCGGACTTCGTCGGCGAAGGCGAGCTGGTGGGCGGCGTCGCGCACGTCCAGGACCCGGGTCAGTACCGGGCCGGTGAGCGCGGCGGCGGTTTCCTTCAGCCCGGCTCGGTCGATATCGGCGATCGCTACGGGAGAGCCTGTGGCCGACAGCGATCGGGCGAGGCTGCGGCCGATGCCGGAGGCCGCGCCGGTGATCATCACCGGGCGGCCCGACAGTGGCCTACGGGTGCGGGGCATCGATGCTCCTGGTTTCGGAGGTGCGGATGTGTTCGTGGATGAGGTCGGCGAGAGTCGGCCACACCTCGGCGGGCAGGTCGTGGCCCATGCCCGCCAGGGTGCGCAGGCGAGCGCCGGAGATCGCGCGAGCGGTCGCGGTGGCGCCGGTGGGTGCGACCATCAGGTCGCGGTCACCGTGCACGACCAGTGTCGGGGCGGTCACCGTGCGCAGTTCACCGGTCCGGTCGCCGGATTTCAGGATGCCCGCCAGTTGACGGCCGACGCCCGCGGCGGGGGCGGGATCCCGGTCCCAGGTCCTGGCCGCCGTCGCGCGCACCGCGGCCTCGTCGAACGGGTAGGCGGCCGACCGGATGTGCCGGTACATGCGCACAGCCCGGTCGATGTGCTCGTCGCGGGTGCGGGCGGGTCTGCCGAGCATCAATCGCCAGGTCGACCACGCCGGGCGCCCGAGGCGCGCGGCGCCGGTGGTGGACATGATCGAGGTCAAGGAACCGACCCGGGCGCGATGGCGGGCGGCGACGGTCTGGGCGATCATGCCGCCCATCGACATGCCGACCAGATGCGCTCGGGGCAGCTCGAGCGCGTCGAGCAGGCCCACGGTGTCGGCGGCCAGATCGGCCAGCGTGTATTGATCGCGGTGCCAGCGCCGGGCCAGCAGATCGACCGGGCCCGGTGGCGGGAAGTCACCGTGCGTGGAGCGGCCCGCGTCGCGATTGTCGAAACGGATGACGTTGTAGCCGCGCGCCACCAGCAGCTCGCACAACCCGTCGGGCCAGTCGTGGAATTGCTGGCCGAGCCCGGCGACCAGCAGAAGCGGGATCCCGCCCGTGCCGTACTGCTCGTAGGCCAGGGTGACGCCGCCGACGTCGGCGAGTCGCTCGCTCATGCCGTCGCCCCGGCGGCGTGGTCGAGCGCCGGGACACCGGGGCGCGGGGTGCGGCGGTGCACCACGGCGCGGCCCTTCTTGGCCGGGGCGAGAGCGACGCCGCGGAAGTGCGGGCGTTCGTCGCGGGCGTCGGTCGGCGCCAGCGTGAAATCCCGCAGCAGGGTGCGCAGTACGACGTTCATCTCCATCATGGCGAACGCGGCGCCGATGCACCGGCGGCTGCCGCCGCCGAACGGGATCCAGCTGAATGTGCCGGGCCGCACGCCGAGGAAACGATCGGGGTCGAAGGCGCGGGCATTCGGGAACAGCTGCTCGTTGTCGTGCATCAGCCGGATGCTGACCAGGACCTTCTGCCCCTTCGGCAACGTCCACCGGCCCAGCGGCAACGTATCGGCCCGGACCTGGCGAATGGTGGCGTCGATGACCGGGCGCACGCGCTGTACCTCCAGCAGTGTCGCCTCGCGCAGTTGTGAACCGCCGGCATCGGCTTCGGCGACCAAGCGGCGCAGGATTTCCGGGTGCCTGCGCAGCCGCTCGATCGTCCACGACAATGTCGTCGCCGTCGTCTCGTGCCCAGCGGTGAGCAGGGTCAGCAATTCGTCGGCGATCTCGCTGCGCGACATGGCGGAGCCGTCGTCGTAGCGCGCTTGCAGCATCATCGCCAGCACGTCGTCGCGCTCGTCGATTCCGTCGCGGACCGCGCGGTCGATGAGCAAGCCCACGATTTCGTCGTAGCGGCGGCGGTAGGCCGCGAACCGGGACCAGGGGCCGAATCTGCCCAGCGCCCCCTTGGGCACCGGGAACGCCGCAAGGGCGGATCCGATGAAGACGAGTTTGGGCAGCAACTGGCGTAGTTGCTCGAACTCGGCGCCCTCGGCACCGAAGACCGCCCGCAGGATCACGTTCAGCGTGATCCGCATCATCGAGTCCATCGTCGCGAACTCGCGGCCGGTGGGCCACGACCGCATCTCGCGGACGGCTTCGGCTTCGATCAGCGAGTCGTATACGGCGAGTCGGCGGCCGTGGAAGGGTGGGGTGAGCAGTTTGCGCTGTTTGCGGTGTTGCGTGCCGGTCAGCGCGAACAACGATCCGGGCCCGAGGAACTCGCCGAGGTTGACGTCGACGTTGTCGACGACGTCGGTGCTCGCGGTGAACAGCGCTTTGATCTCGGCGGGGTCGGCGAGCACCACCGATCGCCCGAACCTGGGCATCTGGATGGTGAAGGCCGACCCGTAGCGCTCGTGCATGCGCCGCCAGGTGCGGGTGCGTCCGGTCAGGATTTGCAGGCTCTGCACGATCGGTGGGGTAGTCGGTCCTTCTGGCAGTCGCACAGCGGGCATATGCCCACCTCCTCGCGTGGTACTCCGATGTACCAGTCGTACGGTACGCTCGTGTACCAGGCTGTGACAAGGCTTACACCGAAACGATCGCAGCGAGGGGCCCGGTCACCCCACGTCCCACAGTTCGGTGCTGTGCACCGCGAGCAGGGCTCCGATGCGGCCGAGCGCCTCGGCGGCGGACATCCGGGCGAGTCGGCGCCCGTCGCGCAGGCGCAGCGCCACCTCGGCCGCGGCGGCCTCCTCGGCGCCGATGATCGCCTGATACGGCACGAGGCGGTGATCGCGGACGCGTGCCCCGAGACTGCCGCGATCCGGCGGTGAGACCACCACGCGCAACCCATGGTCACGGCAGCGGCGCTCGAAGCGCGCGGCCGCCGCCCGCTGGTCCCGGCTCACCGGCAACACCACCACCAGCTGCGTCGGCGCCAGCCAGGCGGGAAACCGCCCGCCGTGACACTCGATCAGATGCGCCACGGCCCGTTCGACGCTGCCGATGATGCTGCGGTGCACCATGACCGGCCGGTGTGGGGCGCCGTCGGCGCCGGTGTAATGCAGATCGAACTGCTCGGGTTGATGGAAATCGACCTGCACGGTCGACAGGGTGGATTCCCGTCCCGCGCTGTCGCGCACCTGGATGTCGATTTTCGGGCCGTAGAACGCTGCTTCACCTTCCACCGCGTCGTAGCTCAGCCCGGAGTCCTCCAGGACATCGGTGAGCAACGCGATCGAACGTTCCCACATCCGCGGTGCCGCCACGTATTTCCCGCCGCGCCGGGGCAGCGACAACCGGTAGCGGGCGGGACGGATGTCCAGCGCGGCGTAGGCGTTACCGATCAGCGCCAGCGCCGCGGCGACCTCGGCCGCGGCTTGCTCGCGGGTGCAGAAGATATGCGCACCGGTGACGGTAGCAGTGGCAGCCGTCGACGCGCACGGGAGTTTTCGGCGGACGAAGATCGCGAAGTGCCCACCGGCGTGGCGGCTTTGTCGCATAATCGGGTTCGGTTGGCACGCAATGACATCGGGGGTCGATGAGCACGCGCAGAGCGGTGCTGCGAGCGGGAATGGTTGTCCCGCTGGCCGCTGCGTGCGCGCCGGACCTGCTGTTGGGCAGCTCCGACGCGGTGCGTGTAGGGGTGTCCTGGAGCGGACAGGAACTGGCGGCCTTCCACGCCGTGCTGGCCGGACTGGACCTCGGCTTCGCGGTCGAAGTGATCCCCCTCGGCGACAACACCGACACCGCGTTCACCGCGGGCGGCCGGTCCGCGCCGGACGTGGTGTTGCTTCCGCAGGCGGGACGGGTGCGTGAACTCGCCGAACGCCACGAACTGCGGCCTGTCGCCGAGACGGTGTGGGCCGACGAACTCGGCCCCCGCTACGCCCAGCCCTGGCAGCAGTTGCTGCGCTACGACGATCGGCTCTACGGTGTGCCGTTCAAGGCCGCGGACAAGTCGCTGGTGTGGTTCGACCGGCAGCAGTTCGCCACCCACGCCCTGGGTGAACCGGCCGCCTGGGTGCTCGCGGACTGGGTCGACCGGATGGAGGTCCTGGCCCAGACGCCGATCCGCCTGCTCGCGCTGGCCGCCGCCGACGGATGGGTGCTGACCGACTTCTTCGAGAATGTGCTGCTCGCCGAATCCCCGCGCATCTACGACGAATTGGCCACCAAGCACAGCCGCGAGTGGGACAACCCGGCGGTGCGGGCCGCGTTCGGGCATCTGGGGGTGTTGTGGGGGCAACGCCACGCCTTCCCCGGTGGCGTGGGCGTCGCACTGACCAGGCAATTCTCCGACGCCGTCCGGGATGTGTTCCAGCACCGCCGCGCCGCGGCGGTCGTCGCCCCCGACTTCGCCGAACCCATCGTGCGCAGCGCGGTCCGCGCCTCCGGGCGCAAGGTCGAAGACGCCGTAGGTGTCGTGCCGTTCCCGGCGGTGACCGCCGCGTCGGTGCGGCCGAAGATCGTCGGCGGCGATGCGATCGTGGTGACGCAGCAGGCGAACCCGCGCGCCGGGGAACTGGTCGAGAAACTGGCCGGGGACCGCGCCCCGCTGCCGTGGATCCAGCGCTACGGCGGTTTCCTCGCGCCGAACCTGCGCACCGAGGCGGACTACTCGCCGCTGCTGACACCCTCGGCGCGGGAGCTCGCCGCCCGCAGCACCTTCGATCTGTCCGACCGCATCGGGCCGGTCGGCGGCCGGGAAGGGCTGTGGCGGGTGCTGACGGAGTTCCTCATCGCGATCGGTGACGGTGCGCGGACGCGGGTCACCGACGCCACCGAACGCGCGATCGCCGCGCTGGACGACGTCGAGCAGCGCCGATGACCTCGCCCCCGCACTTCGACATCAACGGTCTGCGCATCGAGCTGGCCACCCGCCGCATGCGCGGACCGCTGGTTCCCGGCGGCAGGCCACGGCGATGGCTGGGTTGGCTGGCGGGACTGCCCGCGACGGTACTGACGGTCGCGCTGTTGGCGCTGCCCGCCGGATGGACCGTCCTCATCGCCGCACGGGCGCGCCCGGTGGAGGTCCTCGCGTGCGCGATCGTCGCCGCGAGTGCGCTGCTGCCCGCGGCGCTGCGCAGACAGCTGAAGGCGCCGCGGAGACGAATCCTGGCGTGGGTCTTCGCGATCGGCGGCACCGTCGGCGGGCTGTGGCTGCTGGGCGGCACGATGACCGCCGACGGCCGGGGCGCCTACCTGCGCACGCTGCTGTGGGTGGCCTTCGGGATCGGGCTGCTGATCCTGGCGCTGGCGATCGCCTGGTGGGGGCGGGCGGCGCGATGGCTGTGGCTGCCGCTGATCGTGCCGTTCGGCGTGTCGGCGTTCGTATCGGGAGTGGCGTTCCGGGTGATCTTCGGCAACGGCGCCCGATGGCTGGACATCCAGGACGTCGGGCTCTACCGGTGGTGGCTGGCGGCGATGCTCGGGTCGGCGTTCCTGTGGACCTGGCTGGGCTTCCTCACCGCGCTGTTCCGCGCGGGAATTCATGCGATAGAAGCCGATCCGGCACGCGCCGGGTACCTCTACCGCGACGACGGCAGGCCGCTGGCGATCCGCCTGTACGAGCTGCTGCGCCCGGTGCTGCTGATCGCCGGGCTGGCCGTGGGGGTCGCGGCCGCGCGCGTGTTCGACGTGGTGCTGATCGGGGTGCCCGGGGCGCTCGAGTACCAGGTCGACAGCGCGACCGTGCATTGGTGGCGGCTGGCCGCCGACGCCGACCCCGGCGTCGCCGCCGCCTACACGCTGCCGCTGGCGGTGCTGGTGGGCGCGGTCGCCTGGCTGCTGCAAGTGGACGTGCGCAGGCACCGCGCGAGCTGGTCGGCGGTGCGCGCGATCTCGGTGGCGGGACGGCGGCGCATCGGCCCCGGGCGCGCGGCGGGCATCGTGCTGGTCTCGCTGCTGGTGCTGTACCCGATCGGCGTACTCGCCTACACCGCTGTGCGCGGACACGAGGGCTTCGGATTCTCCGCCGTCGCTCTGGTATCGGGCGACGACGGACTGTGGCGCTCATTGCAGACCACCGCCTGGGTCGCGGGGATCGCGACGGTGGTCGTGGTGACCGCGGCCGTGCCGGTGGCCTACCGGCTGGCCGCGCTGCGACCCAACGGCACCGCCGCCCGGCTGGCGGTCGTGGCACTGGTGGTGCTCGCGGTGATCCCGGCGCAGACCTACCTCGGACCGCTCGACGGTCTCGTCGACGCCTACGAGTTGTCGGGAACGCGGATCCCGCTGATCCTCGTGCACGCCGCCGCCGGACTGCCGGTCGCCATCCTCGTGCTGCGCGGCGCGATGCTCGCCCCACCGGGCAGCACGGCCTCCGACGCCCTGCACGGTTTGGCCAGTCCGGGCACCATCGCCCAGCGCGTGCTGGCCTCCTCCGGGCCCGCGCTGGGGGCGGTGGCGGTGCTCGAATTCGTCCAGGTGTGGAACGACTTCTTCATCGGCCTCGTGGTCAGCGGAGCGGGAGCGAGCCCGTGGTCGCTGCTGCTGTGGGGCGAAGCACGGCAATTCGGTGAGAACATCGCGCAATTGGCCGCGGGAGCGCTGGTATCGGCCGTGCTGCCGGTGGCGCTGCTGCTGATGACCTGGCGGCGCTGGGTCGTGCCCGGGCTGACCGGTGGAGTGCTGCGATGAAGCGGACCCCACCGGTCGGCACCGGTGTGGCAAGGGAGGAACCGGGTGAGTACATCGACCGAACCCACCGAACCGGTCGGGCAGAGCGCGACGCCGCGATCGTCCATCTGGATCGGTTTCCTGGGCACCGCGTCGCTGGTGGCCTACACCGTGCTGTTCGAGCTGGTGCGCACCCTGGTGGTGAACTCGTTCGGTGAGAACGCCCTCGTGCAGTTCTTCAACGGGCCGCTGCGCTGGTTGTCGGTGCTGTTCATCGCCGCGGCTGCGACCTATGCGCTGTCCCGGTTCGCCCGCGGCTATCGCACCAAGGTGCGCACCGCCCGTGAAATGGACCTGATCGCCGGCCTCGTCGAACCGGGCCCCGCACTGGCCGACGCCGGACCGCGGATGGCCACGCCGTCCCCACGGGCAGTCGCGACGCTGGACGGGCATCTCATCGCCGCGGTGCTGCGGGACCTGCCGGTGCACGACTACGAAACCGTCGCGTTGCTGGCAGTGCTCAACGCCATTCGGGACACGCCGGGGCGGTTGCCGCTGGCCCGGGAACCCTCGGCGCGCACTGCGGCGAAACTGCTGGAGGGGCTGCGCCGCCGCGGGGTCCTCGCCCCCGATGGCGCGCAGCGGTACTGCGTGCGTCTGGTGCCGGTGTTGCCGGATCGCGCGACGGTGACCGCCGGACCGCAGTGGGCCGCGGCGCTCACCGCGCTACTGCACCACTACGCCGATCGAGCAGGCCGCTGGGCGATAGCGCTGGAGTCACGGCGCTTCGCCGTAGGCGCTCGCCGCTGGTTCGAGACCGAGGAACCCTACCTGCGCGCCCTGGTGGCCGCGTGCGCGGCGGCAGCGGACACCGAAACCGAGCCGGGCGTGGAATTCCCCCGGGCAGCGGTCGAGCATCTCATCCGCCTCGGCCACGCCTTGGACGTGTGGTACGCCCGAAAGGGCTTGGGGGAGAACGAGAACGGGTTGGCCGACGACCTGCGCTCACTTCCCGGCATCGACGAGCTGAACCGGGACCTGGTGATGCTGCGGGCAGGCCTGCTGAACGCGCGACCGCGGGGCTATCGGCCGCGGCGGTTGTCCACGAGCCTGGCCGCCCGCTGGGAACACCAGACGGCGCTGGGCACGCTGGCCACCGCGGCGCCGGATCTCGACAAGGTGGCCGACCAGTTGGAGACCGCGTGGTGGTTGCTGCCGCGCGACGACGTCGCCGGTGAGGTGTGCGCCCTGATCAACCTCGCCGTCGTGCACATCCGGCAAGGACGCCTCGACGCCGCGCAGGATCGTCTCGAACTCGCCGAATCCCTCACCCGCGCGGGTCTCGATCCCGACGGACGCGCGCAGACCCACGAGACCATGGGCGCGCTGTGGTGGGCCCGCGGCGAACCCCGCCGAGCTCTGCGCTGCTGGCAACTCGCCCTGACCGGCTACCGCGCGCTCGACGACGACCCCGGCATCGGCCGCTGCCTGCAACACCTCGGCTCCGCGATCGTCGCCGACCCCGATCACGCCACCCTGTTGCTGCCCACCGACCCACCGCTCACCCGCACCGACGCCGTGCGCCAGGCCACCGGATGGCTCGCCGAAGCCCGCCGCAGGCATCCCAGCGCCCAGCACGTCGGATACTATGTCGGCCGAGCCCGTTCGAGAATCCGCGCCGATCGCGGCTTCCTCGACCTGCTGCCGGCCCGCCGCCGCACCCCCCTCACCCACATCGACCAGTGGCCCGCTCCTCTCGAAGACCACGCCCACCGGCCGCACGCCGACCACTGACCACTATGCCGCCGCGGCGGGCATGGCAAGACCCCGGCTCGTCCCGTGATGCGGGCAGCGACGCCCGGACTCGCGTCGATGCCTGTGCACGGTGGTCGCTGTGAAAGACTGAGTGACCATGCCGGAGCTTCGGGTCGCGGTGATCGCCTCCCACAACGGATCCAATCTGCGTGCGCTGCACCACGCTTGCCTCGACCCGGGTGCACAGTTCCGGATCGTGCTCGTCATCAGCAACAACAGCGACTCCGGTGCGCTGCGTTACGCCCGCGACCACCGGATCCCCGCCCGGCACCTGTCCGGGCGTACCCACGACGACCCGGACGAAGCCATCCGCGCCGCACTCGTCGAGCACTCTGCCGACCTCGTGGTGACCGCCGGATACCTGAAGAAGATCGGGCCACGCACCGAAGCGGAATTCGCCGACCGGATCATCAACGTGCACCCCGCCTTGCTACCCCGCCACGGCGGCCCCGGCATGTACGGCAGGCACGTGCACGGAGCCGTCCTCGACGCCGGAGACGCCGTCAGCGGTGCGTCCGTCCATCTCGTCTCCGGCGAATACGACTCCGGTGCGGTCCTCGCCCAGGCCGAGGTGCCGGTCCTGCCCGGCGACACCGCCGACACCCTCGGCGCACGGGTCCTCGACGCCGAACACACCTTGCTTCCCGAGGTGGTGCGGCGCCTCGCGCACGACCGGTCGGCGTTCCCTTCGGTGCGTGCGAGCCGAACCGCCGCCCACGGCGAACCGGCCGAGTTCGTCATCGGCGCACCGGAGTAGACACATCGCGGTCGTTTCAGTCGAGCCCCGTGCTGATGAGACGACCCGGAAGGAGGGAAGGGGAGTGCGGCAGGTGTCCACGCGATCGGTGCTCGTTCTGGTTCGCCATGCGCAGCCCTTCATCCCGCGACCGGGCGGACCGGGTGACCACGAGCGTTCGTTGACCGGCGCGGGTAGAGGTCAGGCCGAGCGACTGGTCACCGAACTGGCCGCCGAACAACCCGCCGCGATCGTCTCCAGCCCCTACCTGCGAGCCGTCCAAACCGTCGAACCGCTGGCCCGTTTCACCGGCCTTCCGGTCCTCACCCACAACCGATTACGCGAGTGGGATTCCGGAATCGGTCCGACTCCCGACTATGTCCGCTACTACGCCCTGAGCTGGGCCGACCCGTCCTTCGCCAGGCCCGGAGGTGAGAGTTTGCGGCAGCTCACCGGCCGTGCCACCGCGATCCTGACGGAATTGGCGCAGCGGCACCGCGGCCGGACCGTCGTCATCGGCAGCCACGGAACCTTCATCTCCCGGGCGCTGATCGGGTTCGGTCGCCGCGAGGTGGGCTGGGCGTTCCACAGCGCGATGCCGATGCCCGCGATCTATCGGCTGGTCTTCGAGGACGGCGCCGTTCGCGCCACCGGACCCGGGCTGGGGGAGTGAGCCGGCAGGCGGCGCGAGGCGAATCCGATTGGCGCGGCTGATCGATCTCCCACGCGTCATGATGGGTGCTCAGTCAGCGCGATCAGCGGCATGTGCGGACATCCGGATCAGCGACGGCTGTCAACACACCTGCCAACGTGTTACTCGCTACGAGATACCTTGCCCTGAAGCCGAGAGTCGCTCGTTCCGCCGTAATCCTGATAGTGATAGGTCGCCGAAACCACCCGGCTACTGCCGGCCTCACACTTCGGATCGCGCAGGCGAGTAAACGCGAACCCGTTGCCGGTACCAGGCTGATACAGCAGCAATTCAGTTGCCGGCGGGCCCGACCGAAATGGCAGCTCGTCTCGGAACGAAATCGCGGTCGGCGGGGTGGTTTCGATGCTGCCCGTGCCGTTACCCAGAGTGACCAGGACCTTGAACACGTTGTCCGGCCCGTCCTTCGGCGGATACCACTGTGTCACGTCGCCCGTATAGACGGTCGTCTGCCCCTCGTCCGTCCAGTCCGACACTTTCCTGCCGCAATCGGGGTTGGTGACGAGCCCAGCCAGGACACCTGACGGGGTGCCGCTGCCTGCGATCAGCGGCGGAATCGTGACCACCGCACTGACGAGAATGGCAACTGCCAGCACCGCGCCGCCTCGCATCGAGGCGGCACGCGTCCGACCGGATCGATTGCTATACAGGTGCACGAAGGCTGCGGTGAACGCTGCGGCAACTGCGAAGCAGGCCGCGGCGACGCTCGTGTCGAGGCGTCCGGGTAGCTCCGGCTTGTAGTCGGACAAGTACAGCTCGGTTCCCACCCACTGAGCGAAAAAACTGGCAATCATTCCACCCGCGATGGTGCCGCCAGGCGCGAACCAGTATGGCAACAGCCCGAAAAGGCCAGTGACGACCAGCACCGGGGTGATCACAAACAGGAACGGCCAATAGACCGTGAAGTTGGCGGCGAAGCGGCCACCCGCTTCGAGATCTGCTCCCGGCCCAGAGAACAGTCCGAGCCCGATCGTCAGCCACGCCGCAGCCAGCGCGCCGACGGCAACGACCTGCAATATGTACGCGAGACGGTTCAAGCGATTCCACGATGTATCACGAGCAAACACGCGGTCACTATATCGACCAGTTATGTCCGATCAGGTGACCAAGTGTGGAGAAATCGTGCAGGTCCGGTAGGGACTCCGAAGTCGCGGAGCCCCAACCTATTCAGAGGACATCGCGAGTACAGCAGGATCGGCGGCAATTCAGATACGCCCAGCGCTGGCCACTAGCCTCGCCAATGGTGTTCGCCCCATGTCACGGGCGGCGCAGCGAAGGCAGGTCGTGCGGGTCGCAGCGCTCGCCGCCCCGACCAGCAACACTGTGCGCCGCTTCGGCGGACCGCCACGAGTGGGCTTGCCGCAGCGCACCGACACGCAGCCGAACCGCCCGAACTGCGGGACCTGCGGATTGCGGCGCAGATCCACCATGTCCAGCATCGACACCTCGCTGCGCCGCAGACCGAAGGCGTAGCACGTCTTCAGTCGCAAAACAGCCGTAGTGATCTCGTAGTTTCGCAACGTCGACAACCGTATCGATGTCTGGCCAGATATCAGATGACTTGCCCATGCCTCGGCCTCACCCGGATTCCATTGCCATGATAAAGATTCGAAAACGTGGCGAGACTGCGTACGAGCCGCAGCCGCAGGCGAATCGTGCCTTTCTCGTTCAGGAACCGAGCGCGCTGTTGGCGCGCCCAGCCTTCCAGCATCGCCTCGAACACCGCTTCTTCGGCGTTCAAGTGCACCACGTTGCTCGCTAGAACCAGCCGCGCCGACCCCGGAGCCTCGTCCACCGGAATGTTGTATCAGATGCAACCAACATTGATGCATCCAGTGCAGAAGCGCAGGTCGGCAACGCCGAGATCGAAGGGTTCGCTCGCGAGAAAACCGATCTACCAGTATAAACGTAGTGATCAATCAGCAATACAGCGTTGCACCTGATGCTATGAAGGCACTTTCGCCTCATGCGGGGTCTTGTCCGGGCGCAATCCGCGCCAGCTGGGGTGGCGCAGGCCCTCGGGGGTGGCTTCGCGATATTCGATGTCGGCGACGAGGACGGGTTCCACCCAGTGCGCGGACGCGGCGAGCACGCGCGGCGGGGGAACGTCGAAAGGAGTATCCGGGCGGGACAATTCGTCCAGGCGTGCTTGCAGGGCGCGACGATCGTGCATGGTCCACCCGGTGCCGACGTTGCCGATATGCACCAACTGGTCGTGGTCGTCGTAGGCGCCGAGCGCGAGCGAACCGAACGTCGTGGAGAAACGCCCTGTGCCGGGCAGCCAACCCGCGACGACGACCTCCGTCGTCCTACGCAGCGGCGTCTTGATCCACCACGGGGAGCGGCGGCCGGGGTAGTAGGCGGAATCCAGACGCTTGGCGACGATTCCCTCCAGACCGTGCTCGCGGGCGACCTCCATCAGCAGGTCGGGGTCGACATCGGTGTAATGCGGCGGGGTGCGG
Organism: Nocardia sp. NPDC041819; assembly: GCF_055590505.1. Taxonomy (NCBI): domain Bacteria; kingdom Bacillati; phylum Actinomycetota; class Actinomycetes; order Mycobacteriales; family Nocardiaceae; genus Nocardia; species Nocardia sp. NPDC041819. Next base: position 22,209 of record NZ_JBVJAP010000005.1, on the reverse strand, counting down.
GCCGACGGCCGGTCGAGCGCGAGCCCGGCCAAGCGCTCGCGGCGCTCGGTATAGGGCAGATTCAGGAGGACCTCGTCGTCGGCGGCCAGCACATCGAAGGCGAGATATTGCGCCGGGAACCCGCGCAGCAACTCCGCGCTGGGCGAGACCACATGCATCCGCCGCTGCAAGCGACCGAACGACGGCGCCCCCGTCCTCGGATCGGGCGCGACGATCTCCCCGTCCAGGATCAGCTCGCCGCGCTCGCCCAGATCCGCCAGCGCCGCCGTGAGCTCGGGAAACGACCCGCTCAGATCACGTTTGTTGCGACTGTAGAAACGGCAGTCCCCGTCCCGGCAGCGCGCGATGGCGCGAATGCCGTCCCATTTCATCTCGAATGCCCATCGGCCGTGTTCCCGCGGTGGCCGTCCGGAGACGGCCAGCATCGGCGCCGGCACTGACAGCACACATCCAGCATATCTTCAGATTCACCGCAATTTGACCGACGGCACGCATTCCAACTGCACTTACGTCGGGATATCGGTGAGAATTGTCCGCTCGATCTCTCGGGTGGCAAACTTTCTGCGGTCACAATCCGAGCTTGGTGACCGCGTTGTCTTCGAGTGGGTTGGCGGTGCGGATGTAGCCGTGGACGGTGCGCGGGTTGGACCAGCGGCCTTGGCGCATGATCTCGCGGTCGCTGGCGCCGCCGAGCGCGGCCTGGGTCGCGAATCCGGCACGCAGCGAATGGCCGGAGAACAAGGCGGGGTCGAGCCCGGCCCGGGCCGCATAGCGCTTCACCAGTTCGGCGACCGCGCGCCCCGACATCGCGTGGGCGCCGATCGCGCCGTGGCGGGTGATGGTGGGAAAGAGCGGAAGGTCCGCATCGGTGAGCGTCGTGCCGGTGAAGCCGTGGCACCGGTGGATGTCGGCGGAGCTCGCCGGAAGATCGGCGAGCCAAGCGCGAACGCCCGAAGTGCTTGCGGCGGCGTGCACTTCGCGCAGCCGCAACCAATCGGCGAAGGCGCAGACCGGGCAGGTGGCGGGGCGGCGGCCACGCGGAAGGGCCACGCGCTGTTCCGCGGCGCCGGTCGGGTCGGTCTTCGTCGCGGGCAGCCGGATCAGCAGGATCGGTTCGCCGGTCGTGTGGTCGAGGCCCACCTCGACGTCCCCGATGCGCAAACCGGCCAGTTCGCTGCGGCGCAACGCGCCGGCGAAACCGACGAGCAGTGCGAGCGCGTCCCTGCGGCGGGCGGGTTCGGTGGGCCAGCCCGGTTCGGGGAGCCCACCGAGCAGTTGGTCGAGGGTGTGCAGCAGGACGGGGCGTTTGCGTTTGGGTTGCGTGCGGCGGGTACGGCGGATACCGCGCAGCGTCAGGCGCACCACATCCGATCGCGTCGGCGACGGCAGGCCGTTGGCCGCGTGCACCGCCGCGATGGCGGCCGACTTGCGTTCCAGCGTCGCCGGACCGAACGCCCATTCGCCGGTGTCGCGGCGTGCGTCGGCGGCCGCGGCCAGATAGACCGCGACATCCAGCGCGTCGGCGGGCAATGCCTGGCGGCCCTCGGTGGCGCACCATGCCGACCACGCCACCCAGTCGGACCGGTAGGCGCGCAGCGTGTTCGCCGATTGGGACGCTTCCAGATAGCGGCGCAGCGAACCGGCTTGGCCGTCGTCGAAGCGATCACGCACCAACCGCAACGCCGCGGCATCCACCAATACGCTGCGCACCCCACGGCGCAACTCGGTGCGCACGGACTCGGGAACCGCGACCACGCTGGAACGATCGTCCATGGCTCGGCTCCCGCGTTCATATCGGTGTTCGGCTGTCCGCGCCGGAACGTCCGGCGCGAGAAATCAGCCTACGACACCACGGGAGCACGCCCGCGATCAGAAAGGTGCCAACGCGTCTCGGAGGCAACCGCTTCTCTCAGGGTGGCGCTGTGGAACCGTCTGTGCGAGCGGCTCGTCATTCGTCATCCGCGCCTCGTCCTCGACGGGCACCCGGTAGTGCGCCCTCTCGGGGTGCCCGGAAGCCGCCGATCTTCTGCTCGAGCAGTTCGGCCAGCCGCAGCGGGGTGCGGTCCTCGAACATCGGACCGATGAGCTGCACTCCCACCGGCAGCCCCTCCGGGGACCGGCCCGCGGGTATGGCGGTGGCGGGCAGGCCGGGCATGGTGGCCACACCGGCCCAGACGAGCTGGTCGAAGTACGGGTACTCGACGCCATCGATGTCGAGGTGCCGGTCCTCCAGATCTCCGTTGTGGTCGTGCGGGAAGGCGGGAGTGGGCGTGATGGGGCACACCACGGCATCGAACTCGGCGAAGAGCTGCCGCCAGCCCTGGCGGTGGAGTTCGCGACGGTTGTTCGCCTCGACCCAGTCGCGGTGGCTGAGCACCATGCCGCGCAGCCGCGCCGCATCGAGACTCCGGTCGTGCGCGCTCAGGGCGGCGGCGCGGGTCTGCAGCTGTTCGTACACGTCGACCGAAAGGCTCGTGGCGGCGTTCGACAACATCAACAGCATGTAGAGCGTCGCCGCTTCGGTCGGATCGGGCAGCAGCGGACTGCGCCGTTCGACGCGGGCGCCCTCGTCGACGAGCGCTTCGGCGACCCGGTTCACGCCCGCCCGCACCGCCGATCCGGTCGGAATGAGCGGATGGTCCTCGATGATCAGGACACGGAAGTCCGACAGCCGCTCGTGGCGCGCGGGCGGCAGTGCGACGTCGTAGGCGACGCCGTGGGTCAGCGGGTCCGGTCCGGCCATCACGTCGAGCAGCAGCGCGAGGTCGCGGGCGGTGCGCGCCATCGGACCGACGACGGCGAGGTCGAGGTCGATCGGCAAGGCCGGCGCGGGCGGCGCGACCATGCCGCGGGTCGGCAACAGCCCGAGTGTCGGCTTGTGTCCGTAGACGCCGCAGAAATGCGCGGGGGTGCGCAGCGAACCGGCGAGGTCGGAGCCGATGGACAGCGCGCCGAACCCGGCCGCCAGGGCCGCCGCCGAACCGCCGGACGACCCACCCGAGGTGCGGCCGTGATCCCACGGATTGTTGGTGGTGCCGTAGATCTCGTTGAAGCTCTGGAGATCTCGCAGCATCATCGGCACATTGGTCTTACCGAGCAGCACCGCGCCGGCCGCCTTCAGCCGCGACACCTGTACCGCGTCCTCGGTCGGCACATAGTTCGCGTATTGCGGTATGCCCCAGGTCGTGGGCAGTCCGGACATGTTGTAGCACTCCTTGACCGTCACCGGAATACCGAGCAACGGCCGATCCTCGCCGCGGGCGCGCGCCTCATCGGCACGGCGCGCGGCGGCCCGCGCACGGTCGAAATCCGGTACGCAGATCGCGTTGATCGCCTTGTCGTCCCGCTCGATACGCGCGATCGCCTCCTCGGTCAATTCCACCGATGTCACTTCACCAGCATGCAACGCAGCCGCGAGTTCTTCCGCCGACTGAAAATTCCGATCCATGAAATCCGACGCTATTGGCCTGCCGGAGAGGACATAAAATGCCGCTTCGCACAACGGCGAAGTCGAACGGACCACCCACACCGGTGGAGTCACACGCTCGTTGTGCCATCGAGGACGTCCCACCCCAGGTCACAGCGTCGGCAGCGGGCCAACTCCATGAGCGCAGGGCATAAGAATGCCGCGCCGTGCAACGGGATAGATGTCTCACTCATCCACGTTCCTCTCCCGGCCACAGACAATTCGCACGACCACATCGGCCATGACGACGCGCGGCGGGATCTGTATCAGCCTGCAAGCGCAGAAGACCTTCATCGGACACGCGCGCGTACTTCGCGAGGCTCCGTAAGGCGATAGCTCCTCAGCGCCGGATTCCGTACGAACGTTCTCGCCCGGGTTTGGTCGGTTCGACGGAGCGCCGGCACTTTCCTGCACGCCGGATCTCGGGAGACTGTCCCACAACCCCGCACCGCCGTCCTGGCGCAGATTCGCCGCGACCGCACCTCCGATGCCGGGCGGCGGGGGGACCGCGTCACTTTCTTCCCGGCCGACGCGGCGATCCGGCCCCATGCCGAGCCTTATCCGTTTGCCGAGCCTCTCGTCGGTCGGGTCGATCCTCATTCGACGAAATCTGCACCCACCCGGGGGTACCCAGTTTTTGATACGTTCCGTTGATATTTCGTTTCGTCACAACCAACGCTACGAAACGTATTTAGTCCGCGATCATCGAAGTGCCACACGCGATCTGACCCCCGATAAGGTTCACTTATCGGGGGTCAGGACTCGAGCGCCGACAAAGCCATCACGCCGGTGAGCGGGCCTGCCGGACAGCATCTGCCGAGGATTTCGCGCAGACCGGAGACAGGCGCTGGCGCGGATCGCGGCGAGTCGGCTTCCTATCTGCGGTATGCGCGGAACGTCGCGCGCAGGTCGTCGATGATGAGGTCGGGTTCTTCCATGGCGGCGAAGTGCCCGCCGCGCTCGAATTCGGTCCAGCGCACGATGTTGTGGTTTCGTTCGGCGATGCGGCGGACCGGGATGCCCAGGTCGTGCGGCATGACTGCCACGGCGACCGGGACATCGGTCCGGGGTTCGGGCATTCCCCAGGTGGCGGCGCCTTCGTAGTAGTAGCGCGCCGACGAGCCCGCGGTGGCGTTGAGCCAGTAGATCATGACGTTGGTCAGCATCGCGTCACGGTCGACGGCGTCCTCGGGTGCGTCGGTGGAGTCGGTCCAGTCCTTGAATCGTTCGACGATCCAGGCCAATTGCCCCACCGGCGAATCGGCGAGCGCGTAGGACAGCGTTTGAGGGCGACTGGCTTGCAGCATCGCGTAGGCGCCGAGTTCGTACTGGGCGCGGCGCGCCAGTTCGAGGGCACGCTGTTCGGCAGGGTTGTCGGGGTCGGCGGTCTCGGCGGTGACGGTGGCGGAGGCGATCATCGTCAGATGCACCGCGACCAGGTGCTCGGCGTCGATCACCGCCAACTGCCGGGAGATCGCGGCACCGGTGTCTTCGCCGTGTGCGGCGTAGCGGTCGTAGCCGAGGCGGCGCATCAGTTCCGCCCAGGCCCGCGCGGCACGCGCGGTCGACCAGCCCACGGCGGGGCCGGAGAACCCGTACCCGGGGATGGTCGGCACGACGACGTGGAACGCGTCCTGCGTGTTGCCGCCGTGCGCCACCGGGTCGGTCAGCGGTCCGATCACCTCGAGGAATTCCACGATCGATCCGGGCCATCCGTGTGTGAGCACCAGCGGCAGGGCGTCGGGTTCGGACGAGCGGACGTGCAGGAAGTGCACGTCGTGGCCGTCGATCTCGGTACGGAACTGCGGGAAAGAGTTGAGCCGGGCCTCCTGGGCGCGCCAATCGTAGGTGTTGCGCCAATAGCCGGCCAGTTCCCTGGTGTAGTCGAGCGGGATGCCCTGCGCCCACCCTGCCTCGGGATCCGCGTCGGTCCAGCGGGTGGCGTCCAGCCGCCGATTCAAGTCGTCGAGCTGCTCTTGGGGGACGTCGATCCGGAAAGGGGTGATCTCTGTGCTCATGAGAATCACACTATGACGTACCTAGGACAAGTCCGGCCCTAGGATTTGTCGGACAAGGGGAAGCGCCGGGGTGCCAGGCGGCGGGTCGGGTTGCGACGCCACCGGGGCTACGATTCTGCGGTGTCGAAGGTGTGCAACTACCCGGGTTGTTCTCGTCCCATCACGAGCGCGGCAGGGCCTGGTCGTCCCTCGGAGTACTGCGACCGGGCCGATCACACGCGCTGGCGCGCGTGGCGGGAACGGCAACGGCAGCAACAGGAATCCGAAGCCGCGGCCGCTACCGTCACGGTGACGAAACCGGGGCCGGTGACCGTCGCACGGTTGCGCGCCGACGAGCTGCTCACCCAGTTCCGGGGACTGGCCGAACAGTTGAACACCACGCTGAATGCCGCCGTCGCGGAATTGTCCACGCTGGCCGACCCGGCGATCGCCGAGGCGCAGGTACAGGCGGTGCAGGTGGACGCGGCCCGGCGGATCGCCGAGGCGGAGGGCGCTGCCGTGGCGGCCGAGCAGGCGCGGCGGGAGGCACAGGAGGCCCGGGAACTCGCCGAATCCGCCGCCGACGACGCCGCCAGCGCCGCCGAGCAAGCCGAAGCGCTGATCGCGGAAGCGAATGCGGCGCGTGAGGACGCGCTACGCGAAGTCGAACGCGTCACCAAGCAGGCGGCCGACGACGTGTTCGCTGCCCGCAGCGCCGCGGAAGCCGAGATCCGCGGCGTGCGCCGCGAGTCCACCGAGCACGCCGAACGCGTCGAACAAGAAGCCGCAGAACGAGTTCAGCGCGCCGAACGCCGTGCGGAGACCGATATCGAGAACGCCCGGCGCGAAGCGTCGGCGCTGGTCGCGGCCGCCCACTCCGAACGCGATCTCGCCGTGCAGCGCGCGGCGGACGCCGAGCGAACGGCCGAACGCGCCGAGAGATCCGCCGCCGAGCGAGCCGAAGCCGCTGACGAGGCGCGCGCCGAATGGCGCAGAGTGCGTACCGAACTCGATGCCACCCGCGCCGAGCTCACCGAATTCCGACGCACCGCGGCGGCCGAACTCGCCACCGCCCGAACCGAAGCCGCCGCGGCTCTGGACAAGGTGCGCGCGGAAGCCGCCCAGCGTCTGGAAGCGCTCGACGAGGCCCGGGCGCAGACCCTCGCCCGCGCCGAACGCGCCGAAGCCCAACTCGACGAACTCCTCGCCGAAACGCGCCGCAAATCGCCCGCGACCGAACCTGTGTCACGCGACGACGCCTGATGGACGGACTTCTCCGACTCCGTGCGCACCGCCGACACATCTCTCTGGCAGAAGGATTCGGTTCGGCGCAGGACGATGCGCGCAACACGGACATCCCGGTAGATGGCCGAGTCGTACGACTCCATCGCCTCTTGGCCGGCCCCGGGGCGCGCCTGCCGAGGCGGGGATCGCCGGTCGGGGCAGTGCACCATGGCGCCTCGGTGCCGAGGCCACCGGCGTATTCCTCTCGTTCATCAAGTGATTCGGGTACGGCGACCTTCGGCTGTGCCCCCGGCATGGGCGACGATGCGGCCATGATGGGGCAAACGAGTCGCTAACCGCCGCTTCGGTCATATCATGTAGCTATGCCCGAGACCGAGATCGGAGGGCGTGCGGAGCCACTGGCCGGCGCAGCCCGGCAGACGGTATTGGTGGCCGGTGCCTGCTCGATGATCATGGGTGTGGCCCTAGCGGTGTGGCCGCACAAGTCGCTGCCGACAGCGGAACTGCTGTCCGGCGGCTACCTGCTGCTCAACGGTGTCCTACAGCTGGTGGTCGCGATCGGCGCCCGCTTCGTCACCGCGCTGCGAGTGCTGGTGCTGGTCAGCGGTGGGCTGTCGGCCCTGCTGGCGATGCTGTGCTTCGCGGGTGGGAATTCGACTCTGCTGCTGTCGTTCTGGATCGGATTGGCGTGGGCGATCCGCGGGATCTGTCACGCCACCGTGGCGGTATGGGTCGACGACCTGCCCGGACGCGGACGCCAAGAGCTGTTCGGACTGGTCACGCTGGTGCTCGGCGGGCTGGTGGCCGCGGTGCCGTTCGACTCGCCGGACGCACTGGGCTGGGTGGCCGGACCGTGCCTGCTCGCGATCGGGACAATGGAGGCGTGGTTCGCCGCGGGTACCCGGCGCGGCGTTGTCGCGATGCCGGGCATGGTGGCGACCATGCGCCTCGACGGCTGACCCCGGCACCCATCCGGTGGCGAGGCGTGCGGAATCCAGGTTGACTGGGCGCCATGGCATCCCAGCATTCCGAGCTCCGGTCACCCGCCGAGCTGATCGTGGTCGCCCGCGGCGCCGACACCGCGATCACGCCGATCGCCGTGCGCGACAGTCACAGCGCGCAAGCACGTCTGGAGGAATTGCTGCCGCCCGGCGGCGAACTGGTGCGCATCTTCGGACCGGCCAACCGCTTGGAGCGCCGGCTCGCCGGTAGCCCGCATCTGGAGACCGGTGCGGAATATCTGAACTACTTCTACGTCACCGGTGTCACCGGCGAACTCGACGAGCTGGCCGCGCGGTTGCGGGCCGCCGAGGAGGTGGCGGCAGCCTATGTGAAGCCGCCCGCCGAACCGCCGATCGCACCGGAGGGCGTTCGAGCGATCACGGGCCGCTCCGCTGCCGAGGCGCCGCCGGTGACGCCGGATTTCGTCGTGCGGCAGGGGTATCTGGACGCCGCGCCGCAGGGCGTCGACGCGCGGTGGGCCTGGACTGTTCCCGGGGGGCGGGGGACCGGCGTGCGAGTGGTGGATGTCGAGGGCGCGTGGCGGTTCACCCACGAGGATTTGCGGGTCAACCAGGGCGGTGTGATCGGAGGCAGCCCCTCACCGGAGCAGGGCTGGCGCGACCACGGCACCGCGGTCGCCGGTGTGATCAGCGGTGATGTGAATGCCCACGGCATCACCGGCATCGTGCCCGAGGCCTACATCCGCGCGGTGTCGATCTTCGGAACCGGATCGGCGACCGCGATCCGCTCGGCCGCGGACACGCTGAACCCCGGCGACGTGCTGCTGCTCGAACTGCACCGGCCGGGACCGCGTTTCACCTATGCCAACCGCCCGGACCAGCGCGGCTACATCGCGATCGAGTGGTGGCCCGACGACTTCGCCGCGATCAGGTACGCGATCGGCAAGGGCGTGGTCGTGGTGGAGGCGGGCGGGAACGGCGGCGAAGACCTCGACGCCGCGCTCTACGACAACCGCCCGGCGGAGTTCCCGAGCACATGGCGCAATCCGTTCCGCGGTGGCGAGGCCGACTCCGGGGCGATCCTCGTCGGAGCCGGTGCACCCCCACCCGGTTTCCACGGCCGTGACTACGGCCCGCCCCGCTCCCGCTTGTCTTTCTCCAACTACGGCGAACGAATCGACGTGCAAGGGTGGGGTCTGGAAGTCACCACCACCGGGTACGGCGATCTGCAAGGCGGTCCCGACGAGGACCTCTGGTACACCGACGTGTTCAGTGGAACCTCGAGCGCCTCCCCGATCGTAGTCGGCGTCGTCACGAGCTTCCAAGGCATGAGCGCGGCCGCGGCCGGACGCAAGACGCCCGCCGAAGTGCGTACGCGGCTGCGGGAAACCGGCTCTCCGCAAACCGATGCGCCGGAACGGCCCGTATCCCAGCGCATCGGCAACCTGCCGGACCTGAAATCGATGATCCTGCCACGGTGAGCCGTCGAGGTGGCGCTCGGAAACACCTGTACGCCCGCGCAGCGAGAGCTGATTCCGCTGGGTGGAATTCACTGAGAACATAGTTGCCTGGAATGGAATCAGGAGCGCGGACCCAGGCGAGTGGTGGCTGACCGCCCGCCGGAATCCGCTGCGGCCCGCCGACCGAGGGTGCTGGTAAGAACCTTGTCACCAGGTACATGAGCGCCGTGGGTGCTACGTCCGTGGCGCGGCGCCGCTGATGATGCGGTGGATGGTAGATCCGTTCGCGCGGAACACCGAGCGCGAGGGAGCTGGTCGGTCTGGATCTCTACGTCTTGTTCGTCGGTGGAGCAGCGGCAGAATCCGACGCGGAACAGCTCACCCATGTCGAAAGTGTTCCAGATAGCGGGGTTCACCGGGACGGTTCACCGAACACCTCTACGGAACACCCGTGAGCTGGGACCGGGCCCGCGCCGCCTGGTGTTCCGGTGGCCGATCGTCTAACGGAACGCTGGCCGGACGCCCGGAACCAGCAGCCGGCTGCCAGACAGCTGACACGGCGCGCTGGGCGTGGTCAAAGGATCGGCAAGTCAGGAGGTATCTGCAGGGGCGACACCGGGCGGAATCGGTTCTCGCCCCGAACCTCCCGTTCTGCGCCGCCGCCGGAATCGGAAGCGTCGCGTCTATGTGTTCGTGGTGGTCGTCCCGCAGCCGCCCGCGGCGGTGAACGGGTGGATCAGCTGGCGGGCGTAGTCGACCGGGTAGTCGGGTTTGGCCGCCATGCCGAGCTGTTCGGAGGTGAAGCGCCGGCCGGGATCGTAGGAGTAGGTGCGGTAGAGGTGGTCCCAGAGCAGGGTGAACAGCCCGAAGTTCACGTCGCCGATACCGGCCCACTTGAGGTGATGGAAGCGGTGGCCCGCGTTGAGCGCGAGGACGTATCCGGCGGGACCGACACGGTAGTCGGCATTGGAGTGCTGGAGCAGCAGCTGGATCGCGACGGCGAGGGCGAGGACGGAGGCCACGTCGACGGGCAGGCCGAGCAGGATCAGCGGCGCGACGCCGGCGGCCATCTCGACGGTCTGGTGGACGGGATGTTTCATCAGGCCGTTGAGTCCGTAGAACCGGATGACGCTGTGGTGCACGGCGTGGAATCGCCACAGCAGCCCGATCTTGTGACTGGCCAGATGCACCGTGGTGATGCCGAAGTCGGCGATCAGTACGGCAAGGAGGACCTGTCCGGCGAAGGGCAGCTCGCCGGGCCAGATCCGCGCGTTCGGGACGATCGCGGCCAGCAGCGGAATGGCGGCGACACTGATCAGGATCAGGGTTTCGTTGACCGTCGCGTGGATGCGGTCGCGGCGACTGTCGCCGAGGTCGTGGTTCCAGCCCTGCTCGTACGGGATGATCCGTTCGGCCAGAAACGAGGCTGCGATCGCCGAGGCCAGGATCGCGAGGAGCCAGTATTTCGGGGCGCCCGCAGCCGAGAGGGCGATACCGAGCCCGTTGAGCCCGAGCAGCATGAACGGTACATAGGCATACCGCGTGATCCGTTGTGCCGCCAACAGTATGGTCGTGTGCATGCGTTGAGCGTGCTGGCTCGACACCGCATCCGGCTTGAACGAATCGGCTATCGCGAATCGTTGTGCCAGGACAGGTTCCGGCTCAGCGCCGAGGGCGGCAGGCCGAAGGTCTCCCGGCAGGTGCGAGTCAGGTGGGCGCTGTCGGCGAACCCGGCGGCGTGCGCGGCGGTGGTGAGGTCCGCGCCGCCGGCCACCGCGTCCCGCGCGATCATCAGCCGCAACCAGAGCACGTAGCGGCGCAGCGGCAGCCCGACCTGAGCGGTGAAAAGATGTGTCAGTCTGCTCGCCGAAATGCCAACGCGGGCGGCGAGATCGGCGGTGCGAACGGTCCCGGAGGCGACGACGACCGGCAGGCAGTGCAGCGCGGAGGCCACCGCCGGGTGGCGGACGGCGTGGGAGACGGCCGTGCTGTGCGGCGCCAAGATCGCCATCAGTTCGGTGACGACCACGGCCACCGGCGCATCCTGATCGGGCAGGGACAGCGCCGGTCCGCCGGACCAGCCGGCGGTGTGGGCGCGGTGCGTGGCGGCACGGCCGGCGGTGCTGTCCGGATCGAGGAACACCGCGATACCTGCGGGGGCGCCGCGCAGAACGCGATGCGATGCATCGGCGGGGATGATCATGTGGGTACCGGTGCACTCGGCGTGGTCGCCGGCAACGGTGATCGGGCCGGCCCCGACTATCACCTGGACGGCGTGGTGGGCGTGGGTGCCGGTCGGTCCGATCGATCCGCTGAAGGCGAGCACACCGGGACGCAGCAGGACCTCGCCGCGCCAGGGCTGCGGGACGGTGCGCTCGTCAATGGTGGCGTCGGGAGCCTGCGTCCCGCATGCCGCCGAACGGAGTGGTGACACCGTACGTAGCGTACGTGCAGCATCATCCCCTGATGTGCGTGCGGCAGGTTGTGGCAGTGATTCATCCAGATGCCCTGATCCGGAATCGAGGGATGCCCGCGCTCGCCGAACTGCTGCACGCCATCCGGGTGATCGCAGACGGCGACGCCCTGCTGGTCGCCATCGCCTACCAGACCGGGCTGACCCAGCCCTAGCTGCGGCAGCCCGCGACGGCGATCGCATTCGTCCGGCACCACCGCCACGCGGCTCGGTCCTCGTCGACGTCCGCGCGGCTACGACCTCCCGCGCAGACGTTTGCGATCTGCGTACGGGGATCGACGTAGACAGTGCCGACCGCTGACGGACGCGGGACGTGCCCACCGGATCGAGAATCGATGGCGTGAAAGGCAAAGTTCCACTGCGAGTTCGTATTCTGTCCGCGCTTACCACCGAGCCGGACTGGGATTCGATCACCCCCGAACAGATCATCGAGGTACGTGAGGCTCAGGCCCACAAGCGCCGCTCGGCACTGGGCAGACTGGTCACCGGCAAGCCTGATCAGCGCGCACGCATCACCACGCACACACTCGATCTCCCACAACGACGCGTGGACGTGCGGGTCTACCGGCCCGACCGGGAAGACTCGGCGCTGCCTTTGATCATTGCGTTCCACGGCGGCGGATTCCTCGGCGGTGCACCGGATCAGGACGATTGGCTGCTCGGACACTTGGCGGCGAACCTTCCGGCCGTGGTCACCTCCGTCGACTACCGGCTGGCCCCCGAACATCGGATCGGCGCATTCGTCGAAGACGCCCACGACGCCGCGGCCCAGCTGGCCGAATCAGCCCCGGCGTTCTGCGCGGACCCCGCCCGAATCGCCCTGCTGGGCGCCAGCGCGGGAGCCACGCTCGCGGCGCTCACTGCGATCCACGCCCGCGAACTCGGGCTGGCGGTACGGGCGCAGGTGCTGATAAATCCGCAACTCGATTGGACCGACCGTATATTCGACTATCACTCGTTCACCGAGAACGCGGACGCACCGAGCCCGACGCCGGCCTTCTGCCGTGCCATGCTGCGTTTCGCGATTCCCGAACCGTTCGATCGCACGACGATCACCCCCCTGCTGCGTGACGACCTCGCGGGGGCGGCCCCGGCGCTCATCCAAGCCGCGGGGCTGGACCCGCTGGCGGACCAGGCCCCGGCCTACGCCGACCGCCTGCGGCAGGCGGGCGTCGACGCGACGCTGACGCACTATCCGGAGGCGGTGCACGCCTTCCTTTCCATGCCCGGACTGGTTCCCGCGGCCCGGCCGGCCCGCGCCGAGATCCTCGGTTACCTCCGGACCCACCTGCTGGCACGGCCCGGCGAGCAGACGTGCCCGCCTCAGTCGCCGAATCCGGCGGCGATCCGGCGGGCTCACGGCGGTTCGTGAAAGGGCACCGTTCCCGTTCGGGCGAGCGGGCCGACATCCGTAGTCGCTCGTGCCCGCGAGTGCGGTGTGCCGACTCCGGCCGCCGGTTGAGGGCTACGGCCGGTCGGCGAAGCGGCCATACCCGGCACCTTCCTTTCGTTCAACCCATTACATGAAAGGCGTTCTATGCGAAACACGACAACCGGTCCAGGCGTGCGGATCGCCGTACTACGCGCGATTTCGGCGCTGCTGGTCGCCGGATGCGCGGTACCGGCCGCAGGAGTGGCAGCGGCGGACCCGGTGGCTTCGAGCGGCCCCGGAACCATCGTGTCGTCCCGGTCGCTGGAGGCGACCGAACTTATTCCCGCCGCGGGCGAGGGGTATCGGCTCGTCTATCGAACCACCGGCCGCGACGGCGAGCCGGCGATCAGCGGCGGAAACGTCTACCTGCCCGCCGGGACTGCACCGCCGGGCGGGTGGCGGGTGGTGTCCTGGGCGCACGGCACGAGCGGGATGGCACAGGGGTGTGCACCCAGTCTCCTCGGCGGGATCGCGGATACACACGACGAAACACCGCAGCTGACCGACCTGCTAGCCCAGGGGTACGCCGTGGTGGCCACCGACTACATCGGGCTCGGGGCGCCCGGGCGCTACGAGTATCTTTCCGGGCGCGCGGAAGGACACGCGGTGCTCGATATCGTCCGAGCCGGCCGCCTCGTCGAGCCGGACCTATCGGATTCCTATGCGCTGGCCGGACATTCGATCGGCGGGCATGCGGTGTTGCACGCGGCACAGTTGTCTTCGAGCTACGCACCGGAACTCGATCTGCGCGGCACCGCCGCATTCGCTCCGACGAGCAACTACGAGCAGTTGATCTCCGCGCTCTCCGGACCGGACCTGGCTGTGCCGTTCCCCGCGGGACTGCAGCTCAGGGTCTTGATGATCCTGGCCGGCCTCGACCACGCGCATCCGGAGCTGGGGGTCGCCGACCACCTGAGCGAACGAGGCAAACATGTGGTGGCCATCGCGGAGTCCGCGGAAGACTGCCTGAGGTCAGCGGAACAAGCCCTCACCGGTCGTCCCTTCAGTCAGCTGTTCGCCGAACCCCTGTCCGATCCGGCCCTGACAGCCGCACTCCGCGAGTACATGGCCGCGCCCACGACCGGCTACGACCGGCCGCTGCTGCTTCTGCAGGGCGGAGCCGACACTGTGCAACCGATCCCGACCACCGTCCTGCTCCAGCAACAACTCGAACGAAGCGGCACCGAAAGCCGCCTGCTTGTCTACCCCGCGGCCGACCACTTCACGCTCTTGCCGCACGCCCGCCACGATACAGCCGCATTTCTCGCCCACATGCTGCCGAGCCGCTGACCCACCGGTGGGATCCGCAGCGCCGCTTCTTTCACCATGTCGATCAGCGGCACCACTCCCCACCGGGTTCCGACCTGGGATTTCGGTTTGCGCAGGTTGCGCGCCCCGCTCGCACGCGACCAACTCCGGTTCCTTGCCCAGCAATGTCCACCGGTCGATCAGCTCGTCCTGGTCCAGCTCCTCATCACGGCCGGCAAGCTACACCCCCCATCAACGAGCGCGGGGCCGCTTTTACGCCAGCTTCATGTACCAGGTGACACGATTCTTACCGGCACCCCGACCGGGGGTATCCGGGCCCGACCGGTTGTCGCTCAGTTCACGCGGGCGGCCAGCAGCAACTCGAGCATCAGCTGGACGAAGTCGTCAGGCGCGTCGGTGAATCCGCTGTGCCCGCCGGGGAACTCGGTCAGCGGGATGTTCAGTTGCTCGGCGAGGGTCTGGGCGGGACGGTACGGGAGTTTGCCCCTGCTTTCCCGGCCCGCCCCCAGTACGAGCCGGTCGGTGACCGGTTCCAAAGCCACCACGTCCGGGAGGTGGGACGTGATCGTGCGCAATTCGTGTCTCATGTTGCGCGGCGCGTTGGCGTGCAGACGTTCGATCATCGCCGCCGCCCGCGGTGCGAGCTGGGCGGCATCGGGCATCCGCACGCCTCCGCCGATCCCCTCGAGAAAACGCGCGCCCGCGGCGGCGAGGCCCTCGGTCTCGAACAATTCGTACACTTCGTCGACGAACGCCTTGTGCTCGGCGGCGTCGGGCAGCACGCCGAAAGACGGCGGCTCGTGCGCGATCACCAGCCCCAACCGCTGGGGATGGCGGGCGAGCAGGTCCAGCGCGACCACCGCGCCGCCGCTGCCGCCGAAGACGTAGGCGTCTTCGCCCGCGGGTGTGAGGTGCTCGAGGAGCAAGTGAGCGTCCTCGCTCTGCACCTCGACCTCGATATCGGCCGGTGGGCCGGGCTCGAGCACGCTGCGCGAGTAACCGCGCGGGTCGATGGTGACCACGGTGAAGTGCTGGGCGAGAGGCTCGAGAATGGGATCGAAGACCGCCGCGTCGCCTCCGCTGCCCGGCAGCAACAGCAGCACCGGTCCGGCGCCGCTCACCTCGTAGTACAGCGTCGCTCCCGGAACCTGCAGGGTGCCGGATCTCATGGTTGCTCCTTGTCGTTGTCGTCGGTCGGCCACTGCTCGAGGGTGAGGTGCAGGGCGTCGATGATGCGTTCCCAGGAGTCGGCGGTGGAGCGGGCGTGCCCGAAGCCACCGGTCGCCTCCAGAACGCTGTATCCGTGAAAGGTGCTGCGCAGCAATCGGACCGCGTCGGTGCTGTCGGGTTCGGCCAAACCGTAGGCGCGCAGCATGCCGTAGGTCAGTTCGATGGCGCGCAGTGCGCCGGTCGTGGTGTGCGCCATTTCGGGATCGAATGGGAGCTGGGTCGCGGCGTAGCGCCCGGGGAAACGCAAGGCGTAATCCCGCCAGGCGTGGGCGTAGGCGGCCAGTGCGTCGCGTCCGGCGCGACCGGCCACCGCAGCGGCGATCAGCTCGGTCTTCTCCGTGGCCGCCAGGGCGGCTACTCGCGCGCGGAGATCCCGGAGATTCTTGACGTGGGAATACAGGCTCGCGTCCTGGACGCCGAACCGCTTGGCCACCGCCGACATCGTGACATTGTCCAACCCGACTTCGTCGGCGAGATCGGCCGCGGCGAGCGTGATCCGCTCCGCGGTCAACCCTGCTCGAGCCATCGTGCACACCTCCGAAAAACTAGTCTGTCTAGTTTATAACCTAGGTACCCTAGGTTTGGCAATGTGAGCCGGCCGACCCGGTCGGCGTTGTTTCGCACACCGCGAGAAAGCGACCGGTGCGCGGCTATGAGTCCGCGCGGTCTCGAACCGGCTGTGAGTGCGTACGACTGCGTGCCGCCGGGTATCCGACCCGTCGTAGCGAAGCCGACCGCTTCGTCGGCGCGGCACTGGCGACGAGACGGACCACTGGCCGAGTCGTATGCGGGCCGCTCGGTCGGTCCGAACAGTCATCCGTGTCAGCGGAAGGCCGACGAGGATGTCGTTGATCTCGACGTGACAGGGGCGGCGAACGAATCGTCCGCTGCGAGAGAACGATTCTGGTTCAAGAACTCGGCTGAGCCGGCGTGCGGACGGCTATCTCGCCGCTCAATGCGTAGTCGCCGGACAGGCGTAGTCCGTCTCCGCTCCAGAATCGGCCCGGGTCGTACCAGTCGGGGCTACGGTGCGAGGGCAGCAGTCCCATCGCTTGATAGGTGGCGGCGACGATTTCGGCGCAATACGCGTTCTCCAGTTCCCGGGCAGCCGATCGACTCGGCGCGCGGCGGGGGAGGCGGGCACGGCCGCGTAGCCAGCGCCCCGCCATGCCCGCGGTGGTCGGGAACGGAGTGCCGTCGAGGCGGGCGATGGCACGCAGCGCGCTGTCTTCCATCTCCCGGCTGACCGAAGGGTCCAACTGGCGCAACCAGGCCCGCTGACCGTAACGGTGCGCCCACACGAGCACGGCGTCACGCAAGTTGTGCAGCTGAGCGCCACGATGGGCGGTTCCCGACCACATGTCGGTCAGGGATCGTCCCAGTTCCGCGTGCCAGATCAGTGCGGGCAGATCGTCGATCACGACGGACATCCCGACATGGTTCACCGGGCTGTTCGTCGTCATCCGGATCACCCGGTCGGCCGTGGAATGCCCACGGAAAAGCCAGATGTCGCCCGTTCTGGCGACCTCGACCGCTCGGTCGAGACTGATGCCCGTCCCCGTCATGGTCGTAGCCTATGCGGTATGAGGTGGTGGAAGGCAGTGGGATTGGCGGGTGCGGCCGGTGTGGTTGCCACCGGTGTCGTGGTGGTGCGCGCCGAGCGCCGCCGCCGCGCCTATACCCCCGACCAGGTTCGCGAACAACTGCACGCGCGATTCGCCCAGGCGACATCGGTCCCGGAAACCGTCGGCACCGCTGCCGCGGAACCGCGGGGCGTCACCGGGATCGGCGGGCGTATCCGACGATGGTTCCGTCGCCGGTCCGAGCAGGACGACTAGGCGCGACGAGTCGAGCGGCACCGGATCGATGTGACGCTCGTCGAGCGTGTTCACGGGAACCGCTGCGCGATCGCGGCCGCGATCACGTCCGGTGCGTGTTCCTGGATGAAGTGCCGCGCGCGCGGCAGCTCGACTACGTCGAGATCGCGGAAGGCGGCGCGCATTCGCGGGATGCAGGCGTTCGGGCGGAACACCATGTCCCGCATTCCCCAGACCAACAGGGTCGGTTTGTCGCCGAGCAGGACGGGCACGTCTCGGGCCAGTTTGTCCAGCAGCGGACCTGCGGCACGAATTTCCCTGGGGGTCACGGCGAGTGCGGCCCGGGCTTCCGCGGTGGGCTGCACCATGCGATAGTGGTCGGCCTCGGCCGCGGTGAGCTTGCGCCCCAGTTCGGCGAGCAGGACGCGCTCGACGAGAAAGTTCTGCTCGAGTATCCGCCGCTGCATCGGAGTGCTGCTCATGATCATGCTGAAAACCCGATTGGCCATCGCTTCGGTGGGCCAGAACGAGGTGTTGCCCAGCACGATCCCTCTCACCCGATCCGCACGCGCGGTGACCGCGCCCAGCCCGATGGGTCCGCCCCAATCCTGTCCCATCACAACGAACCCGTCGAGCCGCAGGTGATCGATCAGCTCGCCGAGGACCGCGGTGTGCTCGCCGATCGTGTAGCCGAAATCAGCGGGACGTTCGGATAATCCGAAACCGGGATAGTCGACGGCGATGCACCGATACCGGTCGCGGAGGTCCTTCACGATGTGGCGGTAGAGGAAACTCCACGTGGGGGCGCCGTGACAGAACAGCAGCGGCGGCCCGGACCCCTCATCGATGTAGTGAACCCTGCCGACGGACGAGTCGAACCACCGCGACTCGAAGGGGTACAGATTCCCGTCGGGAACGAAGTCGATCAGCATTGGGCCCTCCCTCCCTCCGGGACAGGCTACCTCTGATGCGCCCCCGCCCGCCGGGGCCATCCACCGGCCCCCGCGCCGCAACGGCTTACGAAACGAGGGGAGCCATCGGGGCCAAGCCGAGATCGGCGAGCGCGGCCGCGCCGCGGGCGGCATGATCGCCGCCGGCGAGCACCTCGGTCCGCGCCGACTGGTAGCGGCTACCGGCGGCGTCGAACGCGGCTGCGGTCGCGAGCAACCGCTGCCGGTCACCGGCGTGCAGTGCTTCGGCTCGCTCCACGATGGCGCCTGCGACAGGGTTTCCGGCGACGATGGTCTTGGCCTCGGCCAAGCGGTCGCCGGCATCGGAGGCCCCGGCGAGTACGGCCGCCTCGGCCCGCAGCGCCACATACCAGTGCAGCCAGATCCACGTGACCCATCTCCACACCTCACCGGGCTCGGCCGCCAGCCGTTGCAGCGCTTCGGTTGTCTGCCCGCGGTGGAGCATGGTGAGTGCGTCGAAGACCGCGCCGTATCCGTGGGTCTGTGCTGGTGGCGTGCCGAACCGGTGCAGCGCAGCGTCCCATTCGCTCCAGGCGGCGTGGTCGCCGCGCAGGTCGTGGATCATCGCCACACCGGCTACCGCAGGTCCCAGGACCGACTTGGCGGGGTTGCCTGCCCGCTGCCACGCGTCCAGGAACCGGACGCTGTGGGTGAGTACCTCATCGACGTTGCCCGCCAGGGCGTCGGTCACCAGTAGCCAGCTCGTCGCACGATGGCCGACCTCGGCGAGCAAAGGATGATCCGCGAGCTGGCGCGCCCATCGGCGCGCGCCGCGCAGGTCCCCCGCGCCGAGCTCGGCCTCGGCCGCCTCCCCGAGCGCGTCGATCAGCTCGTGGGTGTCGGCCGGGGTGTTCGTGGTGGACTCCAGCAGCGCCATCCGCCGCCGCGTGATGTCCGCGGCGGCGAAAGCGTCACCGGCCAAGCTGTGGGCACCGGCGAGAGTGTCGAGAGCGGCGGACTCGGCCAGCGGGTCGCCCGCGCGGTGCGCGAGTTCGACCGCCCGTTCGGCACGCTCGATGGTGTGCGCCGCAGCATCATCGGGGGAGTGCCGGCCGGTGAGGGCATCGGTGAGCGCCTGCCCGGTGTCGGCCAGCGCCACGGCGGCCTGGGCGGCCGGGTCGTCCCCGGCGAGCTGCCGCGCCTCGGTGATGAGTGCGGCCGCCTCCTGCGGCGGCAGGGGCCGGACGAACTTGCTCGCGAACCGGTACGCGTCGGCGGCTGCGGTCGCCAGGTCGCGGGCGGCGCCGGCGCGGTCACCGGATCGGAGGGCGGCGTCGGCGGCCGCGCGGCGCAGGCGGTGCATGTCGTCGCCCCGCATCTGGCACCCGGCCGCGGAAGCGGCGTGGCGCAGCATCGAGGCGGCGGTGGCCGGGTCGTCCGCGAGCGCGGCCGCCTGCTCGTAGCGCATCTGGGACTCGCCGATCAGATTGCGGGTGAAGCACAGTTGCGCCAGCTGCCGGGCGAAGCGGGCGGCCTCCGCGCGCTGCTGAGGCCGGTCACCCGCCCACGCCATAGCGGCGCGGAAGTCGTCGGCCACCGCGTCGAATCGTGGCCGCCAGTCCGCTCCCACCACCGCCAGCTCGGCGGCCGCGGCCAGGCACCAGCTCAGGTGACGGGACCGGATGTCGTCCAGCTCACCCGCTTCGGTGAGCCGCTCCATCCCGTACTGGCGGATGGTTTCCAGCGCACGGTATGCGGTACCGCTCGGGGATGCCGTCACCACCAGCAGGCTCTGCTCGGCGAGCCGGGCCAGGCCGTCGGCGACAACGCTCCTCTCGCTGGCGGCCACCTGTGCCGCGGCCGCGACGGTGAACGACTTCATGAATACCGACACCCGGCGCAGCAGCACTCGATCGTCCGGCTCGAGCAGGGTGTGACTCCAGTCCAGCGCTGCCCGCACCGAGCGGTGCCGGTCCTCGGCGCGCGAGCCCCCCGCCAGCATCCGCAGCTGGTCGGACAGTCCGGCTTCGAGGCCGTCGAGCCCGAGTGTGGTCCAGCGGGCGGCGGCCAGTTCGATCGCCAGCGCCACCCCGTCCAGCCTCGCACAGAACGCGGCGACATCGTCGCGCAGCGCATGATTCGGCGGCCAGCCGCCCGCGGCCGCGCGGTCCATGAACAACTCGACCGCATCCGATGCGCCCTCGCCGGTCAGTGACATCGGCGGGACGGCGTACACCCGTTCGAACGGAACCATCAGCCGGGCCCGGCTGGTCGCGAGCACCGTGACGCCAGAGCACGTCGCGAGCAGCCGTTCGACGAACGGCGCCACCCCGTCCCGCACGTGTTCGCAATTGTCGAGCACCAGCAAGGCACGACGGTCGGCCAGCGCGGCGGGCACGGTCTCGTCCATGGCACGGCCGGGTTGCTCGCCGAGGCCGAGTGCGAGGGCGACCGTGCCGGCGACCACGCTGGTATCCGCGCTGGTGATCGGGACCAGGTCGACGAACCACACTCCGTCGGAGAACTCGCCCGCGATCTGCGCGGCCACCGACAGCGCCAGCCGGGTTTTGCCCACTCCGCCGGGGCCGACGGCGGTCACCTGCCGATGTTTCGTGATCATCTCGGTCAGCTCGGCCCGCTCCCGCGCCCGGCCGACGAACGAGGTCAGCGGTGTCGGCAGAACCGGCGCCGGGTGCGTCCGGTCGGTGCGAGGCCGATCGGACGCTCGCTGGGCGAGTGCCCGCCGATCCGGCACCTCCAGCTTGCGCAGGAGCGAGGAGACATGGCTCTCCACGGTGCGCACGGAGATGAACAGCCGCGCCCCGATCTCGGCGTTGCTGAAATGTTCCCCCACCAGCGCCAGCACCTCGGCCTCCCGAGCCGAGATCTCCACCGTCGCCGCCATGGCACCGATTCTGCCGTACGCGCGCCGCACTCATACTCCGCGGTCGGTTTCCGGTGGTGGGGAGCTGATTCCGGCCTGTCCGCGCCCCTCACCACGGACCACTTCCGCGCGGCGCCCCAGCACCCACCGTGGGCGATCCGTGCCGCGTTCCGTGGTCGGTTCCGTGGTCGCCACGGATGTGCGCCGGCGGCGCCGAAGGAGATGCTGTGAGCACGTTCGGTTCGCCTCGACAGGCGGGTACCGGGAACAACCAGACCGACGAGTTCAGGAGTGATCATGACCAGCTCTTCCACCCAGGGAATCAAGACCGTGCTGCATCCGGTGGCCGACCTGGCGGCGGCCAAGGCGGTGTATGCCGCCCTGCTCGGCGTGGCGCCGCAGACCGACACGTCCTACTACGTCGGTTTCGAGGCCGAAGGCCAGCACATCGGGCTGGTGCCCGGCGGCGGCCCGCAGGGCATGACCGCACCGGTGGCCTACTGGCACGTGCTCGACGTCGAGGCGAAGCTGGCCGAGTTGACCGCCGCGGGCGCCACGGTGACGGAGCACGCGCACGATGTGGGCGGCGGCCGCCTGGTGGCCACCGTCACCGACACCGACGGCAACGTGCTCGGGTTGATCCAGGACCGCTGAGCGCCGTATCCCCCGCCACCACCTCATCCACGAACGCAGCGAAGGAAACCAGCTCATGACCACGCAGCAATCCGCTACCCGTACCACCGCGAAGACCAAGGCTTCCGTCGGATTCACCGACGAGGAACGAGCCGCGATGAAAGAACACGCCCAAGAGTTGAAGACGGCCGCGCGCCGCGGTTCCCGAGCGGCCAAGGCGGACGGGGAGAACGACGTGCTCGCGAAGATCGCGGGGATGCAGGAATCCGATCGGGTCATCGCCGAACGACTGCACGCCATCGTCAAAGCCTGCGCTCCGCAGCTGTCGCCGAAACGGCTCTGTCGCACTTTCGGTGGTGGGCTATCCGAGCAGGATCCGGTGTCTGAGTAGCTGGAATCCGGCACGGCCGTACATTTGCCGCTTGAGCAG